>JANRKO010000067.1:0-23979 GCA_033763455.1 Polyangiaceae bacterium
CGGCCAGATCCCCTCGACCCTCGACAAGGTCTGCCTCGAGGCGGGAATCCCGACTCCGACCGCGCCATCCCAGGCGGAGAGAAGGGCGGCCAAGGCAAACCGAACAACCATCACCCGCCTGAGAAAAAAAGCTCCAAAACCGGAGTCACAACAACATTTCCCTTGACCACACTCATAGATACCGCATCAGGTGAAAACGCGGTGGAGGGATGGCGGCGATGAGGCGAGCGATGAGGTCTTGGCCCTCGAAGAGCACGGCGCGAGTGCCGTCTTTCCAGACGGACTTGAGCGTGAGCTCGAAGCGGCCATCGGAGCGCTCTTCGAGACGGTCTTGGGCCACGGGGGGCCGGGTGATGTAACGGCAGAGGCGCTCGAGTTGGCGGCGGTCGCGGCCGTCGACGCGCTGTTTGGCAAAGAGGCTGATGCCGGAATGCCGCAGGTGAGATAGGCGTCCATCTCCTCCACCACGAACTTTGGCAATCCGCCGAGCTCTTCGAGCCGCTCGCGGAACGGGGGCCAATGCTCGGCCACTGCCTGGTAGAGCACCGTTTGCTCCGGTTTGCGACGAGCGTAGCCGTCGCTGCGAGCGGCAGCAGCATGGCCGTGAGCGAGCGCGGGGTGCCCCATCGGGGGCGCTCATCGAAAGGAGCGTGCCAACTCTGTCGGAGCGCGATTAGGCGCTGTAGAGGTGTGCTCCGGTGTTTCCTAGGGTGTCCGGGTTAGCCAGTGGCCGCCACCTGATTGGGCGTCGTGCCTCCTCTGTGCTTTGCGGTAAGGTGCGGCCTAACACCACCACCACCGGGGCGGACCCTTAGGCTCCCCGAATGGCTAAGGGTCGCCGAATGGGCTACGCAGATCTGTGGAGTCGTTACCTGGATGTTCTCAAAGCGTCCGGGTGTTTCCAGGGGGGCAGCGCGATAGGCTCCGGCGCCTGCTTGAGCAGCCGTTCGATCCAGATGTGGGCCCTTTTGAGCCCCACGGCTGTACTGTCTATTTGGCCAAGGTTGCCGAATAGCGGCGCCGGATTGTCAAAAGCCCAACCAGCGCCCAAGCCGTTAATCGGATGGCTGAATCAAAGAACGCAGGTTGCTGGGCGTTCGCGCCATCCGAAGCTCTGCTAAAAGCCACTGCACAGCCGCCCCGCGCCGAGAACGGATGTTTTGCCGCGCTATCATCCACGGCGATAGGTAGAGTTGTTTCGGCGATTTTCTGCCCTCGCACACTCACGTGCACACGCAGTGCCTCCGCTGCGCTACCCTCGGGGGCCGTGAAGGCCGCCTGCCACGCACCAGGTGCTAACTCCGAAACCGGCTCCAGCAGCGTGGCTGGGGTTGCCGTTAGCGAAATATCGCTTAGGGGCAAACGGACGCGGTTCCCATTTTTGTCGCGAAGCTGTGCTGTTGCCACCAAGCGTGAGCGGCCTGCGGGGCGAATAAAGCTGCTCGAAAGGCTTAGCCAGCTACGTGCGGCGTCTACCTGTGGTGGCTCTTTTGTGATGGGGGGAGGTGTGAGAAGTTGCGCTATGTCGAGCACTCCCGGGCCGGCTTTTAGTCCATCAGCTACTTTTGGCAGGCGAGAACTAGCAATTAATGAGTTTCTCAGTTCAGGTTGGGTGAGGTTTGGGTTCCGCTCAAGCAGCAACGCTACGGCACCGGCGACCAAAGGCGCCGAGATAGATGTGCCGGCAGACACAGCGTAGTTGTCGCTCAACACGAAACACTCTTCTTGTGGCTTCTCACACAAGCCAGCTCCCCCAAATTCGCTCCGTCGATTGCCCCCACGTGGGTCCGCCTGGGCGGACAAAGCGGCCGCAACACCGAGCCCAGGTGCGAGGATCTCGGGTTTCAGGTCGCCCCAGGCATTGGGCCCTTCGGCGCTGAACACGGCCTTGGAATCCAGCGGCTCGGCGTCCATGCCAAAGATCGAAACGGGCACGCTCGTGCCTGCGTAGTCGGTCCATGCTGTGCGATGTGTCGACGACCCCACCGCGATCAATTCCGACTGGGCCGCAGGGATTGAAATGGTCCCTGCGCGCTGAGCGTTCGGGAAAAGCGCGCCCGGAGTGGCCCCTCCCGGCAACAGATCCCCGCTGCTTTCCAGCCAGAGCTGAGCCGTACCGTGACCCACCAGCCGCAACCCAAAAACGCTCCCGCTTGGCCAAGAGCCATCCAAGATAACGATGGCCGAGCCCTCTTCGGGCGCAGAGGCTGCCGAGCTGCCCTCTTGGGGAGCAGCGGTTGCCGAGCTGCCCTTTGCAGTGCCGTTCAAGATTGTGATCTCAAGGGAGCCCTTCGTGAATGTACCGGCAGCTCCGGGGGCAACCGGTGGTGCCACGGTGCCGCTGCCATCTTCAACACCGATGGAAACGCTGTCCCCGGGCAAGAAGCTCAGCCAGGTGAAGACGGTGGCTCGGGTGGTCGGAGAAAGCGTATGTGGGCTGAGCACGGGGATCAGGCTCCCGCCATTTCGAGCAACGAAGGATTCTGTGTGAATACCGAAAGGGCCCGGGTAGCGCTGCGTGATGCCGGAATACACGGCGCCGCTATTGCCAGCTGCCACTACAATGCTCCGCCCTTTGAACTCCGGGCCCACAAATCCAGCCAATGCTCGCTCCAGCTCGCTTGAGCCATCGTGGGGGCCAAAATCGCTGCCCAGGCTCAGGTTCACCACGGCCGGCAAACCCAACGCTGCGGCCTCTTGGAACACGAAGCTCACGGCCCGAAGCACGTCGGCATCTAAGACACCGCCGCTTTGATCGCGCGTAACTCTAGCAACGATAAGATCTGCCTCCGGTGCCACACCGACGAAGCGGGGATCGGCAGCTCCGTTACCCGCCGCCAGGGACGCAACGTGTGTGCCGTGACCCAATACGTCCAAAGGGAGGCGCTCCGTGTCCCCAGCCTTGAGGAAGGCATTGATCTCGGTGTCCGTGAGAACAGAACACTGGCCCGAAGAAGTGCAGCCGTACTCATTCTCAAGATCGCGAGCGAGGCCGCGAGGAGGTGTCGAAAAATCCAGCAACCGCCGCACGCGGGTGGTGCCGTCGGCGTGGCGCAGGTCAGGATGTGTTACGTCCGCTCCGGAATCGATGATTCCTATGAGGGTGCCAACGCCGGTTAATCCGGAATCTTGACGCGCTGCGCGCGCGTGAACAAATGGCTCAACTTGGTCCAGCAACAAGCGTCGCCGCGGTGCCCATTGCCATTGCCAATCAGGGTGCCCCTCAACCCAACGAGAAAGTTGGCTCGTGGGAACTTCTACACTGCTCAGCCCGGGTGTGATCTGAAAAAGCCCAGCGCTCGAAAATTCTGGAGCTTTTGCATGGGTAACCAAGAGCGAAATCGACCTATTGTGTGTATTTTCAAACGCCTTCGGCAGAGCATGGCGGTCTAGTGGGGCGTGGCGCGTGACTACGAGCTGACGAAAAGGGAGCTCCGCTCGCACTCGGTGTGGCCAGGCCAGGGTGGAAGTTACCAATCCACCGATGAGCAGTGTGCGAAGTTTCCCGAGCTTTAACGTTACCAGCGGTTGAGGCTTCATGCGCTGCATTGAAATGCCTCTCGTCATTACAGCTAGCCCCTTGGTTCAGACCGGCGGAACCATGTGTTTCTTGCTGAGGCGAGCTCGCCGCGGCTGCTCCGCGTAATAGGTAAAACGTTGAGTGAGTTCGTTCCGCAAGCCTTCGAACGGTACGATTTTTTCGACCACCAACTCACTGGCCAGCTTCAAAAGGTCCACATCTTCTCGGTATTCTTCGCGCAGCGCTTCCACGTAACGCGTGCGTTCTTCTCCCTCAGGCACAGCTTGGATCTTGTTGTAATACACCGCGTTCACGGCGGCTTGCGGCCCCATAACGGCGATAGACGCGGTGGGGAGCGCCAAACAGCAGTCGGGCTCAAAGGCTGGCCCACACATTGCGTAAAGCCCCGCACCATATGCCTTTCGCACCACCACACTGATCTTGGGCACTGTGGCTTCGCTCACCGCAGCTATCATCTTTGCCCCGGAGCGGATAATTCCCTGGCGCTCTACCTTGGTACCGATCATGAAGCCCGGAACGTCCGCGAGAAAGAGCAGAGGGATATTGAAGGCGTCGCACAACCAAATGAAGCGCGCTGCTTTGTCGGCACTATCCACGAATAATATTCCGCCCAAATGTTTGGGCTGATTGGCCACGACCCCCACCACGCGCCCTGAAATGCGCGCCAAGCCGGTGATCATCTCTTTGGCAAAACGCGCCTTGATTTCGAGGAAGCTGTCGGCATCAATAACATTGTCGATCACCTGCTTCATGTCGAACGGCTTGTTTTCGTCGGCGAGCACAATCTCCGAAAGCGGCTTCACATCAGCCTTAGGGGAAGTAGCAACAGCAAGGGGCGCCGCCTGGGAAGAAGAGCTCGGAAGATACCCAAGGTAGCGTTGGCAGAAGGCAATGGCCTCAGGTTCACTCTTCACGAGTACATCCCCGCAGCCCGACACAGACGTATGCATTTTGGCGCCGCCCATTTCCTCAAGGTCTACCTTTTCGCCCACCACCATCTCCGCCATGCGCGGAGAGCCGAGGTACATACTGGCGTTGCCGTCCACCATCACCACGACATCGCAGAAGGCGGGAATGTAAGCGCCCCCAGCGGCAGAAGGCCCAAAAAGTAGGCAAATCTGCGGTAGGTGCCCGCTCATCTGTACCTGATTGAAGAAGATGCGTCCGGCGCCCCGGCGGCCAGGAAACATCTGTACCTGATCGGTGATGCGGGCTCCGGCAGAATCCACCAAATACACTAGAGGGCACGCTTGGCGCATGGCCGTTTCTTGGATGCGCAAGATCTTTTCAACGGTGCGCTGTCCCCAGGAACCGGCCTTCACTGTGGAATCGTTGGCCATGATGGCAACGGTACGGCCACCCACTTTGCCAAGGCCGGTTACCACGCCATCGGAAGGCAAATCCAGAGAGAGAGCGTTGGCGAGCTCGGCGTCTTCAACGAAGGAGCCCGCATCTAAGAGCAGGCGAACGCGTTCCCTCGCAAAGAGCTTACCTTGGGCTTGGTTCTGTTCGTGGTATTTCGCGGCGCCTCCCGCGTGAACGGCGTCAACGATCTCTCGCAGCTTGTCATCGCGCATACACGCCCTAAGGTAGCTCTCCTTGGGGCCTCGTGAAAGCTCGGGAGCTTTCCGGCTTTGCCTCAGCGCTCTCGCAGCAGCTTTTCGATGAGCGCGCGCATCTCGGTGAGGCGCTCGGGTGAATACCCGACCAACACGTCTTTCACGGTGCCCCGTTGGTCGATAACCACGACCATCGGAATGGACATCGCCTTGTACACCTTGGTAATCTCCCCGGATTCGTCCGCAGCCAGCGGGTACTTCATGCCAAGCTGGAACGCCGTCCGGGTCGATTCCTCCACCGACGAAGCTGTGATGCCGATGATTTCCAAGCCTTGGGCTCGGAGGTCGCGGTGCCAGGTATTCATGGTGGGCACCATGAAACGGCACACTCCGCACCACGGCGCCCAGAACTCAAGCACCACAACCTTGCCGCGCAGCGATTGAAGCGTGTGTTTCGGCGCCCCCTGGATGTCTTCGAATACCCCGAGTTCTGGAGCTAACCTACCGATCAATTCACCGCGGACGATGTCACCGTTGCTGGGGCGAGCCGTAAGGTTCACTCGAACCAGGCGCTTCTCGCCGCCGCGTTCGAAGCCAATCGCCAAGCTTTCCCCGACTCGATGCTCGCGCACAGCGCTGATCACCTGATCGGGCGAGGTGAGCGACACTCCTTCGAGGCTGAGCAGGATATCTTCTGGCTGAAGTCCAGCACGCTCAGCAGGCGAACCGCTGATGACCGAACGAACGTCGACGCCTGGCAAGCTAGGGATCCTCGCTGCTAGTTGGAGGCCCAGCCAGGGAGGTCCGGAAGCGGTAACTGGTGGCTCACTGGGCGGCGCAGGCGCCGCGGGGCCAGGAGCTGGTGCCGTCGGAAACGGAGGGGTGGGGGCAGATGCAGCAGCAGACGACCGTGCGCCTGGAGCTGGGACGCTAGCGCTTGGGATCTTCCCGCTGCGATGAGCGAGGCACCCCACTAGGAGTGTGGAACCGAGTACCCACCCAAGCCGCTCTGGCAATCGCAGCCTCCCCCTTCGCCATGTTCTCGCCAGCGTGGTCACAGCTCCTGAGCCTAGCCTGAACGCCGGAATGGCGGCAGACCTGGAAGCGTTACCAGCAAGTGCCCCCCAAAACGGCAGAACCCGGCGAAAGCCGGGCTCTGGATTCACTACGCGAAGCTAAAAGAAGGGGTAAGCCAAGAAAAAAAGATAAGAGAAGAACTAAGCCAAGCTTCTTTGAGTAAGCCGGCGGCCCGAAGACCCCGTAAGAACCCATCTCGCAAGGAGAAAGGCTAAGTAACCCCTACCTAAGCAGGGCGCGTGCCAAGTTGGCATTTTGGACGTAACTGTTGGAAATTATGTGTAGTTTTGGCAAGCCGTTCAGCCTGTTCCTGCATTGGAGGGCTGCATGCCGGGCTCTCGTGTCGTGGGCGGCGGGCGGCTATGCAAAGATTTTAGAGTCCGCGTGCTAAACGGTGACCGAGCTCCCCCTCTTCGAGCTGACGCCGGAGTTGACAGTCAGGGCGGCGTGACTAAAAGTCCGCGCCCCAAACGCGCCCGTAGCTCAGTTGGATAGAGCGTCGGTCTACGGAACCGAAAGTCGGAAGTTCGAATCTTTCCGGGCGCGCCAGCAAACCCACCCTCCTAGCCGGGCCGGGTGAATCGGTCGCTGCCGAGCAGCTCGGTTGACCTGAGCGATCCTGCCGTTCCACTCTCTCGGCATGCAGACCCAACTTCGCTCCTCGCTGACAGTTCTTGTGGCCATGTTCCTGGGCGCGTGCGCATCCAAACAGCTTGAGCCGCTCACCGTGTCCTCCGCAGCCCAATCCGGCTACGCGAGCGAGTACCCCGCAAATCTCGCCCGTTTGCGTGGACAATTCACCCAATATGAGTTGCAAGTTCAACAGGCCTTGGGTGAGTTCCCCACGTACCCCGCACAGTTGGATAAGCCGCACTGGGCTGACGTAGAAGTAGCCGTCACGTTGGCGGACGAGGAGGGCAAGAGTCAGTCCTTCGTGGACGCCTACGCAGATCGTCAGGAAGTTGAGGGGTTTTTCGAACAGGAGGGGAAGACCATCAAGCAGAAGGTGGGCGGAGCTGCACAGTTTGCTGCCAAAGAGAAGAACTGCGACGTGGAGCTGTACGGCCCCACAGCCCACGCGCTTGATAAGAGCGTTGAGAAGCAGCTTCAGGATCGCGCCGAAGCCAAGAGCGAAGCGGTTCAATACATTGAAGACAACAGTGACCGACTGCTGGAGAAGAACGTTGAGAAGTTGAAGGTGCAAGTCGGCAAGATCGCCGAGGTGAGTTACCTCACTCACGTAGCCGTGCGCCAAACATCCAGAGATCTCCAGGTGCTCTTGGCCGAAGCCTCCACGGTGAAGAGTACTCTTCAAGATACCGTGGAGCGGGCGAAAGCGGTGCAGAGCGATGCCAACCGTTCCAAGGCTGATGTGGCGCGCGCGGCAGAACGCCAAAAGGCGGCTGAAGCGGCACTTGGCAATCTAGATTCCGAGGTCAAGCAAGCTGAACACGTCCAGACAACGGTGGAGGAGCGCGCCAAGAAGCTTGACGCCGCCTATGAGCAAGCTTTGGATGCGTTGAAGGACGCGATCGAGGCGCAGGCCAAAGCAGAAGTTAAATAAAGCGAAGGGCTAGGCGGGGCCCCGTGAACGCGGGGCTCGGTTCGGCCTCACTTCTTGCCCGATAAGATCGTCGAAATCGTCGAACAAATTCGCCAGGAGCGAGGTCCAGCCCGTTTGGTGTCCCGCACCGAGGCCCTCGCCGGTATCGGCGTGGAAGTACTCGTGGAAGAGGGTGAATTCTCGAAAGTGCGGGTCATCGGTGAAGCGGGCATCTCTGCCGTGGCACGGGCGTTTACCCGTTGCATCAGTCAAGAAGAGCTTCACAAGCCTGCGAGCTACTTCTTCTGCGGCTTGCGCGAGCGTTAGCCATTTTCCAGAACGAGTGGGGCATTCGACACGAAAATCATCGCCCAAGAATTCGTGAAATGTGAGAAGCGCTCGGATCAACAAATAGTTGAGCGGAAACCAAACAGGGCCTCGCCAGTTGGAATTTCCGCCGAACAGGTAAGTCTGTGATTCGCCGGGTTCATAATCAACCCGATGCTCCTTGCCCTGAATGTCGAACACGTAGGGCTTTTTCTCATGCACCTTCGAAAGCGAGCGGATCCCAAAGGGAGATAGGAATTCGTCTTCGTCGAACAATACTTCCGCGATTCGCCGTAGGCGCTCAGGAGTAACCATGGCTAACAAGCGACGTTGCCCCATGCCCGGCAGCATCATTGAGCCCAAAAATGCAGTGAGATCTGGCCGATTCTCTAGGAACCAATCCCGTCGCTGCACAAAGCCAGTCAGCGCGTTCAGTTGTTCAGGCTGGGGTGCCGTGACTGCGAGTAGGGGGATGAGGCCCACCAGCGAACGGATCTTCAACGGCACCACTTCGTTTTCAAGCCGAAGCACATCGTAGAAGAAGCCGTCCTCTTCGTCCCACATGGTGACGCCTTCACCGCCTCGATCATTGATGGCGTGAGCAATGTGGATAAAGTGCTCCCAGAATTTGCTCGCGATGTCTTCATAGGCAGAATCGACCACGGCAAGCTCAAGCGCTATGGAGAACATGTCGAGCGCGTACATCGCCATCCAGCCGGTGCTGTCGGATTGCTCCAAACGGCCCCCCATGGGCAAGGGCTTGCTGCGGTCGAAAACACCGATGTTATCGAGCCCCAAAAAACCACCCTCAAAGAGGTTGTTGCCGTCCGCATCTTTGCGGTTCACCCACCAGGTGAAATTTAGCAACAGCTTGTGAAAAATTCGCTTCAAGAAGCCGCGATCGGCTTTGCCCCAGCGCCTTTTTTCAATGCGGTAAACCTGAAGTGCTGCCCAGGCGTGCACGGGAGGGTTGGTGTCTCCGAGGGCCCACTCATACGCCGGGATCTGCCCGTTCGGGTGCATGTACCACTCGCGTAGTAGGAGAATCAGCTGGTCTTTGGCCTGCGCTGGGTCGATGAGCGCGAGGGTGACGCAGTGGAAAGCGGTATCCCAAGCGGCGTACCAGGGGTACTCCCACTTATCTGGCATGAACACGACGTCATCGTTGTGCAAATGGCGCCAGGTGGCATTGCGGCCCTGCGTGCGTTCAAAAGGAGGTAGCGGCTCGCTCGGGTCCCCGGTTAACCACTGTTGGACCACGTAGTGGTAGAATTGCTTGTTCCAAAGGAGCCCCGAATATGCCTGACGCAATAGATGCTTGGCATCGTGCGACAGGCGCTTGGGGATCGCTTCCTGATAGAATTCTGCGGCTTCTGCGCGGCGCAGCTCCACCACTTCAGCCAAGCCTTCGTTCCAGCGGTCGCCCAGGTCTTGGTCGGTAAGGCGTAGGTAGATAACGCGTGATTGTGCTGGGCCAAGCTCAAAATCATACCAAAAAGCAGCCTTGGTGCCGGCTTCGATCGGGTTTACCGCATCCAAGCGACCGTTCACGACCCGTTCATGAAATGCGTCTTTGACGTACGGGCTTTCATTGGGCGTCTTGAAAATGCGCGCAGTATTTGTCTCATTTTCAGTTACGAGCAACTTTGGGGTACCCTCTGCGAAGAGGTAACGTTCACCGTAATACGGCTCTTCAAGGAGAAGCATGGCTTCACCTGGGCGCGCACGGTGGAGCGAAGGCTTCTCCGCCTTCAGAAACCATGACCAAGTGTTCCGAAACCATACCGTGGGAAGAATATGAAGCCGAGCAGATTCAGGCCCCCGGTTGTGTGCGGTGATGCGGATCACAATGTCCTCAGGGCCGGCCTTTGCGTACTCAACTGAGATGTCGAAGTAGCGCTGTTCGTCGAACACGGAGGTGTCCCCAATTTCGAACTCGGTTTCTTGCTTCGATCGTCCGCGGTTTCTCGCGACGAGCTCGGCATAAGGAAACGCCGCGTGCGGATACTTGTACGCGTAGCGCATATAGGAATGCGTGGGCGTATTTTCTGCGTAAAAATAGTACTCCTTTGGGTCTTCGCCGTGGTTGCCCTCGGTGCCATCAACCCCAAAGATGCGTTCCTTTAGGATCGGATCTTTTTCATTCCAAAATGCCAACGCAAAACAGATCCGTTGCCGCCGATCAGATATCCCGGCTATGCCATCTTCATTCCAGCGGTAAGCGCGCGAGCGTGCGTGATCGTGGGGAAAGTAAGTCCACGCCTCCCCGTCGTTGCTGTAATCTTCGCGCACGGTGCCCCAGGCGCGTTCGGCGAGATAGGGCCCCCAGCGGCGCCAGTAGACCCGCCGTTCTTCGGCCTCAATAACTCGCAGGTGTTCTTTGGTTTGGCTCGGAGCGATGGAGCGCTTGCGTAAAACCATGGGCCGGACTCGAGCGGTAGATCCGAAAGGTAGAGCAAGCGAGGCCCCTTGTGGACCCATTTGTAAGATCACCACGGTTTGGTACGTTTGGCGCTGAGTTCGAGCTGGTTTGAGCCGGCAGCTGTCCGTTGAGCGTGCGCATGTGGCAGGCTCGGCGCGTGATTCGGCACTGGTGGTGGCTACTTGTGTTGGCGGTGGGGCCGCTTGAGCTCGGGGCGCATCTGTTCTTCTCCCGTCGAGCACCAGGCTTGGACGATTATCGTGCGCTACAAGCTCGCGTGACGGCGCTGAGAAAGCCTGGGGATGTTGTGATCATCGCGCCGCGTTGGGCCGAACCGATAGCGCGCACGGCTTGGGGAGACGCGCTCCTGCCGATCGCTGAGCTCGGGCGTCTGGATCTCGCTCGTTTTGAACGAGTAGTGTTGGTAACCAGCATGGGTCAGGTGGCCCCCGAGCTATCAGGGTTTGCTCGCCTAGTGCGAGAAGCGCACGGGCCTTTCGTCGTGGAAGTCCTGAAGAATCCTGGCTTTGCACCAGTAAAAGCGGACCTCAACGAACGCGTTGTTCCGGAGCTCCTCGCGGTGGCGGTGGTGCAGGGATCGGGGGAGCGCTCGCCGTGCATTTGGAGTGATTCTGCAGTGGTGCGCACAGGTGGGCTTGGTGGCCCGGCGGCTCTTCCGCGCGAGCGTTTTCAATGTGTGGGTGGTGAAGATAGGTTTGTGGGGATCAGCATCTTGGATGATCAAGAGTTTCGTCCGCGCCGTTGCATATGGGCGCACCCTCCGGATGGGGGCTATTTGGAGTTGAGCTTCAGCAAGGTCCCCCGCGGGCGTGCCGTGATTGGAGCTGCGGGCCTTTCTTACTTGTTGACACGGGATGGTGTTGGTTCAGATGTTAGCTTGGAAGTGTTAGCTGATGGCGTTTCGCTGGGTACCCACCGTGAGCGGGACACGGAGGGTTGGCAGGGTTTTCGCTTTGAGCTGCCCGGCTCTTCCCAAGAATCCTCGGAAGTTGAGCTCACCTTTCGAGTTTCGAGCGTTAAGGCTGAGAATCGGGACTTCTGCTTCCAAGCGGAGGTCCGATGAGGCGCGCTCCTTGGGTGCACATGGGCATTGCGGCGGGCCTCAGCTTGGCCTTTACGGCAGTACTCCTTCTGACGAGCGCACCTCTCGGCTATGCGCGCGACGAAGGCTTCTATTTTCAAGCGGCCAGCAGCTACGAACAATGGTTTTCGATTCTGCTACAAGAGCCGGGGGCGGCCTTGCAGCGGCACGTTGTGGATCGTTATTGGTCAGTGAATAGCGAACACCCCGCGTTCATGAAATCCTTGTTCGCGCTTTCTCACCACTTCCTATTCGAGAAGTGGGGTGTCTTTAGCACTCCCGGGATCAGCTTCCGCTTCCCGGCGATGCTGCTTTCCGGGCTCGGAGTGGGCTTTTTGTACCTTTGGGGGAGCGAAACAGTTGGAGGCGCGGCGGCGTTGGTGGCAGCGCTCTTGTTTGCCGTCATGCCCCACGTG
The DNA here is from genome assembly GCA_033763455.1 of Polyangiaceae bacterium. Taxonomy (GTDB): domain Bacteria; phylum Myxococcota_A; class Polyangia; order Polyangiales; family Polyangiaceae; genus JBBRRP01. The sequence goes on from JANRKO010000067.1 coordinate 11,988, forward strand.
TTTCACCACGCACACTTGGCGTGTTTCGATATGCCAGTGGCCGCTCTTTCGCTTTTTACGGCCTATGCGTATTGGAAGTCTCTCCGACGCGGGAGCTTTGCGGGCATGTTGTGTGTGGGGTTGCTGTATGGCCTTTTCCTCAACACCAAACACAACTCTTGGCTATTTCCGTTTGCCGCACTGGCTCATAGCTTGTGCCTCAACCATCGTGCATTGTTTGCGATCTTCGTTGGAGCTTTTGCCTCCTGGGGAGCGTATCCGAAGGCGAAGCTGGAGCGCATTTCTGGGCAAATTTGGCCTTGGCGTTTCCCTCCGGCGCTCCTTGGGATCCTACTTATTGGCCCCCTGGTGTTCTTCCTTACGTGGCCGTGGATTTGGTTCGAAACGGTGCCACGCCTGCGAGCTTACGCAGCTTTTCACCTGGGCCATGTGTACTACAACATGGAATTCTTGGGCCAAACCTATTGGAAGCCCCCCATGCCGCATGGTTACGCGTGGGTGATGACGCTCGGTACGGTGCCGCTTGTCACGCTCACACTTTTCACGGTGGGTTTGGTCGTATTTTTCGTGCGGCAATGGCCTGCGCGCGGGAGCAAGCTCTTCGGAGCCAGTGCCCGATTGGCTAGGATACCTATGGGGTCGCCGCGATCGGCGGTGGTGCTTTGGATCTTAAGTGTGCTCGTCAACTACGCACCCTGGTGGTCGAGCGATACGCCGATCTTTGGAGGCACGAAGCATTGGCTAACGGCCTATCCTTTCATGTGCCTTGTGGCTGGCGTTGGAGTTAGAAAGGTGTTGGCGTTGGCCACTCGTGCCGAAGTACGCCCAATCCACTATTGGGCGCGAGCCGCGAGTCTATCTCTCTTCATCCTGGTCGGGCCATTTGTGATGACTTGGCACAGCTTTCCGTTCGGCTTGAGCGCTTACACCCCACTTGTGGGGGGCGCGTCAGGCGCGGCAAATCTCGGCCTAAACCGCACGTTTTGGGGCTACACGTCGGCGAGCCTGTTTGAGCCCATGAATCGCTTGGCTCCCCCCTCCGCCCGCGTTTACGTGCACGATACGGCCCTTCAAAGTTGGGACATGCATTGGAAGGATGGCCAGCTTAGGCGCGATCTTTTCGGAACCTTGAACATCGCAAGATCAGATCTTGCGCTTTTCCACCACGAGCCGCACATGCAGCGCGTTGAATATCAGATCTGGAGCGCTTACGGCACGGCGCAGCCAACGGACATAATTCTGTTTGATGGCGTGCCCGTGGTGTGGCTTTATAAGCGCCCGTAGCTAGCTGGGCTCGACAATGCCTACGCCTTATGCTGGAGTTGCTTTGGTGACAAACAAGGAGCGTGAAGCGTCGGACAAGCTCCCAGCCGGCGCTGTACCCAATGCGCCGCTGAGGACGGTCGGGCGTCGCCGACCAGGGGCAACGTTGGATCCCCAGCATGACACCAAAGAGAACGCGCGAGCGTGGCGGCGCGCGTTTCCGACCCCCTTTGTACCAAAGGGCGTGTACCGTTTCACCAGCCACGAGGAGGCTGATGCTTGGCTATGGACGATGATCGCCCGCAAGCGGAGCCGTTAGAGTCTCGCGAGCCTTCGCTCGAAGATTTGGTGGCCCTGTGCTCCAACCTGAATGCACGAGGAGCTCACTACATGGTGATTGGCGGGTTCGCCATGCGCGCCGCAGGGTACGATCGCCGCACGATGGACGTGGATTTGCTGATCGAAGCCACGCCCGAGAACGAGGCCAGCGTTATTGCCGCCGTCTCGGAATTGCCCGACCACGCCGCACGCGAGCTGCGCCCCGGAGAGATCGCGGAATTTGTGGTCGTGCGCGTCGCCGACGAGATTGTTGTGGACCTCATGCAATCCGCATCGGGCTTTAACTACGAGGCAGCTTCTGGGGAGATCCTCTGGCGACAAGTATCGGGCGTCCAGATACCCTTTGCATCCCCCGCGCTACTACTCCGCATGAAGCGAGGCAGTGTCCGAGCCAAAGACCTGGCAGACGTTCAATTTCTAGAGCAGTTGGAGGCGAGTGGCTGAATAGCGAGAGCTTGTCGCTCCGCCAATGGGGAATCGGTTGCGTCCTTTGGGGCACATCTTCCGGCTTTGCTGGGGGATGATTGCAATTGCAGCCTTCGGGTTTTGCGGCGATTGATTTCGCTCGGGTAGGGGTGCCGGCATACAACGTGCCAGGTTTCGTACGAGCAACCGCTAGCGATCGCCACAGCCGTGCTTACGCTCTCCCGGTCATCATGGGAGACAAACGGAAGTATTGGTTCCGTGCGAAAAAACACGGATGGGGATGGACGGGTCCCGCCACGTGGCAGGGTTGGTTGGTGTTCGTTGGGTACCTTCTGCTGCTAACAGCAGCGATCCTTGCCACGCATCGTTGGGGAGCCGAGCTTCGTGGGGGAGTAGTGTGGTTCGTGCTAGGTATCTGGCTCGTGAGCTGGCTGGTTCTGGGGATTTGCTTCTGGAAGGGCGAGCCTCCGGATTCACGCTGGGGAGGAAAGTAGCGGGGCGCGTGGGGCACGCTGAGGACACCAGACGCCGGCTAGCGCTTGATGCTGGGGAAACGATGCTTTGCACTCAGTCCAACGCTCCGTGTTAGCGAGATTAGGCCCTGTAGAGTTGTGCTCCGGGTTACCCGAGTGTTTGCGGTGTTAGCCAGTGACGGGCAGATGGATGGGCGCCGTGCCGCCGCTGCACCTTGTGAGAAAGTGCGGCCAATCACCAAAAAAAGCACGGTTGCCCCTACCCGCCGATGTAAGACATCTCAATGCGGCGCCGTGGGCCCGTGTGTGAGGCGACCCGGGCGGAATTCGATCCTGCTGTGCTTTTGCAAAAAAATCGGGTCTGCAACACCCGCCTGTGCATACTTTATCGATGCAAGAATAAGTAATATCAATGATCAGTTTGACAATATGAAGCTGAAGACTAGATCAGCTTCAGAAATGTCGAAGCTCCCGACCGAATGTCCCGGCTGCGGGGAAGGGCTATTGGTCACTCGCCTCACCTGTCCGGCGTGCGCGCTGCAAGTAGAAGGGCGCTTCGACCTGCCGGAACTTCTACGCCTCACTCGTGAAGATATGGAGTTCGTTCTCGATTTTGTGCGCTGCTCCGGGAGCCTTAAAGATCTCTGCAAGGTTCGCGGCCTCAGCTACCCGACGATCAGGAATCGATTGAACGATGTCATCGACAAGCTCTCGGCGGAGAGCGACGGCTTGGAAACGCAGCGTCGAAAAATTCTCGACGCCGTCGCACAAGGCGAGCTCACGGTGAAAGAAGCGACTCGAAGATTGAAGGAGTTAGGTGCATGAATACGAAGGAACAAGTGTTAGAAATGCTTTCGGCTGGAAGGATCACTTCTGCTGAGAGCGAAGAGTTGCTACTCGCCCTGAACGAACCTCCACGTTCTTGGTGGCGCCGAATTCTCAATCCCTTCGAGGGCTTGAATGCAGTGCAAGCGCTGGCATGGGGTGTTCTTGGGGCGCTCGGTGGAATTGCCCTATCCCGTTGGAACGTGCGTTTCGATGGCGCGCTCGATCTACATCCGATCGCGAACGCGGTTTCCATTTCCGACGCTCTCGCCGATCAAGTCGTCGCGTGGCCGTTGACGGCTGCTGTGTTTTGGGGCGCGGCAAACATCTTGGCGCGGCAGCTGCGTTTCGTGGATTTTTTGGGCTACGTGGGAGTGGCGCGGCTGCCTTATTTGATCCCGGCGGCGGTGGCCGCGAGCATGAAAGATCAGCTGAGTGTTGCGCCTGAAAAGCTCATCGCGTCGCCGCCCCCGGGCCTCTTGCTTCTCTCCTTGGTGACGGTTCCTGTGGTTGTGTGGATGGTGACGTGGCTCTGGCAGGGCTTCCGTACAGCGTCAGGCTTGCGCGGTGCGAAGAGTGGGTTCTTGTTTGTTGGCGCGCTCGTGTTCGCAGAGGTGCTCTCCAAGTTGGCGCTTGGAGTGTTCAGCTTCGTGAGGTTCTAAGATGGATGCGAGCGAAAATGCATTTCGACCGTGGCGTCGACTTCCGGCTCGCACCGTGGTCGAAGTTGTTGGCGAGGTTGCAGGGTGGGTCGGCTTCCTGGTGCTGCTGGGATCCATGATTTGGGGGTGGGCAGATGAGAGCGGACCGTACAGCGGGGCGGGACTTATGGGTTGTGCGCTCTATCTACTTGGTGCCTTTGCGGAACGATCGCCTCAACTCTGGCACTTCCGACAAAGGCCGGCCGACATAGTTTCCCAATATCAGAACGGGCGGTCGGTGTTTGCGTGGATGAAAATCGGAGTGATTTGGATATCTCTCGCGCAGTCCTGCGGACCCGGGGGCAGCCTCTCAGGGGCCCCGCGCGAAATTCGGCTCGCTGTTACAGCACTCGCCGTCGTCCTCGTAGCCGTATGCTTTGCTAAGGTCTGCATTCACACCGTGCGGGTGCACAGGTCATGACCTACACAGAAGATAGATCCAAACTCAAGTTTGAGGCTCCACGCAGCGTCGTCGAGATCGTTGGCGAAAGTTTGGGTGTGATCGGCTTGGTGGCGTTGGTGGGCGTTACAATTTGGGCTTGGCAAGGAGGGGGGAGCAGGATCACGCTGCTGATGTTTCTGGCGCCAGGCATCACTCTTTATGCCTTTATTTCTGTCATCGCGCTCTTTCCGCGGGTATGGAACTTTCCGGTCGAGTTAACTCCGGAGAATGTTACGTACCAATACCAGAATACCCGTTCGCTCGTCACTTGGTTGAAGCCTGTGATTGTCTGGGGGTTCACCCACATGCAATGGTCAGCTACAGGCGGGGCCGGCCTCGGTGCGGCCTTTTTGCCACTTTTCGTCGGCAGCGTTGTTATCATTTTGGGTATCCATATTTGGAGAGGATGTCGAGTTTGATTGAAGTTAGAGACCACAACACCCGTTAAATGATGAACTCTCGCCCGAAACTTGAAATACCCAGGACCAAGCTAGAAAATGTGGTCCGGGCTCTGAGCACGGTCTGCACTGTTGGTTTGGATCTTTATGCGGTGATCGTTCGGCGTCGCCTGCCCGAAGTTGTGCCCACACATTTCGGGGTTAGCGGTATTCCGAACGCGTGGGGCCCCAAATGGATCCTGTTTCTGGTGCCCGCATTGGCCACTCTCGCGTACCTTGCCATGATGCTGGTGGAGCGAGTCCCGCACGCGTTTAACTACCCAGTCCAAGTTACCGCGGCAAATGCTCCGCGCCTCTACCTGATTGCTCGACGCTGGTTAGGCATTATTGACCTTATCTGCGTCGCTGCGTTCGGTGTTGCCTTCCTGGCGTTGGTCGGGAGCCCTCTTAACGCGGCTAAAGGCTTACCGGGTTGGTACGTTCTTGTTGTATCCGGTTCGCTCACGCTAGCTGCCGTCGCTATGGTAGTGTCCTTGCTCCGAGCAGGTGCGCGTTCTTCACGTGAGAGTTAGCGAGGGTCAGATTATGCGACGGATGGCTAACGGCTTGTGAGTGTCGTTAATCGTTGTCGGTGAGCCCCTGCGGAAGCCCAAGGGCTGCCCAAGCACGCCTGCCACTCGCGGCTTCAGAACTCCGGCGACCAGGGTTGCTCGGAGCCTCCGGGAGGGGTGACGAACAACTGTAACGCTATGTAGGGGCCTTTGGCTTGGAAGTAGAGCACTCGAATTTTATGCTGTCCCTGGTCTAACGTCACGGTGTTTGATTTGCTGGTAAGAGCGTGCACGCCGTCGTTGTTGACAATCAATTTTCCATCAACCCAGAGTAGGGAACCATCGTCCGAAGCCAAACGGAACGCGTATTCGCCTTGGACCTTTACCGAGAAGCGGCCCACGTAGTCGAGGGCGAACCACTGAAATCTCTCGGAAACTCCAGGAAAACCGGAGGTAAACCGGCGTTTCGAGATATTCAAAGCGTTTGTGTACATGATCCCTTCTGCGACGCACCTTTGAATAGAGACAAGGCTCTTGGTGCCTTCGGGCAAGGAACAGAGGCTACCTTTAAGAGCAGCTTTCGTGTTGCCACCAAAAACCCCGACGCCGCTCACGATAGGCAGGGCCCGCCTGTGCCCTCCTAAAGTACCGAGCCCGCCACCGTCGACTCTTGGCTTCCCTCGGTAAGGGCCGGGGTATTCTTGAGCCTCGGCTTCAGTTCGCCAGGCTTTGTCTAATAGAACGATTTGCTCATCGTTTGATCGTTCTGGTTGCGGTACGGGCGACCTCGGGAATGGAGCTTCATCAGGCGAAGTTGTTCGGTCCTTCTCCGGAGCAGTCGGTGTTGTCATTGAAACTGGAGGTTGCTTCACAGGAGATTGCTTCACAGGAGGCTCACTGATCCAGCCTGTGAAGTGCCCGACCAACAGCGCGACGGCTGCTGCCGCAGCAAGGCTTGAAGCCAGGCGAAACATCCGAAGTGAGCGGGGCTGGCCCCGCCGAGCTGAAGCGGAGGGGCGCGGCGGTGCCTCCTGGGTTGCCTTCTGCCTTTCCCCCCAATCAAAAAGGCCTATTTCAACCCGGCTGAGTCGCAGCAAGGCTATAGCAGCCTGTGGCTCCGCTTCGATCAGGCGCTCAAGCTTCTTAGCAAGCTCGGGCCTCAAATTTTCGTCAAAGTAGCCTTGTAACGTTTCTGCAATTGCTTTCATCGGTTGAGCCCTTCCAGCTGAGTTGAGACACATTCTGCCAAGCGCGCGCGAATTCGGTTGAGCGTCACGGAGATGGTGGACGGGGTGGCTTTCAGCTCGCGAGCAATCTCATTTACTGGCACCAATCTCCGGTAGCGCAGGTCCACAATCTGTGACCACTTGACCGGCAGCTTATCAATGCATTGAGCTAGGGCGGTTTCCTGGGAATCCCGGTTGGATACTTCAGAATCGAACGCCGCATCTACGACATCCAGCGCACGTTCGCTCAATGCCCAGCGTTTGCGCTCGCGTGCAATTTCTAAACACTTGCGGCGCGCCGTTTCTCGCGCGTACGCCCAGAAGGCATCGAGCTCCAGGCCTGCACCGATTCGATCCGTCAAAATTAGTGCCACTTCTTGAACGATGTCCTCCGCGAGAGCGCGGTCACGCAGAATGGTGAGCGCATACGCAAGCAACGCCTTTCGGTACGCTTGAATCAAATCGAGCTGGCACAGCTTCGGTTGGATGAATTCGTTCACGCTAGAGAGTGCGCCCCAAGGTCGGATCTTAACCGAAAAACATGAAAGGGCTGAATCTCAGCCAAAATGGGGTGGGCTCGATCTGAGGTTTCCGGAGCAAAGCGACCGTAGGTCTGGGGGCCGGCTGTTGAAAGGAGACCTACTGGCAAAATTAGAGTCGTGCGGATCCGTAATCCACGGTTCGCTACCCGCCGATGTAAGACATCTCAATACGCCGACGTGGGCCCGTGTGTGAGGCGCGGATCTCCGAATATCGATCTCCCCGACGTAGCCACGTTTCTTCAATCAGCGCTCGAAGCTCCGCGTCCGTTTTGCCTGACCGGAGCCAGCTTTTGAGATCCAGCCCGCTGGTTGCGAATAAACACGTGTAGAATTTCCCCTCCGCACTCAAGCGCCCACGAGAGCACTGCCCGCAGAAAGGTTGGCTCACACTTGCAATCACCCCAACTTCACCTGTGCCGTCGCCATAGCTGAAGCGCTGAGCCACGCCGTCGGTAGCCGGGCGAATTTCCGTGAGGGTGCCTGTTGTTCTTAGTTTCTCCAGAATTTCTGCCTGAGTTACGACTTCATCGAGGCGCCAACCGTTGGTGGTGCCCACATCCATGTACTCAATGAAACGCACCACGTGCCCGGTGCCTTTGAAGCGCTGCGCAATCGGCAGGATCTCTTGGTCGTTCACGCCGCGCTTCACTACCGTGTTGATCTTGATCGACCCGAACCCCGCCTTCTCAGCGGCTTTAATTCCAGCCAATACATCATTCGGCGTGTAGTTGGCGTCACACATCGCTTGGAACGTGATCGGATCCAGGGCATCCAGGCTCACGGTTACTCGATCCAAACCGGCTGCTTTCAGATCTGCTGCGTGTTTGGGTAAAAGCACGCCGTTGGTGGTGAGCGCCAAATCCAAGTCGCCGAGCTGGCGTAGCATTTGGATAAGGCGAGGCAATTCAGCACGAAGGAGCGGTTCACCACCGGTTATCCGCACCTTGTGAACGCCGAGAGCCACACACTGAGCCGCTACGCGCGTGAGCTCCTCAAAACTGAGTACTTCACTCCGCGGGAGGAAACCAAAATCTTCCCCAAAGCGTTCGCGGGGCATGCAGTAGCGACAGCGAAAATTACAGCGATCCGTGACGCTGATGCGGAGGTCACGAAACGGGCGCTGCAGTTGGTCGGTGAGCATGGATCCGAAACGCGCTGGGTGTTCAGAAGGGTGTCGCCCCGGGACATTCACCGAGAGTGCCGTAGCCGACACCGTTGGCCGCAGCGGTGCAATCGCTCGCGTATGTTTTGCCGTCACAGCCACAAACCGGCGCGTAAATCTCGGTGCAAATCTGTGGGCGTTTCTTGCACGTGCTGGTGGCGTCTGCGGCACCGCAAGCTCCCACACCGGCGTAAGCGCAATATTCGTCTGCTGCGCACGTGTTTCCAGCCCTCGCTCCACACGGCGTGCCTGTGCCCGGTTCGACGCACGCACGTTTGGTGCACCCGAGCACGCCGTTAGTGCAAACACAGGTATTACACCCGTCGGGAGACGGAATAGCGCTTGCACCATGCGCGTAGTCGACGCCATTCACCGAGCAGCTTTTGCCATTGCTCCCGCCGCTAGCGACCGCTCCCCCGGAGTTGCTGGTGCCTCCGGTGCCATTCTTAGCGCCTCCTATGCCCATGGCTGCACCACCTGGGTCTTTGCTGGGAGCAGAGTCGAAGGAACCACCACACGCGATGAGCGTTGAAAGTGCACAAACAGCCGAGGCTGAGCAGACGACACAGGAACGCCGAAGACGAAACATGCGCGTAACTATAGCAAGCCTGTGCCCCTTGCGGGGTGGCAATCCATCCAGGCACATTTGAACGCGAAGGGGGCTCTTTTAGTGGGTTTTCCCGCCTTGGCCGCACTCGCCATGGAAACAGCTGTATTGTGCGCAAGCGGTGCTATGGTCCGCCCGAAGTGAAGCTCTACGATTTTGACGGTATCGACGATCGACTTTCCCTCATTCCGCTCGCTGCACGGCGAGCGCTCGATCACGCGGGCTTGAAGCTCTCGTTAGCTGCGTGGTCCAACCTCTCGTTGGAGAGCAGGCGGCAGATCACACGCGCGGGGAGTGCCGAGGAAGTGGAGTTAAGCGGCGTTGTTCCCCTAATCCGAGCGGCCACGCCTCCACCCGAAGTGATCGAGCCCGCGTTCGATCCTTCACCCGCAGAGGTTCCGCAAGCTGTAGTGGATGGATTTGGGGTTGAACGTCCTGTACCGCTCAGCGTCTGGTCAACGCTACCTGCGCTCGAGAGGTATGCCCTGGCCAAGGTTGCGGCAAGCGGAAAACATGCGCGTATTCTCGCCGCTTACAAGGAATTGGTTGGACACAGTGCTGTCTCTACTCACCTTGCGCCCAAAGGTGGCGTTTGGATGGTGGATGTTTCCAAAAAGGACGCCACGCAGCGGCGTGCCGTTGCCGAGACACTCGTGTCAATGAATCGCGAGGCTTTTCAACGCTTGGTCCAGGCAGATACGCCCAAGGGCGATGTGCTTGGCACCGCTCGCCTGGCTGGCATTATGGGAGCCAAGCAGACGAGCGTCTTGGTGCCCTTGTGCCATCCGGTGGCGCTCACGCGATTGGAAGTCCTGCTAGACGTGGAGGATTCGTCGCAGTCGGTGCGCATCCAGGCAACCGTCGAAGCATTTGACCGCACGGGCGTCGAGATGGAGGCAATGACGGCGGCGTCCGTTGCCGCACTCACGGTGTACGATATGTTAAAGGCCTTCGATCATTCGATGATCATCGGGCCCACGAGGCTCTTGGCCAAGTCGGGAGGAAGGTCTGGCGAGTTCGTAAGATGACGCACTTCTGCGACATTCAAGATCAGCCGCTAGAGCTCGGAGAAGCGCTCTCGAAAGTAGAGGGTCCGGAGGTGGGCGGGGTATCGGTGTTTTTGGGCACCGTGCGTAACCACAGCGACGGTCGCGTGGTGACCCAGCTGGATTACGAGGCGTACCGCTCGATGGCCCTCAGCCAAATGCAGGCTATCTGCGACGAAATTGAGACTGAAATTCCAGGCGCACGGCTAGCCTGCGTGCACCGTGTGGGCAGCCTCAAAGTTGGGGACACCGCGATCATTTGCGCAGCTGGCACGCCACATCGCGGCGAAGCCTTCAAGGCGTGTCGTGCCCTCATCGATCGCATCAAGGAACGCGTACCGATCTGGAAGCGTGAACATGGACCCGATGGCCCTTATTGGGTTGGTTGGGAAGATGCACGATGCGTGGGGGGAGATGAGCACGGAGCGCACCAGCATTCGCACCGCCACCACCATGAAAGCTGAGTCGTCGAAGGTGCTTGCTTCGGACTGGGTAACAAGTAGAGGCAGGCGTGGACTTGTAATGGGTCTGCGCGCCTCTAGTGAGCTCATCTCTCTTGCTCCGGCCAGAGCTGTGGGAAACACGGACCTGCGAAGGTCACCACACGCTTGAGGGGCCGAGAAAATCGTGAATTTTAGTATCCTTGGTCAATAAGGGAACACCAAGCAGCGTTGCGGTTGAAACGATGACGCGGTCAGCCGGGTCGGTGTGGTCCCAGGCCAAGCTCAAGCTATGCAACCAGATATCGGTTCCTACAGGAAGCAGCTTAACGACTCCACCCCTCTCGATTCGTGCGGCGAACTCCTCAATGGGAAGTGGCAATTCAAGCTTGCCGCGCCTGACCTTCACGCCCAGCTCCCAAACAGAAATCGCGCTCGCAAAACCGCCCTTGCGCTCCATCTCAGCCAACACGTTCGACGCGGTAAGCGAGAGTTGCTGAGGATCGAGCGCCCACCACAAAAGCGCATGGGTATCCAGAACAATCAAGACTCGCTCCACTCGTCGCTGGTGGGCTCAAGAATATCGCCGCGATAGATCACCCGACCTCGAACGTCTGCAAAGAGGCTCGCCGTACTCACTCGACTTCGGATCGGCGTGATTTCAAGAACTGGACGGTGGTTATCCGTCACGACCAGGGTCTCGCCCGTTTCCTCGACTCGGCGGAAATACTCCAACATTTTCGCCTTCAGCACGCTCTTCGACACGGTCCTCATCGCTGAAGAATGACTCTGGTCATGACTAGCGTCAAGGTTGTCTCTGCCCAATAAGGATCACGCCCTCGGGTGCGGCAGTCAGGGCTGGCACAGCTTGGGCCCATAGTGTGCCACGAGCGTAGCAACGCTTTGGCGAGCTTAGCGGCAATTGTGGGGAGTTTGCCCTAGGCATGCCGGTTGCAGCGTCACGGGCCAAGGAGCTCGCCCCATGATTCTAGACAGCTGGCTATCGGCATTCAAATTCATCGTCCTTGGCAGCGTAATGTTCACCGCTTCGTGTGGAGGAACGTCGCAGAGCAGCGATACGGCGAGGTCCCAAGGGCCAGCAGGGCCCGATCACTCAGGGGTAGCCTCAGCTCCCAGCGGAGTACTGCCAGAAGGGTCACCCAGCCCGAGCAGCACGGCCTTCGGTGCGGCTCCACCGATGTTGTCAGCCGGAAGTGGTGGAGCGGCCGCCTTTTCACCCAACTCAGGCGTGTCAGTACCCGACGCCAACGCCGCAGCTGGACCCAATGCCGGTGACCAGTACCTGCCCGTTGGGACCAATCCGTTTGTTATCACTTCACATGATCCGCTTTCGACGTTCGGAGTCGATGTGGATACGGCCAGCTACGATCTATTCCGCCGCGATATTAACTTAGTTCTCATCCAGAAATGCTGCAAATCGCGATCTGGGGAGCGGTTGCTGGGTGTGATGGGACTGCGAGGTTAGCTTGAGTGGTCTCGAGACAGTGCTTATGTCGTCAAAGGGAGAATTTTCGAGACACGTGTGCCTGA
>JANRKO010000068.1:0-33698 GCA_033763455.1 Polyangiaceae bacterium
CGCCTCATCCACCGTTGCGAGGTTATTCCCATCGAAGGCCAGAGCTATCGCGCCAAAGAAGCCAAGGAACGCGCACAAACAAAACAGCGGAGCCCCAACTAAACGCGCTCACATTGGCGCCGTTTTATGTGCCCGCTAACAGGCCCCATTTTGCGGAAACAAGGCCGTGGATGTCGCCTTTGGAGAAAAGTGCGACGACGGCGTCAACAGCGGAGCCGCCGGCTCGTGCTCCCCAGATTGTAAAGCTGCCATTCCTCTCGCCTCATGCGGAAATGGCACCAAAGAGGGCATCGAGCAGTGCGACGCGGGTGCGAGCAATGGCACCGCTCAAAGTACGTGCGACGCCCGCTGCCGCATCAAGTGCGGCAACGGCTCCGTGGATAGCGGCGAACAGTGCGACGACGGCGTGAATAACGGTAGTTACGGCACCTGTAACATGAACTGCACTTTCGCCGGTTACTGCGGCGATCTGAGCGTTAGCGGCCCCGAACAATGTGATCTCGGCCCCGCCAACCAATCCAACCCTTACGGGGCGAATCTCTGTACCAAAGGTTGCCTCAACGCACCGAAATGCGGCGACGGCCGCATTCAAGCGGACCAGGGAGAGCAGTGCGACGGGGCTCCAGGCTGCACCTCGGCGTGCCTCTGGCCCATCTTGAAGTAAACCCCCTGCATACTCAGGGGCACGGCACGCAGCAGAGCGCGGTCGCGGTGGAGAATTATTGGATGGAAGTTAAGGGCCTTCGCCAAGCACGTCCTTCGGCAGGATCCTAGTGTCGCTTCGAAGTAGCCCCTTGGAGGTCAGAAAATCAAAGTCCACTACCAAAGGATTCCCGGGGTCATCCGGCAGAAGGAAGCGCCCGTTTTCAAGTTTTGGCTCCCGCAAGAAGTACTCGGAGAAGCCCCAAAGTACTGGAAATAGAATTTCGCTGAGGGTCGTTTCAGGAGCGGTTGCTGCAAACACGCACCCCACTTGCGGTTGACCAGGCAAGGAGAGAGGCAGTTCGTGCCGAACGGCCAGATCTCGAACTTCAAACCACTCGTGGCAACTGGCGGAGCCGAGAGGGTTAGGTTGAAGATGCCGGACACCCGCCTCTACGAGCGACGGGTACACTTTCGAAGAGCGTTCAGATTCACCAAAGGCGGCCGGTATTTCAGATCCCGAACAGAACTCGCGAATAGCAATCAAGTCAGCAGAATGCACGGGTTCTTCAAACCAGGCAATGTCACAATCCGCGATGGATTGGATGAATCGCAGCGCAAGTTTACTTGACCATGCCTGATTTGCATCGACAGCCAGGCGCACACCACTTCCGAGGTGCTTTCGTACGCTTCGCACGCGCGCGATATCGCGCTCCATCTCAGTGCCAAGGTTGGTGCCAACTTTCATTTTTACGGTGTGGAAGCCTCGTTCGGCGAATCCGAGAAGCTCTTCCAGCAACTGCTCCTCGGTGAGGGCTGTGCTTCCCCCGGAGCCGTAGGCTGCCGCCCAATCGCGTGTAGCTCCAAGATAACGGTGCAGCGGCTTTTTTGCTCGCTTTGCACCAATATCTGCAAACGCTCGATCGAGCGCGCCAAGCCCGCCCATTGCGGGTCCCCGGAACCCCGCGTTTCTGAGGCTCCAATACATTTTCGGGTATATTTCTGAATGCGGAGTGGGCCTCCCTGTAAATAGATGCCTCAACAGGTGCCGGTCACAGTCACCGTACGATAAGCTGTGTCCGACAGTGCCATCGGCATCCGTGACGGAGAGCACCCTCATGTTGTAGCTGTCAAACGGACCACCTGTGCCATCGAAAAAGGGTCGCTTGAGCTTTGATGGGACGAGTGAGCGTAAGCGAACCTCGGTGATGTGAAATGATTCGTTGAGCATAAGAGTGACCGAACTGTTCCTTGGTGCAGCGCACTTCAGCGCTGCATCGTAAGTAGGGTGAAGGATCAACGCGGAAAGGGGACCTAGCAAGATTTTCGAGCGCGTACTGGAGGTCGAGCCGGAATGCCCCGAACACCAGCCACGGGAGGGGCGCAAAGCGAGGAAGAATTCTTGGCCCCTGGCGCCAAGAATAAGCTTTCTCCCCCAATCCCTCTAGGCGTAAGCCACGGCTCAACGTAGTCTTCTGCGTTTCCGGGCACCCATGTCGGACGCAGATGACGGCGGAGTAGAGACCAAAACATGTTTCAGCGTGCAATAGCCTTAGCTTGTTCGAGTTGTGTTTGCTTGTGGGCAGGGGGCGTGGCGGCCCAGAGCGCGGGGGGCTTCGCACTGAATCGGTTCGATCCTTCGGAGCGCGGCAGCGAATGGTTTGTGAGTGACACTCTTGATTTCCGGGGCAACGGTCGGGTGGCGTTGGGCGTGGTGGGGGATTGGGCGCACAAGCCTTTGGTTGTTTATGACGCCCAGGGGGACGAGGTGGCGCCTGTGGTTGAAGATCAGGTGTTTGCCCATTTGGGGCTCTCATGGGTCATCGCCGAGCGGCTGCGCCTAGCGGCCAATCTGCCGCTCGCTCTGGTGCAGCAGGGCCAAGACCAAGCGGTGGGTGCCACACAGTTAAACGTTAAAAATGGCGCAGGCTTGGGGGATTTGCGCTTCGCGGCGGACGTGCGCTTGGCGGGCGCCTATCGCGATCCGGCGTCTCTTGCACTTGGCGTACGTGTGTTTACGCCCACGGGTGATCGAGCGGCGTATACCAGTGACGGCACTTTGCGGCTGCTGCCGGAATTGCTATTCGCGGGGGAGCTTGGTTCATTCGCTTACGCTGCTCGCGCCGGGTTTCAGTATCGCCCGCACGATTCAGCATTTGCCGGGGTGCCGATGGGCAACGAAGTAGTGCTGGGAGCGGCGGCGGGGTTGAGGCTTTTGGAGGGTCATTTGGTGGTGGGTCCGGAGCTTTTCGGAACCACGAACGTGCAGGTGTCCTCCGCTGCGTTTGACAGGAAAACAACGCCTTTTGAAGTGCTATTCGGGGGTCACTACAAGACGGATTCGGGGGTGCGTGTGGGTATGGGGGCAGGGCCGGGGCTGACGCGTGGTCTCGGCGCACCCAAGTTTCGTGGGCTCCTGTCGCTTGAATGGCTGACAGAGCCGGAACAGCCAAAGGTTCCGCGCGAGGCGCCGCCCTCCGATCGCGATCACGATGGCATAGCCGACACCGAAGATGCGTGCCCGGACGAAGAAGGTATTCGCACTGACGACTCCCGGACCAATGGCTGCCCGGTGCCAGGCGATCGCGACGGGGACGGCGTGATTGACGCTAACGACGCGTGTGTCGATGAAGCCGGCGTTCGCACCGAAGATCCGAAGACGAATGGCTGCCCGAAGCCCAAAGATCGGGATCTCGACGGCGTGCTCGATGTGGACGACGCCTGCGTTGATGAACCTGGGGTAAAGACAGACGATCCGAAGACGAATGGTTGCCCTCCGCCCAAAGATACAGATGGCGATAAGATCCTGGATCCGGATGATGCCTGCGTCGATCAAGCCGGCCCACCCAATAAAGATACCAAAAAGCATGGCTGCCCCATGGCCGTTGTGCAAAACGAACAGATCATCATTTTGCAGCGCGTGGAGTTCGAGAACAACAAGGCCGTGATTCGGCCTGAGAGCGAAAATGTCTTAAAGGCCGTCTTCGACGTGCTCTCCAAACACCCGGAGATCTTGAAGATCTCGGTTGAAGGTCACACCGATGATCGCGGGGCCGATCAGCACAACAAGCGCCTGAGCGAGGCACGCGCAAAGGCCGTCGTGGCGTGGCTTGTAGCCAAGGGGATCCAAGCGGAGCGGCTGGAATCTCGCGGCTTTGGCGAGGAAAAGCCGATCGACACCAACACCACCGATGAAGGCCGACAGAACAATCGACGCGTGGAATTCCACATCACGAAGAAGAGCGAACTCTAATGGCAAATTCGAAACAACCGAATACGAGTCCGTCGTTGTTTTTAACCAGGTGCGGGAGGCTCGGCGCTGCCGAGCGTTTGCGTCCAGAAGCCCCGCTTTCGGTGTGTGGCTTGGGGCGGCTGGCATCCGCCGTTGGGCTGCTCTTCACGCTCGGGTGTGTGAGTGCGTGTTCTGAAGCCGTCGAACCGACAAGAAAGCCAGCCGAAGTTAAGGCTGGTACGGCTACTCAGGCCTTGGTGGCTGAAGATGGAGTCAGCACGGTGGCCCAGCCCGATAGCGTAGTGAATGCGTACGCGGTGTTGGCAGCGGATGCCGCATTGGGTGCGGTTTCGCTCAGCGTAACGAACGTGGCGGATCTTACCGTGGGTGGCTTGGGAGCGCTTGCCGCGGGAGATCTCTTGTTGGTGTACCAAGCGCAAGGGGCCACCATGGATACGACCGACAGCGCCGCGTACGGTACGGTGGCTTCGCTCGGGAACGCGGGTGGTTACGAGGTGGTGGGCGTGCAAGCCGTGAACGGCAACAGCATCACGCTGAGTTGCGCGCTCAAGCACGCGTATTCTGCGG
The DNA here is from genome assembly GCA_033763455.1 of Polyangiaceae bacterium. GTDB lineage: Bacteria > Myxococcota_A > Polyangia > Polyangiales > Polyangiaceae > JBBRRP01. The sequence goes on from JANRKO010000068.1 coordinate 4,463, forward strand.
CAGGCAAGACTCAGGTCGTCCGGGTTCCCCAATACGACAGCCTTACGGTGAACAACGGCGCCAGCATCGTGGCACCGAATTGGGACGGCGCTCGCGGCGGTATCGTTGCCGTGCACGCTAAGACTGTGACTCTCAACGGCGCTATCGACGTGAGCGCACGAGGCTTTCGGGGCGGCGCCGTGGACAACATGTCGGGTGCTACGGGCCGTAATGTTCCTACCTATCGCATTGGGATGGCGTCGGAAGGCGCCGAAAAGGGGGAAGGAGTGGCCGGAAGCGCCACGGAATATGATGCTCTCCTTGGGCGCTATGGTCGCGGGGCACCTATCAACGGCGGCGGCGGTGGCAATAGCCACAATGCGGGTGGCGGCGGTGGCGCTAACACCAAGCCAGCTGCTGTTAACCTGAATACTTGGAACGGCGCTGGGTTCATGGATACGAATGCCGCGTGGCTGAACGCGTGGATGCTCGATCCCGCCTATGCAGCCAATGGTAACGCTCGCACCACTTCGCCGGGCGGCGGTCGCGGCGGTTACACGTACTCCAACAGCAATCAAAATGCCCTCACCAGGGCCCCGGGTGAAGCCCAATGGCAGGGCGACAATCGCCAAGAGCGCGGCGGCCTCGGTGGGCGCCCGCTTGATGCCGATCCGACGGGGCGAGTGTTCTTCGGAGGTGGCGGAGGCGCGGGTGATGGCAACAACAACGGCGCTGGTCGGGGTGGTCTGGGTGGCGGCCTCGTGATTGTGATTGCCACGACCGTAACCGGAACAGGTGTCGCTCGGGCGAACGGAGAAGATGGGCAAGATACATCGGGCGGGCACAATGATGCTCCAGGCGGCGGCGGTGCCGGCGGCTCCGTTATCATCGATGCCACGACGCTTTCTGGAATCTCCATAGAAGCCAACGGCGGCGAAGGTGGCACTCAGTTTATTGGCTCGAATGCCGGACTTCCACTCGAAGCAGAGGGTCCTGGGGGTGGCGGCGGCGGTGGGCTAGTGGCTGTGCTCGGCGGGAACGTCACTGCGTCCGTGGTCGCAGGTATTCAAGGCACCACCACGGCGCCCACTCTCAGCGAGTTCATTCCCAATGGCGCCACTCAAGGGGGACCCGGGTTGTCGCTTACAACGTATGCTGGGGCGGCGTTCTGCACGGACGCAACCGCCCCCGAAACGACGATCGACCAGAAACCCGCCAATCCGTCGACGCTGAGAACTCCTAGTTTCGTGTTCTTGGCAAATGAGCCGAACGTCACATTTGAATGCCGCATCGACGGTGCCCCTTTTGCGACGTGTCCGGCTAATTATACCGCTTCCACGCTCACGTTGGGTCAACACACGATCGACGTGCGGGCTATCGATGCTGTGGGCAACGTGGACGCCTCACCGGCGACGTACACCTGGACGATTCTCCTGGATACGGACGGGGATGGAATTGCCGACACGCTTGAGCCGGGTATCGGCACCGATCCGAATGATGCCGATACAGACGACGACGGTGCGCTTGATGGAGCGGAACCTCAACCAGGTGTTGATACGGATGGGGATGGGCTCGTCAATGCACTCGATCCAGACTCCGACAACGACGGCCTCTTGGACGGCACCGAGCTTGGCTCGAATTGCCAAAACCCCCAAACCGTCGCCGCTAAATGCGTATCGGATGCCGACAACGGAGCCACCAAGACCGATCCGCTCAATCGCGATACTGACGGCGGCGGGGCCACGGATGGCTCTGAAGACAGCAACCTTGACGGCAAGGTAGATCAGGGAGAAACCAATCCAATCGCAGGCCAAGGTGCCGACGACGCCGGCGTGATCGATACAGACGGAGACGGGCTAGGCGATGGGCTAGAAGGCACGCTGGGTTCACTCCCAAACGACGCTGATACGGATGACGACGGCCTTCTCGACCGGTTGGAAGCAAACCCTGCGGTAGACGGCGATGCTGACGGACTAATCAACGTTCTCGACGTCGATAGCGACAACGATGCGCTGTTCGACGGAACCGAAACCGGCAAGCCCTGCGATAACCCCGCGACGAACCAGGCCTTGGGTTACTGCATCGCAGACGCTGATACGGGCGCCACCAAGACATCGCCCGTTAAGCAAGATACGGATGGCGGCGGCGTGCGCGATGGCTCCGAGGACGGCAATCGCAACGGCGGCCCAGATCAGGGCGAAACGGATCCCACTGCGGGCCACCAAGCCGATGATTCCGGCGTGTTGGACACAGATTCCGACGGCTTGAGCGATATCCTAGAAACGAACCTGGGCTCCGGCGTGAACGACGCCGACAGTGATGACGATGGCTTACTGGATGGGCTTGAACCCAACCCAAGCGAAGATCACGATCGCGACGGATCGATCAACGTACGGGATAGAGATAGCGACGCTGATGGCTTGTTTGACGGCACTGAAGCAGGAAAAGACTGCGCAAATACGGCCACCGACGCCGCCGCTGCAAGTTGCACGGCTGATGCCGATGCAGGCGCCACCAAGACCTGGGTGCTCATTCCGGATACTGACAAAGGCGGAGTGGCCGACGGCCTAGAGGACGACAACAAGAACGGGCGTGTCGACGCCAACGAACGTGATCCGAATCTTCGCACGGATGACGGCTGCGAAACTGATAGCAACTGTGGTGCAGCACAGAGTGGGATCGTCTGTGTCGCGCACGCGTGCGTGCCAGGTTGCCGCGGAACGGGCGGAAATGGCTGCCTTGCGGGAGCCGTGTGTTCATCGGTGGATGCAACGGTGGGTCAGTGCAGTGTGCCGAATGCTGGCGCGGGTGGCATGGCTGGTGCGGCTGGCGCAGGTGGTATAGCTGGTGCTGCCGGTGCGGTAAGTAGCGGTGGCGCTGGTGGCGCGAGCCTGAGCGGTGGCTCGGCTGGCGTTGCTACGGGTGGCATGGCCTCGGGTGGAACGCCTGGCAGCGGTGGCGCCGCAGCGGGTGGCGCCGCATCCGGTGGAACGCCCAGTGCGGCGAGCGGCGGCTCTGCCAAGGCCGTGGGAGCAACCGTTGAAGGCGGCGGTTGTAGTTGTCGTATAGCTCCAGATCCCCAAAAGAGTTCAGCTGCCCAATTGGCGGGCGCGCTGGGCGGTTTAGCGTTCGCGTATTGGCGGCGGAGAACATCCCGGAAGCGTGGGCGAGCTGCAGTGGGTCCGGAAATTTAGAGAGAGACCACACCGAAAGCATCGCGCTCGCATTGGGCGGCCCACTCGCGTAGAGTGCAGCGATGCTAGCTATGCGCGTACTACTGTTGTTGCCGCTTGGATGTGGTCTTGCGGCGTTAACTACTGGCTGCTCTGATAAGGGGACCTCGGCTCCGACCACGAGTAGCGGTGGGGCAGCGAGTTCTGGCACCGGTGGCGGCGCGTCTATAGGCAGCGGGGGCAAATCGAGTGGCGCAGGCGGTGGCGCGGCTTCCGGGGGAGCCAAAGCGTCCGGTGGTAGTTCCGCAGGTGGTAGTTCCGCAGGCGGTAGTGCCAACACTGCTGCAGGGGGGATGAGCGCTGTGGGTGGGAGCGTCGGTAACCTGGGAGGCACTGGTGGTTCTGCGCCCGCTAACGCGATGACTTTTTTCGTCACGAGTGACACAGCCGCCACCGGGAACTTGGGAGGCCTCGCTGCGGCTGACCAACGTTGCCAGACTCTTGCGGCTGCGGTAGGGCGTGGAGGCGCCACCTGGCGAGCCTACTTGAGCACCGAGAACCCCGCCGTAAATGCCATCGACCGTATTTCCAACGGTCCTTACATCAACTCCAAGGGCGTGACGGTTGCAGCAGACAAAGCAGCCCTTCACGCTCGCGCAGGCGATGCCGAGCTTTTCCTGGATGAGAACGGCATGAAGATCAACGGGCAGTGGCAAGGTTCCCCAGATCCCAACCAACACGACATCATGACTGGGAGCAACGCCGACGGGAGTGTGAAGGCGGGTGCAACCTGTGGGGATTGGACATCTGCCGAAGGAAACGTTTCGGTTGGGCACTCCGATGGGCTCGGGCCAAACATGAATCCAGCGCCGCCATACAGTTCCTGGAATGGTGCCCACAACGGTGACTGTTCGGATCCTAAGCCTTCAGGCGGTGCGGGCCGGATTTATTGCTTTGTCGGCGCCCCCTAAACGTCAAAGGTCACCAACCTGCTTCGAATCCCGATTGCCGAAACACGGTAGGAGGGAAGCCCACCCTGGCGCCTTAACGGGCCAGGAGCTTGGGTCGTCTGCCGTGCAGGTAATTTGTCGAAAAGAATGCAGGCAGGCCGTTCATGGCCTTGGTTGAAGGTTGCAGGTGCGGTCGCACTGGGCAGTTGCATGTCTACGTGCCGCGCTGGCTATGATCTACTGCCGTTAACCGGAAGCCTTATTGGAGGCACGAACTCATTGGCGGGCTTTGGGCCGAGCTTTGGAGGAATCGCTTCGGGGAGCGCTCTTGGTAGCGGCGGCGGAGCTTCCGGTTCGCTTGGAGGTGCTTTCGGTATGGTTGGCGGTAGCGGCGGATCCGGTGGTGCAGGAGCCGCTGGCGGTAGCACGGGGGGCATGCCGGCCGTAGGTGGTGGCGGAGTTTCGGTAGGGGGCAGCTCGGGCCCTGGTGGGAGCAATATGTTCGGAGGTGGGGCTGGCGCCGGGTCCAGTGGGGGTAGTGCCGGGTCTAGCGGGGCTGGCGCTAGCACCTCGGGAGGTACAGGTGGTGTCCCGGTGGCACCCGCGGGTGCACCGACGATGGCATGGGCCAAAGTATTTGGCGGGGTTAACGACGACGAGGTGTTGTCCCTCTCGCTGGATCCTCAGGGCGACGTCGTGATTTGCGGGGCCTTTAACGGTACCTCCAGCTTTGGCGGCGCCAACTTCATCGCCACCGTATCGGACGGGTTTTTGGCAAAATACGATGCTTCGGGCAACCACTTGTGGTCTCGGCAAGCGATGAGCCCCGTGTTCGACTCCGCGGACCGCGTGTCCACATTGGGAAGCTCAGTGGCGTTTAGCTTGAGTGCGCAGAGTGGCCAGATCACGCTCGGGGCACTTCAAGTGAACACGGGCACTGGTGGCGGTGCTTTCGGAGTTCTCAATAGCGCCGGCCAGCCCCAGTGGTTGAAATCAGCAGTGCCGAGTACGGGAGCCAACGTGAGCGCGTTTGGGAGCTCCCAAAATCGCCTCTACTTGTACGGCGCCCACACGGGCAACTTGGATCTCGGGGGGAATATCCTGATGGACGCCACCTTAGGGTCCGGATTCGTCGCAGTGTTTGATCCGCTGGGTGCGTTTATCGGTGGCAGCAGTATTCCGGGCTACTATTGGAATGCCGTGTTGGATGGCCCCACGAACATCATTGCGGTGGGCCGCGAATGGGATGTGTCGGGCCACGCTGCCCTTGCGACGTATACTCAGGCCGGTGTGCTCTCGGGTGCTACAAGCTTTACGGGCAACAGTCACCAGGAATTCGACGCTGCTGCCATGGATGCGAATGGCAACGTGTACGCGGTGGGCTTTGGTGCGGGCAACATGTTCGAGTTCGGGGGCCCTACGCTGAGCTCGGCCGGGGGCGAAGACATCATCGTAGCAAGCTATACGAGTGCACTTTCGCATCGATGGTCCAAGTCTTTTGGAGCCAATTCCAATGATCGTGCCAACGCTGTTGCAACAGATCTTGCTGGCAACGTTTACGTCGTCGGGCAGCAGTTCGGGGTTGTCAATTTTGGAGCAGGCCCCTGTGGTGCGGCCGGCGTCTCGTCAATGTTCCTGGTGAGCCTCACGTCGAATGGCACTGTACGTTGGTCACAGTGTTACGTGGGTACAAGTGGTGTGGCGGCGGTCAGTGTTGCCGCGGATTTCAGCATCTATTTGGGGATTACGTTAGAGACGACGCTAGATGTGTTGGGGCAAGGCTTTTCGCCGGTGGGTGGAGCCAAGAGCGACGCCATGATCTTGAAGCTGACCCCGACGCCTTAATGGGGAAGGGAACCAACGCTTGACCGGAGCGCCACTTCGGCTACGGTCACGGCCCTACGGTGGTGCACTACGAGTGTAGAAATTGTGGGGCTGGCCTCACCGTAGAGTCAAATCAGATTGCGGTCGTGTGCACGTTTTGCCGCGATCCTTCGATCATCGAACGTCCACCCAGATCGGACCGACCTCTTCCATCATTTTCCCTGGGGTTCGTGATTCAGGAGGGCCGCGCCCAAGCTGCCGCCAATCGACGCATCGCTCGAGCATGGCTTGCGCCCCAGGCGTTTCGCCGCGCAAGAGCTGAGACTGTCACGGGTGTGTACGTGCCCACGTATCTTTACTCGGCTCACTGTGAAAGTGATTTTAAGGTCGAGATTGGTGAGCAGTACCAAGAGAGCGAAACCTACACAACGACGGAGAATGGTCGCAGCGTACAGCGCACGCGGACCGTGACGAGCACCGAGTGGTACCCGTTGCGCGGCCGGTATTCGGCGTACGTGGAACGGGTGGTTTCGGCTTCATCCGGTATCCCGAATCCTGAGCTCGAAGCCATCGAGCCCTTCGATCTACGGGCGTTGCACCGCTTTCGCGCTGAAACACTCGCTGGGTTTGCGGCTGAAGAAGCAAGCTTGCCAACTGCCACGTGTTGGGCAAATGCTCGCGAGGAGGCGAGCGCTGAGGTGGGGGAGCGCATCTCCAAGTTTTTGCCTGGAGATTCCCAGAGATCTTTGGAGCAACGCGTAGACTTTCGGAACGAAGATCTAACCTTGGCCCTCTTGCCGGTGTGGGTGCTCGCCGTGCGTTACCACCCAGAGCGCCGGGTGGTGCGCATGCTCATCAACGGGCAAACGGGAGCTCTTTACGTGAGAACGCCGATCTCTAAGTACAAAGTTCTCACCCTAGCAATGGTTGTCATTGGACTGTGCTTTTTGGCGCTTTGGAAGTCAGGAGTCTTTGAGTGATCCCGCCCTGCACTCGCTGCGGCAGCGAGCTCGCTTTGGGCGATCTTCGTTGCCCGATTTGCGCCTTGGTTACGCCGCCGGTATCGGTTAAGGGCATGCCACAGGGCGACACCGCGCGCGTCTTTCGCTGCCAAGGTTGTGGGGCAGCGGTTACCTACGATATTCAGGCACAGGCTCCGGTCTGCGGATTCTGTCGTGCGGTCGTGGCTCTCGAAACACAGGCGGATCCACTCGAAGAGGCGGAGTATTTCCCCGCTTTTGGCGTGGATTTGGCCATGGCTCGCGCCGCGCTTGAAGCTTGGTGGCGCGTGCCTCGCTTTTTTTGCCCAGGAGCTCTCTCAAGCTCGGCCATGGTGGAAGATCTAAGGCCCTTGCGCTGGGTGGCGTGGGTATTTGACGTCGAAGCCACGGTAAGCTGGGCGGCGGATTCCAACGCTGGTTCTCGGCGGTCGGATTGGGCTCCACACTCGGGTCAGTTCGAAGAACAGTACCAAGATGTCGTGGTGAGCGCTTCTCGCGGGCTAACCCAGTCCGAAACGCGACAGCTTACCCCATATTATGCATCCGATCATGTATTTGCTCCGAATCCGGATCTGGCAATGGAGTCAACAGCTCTCGGAAAGCCGGTCGTTGTCGAACGCTTCAATGTTCAACGTTCGGCTGCCCGTAAGCTAACGAGCTTGTCGCTCCAAGCGCTCGCCGAACAGAGCGCAGCCCGGCGTGTTCCTGGAACCCGCATGCGCAATCTTAGAGTGGAGGTTGTACCGCGCCGCTTAGTCACGCGCCGCGTGGCATTCCCGGTGTACGTTGCCGCGTATCGCTATAACGGCAAGCTTTTTCGGGCGATTGTGCACGGACGAAAGGAGGGCTTCGTTATCGGTAGAACGCCGATCGCCTGGTCCAAAGTGGTGCTTTTAGTTCTCATTGCGTTGGCTCTCTTGGCCGCGCTCATCGTGTCGGTCAGCGGGGCCGATTAGCTTCTCGCATTTTCATCTCCACATGCGTGAAGCTACTCGCCCAGCTGGCAAATCCCGTTCCGGAGGGCGAACTTGGTAAGGCCGGCGACACTCTTTACGCCCAATTTCTGGGAAATTCGACGGCGATGAGTGTCCACGGTTGTCACGCTCAAGGATAGTGCTTGCGCTATCGCGCGGGAGCTCTTGCCCTCTGCCAAGGCTGCCAACACTTGCGCCTCACGCGCGGATAGCGCGGCGTGAGTTGTGGTTTCCACACGACTGGCGTAGCTACGAAGCACGAGATCCGTTATCGATTGACTGGCGAACGTCCGCCCTTGGGAAACAACGCGAATGGCAGTGAGGAGCTCCTCAAACGTCGAATCCTTGGTGACGTACCCAGTGGCGCCTGCCTGGAACATTGCGCCCACGAATGCGCCGTCCCTATCAAGCGAAAAAGCTAGCACGTGAGTGCTAGGGCATTTCTGCCGAATTAGTGCCGTGGCCTCGATGCCGCTCATACCGGGCAACCCTATATCTGTCACCACCACGCTCGGCTGCAGCTCTTCGACGCACGCAAGCGCTTCTTCACCACTTCGCACATCGCCAACTACGTCAATGCCTTCGGAGATAAGCAGCGCCTTCATGCCTTGCCTCAGAATTTCGTGACACTCAATAAGTAAAACCCTCATATCCAATCTCCACTCACCGCATTCAATCTATCCGCGGCAATCGTCATGCGCGCCGCTGATCACATCTACCGAGTATTCCTAGATTTCGGAGCATCACTCGCTTCGTCAATCAGCCCATTTGTGGCACCCCAATCAGGCTAGCCGATGCGGCTAGCCCACTTGAGTCGTATTAATTATTTTTTGTCCGTGCCGACTACATGCTTGGCAATCGCAGGCATCACTTGAGGGAAGGTTGTAAGCATGAGCGAGACGGAAGAAGTAATTAAGGAGTTCCTTGTTGAAAGCTGTGAAGGCCTGGATCGGATCGATGCCGATCTCATCGCGCTCGAGGATGACACTGCTCCCGGCCCACGCATTGCGAACATTTTTCGAACCATTCACACCATCAAGGGAACCTCGGGATTTTTGGCCTTTCCTGGTGTGGAGGCGATTGCTCACGCTGGGGAGAATCTGCTCAGCCGCTTGCGCGACGGCGCCCTGTTGCCGAATCCCGAAATCATCGCCGCACTGCTTGCGATGGCTGATGTGCTCCGGGGACTCTTGTCGAACATTGAAACTTCAGGGCACGAAGGAAACGCAGAGCACGAAGCGTTATTGGCGCTCCTCTCACGACTGGCAAACGGTGAAGCCACAGCTAGCGCTGCTGGTGATCCTGCGGAGAACCTCGCTCAGCCTGCTGAAAGACGTGCGGATTTTATTGAGCTTTCCGCTGGGGTGCCCGAGGACCCTGAGACCGTCAAAGAACCTCTCGAAGAGGGCCGATCCCCTACCCTCACTGACGCTACCATACGTGTGCAGGTGGGATTGCTCGACAAGCTGATGAACCTCGTCGGCGAATTGGTGCTCGCTCGCAACCAGATATTGCAATTCGCGGCTGCAAACGATGACGCAACCCTGCTGGGCGCGACGCAGCGCCTCAACCTTCTCACCACCGAGCTGCAGGAAGGGATCATGAAAACGCGAATGCAGCCGATCGGAAGCATCTGGAACAAGTTCCCACGGGTGGTCCGAGAGCTGGCACGTGCCTGCAAGAAGGAGGTCATTCTTGAAATGGTGGGGAAGGACACTGACCTTGATCGCTCGATCATTGAGGCAATTAAAGACCCCCTAACGCACATTGTCCGTAACTCCATCGATCATGGGATTGAGAAGCCCGCGCATCGCGTGGAGGTTGGCAAACGCCGCGAGGGGACCCTGAGGTTGCACGCCTTTCACGAAGGGGGCAAAGTTAACATCGAAATTAGTGACGATGGCGGTGGGATTGATCCGGTGAGGGTCCGGGCGAAAGCCATTGAGCGCGGAGTCATCACTGCCGAGCGAGCCGTCCGCATGAGCGACCGCGAGCTCATCAACTTGATCTTCCTTCCTGGGTTCTCAACGGCCGAAGCGGTATCCAATGTCTCCGGGCGAGGCGTCGGAATGGACGTCGTGCGGACCAACATAGAACGCATTGGCGGCACCGTTGATCTTCAGAGTGTTCCTGGCGCGGGTGCTACGGTGCGGATCAAGATCCCGCTGACGTTGGCGATAATCCCAGCACTGATCGTGACGGCGGCCGGTGAACGATACGCGATTCCACAAGTGAGCCTCGTCGAGCTGGTGCGGCTCGACGGCTCCGAAAGTCGTGGTGGAATTGAGACCATTCATGGCACCTCATTGCTCAGATTGCGTGGCAACCTGTTGCCTCTTGTCTACTTGGGGGAATTGCTGGGTGATGGCCCTCATTCAGGCGACCAGACGGAGATCAATGTCGTCGTTTTACAATCTGACGAACGCCGCTTTGGCCTCGTAGTGGATGGGATCATCGACACCGAAGAGATCGTCGTGAAGCCCCTTGGGAAAGAACTCAAGCGCGTTACGGCCTTCGCGGGTGCAACTATCATGGGGGATGGTCGCGTTGCGCTTATTCTGGACGTTCTTGGCATCGCGCAAAGTGCCAACGTTATATCCGAATCGCGCGACCGAGCACTCAAGACGGGTACCCAGATAGCACAGGCCACCGAGGATCATGCCGAAGCGCTGCTTCTGTTCCGTACGACCGATGGCAGACGCATGGCTATTCCGCTCGGCATGGTTGCGCGCCTGGAAGAGATTTCTTCAGAAGCAATAGAGCGCGCAGGGACCGAAGAGGTGGTGCAATATCGTGGCGATATCCTCCCACTCGTGCGCTTATCTTCTGCCCTCGGAGGAGCCGCTGACCAAGACACCAAGAATGGGGCCTTACAAGTTATCGTCTACTCCCAAGGCGGCCAGCGCATTGGCCTTGTAGTGGGTGAAATTCTCGATATCGGGGAGGAAGCTGTGCGAACGCGCGAAGTGCGCCGAGGGGCAGCGCCGGTGGCGATTGTTCAGGGGAGGGTCACAGAGTTCCTGGACGTGGGCACGCTGCTGGCGTCGCTCAAGCTGAACTCGGTGACAATGAGCACAGGAGAGATCAACTAATGCCGACGCAGTTTTGCACGTTCTACGTGGGTGATTTGCTCTTTGGTATCGACGTCAAAATGGTGCAGGAAGTCATGCGCTACCAAGAGATGACGCGTGTGCCGCTCTCGTCTCCCATGATCCGGGGGCTCATCAACCTAAGGGGACAGTTGGTGACGGCGGTAGATATGAGACGGCGTCTTGGGTTACCACCGCTCTCTACCGACCGCTTGCCGATGAACGTCATTATTCGGCGTGAGGAAGATGCCGTCAGCGTGCTGGTCGACGAAATCGGGGACGTGATTGACGTGGGCGCAGAGGCCTTTGAACGGCCTCCGGAAACACTCATGGGCGCTGCGCGAGAACTCATCCGTTCCGTGTGCAAACTAGAGGGCGCGTTGCTACTCGTCCTCGATGCGCAACAGATAACCGCTTTTGACGCCGTGAATGCGGCATGAGAGTGGCGAATGTAAGGGGCAGGAAAGCTGAGCAAGTAACCAGGGACAATTTTCAACACAAAGACAAGGAATCAACGAACATGGCAAGCACAACAGAAATTGGACATAGCAGTTTGTACGAGCGTTTGGGTGGAGCACCAGCAATCAGAGCAGCCGTGGAGAACTTCTACGAACGTGTGCTGGATGACTCAGAATTGAGCCGATTCTTCGAGGGTGTGGATGTTTCCCGCCTCAAGGCCCATCAAGCCATGTTTCTCACCGCAACCCTAGGGGGTCCGAAGAAGTACCACGGAGCCGCGATGCGCGAAGCGCACGAGCATCTTGCAATCGACGATGCGACGTTTGATCGGGTGGCCAGTCACCTCTCTGAAACCCTGCGGGGGCTGGGAATTGAGCCCGGGCTGTTGGGTGAAGTGATGGCGGCCGTTGCCTCTTTGCGACCGGAGATTGTGTCTCAACGCAAGCGCAGCAATGGCAATGGCAATGGCAATGGTAATGGTCACAAGAACGGTGGCAACGGCAATGGCAGTGTTCGCCCGGGGACCTTCGCGTCGCTACAGACCGAGGAGGAGCGCATCGCTCGTGACCGAGCGATCGCCATTACGGAGAACGTCCCCATCAATGTAATGTGCGCAGATCTTGACCTGCGTATTACGTATGTGAACCCGGCGTCGCTGAGGACGCTGAAGACGATTGAAGCGCACCTGCCTGTGCCGGCAGATCGTATTCTCGGTTCGAGTATTGACATCTTCCACAAGAATCCCTCGCACCAGCGCAGAATGCTCGCGGATCCGCGCAATCTGCCGCACCATGCGGTGATTCAGGTGGGCCCAGAAACGCTGGACCTCTTGGTTTCGGCGCTCCTGGACGCGCAGGGACGCTACGTGGGCCCGATGGTCACCTGGAGCGTGATCACCGAGCAGCAGCGCCGCGCCAAGGAGCTCGCGCGGGTGATGAGCATTGTGGAAAATGCGCCGATCAACGTGATGTGTACTGATCTTGACCTCAATATCACCTATGCGAATCCTGCGTCCAAGAAAACCCTCAAGACGCTTGAACAATTCTTGCCAATTCGAGTCGATCAGTTGGTGGGATCCAACATCGACATTTTCCACAAGAATCCTGGCCACCAACGCCGCATGTTGGCAGATCCCAAAAACCTGCCGCACAAGGCACTCATTCAAGTAGGCCCCGAGACGCTCGACCTTTTGGTGAGCGCCATGACGGACGACAAAGGGACTTACCTTGGACCGATGGTCACCTGGTCCGTTGTCACGGAAAAGCTCCGTTTGGAACAGGAGATTGGACGTAACGCGAGCCTCCTAGCTGCTTCTTCCGAGGAGCTGAGCTCGGTTAGCCAGCAGATGAGTTCCAACTCAGAGGAAACGGCGACGCAGGCCAATGTGGTTTCCGCAGCTTCTGAACAGGTGAATAAGAACATCCAGACGGTAGCCAATGGCGCGGACGAGATGAGTGCTAGCATTCGAGAGATTGCCAAGAACGCCAACGATGCGGTGCGCGTAGCCGTAGAGGCGGTGCGCGTCGCGGAGACAACGAATACGACGGTCAAAAAGCTGGGAGAGAGCAGCGTAGAAATTGGCAAAGTGATTAAAGTAATCACCTCCATCGCCCAACAAACCAACCTGCTAGCGCTGAATGCCACCATTGAGGCGGCTCGGGCCGGTGAGGCAGGCAAGGGCTTTGCGGTGGTTGCCAATGAAGTGAAGGAGCTCGCTAAGGAAACAGCTAAAGCTACCGAAGATATTAGTCAGAAGATCGAAGCTATTCAGCGCGATACCCGGGGGGCCGTGGACGCTATTAGTACGATTAGCACGATCATCAATCAGATCAGTGACACACAGAACACGATTGCGAGCGCAGTGGAGCAGCAGACCGCTACCACGAACGAGATTGCACGCAACGTAGCTGAGGCCGCTAAAGGCAGCGCTGAGATTTCTGAGAATATCGGTGGAGTCGCCAAGGCCGCAGCGGAAACGACCCAAGGCGCCAACGATACGCATCGAGCAGCCGCGGAGTTATCGCGCATGGCGGCAGAGCTTCAGACCCTCGTGGGGCAGGGCACTGATAAGACACCTCAAGGCGGGAGGCCGTCGCGGCGCTAAGCTGCACTGATCCAACATGCGGGCATTAGTTGTTGACGATTCCAAGGCAATGAGAATGATCCTGCGGAACGCTCTGCAAGAAGCTGGGTTCGAGGTCCTAGAGGCCGAGCATGGCCTCTCCGGACTTGAGCGACTCAAAGAAGTGGGCAGTGTGGATTTGGCCACCGTGGACTGGAACATGCCGGAGATGAATGGGCTCGAATTCGTGAGTGCGGTGCGAGCGAACAACGCCCACTCCGGCATGATTCTCATGATGATCACCACGGAAACCGAATTTGAGCAGCTTGAGCAGGCGATGCAGGCGGGAGCCAATGAATACTTGATGAAGCCGTTCACCCGGGACCTCCTGCTTGGCAAGCTGAGTATCCTGGGACTGCGGGCAGGCTAGCCGTGGCCAAGGGCCGGGTGCTTATAGTGGACGATTCCGTGGTGGTCCGGCGCCTTTTGTCGGACGTCATCACGGAGTCGAGTGAGCTTGTAGTGGCAGGAATTGCCGCCAACGGCAGGATTGCGCTCGGTCGCATCCCACAAGTGAATCCCGACATTGTCGTGCTGGACGTAGAAATGCCCGAACTCGACGGCCTGCAGACGCTGGTGGAAATTCGGAAGCTGTATCCACGGCTGCCCGTTGTCATGTTCAGCTCCCTAACCGAACGCGGTGCGGCCACCACGTTGGAGGCCCTCACAGGCGGTGCCAGCGACTACGTGACCAAGCCTACCTCGCTCGGAGGACAAGGTTCCGCGTCCGACCAAGTGCGAAGCCAGTTGATCCCCAAGCTGCTCGCACTTTGCGGCAACCGGGTGAAGGTGGACGCCCCAAGCGCCCGCCCGTTCCCCACCTTGGGCGCGCCGCAACGTGCGATCCTGTCACCGGTGGAGATTGTTGTAATAGGCACGTCCACCGGGGGGCCGAACGCTCTCGGGGAGTTGCTTCCGCGGCTTCCAGCGGACTTCCCAGTTCCGATTTTGGTAACTCAACACATGCCGCCCATGTTTACCCGGCTGCTCGCGGAGCGTTTGAACTCAAAGTGCCAGCTCGCCGTACGCGAAGCGCAGGCCGGAGAGCTGCTTGCGCCAGGAACCATTTGGATCGCCCCAGGGGATTTTCACCTAGGCCTTGAACGCAGTGAATCTGAAACGGTGCTGACAATCAACCAGGACCCACCAGAGAACGGCTGCCGCCCGGCAGTTGACAGCATGTTTCGATCGGCAGCCGCGCTCTATGGTGGTAAGATGCTCGCGGTGGTGCTGACAGGCATGGGCCAGGATGGGGCCCGGGGGGCAGAACAGATTCGAGAGTTGGGTGGCCAGGTGTTCGCCCAGGACGAGGAAACATCGGTCGTCTGGGGTATGCCTGGAGCGGTCGTTCGCAATCAGCTTGCGCACAAAGTGCTGCCGCTCCAAGCCATGGCACAAGCGATTTGCGACGCTGTCAGTCTTTCCCTCAAGAGGGAATCGCCAGTCAGCGCAAACAGGAGCGAGCTTGCCAATGGACGCTGACACACTCCACTTCGTCCGAGACTTAGTGCGACGGCGTTCGGCGATTGTGCTCGATCACGGAAAGGAATACCTGATTGAGGCACGGCTTGGCCCGGTGGCTCGTGATGAGGGTTACGATTCGATTGGTGCTCTGGTTGGCGCCCTAAAGACAATGCCTTTCGGCGACTTGCACGGCAAAGTCATCGAAGCGATGACGACGAACGAGACGTCTTTTTTTCGGGACGTGCACCCTTTCGAGGCCCTCAGACAAATTGTGCTCCCAGAGGTGTTGGCGAAACGCCGAACAAGTCGCCGACTGAACATCTGGTGTGGTGCATCTTCCACGGGGCAAGAACCCTACACAATTGCCATGGTGCTTCGGGAGTACTTTCCGGAACTCGTAGATTGGCAGGTTAAGATTATCGCGACGGATCTTTCGATAGCTGTGTTGGAGCGAGCCAGGGAAGGGCGCTATCGCCAGCTCGAGGTAAATCGCGGATTGCCAGCGCATTTCCTGCTCCGTTACTTTGATCGAATTGGCCCCGAGTGGCAGGTGAAGCCAGCCGTTCGAGAACTCGTCGAATTCTGTCCGCTAAATCTAATTGAGCCCTGGCCCACGATGCCAGAAGTGGCAGTGGTCTTCCTGCGGAACGTTCTCATCTATTTTGACGTCGAAACTAAGAGGCACATCTTGGCGGGGGTGCGAAAGGTTCTCGCCCCCGATGGCGTGTTATTTCTAGGGGGCGCCGAAACGACAATGAACATCGACCCTAAATTTGATCGCATCGAAGCGACCAAGTCGAGTTGCTACCGCGTACGCGGCGAATCAAGAGGTGCATAATGGACTTAAATTCTGCGGACCTGCGTGAAGTCATTGAAACAGTGTGGGTAGCTGCCGTCGGCCTCGATGTGTTAGGGCCCGAGGGCTCTATTCCGCCGCCGCCGCTGGGCTCCTTTTGCGGTTCCGTCCAAATAACTGGGGCGTATCGGGGCGCGGTAGCGGTGAGCCTGAGCGAGCGCCTCGCTCGACGCGCCGCGGGCGCGATGTTCGACACCGCACCTGAATCAATCAGCCCTGAGGATCTGAAAGATGCTCTCGGAGAAATCGCCAACATGACCGGGGGCAACGTGAAAGCCTTGCTTCCCGGTCCCTCGCAGCTCTCGCTGCCTCAGGTCGTATCGGGTACAGCTTACACCGTCAGCACGCCGGGCTCGATGATCGTTCAGGAAGTTGCATTTCAGGTGATGGGTGAGCAGATCCTGGTGCACCTCCTCGAAGCAAGAAGTTAGACATCGCTGGCGTCTAACTCTCGAAGTTGCCGAATTACCAGTACTTGCGTACCCTCGACATTCTTGTTGCGCACCCCGCGTAAGGCGTGTGTTGTGGTGGAGTACCCAATTTTGCTAGGCCAAGCGGGTGCCCGGGGACGCCAACAGCAAACACGCTGAGCCGACAGCAAGCCCCCATCCCTTAGCCACGCCTGAACGCGTCAGTTTGCTAGGAAAGCTAGCAGAAGCGTCACCCGTTGGCCTTTACTGGATCGAAGCCGGGCGCTGCACTTTCGTGAATCCGGCACTTTGCACCATTACCGGGCTCGCGCGTACAGCAGCCCTAAGCGGCGGTTGGTATCAAGCGGTTCATCCGGAAGATTTGGCGAGAGCTCGCGCGGAGTGGCTCGCGGCCGCGGGGTCAGGGCAGACATTTTCGTCCGAATACCGCTGCGTGCATCCTGACGGCCGCATAGTGTGGGTTCTCAGCCAAGCCCGATGCGTTGATAGCGCCAACAGCACTTACGTGGGAACACTGACCGATATCTCCGCGCGCAAACGCATCGAACAAGTACTGCGTGAGCGGGAGCAACAGCTCAACGCCGCGCAGAGGCTTGCCAACATGGGCAGTTGGGAGCAGGACCTGAGGACCGATGTTGTAAGTTACAGCGAACAAGTTGCAGCGATTTTTGAGCTCAATTCCGCGGAATTGCCGCCTTCAGAGGCCGGCCTTCTCAGCCGCGTGCACCCAGAAGATCGGGGGCTCGTGTCTCGAACGCACGCCGAAGCACTCGCGAGTCGGAAACCCTACCGGCTTGAACATCGCCTCCAAATGGCGGACGGTCGAGTTAAACATGTCGAACGACACGGCGAGCTTGCCTTCGACGAAAGCGGGCAACCAAGGTCGCTGCGTACCACAATTCAAGACGTAACCCAGCAGCGAAATGCCACGCTGAAGCTGGAGGCAAGCGAGGCTCGCTACCACTCTATGGTTGCAGCGCTCTCCGAAGGCATCGTGGTCTATGAGCAGGGCGGCATAGCCACCACCTGGAATCGGGCTGCGGAACACATTTTGGGTTCGCCCGAAGGACCCTTCCAGCTTGTTCCGGTGGGTGCAACCTGGCCCGCATTCCATCCTGATGGCACCGAATTCACGCGCGAAACCCACCCCATACTTCGAGTGTTGCAGAGTGGGGTTCCCGAAGCCAACGTGGTCATGGGGGTTCATGTAGCCAACCACGAACTTAGGTGGCTCACGATCAACGTCGTGCCGATTATCGATCCCGGGAGCGTGACGCCGGTATCGGTCGTCGCCTCATTCGTCGACATCACCGAGCGCCTCAAAGCCGAGCGCGGTGTCCGGCAGTCTTTGGCTGAAAATCGACTGCTTTTGAGCGAGCTCCATCATCGGATGAAGAACAATCTCCAGGTCGTTTCGAGCCTACTCAAGTGGCAGGCCGCTCGGACGCAGGACCCAAACGCTCAAGCCTTGTTCGACGAGAGTTACGAGCGGGTTCGGTCCATCGCGACGGTGCATCAACTGCTGAGCGCCAACAACCACAACCGGGTCGATTTCAAGTCCTACCTGCGTCTCATGACGGCGGAACTCGTGAGTGCGCATCGCTCACCCGGGCTCCAGGTCGAGGTCGTTGTGAGTGCGGAAGGAGTCCTTCTTGACATCCGGGAGGCTGTCCCGTGTGGCCTGATCGTCAACGAGTTGGTCACGAACGCTATCAAACATGCGTTTCCCATTGGGAGATCCGGCAAAGTTACTATTTCCATGACTTCGAACGCCGAACTGACCATCCTCGAGGTGGCTGACGATGGCGTCGGGCTCCCCGAAGACGTGGATTTGGACGCTCCCAAAACGTTGGGCCTTACGCTCGTAAAAGCGCTCAGCCAGCAGTTGTCGGCAAGGCTCCACGTCGCGCGCGGGCACGGTACGCGCTTCACCCTAACCTTCTAAATCGCTGCCGGAACGCCGAGGTTTATGGGCGTTTCACCGGTTCCGGAGCGTCGTGCCCGGCGAGTTTTCCCAAGAGCGCAACTTGAGACCGCACGTTGAGCTTGCCGAAAATGCTCTTCATGTGGTTGCGGACCGTGTTGGTGGATAGCCCAAGCTTAACGGCAATATCTGGGAGAGTGTACCCAACTGCCAACAATCGAACAACATCCCTCTCGCGCGGAGATAACCGTTCCCAATCTTCGGGTGGGAGCCGCGCGACAGACGCTTCTCTGGATACAGAGTCTACGCCTCTTGCATTCGAACCTTGGCCCACGGCATCCATGCCAACAGCCGACTCAAGCGCCTGCATCGCTTCGAGCATTGCGGAAGTCTGCTCTCGCGTTTCTCTGAGCAACCGTAGGCTGCGGCCTTTCCACACAGCCGCTTCCACCCGTTGAATCACGTCTTCCGGGGAAACCGGTTTGGAGAGGTAGTCGACCACACCGAGACGTAGCGCTTCCACCGCGGTGGCGATCGTCGGGATGCCCGTAATGAGGACGGTGGGCACTCGCATTTCTTTGCTCCTCAAGGTCAACTCCAGGCTCTCGTTGCCCGGCATATTGATATCCGCGACCACGGCGTCGTAAGCAGACACAGACAGCTCCTTTGCCGCAGAATGGCCATCTTTGACCGCGTTTACGTAAAAGCCGTGGCTTCTTAGGACACCGGATATGCCCTTTAGTACTGCTGGGTCGTCGTCGGCCACTAGCACTCGCCCGCGCTCGGTTTCACTGATTGTCATCGAAATTCTCCTGCGGAGGGCTGGGATGCCCTTGCACCATGTCGCGAGCGTCAAGCCGCTTACGGATGGCGTCCAACAGTACCCCAGCCGAGATTGGCTTGTCTAAGATAGGTTCGCGGGTGATGCCAGGTCCCAGGTTGGGAAGAGGATCGCCGGAACTCCGTAAGAAGATAACCGGCATTTGTGGGCGAACTAGATTGAGTTGCTGTACATCCTCGACGCTAAGCGCCATTCGACCCAGCGCCAATTCGGCGAGTAGCAGGTCCACCTTTTCTCCGCTTCTCAGAACTCGGAATGCAGCGTTGGGGGTGTCTGCTATATGCGTCACGTAACCGTAACTCCCGAGCACTTGCGCAAGAGCCCGAGAGACATCCGTGTCCCCGTCTAGGATCAAAATGGCTTCGTTCCCGTGGCGCCTGGCGGCGACAGGCGACTCGTTCTGTTCGCACGTCGCCACTGACTGCGTGAGCGGAAGCAGCACTTCAAGTGTTGCGCTCTGCCCTGGCTGGCTACAAAGCCGGGCGTCCCCACCGGAATCCCTTGCGAGCATGCGTACGGTGGAAAGCCCGAGCCCTGTGCCAAAACCTCGAGGTTTCGTAGTAAAAAACGGCTCAAACATCCTCATTGCTACCTCAGGCGTGACGCCCTGGCCGGTATCACTCACCCGCAGCCGTGCGTAAGCTCCTGGCCTGAGAAGCAGTGGCTCTAAGCCTGCATCACCAAGGCTCACGGCATCGCTCCGGATAACAAGTTCACCTCCAAACGGCATCGCATCGCGACCGTTTGTTACCAGGTTCATCAAGATGAGTTCAATGAGGGTTGGATCCACCCGGATTCGTCCTGCACTATCCGAAAGCTCTAATCGAAGAGTGATGTTGCGGGGCAACAGGTGGCGAAGCAGCGGTTCGACTCCGACAATGAGATCGTTAGTGCTCACGATTTCGAGCCTTTCCGATGCGTGACGGCAGAATCCCAGCAGCTGCCGACAAAGCGCCGCTCCGCGATCGCTAGCTGCCGAAAGATCGGCGAGGAGCGCCAGTGCCCCCGGGGCCGCACCCACCTTAAGGAGGTATGTGCTGCTTTGAATGGCGGTTAGCACATTGTTAAAATCGTGAGCTACAGAAGCGGCCAGCCTTCCGACGACCTCCATCTTCTGGGCCTGCGCGAATTGTTCCTCTAGTGCCTTTCTCTCAGTCACATCGCGGATGCAGGCGGTCAACACCTCGTCCCCTTCTATGATTGCCTTTGAAATAGTTATTTCTGCGGGGAACAGCCCGCCGCCCTTGCGGCGCCCCATGACTTCTCGGCGCCGAGCCATGACTCGCTCGGTTTCGCCGCCGGCCCTAAACCGTTGAAACTCAAGCTCATGCTGTGCCACATTTTCCACGGGCAAAAGCTCGCTGAGTGGTTGGCCAAGCATATCCTGAGCTGATGCCTCAAATACGGTTTCGGCGCCTCGATTGAAGGCCGTGATGCGCCCGTCGCTGTCCACGCTCACGACTGCATCGTGGCAATGGTCCAGAACGATGCGGGTATGGGCCTCGGCGCGCCGCTGGGCGGCCTCTGCGCGCGCACGCGCCTGGCTGGCTTGGTGCCGCGACAGAGCCAGGCGCACAGTAACAGCCAGCGACTTGGTCTCAAAGGGCTTGAGTACATAAGCATCAGGTTCGCTGCTCAAAGCTCGAGCCAGCGTGTGCTCGTCGGAGTGCGCGGTCACAAACACGATGGGCACATCCAGACTCTTCCTAATCTCCACCGCCGCCGCCGCCCCGTCGATGCTCCCGAGAAGTTGCACGTCCATCAGGATGATGCTCGGCGAAGTGGCGAGTGCCAACTCAACTGTGTCCTCACCCGTTCGCGTTGGCCCCAACACTTGATAACCCAAGTGTCTGAAGTGTGCACACAGCTCAAGCGCTATGACCGCCTCGTCTTCTGCAATGAGAATGCTAGTGGCTGCTCTATCTCCCTCGTGACCAAGCATCGTCTGCACTTCGACTGGTAAACCATCTGGGCCCCTACGCCCCGCACCATTACCCTATCGTACTTTATCAAGGAAGATAGGTGGGGACCAGACGGGTTGCCGGCTGGTTTGTGGTAGTTGAGTCTTTCAAGCGTGCCCTACCGTAACGTTTGCTGTAGGGCCAATTACGTGCCTAGACGAACCGGTATGGTGGCAGTTCATCGAGCGGAGATTTCCTGGGAAAAATCTCGGATAGCGCCCTTGCGCGTCTAGCCAATTTTAGCCAACCCATCTTGGCCAACCTGCCGGAAAGGTAAGGAGAGACGCCCAACCCGGGACAGGAATGACGCGCTGAACGTAGGAACGCGCGTCTTCTGACTGCACGATGGCTTCAACTGGGACCAACCCTCAAAGTCATCAACTAAGAATGAGCGCAGGCGGAGTGTGCCTGAGATCCCGCGGCACACTTACCCGGGCTACGCTCGACCCCGGACTGATGGTGCTAACCAGTGTGCGGCAGAGCTCTAGCTTCTGCGCTGAAAGCCCAATAACCGCGACACGTAGGCCGATGCGCCTCATCCGCTCCACTTATGGGGACATTGCCTTCCAGTATGCCACGCGGCAGCCGATGCCAAGCGCATCGAATGCGCGAGCCCGGGGAATATGCGTTGCCTTGCGATGAGCAACATGCCCACCGCAGCTGTCGCCCGGGCTGGGGCCCCGCGGTAGGCTGCGTAAACCAGATGTGCGTTGCGGGCAGTGGCTGCGTTGGAGTTTGTGAGCAAGGCGCCACGCTGTGCGGGCAGACTTGCAACGCAAGTGGGCAGTGGGCGGGCACGGCCTGCTCTTCCGGCGTTTGCCAAGGTGGAACGTGCTTCGCCCCGCCGAGCTGCAACGGACTTGCCACCAACTGCGGGCCAAACAGCGGCGAGAGTTGCTGCACAAGTCCTTTGCTATTCGGTGGAACCTACAATCGCAGCAACAACGCCACCTACCCGGCAACTGTGAGCGATTTCTTGCTGGATAAATACGAGGTAACGGTAGGAAGATTTCGAAAATTCGTAGCCGCGTACAGCCAAAATATGATCGCAGCCGGGGCTGGCAAGAATACGAACAACCTTGCTGATGTAGGCTGGGATGCCGCCTGGAATCAAAGCCTACCCGCGAACTCAGCAGCCCTTTCGGATCAGCTAATGTCCAACTGCAACGCACCAACCTGGACGCCAAGCCCCGAGGTTAACGAAACCTTACCAATCAACTGCGTGAATTGGTTCGAGGCCCAAGCCTTCTGCATTTGGGACGGAGGAAGGCTTCCGACGGAGGCGGAGTGGAATTATGCGGCCGCGGGAGGCAACGAGCAGCGCAAGTACCCATGGGGCGCCACGGATCCGACGAGTGCGTTGGCGTGTACGGCTGCAACTATTTCTTGGACGAGGCGGCAAGCTGCTCGCCTGCCCGAGTGGGATCGGTGGTCGCCGGAAACGGGAAATGGGGGCACGCAGATCTTGCTGGAAATGTGCCTGAATGGACGTTGGATCGGAAAGATAACGCCAGCGATAACTATCCGCTGCCATGCAACAATTGCACGAATCTCGTCGCTCCGGCCTCACCCTTTGATAGGGCCCTCCGTGGCGGCTCTTACGATTCACCAGCGACTGCGATAACCTCAAGTGTTCGTGCCGGAGGCCCTTGGAGTGTCGGCGCTGGGCTTCGCTGTGCACGGGCGCGCTAAGCCTTGGAGCGGCGCGCCCCACCGGAAGCGCCTGGTGACACCGATATAGCCGCCGCGCCTCCCGACCCAGACGCAGCTGCAAACCCTGGGTACCCCAGTTTGCTGCCGATCGTAGATCCGCGCCCCGTATCGGGTCAGAATTGCCACGTGCTCATTGGTATCTCTCTCGTCTATCCCGGCACCTACGCGGACGGGGTAGTGCGCGGGATGGCCCACTACGCGCAAAGCAAACTTGATTGGGAGTTCGACCTCCAAACTGAAGGAAGAGAGGGCATCTCGAAGCTCCTCTCCCGAGGGGCATCGGGGTTGATCGTCAGCGGCCAGCCTGAGGTTTTCGAATCGATGCTCCCTACACTCAAGATCCCGGCAGTCAACATCGGCCATGCACTTAGCCATAACAGCATTAGCAGCGTCATCAACGACGAGGAGGCCATTGGGGAGATGGCCGCGGAGCACCTTCTATTGCGGGGATATCGTGCTTTTGGCTACTGCACGCAGACTGGCGGAGTGCTGGATGGTCGGCTAGTGGGCTATCAGAGGGGCCTGAAAAAGCGCGGTGTCGACTGCCAAGTTTTCGATGTTCGAGATGCGCTTGCCCATCCTGAACGGTACCCGGGGCGGCGTTTGCCCACTTGGTTGAAGAACCAGCCCAAACCGCTCGGATTGTTTTGCATGTACGATGGCCATGCGCGGGAGCTGTCACGAGAATGCGCGGCGCTCGGCTTGAGAGTCCCAGAAGACGTGGCGATTTTGGGAGTGGATAACGACGTCAATTGTCTTTTGGGGCATCCGCAATTGAGCAGCGTGCAGACGTCGCTCCAGCGCATCGGTTACGAGGCCGCAAGGCTTCTGGATGAGCTCATTGCTGGACGTGGGAAAAACAAAGAGATCCGCGTGCCACCGGTGCGCGTGATCACACGCGCCTCCACCATCGAGATTGTGGGCAGCGACAAGTTGGTGCGCGCTGTGCTTCACCACATGCAGAAGCACCTCACGGATTCGGAAGGGATCGAACGCGTGTGTGAGCGCTTTGGTGTGTCACGCAGGCAACTCGAACGCCGTTTTGCCGCCGCAACCGGCTCCACCCCGGCCCAGGCCTGGGCTGATTTTCGCCTAGAAGAAGCCAAGCGCCTATTGTCCCAAACAACATTGAGCCTTGAGCGCACAGCGAAAGAGTGCGGCTACGGCGACACCAAGCGACTCACCGCGAATTTCAAGAAGGCGACGGGGATGACGCCACGCATGTTCAGGGAGTTGATGGCGATTTGAGTGACGCCCGAGCCGTGTGGTAAATCGCGGAGCTGCTCACCGCTTAGGGTTTAGATGTGAGGTAATGGCTGGGCTCATCACCTAACTCAGGCTGAGCGCCCCAGTATTGAATTCGGGGTCACCAACAACCGTGGCATTGAGGCCCATGGTCTGGACGACCGTAAGGAGGACGTCATTGATGTTGCGGCGTTGAGCGTCCACACGGCGGCCTGTTCTAAAGGCGCCGCGATCGAATTATCGAGCATGCCCCTCAGAGACTCTTACTCAGCCTCATTGCGAATCATGGCGCTCGGCGCTCGGTGGGGTCCCAGGTCCAGACCCGGCTTCGGAAGGGGAAGGGACACGAGGTGTGGTGAGCACCCAGAAGTACACCCGATCGAGGGGACGTGTGCCTCGAGTTCGACGCTCAGGTTGGCTACAAGCAGCGGGGGTGACGGCAGGGCGACGGCCCCTTGGCTGGTCGCTTCGTTGAGGTGGTGCTAGTGTGTAAAGCTTATGACGAAGCTACCAGTATTCCTGCGGCACGGCGAAGACGGGTGGATCGTTGCCGAATGCCCGGTTCTTTCCGGCTGCATCTCGCAAGGCAAGACGCGCGAAGAGGCGCTCGCCAACATTTCCGAAGCCATCGAGCTCTGTTTGCAGGCGGGCGATGAGCCCAAGGGTGAGTTGGTTGACGTGACCGTCGCTGCGTAAGTGCTGCCGTGGGCGCTCCTCCCCTCATCTCCGGCAGAGAATGCGTGGCTGCGTTGGCTCGCCTCGGCTACGTGCAGACGCGTCAGCGTGGAAGCCACGTGCGCCTCGAGTGCCCGGGTCGCACCCCACTGACGGTTCCCATGCATGGTGAGCTCGACCGCGGCACGCTGCGAGCGATCATCAAGGCCGCGGGACTCACCGTGGAGGAGTTCAGCGCGCTAGTCGACTAGCCAGCGCGGTGGTGGGTATCCCAGTGCTAGGTTGGCTTCTGAAACATCTGTTTGCCGATAACCTGGACAGTTGTCCCAACTGCGGGGGAGGGAACGACAAGCTGGTGCGTGCTGTACTTCACCATATGGAAAAGCACCTCACGGATTCGGAAGGGATTGAACCTACCCAGGCTCAGGCTGATTTTCGCCTAGAAGAAGCCAAGCGCTTATTGTCCCAAACAACACTGAGCCTTGAGCGTACAGCGAAAGAGTGCGGCTACGGCGACACCAAGCGACTCACCGCGAATTTCAAGAAGGCGACGCTCATCACCTAACTCAGGCTAAGCGCCCCAGTATTGAATTCGGGGTCGCCAACAACCGTGGCATTGAGGCCCATGGTCTGGACGACCGTGAGGAGGACGTCATTGATGTTGCGGCGTTGAGCGTCCACGCGGCGGCCTGTTCTGAACGCGCCGCCGCCTTTGCCGATAATGGTCGAAAGAGCCGGCGACAACACGTGAGTTCCATTGCCCATCTCTGAAGCAAGGTACACGATAGAGTTGTCGAGCATGGTTCCGTTCCCCTCGGGCGTTGCTTTGAGCATGCTGACAAATGCCGCCATCTGCTCGAAGATCCAGGTTTGCGCCTTGATGTATTCGCCGCCGTTGGAGCTATGCTCCATGCCGTGATGATCGCCCTTACAACCTAAGAAGTCAAAGCGAGGGAATGGATCACCGGATGAGAGCCATTGCAGCGCCACTATCCGGGTGAGGTCGCAATTCAGGGCCTGGTAGGCGATGTCATTGAAGGCCTTGCTGTAGGCTCGAATGTCGTAGTTTGAGTAATCCACAGGGCCCGTCCCCTGCTGCGATGTCGCCGTTGGCGGAGGCCCGATAACCGGCATCGGGGGGATTGCGCAGCTCGCGCCCGGCATGCCCGAACCTGCGCTCCCACCAAGGGGGTTGACGAGAGACCTTTCGAGTTCGCGCAACGCACTCAGGTGCTGGTCGAGCTTGTTTTGCTCGTCGCTGCCGGCTATCGCCTTGATCTCGGCAATTTCGGCGTACAAGAGATCGAGCCTGCTCTTCTTGCGCTCGTAGAGAGCCACGAGCGCTGGGTCGGGTGGGGCCATTGGGGCATTCGGAGTTGTGCTTGGCATCGGTAGGCCTGCGCCAAACACGCGCGAGAATGCCTCGGCGGGCTCGTCCATGGGACGCACAGCTTGCCCGTTGTTGTAGAAGCATTCGCTATGATCTCCGCCCTGCCCCTTATTCCAAAGGCTGCCAAAATGGAGAGCTGGAAACTGTGTCTTTTGCCCAATGGTCATCGCCAGGTGCTGATCAATCGTAGTCGCGGTACCGTAACGATACGCGTTGTCTTCTGCGCCACACTCGGTTGGCCCCCCGCAGCCCTGATCATTGACGGCACCTCCAAACATGGAACGGCAGCCGCCACCATGGCCCTCAAGCTCCCAGAAGCCCGCAACTTTGTCGCCAGCCGCGTTGTTGATGTTATCGAAAATGATCATGTCCGATTCAAGCGCAGCCCACGGCTTGTACATCCCGTCAAAATAGGTATCGAGGCCTCCGCCATCGCCGCCGCCCTTGAATGGAATGCCTCCCGGCAGGTTCAAAAGAATCAAGCGCAACGGGAAGGACGTCTGCGCCTCCGTGAGCGCGGACCGGAAGACGGGCGTGGCCAAGAAGGCGGCTGCTCCAAGTTGCTTCAGGAGGCTTCTGCGCTTGAGAAGAGCTCTGTGCATATCGCAAATTCCTTTTTGTTGGCTCGTTGCCGCCGAAGACATTTCATTGCGCTGACAAAATTGAACCAAGCCTCAAGCGAGGCGCGGCGACCTCTTGGGCTTGTGAGGGGCAAAAGAGGCCTGTGAGTGCCTCAATTACTCCTGAATCAGGCTTAATTTAGCGCGCTACAGTGGGGGTGCCTATGGCATCCTTGCGTCAACGAAATCATTCCTGCCGAATTTGCGGCATGCTTCGGAGGCGTGCCAGAGAACGTTGGCGGCGTATTCTTCTATGGCTCCAGGAGAGACAAATTCTTGAAATAGTCGCGATAGAAACCGCGGTCGCGCGCGAGGAGCCGATCCGCGTGCAACGTCGCGTGAGCCCCGATTAGAAAATCCGCCAGGACGCGTACCGGGCCACGCGCCTTCTGAACTCGGCGGCGCCGCCCCAGATAGGCCTGAAACATCTTGCCGGCTAGCAAAGCGCTCTCGCGGCTGGAAGGGATGAATTCAATTCCGAGATCATCCAGGAATGCGTCGGCTTCGTCGGTCGCGAATGCAGGCCGAATCTCGGCGACCACACACTCGCTCACAACAAGTGACCCCTCTGCGATGGCCCGCCGAACGGCTTTTTCGGAAGCACCGGCAAACTGACTTCCAACTAGTATGTCCAGCAAGACGCTCGAATCTACCGCCGTCCTCATGCTCGCTCAACGCGTCCTTAACTTCCCCCGCGCACGCGCGCGAGATATTCGTCTGCACTCAGCCCTAGCGGGAGGCACCCTTTCCCTCGCCACTTCGCGATAGGATCCTCGCGAGACTTTTTGACACCGATTAACTGACCCCGCAGGGTTCGGAACTCAAGCTCAGTACCCGCGCGCAACCCCAAACGCTCCCGAATGGACTTGGGGATGGTGACTTGGCCCTTCTCCGAAACCACCGATTTCATACTCCAAGGGTAGGATTTCCTACCACGTAGTCAAGGAACTGAGCCGCGGCGGCATACCTGAGTTGCAGTTAGCGCAAAAGTGGCCCGACTGACTGGTACCACGTGTCCGCCATCACCGAGAAGCCAGCCGCGTTTGGGTGCACTCCCACTCCACCTAGGTAAGCATTCTCTAAACGGCGACCGGAACTATGCGTTGTAGGGTACGATCCTAATGCATTACGTACCGTGCTTTCGGATGCCCTTGTTGCCT
Source organism: Polyangiaceae bacterium (assembly GCA_033763455.1). Taxonomy (GTDB): domain Bacteria; phylum Myxococcota_A; class Polyangia; order Polyangiales; family Polyangiaceae; genus JBBRRP01. The sequence continues at coordinate 32,314 of JANRKO010000068.1, forward strand.
GCCGAGACAATTTGATCGACAGACCGATTCCGCTGCGCTACGGGGGGACGCAGGCCTGGGGTTCCGGTGCCATGGAACGGGAGATGGGTAATGAGGCGAGTGCGAAGCATAGGGTGGGGAACGTTGGGCATATTGGTAGTTGTGGGGGCGTGCAAGTCCACGGACGAGCCCAAGGCTACGGGCGCTACGAGCGACCCGTGTTCGCTGAACGACGGATGCCCGGCAGGCGGCGGCGCGGGCGCACCGATCGGGTTGAGTGGGACGGGTGGCGTGCGGGAAATGATGTCGACAGGCGGAATGCCAGGGGGCAGCAGGGGCAGCGTCTCAGGTGGGGCGCCTGCGTTGGTAGGCAGCGGGGGTGTGGTTTCGGGGGGTGCCCCTGCGTTAGGAGGCAGTGGGGGTGTGGCTACGGGAGGTGCGCCTGCGTTAGGAGGCAGTGCTGGCACAGGAGGGATGGCCGGCGGCGCGAGTGCAATTGGGACGCTCGGGCAGCCTTGCACAACAGGGGCGTACTCGTGCGCCGGGCATGCTCAGCGTCAGCAGTTAGCTTGTGTGGGTGATGTCTGGGCCGCCAATGGTACGTGTGCTTCGGAGCATTACTGTAACACCGAGCCTGGGGTAAACGCTGGTGCCTGCGATCCTGTTGTCGCGGAATGCGTTGGCAAGCAGACGGGCGAGGTGGTGTGCCGGGGCTTGAATCGGGAGGCTTGCGGTGTCGATCGGGTGACCACCACGGTGGCTCAGGTGTGTGCGGAGGCGTGCGTTGGCGGTCTGTGCCAGGTGAGTCTCGCGGTCGTCAGAGCGGGGACTGGCATCGGCACCCTTACTTCGGATGTTGGTGGGATCGACTGCGGGCCAAAGTGCTCCGCGATGTTCGACCAAGGCACCTCGGTGACGCTGACGGCGAATGCGTGGCCGGGCTCATATTTCAATGGCTGGAGTGGCGGGGGCTGTTCCGGGGAGGGCACTTGCACTGTGACGCTTGCAGCAGCCACAACTGTCACGGCGGAGTTCACGCAGAAGCAGACGATTTCCGCAGGCGGGGGCCACAGCTGCGGAGTGAAGGCGGACCGTGCGGTTGCCTGCTGGGGGGGAAACTACGCCGGGCAAGCGACGGCGCCTGCTGGAAGCTTCAGGCAAGTGAGCGCGGGCATGGGCCGCACCTGCGGAGTGAAGACGGACGCTACGGCGGTTTGTTGGGGGTATGAGGAATACGGTGAGGCGACGCCGCCCGCTGGGACCTTCTGAGCTTCCCCGGATTTCCAGGACACCCAGCAAAGAGGGTATCCTCGGAGTTAGATCATGGAAAGCAAGACTCGTCGAAAGCGAAAGAAACACACCGAAGAGTTCAAGCGAGAGGCAGTTCGGCTGCTCGAGACACGAGG
>JANRKO010000069.1:0-18092 GCA_033763455.1 Polyangiaceae bacterium
TATGCGCCACCACGAGCGCGGATAGTCGATTGCGACAGCCCGTTTTTTTGCCTCTGTCTAGCCCAAGACCTGCCTCATAACGACCAACACCCGATCGTAGGGAGAACTTTGTCTTTGACTGTTGTGCCACCCCATAGTCGATCGTAGGGAGAACTTTGTCTTTGACTGTTGTGCCACCCCATAGTCGTAGAGGGGGCAACCTACGATGAGCTTTCGGACTCGTGACGTCTGAAACTCTGAAATTCGCGACCAGTTTTCGGAGCTCCTTGCTAGGCTCGCATCATGGAACCTGGCCCCAAGCTGAGCCTTGAGCTGGAGCAAGCCGCGCTTCGCGCGGTGCGCACGGCGTACGGTCAATTCAACGATACGTATTTTGGGGGCAAGCTTCGGAGCCCGGTGCTTCGCTGGTCGGATGCGGCGGGGAATTTCGGGCGCTACACCAGCGTTGGGCGCTCGATTGAGCTTTCCCGTAGCTTAATGTCTGATCACGGTTGGGGTGTGTTGCTCGAAGTATTGAAACACGAAATGGCGCACCAATTCGTGTTTGAGGTGCTGGGCTTGGAAGAGCCTCCACATGGGCCAACCTTCCAGCGTATTTGTCGAGAGCGCGGTATTGATGCGCACGCCACCGGCCTGCCGCGACCGCACAGCCAGGGCCCTGAGTCGATTCGGATTTTGGAGCGTGTCTCCAAGCTTTTGGCTTTGGCGCAAAGCAGCAATCAGCATGAGGCGGAGTCTGCCACGGCTGCAGCTCAACGCTTGATGCTAAAGTACAATATTGAGCTTGGCGGGGAAGCGGCGAGTTCCAATTACGTTCACCGGCACTTGGGGAAGGCGAGCGGCCGCATCAACGAGGCCATGCGTACGCTGGCGAATATCTTGACGGATCACTTCTTTGTTCAAGGCCTATGGGTCCCGGTGTGGCGGCCGCTCGAAGGCAAGCGTGGCAGCGTTTTTGAGATTTGTGGCACGCGGGAAAACGTGGAAATGGCGGAGTATGCGCACGCATTTTTGTCGCATTCAGCCGAACAGTTGTGGCGCACTCACAAGCGCGACGCCGGGCTCAGGGGAAACGCGGACCGGTTAACTTATGTGGCCGGGGTGATGGCGGGCTTTCTAGAAAAGCTCAACGCTCAGAAAGCGCGGCACAAGGAAGAAGGGCTGGTATGGTTGGGGGACGCGGAGCTTCGCGGTTTTTTTAAGCGTCGCCACCCACGTGTTCGCTTTACGTATTACGGCGGGGGGAGTGCCAACGAAAGCTTTGCAAGCGGTAGAGATGCTGGCAGGAGCTTGGTGTTGCATCGGGGGGTGCAATCCGGCCCAAGCGGGGGCGCGAAGCTTCTGCGGGGGCGTGGGGATTAGAACACGCGAGCGTTCTTCAAGGCCTAGGCTTGGCGGCGTTCTCGACATTGTGCGAACGCTCGCGCGACTTGCGCGATGCAAGAGGCAGACTCGGGAAGGGTCAGCGGCCGCACTCTACGGCAAACTTGCGACGGAGGCACGGCCATTTATCGGAGTCTCTCGGTACAGCCAGCGTACGAGCGGGGAGGTCATCAGCGTGGTTGCGAGCGCCATCATCACCATCATCGTGAAGAGTTGAGGCCCAATAACACCCAATTCTAAGCCAATGTTGAGCACGATGAGCTCCATCAGCCCTCGCGTGTTCATGAGCACGCCGAGCACGCTCGCTTCTCGCCAGGTGAGCCCGGTGAGGCGTGCGGCCAAGGCGCTGGCACCGAATTTCCCGAGGCAAGCAACACCGATGATCAGCAGGCAAATTGCCCAGGCCGAGGCGCTATTGAGCAGCCCCAGCTGGGTGCGCACACCACTTTGGGCAAAGAACAAAGGCAAGAGAGCCACCAGCACCATCCCCTCCAGTTTCTCGGCCAGCGCGCTCGGGAGTAATCCCTGCTTGGGTACGATGACTCCGAATAGGAAGGCGCCAAAGAGCGCATGAATGCCGATAATCTCTGTGATGAGGCTTGAGCCGAGTAGGCACAGGAAGAGGAGCGTCACCTTGGTTTGGGTGGGATTGGCGGGCTCAGTGCGTGCGGCTAGCCGCTTGAGGATTGGCCGTGCACAAAAGAACATGAAGCCGATGTAGGCGAGCGAAAGCCCAATGGTGAGGGCGGCCGCACCGAGACCGGTTGAGCGCGTGAACGCAACTACCACGGCGAGGATGCACCAAGCCGTGACATCATCAATGGCTGCGCAGGCAAGTGTGATGCTGCCAATGCGCGTTCCGAGGAGGCCCTGCTCCGTTAGGATGCGAGCAAGTACCGGGAAGGCGGTGATGCTCATGGCGGCGCCGAGGAACAGTGCGAACGGCAAGAGCGGCACGCCCGGCAGAGAGAGGCGCGGGTGCAAAAACGCTGCTAAGAAGCAGCCAAGCCCAAACGGTACGACAATGCTAGCGTGTGAAACGACGATGGATGTTTGGGCGCGGCCCCGTAGAAGCGCTGGATCCAACTGGAGCCCGACCAGAAACATGAACAGCACGAGCCCTAGCTGGCTCAACAGGCCCAACATCTTTAAGGATTCCGGAGCGAACACGAGCGCTTGCGCCGTAGGTGCGAAATAGCCGAAAAACGAGGGCCCAAGCACGATGCCAGCCGCGATCTCGCCGATGACCAGCGGCTGCCCGAGCCGGCGCACCAGCAGGCCGAGCGCCCGCGACGTGAGCACGATCAGCGCAACCTGCACGAGCAGGCGAGGCAACGGCAAAGTGAGCAACCCGAGCGCAGACATCAGCGCGGCTCCTTAGCACAGTCGCCCTTCGCAGCATCGTTCGGATGGGGGCAACCGTTGAATCCGGGGCTTCAGGGGGCCCCTTTAGCCGTCCGCAGCTCTGCGAGCGAGTGACCGTAAGTGACGTGTTGGTGCATGTTGAGCCCTGGACGAAGGCGCAGCGTGACGTCGAAATTGGGTGGGGGTTTGGAGGAGCACCTTGCGAAAAGCCCCCTGAAGCTGCCGAACTTCACTGAACCCGCTTCGCTCGGAGACTTCTTCGACGCTGAGCTCAGTGTGGGTCAGCAGGCGTTCTGCCTCCTCCAAACGGAACCTGAGGCAAGCCTCGGCAGGCGATAGCCCAGTTGATTTGCGAAACTTGCGCTCTAGGGTGCGCCGTGAGTAGTGCAGCTCCGCAAAGAAATCATGCAAGCAATTCGGGTTGGCTGCGTGGGCACGCAGGTAGTCGAGTGCTCGAGCCACCAGCGGGTCCGGAGCGGCCACAGCATCTGTTGATCGCCGGCTAACCACTCGAACGGGTGGGACTCGGAGCGTTGCCTGGTGTTGCTTTTGATCACCTAAGATGAGCTGCTCCAATATTTGTGCAGCAAGGAAGCCAATCTTTTCGCCCGCAATCTGAATACTACTCAAGGGGGGGGAGGCCAACGTGCAAACAATGGTATCATTTTCGACGCCGAGGATGGCGACGTCATCCGGCACTCGTAGCCCAAGCTCGGAGCAATATTCGGCTACCACCAGGGCGTGGTAGTCGGCCACGCAGAAGACAGCGATGGGCTTTGGAACAAGCGCGAGCCAGCGATTCAGATCCTCGTTGTCGCGCTTGAGGGAGGCGTGAGCTGAGGGCCACGAAGGGTGCCCAGGCCGCGCGTCTAACATGTGGCAGATGTGGCCATGGTGGGCTAACTCCTCTTGAAAGGTTAATCCGCGCTGATCCAAGTGATTTCCGGTGCGTGGGTAGTAGCCGAAGTTGCGGTACCCGCGCCGGAGAAAGTACGAGGCTGCCATCTTGCCGATCGCAACCTCGTCGTTATCGACCTCACGTATCTTGTGGCTTTGCAGGGGAAGGCCCACGTTCACAGTCGGAATTCCCGAACCTTCAATCAGCTTAACGCCTTCCGCGTCTACGTGTTTCACCAGGAGCCCGTCGAGCTTCATTTCGAGTAGGCTTCGGATGCCGCTTGCCCGCGGGCTGTCCCAGCTGAGCACCCAGGAGCTCGCGGGTCGGGCGTAGGACGCAATGCCGCGCAAGATCATCTCACTCGGACCGCCGCGCCGGTCCATGGCCAACCCAATCCGCATGTTACTCGGGGGATCCTACCCTCAAACGGGAAGGAGATGTCGCTATTCAACAGATGGATGTCGCTAGCTGTGCTTGCGAATTCGATTCCATGGCCGCACCATTCCGAGCCATCCATCTACCAATACGCGCTGCGCCCCGCGCCAGCGCGAAGGGCTGCTTATGCGCAATTTACTGTGTGCTCTAGGTTCGTCGATCGTTCGCCTCGGGGTGCCCCTCTCGGTGGCGGCGCTGATGGGCGTGGCTTGTTCCGAAGCGAGCAGCGCTTCCGCCGGGGCAGGCGAGGGGCCCCCCAACGCATTGCCGTCCGGGACGGATACTGCTTCACCCAGCCCCACGATGACGACGACTTCGTCGGCAAGTGCGACTACGTCGACGCCGGTGCCGTCGATGCCCAATCCGATGCCCTCCACAACGAGCACCGGAACTCCGATGAACATTCGGAAGTGCACGCCGGGCCCCACCCTGGCAATCACCAGTCCGGATATGAGCTCAGAGGGCGACGGGGAACGCACTATCGGTCAACAAGGCTACGTGGTGACGCCAGAGCTCAAGGTGAACCCCAGCGTGCCCCACGGTGTCGTCACTCGATTTACGATGAGCTCCGCAGACAGCAAGATCTATCCCGGTGTTAATGGCCCCTACACGCGCAACGTGTGGGTCTACGTCCCGTTCGGATATGTGCCGGGGACGCCGCTGCCGTTCATCGTGGTTCAAGATGGTGCTGGTTACTCCGACGATATCCCCAATGTGCTCGACAGCTTGATACCAGGAAAATGCCTACCAAAGATGGCTGCTATCATGGTTGATAATGGCGGTGGCGACGCCCCGGGAAGCGAACGCAGCTTCGAGTACGACACCGTGTCGGACGCGTATGGGCGCTTCCTTCTAACCGAGGTTTTCCCGCGCGCGGAGGCGGAGGGAAACGTCGTGTTGTCCACAGACCCAGAGGCGGGCGCGGCGATGGGCGGTAGCTCGGGAGGGCCGGCTTCGTTTGGGCTAGCGTGGTTTCACCCAGAACGCTTTCGCCGAATCATCACGTATTCTGGCTCTTACATCTACCTCTTCAAAGACAAGATGTACCCGTATGGAGCGTGGGAATACCACACCAATCTCATCCCAAAGAGTGAGCCCAAGCCGTTGCGAGTTTGGCTCAACTCCAGCTCGGGCGATTGGGGCCCCGACACGGCACGGTTGCCTCAGCTGGATGCCCAAACCGCGAACAAGCAGATGTACGCCACGCTTACAGCCAAGGGCCTGCATGTGCAGCACAATTTCGCACCCAACGCGGGTCATAACGATCCCATCGTGATGGGCGCAACCGTGGTGGATGCCCTGATTTGGCTGTGGCGCGGCTACCCGATTGAATGAGCGTCGGTTTGTGTCCTCGGCGGCCCTGGAATAGGCCTCGGGGGCGTCGCACGTTCGGCCATTGACAGCTCAACTCGGGGTCCTAGAACCTAGTTGCGCATAAAGCGCAACTAGGAATCCATGGGCAACAAGTTCGACCCGAGCAACGGAGCCTATCAGCCATGACTGATAACGACGAGCGACTTAATAAGAGCGACAAGCCGAACCCAGGAAAATGCCCGGTGATGCACGGAGCGAACGCAACCGCCGCTTCCAGGTCGAACCGTGATTGGTGGCCGAATCAGTTGCGCGTGGATCTTCTGCACCAGCATTCCGCTAAATCCAATCCGATGGGTGAGGGCTTCAACTACGCCGAGGAATTTCGGAGCCTCGACCTCGCTGCCGTAAAGAGGGATCTGGCGGCCCTGATGACCGATTCGAAGGAGTGGTGGCCAGCGGACTTCGGGCACTACGGGCCATTGTTCGTTCGCATGGCGTGGCACAGCGCCGGCACCTACCGAGTCAGTGACGGTCGTGGCGGTGGCGGCCGGGGCCAGCAGCGCTTTGCACCGCTCGGCGCCTGGCCCGACAACGTTAACTTAGACAAGGCGCGTCGCCTGCTCTGGCCGATCAAGCAAAAGTATGGCCGGAAGATTTCGTGGGCAGATCTGATGATCCTCACCGGCAACGTTGCGCTCGAAACGATGGGCTTCAAAACGTTCGGTTTCGGTGGCGGGCGCGAGGACGTTTGGGAGCCGGACCATGACGTTTACTGGGGTTCCGAGAAAGCCTGGCTGGGTGGTGACCAACGTTATTCGGGCGAGCGAACCTTGGAGAATCCACTCGCGGCGGTCCAGATGGGGCTCATTTACGTTAACCCAGAGGGACCCGACGGCAACCCCGATCCGATCGCGGCAGCCAAGGACATCCGCGAGACCTTCGCGCGCATGGCCATGAACGACGAAGAAACGGTTGCGCTCATTGCTGGTGGCCACACCTTTGGCAAAACTCATGGGGCTGGTCCCACGTCGCATGTGGGCCCGGATCCGGAAGCAGCTGGTATCGAGCAACAGGGGTTTGGCTGGAGCAGCAGCTACGGCACGGGCAAGGGGGCAGATGCGATTACTAGCGGCCTAGAGGTAACCTGGAGCACCACGCCTACGAAGTGGAGCAGCAGCTTCTTTGCGAATCTCTTCGGGCACGAGTGGGAGCTCACGAAGAGCCCAGCTGGCGCCCACCAGTGGATAGCCAAGGGCTCAGCCGAGATCATTCCGGACGCGCACGACTCTACGAAGAAGCAGCGTCCGACTATGCTAACCACTGATCTTTCGCTGCGTTTCGACCCAGCCTACGAAAAGATCTCGCGGCGCTTCATGGAAAACCCGGACGCGTTCGCCGACGCTTTTGCTCGGGCGTGGTTCAAGCTAACCCACCGCGACATGGGCCCTCGCGTGCGCTACCTCGGGCCTGAGGTCCCTAAAGAAGAGCTCCTTTGGCAAGATCCGACCCCCACGGTCAATCATCCGCTGATCGATGAGAACGACATTGCCGCACTCAAGGTGAAGATTCTGGCTTCTGACCTCTCTGTGCCACAACTTGTTTCAACTGCCTGGGCGTCGGCGTCCACATTTCGTGGCTCGGATAAGCGTGGAGGCGCGAACGGTGCGCGCATTCGACTCTCACCCCAGAAAGATTGGGAGGTCAATCAGCCAGCACAGCTCGCGCAGGTCCTGGGTGTTCTCGGGGAACTCCAGAACCAGTTTAACGTCGCGCAGACCGGAGGGAAGAAGGTTTCGCTGGCCGACATGATCATCCTTGGTGGTTGTGCGGGGCTAGAACATGCCGCGAAGAAAGCGGGGTATGACGTGCGGGTTCCCTTCCGGCCAGGCCGCATGGATGCCTTGCAGGAACAGACCGATGTCGATTCGTTCTCAGTGCTTGAGCCTGTTGCGGATGGTTTCCGCAACTACCAAAAGGCGGGCCTCAACGTACCGGCCGAGGCGATGTTAGTAGATAGAGCTCAGCTCCTAACATTGACGGCGCCCGAGATGACTGTGCTTGTTGGTGGCATGCGAGCTCTGAACGCGAACTTCGGTCAGTCCCAGCAGGGAGTCTTCACCAAGCGCCCTGGGGCTCTGAGCAATGACTTCTTCGTCCACCTGCTCGATATGGGCACCACGTGGAAAGCCACGTCGCGAAGCGAAGAAGTTTTCGAAGGGCGTGACCGGAGGACCGGCGAGCTCAAGTGGACAGCCACTCGGGTCGACCTCGTCTTCGGATCAAATTCCGAGCTGCGCGCCTTAGCGGAAGTGTACGCCTCTCGGGATGCTGAACAGAAATTCGTTGTGGACTTCGTGGCCGCATGGAACAAGGTGATGAACCTCGACCGCTTCGATTGAGCGGGCCGACCCTGATGAAAAATAAGGAGAAAGCCATGAACATTGATATCGGTATCGAAGCCACGAAGAGGCAGGAGATCGCCACCGGGTTGTCACGCGTGCTGGCGGACACGTACACGCTCTACCTCAAGACACACAACTTCCACTGGAACGTCACCGGGCCGATGTTCCAGACGCTCCACCTGATGTTTGAGACCCACTACAACGAACTCGCGCTTGCGGTGGATCTGATCGCTGAGCGTATTCGGGCGTTGGGCTTCCCGGCGCCCGGGACTTACAAGGCGTTCACCGCGCTCTCGGCCATCAAGGAAGAAGACGGCGTGCCGAAGGCGGAGAACATGATTCGCCTGCTGGTCGAAGCGCACGAGACGGTCGCTCGAACGGCACGCGAGGTCTTCCAGGCGGCGGATAGCGCGAACGACCAGCCCACGTGTGACCTTCTGACCCAACGCATGCAAGTCCACGAGAAGACCGCGTGGATGTTGCGCAGCTTGCTGGAATAGGGGCGAAAATTTGAGTTGACCGGATCTGCACATTGACGGTGCGTTTCGGACAACAAATAAAAATGCTACCCGACGGCTTCTGCGGTTAGTACCGCGGCACGCTCGGATCTACCTCGCGCGACCAAGCGTCGATGCCGCCCACTAGGTTGTAGACGTTCGTATAACCATCGGCGAGAAATTGCTGAGCTGCGCGCGCGCTCCTGGCGCCCGAGTGGCACATGAACACCAATGGGGCAGATTTTTCTATCTTTTCAAGCTCTGTGAACAAGTGCTCATCCAGTGGGTGTGCCGTGGGAATGCTCGCCGTTTGGATTTCGTGAGGTGTGCGCACGTCGATAAGGAGCAACTTTTCGGCCTTATCCAGCCGCGATTTTAGCTCCGTTGGTGTCATAGCCTTCACGCGTGGAGGCTCGTTGGGGTTTTCGATCTTGAAGGCTTGGCCGTCTTTGGTTTCAACGCAATCGATGATGGTGCCGTTGGCTTTGGTGGCGCTCATGCGATCCACCAACAGGCTGAGTTTGCCGCACGCGATCTCGAGGTCTCCGGGCTGTTTTGGTCCGAGCGTCAAGCCGAACTCCCAGCTCGGCCCAATTTCGAGTCGTACGAAGTCGCCGTCGTCTTCGATGGCCGCGGCGAGGGCTGCTTCAGCCGCGGGTGTGACGGTAACCTTTGGTGGTGGTGGTGCTTCTGCGCCCAGCTTCTCAGCGAGTTCACCATTGGCGAAGAGTTCGGTCACGATGTCACAACCGCCAATGAACTCACTCTTGATGTAAAGCTGAGGGATTGTGGGCCACGAAGAATACTCCTTGATGCCATCGCGTACGCGCGGATCGGCGAGCACGTTCACGGTCTCGTAAGGCGTCCCGTACGAATCCAAAATCTGTACCACGCGCGCAGAGAACCCGCATTGCGGAGCCTGCCGTGTCCCTTTCATGAAGAGAACGACCGGATTTTTTGCGATGGTGGTTTCTAAGAGTGTGCGTGTTTCGGGATCCATGGGGTCGGCTGCTCCTTCGGGGATGGTGAGTAGCACAGGCGGTGAAAGCTTACGCAACGTCAGGGAGGTGGCATTGTGATCACTCAGAGATACTTAGCATGCTAAGTACTCCCCGTGCGCGCGGAGAAGGAATCCGAGGACCACCAGCTGTGCCGCGTTGCATACGGTAATTGCCTATGTGCTCGAAGGAGGTTCTCAATCAAGGTCCAGGCCCAGAGAACAATTAGGGGTTAATAGCCCCCAGTCGACGTTTGAAGCCCTGGACGAATCATTATATCCGACTATCCTGATATACGGATGAAGTCGCTGGACAGCATTGCCGAGCTTTTGCACCTCCTGGCCGACCCAACACGGGTTCGGCTCATGGCACTGCTTGGCCGCGACGAACTCACGGTGGCCGAACTTACGACCATCACCGCATTGCCGCAATCACGGGTTTCAACCCACCTGGGCAAGCTGCGTGAAGCGGGCCTCCTCCGGGATCGCAAGGTGGGCGCTTCCTGTTTTTACGCGGTCAACGAGGCGAGCATGCCTGAGTTGGCGTCGCGCGTTTGGGAGCTCGTGGCGCACGAAGCATCTGATGAAGTGCTCGAGGCCGATCAGCGTCGCTGTGTGGAGCTGAAAGCCGAGCGCGCGAACGACGCCTGGTTTGACTCGATTGCTGGGGAAATGGAGCGCCACTATTCGCCGGGGCGCACTTGGGAAGCCACGCTTCAGGGCTTGCTTGGGCTCGTGCGCTTGGGCGACGTGCTCGATATCGGTTCGGGTGATGGCGCGATTGCGGAGCTCATTGCGCCGCGTGCCGCGAGCGTAACCTGCTTGGATCGAAATGAGCGCATGTTGGAAGCGGCGGCGGTGCGCTTGAAGGAAGCGCCGAATGTGCACTTTAGCCGCGGCGATATGCACGAGCTCCCGTTCAAGGAGGCCGCGTTTGATGCCGTGCTGTTGTTCAACGTGTTGACCTACGCGCACCACCCGGAAAGGGTTGTGGCCGAGGCATTTCGTGTGCTTCGGCCCGGTGGGACCGCCTCGATCGTGACGCTCCACACCCACTCCCACCCCGACGTTACCTCCGCGTATGGTCACGTCCGGCACGGCTTTTCTACTGGGGAGCTGAGCCAGCTCCTCTCATCTGCCCACTTTGAAACCCAAGGCTGTGGTATCGCGCTCCGCGAACGGCGAAAGCCCTACTTCGAGGTTCTCGCCGCCACGGCCCATAAACCCAACGCTCGGTAATGTATGTCAAACACTGAACAACTCTTAAGGAAGCTAGCCAAGGAACGCGTGCTCATGCTGGACGGTGCGATGGGCACCATGATTCAGCGGCACCGGCCGAGCGAGCTCGATTACCGAGGGCAACGCTTCGAACATCACAAGACTGATCTTCAGGGAAATAGTGATCTTCTCGTGTTGACACGCCCGGACATCATCCGCGGCATTCACGCGGCGTACCTGGAGGCTGGCAGTGATATTATCGAAACTAATACCTTCACCTCCACGAGCGTGGCCCAGGCGGACTACAACCTGGAGCACGTTGTCTACGATTTGAATGTGGAAGCGGTGCGCCTGGCCAAATCGGTGGCCGCGGAATACTCGGATCGCACGCCGGATAAACCGCGATTCGTGGCGGGTGCAATTGGGCCGATGAACCGCACCTTGAGCATCTCTCCCGATGTGAATGACCCAGCGTTGCGCTCGGTGACTTTCGATCAGGTGCGCGATTCCTACAAGGAGCAGGTGCGTGCGTTGATCGAAGCCGGCGCGGACCTTTTGCTCGCGGAAACGGTGTTCGATACGCTCAACTTGAAGGCTTGCATTGTTGCGATGGAGCAAGTCTTCGAGGAGAGAAAAGAGCGCCTGCCGGTGATGCTGAGCGTTACCATCACCGATCGGAGCGGGCGCACGCTTTCGGGGCAAACACTCGAAGCTTTCTGGGCTTCGGTGGCGCATGCCAAGCCTTTCAGCGTGGGTATCAACTGCGCGCTCGGTGCAGAAGATATGCGGCCGTACATCGCGGAGCTTTCGCGTTTGGCGCCAATTCTCACGAGCTGTTACCCTAACGCCGGCTTGCCGAATGCGTTTGGCGAATACGACCAAACCCCCGACCAAACGGCTGCACTCTTGCGAGAATTCGCCCAGAGCGGCTTTGCTAACATTATCGGAGGCTGTTGCGGCACCACCGCCGACCACATTCGTGCGGTAGCCAAAGCCGTGCAGGGTGTAGAGCCCCGTACGCCGCCCCCGCCGGACCACCTGGCGCATCTCAGCGGGTTGGAGCCCCTCACGATTCGCCCCGATTCGAACTTCTTGATGATCGGCGAGCGCACGAACGTAACAGGTTCACGCCGATTCGCAAACCTCATTAAGAAGGGTGATTACACGACAGCGCTCGAAGTGGCCTCTGAGCAGGTGCGGAGCGGAGCCAACATTTTGGATGTGAACATGGATGAAGCCATGCTCGATTCCCAAGCTGCCATGGGTACGTTCTTGCGCATGGTGGCGACCGAGCCGGACATCGCTCGCGTGCCCATCATGGTGGATAGCTCCAAATGGAGCGTGATCGAAGAAGGCTTAAAGTGGGTGCAGGGCAAATGCATCGTCAACTCCATCAGCATGAAGGAGGGCGAAGCCGAGTTTCTGGAACGAGCTAAAGCCGCCCAACGCTACGGCGCAGCTGTGGTGGTGATGGCTTTCGATGAAGAGGGCCAAGCCGAGACAGCGGAGCGCAAGTTCGCCATTTGCAAGCGGGCCTACGAGCTCCTCACTCAGAAGCTCAATTTTGACCCGAATGACATCATTTTTGACCCCAATATCTTTGCCGTGGCTACCGGCATCGAGGGCCACAATCGCTTCGCGATCAACTTCATCGAAGCCATCAAGCTCATTAAGAAGCACCTTCCGGGCGCCAAGGTGAGCGGCGGCGTGAGCAATTTGAGCTTCTCCTTCCGTGGCAACGATGTGGTGCGTGAAGCGTTTCATTCGGCATTTTTGTACGCTGCGATCCGCGAAGGCATGGACATGGGCATTGTGAATGCCTCCCAGCTCGTGGTGTACGAGGATATTCCAAAAGATCTCTTGGAGCGCGTCGAAGACGTGCTCTTCGATCGTCGTCCAGATGCAACGGAACGCATGGTGGAGTTCGCCGAATCGGTGAAGGGGGTGGCTTCCAAACGCGAGGAAGATTTGGCCTGGCGAAGCTTGAGTGTTGAAGAGCGCATTCAGCATGCGCTTGTGCGCGGTTTGGTCGATTTTATCGATCAAGATGTGGAAGAGGCGCGCGTGAAGCTGGGGCGCCCGCTTTCGGTGATTGAAGGGCCCATGATGGCCGGCATGAGCATCGTGGGAGACCTCTTTGGTGCAGGGAAGATGTTCCTGCCGCAGGTGGTGAAGAGTGCGCGCGTGATGAAGCGTGGCGTGGCGATTTTGGAGCCTTACATGGAGGCCGAGAAGGTGAATAGCTCGGCGCAGGGTCGAGTAGTGATGGCCACCGTGAAGGGGGACGTTCACGATATTGGCAAAAACATCGTCGGCGTGGTGTTGGCGTGCAACAACTACCAAGTGATCGATCTCGGTGTGATGGTGCCAGTGGATAAGATCCTGGACACTGCCGTCGCAGAAAATGCGGACGTTATTGGGCTTTCCGGGCTCATAACGCCCAGCCTCGACGAAATGGTGACGGTCGCGCGCGAGATGAAGCGCCGTGGCCTCAAGATCCCGCTTCTGATCGGTGGTGCCACCACGAGCCCGCAACACACGGCTGTAAGAATTGCCGGCGAATACGACGAACCTGTGGTGCATGTGCTCGATGCTTCACGCGCTGTAGGAGTTGTCTCCAATCTCTTAGATGCAACGCGCAAAGCAACGCTCGATACGGAAAATCGAGCGAATCAAGAACGCTTGCGCGGCATCTACGGCAATCGGGGTACGCGAAAGCTCCTCGCGTACGAGGATGCAAAAGCCCGGGCTCCAAAGCTTGAATGGGACCAATCCGTGGTGCAAACCCCCGAATTTCTGGGCGTGCGCAAGTTGGATAATTTCTCATTGAGCGAGATTTCCCGTTACATCGATTGGACATTCCTGTTCATCGCGTGGGAGCTCAAGGGCCGTTACCCCAGCATTTTTGAGCACCCCGAATACGGCGCCCCCGCTAAAGAGCTGTTTGCAAACGCGAGCCAGCTTCTGGAGAAGATCATCTCGGAAAAGCTGCTCACCGCGCGCGCCGCCTACGGATTTTGGCCCGCCAATAGCGAAAACGACGACATCATTCTCTTCACGGATGAATCTCGAACCACCGAGCTTCTTCGCTTTAACATGTTGCGCCAGCAGAGCGCAGAGGGCGACGTGAGTCGCTCGCTCGCTGATTTCGTAGCGCCGCGGTCCTCGGGCCTGGCCGATTACGTGGGCGGCTTTGCGGTGACGGCCGGACTTGGTGCCGAGGAGCTCTCGAAAGCCTTTGAGAAGGAGCTGGATGATTACAATTCAATCATGGTGAAAGCTCTCGCTGATCGCCTGGCCGAGGCCTTTGCTGAATTGATGCACGAGCGCGTGCGGCGTGAATGGGGTTATGGAAAAGGTGAAGATCTTACCAACCAAGATCTCATTGCCGAAAAATACCGAGGCATTCGCCCGGCGTTTGGTTACCCCGCGTGCCCTGATCACACGGAAAAGTGGAAGCTCTTCGATCTGCTCGGCGCGCGCTCAGTGGGCATCGATTTAACGGAGAGCTTGGCCATGACACCTGCCGCAAGCGTGGGCGGCATCTACCTGGGCCATCCAAAATCTCAGTATTTTTCCGTAGGAAAGCTCGGAAAAGACCAGTTGGACTCGTACGCAGCGCGAAAAGGGATGACCATTGCTGAGGTAGAAAAGTGGCTTGGCCCCAACCTCGGGTATGAGCCGGAACGAAGCTGAAAATCTTGGCCCGAACCTCGCTTGTGAGCGGGAATCAAGCCCTGATCCAGCGGTAGGGCGTGAGCGGCGCGCGTAAGTGATGGGAGAAGTTCGAGGGTTTTATGCCTTCAAACTTCCTTCAAACTTCCTTCGCGTCGGGGCCTTATCCGTCCCTTGTCGACGGCAAAGAGGAGCTCGTTGCCGTCAGGGTCATTGACCGTCTTGACGGGCATACCCCAGTAGCTGTCGCGGACGGTGATGTCAGCACTCACGCAGTATTCCAGCTCCTTGAGACTGCCTCAGATGCTTTACGCTTACGTCGATCTTCGCTTGTTGCTGCTGTAGGCAAACAAGCCCTGCTTGAGCTGCTCGGCATAGAGTTCGAAGAACAACCTACCTGAACCGACACGCTCGCTGCGGCGGTTCAGAATCAATTCGAAATCATTGCGCGTGACCTGGACGACAAGAATGCGGCCGTCTTCTTCGAAACGCCAACTCTAACGATAGCCGAGCGCTGCGTAGAACCGCAGCGATACCTCGCAGTCCGCAACGAAAAATACCGACCGCACGTACCAGACTTCCGGATCCTCACTCATGTCCGCCTCTCTGCCTTTGGCTGTTTATCAGGCCGCCAGGTACCAATGGTGCGCTCTGAATGCTGGCGCTCATGCCCCTCCCATTCGCCGTAAGTCCTTGATGAGCACAAACAAGTGCAGCGGATCCGTAGGCGACGAGATGAAGTCGAACCCCTCGTAGAAGGTCCGCGCCGCGTCGTCTTTGGCGTGGACAACAAAGGCACGGATCCCCGCGATATCTGCTGCCTGAAGCGTGCGTCGGATCGCATCTTTCAGGAGGCCGGCGCCGATGCCTTTGCCTTGCCAGTCAACGCTCACAGCCATGCGTGCGAGCAGCATTACGGGTACGGGATGTTGCGCAAGCCCTTTTGAGAGACGTGCGGGTGCGCCTTCAAAAGCCACTTGGCCCACCACCAAGGTGTAAAACCCAATGATCTCGTTGTCCGCTAAGCCCACGTAAGTCTGTGACGCGTTTGCCTGCTGATTAGGAAGCGCAAAGCGTACGAGAAAGCGATTTAACCCAGCATGCCCGCAATCGAAAGTATCGACAGAATGGGTGCGAGCCAGCTTCTGAATGCGGAACGTGGTCACTTGGGGTCAAAAACGCCCTTCGCCTTGAACAGGCGCTGAACTCGAGGCAATCGCCTGGCGGGCGCATCGAGCGCGGCTATAAACGCCGCCCAACCTTCTCGGCTAAGGCCAAACTTCTGTCGATCGGCCAGCGTTTCCTCGGCGCGCGCGAGAGCACTTTCCAACACGAACTCACTCACCGAACGCCGCGCCGCCTCTGCCGCCGCCTGCAAAGCCTGTTTGTCAGTCGGTGTGAGTCGGAGGTCGAGCTTTTGCGAACGGTTAGCGCGTGCGGTCATCGGGGAAGCTCCAATCAGGTTGCAGCAAGCACTATGACACAGATGCCTGACAATGTCATGACGGTGGGAAAGCCGCGAGGACGGCGCAGCTGGATCAGCCGCAGAGGAAAGTGCGCCCTTTGTCATACGGCCAGAAAATTCTTGCTTTTGGGGCTTCAATGTCCGTCGCTTCATCGGGCATTGGGTCGAAAAACCAAGGGTTGACAACGTGAATGAATGAATGAATGAATGAATGAATGAATGAATGAATGAATGAATGAATACATTCATTCGTGAACGTATCGCGTTACTCGGGTGTGGGCTCCTGTGGAGCGCATGTTCTGGAGGTGGAGGCGAAGGGTTCGGAGCGGCCGAGGGCGCTCGCTCGACCTCCATGAACGGCGTCGTCGCTGAACCTCGCTCAGACGACGGCACAGGCAGCCCAACTCGCGGCGGGCGTGTAGAACGCAAGATCGGTTTGAGTGAGGTCGATGCACGTTCACGCTCAGAGCAGGTAAAGCCATGGGCGTCCGACGGTTACGATCCTTGCGAAAGAGCCTATGACATTAACGTTCAGCTGACGCAAAACGCACTCACTGCGTTTCAGCAAAGCGCCGGACTGCTGCAGGGGCCTGCGGCGAGCACGCCACTCCCGAGTGTGTTGCCGAAGCCGGAATTCTTGAGCAAGTGCAACTCCATGCCTTTCGAGGTTAGGAGATGCATGGATCTGGAATACCAGTTCGAGAACGCGGCGAGCTGCGAAGCGGCTCACCAGGCATTTGTTGCAACGTCGAAAGGAGTGCTCCCGTGAGGATGCCGAAAATTGCCAAGGGGTTCATGGGGTTCGCATTTCTGATGACCCTGCTCGTGTTGCCACAACGGGCGCGTGCGCAGGGCTTCCCGCAAATCCAAACGAACTGCGCTACGACGCCACCGCCGTACGACTACGGGGGCCTAAACCAGGTGACGACCCCTGTGTTTGCTGACTCGCGCAACGCTAACAGTAATGGTACCGCGCCATGGAGCGAGTGGTGGACTTACGCGGATCCAAGCATTAACGATAGTACGAACTGCACGCAGTTTAATGTAGGGCTCGTTTGGGGAGCACCCAACACTGGGAAGGACGTCAAAGTCCAAACCTGGTGGTATGACGAGAAGTGGCCTCCGGCATGGACGCGACAATATTGCCCCGCTCTTGTTGACGGAAACAACGGCCACTTTCACACTGCCACTTATCTATTTGGCTGGCGATGGAACGGGTCAATGTGGGCGTGGAGTTACTACAATAGCTACGGTGAGAGCCCAGTCTGGAACGTTTCAATGAACAGGTGTGAGTTCAGTACCGACCCCGCTAAGACCGGGCTGCCGGCAGCATATAACTGGGGAACCAATCCGATAGTAAAGAGCAAGTACAATAATACTCTGAATTGGCTGCTCATTCTCTCACAAGGAACAACGCACGTGGGTAATATCGGGTGTGGCTACCACGGGTGCTACGGCAGGGTTCTCACGCAAACGTCGTACAACTAGAATGATGGACCGTCGCCCATGAGATTCGTTTCCGCGTCGTTCTCGCTCTTGTTGCTATGTTGTAGCGGCGGAGTTGTTGACGAGGAGCCCTCACCTCCCAACGTAGCGGTGGAGATCACTCCTGGTCACAATGGTGCAATCTGTCAACAGGACTCAGACTGTGTGGATGGGCTCCTTTGCGAGCCATCCTCCGGCCCCCGAAAGTGTTCTAGCCCCTCGGACGGGTCTGTTTACGAGATGCGGCGCGCGGAGGCGCTGAATGCCAGAGGCAAGGTCGGTTATCCCTGCCAGGTAGACATGGAGTGTAAAGAGGGCCTGCTCTGCTTACGCCCGGCTAACACCGTTTCGGATGTCGCGGGGGTGTGCTCAATGAATTGCTCAAGCAGCGAGCTTGAGCAGTCCTGCGCGGTGGATCACGGGGGCATTTGCGCCGCGGTTGGAGAGAGTAATGTTTGCCTGGCTGTTTGTGGAACCGGGGCTTTTTCTTGCGCCACGGGGAGTTGCGCACAAGTTGGCGCGGCGCAGATCTGTATGCCGGTTTGTCTGGCAGATGCACAGTGCACAACCGCTTGCGATCTGCAGACGGGGCTGTGCACGACCAGGCCAGAGAAAGGCGCGGCTGAGGTGGGTGCTCAGTGCGCATTCCCCGCAGACTGTAAGACTGGTGTGTGTGTGGAGAACCAGTGCACAGCTCCGTGCAAAGTCGGAGCCACTGCTGGATGTGGTGAGAGCCAAATCTACCTCGCCGGCGTGGGGGGCCCCATGTGCTTTCCACTGGACCCTCAAAATTACTTCGTAGGCAACCCGGGTGAGTGTGAGCTTCCCCGGATTTCCAGGACACCCAGCAAAGAGGGTATCCTCGGAGTTAGATCATGGAAAGCAAGACTCGTCGAAAGCGAAAGAAACACACCGAAGAGTTCAAGCGAGAGGCAGTTCGGCTGCTCGAGACACGAGG
>JANRKO010000070.1:0-78854 GCA_033763455.1 Polyangiaceae bacterium
TCAGGCACACGTGTCTCGAAAATTCTCCCTTTGACGACATAAGCACTGTCTCGAGACCACTCAAGCTAACCTCGCAGTCCCATCACACCCAGCAACCGCTCCCCAGATCGCGATTTGCAGCATTTCTGGATGAGAACTAAGCTAGTTGACGCCGCACTCCTTACCCGAGTGTGCCACGTGAACTCTCACCTAACTCAGTCGCTGCGCCGCCCACCTAGAAGCCCTGCGCGCCAAAGGAAATACAACAGTTGAAGGATCGCCGAAATAGCTGCGGCAACATACGTGAGGGCTGCAGCGTTTAGAACAGCACGCGAACCTTCGGCTTCCCGAGGGGTCACGATGTTAAGCTCCTGCAGGGCCGCCACAGCGCGACGCGAAGCATCAAACTCGACAGGCAACGTGACCAAGGTGAAAAGCACTGCCATCGAAAACAACACCACACCCACCATCACCAGCGAGGTCGTCTGAAGAGCAAGGCCAACAGAGGCAAGAATCATCCCGAAGTTGGACCCAATGTTAGCCGGCTTCACCAAGAACGAGCGCAGCTTCAAGGGGCCATACGCCTTGGCGTGCTGAATGGCGTGCCCGGCTTCATGAGCAGCCACACCGAGAGCTGCCAGCGACCGGCCGTGGTACACGTCCGGGGAAAGCCGAAGCACGCGCTGCATCGGGTCGTAGTGGTCCGAAAGAAACCCGGAAACCTCCTCGATTCGTACGCCCGATACGCCACGCCTTGAGATGAGCTCGGCTGCAGCTTCGGCGCCGGAGAATCCCCGAGCCGAAGGCACCTCGGAATAGCGCTTAAAGGTGCTCTTCACCTTGTATTGCGCCCAGAAGCTGAGCAAGAGCCCGGGGATCAAGAACAAGAAGTACATGGGGTCGAAAGACATGGCCTTTTCGGCAATATAGGGTCAAACGCCGTACCCGCAAGGGCGGGTTCAACGGCTGAAACGTCCGGAGTCCCCCATGAAGCACCTAGAAACCTTGATCGACGTCCTTGGCAGAACGGCTACCGACTGGGGCAGCCGAGCCCTGTTTGCCTTGGGCATTTTGGTATCTGGATGGTTCCTGGCACGTTATGCCGAGCGCGCGCTCACACGCTACGGGCAACGCGTTGCGCACCTTGATCCAACACTGGTGCCCTTCGCTGCGCGCGTCCTGCACTGGGTGGTGATAGCTATGACGGCTGTGGCCGCCCTCGGCAAGTTCGGGGTCGACACCTCAAGTATACTCGCGGTGCTGGGTGCCGCCGGCCTCGCCGTGGGGTTGGCACTCAAAGACACCATGAGCGACATCGCCTCCGGACTTGTATTGCTGGTGCTTCGCCCCTTTGACGTGGGGGATTTGGTGGGCATCGATGGCACTCAGGGCACTGTCACCGCCATTGATGTGTTCGAAACCCACCTCACGAGTGTTGAGGGTGTCCCACTCGTATTGCCCAACACCAAGGTGCGTGCCGCCAAAATCGAAAACTTCTCACGCGCCGAGGTGCGGCGCATCGCGCTCACCGTGAGCATCAGTTACGCGGACGACATCGGCCGTGCCCTAACTGCAATGCGTGAAACGGTAGCCCAGGACGCACGGATCTTGGCGACCCCAGCGCCTGTGATCAACGTGAACGATCTAGGGGCAACCGCCGTGAACCTACTGTGCCAAGCACACACCCGTGCGCCAGACTTCCAGGCCACTAAGATGGACCTAGCGCGCGCCCTAAAAGAGCGCCTGCATCAGGAAGGGGTCACCCTGGCACCACCCAACCTGCGTGACATTCCGGCGCTCCCGCGCTGACAGCGGCCAGAAACAAGCTGCCAAGTCCGGGCCTTGTAGCGCGACCTTCGCCGAGCTAAGCAGGCCGTCACGCATGCTCCATACAATACTTGATGTTGTGCTCCACTTGGACACGCACCTTTCGGATTGGTCTGCCACACTCGGACCGTGGCTCTACGTGGTGCTCTTCTTAATAATCTTCTGTGAGACGGGCCTGGTTGTTATGCCCTTCCTGCCAGGAGATTCTCTCCTCTTCGCGGTCGGCGCCATCTGCGCGCTCCCGGGCAGCACGATGAACATAGCTGTGATGATTCCAGCGCTGATCGTAGCGGCAATTTTGGGGGATGCGGTGAACTACAAGCTCGGCCACATTTTGGGCCGCCGCGCATTTGCTGGTCAATACCGCTTCATCAACCCGAAGCACCTAGAGCGCACGAGAGATTTCTATGAGCGCTATGGTGGCCGCGCCATTGTCTTTGCCCGTTTCGCTCCCATTCTGCGAACCTTTGCACCCTTCGTGGCCGGCTTTGCTGAGATGCCGTATCGGCGCTTCTTTATCTTCAACGTGGTCGGCGGCGTCGTGTGGGTTACAAGTTTTCTCCTGGCTGGCTTTTGGTTCGGGCAAATCCCAACCATCAAGAGCAACTTTCACATGGTGATCGTTGGCATCATCGTGGTGTCGCTTTTGCCCGCAGCGGTAGAAGTTCTGCGTGCTGGCCGTGCGAAGAACCCTGCAGCTTGAGCCATGAGCCACGGAAGCTCGACTCATAAGAAGGAGTCCCTTGCGGCCCTGTCGCTGGGAGCTCTGGGCGTTGTCTTTGGCGACATCGGCACAAGCCCCCTCTATGCCCTCCGTGAGTGCCTCCATGGCGCCCACGGGGTGGATGTAACCTCCAAGAACGTGCTCGGTGTGTTGTCGCTCATCTTCTGGGCGCTCATGGTCATCATCTCCGTAAAGTACGTGGCTTACGTTCTGCGTGCGGATAACCAGGGAGAAGGTGGAATTTTGGCGCTCATGGCGCTAGTGACGGGCGGCAAGGAGCTCCACAGGGGTGCCCATAAGATCGCCGTCTTGCTGGCTTTGTTCGGCGCGGCGCTACTGTTTGGCGATGGCGTTATCACGCCAGCCATCTCGGTGCTCGGCGCGCTTGAGGGGATCAAGGTCGTGACACCCCACCTCGAATCCTATGTGGTGCCTCTCGCTGTAGCGATCCTGCTCGGCTTGTTCTACGTGCAGAAGCGGGGTACTGGCGGCATTGGCAAGGTATTTGGGCCAGTGATGGTGCTGTGGTTTGCCACAATAGCAGCGCTTGGGCTCCGTCAGATCCTGCAGAATCCGGATATCTTGGTCGCCGTGAATCCGGAGTACGCATTCTCCTTCTTGAGGGATTCTGGCCACCGGGGTTTCATCGTGCTCGGTTCCGTCTTCTTGGTGGTTACTGGTGGGGAGGCTCTGTACGCTGACCTTGGCCATTTTGGTGCCCGCCCCATGCGCGTTAGTTGGTTCTTAGTGGCCCTGCCGGGCCTTTTGCTGAACTACTTTGGGCAGGGGGCGTTGTTGCTGCGAGACCCAACGGCTCTCGCGAATCCCTTTTATCGCATGGTCCCTGAGTGGGGCCTCATCGGCATGGTGGTGCTGGCCACCTGCGCCACCGTCATCGCTTCCCAAGCCCTGATCTCGGGCTCGTTTTCGCTGGCCAAGCAAGCACTCATGCTCGGGTACTTGCCGCGCATCACGGTGCAGCACACATCCGCCACGCACATGGGCCAAATCTACGTACCCATCATCAACTGGATGTTGATGCTCTCAACAATTGCTTTGGTGCTAGGTTTTCGTTCGTCCAGCAATCTGGCTGCTGCGTATGGCGTGGCCGTGACGCTGAACATGGTCATCACGACGCTGCTCGCCTATGTGGTGGCGCGCAAGCTTTGGCATTGGAAGTTGCTGCCCGCTCTTGCCGTTTCCACAATATTTTTGCTGCCAGAGCTCGTCTTCGCCAGTTCCAACCTCGCCAAAGTGGTGGACGGCGGGTGGTTTCCGCTGCTCGTGGGTGCTGTGCTTTTCACACTATTTACTACCTGGCGCCGCGGCCGCGAAATCCTGAGCGAGCGCTTCAAAGAACGCGTCGTGCCGCTCGATGATTTCTTCGAGCTGATGCGTGTGGAGCGCGCTGTGCGCGTCCCGGGCATGGCGGTGTTCATGGCGGGAAGTTCCGACGGCGCACCACCAGCGCTACTTCACAACTTGCTGCATAATCGTATCGTCCACGAGCACGTCGTGCTCCTCACGATCCATACCGAAAAGGTGGCGCGCGTCCCGCAAGCGGAGCGAGCCACGCTGGAGGAGCTGCCAAGTGGCTTTTGCCGTGTGGTGGCCCGCTACGGATTCATGGAGTCGCCAGATGTGCCCGCGCTATTGAATCAACTGGAAATCCCACACTACGCGCTGGATTACGTTACGTTCTTCCTCGGCCGAGAAACCGTGCTGCCAACACATCGCCCGGGCATGGCACTTTGGCGTGAACGGCTCTTTGCGTTTCTGACGCGCAACGCTCAGACCGCCACGGCGTTTTTCGGGATCCCACCGGGCCGTGTAGTCGAAATTGGCGCCCAGATAGAGCTTTAGACGCTAACACACGTTGCAGATAGCCTCGGTGAGTCGTTGGGAAGCTATGGAAAATGTGCTTGCTCCAATCAACCGGCGCGGGCTCCTCAGCGCCGATGAATAGATACTTGTCATGACAAGCATCTCGCGTTTCAGACCGAGCCTTGTGTTTAGGATGTGTGGGTGGACACTGCGGAAGACTTGTGTGGAGAGTATCCTGCGGGCGCTACGGTCCACCTGAAGGTCGCTCTATCTCGGTATTTTAACCCGCCTCGGTGAAGCAACGCTGTTTGCCGATTTGGAGGTAGAGGTGAAAACGGCCGATGTTGACCGGACGGTACCTGTGGGCCAGCAAGAGATACTTGCTATGCTAAGCATATCAGTCGCAAAAGAAACTACCCACGGTTCCTCACTGGTCACGAATCCGAGTACGAGCAGCTTGGTGAGCGGGCGTGGAGCCGGATCGTCCTCCAGCGACACAAGATTCGCAACAACATCCATGCCACCGGATTAGGGGGGCTTGTTTACGTCCCAAGCAATCGGGGGCAAGGTCGAGCTCTGTGCTCACCTCGGTTTTTGCCCAACGTTTCTGGTGCTCAAGGTTGCTCCTCGCGTTCTCTCTGGTGCTCGGAGTGATGGTCCGCCCACGGGAGGCGCAAGCTTTTGTGCATGTCGTTCAGAAGAACGAGACGTTGGCCGCCATCGCTGAGCGCTTCTACGGACGTATTCAATTCGAAAAACTACTCGTTGCAGCCAATTCTCTGGATGCCCAAGGTGGCTCATCCATCACTCCGGGCATGCGGCTGGAAGTTCCCGCCGTAAGCTATGAGGTCATACGTGCGGGGCAAACCTGGGATACGCTCGCAGAGCGGCTCCTTGGGGCTGCGGACCGCAGCGACGTGCTTTCGCTCGCAAACGGAAGCAAACCCTGGTTACCTCCTGAAGAAGGTGCGCAGATTGTCATCCCTTACAACCTGAGAATTATTGCCACGGAGCGAGATTCCACCATCTCCTTGGCCTACAAGTTCTTGGGCGATAAGCAGAAAGCGTGGGTTCTCGACCGCTACAATCACCGCTCGGGTAAGGCTATTGAGCGCGGCGATGTGGTGCTGATTCCGCTCTTCGAGCTGCCACTCACGTCGGAGGGCAAAACGGCGGCGCTCGCCTCCTCCGAGGCCACATGCACTCAATCCCTCGGTGAACAACGGCAACTCCAATTGGCGGTTAGCCGAGAAATACCGGCGCTGCTCTCCGATATTCGCGGGGCGCGCTATGTGGACGCCGTGGCCCGTGGAGTGCGTTTCTTAGCCCAGGGAAACATCACCAAGGCGCAGAAAGGGATCGTGCATCGCCAACTTCTGGAAGCGTATGCCGCCCTTGGCGCCGTAGGCCTCGCCATTGAATCCTGCAGCGGGTGGCTTGAAAATGACCCCAAAGCAAATCTAGATCCTTCGACACTTTCGCCCAAGCTCATGGCAGCCTGCGGCCAGGTGCGCAAGCCAAACCGAGCAACCTCGCCAAAGCCTCCTCCTGCCGCTCAACCTTGAAGCCCTGAGTAGAGAGATGCCAAAAGACCACTTCGTGCGGACGGGACTCGACTGGGGAAGCCTCGCGCCACTCCATTTGAAAGCACGCAGTATTGCTTCAGGCCTGTACGCCGGCATGCACCGCAGTCAGCGGCGAGGCTCGGGCGTGGAATTCGGAGGGCACCGCACGTACGTTCCGGGAGATGATCTTCGATTTTTGGACCACCGCGCCGCCATGCGCCACGACAAGCTCCTGATTCGAGAATTCGAGACAGATACGGATCGCGCCCTCCGCTTGGTCTTGGATGCGAGCCCTTCCATGGGGTTTCGCAGCGAATCCGCGCGAGCCTCCAAGCTCGCTTACGCCAGCGTGATTGCCGCAGCGCTCGGGCGTGTGGCCCTGGCTGGGGGGGATGCCGTGGCCCTCGATTGGCTGTTTGGCGCGGGAACGGAGCCAATGCGGGCGCGTTCGGGAATGCTCACGTTTGAACACCTCGTGCATGAGCTTGAGCGCGCCAATGTGGGTGAAGGGCGTGGGCTCACACTTGAGCAATTTCGGCGCTCGCTCGAACCCGTTGGTCTGCGCAGTCGGCGCGGCTCGATCATCGTAGTCTTCAGCGATTTGTTGGATCTTCCAGAGAACGCTGCGGAGCACCTCGCCCAACTCGGCACTGGAGGCCGATTCGTAGTAGTGGTGCAGGTGCTCGACCCCGTGGAGGCAGAGTTTAAGCTTGATGGGGCAGTGCGCTTGAAATCACCAGAAACGGGCTTGGTCGTAGAGACCAACGCTGAAGAGGTTCGCGCTGCCTACCTCCGTGCACTCGAACAGCTTTCAGCTAACTTCAAACAACAGCTGCTCCGCCGCTCAGGTCAGCTACTGCGCGCGGTCACCACCGAAGAGCCCTTAGCCGTCGCTCGCCGCATTCTCAGCACGATTTCCGGAGCTCCGCGATGAGTTTTCTGACTGGATTTGCTCTGCTCATTGGTCTTTTAGTCGCAGCTCCGGTGGTGGCCCACTTGCTGCGCCGGGGAAAAGTGCGCGAGCAGCCGTTCGTTCCCGTCGGGTTAATTCCGCAGGCTCGCACCAGTGCC
The DNA here is from genome assembly GCA_033763455.1 of Polyangiaceae bacterium. Lineage (GTDB taxonomy): Bacteria > Myxococcota_A > Polyangia > Polyangiales > Polyangiaceae > JBBRRP01. The sequence continues at coordinate 6,991 of JANRKO010000070.1, forward strand.
CGCCAAAAGAGCCGTTTGGATGATAAGGTGCTCCTTTCGCTGCGCGCACTCCTCATTCTGGCCCTAGCGCTGCTCGGAGCGGCGCCCCTCATTCGCTGCTCTCGCGTCTCTCTCTCTCGCCAATCCGGCGCTTCGGTTGCCCTAGCACTTGTGGTCGACGATTCACTCAGCATGCGGGCACTTACGGCCTCGGGGAAGCCTCGGTTCTCGGAAGCTGTCACCGGAGCCGAACAGCTCATGTCCGAAAGCCGCGAGGGCGACGTGGTTGCTATTGTGCTGGCAGGCTCGCCAGCTCGCGTACTCTTGCCCCCCACCACCAATCTCAAGTTAGTTCGCGAAACGCTAAGTCAACTCACGCCCAGCGACCGCTCCACCGATCTCGAAACTGCCGTTGAGCTTGCGCGAGCGTCGGTCAAATCACTGAGTCACCGCGACAAGCGCGTTCTTGTGTTCAGCGACTTCGCCGCGACTCCACCCAAAGAGGGTGAACCCCAAATCTCGGTGCCCCTGCCCGCTCTTCAAGCCAAAGTGGACAACTGCGCTGTCGTTTCGGCAGAGAAATCGGACCTCTTCCTCAACCTCCAGCTGGCTTGCACAAGCGCAAAAGCAGCACTTGGCCGGCAAGCCATTGCTGTAGCCGCCAAGAGCCAAACGAGTGCTCTCAACGAAGGCGAGGAGCTTGGGCGCGTTCCACTTCCGGGCAAAGCTGGGGAAAGTTCCCTCTCGATCAAGCTTCTTCGAAGCGCGGCCTACGTGAACGTGTACCTCGACGGCTCGGATGCGCTGAGCCACGACGACAGCGCGCCCTCTAGCGGCGAAACCGGCGCGCTCCGAGTGGGTGTAGTTGGAGACCGGACGCTCGGTTCGGTGGTCACCGGTGGACCACCGATCTTGGAGCAAGTGTTGGGGGCACTCGAAGCCAAGCTCGTGGTTCATCCGTTATCCAATGTCCCGGAGAACGACAAGGAGCTGGATGCCGAAGATCTGCTGATCTTGGACGATCCGATAGCGTTCACCCCTGAAATGCGCGCCGCTCTTAACGCCTGGCTCGGTCGCGGTAAGGTCGCAGTTGGCCTGTTTGGTCCTCGCGTTGGAAACGCGCAACTCGGATCTAACTTTGAGCCTTTCTTTCGGGGAGGAGCCACCTGGCAGAAGCCAGCCACGAGCTCGGGGCTTTTGGCTGCTTCGCTTGCGTGGCTTGGAGAGTCGAGCACAAGCTTTGCCGAGCTTGCGCCTCAGGGCGAAATCATATTTCCGCTTGAGCCAACGACGGAGATCCTTGGCCGTTGGACGAGCAACAACGCATTTCTGCTTGAAACACGCGTGGGCCGAGGCAGTGCGTTGAGTGTGGGCTTGCCGGCCTCGGTCGATGAAAGCGATCTTGCGCTTCGCCCAGGCTTCGTCGCCTTGCTCGACTACTTCGTAGACCTCGCGCTCGATAAGAGCGGCCCTCACGTGAGCGAAGTCGGACACCCCTGGCGCCTACCTGCGGACGCGAATCCAACCGTAGTCGGCCCATCAGGAGCCTTGGCGAGCCGTTTTTCGAGCGCGGACGATCAGCGCACATTGGTCTTCGATCCACCGCTGGTTGGGCGGTATCAAGTAACATCCGACAAGAAAGGCGAGGAGCGCGTGGCCACGATCACCGCAGAAGAAGTCCTCAACGAACCGGTGCCTTTCGCGGCCAAAAAGAACCAGCGCGAGGCGACCCAAAGCGAACCTTTGCTCGAAATCTCGCCACAAATCGCGCTCGCAGCGCTCGTGCTATTCACCCTGGAACTTGCGTTCCTATGGGTGCGTCGCTTCCGACTTTCCGCCCGCAACGCGGGCGCTACTAGCTAAGTTCCGCTCCAGTTGGCGCGGCCGCTTTCAGTCCGCATTTGGGCTTTGCCACGCTCAGTCAGCGAAGTCGTAAACGACCACACGTTCGTAGTTGTCCTTCAAACACTTCTCGATGAAGGCGAGGTGAAGCGGGTGTTGTTGGTAGCGCACCTCTGCGGCCTTATCCTCTACCTGAACGTAGAGCCCGATTTGGTAGCTTTGATCAACAACAGCGCGCTCGCTCGGAACCATCTTTCCGGCGTGAAACACCGTCACTCCGGGGATAGGCGCGAGGTACTCCCGCATCCCTGCCAGCAGTTTTTCAGCAGCGTCCGGCACACCTGGCTTGGTCCAAAAAATGACAACATGCGACAACATGGAGCGGAGCATAGAAGCTGGATTTGGGAGAGTCACGCGGTAATTCAACACGCACAGCGTAGTCGCTCGGGCTCCCGAGGACCGAAGCGAGCAGCCTCCGCCAAAAAGCCCGCGGAGGACTCATGAAAAGCCGGCGAGCATCGCGTGACTCAACTACTCGGATGTGTTAACCGACGCTGGTGCGCGTTGCTCCCCAAAAAGTCCTGTACTGCTTGAGTTTTACGTTCCTAGCCCTGGGTTGCCATTCACCAGGCCCTTACGGCTACGCCGCGGACTACGCGCCGCTCGATGCTGAGGAAGCCGCCGCAAACAACGCTGTGGATTTCGACCCTGTGATGGCCGGGCGCGACCGAAAGAGTTGGTCCTCAAAGGTGGTGAGTGCGTTTGGTATCGTCGAAGAGCGAGTTGCGCTGAAGAATGGCAAAACCAAGCTCGTGCTGAACTTGCGAACTCTCTCCCCACGCAACCTGTGCGACGAGGGCGGCGAAGAGACCTGCAGAGTCACCGTAAGCGCCAAGGGGTACGGGGAGCTCACCGCAACCGCCAAGCTTTCTCCGGATGACGATGTTGGACGAGATAGCCTAAAAGCCGGCTCCCTTGTCAGAGTAGTAGGCCGCCTTGTGTATGGCGACCGAGCAGAAGGCTCCGCGCCCATCTTAGACGCGAGCTTCTATCGGCATTGGCCCTTTCGCCAATTCGTGACGACTCAGGCTCGCGACTATCTGATGCGTTAGCTTTCTTCTTCGGCGAAATCGCGAGATTCGGGGATATCGTCCAAGCCGCTGCCACCAGCCACGGGAATGGCGCGCGCATACGCAACGCGCTCAAGGGCCTGGGCCAAGCCCTGACGATCGCGCACGAGCGGCAAAGTAGCAATCGTTCCGTCCCACAACGAAAGGAAAATCGCTGTACGATCGGTCAACGTGATCTTATCGATCTGGGCCCACTTGTAGCGGCGGACTCGGGGCCATAGCGAAACCACGTCTTTATACTCCACCCCGTCGCCACGAACGCGCACTCCTCGCATGCCCGTTCGCACCAGGGACGACAAAGCCCCAAGCCCGAGCGCCAACGCGAGCGTCCGCGATGAGATGATGCGACCCACGTTCTGCTGAACCACGTACTCGTGGAGCCAAGAGGTCGATGGCAACTGTTCGCCGATCAACACCGCACCTATAACCACGATGGCCACACCGAGATACACCAGTGATGGAACCCGAACCGCAAACGGTGGACCGAAGACGGCCTCGTGGGGCCGGTAGGTCATATCGAAGCCGGGCGGTCGGGATGGTCGCGCCACACGGGAAATCTAGCTCTTTGTGCCGCGAGGGAAAAGCCCTTGAGTTTGCGCGCCTGGTGTGTTGCTTGCCCCCCCGGCGAGTCGGCGGTACGTCTCGGAACGCTGATCAAGAGCGGGTGCCAACGCTTGTGGCCTCGCCCAACGTAACGACAACGGGAGAACGACATGAAAATATTTATCGACACTGGAGATCTGGCAGAAATCAAAGAAGCCGTGGCTATGGGCGCGATCGACGGTGTGACCACGAACCCCTCGCTGCTCGCTAAAGCTGGCAAGCCCATCAAGCGGGCTATCGCCGAGATCTGCGATGTCATCGACGGCCCGGTTTCGGCCGAGGTGCTGTCCACCACTGCGGACGAAATCTTGGCGGAAGGGCGCGAGCTCAGCAAAATCCACAAGAACGTGGTGGTGAAAGTGCCGCTCATCGTCGATGGGCTTAAGGCTGTTCGCATTTTCAGTCAGGAGGGCATCAAGACCAACGTGACTCTGTGTTTCTCGGCGCCCCAGGCACTGCTCGCCGCCAAGGCCGGCGCAACCTACATCTCGCCTTTCATTGGCCGCCTCGACGACATCGCCCAAGAGGGCATGGAACTCATCGAGCAAATCGTGAGCATCTATCAGAATTACGACTTCGAGACCCAGGTGCTCGTTGCCAGTGTGCGCCACCCAATCCACTTCCTTCAGTCAGCACAGCTCGGGGCCGATGTGGCTACCCTACCTTTGAAGGTGATTCAGCAATTGGTGAAGCACCCGCTGACGGAGGCCGGTCTGAAGACGTTCCTCGAAGACGCCAAAAAGATCCCGAAGGCCTAAGCACGCAACCGCACTCACAGGTTTCATAAATTCATCGTGCCTGTTGTTATTACTAGAAACGCGCCAGGGGCTCCCCTCTTCGACAAGGGTCGGCTCCGGCGCGAAGCCGAAAAGATGCTCGCTGAGTTAGAGCTTTCCGAAGCTGAGCTCAGCGTGCATCTCACGCACGATCGAGGGATCCAGAAGCTGAACCTCCAGTATCGGCAGAAGGACAAGCCGACGGATGTACTCTCGTTCGGGCAAGATGAATCGCTTACAATTCCGGGAGAACCGCGGCTCCTCGGCGATGTGGTGATCTCCCTTCAAACAGCGGAGCGGCAGGCGAAGTCCCGCGGGAGGCCATTGGCTGAAGAAGCTCGTTTTCTCCTGGCCCACGGTGTGTTGCACCTCGTGGGGTACGACCATGAAACACGGCCCGAAAAGCTGGAGATGGACAAGCTCACGCGACGTTTGGTCCGCGCAGCACAGGCAAAAACCGCGTAGTAGCGGGCACTTTTGTGTTTTTTTTGGCGCCTGGTTTTCCGTATCGGCTCAAGAACCGATTCCCAGGCCAACTCGGGGTGTTCGAGGGCACAAGCAATGCTCGGAATTTTAATGAAAAACAGAAGATAACCATTCGTCTTAATTGATTAATTCCTTGAACCCGTAGCGGGTGTTCAGGGCCAAAAACAGCACCGTCGAACGACCGCAAAAACCCCCTTGTCCATGCGGTTTCAGAGGAGCACTGGAGCCCCGGCAGCATCAAAGAAGCCCGATCGAGGGGGACCCACCGACTTTTCCCTCTTGAAAGCCTGAAATAGCCCTGATATCGGTCGCGTGCCATGCAGTTGTTGCAGCAAATGCGCTGTAAGGGCTGTACCTGGCGGGATTCGGCGTCAAAATTTGGTCAATTTTCGGAGGAAATCGCAATGGCTGGCAAGAGACTTACTAAAGCACAGGTAATCGGAGAGATCGCAAACACGGCAGACCTCGATAAGAAGAGCGTAAGCCGCGTTTTTGAAGGCCTTCAGGAACTCATCAAGAAGCAGCTCTCGCCTCGCGGCGCGGGTGAATTCGTGGTTCCAGGCTTGGTGAAGCTCCGCGTCGTCAAGAAGCCGGCGACGAAAGAGCGTCAGGGCATCAATCCTTTCACCAAGGAGCCCATCACCATCCCCGCAAAGCCCGCGAGCAAGAAGGTGCGCGCAACCGCACTCAAGGCTCTCAAGGACCTCGTTCAGTAAGAACAGTGTCTAGTGGGTAGCGGCTCTCATAGGCCAGCTACTTAAGCCCGAATCCCCGACCATTCTTGGTTGGGGATTCGTGCATTTGGGGTAGTAACAGGCGTGCAGGAAGTTCAAATCAAGCCGGGCCACGTACAACCCATTTGGGCGGGGCATCCCTGGGTGTTTGCCCAAGCCATGGTGCCGCCCAAACAGCCGCTGGAAGCCGGAGCGGAGGTGCTGGTGGTCGACAGCGAGGGCAAGCCGCTAGGCCGTGGCCTCTATTCGCCCAGCTCTGCCCTTCGGGTACGCCTGTTCACGCGGGATCCAGCCGAAGCGCTCGATGAAAAGCTGCTGCGCGTTCGCCTGGAAAGAGCGCTTACCGTGCGTCGTTCCTACGGGCTGCCTTCGGCCGAAACCAACGCCTTTCGTTGGATTTACGCCGAAGGCGATCAGCTACCGGGGCTCATTGTGGATGTGTTTGGTGAAACGGCCGTGGTGCAGTTTGGCACCGTGGGGATGGCCCAACGGCGAGAACTGGTGCTGAAAGCTTTGACCAATACGCTCCCACTTCGTGCCGTCGTCGAACAATCGAGCGCATTCGCGGCAAAAACCGAAGGCTTCGAAGCTCTGCGTGGCGTTATCTTCGGTGAAGCAAGTAGCGCAACCCTGCGCTTCAAAGAACGTGGCTTCAACTACGAAGTTCCCGAAAGCTTGGCCCAAAAAACGGGGTTCTACTTGGACCAACGCCCGCTGCGCGACCGCGTGGAAGCACTCGCAAAAGGGCGCCGCGTGCTCGATCTTTTCAGTTACGTGGGCTCCATCAGCCTGGCCGCCAAACGCGGCGGTGCCGAACGGGTGCTCGCAGTGGACTCAAGCGAGCCAGCGCTCACGGTGTTGAAGGAAAACGCCGAAAGGAACCGCCTTGGCATCGACACCCTGCTGGGTGATGCCAACGAAGTGGTGCGCAACTTGCGCGGCAAAGAACGCTTCGATCTCATCATCTGCGACCCACCAAAGCTCGCCCCACGCCGTTCGGCACGAGTTCCCGCCGAGAAGCTGATGCGCCGTCTTGTGCGAGACTGCTCAGAGTTGTTAACCCCAGGCGGCATATTAATAGTGAGCTCCTGCTCGGCCGCCCTCGACATCAACACGCTCACACGCACGCTCGCGCTAGGCGCCCGCGATGCAGGGCACAACGCCACCGTTTTAGAGCGTGTTTTTCAAGGCGCCGACCACCCAGTACCGGCGGCGTTTTCCGAGGGTCTGTACTTGTCGAGTGTGATTTCAGTTGTGGGGTAACTCGCAAGCTCCCCGCCTCTTAGCTCCGTCCGTTCCAGCCGCGCGGGTACTTGTCATGACAAGAATCCCTTCATGCACGCTCGGGCCCCACGCCATAGGTTTGAGCGGAACGGATCTCCCGGCACGTTGCCGGCCCCATCGGCCTTTCGCGTTCCATCACCGCAGCCAAAGCGCGGATTTTGCAAAGTTGTGCGGCACGAGCACCCCTTGGGCCTAGGATGCACTCATGCGCCCCATTTCCGCTCTTGCCCACGAAGAAGCCCGCCGACTCCAAGGTTTGCTCTTCGATCTGGATGATACATTTCTTACCGAAGGTCAGATCGTAGAGGCCGCATTTTCATCGCTTTATCGCCTGCGCGAAACAGGCCTTGAATTGTATGCCGTCACGGGGCGCCCAGCGGGTTGGGGCCGCTTAATCGCCGCACAGTGGCCTGTGGATGGCGCGGTCACCGAAAACGGAGCTCTGCTATTTTACCGGGACGGCCACAAGCTTCGTCAGCTCGATCGGCTGGCTCCCGCCGAACGTCGTGCGAGAACTCGCAAGTTGGAAGCCGTGCGCGATGAGCTGCTCGCAAAATTCCCTGAGCTCGTTCCCACAGACGACGCAAGCTTTCGCATCAGCGACCTTACGTTTGACATTGGCGAGCACGAACACGTGAGCCCAGAACGAGTGTGCGAGATGATGGCGTTCGTAACGGCGCGGGGAGTGCAAGCCATCCGCTCCAGCGTTCATCTACACATTAGCGACGAAAGCGACGACAAAGCCTCCGGCAGCTTGCGACTCCTGCAACTTCTAAAACGACGAGACCCCACCGAAGCGCGTTTTGGTTATGCCTTTATCGGCGACAGTGAAAACGACGCCGCCTGCTTCTCGGCGTTTCACACGACGATAGGAGTACAGAACCTGCGTGGCATTCTCACCCGCCCGCCACGTTTCCTCACCAGAGGCGCCCGAGCCTTAGGCTTTGTGGAAGCCGCCGCACAGCTTGTGGCGGCGCGTACCACGCGCTGAACGGTCCCGCGAAAGCCCTGCGATGGCCGAGCTTTCGGCCACAATCGCCCAGGTTACCCGCAAAAAAGAAGTGCGGCGTGCGCCGGAGTGCCCGAGCGTCGGCAAAAATCAGCTCTGAGTACTGCCATGTTGGGAGAAAATGCTATGGGAGGGACCCTTCAATCGCCCACGTAACACTTGGGATCCTCATGTCGAACAGTCAAGCAGCCTTAGTTCAATCGGCACAACAGCATCTCTACCCCAATTATCGGCAGCCCCCGCTCGTGTTTGTACGCGGTGACGGCGCTGAGCTCTGGGATGCCGAGGGTAGGCGCTATCTGGATCTTTTCGCTGGCATCGCGGTGAGCACCCTGGGGCACGCGCATCCACGTTTGGTGCGCGCGATCTCCGAGCAGGCTGGCAAGCTTATCCACCTTTCAAACTACTACTACAACGAGCCCAACGTTCTTTTGGCGGCCAAGCTGTGCGCTCTTTCGGGGATGGATCGCGCGTTCTTCTGCAATTCGGGTACCGAGGCCATCGAAGCGTGTTTGAAGCTTGTGCGGCACCACTTCTTTGGCAAAGGGGAAACTAACCGTTATCGGGTGATTGCCTTCGAGAATTCCTTCCACGGGCGCACACTCGGTGCCCTCGCGGCCACGGGTCAGAAGAAGTACCAAGAAGGCTTTGGCCCGTTGAGCGGCGTGACGCACGTGCCCTACGGAAACATTGAGCGCGTGCGCGAAGCCATGGGCGACGATGTCGCCGCAATCCTTTTGGAACCAATTCAAGGTGAAGGGGGCGTTCTTCCCGCCCCTACAGGTTTTCTACGCGCACTGCGCGACCTCACGACGCAGGCGGGCGCGCTCCTCATTATGGATGAAGTCCAGACTGGCGTCGGGCGTTCTGGGCGCTTTCTAGCTTGCGAACATGATGGCGTACGGCCCGATGTTGTGGCCCTTGCTAAAGCCCTAGGTGGAGGAGTGCCTATTGGAGCCATGTTGTGCACAAGCGCCCTTGAGGGTGCACTGCCACCCGGTACGCATGGTTCCACCTTTGGTGGCAATCCGCTGGCATCAGCGGCCGCGTTGGCCGTGCTCACAGCCATCACCGAAGACAAGCTCATGGAACGCGCTCACGCTTCCGGTGAATTCTTAACTGCGCGCCTGAACGCCGTGGCGGCACGCCACCCGAAGAAGGTGGAGCAAGTGCGGGGTCGGGGGCTCCTCCAGGGCCTGGTGCTCCGGGAAGGGTACGAGGCGCGCCAGGTTCTCGGCCCATTGAAAGATGCAGGGGTGCTGCTCACGGCAGCAGGCGATCGGGTGCTCCGCTTCACGCCTCCACTCACCATCAGCGAGTCCTTGCTGGACGAAGGCGTCAGCAAACTCGACCAAGTACTCGGGAGCCTAGCGTGACACGGCACCTACTCAATCTGAGCGACCTCGGCAAACCTGGGCTTTGCTCCCTCCTTGATGCAGCGGATCGCTGGCAAAAGGGGCGTGGCCAGCCCGACGAGCTCCAGCCTCTGCGCGGAAAGTCCGTCGCGTTGCTGTTCGAAAAGGCTTCCACCCGTACGCGCATGTCGCTAGAGGTCGCTGTGGCCGAGCTCGGCGGACACCCCGTGTTTGTGAGCAATCTTTCCTCGCAGCTTGGCCGCGGAGAACCCATAGCTGATACCGCTCGCGTGCTTTCACGCATGGTGCACGCTATTACCTTTCGCACCACTTCAGAATCACGGCTGCGCGAAATGGCGAACAATAGCAGCATCCCCGTGCTGAACGCGCTCACAGATGTGAGCCACCCCATGCAGCTATTAGCTGATCTGCAAACGGTGCGGCGCGTTCACGGTACCCTTGAAGGCTTGAGTTACGCGTGGATTGGGGACGGCAACAACATGGCCAATTCATGGATCGAGGCGGCGGGTTTGCTTGGCCTCAGGCTTCGCCTCGCCTGCCCCGAAGGGTACGATCCCGATCCAGCATGGCTCCGCCTAGCCAAAGAGCGGGGCGCGGATGTAGAGGTTGTTCGGGATCCAGCACGTGCGGTCCTTGGCGCACACGTTGTGAGCACTGATGTGTTCGCGAGCATGGGTCAAGAAGAAGAACAAGAACAACGGATACGCGCCTTTGCAGGAATGCGGCTCACCCAGAAGCTCGTAGATTTAGCGGATCCGAAGGTAATGGTGCTCCACTGCCTACCTGCGCATCGCGGCGAAGAGATCGACGCGGAAGTGCTCGAAGGGCCAAGAAGCTTCGTTTGGGATCAGGCCGAGGCACGGCTACACACTTCGAAAGCGGCGCTGTTGTGGTCGCTCGGGGTGCATGCCTGAAGCAACGGTGCTGGAGGGTCCCGGGCCGAAAGGGCCACAGGCCCTCGCAGTGGGTTGCTGGCAGTGCGACAGCCCAGTAGATCCGCTGCGCGCGGCACGTGTAGCGTACATCAGCGACAGGTTTCGTTACTTCTGTAGTGCCGAATGTGAGCTCAATTTTCGGGCACATGGGCGCCCTCATCTCAAGAAGCAACGCCGTTCAGCTCCTCCCCTGGAGCCTCGCAAGGGAGTTGCGGTCGCCACGGATTTCCCTGCCCGAAGTGATTTCGCCAACGAAGGCCCAGCTATCGAGGCTCATCTCGACGAAGCAAGTTACGAGGGCGACGATCCCCACGCGGCGGAACGCCGCAGTGTGCTGCCGGTTGTTCCCGAAGGCACGGATGTCTCGAACCTGTTGCTTGCCCTCTCCGCACTCGGGGGCTGCCTGGCCATCATTCTGCTTTTGGCCGGGAAATCTGGATCGCTCGAAACGGCGCGGGTTCTTTTGGCCGTTGCTGGGTTGGGTGCGCTTGCCGCGCAGTATCTGTTAAGATCGCGTGATTTACTGGAGCCGCACCCGCTCGTCGCCCTGGGTGCCCCCACGGCTTCCGTTGTAACTGCCGTTGTTGCACGGCTCACGTTGCACCCTCTCACTGCTTCGGCACTGAACCTCGCTGGCACGATCCTAGTGGCCCAGGCGGCCTCCATTTGGCTGGCCGGCAGAGTACGCCGAAAGCTCAGCGCGCAGCGCAATCTGTTGGAAGCAAGCCTGAACGTTACATCCGAACGGGTTAACGGCGATGACCTCATCACGGTGCCAGCGCTTGAGCTTCGCCCCGGCGAAGAGATCTTGCTGCAAGCCGGCCAAACTTTGGCGGCTGACATTACGGTGGTTGCGGGTGAAGCCCAGGTGCTTCCTTGGTTGAACGCCAAACACGCGATTGCGTGCAAGAAGGGCGATACACTCGTTGCAGGGGCACGTGTGCTTGAGGGTCAGCTCCGTGCGGTCGTAGCCTGGGCTGGGGATGATCGCGCTTGGCTACGCCTCACTTCGGATCCGCGAAGGCGAGCTGATCTTCGCTCCGCAGTGCCACGTTTCGGGCGGCTCATCGGCGAACGGGGCGCCCCACTTGCTGCAGGCATAGCCGCCCTGCTTGCGTATGCTGCTACATCCGATGGCGTGGTCATCGGCTTGTATGCCGCAGCGGCGTTCTCTGCCCTCTCGAATGTTGCAGCCGTGCAGATTGCGGCCCTATTCGTAGGGCGCGGCGTATTTTTGGCGCTTGATAGTGGAATTGCATTTCGAAACCCAGAGGCCTTCGATCGCGCTTCCAAGGTAACAGCTGCGGTTTTTTGCGCCCGTGGCACTCTGCTCATGGGAGAGCCCGAAGTGGCCAACATCGAAGCCTTTGGAACCGCCCAGCCGGAACACGTGCTCGCGCTCGTTGCAGGCGCCCAATCCAGCTTCACCGATCCGATTGCACATGCTGTTTTGCGGGCCGCCAGGGCCCGCGGCATCCGACCCAACGCAGTCCGAGTGCCCATGCTAGCGCCCGGTCTTGGGGTCACGGCCGTAGCATCCGGAGGGGAGCCGCTGTGTGTTGGTAGCCGCGCGCTCATGTTGCGCGAACGCATCAGTATCGCGTTTGCGGAAAGCCGCATTTCGGACCTTGAGGCCATGGGCAGGAGCGTGCTTCTGGTGGCCCAGAGCCGGCATCTCATTGGGGCGGTTGGCCTGCAAGACGGCCTGCGCCCCGGTGCACGAGCCGCTGTCCAGCATCTGCTGGACGTGGGTGTCGAGCCAGTGCTGCTCTCCGCGGATTCACGTGATACCTGCGAAGCTCTGGGGCGAACACTGGACATTGAACACATTCGCCCCGAGTTGCTCCCCACCGACGCGAGCGAGGCCGTTCATCGCCTAGCCGACGGCGGGGCAACCGTGGCAGTTGTGGGTAACAGCCCTGTGGATGATGCTTGCTTGAGCGCAGGTGAGGTGTCGATTGCGCTTGGCTCGGCAGGTTCCGGTACGGGCGAATGGAGCGTTCAGCTTGCCTCGGACGACGTTCGCGACGCAGCGTTTGCCGTACGAATTGCGCACCGGGCTCGCGAGCTGGCAACTCTGGGGATTATCACCTGTGCCGCCCCCGCAGCGCTTGTGGCCGTCGCGTCAACGCTCGGTTTGGTGCCGTTGGTGCTCGGGCCGCTCGTGGGCCTCACAGCTGTCAGCATTGCCCTCCTCCGCTTTCGCTCTTCCGGCTCCGGCTAGGCCAAGCGGCGTCTCATGGGCGATACGGCTCAGTCTGCTGGGGCGGATACTTGACGTAACGTAACCCATGCGGAATATCTAAAAGGGTGAAGCCAGGGGCAACTGTCGAAGCACCGAGCCGAGCCGAGGCGGAGCGCCTGAGGCGCGATCTCGACCAATACATGGCCGATCGGGGCCTCCGCTCCACCGAGCAACGGCGGGCCATTATCGACGCGTTCTTCGACTCCACCGAACACATGTCGATCGACGATCTACTCGCGCGCGTTCGCTCCGAAGATCCGCGCGTCGGCTATGCCACCGTCTACCGCACGATGAAGATGCTCACCGAGAGCGGCGTGGCGCACGAGCACAAGTTTGGGGACGGCTTTACCCGTTACGAGCTGGGGGACGCCACCAACCACCATGACCACTTGATTTGCCTTTCATGCGGCAGCATCACAGAGTTCGAAGAGCCCCTGATCGAACAGCTCCAAGAGCGCGTTGCAGAGCGCTATCGCTTCCTAGTGCAAGAGCACAAGCACGAGCTCTATGGCGTTTGCGAAGCGTGCCAGAAAAAAACTCCGGCAACCTAACTCTGTATTTTCGCGTGCGCAACCGCCACCGACCTAACCCTGCTGCACAACGATGACGTGTTTGTCCGTCACCACGAAATCACACGCCACATCTGTCGGAATGATAGGCAACTCCATCAACAACTGAAAATCATAAGCCACCACAGCACTCCTAGCCGGCGGGCAAAATTCCGGCAGTGTAACGTCGTAAAACCCGCTCCCGTAGCCCAGCCGATGCCCACTCCCCGTCACTGCTAACGCCGGCACCACGATCAAATCTAGCTCTCCGTGTGCGAGAGCGCGCGCGAGCTCACTCGGCTCCAAAAAGCCGCGCCCCGCATCACTCATTTCCGAGACGCTCGCCACTTCAGCAAAGCCCGTACGAATCGTCTCGCCGTTGGGCCGAAGGAACGGATAGGCCACGCGCTTATTCTGGGAGCGTGCGTGAGCATCAAGGGCCCTCAAATCCACCTCACGCTTGCCCTCCATCGGCCAAAACAGCGCAACACTCGTTGCTTCCTGGTAAGCGGGAAGCTGGAGCAACTGCTCAACAATCGACTCACTGCGCTTCAACATCGCGGCCTCAGGATAGGCCGTGCGTAAAGAGCGCATGCGCTTGCGGATTTGCTGCTTGGCGCGCACCGTCAGTTGTTCGAGCTCTTCGGGCGAAAAACCGTGTTCCACGGGGGTGCTCTTAGCACCCTCGGAGTGTTTGGGGAGAAGGAATGCGGAGGGGAGCTTTATGCAGTAATCATGCCCCGTAAGAAGTTTGACGCGTGCGCCGTCGGCGCGCAATGGTCTAGCTTTGTTAGGGCTCACCGACGCATAGTTGTCCGACACCATGGCCATTGCCTACCGGCGCATCTACATCCTTGCAGGGCCGAACGGCGCGGGTAAGACTACGTTTGCGCGTGAATTTCTTGTGAGCGAAGGTGAATGTCCTGTGTTCATCAATGCAGACCTCATTGCCGAAGGTGTTTCACCATTCGCTCCCGAACGTGCTGCCGTGCGGGCGGGGCGGATCATGCTGGACCTGATGGAGGAAAGTGTTCGCCGTGGTGAGAGCTTCGCGTTTGAAACAACGCTGGCGAGCCGCGGCTACGCTAGGTCCATTGCCCAATGGCACACGGCTGGTTACAAAGTGGTTCTGCATTTTCTTTCGTTGCCTTCAGCAGATTTCGCGGTGGCACGAGTTGCGCAGCGCGTTCGCCAGGGAGGCCACAGTATTCCTGAGACCACAATTCGTAGGCGCTTCGCCGCTGGGCGGCACAACTTCGATCACCTGTACAAGGATCTTGTGGATAGTTGGACATTGTACGACGGAGCCGGCGATCAACCGATTATTTTGGGGCATGGAGGCAACTCATGACGGCTAAGAACCTACCCGATGTGAATTCGTCGGAGTTCACTGATCCCGAAGTTCTTGGCGCACTTGCAGCTCTCCGCCGCGCCCGAAAGAGAGCAGAAGAAATTGCCACTGCAACCGGCACTGCACTCGTACAGCAGATCGATGGCAAGCTCGTGTTGGTGTATCCGAAGCCTGCAGTGAATAGAGTGCCCGACGAAACGAGCGCCGATAGCGGCGTCGATAACGCAAAACGCATCCCCCGTTGAGCCCTCAAAGCCGAGAAATCCAAGCTCCGAGCTCAGCTGCGCTCACTACCTTGCCCGAAACCACATACGTAGGTGTTCCCTGAAAACCACGCATGAGCGCCTCGTCAGACTCACGTTCGGCACGCTCCAGCGTGCTCTTCCGTACCAGACAGCTGCGTAGCCGAGCAGGCTCTAACCCAATATCTCGGGCTGCTTCCGCTTCATCTACTCGCCCCTTCCCCGATGCGTGAGCAAACAGCCAGCGATCGGCTTGCCAGAATCTACCTTGCTCCTCAGCACAATAGGCTAACCTCAATGGCTGACAGAGATTGGCAGTCACACAACGTGTACGAGGAAACTGCCTGCGCACCACGCGCAGCTCGCGAGAATGCCGCACCACTTGCTCCAACAGCCGGCTCGCGTGGATGCGGCACACCGGGCAACTGTAATCCGTGAATTCCTCCACCGTGAGCTTCGGCGCAGCGGCGCCATACCACGCGTGCCCCTCGAACGTTTTGCCGGTAGGAAGCAGCACCTCCGACTTCCAATTGTAGAGCTCGAAGTAGCGCGGAGCAAAAGCGTAGAACGCGATAACCACCCCTAGCGGGAGCGCAAAGAGGTACACCAATGTGTCCCTCGGATCTCGCGGCAACATCCACGCCGAACCGGCCCTCCACACCGCGACGCCCAAGCCGAGCGCCACGGCATGCACCGCCTCGCAGAGGAGGCACACCGAGCCCACCCAAAAGATCTCGATCCCCAAGAACGCCAACGACGCGAACACCGCCGCACCCGCAAGCCACCGTAACCACGCCGAACGCAACCAAGCGGCCACCAGGATCGAAAAGAAGCCGAGAGCGCCCAGCATTGGCACCGGCAGCCCAAGCACCACCGAATAGGGGCTCAGCGCCACGCGCGTGCAATCCAACGTGGAATTCACGGAGCAAAAGCTAGCCGCATCAGGCCGCACATAAGCTCGAATGTGCAACACCTCGAGCACCAGCGAGAAACCCAACCCAACCGTTGCTAAAACCAACGGTACTCGAAGCGGATGCGCACGGAACTCTGATAGCCAATCTTTCTCTGACATGGGCCTTGGCTCGTTCCTTATTCCAGGATGCCGGATGAAAGCCTCAAGAACAAATCCGATCGAAGGAGTTCGAGAATGCGGGGCTTCTAATAATCATTACCGCTCTTGTCGATCGTCATCACGTACAACGACAGGAAGTTCCAGAATCGGGGCTTACGCCCCCCATGGTAGATATTTTAGGCAATTCTTGACTGACTCATATAGCGAGTCATTATGAGTTACATGGCGCCTCACCAGAATCAGCTTACGCTGCGCGGCCTGGATCCCCGAGTCGAAGCGGAAATCCGCCGCGTGGCGAGAAGCCAAGGCATCTCTTTGAACAAGGCGGCGCTCCGTCTTCTCGAGCGGGGAGCAGGCATTGACGCGCCTGTAGAGCAGGAACGCCAGATAGGAAGCTCGCTGGATCGGTTCATTGGCGTCTGGAGCGCCCGAGAGGCCAGCACCTTTGAGCGCGCGATCAGATCCGTAGAACGAGTGGATAAGGATTTTTGGGAGTGATCCGTCTGCTTGACACGAACGCGTACGTCGCCTTGCTCAAGGGAGATAGCAAGGTGGCCAGCTTGGTACGGGTCTCCGAGCAGTTGGTCCTATCAATGGTCGTTGTTGGAGAGCTCTTGTATGGGTTTCGCCACGGCAATCGGTACGAAGAGAATGCATCACTGCTGGATGATTTTCTGAGCGAGCCCCGGGTGAGCGTGCTTGCGGTAACTCGCACAACGGCCGATCGCTTCGGGAGGATTGCGGCAGCACTCCGCAAAGCAGGGACACCAATCCCAACGAACGATATCTGGATCGCGGCGCACACTTTCGAGAGTGGCGCAGAGCTTCTGACGTACGACCGGCATTTTGAGCGGGTCCCGGGCTTGCCGGCGCTCGTGCTCTGATCGGGGTCACGGTTTGCCGAGGCTGGCCCAGCATTTGGCATATTTTCCAAGCTTTCGCACCTTCGCGGTTCCCTCCGATACGCGGCCGAGCACGTGCCTCACGCCGCCCAACCAACAACGGAGATCCCATGCGAACCATGCGAACCCTTGGTATTGTTCCAGCCCTTTGGCTCTTGTCCGCTCCACTACACGCCCAACCAAAGCATCGCTCGGACAGCCGAGAAGCTGCAGCACATTCACCCTACGTCTTCGACGACGAGCTCATGCAAGGAAACAGCGTATTTCCAAAGGGACAGATCATCGAAGTACGCCCGCTCAAGGGACGCGCATTTCTGATCCGCCCACGCGGCGATTTCCTTCAAGAATTGCGGAAGAGTGTTGAAGATATCTAGGTATCACGGGGACCAGAAGTTGCGGCCGCTGGCTGGAGCGCTTTGACCAGCATTGCCCCCAGATCTGCGAGATCATCCCGGTTCTCGGTAAGGATCCGGTACACCACTTCCGGATCGATCCGATCATACAGGTGCACCACTCGGTTGCGAAAGCCGACAATCGGAGCGAAGCGCCGCGCGGAGCCTGCCGGAAGTAGGCTTGCTGCTTCAAGCTTCTCAAGCGTGTCAAGGCTAGTGCGCGGAATACCGAGGCCGCGCACTGAAACGATGTAGCTAGCGATGTCAATCAACGCTTGAATCGTTGTTTGCAATCGATGCAGGGCACTATCCAGGTTGCGAAAGTCGGCGCCAAATTCCGCATAAGAACCCTGCGGCAGCTCATTCAACCGCTCCAGGTTTCTCCGCACAATCTCAAACTTTGCTAAAATTCCATCTTCGGTCATCTTTCCCCCTCGAACCAAGCGCCAAGTCCGGAAAGCGCGTGCCGCTCAGCAATTTCATGCGTCGGCAAGAAGTCAAAGTAGCGCACGAACGAGTCCGACTCAAAATCGACCCTCCGCGCAGGCTCCACATCATAAACCAAGCGCCCTTCGCTGAGCACACGGTGCTGAAACACTGGCCCCTGGTGCTCCAACAACACAAGGTCAATCCGCCGCCCCGGCGCGACCGCTTCGAGCTTGGCCGCAAGGTGCCCCAGCATCGGCAACACCTCCAAAGCAGTGAGTCGCCGATCTCGAAGCAAGATCGCAACATCCACGTCGCTCTCCGGTCGCGCCTGCCCGCGAGCTTCGGAGCCAAAAAGCCACGCCGTCGTCACCTCCGGGAACCCGCCTAACACGTGCGCGATGTCTTGGTCGACGGTGGGTTCGGTCACCCGCATAGGGTAGCGGCAAGTGCGGGAAAGGCCAGCCGGAAAGCCTACGCTCGAGTGACTCCGATATGCCGATCTTTCGCCGTATCCGATGCATGCTAAGCTTTCTCGGGCAATGGACGCTTTGGAGCACTCAGACGTTGAGCTTGATGGTCAGACGAGCGCTTCGCTGAAGTTCATTCAAGCCGTTGAGATGATGGCCGAGGGACTTCGGCTCAAACGAGCGCTCCTCAGGCAGCAGCATCCGGAGCTCAATGAAGCTGCACTCGAAAAGCTGTTTTTAGACTGGTTGAGCTCGGAAGATGACCTCTGAAACGATATTTGCGGCTTTTCGGCGTATAGCGAAAGATCTCACAGCAGAGCAGCCTTCGTTCGCGGTTGTTGGAGGCATTGCCATCTCCGTGCGTGCCGAGGTGCGCTTCACGCGCGTGACGTGGATGTGGCGGTGAAGGTCCGTAGCGATGCCGATGCCGAAAAGCTGGTGGCTGGGCTCAAGGAGCGGCATTATGTTGCAGTGGCAACTGTCGAGCAAACGCGGTGGGCCGCCTTTCCATCGTGCGCTTGGTGAGCACTGGCGAGAGGGGGGCCGAGCCGGCGAGGCGGATCACGTGCTCCAGCTCAACGGACACGTTCTGCCGATTGAGCTGAAATCCGGCGCAGCCGGGAGCATGAAGAGCCTCCATCAATTCATGTTCGACAAGAAGCTTGAGCAAGCCGTGCGGATTGACACTAACCCGCCGAGTGTTCTTGAGGTGAATGTACGAACAACGCAGGGCGACAAAGTCCGCTACCTGCTCGTGAGCATACCCTTGTACTTGCTCTGGAACATCGAACGTATTACCGAAGAAGCTTGGAACGTGAGGGAAGTGTGAGGAGGGCGGCCGCCAGTCAACTGCTGGAACAGTTCCGGTTCTTTTTGCAGAAACCTACCGTTCACCGCCATACTCCGTCACTCTGATGAGCACTTCGCGCAAGGCACCAGCCAAGGTGTTCGCGGTCAAGCTAGGGTTGCTCCTAACGACACATCCGAAGGGGCTGCGCTCAAAATCCCCAGCGTAGGTTGGCAAAGCGAGGTAGCGCGCCGCCTTCTCCAGGACACACGATTGGACATTCGGCGACTCTGCAAGTTGCAGGGCAAACGCCTCTAAGTTTTCATATTTAAATGCCTCGGACCCCAGGCGGCCGTCGAAAGTGAAGCTGGCGGCCGTACTTACTGGGATACCGTCCCTCGTGGGAAGGTGGCGTGCAAGGCCGTCAAAGTGTTCAAAAGCACGACCCAGGGGATCTATGTTCAAATGGCACTGCGCGCAGGCTCTGTTGTTAATCTGCAGGTTAGCATCCGGCTCGGCTCCGGCACTCGCAAAATCATGGCCTGTAGTCGGCGCGGAAGTCGTCATACAAAACGCGTCCTCCATCACGGCTCGGCCCCGAGCTTCCACGCTCGCAGCGCGCACCAACCATGCCCCCCGCGCGAATATACCGAATCGCTCCTGCGAGGCGCCATCAAGCGCGTACCAAACGCCAGGGTCCTTGGGTGATTGTGGGATCGGCAACCCGTAATAGTTCGCAAGCGCGTCGTTCGCGGAGAATACGGAGCCGCCCAAGAGCTTCGTCAAACTGCACTGGCCATCCCCAACGCAACCACCCACATAACGCCGAACCTCCTCGTCTAAGGTTTCCTTGTCGATACTGGGATCGCCGAGGCCCCCATGCACCGTCCCAGGGTTCCCTCCGGGCTGCTCAGCGATGCCGAACCAAGTGAGCGCAAATTTGCGCAAACCAATGTGGGCGCGCGGGTCTTCAAGTACTTGCTTCACGGCGCTCACGGGACTGGCATTGGCAATAATTGCCTGCGTTTCGCTGACAGCCGTCGGATCCCCCCAAACATGTGAGGCCAGAACTTGTGCAAGCTGGCCCCGAACGATTCCGCAGTAGGGACTGCTTACGGGTGGCTCGTTGGCGGGAGCAGCTTCTGTAGCGGGCGCCGGGCTCGTGGAGGTATTAGCCATTCCACCAAGTATCCCTTCCTGGCCACCAGTGAAACCTGGAGACGCTTGAGTAGCCACGGGAACCCCACCCAAACCAGATGTTTGAAAGGCCGAGTGGGCACCGCCGGAACCAATTGCTCCGCCCGTCACGGAATCTGGTTCACGGCCACCTTCTTCCGTGGAGAATCTGCCTCCGCAGCAAGGACTAAGAATTAACGATCCAAGACAGAGTGCAAATGGCACCTTGTTTGGGAAACCGCCGCCTATTTGGAACCCTGGCATGACCTAAGCTAGCACGTGCCACTGCAAGCACCCGCCAATTCCGAAAAGTGGTCCCCTGCCCCTTGAAGAGTGCTCTGGAGGTCCGGAAATCGAACCCGAAGCGGGTATGCTCAAGGAATGCAACTAGCGCAAATGACAAAGTGAGGCACTCGAACACAGAGCCAGGCGATGGGCATACCCAAAAACGAAAACGGCGAGCAAAGCTCGCCGTTTTCTTCCATTTACCTGTTAATACTCAGCCGCCAACAGTGGTCGTAATCGCTGCAACATCCATCACGCTCGTATTGAGCTTGCCCGTCGCGTCGCCGATAAGTTTACCGACTTTGCCCATCTCGGGGATAGCACAGCCGGCACCAATCTTTGCCTTAAGGTCGCCGTCAATCGCAACTTGGCCGAGGCCCTCTGCAGCAGCAGTAGCCGCCGCTGTCAACGTTCCGCCCGCCTTGATGATGCCCTTGGCCTGAGCCTGTTGAGCCAAGATCTGGCCGTAAGCATCTACGAAGACCGAGGTGAACGCCGCGAAGTCTGCCTTGGCAGCCGCGTCAAGACCGGCCTTGGCCGTGAACTCTACGTAAAGCTTAGGAGGCGAGCACTCAGCTTTCACTTCTGCCGACGCCTTGGCCGACGCGTTGCATTCTGCCTTAACCATGGGCGGGGTCACTTCGCCCTCACACTTTCCCTTGCATTCCACCTGAGCGTTCGCCATCGCTTCGCACTTGACCTCTGCGCCTGCCGAGCACATCACGCCCATCGGCGGGGTGTATTCACATTCACCAGTGCACTTGCCGCTACATGTGCCATTGCACTTGCCGCCTGCAGCAACGGTACATTCGCCCATGCAGGTGCCGTCTGCATTCAAGGTACCCGCACAAGTACCTTCGCACTTCGTCTTACCATCCAGCATGCAGGTGCCTTCGCAGCTGGCTTTGCAGGTGCCCGAGCAAGAAAGCATGGGAGCGGTACCGCTGCACTTCAGGGTAGCCATCGCGTCGCAGGATGCCGAAGCTGAGGCCTCCGCTACACAAGAGCCCGAGCACTTAACGGAAGCTGACCCAGGGTCGACGGAAGCATCGCACTTGGCCTGTGCTTCCAGAGTAGCTTTGGCACTTACCTCACACTTGGGAGGCTCTGCCACGATTCGCGCCTTGCCTTCGACGTTCGCCGTTAGCTTGGCGGTGAGAGCAGCCTTGATTTCGGCATTGGTGGTAACGCCGAGAGCCCCGCGAATACGTGCGAGTTGCGCTTCAATGTTCCCCGACACCAATGTGGCCTGGCCGTTGAACTCAAGTACCGCGTTGAAGAAAGCGTCAATCGAGCGAATGCCGGAAATCTGGGCATTGCCCTCCACAATTCCCTCTGCGTCACAAACCAAGCCGCACTGCGCTGCCAAACCATCAAGCGGACCTGCCGCATTCGCCACATCACTACACGCCGTTGAGGCGATGCCGCCTATAAGCGCTGGTGCAAGCAGCGCGATCAAAGCAATCTTTGTTGTCTTCATTAAGAACTCCTTAGCTTTCGTTGAGTAAGATCCACGGCCCCAAGCCGCAACGATGTTGGACGGAATAGAGGGAGAAGGAATGTAAACGATTCTCCCACCATCGGCCTAAATCGCTGCTTCGGCGCGTGCATCGAACGGATATAACCTGCAATTGGACTGCCTTTTTACAGGGGATCCGTGGGCAAGTCACCTGGCCATGTGTCCGGCCCGCGCGCCCACTTCTTGCCGGAACGGAACAGGCTTGACCAGTAGGCCCAAGGAGCGCTCCCCTAAAGAGTTCTGTAGGGGGTGCAAGTTTTCGCGGGCTGCCGCGTTGGGAAGAAAGATCGCATGAATAACTTCAGGAGCTCTGTCACAAAACGCGTTCTGGGGGCCACTAGGTCATGAATGCACTTGAGGCAGTTGTGACCCCGGACGACCAAGCCGGGCTGGAATCGCGCGTAGTCGAAACGATCTCCGCGGGCAACCTCAAGGAAGCCACGCTGCTTTGTGCCGAAAGCTACCGAGCGGGGTTGGGCCGGGTGTGTATGGCTTTTTTGGGCAATCAGGCTGAGGCCGAAGATCTGGTGCAGGATGTTTTGCTCGACGCTTACCGATCGCTTCCCAACTGGGAGAATCGCGGCTCACTCAAGGCGTATCTGTTTTCTATCGCTCGCCGTTCTTGCGCTCGGCACCTCGAAAAGAAGAGAATCCGTGAACAACTTCTTGCCTTGGCGCAGACACCGGAAGCTTCTGCCACCGCGGATGAGAGCTTGATTTCGAGGCAGCGAGCAGAAAGGGCGCGCTCAGAAATGGCCCTCCTCAAGCCTACGCTCCGTGAAGCGCTGGTGCTGCGCTTCTTGGGTGAATTGAGCTTTTCTGAGGTCGCATCAGCTCTTCAGATCGACGAAGCAACCGCCCGTCAGCGCGTATCGCGCGGGCTCCGAGCACTGCAAACGTCTGTACTCGAAAAGGAATCAACATGACTCTTTCCCCAAAGTGCCAGAAGGTCGAAGAACACCTCGCCGAAATCCTTGAGGGAAGCGCTCCTGAAGAGCTGAGGTTGCATCTTATTGATTGCGACCATTGCCGAGATGTTCGGCACGAGGCAGAGCTAGCAAGAGCGCTGGTGCTCCGCGCCGGGGCGGATTACGCATCAGAGAATTCTTCGGCAGATGCGCGGCTCGAAAGCGCTTTGGCTAAGTTGGAATCAGAGCCCTCCTCCTCCGATAAGACCGAGCCCACCGCCACCAACAACGAGCCTCCTTCCTCCGAAAAGAGCAAGCCTGAGGAGTCTCCGCACACCCCCACCTCCCCGGACAAAGCGGCTCCTCCCGTCCGCGAGCGCACGTTGATCGCGCTTTTCAAGAAGCGTCCGCTCAGTGCAGCAATTGCGGCCTCAGCTGCGGCGGCGCTCGGGGTACTGCTCTTCGGTTCTCCGAGAAAAGAGGGCACAGGCGTTAGCTGGGTGCCACCATCAAGCAGCAGTAAATGGCAGGGCGTGATCAAGGAACTCACCACTTCATCTCGTCTTGGCGAGTCCTTGGAAGTATGCGTCCGGGACCAATGCCAGCCGGCCAAAGCTGGTGAAAAGGTGGATGCCGGTAGCCGAATTAAGACGGGTGGTTGGACGCGCGCCACGATCGTAATGGATGATGGTTCCAGGCTCACGCTCGATCATGATACAGAGCTCGTCCTGGGCGGTAGCGGCACCGAAGGAGCGCGAACCGAAAGCCATGCGGCGGAGCTTGTAAGTGGAAGCCTCGTTGCCGATATTGCGCATCAGGCGGGCAAAAACGTGACCATCCTTCTGCCTACGGGGCGGCTTCAGGTGTTGGGCACCAAGTTCGCATTGCGTGCCTTGCCAGGCTTTTCGAGCGTGGATGTGAGCCGCGGCGCTGTGAAGCTTTTCGGCAAGAACGATCAAGCTGTCACGGTGTACGCCGGTGAAACGGGTGAGCTCAGCCAAAACGAAGCACCGCGCGTGAACCCCAGCAGCCGTTTGAGCCAAGCTTTGGCCTGGAGTGAGGTACCCGCAACTGCGGAAGAGCCACTTTTAGTGAAGGGTTTGGGTGAGCTCCGTGCCAAGAAGCCCGGCACCGGCACGGAGCTCAAAGACGCCGTTAGCCTGGAACAACATCAAGTAAAGGTGCGGATCTCGGGGGCTTTGGCACGCACCGAGGTTACCGAAGTATTTGCCAATCATACCACCGACGTGCTTGAGGGCATTTTTCGCTTTCCGCTTCCACCAGACGCGCAAATCGAACGCCTGGCGCTAGAGGTGGATGGGCACCTTGAGGAAGGCGCGTTCGTCGACCGCGAACGCGCCTCCAAGATTTGGCGCGGAGCTATCGTGAACGCCAACCGAAACGTGAAACCACCGCCCAAAGAAGAGATCATCTGGGTGCCCGGGCCATGGCGGGACCCAGCCCTGCTTGAATGGCAGCGTGGTGGTCGCTTCGAATTGCGCGTCTACCCCATCCCTCGGCGCTCTTCGCGAAAAGTGATACTAGCGTACACGCAGGTCTTGAAACCTGTGGGGAAGACACGTCGATATGTGTATCCCCTAGCGCATGATCCGAGCGGCTCGACACAGGTGAAAGATTTTTCGGTGGACGTAGAAGTGCGCGGCCACAGTGAAGCCGAAGGCGTCCGCGCCCTGGGCTATTCACTGCGCGAAACCGAGCAATCCCACGTGGCCACGCTCGCCTTGAACGAAGCCAACTTCATGCCCCGGGGAGATCTCGCCGTGGAGTATTCGGTGCCAGGCAATGATCGGGAAGTCTCCTTGTGGGCCTACCGTGCCGGTGCGCGCCCTTTGGGCGCTTCTTTCACCCAACCAACCTCTCTCCCCGCTCGGCATGCTCCAACAGGCGATGCTTACGTGGCAATGGCGTTGCGCCCCGAGTTGCCGGGAAGCACGCAACAAAAACGTTTGGATTTCGTGTTCGTGGTGGATGCCAGCCGCTCCATGTTCGGAGCGGGCTTTGCACACGCTCGTTCGGTGGTGGCGCGTGCCATTCGGGAATTGGATAGCGATTCTCGGGTGAGCGTGTTTGCCTGCGACGTGAAGTGCGTGTCCGCCGGGCGCGGGTTCCACGAAGGCGGGGCGCAAGCGGCACAGCAAGCGGAGAATTTCTTGCGCACCATTACGCCCGAAGGTGCTTCGGACGTTACGGGCTCCATTGCGCAAGCGTTAGCCAGCATCCAGAGCGAACGCGATCCAGGGCGGGAGCTCAAGGTGATTTACGTGGGCGACGGCACGCCCACCGTGGGAGCCATTTTGCCGGGGCTGGTGGAGCGTGAAGCCAAGGCTATCAGCTTGCAAAGGCGCGTGAGCGTGGTGGCCGTGGGCGTGGGTTCGGATTCAGACAGCACCACTTTGGGCGCACTGGCGCAGGGCGGCGGAGGCGTGCTTCTGCCGTACACACCGGGCCGCCAGACGGCTGAGATGGCGTACGATGTGCTGAGTGCGAGCTATGCGGCAGCGCTGCGCGACGTCAATATTCAGCTTCCCGAGGGTTTGTACGACATAGCTCCACGGCAGGCGCCGCCCATCATGGCAGGCGGAGAATTGATCATTACCGCACGCGCTCGTTTGGGTGAAATCGAAGGCGATATCGTGCTCCGCGGCATGCACGGCGAAGCTCCCGTAGAAAAGCGTTACCCTGTGAAGTTCAGTATCGAGAACAACTCGGCCAATGCGTTTGTCCCTCGGCTCTTCGCTGCAGGAAAAATTGCTGATCTCGAGAGCGAAGGCAGCCCGGAAGCTCGAACCCAGGCCGTGGCGCTCTCGCGTGAATTCAGCGTAGCCAGCCGCTACACCTCGCTTTTGGTGCTGGAAAGCCCCGCCATGTTCAAGGCCTTCGGCCTGGACAACGCGCGCCAAGCGCCAGAATGGTCCGGAGAAGAAGTCGCCGAAGATGATCTCGCCAACGAAACCGATGGTGAGCTCGACGAAGCCGCCACAGGGCACGACACGTCGGCTTACGGCTCGCCTGGCGCTAACGCTGAAAAGAAAGCTGAATTGGGCGCACGGCGCCTGGCGGGAGGCCTAAGTGGGAGCGCAGCCGCTAGCAAGCCATCTTCGGCGCAGCGCAGCAGCGCGCCTAGCTTTGCCCAACCGCCCGCTGCGGCCCCCAGCATGGCATCGGAAACCGAACGCGCGCCAGCGACCGATGTTCGCGTACTCCGCCGCCGGGGGCCTCTGCAATTCGAAGATCCCCCTGTGCCGGACCTACCACCACAGCGCCGCATGATTCCAATGCGCCGCGTTTGGAAACGCGTGGGTTCGATCGACGTTGGCCGCAATATTCCGGAAGCCGCCTCGGGTGAGCGCATAGCGCAGGCGGAGCGGGAGCTAGCCGTGAGTGGTGAGGCTCGCCAAAACCTGGTGAAGCTCTATCGCTTGTACATGCTCGCAGGAGAGGTAGAGCGAGCCAGCGACCTCGCTCAACGCTGGTCTGAGAAGGAACCCCTAGATCCGGAGGCGCTCACAGCCACAGCTGATGTGGCAGCCCGCCTGGGAGACCGCGATCGAGCGATCCGGATCTTGGGCAGCGTGCTCGACGCTCGACCCGGTGAATTTAAGGCACAGGCGCGGCTAGCTCGCCTTTACCGCTGGGGCAGAGACGCCGCTTTAGGGTGCCGTTTCACGCTCGCGATCGCTCAGACTCGCCCGGACGATGCCAAGTCGCTAGTGGAGGCAGTGCGCTGCGGACGCGACACGGGCTACGCGGATCTCAGCAGCGACCTGCTTACACGAGCACCCGCAGCGATCCGGGGCCGAGCTGAAGCCATGCTTGGGGAAGTCTTGGTTCCGGAGCGCCTATCTGGCGACTTCAAACTCGAAGCCACGTGGGAAGGTGGCCAAGCCGACGTGGATCTCGGCCTGCTACACCCCGACGGACACCGCATCTCTTGGCTGGGCGCACCTAGCCAGGAGGTGATCTCGGCGCTCGATCCTACCAGCACCCGTCGGGAAAGCCTCAGCCTCCGGGGGGCAAAGGCGGGACAATACGTCGTGGAGCTAGTGCGCGCGGAGGGCAACGGTGTGGTGCGAGGGGTGCTCAAGCTGACCGTCGCCTCGGCCGTGCGAGAAATTCCATTTGTACTTCAAGGCACTCGCGCCACGATCGCCATCGCAAAGGTGTCGCTGCACTCTGAACTCGTTCCTTACCACCGCTGAGTCTTGCTGGGCGACGGCTGGGCTATACAGGGCGACGAAGAATCCCCCGAGCCGGCGCCCGCCGCTCCAACCGTTGGGGCTGTAGGAAGGAAAACGACGCTGGTTGCCGTGGCACTCGCACAGGGCGTTTGCGTAGCAGGTTGAGCAGCAGGTTCTTCAGACTCAACTTTGGGTGCCGTGTGGATGGGTTGATTGGAAATACGGCTCTTGCGTTGGGCCGACTCATCGAGCGCCGACCGCTGGAGCTCATTGCCCAACGCCGTAAGCCCCAAACCGGCCCCAGCTACCAATGCGCGTGCAGCTTTTGGATCCGAACCGCCTTGGCAACGCACTTCCGTATCTCCTGGAAGGGAACCTTTCACCTCCCGACAGCCACCAGGCTCCTTTGCCACTGCAACTGCGGCGGCCACGGCGACCACGCCCGCAGCGGAAAGCGCCTCCCCCGTGGTCTGCTTGGAGCCACAGCCAGCAGACGCCGCAAGCGCGCCAACCGCCGCCCAGCGGCTCAGGTGAAGCCACACGCCGGAAACGCGGGGGAAGCTCATCAACCGACCTAACTTTGACGCGTTGTAATGCCTGAACGGGAGGCAACGGCCTTCTTGCGCTTCATCAAGAGAAACGGCAGCAAGAGGACCCCACCGGGCGCAACCACGGCAACTGCCACCGCAACCCAGAATGCTCCTTTTGCTATCACGGCCATCTTGACGAACCTATAAGCACTGAACGTGCCATTTGCAGAAACCTGAAGCGCTCTTAGTAATCCGCGCACAACTTAGTGTAGCACGCCCCAAAGGAGACTGAGGTCGAGCGAATAAGTCCGGATCACTGTGTCAGAGGTGGCACGCGGCGTGTCGGCTCTGAGCCACACCCAGCACGCGGCGCGTCAGGCCGACGTCGCTGCAACGCTTAGTCCGAAGGCATTCCCATCACGTGGTAACCCTTGTCCACATAGAGTGTTGTGCCGGTAATTCCCGAAGCGAGCGGGCTGCAAAGAAAGGCGGCAGAATTGGCGACTTCCTCAGGCGTGAGCTGCTCGGTGAGCGGCGCGTTCTTCGAATAGTAGCCGATGATGTCGTGAATGATCCCGGTGACACTGGCGGCACGCGACGCGTACGGCCCCGCTGAAATCGTGTTCACGCGAATGCCATACTTGCGCCCGGCCTGGTGCGCTAATACCCGAGTGTCACTTTCGAGCGCAGCTTTGGCCGCGTTCATGCCGCCGCCATAGCCCGGGATCACCCGCTCGCTCGCCAGGTAGGTCAAAGACACCGTAGCGGCACCTGGGGGCATCAGAGGAGCAAAGCGCTGGATCATGGAAACCATCGAATAAGCGCTCACGCTCATGGCGCCGAGGTAGCCGAAGCGGCTCGTTTCCAGCAGGGGCTTTTGCACTTCCGGGCCGTTGGCGAGTGAGTGCACCAAAATATCCATCGATTTTTCGCCAAAGTCGGCAAGCCACTGCTGCTTCAAGCCATCGATCGTGAAATCCCCGCGGCCGGAGTAGCGTTTGCTCCCTCGGATATCCTCCGGCACCTCCCCAAGCGTGTCGAATGCCGCATCCAGCGGGTAGATCCGCTCGAACTGCATCAGGCTGCCTTCGCTGAGCTTGAGCGATTCATCCAGTTTGCCCCGCCGAAGCAGGTTTTCCAGGATCCCAAGCGCCGGAGGCCACGTTCCAAGGCACACATTCGCACCGGCTTCGGCGAGGGCTTTGGCTATCGCAAAACCAAAACCTTTGTCGTCCGCCACCCCGGCAACAAGCGCCCGCTTACCCTTCAAATCAATCTTCAACACGGGGTGGCGTTATCGACCCATCGGGGCCGTCGTGGCAAGCCCCGCGTGGCTCAAAAACTAGCAACGGGCGAGATCGGCAGGCCACTTTACCCTCCGCCTTTGTGCTAGGACCCTGCCATGGCACACGGCCTCCGCCACTTCGGTATCCTCGGGCAAGTTGTCCTCCTCGGAGCCGCCCTCGTTAGCTCAAGCGTCGCCCACGCGAGCATCGTGGAGCGCATCGTTGCGGTAGTGGGAGAAAAGCCAGTCCTTTTGAGCGAACTCCGAGAACGCGCACGGCCCTTGATGCTGCGCGTCTACGCTCAAAGCCGCAGTGCGTCGGAACGAGCCGCCGGGCTCTCCCAGGTCTACCAGCACACGCTCGACATGATGATCGACGAGCTGCTGGAGCAACACGCCGCGAGCGACGCCGACATCAAGGTCACCAAAGAAGACGTCGATCGGATGCTCCAAGTGGTGGCTTCGCAAAATCAGCTCACCGTGGAGCAGCTTCTGGCCGAAGCGAAGAAGAGTGGCCTCGAAGAAACAGCGTATAGAGAAGAGCTCAAACGTCAGACGCTCGCTCTCCGAGTTTCGGAGTGGCGCTTTCAGGGACGCGTTCGGGCCACCGAAGACGACATTCGTTCGGCGTACGAAAAAGCCGTGGCCGATGCCGAAGCTGGGCGGATGCTCCGGATCGCGTGGATTGTGGTGAACACGGGTCGCGGCAGCCAAAGGGTTCCTGAGAAAGCAGAGAAGGTCCTGAAGGTGGCTCAGCTCCTACAAAGCGGCGCGGATTTTTCCGACGTAGCCAAGCAGTACTCGGAAGACGAAAAGAGCGCACCGATTGGCGGGCTCTTGGAGGACACCACTCGCTCCAAGCTGCCGCTTGCCTTGCAGAAGGCTGTGGATGCGCTTCAGGTTGGCCAAGTCTCGAACGCTATCTCGGTCGCGGCAAATACGGTGTTCGTGAAAGTAGTGGAACGCGCTCCGCTGCAATTGCCATCCTATGAAGAAGCGCGCGCTGGGTTGGAGCAGCAGGTTCGCAGCCAGAAGATCAACGAGGCGCGCAAGCAGTGGCTGAAGACGCTGCGTCGGCGTACGCACGTTGAAGTTCGGTTTTAGCTGAGCACCTGGCAGGGGTGCGGGCGCACCAGCCCGACAAATTGACAGACGCCCCTCGCTGGTCGCCAGCCTGGCAGCCATGCGGAGCGGCCCAAAAAGCGCCGCGACCCGGCGAGCAGCCTAAAATGGCTACCATCCGGCAACTGACTTCGTGGCACACTCCATGCTAATCACGGCCGCGTGAACGATTCTTGGGTCTCACGTGCGGTCTTGCGAAATCTTTGGCTGGGGTTGGTGCTGGCGAGCAGCATGGCATTTTCGGGGCGAGCGGCGGCCCAAGCAGAGCCGACCATCACACTCGGAAAGGAAGGCGCAACGCGCACGGGCGAAGTTCGCGCCACCGGCAACCGGCCGCTTTGGATCAATCGCGCGGACTGCGATTCCAACAACGACCTTCAGATCCCGCTAACGCTCACCAATTTCAACGGACTCATTTTGGAGGCGTGGGCGGGCAAGCAAGACTGCACGACGCTCGAAGCGCGGAAGACCAACGGCGGGTGCGTCCAGCTACTTGACCCTCCCCAGCCGGACAACGCGATTACCGTAACGGTCAAGGCAAGAGAGCTCATTAAAGCTGCGTTCCCAATGGCCGACGATGCCACGTTGTGCTCCACAGCTCAGGAGCAGGCTAGCCCGGTTTCGATCAACATCGACATCATGTTGCTCGAAAGTCCCTCCACGCCAGTGAAGGGAACTCCGTTCAAGTTTACGGAGACCAAGATCGATTTGGTTGGGCCTGTCCCTCCCACGAATGTGTCCACGGGAATCGGTGAATCCCAGCTCGTCGTCAAGTGGACAGCCAACGATTCGGCGAACGATACGGTTACTGGTTATCGTGTTTACTGCGAGCAACTCGGCGATACTGGGCAGACGGGAGACTGTACTCCGAGTATGCTGATGGAGGGGAGAACACCCGATGCGGGCCTCGTGTGCGGTGAAGTAACAGGCGCAACTTCCGCCGATGCCCCCACAAAAGATCTGGTGAACGGCGCACGCTACGCGATCGGCGTCCTCGCAATCGACGATGCCGGCAACCTCGGGGGCCTTTCAAGCGTAACCTGCGCAACCCCGCAAGCCGTCACCGACTTTTATGAAGCCTACAGAGAAGCAGGCGGAGAAGCAGGCGGCGGGTTTTGCTCGTTTACGCCTTCACAAGGTGGGCCACGCGCGGCGGGTTGGGGCTTTGCGTTAGCACTCATCGGCTTGCGTCTTCGGCGCGGAAAGCGGTCGAGGTTGGGAGCGTCACAGCTACTCACCGTGGCCCTCATCGCGCTAGGCATGAGCCACTCGACTCGAGCCCTCGCCTTCGACAACTATCGCGGGTCGCGCGCGGCTTTCGGCGCAGACGGCGGCGTTGTGGAAAAGCCCGTTGGCGTGGAGCTTGGCTACAACGGAATGTACGAACTCCGTTTTGGCCCTTACGCACCCAAGATCGACGATGAATTCTCAGGCACTGGCCCCTACGAACAAATCTTCGGCAATAAGAAGCGCGTGCTTTTGGGGTTCGAAGCGGACTGGCAGGCGCTGCAGGTTGACCGAATTGCCAGCCTGGGCCCCGGCATTGGCTTTGGCGTGACGCAAATGAGCGGTAAAGCACCGCTCACGGACGGCAGCGGCGTGTCCGCCCAGGAAAACGCCATGACCATTTTACCGATGTATGGCGTCGGCGTGTTGCGCGTCACCGTGCTTCAAGATCAATTGCGCGTACCGCTGGTGCCCTACGCGAAAGCAGGCCTCGGCTATGCACTCTGGTGGACTACCACCGCCGGAGAATTAGCGCGCGTCGACGGCAAGAAAGGGCGAGGATCCTCCTATGGGCCCCAGTGGGCGGCAGGGCTCATGCTGAATTTGGGTTTTCTGGACCGCTCAGGCGAAGCCGAACTGCGCACTGGCCCGGAATTCGAAAGCGCGTACCTGTTTGGCGAGTGGCTCAGCAGCGATCTCGGCGGCTTTGGCAAAAAAACGCTCAACGTCGGCGCCAATACTTGGTTTTTGGGGTTGGCGCTCCGCGATTAGCAAAAACACAGGAGCTGCTCTCACGTTCGCGCTCCGTAAGATCTCCGGTACCTTCCCGGCTCTCCTCCCGTGTGGGCGTTGCGGGTGAGCCTGCAAAGCGCTAGCGCACATTTAGGTTAACTCCCTATCAGACGTCCACCATCCCCGTAAAGACCTAATCCGGTGGCATAGATGTTGATTCGGATCTTGAGGGGTACCCTGATGTCGATCCGGCTCCGCGCCCGCGCGAGGGCGCGCCACTTTGGGGAGTTTAGGCGAGCGCGGAGCTCGACTTTCTGAGGCGAGGCGCGCGCGAGTCCTCAGTTGTTAAAGGATTGGCAGAGCTTCGCCTCGCCTCAGAAAACCGAGCCAGTTTGAGGAGTGACATGGACCGTGTGGGCAACGTGACGTCAGACGGTGCAGACGGCGAGCGCGGCCAAGCGGCGCCGGGAGGCCACAAAGTCGATCAGGCGTTCTGCCGCGCAAGCGATACGGAGCACGAGCTTTCCGGCGTGTTCGCTGAGGCTGCCGGCGAAGTGGTCGCGATCTGCCTGATATGTTCTTCTTAGGTTAACTATTAGCAAACTTCGACTTTCCCGTAAGTCCCCAATAGGGCTCGTTTTTGGAATTGGGCATTCACGAACCATTGCCGCCACTTCCGACTTATTTATCCCCAATCCCCAAAACGAGCTACCGCGCTGCCCGAGGCTTTTCTGGGTCGCAACCCCTCTGTTGCAGCGCGGAGCTGCCACGCACACGCCCGGCCCGCGGCTCCTGTACAGGAGACGCTTGGCGAGGGGCTAGCTGCCGCAACAAGCGGCAGCTGGGGTGGGTATCCAACCAATAAGGTGATGCCCTCTACTCACTCAATGCGAATACTGGGCGAGGTAAATGAGTATGAAACGCCCTGCAACGATGGAGCAGCTTCTATCACTTACGCGCCGTGCTCTCGCCTTACCGCCGGACCAAGGACCCAACGATCACGCCGCAATTCGGATCATTCTCGCACCACGCTTTAGCCCCTGCCGCGGGATGAGGCCCCGCCAGCAGGCCTACAGCGTGCGAAGAAGCCGCCGAATGTGCTTCTGCTCCCAGGCAATGGCTCGCGTGTAGTCTCGGAAGAGGCTCTCACGTTCGCGAAATTCCGGCCCGTGCAAAACGACGTTTTTCCCAGAGCGCGTGGAACCCATATGGTGGTGAAGGAGCTCGTGATACACGACGTACGCCACGAAATACCTGGGCACCCAAGCGTTATCGAGTGCCGGATGCACGCGAATCAAACGCTCGCGTGGGCTGTACGAACCTAGCTTGATGGCCTGGCGCACGCCGTTCCTGGGCTGCGTGCGGCGGCCCCAGGTGATGAGCACAGCGGGCGAAGGCTCGCCGAGGTAGCGGCGGCTTACCTCGGCCAAGATCTTCAAAAGATTATGGTGCGTGCCCTGGGTGCGCACGGGGCCACTTACTGGCTGCGATGCCCGAATGCGGTGCGTATTTGCATGGATGAAGGCATCCACCACCGACGAGGCCTCAGGATCGTTGAACACAATGTACCGGGCCAGAGCCTCTTGGACGCGCTCCGGGGCACCGAGGAACATCATGTGCAGCCGCACACGCAGGCGGCCACCCTCCCGGGTCTGGGTGATCATTCGGCGCACATTGTCGGTAACGCCCAGCTGAACGGGGCCGTCGAACGCAAGTTCAAGCCGACGCTCGAGTGCCTGGCGCGCTCCCTCATGGACAAAGATCTGGGGACCGATAGCCGCAAACTGAAGCGGGAAGCGCAGCAGCGTAGGATGCGGAATGCGCACGGCCGATGGCGCCATGCGTGGAGCTCGAACGTAGCCCGGCCGCTTCCGCTCAGTGGCGGACTCGAACCAGGGGAAGGCAACCGAAAGCTCTGTCACAGTCTCTGAAAGTATGGCCTAAGGTCGGCCCGAAGTGTCGTCAAGAAATCCGAATTTTCCTTCTTATTTCGTAGACTTAGGCCCCCGCAACGACCCCAGCCTAGGCCCTCTCGTAACTCCGCCCAGCCACTAGGGAATCCCGCGGAGCCGCAGCGCTTGACGCTAGAAACGCCAACCCCCTGAGCTCCTCCATCCGAGGAGCCTTACACGCTACATAGGGCGCCGATATTCCGTCACAGGCCAGAGACAGGGGGTAAACGACCCCATTTCCAGGAAGGAATGGGGCCGCGGGCAGGCTTCAACTACGCGCCGTCTGGCCTTGCGGCGGGGCGACGGTTACTGCCGTTGGCCTTCGCCTCATCCCCTTTTGGGTTTGGGTCAGCCTTTGGAGCAACTTTGGCTCCCGCCTTAGCAGAGTCCTTGTCCGAATCGGCGCTGCGAGAAGCTTCAACCGGACCCGTGCCACGAACGATCCCGTGGTGCTTGAGGACGGCGGCTTCCAACTTGGCGATGAGCTCGGGGTGTTGCTCAAGGTACAAGCGCGCGTTATCTCGACCTTGCCCAATTCGCTCCCCATCGAGCGAATACCAAGCACCCGACTTGGCGACGATACCGACATCAGCCGCCATATCGAGCACCTCACCCGAACGGCTCACGCCCAGGCCGTAGAGGATATCAAACTCCACTTCTCGGAACGGCGGAGCCATCTTGTTTTTCACAACCTTTACGCGCGTGCGATTGCCCACGACAGCCATATCTTTGCCAGCCTGCGCCACTGCTTCTTTGATGGCTCCAATGCGCCGCACATCCAGCCGCACCGACGCATAGAATTTGAGCGCATTGCCGCCGGACGTTGTTTCCGGGCTGCCAAACATCACGCCGATCTTCATGCGGATCTGGTTCGTAAAGAAAATCATGCACTGCGAGCGACTCACCGCGCCCGTGAGCTTTCGAAGAGCTTGGCTCATCAAGCGCGCTTGGAGGCCAACGTGCGAATCCCCCATATCGCCTTCAATCTCGGCCTTCGGCACAAGCGCCGCCACCGAGTCGACAACCACCAGATCCACAGCGCCCGAGCGTACGAGCATCTCTGCAATTTCCAGCGCCTGCTCGCCGTAATCCGGCTGGCTGATGAGAAGCTCGTCTGTCTTCACGCCTAACTTCCGCGCGTAAGTGATGTCGAGCGCGTGCTCTGCATCAATAAACGCTGCGACGCCGCCCTGCTTTTGCACGTTGGCAATGGCGTGCAACGTGAGCGTTGTTTTGCCGCTCGATTCAGGCCCGTAAATCTCAAGGATACGACCGCGCGGATAGCCCCCGATGCCAAGAGCTAGATCCAAACCGAGTGAACCCGATGGCACCACGGCGATATCCCCACCGATTTTTTCGCCATCTTTCAGGCGCATGATGGCGCCTTCGCCGAACTCTTTCTGCACGCTAGCAATGGCAACCTCTAGCGCGCGCCCTTTTTGCTTCTCGTCGATCATGGCTTTCGTCTCCCGTTTAAGTCTGCGGGGAGTAGTACTGCTCTCTTGTTCAGGTGTCAACTGAACGGGCTGACCTTCCCTGTCCTATCTGGGGGCTCCACCGCCAAGGTGCCAGGCATTTCATGCGCCAAAGCACGCTGGAGGCCTGCGATGGAATCGGACGCCCACCACGAGCCAGCTACTCGCAACACCCTCATGGCGTGCCTCCCAACCCCTCATACGTGTCGTGGGGCCTCGGGCCTTGTGGCCTCAAGTGCCAGATCCGGAATGCCCAGCATTGCCGGATACGCCGGCATGGCCCGAGGCACCCGCATTGCCTGCCGAACCACCACTACTTGACCCGCCAGCGCCTACACCCGGAGCGCCGCCCGTAACAGAAGGACAGGGATTCAACATGACCGAACCGCCAGCGCCTCCTGAGGCGAGCGTGCCACCGGACCCAGACATACCTGCTGAGCCAGACATACCTGCTGAGCCAGACATACCCGCTGAGCCAGACATACCCGCTGAGCCAGACATACCCGCTGAGCCAGGCATGCCACCTGACCCCGAGGAACCCGGGGCACCACCCTGAGGACACGGCGAACCGCCAGCCCCAACGGAACCTCCGCTACCACCAGCAGTACTTCCTCCCGTTTCGCCCGGAGGAAGCGGCGTAGGACGAACTGGATAGCTGCTACACGCCGATGCTACGCCCGCGCCCGCGAGCAGTGCTGCGGCGGCCCACCCTATCCACTTCCAGTTCCTCGGTGCCATATCCCACGCACCATTGCCTCTGTTGTGCAGTTAAAGTCAAGCGCTCTAGCGGGGGGATCTGGGGGGCAAGGGCTGCTGGAGTTGCCCTTTTTCGGCAAAACTTCACTCGCCTCCACGTTTGCGAGCAAAGCGAGCGGGCACCCGGGCTAGGCTTGGGCTACCAGCTGCTGCTGCTGCTGTTGAAGGAACTGGGCCACAAGCCGCGAGCGCTCCATCGCAAACTGCTTCACTTCGCGGCTAGGCGAACCCATCAACGCGTTCAGAAGCCTGGTGACTTTCTCAATCTGCCGCGTCTGAAACAGCGCTTCAAAGTAGTTGTTAGCGAGCCGCACGTCGCGGGACATTTTACCTTCATGCTTTTGCAGCAACTCCACAACTTTATCGAGCTGGCCCTTCTGGCCGTAGAGAGCAGAGAGAGAAATCAACGCCAACGCGTCGTCGGGACCCCGTTCGACCGCCTTTTCTGCAAAACCAACGGCCCTGTCGCGCGTTTCTTCCTGGGCCGAGAACAAACCCTGAAGTGCAATGTAGGCGGCTGCGCTTTTCTTGTTCGGCTCGGCCATAGCGAGCTGCTCCACTGCAGCCACTGCCTTTTCTTCTCCGCCCAGCTCCTTCTCAAAATTAAAGAGGTAAGCCCACGCATCCACCGAATACGCGTCCACCTGGATCGCATGCTCGATGCATTCACGTTCGCGCTGAGATTCTCCACGGCCTTTGTACACCTTGGCCAAATGGAGCGACGGATAAGCGTTTTCCGGCAAGAGATTCTGAGCGCCTCGCAACGTGCCTTCCGCTTTTTCCCAATTCTGTTGATTGAGCTGAGCAATGCCAAGCGCCAACCAATCTTCACCTCCCCCGCCGCTTGCAACCAACTTAGCGAGCACCTTTTCCGCGGCTGGGAAACGGGAATACTTCATCAGCTCTTGGGCATAGATCCGCGCACGGTCGAGATCGTCAGGGTTTTCTTGCCAGTGCTTTTCAAGACCACCGAGTAAATCTTCAAGCCCGATCGCAATCGGTCTGCCTTGCGCATCTTGAACTTGCACAGCGGGACCATTGAACCCGAGGAGCTTCCAAAATTGCTCCATTTGAAGGGCCACCGGACCCGACTGCATGGCCACAGAAAGCTCTGCTGTCGGTTGGCTCAACGGGAGAACGATCAGCGCATTGCCCGGAACGCCACTTGGAAACGCGCTCACTGGGGCCACAATCGCGGCGCCGCCTTGAAGCTGAAGGTTGGCTTGCACTTGGGACTCGGCCGAGGCGGGTGAATTGGGCTGACTCATATTTCCTTGCGAATCTTCTTTGGGGGAGGCGGCGAAGTTAGCAGCGGCCCTGAAGCGCGGCAACACGGAGGGCCTCCGGCATTGGTTTTGCGGGCAAGAGCGAGTATGGTGAAAACCATGCGGCACGGTCTGATTCGCCTGATCACTCTAGCTTCCCTAAGTTCAGTCGGTTTCTTGGCGCTTCCCTGCAGCGCCGAACCGATGACCATCAAGCAGCCGGGCAACCACCCCAATTATGGGTTTGAGCTTGAGCCGCACTTGCTCCTCGGCACCGGCCGCCTAGGGCCTGGCTACGGCGGCGGCTTTGGACTTGGCGCTCGCGGAAGCATTCCAATTGTTGACAACGGGTTCATCGAAACCATTAACAACTCGGTCGCGATTAGCTTCGGGGTCGATTGGATCCACTACAACGGATACGACTACCGATACGGCTGCAAGTACAACGGCAAGGACCTCTGCGTGTACCGCCCGTACTACGACTACAGCACCAACTACGTATCGATCCCTGTCACCCTCCAATGGAATTTCTTTCTGAGCAAACATTGGTCCGTGATGGGCGAATTGGGGCCCGATCTTGCTTTTTATTCGGATCCGGTGTTCAACGAGCTCAATCTCGACGTAGATCTTGCCATCTTCGCCGGGGGGCGCTGGCATTTCGCTGAATCCACAGCACTCACGCTGCGCGTGGGCTATCCGAGCTCAAGCATCGGCTTTTCGTTCCTGCTCTAAGGCCAGCATCCTGGGGGCCAGGCCAACTCTATCCCGCAAAGCGGCCCCAAAAGCATACCCCATGGCCGGGCCTGAGAACTGACGCTATACCAAGCTCTCTCTATGAGTTGGTCTTCCATCCTCGCTGGTATCGTGGGGCTCGGTTTGTTGATGGTGGTGCACGAGGGAGGGCACCTCTTGATGGCACGTGCGTTCGGTATGCGCGTTACGCGTTTCAGCATTGGGTTTGGCCCCACGCTGTGGCGGCACCAGCCCAAAGACAGCGACACCGTCTATCAAATCGCCCTGATCCCATTCCTCGCCTACGTGCAAATCGCGGGGATGAATCCATTTGAAGAGGTAGATCCCGAAGACAAGGGCAATTACGCGAATGCCTCCCTTATCGGCAGAATAGCCGCCATCTTCGCAGGGCCGCTCGCCAACTACCTCTTTGCGTCGGTGTTTTTCTTCTTCGCACTCGTGCTCGGTGGCAAAGAGGTGCTCACCACCAAGATCAACGCGATTACCCCGCAAAGTGCAGCGGCCAAAGCTCAACTCAAGCTGGGTGATGAGGTAGTGGGTATTGACGGCCATAAGATCACCGACTGGGATCGCATGAAGAGCTTGATCGTCAAGAGCCCGAACAAGCCCCTTGCCGTGGAAGTCATCCGAAAGTCAGAGCGCGTGCGTTTGACCGTTACGCCAGACAAGAACGCGCGCGGAGAAGGGATTATTGGAATTAGCCCGCTCTTTCTGAATCGCCCTGTGGGCCTTCAGGAGGCCGCTGTAGATTCCGTGGTTTATCCCGCGCAAGTAGTACGGATGGTGGTTCTCAGCCTCGGCAGGCTGGTGAGCGATATCGTTGCCGGGCGCGGAAAGCCTGAGATGAGCGGGCCCATCGGGATCGTGAGTGAATTTTCCAAGGCTGCAGAAGAAGGCGTGCCACACTTTCTCCGTCTGCTCGGCATGTTGAGCGCTTACATTGGCGCTTTCAACCTGATCCCATTTCCAGCGCTTGATGGTGGCCGGCTCATGTTCCTCGGATACGAAGCGGTAACACGGCGCCGACCGGAGCCGCGCCTCGAGGCCCAAGTACACCTGGTGGGTTTGGTGGTGCTGCTCGCGCTAATCTTGATTGTAACCATAGGGGACGTGCGAGCTTTGGTGAGCCCACGAGGGCAATAGGCACAACGCAGCAACCTCGGCCACACTCGACCCTTGTGGTCCCTTCACGCATTCTTGTACCCTGGGAGAGTGCGTCGCTCATTGCTCGGGTTAGTACTTTTAGCTACCGCTGAGGTCGGGTGCTCCACTCCACAGGTACGGTTGGATGAGGCGCCGCGAGAGTACGTTGCCGATGACTACACACTGGTGTTGCGGCGGTGGACGCGCAGCCGTGATCTTATCAACATCACCGAGCTCGATAATCTCCTCACAGCTACGGCTACCTACGAGTCTTGGGATTTTCGCTGGGCATATGCCGTTCGCTACGCGGAAGATTACCGGCTCACTATTGACCAACGCACTTCGCTGCTTGAACGCTCACTCGCTGAGACCAGGAATGCGCACCAATTTTACGTTGCGCTCTACGCGGAACGTTTCAAGTGGAATGATCTTACGCACCCCGAGCCCGCTTGGGTGGTGCGCTTGATCGATGATGAAGGCACCGAGACCACCCCAACGGAGATCGTTCCGGTAAAACGCCCCGGAGCGATCGAGCTCACCTATTTTCCGTACACCACGCCGTGGCGAAGTGCCTTCCGTATTTCGTTTCCGA
This sequence comes from Polyangiaceae bacterium, assembly GCA_033763455.1. Taxonomy (GTDB): domain Bacteria; phylum Myxococcota_A; class Polyangia; order Polyangiales; family Polyangiaceae; genus JBBRRP01. The sequence goes on from JANRKO010000070.1 coordinate 46,499, forward strand.
TCGTGCGGGCAGATGGGCGCCCGACCATATCACCTGCGGCGCGCTGGTTTGGTTTGCGCTTTGCGGGTGCGCAGGGCAATTCTGATCTTATTTGGGAAATCGAAGACGCGAGCCGGCCGCTCCTGAGCCGCGGCCCCATAGTGCGCCCAGTGCTCTAGATGCCTGCTAGGATTTCGAGCAGCGGAGGCACGCTCAACAAGAGCTCATGAGCCGTTCGCCTGTCGGTTCGTAGCAGCAAAATACCCTCAGATCCTGCTTGAGCCGTCGCAGGCGCCGGGCCCGCGCGCATGATTTGGGGGGCAAAAACGAAGTCCCCGGGATGCGCCTCACTCTGCACAGCGCCATCTTCACCCACCAGCACGAGCGACCCTGCGCCGACGATGTAGAGCGCTTCCACGGGTTGCCCTTGGGCCAACACCACTTCATTGGGTCCGTAGTGCTGCACCTCACATCTACTGGTTATCATCCCACGCAAAGCGTCGTCGAGGCGTTCGCCCATCACACCCATGCCAGCACCTGCTAACGCCTGGTAGTGATCGGCAACTTGCCGCAGATCTTCCTCCACCCACGGACATTCCGCCATCTCGCGGCGCAGATCGTCGCGACCGAAGATAGCTACCTTGGTGCCAGCTTCAGCTCCCACGACGCGAATCGGGATGCCCGGGGTTAGGCTACCTGTGCCAAACACTACATCCGCAGTGGACGCACTGGCACATGCTGCATCCGCCAAGGTTGGCATAATGTACACGGTGCCCTGGAGGATGAGGGCCGCGCCAAAATCATCGACCTCCTCGTCGGGGCCAAGCTCTACGATGCGAGCACGCGCTACCAAACGACGCTGGGCATCATCCGGCAAGTCCTGTAGGCCGCGAACCTCCACCAGCAGGATCCCCTCGATAGCGGCCTCGCCAGCCTCAACGTCAGGCTCCGCAGGGCTCAGGGCTACGGGTGCAGTAGCATCAGGCGACGTAGCCTCCGGTGAAGTGGCATCCGGCGAGGTAGCCTCCGGTGAAGTGTCCAGCGCCTCTTCCGTGTACTCGGGCGCCAATTCACTGCTGAAACTCGCAAGTGGAATTCCAAAGGACTCATTCACAGGCTGGCTGACCTCACGCGGGCTCGGCAAGCGCAGGCTATCGGGCTCGGCATCAGTCGCAAAACTTGGCACCGAAGGGTAGGCGTAGCTCTCGCCGCCGGGCTCGGCGTCTTGCGCTTCTGTCGGTTCAACCTCTCCAACATCCTCTGGGCTGGACTCAACTTCTTCGGCCTCTTCAACCTCTTCGGCCTCTTCAACTTCTTCAGCCTGCGCCGCCGCGGACCCAACCTGCTCCGCCTCCCCCGATCCATAGCTCACGGACTGCGCAGCTTCGCTGGCCCCGGAGGGCGCCTCTCCGCCCTCTTCTTCCAGCTCGACGTCGTCATCTAAGGAATCTAAAGCGTCGGTGTCCGGCACCGATGAGCGGCGCGCGGGCAAGGCCTCGGCGGACTTGTCCCACATGTGCTGGGTGAGTGAGGCCGCGAAGACTCTTAGCTGTTGGGCCCGCTCGGTAGCACCGACCTCCTCGGCGTTGTCGACGGCTCGTTCCAACCAACTGAGCGCATCCCCGTACGCGCGACGTGACCACTGGACCTGCGCAGTCTGTAAAGCCCAAGCAACGTCGTCGTCATCATCCTCGAGGACGGGCGGTATGGCACTTGCGGGTCCCACTGCGTGTGTCAACGGCCACTACTTTTGCACTAGTTGCGAAGGATTGTCACCCCGACCGCGTGAGTCAGCGAGAAGCGGCCTAGATCCCGGGGGGAATCAAAACTTCGCGATCCTTGGCACCATTCGGCGGACCGACCATCCCCCGCTTTTCCATTTGTTCAACGATCTTTGCGGCCCGGTTGTAGCCGATGGTCATTTTGCGTTGCAGCCACGAGGTTGAGCAGCGCTGCGTTTCGCCGACGATGCGCACGGCTTCATCAAACCTTGCGTCGAGCTGAGCGTCGTCATTTCCGCCGTCTTCGGACTCTCCGTCGTCAACCAAAATGGCCTCGTGATACTGAGGGGTGCCTTGGGTTCGGAGGTAATCGGTAAGGGCGCTCACCTCTTCTTCACTCACAAACGGACACTGCACGCGGCGTGTTTCCGAGGAGCCGTTTAGCTTCACCAACATATCACCGCGGCCCAGCAACACCTCCGCGCCCTGCTCATCCAAGATGGTGCGACTATCCACTTTCTGGGCAACTCGAAAAGCGATACGGGAAGGGAAGTTGGCTTTTATCATCCCAGTAATGACGTCCACACTCGGCCTTTGGGTAGCGAGCACTACGTGCATGCCCGCAGCACGCGCCTTTTGTGCCAGCCGAGCCACGCAAACCTCTACGTCTTTGCCCTGCTGCATCATGAGGTCGGCGAATTCATCCACCACGATCACGATGTAGGGAAGCTTACCGGGCAAAAGTACCCCATCAGTACCATCTTTGGCGCACGGAACATTCACTACTACTCCCTCCGCGGAAAGCGCGGAGACTTCGGTGGATTTCGGTGCAGGGATTTCACCCGCATGCACGCGTTCGACCCAACGATTGTAGGTAGTGATGTTTTTCGTGCCAGCTCCAGCAAAAGCCTGATAACGCCGCTCCATCTCGTTCACGGCCCACTTCAGCGCCGTGGCCGCCTGCTTCATATCCGTGACCACCGGCAACAGCATGTGCGGAATGCCATCAAATGGCGCCAATTCCACGACCTTCGGATCGATCATTAGAAACCGCAGATCTTCAGGCGTTCGGTAGAAGAGCAGGCTCGCGAGCATCACGTTCAACCCAACGCTTTTGCCCGCTCCGGTTGCACCTGCAACGATCACGTGGGGCATCGACGCAAGGTCGCCGTAAAATGGCGCACCCACAATGTCTCGGCCGAGCACAACCGGTAGCGGAGCCTTTTGCGCCAGGGCTTCAAAGCGCTTGTCTTCCACGAGCTCTCGCAGGCTCACCGGGACACGTTCATCGTTGGGCAGCTCAAAGCCGATGCGATTTTTCCCGGGAATGGGCGCAATAATGCGCACTTTGCGCGAGAGCCCCAGCGCCAAATCATCCGAGAGCGCCGACACCTTGCTTACCTTGGTGCCCGCCTCTGGCGATACTTCGTAGGTAGTCACAGTGGGGCCAGGATGGATCTCTTCAACCTTCGCACTCACGCCGTAATCCGCGAGGGTCTTCTCAAGCTTCTGCGCAAGCTCAAGCACACGCCCGCGATCAATTTCGGTAACGATGTCAGAAGGGGGCGCCAAAAGGTCGGATGAAGGCAAAACGAAGCCTGCCCTTTTCGTCGTTTTCGGCTCAGCTTTCGCTGGTAGCCGCTTCACCTCACGTTCGGGTGAAGTGTCCACGATCGTGGGCCCACTCTTTTGCTCTTGCCGCCGCCGAGGCGTCAGCGGAGCAGCTTTCGCGACGTTATTAGACGGCTCATCTTCCAAGTCGTCTTCCGCGTTTACCTCGTCTTCGCCGTCAGTTGAGGCTTCCTCGGGGTCTTCTGGCTCGAGCAATGGCGGCTTCTTAGCGAGCGGACCAATCACTCTGGATGCCGCCGGCGCGGCAGGCACGGGCGAAGTGCTAACGGTGGGCTCCGAGAGGAACGCTTCGTAGGGAGCGGCAAGGCCGCGGCGCAGCGCCTCAGAGAGAGCAAGCGGGGGCGCACCCGTTTGTTCAGTCGGAATCCAAGTGGAGTCATCATCCACTAAGTGGACGAGCGTGGCGGTATCCGAAGGCGCAGTGGGAACCCGTGGCAGATCTTGCCGTTCTAAGTTGGCGCGGGCTTCTTTGCGCGCTGCGCTGGCTTGCCCCCAGGCGGTAAACAACCGCTCGAACACTGCGCGGACCTTGAAGTAAAGCGCGTGCGCCAACTCGAGGCTGCGTTGGCAGAAAGCAATAAAGGAGAAGCTGCTACGGCCTATTAGGATCAACGCAATTGCGGTTGCTCCCACCAGAAACGAACCTGGCGCCGAGAACATGCCGCGCATCAGCTCTCCAAACAGCATGCCCACGTTGCCACCCGCGAGAGCCGCACCAAACACACGCCCCTCGGGGAACGCCACGTAGACCAGGGCGGCCGCAACAATCGCCACCACCCAATCGCCCGTGAGGCGTAGGCCGAGTGCGCGGGGCGCCTGACCGCGCAGCAAAGGGATGCCAATCAACACCAGTTCTACAGGGCCCAGGCAGGCTACCAGGCCGAACCCCTGTAGAAGAAAACGGGCCACTGCCGCCCCAACCGGTCCCATCCAGTCCGAACCGGACACGTTCGGGTCGTGCGGATCCAGCTGTGCGCTGGCGAGCGCTAGTGCCAAAAATACGGACGCCGCAAACAGCAGGAGGGCCGCGGCTTCCCGGCCACGCTTGAAAATAGCCGGGTCGTCGGGCCGCTCGGTCGCGACAGGAGATCGGCCGGTGGAGGTTTCGCGGAGGCTGAAGAGGCGGGCCGACATAAGACTACGTACACCTACAGTAACACACTCGATTGAGCCAAAGAATATGAGTTGAGCAGTCTTGCCCAACGCACCTCCCCCCGGCCAAATGATCGGACAGCGCAGAGCTTATCGAAGGCGAGATCACGGAGATTCAACCTGTATTCTCGCCAACCTTCAGCTCTAAACTGAACCCTGGGCATGAAGTCAGTTTTGTTAAATCTCTCTCGGAGTACACCCATGGTTCGTAGGCTCCCGCGAGTCTGTTCAGCACTCGTTCTCGTTTCCTCGTTAATGGGCGCCTCAGCCCTGGTCGGTTGCGCCGTCTCCAAAGACGACGTCCACAGATGGGCGAATCGCTCACAAGGCGCTCGGCGGCTCGTAGCCGTGGTGAGCCACGACAAGTATCCGATGGATATTCGCGTCGAGGCCGTAAGGACCCTCATCGAAATGAAGCCGCGCAAGGGCCGACGTATCGGGCTTGAGGGCGGCGAAGATAACGCGAGCTTGGTCACAACGATCGCGCAGTTGCCGCCCGCCGAGCGTGAGAAGTTGTTGGGGGAAGTGGTGCCCATCTTAGTGGCAGAAATGTCCAAGCCACCCGCGCCAGCTGTAAACGGGGTGCGTCCGATCGACACCTCCTATCCTTTTAAAGACGCAGCTTTTGCTCTTCTCATCCATGAAGACAAGAGCCTCCTGAACGACGCCACGAGAGCACAGCTTCGCGCCAAGCTTGCTGAGTGGTGCATGGTCAATTTTGCTGAGAAAATGGACGATAGCTCTCAGCTCTTCGGGGTTGAGCAGGTAATGAAAGAGCTGAAGAACGAAGGGGCACGCCTCCTTCCCACGCTCATTGTACCAGGCGCCCAGAAGATCGATCGGATAGCCCAGCTAATTGCCGATCTAGGCAATACGGAGACCAAAGGCAAAGCGAGCGAAGCCTTAGTGCTGGTTGCTAAAACGGTAGATTCTCCCGCCTGGATGGAGCAAAAGCGTGGCTGGCTCGCCGAGCAAAACAAGATCTCCAAGCTCACCCCCACGCCCGGGCAGTTTCAAAAGCAGCTAGAAGCCTTTCAGGAAGAAGAGCTCTTGCGCGTCTTTTCTTCGATGAAGAAGGTGGGTGGTAAGTCCGTAGTGGAGTACCTCTTGGCCTTCGCGCAGAAGCCCGGAACAGAGCCGAAGCGTCGTGCAGCATCACTGGCAGCTCTTGAAGGCAACTTGGATCGCAACAGCACCGCGCATGCGGATGCGCTACTCAGCATAGCCGGCACCGACGACACACCCGACATGGTGCGACAGGTTGCGTTAGCTCGCGTGGGCGAGATGCCTCGCAAGCTAGTCGTGGAAAAATTGTTCACCTTGTTTGACAACAAGCGCTGGCAAGTGCGCTGGGTAGCCGCCGAGCTGGTGTTAAAGATGAGCGACACAAGTCAGCTCGCAGAGTTCATGGCGCGTATTGCCCGCGCGACCAATATGGCGCTCTCTGAACCCCTCCAGTACGGAAGTCTCATCGGAGGCATGAAGGGGCCGAAGCCAGTCGCCGAGCTCGTCAAGCAATACGCCGCGGCTGGGAACCCCGTTCAAGTTCGCCTTTCGGCGCTTGGGTATTTCTACAGCCACGGAGTGGCCTCGGAGGTTCCTGAAATTGGGGCCTACACTACCGACACCACCCCCGTTCCTCAGTGCGCGAAGGACGCCGAGGACTGTGAGTGGAAGTGTACCGTGGGTCAGGAAGCCAAAGAGGTCAAAACACTTGGGGAATACGTGGATTTCTGTGTAAAACCCGCCATGGCAACCCGCACCCGAGCGGAGGGCTCGCCAGCGGCCCGCGGGTCCACGAAGGGCTGATTCCAATACGTTGAGGTCCCCACAAGAGGGACCGAGAGGTCCGTTGATGACAACCGAGCCACACAAGAAAACGCCACGCTCCTTTCATTGCCGAGATGCGCTTTGGCAGAAGTTCGAGCAGATGGCCAAGGAGCTGGAGTGCTCCGTGGATTATCTGATCAACGACGCCATGAAGCAGTATGTGCGTCAGCGTGGCTACGCGGGCCCAGGCTCAACGCTCACCAACATGTCAGCGGTGAATCCAGGCTCCGTGCCGCCTCCGGCACCAACCGCCGCAGGCACGACCGCGCCGCCCGCGGCTGCCGCACCGCCACCTCCGCCACCTCCGCCACCACCTCCCGCTCCCGCCCTAAAACAGCCACCCGCACCGCCGCCTCCGGCTACCCACGGCACGCTCTCTGGCACCACCACCACAGGTTCTCACGCGGGGCCACCACCCCCGCCCCCGCATCTCCCTCCCACCACCACCTCGGGATCGCAGGCAGGGCGCCTACCTACCACCTCAGGATCGCAAGCGGGGCGCCTACCTACCACTTCGGGGTCGCAAGCAGGGCACCTACCGAAGCCTGCCCCGGCTCCTCCGCCACCGGCCCGCGCCTTTCCGCCCCCACCAGCAACCGGTGGCGGTGCCCCGTTGTCTCAAGCCGGTGCCCCAACCCAGCGCGTTCCTCCGCTCGGTACGAGCCCCGGAAGCCGAAATGTGCCGCCCCTCCCTCGACAGGCGCCTCCCCCACTTCCCACCCAAGCTGCCCCCAGCCCGGCCCCAAACGCCAGCCGCACACTTTCGGTACGTTACGAAGGCCAAGTGTTCCCGATCACGAAAGACCGCTTCGTGATCGGCCGAGGCAAAAACGCCAGCGACCTAACGATCAAAGACCCAAACGTTTCCCGCCAGCACGCGCTCGTGGAGTTCTCGAACGGGCAATATTACATCGTCGATATGGGGTCGACAAATGGCGTGGAATTCAAAGGCTCGAAGGTGCAACGGAAGGTCATCGACGATGGCGATACCGTCCGCGTGTGCGAGCACGAACTCACCTTCTCGTTCTCGGGCTAAAAGAACGTCGCGCTCCATACAGGTAGGGCCACTGAGCAAACTCAGTGGCCCGCACAATAGACTCTAACCGTGCGCGCCGCTCAAGAGTGGGCAGCGCGCTGGCTTGAGCCGATAATTCTTAGCCGACTTTGCTTTGGAGCAAGAAGGCGAGCGCGAACGCGAACAGCACGAGCGATTCGATGAGCGCCAAGCCGAGAATCATCGGCGTTTGAATGCGGGGAGCAGCGCCGGGGTTGCGGCTGATGCCTTCGAGCGCAGCAGCAACGGCTCGCCCCTGGCCCAAGCCACCGCCAAGAACCGCGAGGCCCATGGCAAAACCTGCCGCTAACGCGGCCATTGCCTGCGCGCTGAACTGGTTCGCAGAACCAGCTGCGGCTGCATCTTGAGCAAACGCAGAGGTGCTCACCAGAGTGGTCATAAGAGCGGTAGTGATAGCCAACTTCTTCTTCGACATGCCTAAGTTCTCCTTCTAATTCTCGGCGGGCGGGGCCAGGCTTAATGCCTTTCCCTCCCAAGGGCCACCGTTTTTTAGGTGAGCCACTCCAAAATCCAAACGCCCTCGCTAATGCTCCTCGTGCTCAGTAGCGAGCCCGATATAAACGCACGTGAGCAAGGTAAACACGAGCGTCTGAATCACTATTACTAGAACGCCAAGCACCATCAGCGGAATCGGCACCAGGACGGCGCAGAGGCTCAAGAAGATCGAGAGAATGAGGTGGTCGACGCTCATGTTGAGCATCAAGCGGACGGCTAAGGTCACGGGCCTGACGCACAGAGAAATGAGCTCAATCGGCAAGATGAGCGGGGCAAGGTACCAGGCGGGGCCAGCAAAGTGCTTAATGTAGCCCCAGCCGTTCTCCACCAGACCGTAAAGGTTAAAGAGCACAAAGACGACGAGCGCGCAGCCGAGCGTGATACTCAGGCTGCTCGTGGCAACCGGGAACCCAGGCAACAGCGCTACGACATTCGAGAAGAAAATGAAAACGGCAGATGTCCCGATAACCGGGAAGTATTTCTTCGCGCGCTCGGCCCCAAGCACGCTCTTGGCCAGATTGTAGAAATACTCGAGGAAAGCCTCCATGAAGGTGCGAAGCGTGAGCCCAACATCCGGCACTACGGCTTCATCAGCGGCCACCAACTTAGAGCGCACAGCAAACGAAATCCCGAGCACCAGCGCCACCACCAAAAACGCGGTAACCATCGGCTCAAAGCTCTGCCACGTGGGAGCGTGGTGCCCCACCACAGAATCACCGAGGAGCTCAGCGTTGTGAGAGAGCGTGTCCTTAATGTGAGCGAGGATCAGCGTAAGCCAGCTTGCATGTTCGGGCATTTAGCCCTCCTTATGGGCGTGAGCCTGAGGAAGAACGGGCTCCTTGGGGGCTGGCCACAGCTGCCCCACCACGATTCCGAGCGGGAGAGCGACGTAGCCAAGACACAGGAACAATAGGTCAACCACGGCCAGGGATACCAGCACGGCCACGGCGGCAAGCACCGCGCCCACTTTAAGCGCCGAAAGGACAGCCCACAGCGCCTTCGGCCCCTGCACTGCCATCAGCCGCGGCACCAATTTCGAGATCGCCCAAAGATTAGCCGCACCGATCAGTGAGCCGAGGAACACGCTCACACCTGGCCGAACCCCAACCAGAGCAACCGCCACAAGCGCACCCAAAAGGCCCAGGCCGGCAACGCAGAGCGTCGTCTTATCCATGCCTGTGTTCTTGGGTGATTCAGCGGTGCTTGTCATGAAATTCTCGGCGCTTGCGATGTTCTTCTTCTTCTTCTCGCTCAGCCTGACGGTTTGCTTCCTTGAGGGCACGAAGTACAGCGCGAACACCAGCGGCTACACCAAATCCAAAGCCGACGAACGTTAACCACTGCCCGGTGTCGAACTTCCTGTCGAGCCAACGGCCCGCAAACATTCCAAGCAGAATGCTGAGCGCTAACTCAAGTCCAACGGTCCCGAAGCGGCCGACGCCTTTCCAATGTTGCTGCACCTGTGCCCTGACGGCGGCGGTCGCTTAACATGGTGCGCCGGGGGGGTCAATCGCATCGCGCCAGGAATCGGGTGGTCCAGAATGCACGCGGGGCGGCTCAGCAATTCAGCCCAGGCGTGACCGAGACGCCCGGGAGTCCAAGCGCTGGAGCGGCACGGCCAACGATCCCTGGCAAGGCTCCTGGCACGACTTCGCTTTTGGGGCCGCTTGCTACGGCTGCATTTCGGCAGAGGCACGAAGGGGTTGCGGGCTTGGCGGCGCAATTTCTGTGCTTGCGCTGTTCCTTGACGAGGAGAATTGTTGTGTTACACAAATTCTAGTGAAAATTGAGTGGGATGCAAAAAAAGCTACCAGCAACAGACTGAAACACGGGGTGACATTTCAAGAAGCTGCTACGTGTTTCGACGACCCCAACGGATCCTATTTTCGCAACGACGCAAATGAGTACGAAGATCGTTTGATCCTTATTGCTCTATCATCAAAGGCGCGCATTCTGTTCGTAGTTCACGCGGAGGTGGGGCGCGATGCCATTCGTATAGTCAGCGCCCGCAAAGCCAGCCCTCAACAAAGGAAGCTCTATCATGCATTGGAGTGACGAACCTATGGATCTCAAGGTCTGGAAGCGCGTCAGAGGTAATCCGTTCGCCGACTACGATCCCCGCGACGGCATCGCACTCTGGTCTTTGTGGGAAATGCCCTCCTCCTCCGTAGGCAAGCTCGTACGTCGCGGGCGCCCACGGAGTGAGCCTACGGCCGTGCGGAGCATTCGCTTGCCGGTGGGAACTTGGAAGCGCCTGGAGAAAGAGGCCCGCGCCGCGAAAACTACCGTCAATGCGCTGCTCAGGAAGCGGGTTGGGTAAACCTCAGTCTTAGTGGCTCGCCACACGGTTCCTGAGCTTACCTGCTAGCATGTGAGCGAATCGGAAGCCGTTCCTCAGGTGCAGCACCTTTTTGGGCGGCTCGTACCACGGACGGACCAAGGTTCTTTGAGATGCCGTGGCGCTGCTGAGCAGACATGCGCGGCTCAGGCTGTTGTTCCGAAATCAGGATGTCGGCAGGAATGTTCATCGCGGCGTAAATGCTTCGAATCATGGGCAGGGTCAGTGGACGCTTTCTCTCAAGACTTCTGAGACTCGGGCACGCGAGCCATTAAGGGGCTCCAGATCCTTCCTGGACCACCCAAGTTGCTCCGAGTGCGTTGATAGCGTCGATCGGCGTTAGGCGCTGAATCGGAAAGCTTCGCCTTTCATAGGTGTCAAGTAGTGTGGCAAGCGCATCGAGCTCGCGCTCTTCGAGCGAGCCACGCTTCGCATCTCAGAGCTTCTCGATCCGACGAAGTGCCCTGGGGCAGGAAGCTGGATTTACGACTGGTGCAATCATGGCGTCTCAAACCTTGCTAGCAAGCACCCCCGCAGCTGCCGCAACGCTTGCCCTCGATGGCTGATCGCATTTTTCTCATCGGCGGAAAGCTCCGCAAAACGCCGTGCGGGGTACGCGTCCGGAATGAACAGGGGATCATAACCAAAGCCTGAACTCCCGCGCGGGGATTCGGCAATAGTGCCCTCCACTGCACCGCGCACGGTTACTGGCGCACGCCCCGGAGCCGCCAGCACGATCACACACACAAAGCGCGCCTTGCGCTGCTCGACAGGCACCCCTTTGAGCTCCTCCAAAAGCAACCGTATGTTATCTGCATCTGTTGCCCCCTCGCCCGCGTAGCGCGCGGAATGGACCCCGGGGCGGCCGCCTAAGTGATCCACCAAAAGCCCGCTGTCATCGGCCATGGTAATCTTGCCGGTAGCTTGGAGCGCCGCTTCAGCTTTCAGACGCGCGTTGCCTTCAAAGGAATCTTCCGTTTCTTCAACGTGGAAAGGTTGCCCCAAAAGCTCCTGCACAGTGCACACGGAAATGGGAAGGTCGGCGAGAAGCTCGCGAATTTCCCGAACTTTGCCGAGGTTGGTGGTTGCGAGGGCAAGCGTTGAGCTCATGTGGGGTAACTTTCGAGGCTTGGGCGGCGCTCCGAAGGGGGAGGCGCTTTAGAGGTCGCACTCTCGGGAAAAAGCAGACGAAAACGTGTACCTTTGGGCTCGCGGCGCTCGCAGTCGATCGTCGCACCATGGGCGGTAACGATTTGTTTCACGACTGATAGGCCCAACCCGGTGCCACGCCCTTTAGTGGTGAAGAAGGGTTCAAATAGGCGCTCACGCACGTCTTCCGCCATGCCTTCTCCTTCATCCTCCACGCACAGCTCAACGCCACCTTCAGGCGCGTGAGAGATGTGCAGGTAAATGGTGCCACCGGCCGGCATGGCTTCGCGCGCGTTGCGCATGAGATTGAGCAGCGCTTGCCGGATCTGAGCTTCATCCACCCGCACGTTGGGCAAATCTGTCGCGGCGTGAAGCTCCACGCGGATCCCGTGGTGCTGGAGCTCACGTTGAGTGAACTGAACCGCTTCTGTGGCAATGGCTGCCAGATCCTCGGCTAGGAGCTGTGGTGGGTCCTTTTTGGCCATCGAGAGGTACTGATCGCTCAAGGCGCTAAGACGCTCCACCTCTTTGTCGATAGCCCGAAGCAGCGCCCGCGCCTCAGGAGCGCCCTCGGGGATCTCCTCGGCAAGCAACTCCAAGTTAAGCGCAATGGAGGACAGGGGGTTTCGCACTTCGTGGGTCACGTGTGCGGCCATTTTGCCAATCGTTGCCAAGCGTTCACTTGCCAGAAGCTGCTGATTTGCTTGGGCGATGGCACCCACCATGTCCTCGAACGTCTGCGAAAGTTCCCCCAACTCGTCCTGAGCGCGCAGCGCCGGGCGCGGCGTTAGATCTCCCTTTGCTACTGAATTGGCCCGTGCAGTCACCACGGCCAAAGGACGCAATACGCGCTGAGCGTAGAGTGTCATCAGCACACCGACCACAAGCGCTAACGACACAAGCCCCAACAGAATTTGGTTCGCACGCCTTTCACGTTCAAGCGCCTCGCGGTCGAGTTCATCGACGTCGCTCTGGACGCGTCGACTGAAGCTGACAAGGTTGGCTTTGATGCGCAAGCCACTCCTAGCAAGCTCATCACGCAACACCTCCGCAGCCTGAAGCTCGCGCCTGTCCAACAACTGGAATAGTCTCGAGAGCTTCTCGGTATCTGCGTCGGCGGCTCTTTCGAGCGCCATCGTTTCAGCGCCCAGGGCACTCCCTGATTGCCGGGTGGAAGCGTCTTCAACGAGCCCAAAGGAGCGCCAAATCAAGGAGCGCACCTCCGCGAACTTCTTCGGGCGCCCCTTTTTGGCGAACTCGAACCACATGCGAATATCCGTTGGGTTGCGGGCGGCCGTGAGGTGGTTGAGCTGCGTGTTGTAAAGATCTTGCTGGGCCTCAAGTTGGCTTAAGGAGAGCGCCAGCGGCAGGTACCCCGAACGCACCAGGCGAGCTTCTTTCGCCGCGCGCCTGAGAGCCAGAACCGTCCATCCTGTAGCCACGCTGAACGCAACCATGATCACCACGTAGGAAAGCAGCACCCGAACTGCGACCGACAACCTACGCATGGACTTGGTTTCAGCCATGGTCGGGCAGAGCACGAGCTAACAGCTGGTGCAGATCCACGGCAGATGCGCCCCGGGACCGAAAGCGGCGCAAACTTGAACCGCAGGCCGTAACAATCGTGCCGCCCCCAAGGGCAGAGTGATCAGCGATGCGTGCGTCGGCGATATCCGCTGAGATTCCTGGCAGTGTACGTGGCAAAGCTCCACCGCCCCCACTGCATGCGGCATCCTCACCGGCGGCCGTGAATTCCAGAGGGCGTGCACCGTTTAACTGCTCCAACAGAAGCCTAGGTTCGGTGTACCTGCCCAGCCCACGCCCAAGCTGACAGGGGTCGTGCCAACGGTAAGGGGGCTCTGGAGCGGAAGCAGGCAACCTAGAAAAACGCTCTTTTTCTTCCACCGCTACATCCAAGAGCAAACGCGAAGTGATGTCTGTAGAGGCACCGAGCGTTACCATGCAGCCTGGGTCTGCAACGATCAGTTGCTGTGCGCCACGGAGCTTCTGCTTCAGGTCCCGCCGCGCCTGGCGGGCTTCTTCGGGGCGCCCAAGATGCAACCAGGGTGCGCCACAACACGCATTCAGGATCCGAACAGAACCGAGCAGGTGCTCCGCGAGCTTTACTACCGCGGCAAGAAGTTCTGGGTCCTTCAGATACGCGCAACCCAAAAGTAGCGCCGTTGGTGCGTTAAGATCACCGAGGTTGTTTTTTTGACCTGTTTCTCCTCTGGCGCGTGCAGGTCGCTCCGAGAGGGCCGCGCCGATTGCTGTGAGCCGGTCCGCGAGACCGGGCTCGTTGACGTGGCCTGGGGCTTCTGCTCCGCGAGCAACCGCTTCAGCACGTGCCGCGTACAGCGTCGACTCCACGGGGTTTTTATGCCGACATGCGGCTGTGCATGCACCGCAGCCGGTGCAACCCCAAACAGGTCTGGCGTCTTCAGTTCGCACCTGACCCTGAGTACGCGTGAGCTCAAACCCGAGCGACATCTTCCCCCATGGGGTGAGCACTTCCGATGGCTCAGCGCGCGAAACTGGGCACGTAGTGCGGCACAGCTTGGGGCAATACACGCAAGTCTGAAGAGCGTGGTGTTGGTCTCGTAAAACCGGTAGCCGCGTTTCCCGACTCACGCGTCTGCCCTATCTTTCCGTTTGCCCTTCGAACCCAGCGGCGCCTGCCGAGGCTTCGAGGGGGCAACCACTCGCAGCGCGTGTGGCAAACACAGCTCAAATGTGGCGCCTTTTTCGGAGGAGTGAACACGAACAGTGCCCTCGTGCTCCTCGGCGATTTTTCGAACGATCGCCAAACCAAGGCCCGTGCCACCTTGTTTCCCCGCCGTCACGAAAGATTGAAACAGGCGCCCGCGGATTTCCTCGGGGATACCTGGGCCCGTGTCCGACACCAAGATCGTAAGCGCCTCACCTGCGGCGACCGCTTCAAGGGAAAGCTTTCCTCCTTTTTCGGCCATCGCTTCGATCGCGTTGCGGGTCAGATTGAAGATAGCCCGAGATATGCGACCTTCATCGAAATAGGCCACCAACTTCTTATCTACCTTGACCGAAAGCTCCATCGGCCTGCCCTCAATCGACAGCTGAAGTTGGCGCTCCAGGCTCTGGAAAAACGCTCCTAGGTAGACCTTGCGAATGAAGATGCTCTGCTCCCCGCGTGCAAACTCCAAGACTTCGCGCTGCATCGCCGTCAGGGCTTCAAATTGCTGCAAGATTTCTTGCCCGTATTGCCGGCGGAGCGCAGGGTCGTCAGCCTCCTGCATCATTTGCACGTAACCGCTGATCACAGTCATGGGTGTTTTGAAATCATGCACCACCTGTGAGAGCAGGCGCCCAATGGTCGTCAGCCGCTGAGTTCTCTCTCTCGCTACCTGCGCGTTGAAGAGGCGGACGGCAGTCGCGGCGTTCGCTGCGATGAGCCGCATCAAGCTCAGATCTTCAGCCGTAAACCCCTGACCCGTGGCTTTGCTGAAAAGGCCAATCGCGCCAAGCCCAGAATCTGGATCCAACGGAATGGCGAGCGCCGATGTTACCGGAAATCCAAATCGCCCTTCCACGCGGGGGCTGAAGCTTTTGTGTTGAGGATCAGTCGCAAAGAGTTCCTGATTTTTGGTCAACGAAGCCCCTAGAAATCCCTCGCGTGATTTGAGGTGAAGCGGCAAAAGCTCAGCTATTTTGGCGTTGAAGACGTATTCGGTGAGGTCACCGCTTTCCTCCTCCACCAACAACACTGCGCCGCCCAAAGCTCCGCAAGCCTCCGCACTCTTGGCGAGAAATGCCTCTACAAGGCGCTCAATGCTGTCGGCCGCAGCTGTCGCACGCTCCAACTGAAACAGAAGCTCTAAATCGCGAACACGCCGTTCCAGCTCCTCCTTAGTATCCAAGAGCTGCTTATTTTTTTGGATCTGGGAAAGGAAAAGCCGCGAGTTATCAATCGCTACCGCCGCTTGGGTGCTGAGAGCGCTCAGGGTTTCCTCATCTTCATCGGAAAACTCGGCGTTCAGTTTCTTGTTCAACACCTGGATGACACCTATCGTTCGCCCCAGGTGGTTCTTCAGTGGTACGGCAAGAATGCTTGTGGTCACGTAGCCGGTGAGCCTGTCCCACTCTGGCTCGAAGCGCTTATCCGTTGCTGCGTTCTTCACGCGGATGGCCTTGCCACTTTGAGCGACCAACCCGGCGATCCCGACGCCAACCTTCAAACGAATGGAGCGCACGGTGCCGCCCACCACGACCCTGCTCACCAGCTCTTTCTTACCTTCGTCGAGCAGGTAGAGCGTGGCGCGGTCCGCTTCCAGCACCTCTGCAACCTTTGCGAGGATGAGCTCTAGGAGGTTGTCGAGGTCCTGAATGGAACCGAGTGCGCTGCCCACCGCCGTGAGCCCCCGCGCAATTCTAAGCTGCCGAGCCAACGCAAGCTCAAGCTCAAAAAGCTTGCCCCGAGCAGACAGCGGCGACAGTTCGTCGGGCGACACCCATAGATCGAACACGAAAACGCCGGCGGGATCCACTCTGGCCCCTACGCGGAGCCTGGATCTGGGTGCTTGCCCCAAGAAGGGCCTCCGGCGCAAATGCCTAAAATGTTCTGCTCTGTTGCCGAACGGCGAGCCTTTGGCTAGCAATGGGACCTCTGGCATGGCCCTCAAACAACTTCACCTCCTGGTTCGCGGCCGAGTCCAGGGCGTGTACTTCAGGGCCTCCACTCAGCGCGAGGCACGCCGCCTAGGCATAACAGGCTGGGTACGCACTCGTCCCGATGGCGCCGTGGAGATGCTCGCCGAGGGTGAGGAGCAAGCAATTCGAGAACTACACGGTTGGGCTGAACGAGGGCCAACCGCGGCGCGCGTGGAACGTGTGGAAACGCGCTGGCGGAGTTACACCGGAGAATTTCCGGACTTTCGCATCGTCGAGTGAGGTCCATGCGGTTCGGGATAGCTGCCCGCTCCGAATTGTCACCGTGGCCACGTCCGCGCGGCTGGATGCGGCGAGCTTTCGTCAATGGCTTGAGGAACTTCCTTCTTCTGCGGCGAGCCTTCGTCAATGGCTTGAGGAGCTTCATTCTTCTGCTGCTCGTGTGCGGCGTCGCGGTAGCCAAAGGTTCACCGCAACCCGCGCCGGACGTGGATCTGCCGCTGCCCGAGCTCCCCAAAGCACCGAATATCGGTGTCCGTGAAGCGACTCCTCTGCAGATAGAGCGATTGAATGAGCTTCTCTCACGGCTCACAGCTCCAGATGCCCTCATGCGGGAAAACGCTACAGCCGAAATTCTTGAGGTCACCCCGGAATGGGTGCCCGCCATCGCACGCATGGTGAACAAGCTCGCGGACCGTGGCTCGCACGAAGACATGAAGAAGGTTCTAACCGAAGCCCGTTCGAAGGCGCGCTCGGCAGCCATTTCGGAAATGAAGGAACGCCGTGAACGGGGTACCCCAAAGGCACCTGATTACCTTCAGATGCTACAGCAATTTCCGCGCCTTGACTCCGCACCCTGGAAGGCAACGGTGACTGTTCTCGCGCTCAGCCGGATGCTCGCGCAGATCGGAACGGTGGAAGCAGCCCGCACGCTCGTGAATGTGTATGTAAGGTTTGGGGATTTTCTACGCGTTGATACCCAACTGCAACTCGACAAGCTGGGGGACGTAGCAGTGGCCGCTCTGATTGAAACGGAACGCCACCCGGCGCCCAAGATCAGCAACTGGGCGAAACGCCAACTCGATCTTCGACACCGAGCGATTCCAAGTGATGCCGTACGAGGAGCGGACGAGAATGCACTGCCAGAGATCTTGCGCGCCTACGGTCGAACGAAGAACCCCGATGCCGCTCGTATCGTAGTCTCCTTCACCAACAGCGAGCGCGGCCAACTCAGGCTAGCCGCTCGTCAGAGCCTCGCCTTGATGGGGCCAACTGCTCTGTGGCAACTTCGAGATACCTACGAAGACGTGGTGGGCCGCACTGCGCCGCGGGATTGGTCCTGGGAACGAATGGCTAGAGAACTCTTTCGCGAATTTGACCGGCTGCACCTTGCACGCGTCCATCAGCTCTTTCGCGATGGTCTCGGGCTCTTGGCTCGTGGGCAGCTCGCAGAGATGGCAAAGAAGTTCGATGAAGTGTTGACTCGAAGTCCCCAGTTTGAGGGCGCCGATCAGATCGCAGCAGGGTACCTGACCTTCGCCGAAGCCGCGAAACCGCAAGAAGTGAGTCAGGCACTATTGGCCGCCGAGCGAGCTGAACGTATTGCCACCCAACCAGAACTCAAGGCCAGGGCGAAAAGCGCGCGCCTTGCCTTAGAGGCCCGCCAACTGCTCGCTCGTGGCATCGCCGACGCGAGCCTGCTAGAGGGGTCTTTGGATGCTGACGCCAAGAGCCCAATAGCTCAAGCGCTCAAGCCCGAATTTGAAGCTGCCGTCGGCGCCACCGAAGATGCCCGAGCTCGCTACGCGGGCGCTCTAGCCATTGCATTCGCTGCTCTAGCAGCCCTCGGCACTATCCTATTCCGGCGCCCCAAAACCGCACCCCCTGGGCCCTGAAATGAAAACGTCCGGGCAAGAACTCCTGCCCGGACGTGACGCCTCATCCCAGCGGGGATGATAACGGTATGAATTAGGCGCTCGCTGCAGCCGTGGATGCTTCAGGCGCCGCCGCCGGAAGAAACTCAATCAGCGTCATCGGGGCATTATCGCCCCGACGCGGCCCAACTTTGATGATTCGGGTGTAGCCACCCGCGCGATCTTTGTAGCGCTTTGCGAGATCGAGGAACACTTTCTCGATAAGATCGATCTTCGTCTCTTCGCCATCCTTAATCACGGTGCCGAAGCGACGAAGGAACGTCTCAAGGTGGCGCTGCACGGCCAAGCGACGTGCTCGGTCGGTTGGCGAAAGATCCACGTGCGGCGTGTAAGCAACCTCGCCGAGGCGACGCGCGCTGGTGATCAGTCGCTCCGCCACTCGCCTGAGCTCCTTGGCTTTGGCTTCGGTGGTCTCAATGCGCTCGTGTGCGATGAGATTCGCAGCGAGTGCTCGAAACATCGCGCGGCGATGACTCGTGTTGCGGGAGAACTGTCTTCCAGATTTTGCGTGTCGCATATCTCAAACTCCTCGGTGCCCCAAGTTGGGGCCTCGCTTATCCAGCCGCCTGTTGCTGCTTCCAGCGATCGACCATTTGGGGCCAGCTGTCGAACTTCATCCCGAGACCAAGACCCATCGTAGTGAGGATCTCCTTGATCTCCTTCAAAGACTTGCGACCAAAATTCTTGGTCTTGAGCATGTCTTGTTCACTCTTTTGCACAAGCTCGCCAATCAGCGTGATGTTGGCATTCTGCAAACAATTTGCCGAACGGACAGACAGCTCGAGCTCATCCACGGAGCGGAACAAGTTGTCATTCAACGGCTCTTCATCCGAGTGCGACGCCTGATACGAAGTATCCTCCGTCTCCTCGAAATTGATCCAGATCGACAGCTGCTCCTTAAGGATCTTAGCAGCGAATGCCACCGCATCGGTCGGCTTCACGGACCCATTGGTCCAAACTTCAAGAACCAACTTGTCGTAGTCAGTGACCTGGCCAACGCGCGCATTTTGTACGGTGTAATTCACCTTGCGAATCGGTGAGAACAAGGCGTCGATCGGAATCGTTCCGATGGGCATGGTGGGCGTCTTATTGCGCTCCGAAGAAACGTAACCACGGCCGACACCAACCGTGAGCTCGATCGAAAGTGGACCCTTCTTATCGAGCGTCGCGATGAGCTGATCGGGATTCAACACACTCAACCCGTCCACCAACTGGATATCGCGGGCGAGCACGGGACCAGGGCCGACCTTATCCAGCCGAACCGTGTACGTGCGGGGAGACTCCGCCTTGAAAACAACTTCCTTCAGGTTCAAGACGATATCCGTTACGTCTTCGACGACGTCAGGAATCGCAGTGAACTCATGCAGAGTGCCGTCAATGCGGACAGCCGTGATGGCTGCACCCTGAAGCGAAGCAAGCAAGACGCGCCGGAGGGAATTACCCACCGTAATGCCGAAACCACGCTCCAAAGGCTCGCACGTGAATCGACCAAAAAACTGTGAGCTCGACTCCGGATCCAGCGTAATCGCCTTGGGGCGAATCAGGTCACGCCAGTTACGGCTCATCATTTGTGTCACCATTATTTTCGTCTTCCTTTCTTCGTTGAGGGTTTGCGCGACCATCTCAAGTGGTGAGGGAACCCGCTCCGCTCAACCACTCCGCAGCCTGCCCGCATATAGAATTTTATCTGGAGTAGTACTCAACCACGTACTGTTCGCGAATCATCGGCTCGTTCATCTCGTCGCGCACAGGCATCGAGCGGAACACGCCAGAGAAATTGTCCTTGTCAACGTCCATCCAAGTGGGCTTGGGGCGCGTTTCGGACTGTGCGAGAGCGGTCTGCAAATATGCGATCTTTCGGCTCTTCTCGCGGATCTCGATCTTATCGTTCGGGCTCACGCGATAGCTAGGAATGTTCACACGCTTACCGTTGATGAGAATGTGATTGTGGCGGGCTAACTGGCGCCCCTGGGCACGGCTAGAGGCAAAGCCCATGCGATAAAGCACGTTATCGAGGCGACGCTCAATGAGGCCGATCATCTCCTCACCGGTTCGACCCTTAAGACCAGTAGCTTGCCCGTAGTACCCGGCGAACTGCTTTTCGAGCAGGCCGTACATGCGGCGCACCTTCTGCTTCTCACGAAGGCGAAGGCCGTACTCGCTCAACTTCAAGCGGCGCTGACCATGCTGGCCAGGCGGATACGGGCGACGAACCACGGCACACTTCTCCGTGAAGCAGCGATCACCCTTGAGATAGAGCTTCTGCGCCTCGCGGCGACAGATTTTGCAAACCGGACCAATATAACGAGCCATCTTCTATATTTCTCGCTGAGATCTAATTAAACGCGGCGACGCTTGGGCGGCCGGCAACCATTGTGGGGGATGGGCGTTACGTCACGGATGAGCGTGACTCGAAACCCTACCTGTTGGAGCGCTCGAAGCGCACTTTCACGCCCAGAGCCTGGACCTTGGACGAACACCGCCACCGAGCGCATGCCATGCTCCATTGCGCGGCGCCCGGCGTCTTCAGCTGCGAGCTGAGCTGCGAAAGGAGTGCTCTTACGTGAACCCTTGAAGCCGCGCGAACCCGAGCTCGCCCAGGATATCGCCGCGCCGTTCACATCCGTAATGGTCACGATAGTGTTGTTGAACGTAGAGCGAATGTGCGCGATGCCGGTGTAGACGTTCTTTCGAACAACCTTTTTAGGGGCACGCTTTTTCTTCGTCGCAGCCATCTTTAGGCCTTCCTGCTCATCTGGCCCTTACGGGGCCCCTTGCGCGTGCGCGCGTTGGTGTGCGTTCGCTGCCCATTCACGGGTAAGCCTTTACGATGGCGAAGCCCGCGGTAGCTTCCGAGGTCCATCAACCGCTTGATGTTCTGCTGAACTTCGCGGCGAAGATCACCCTCTACCTTGAAGCCAGCTTCAATGGCATCGCGAATAGCTTTGACGTCTGATTCGGTCAGCTCGTCCACCTTGCGATCGCTCGGCACCCCAGCTTTGGCGCAAATGGTTAGCGCAGCGGAAGGCCCGATGCCGTAAATATAGGGGAGCGCATAAGCAAGTGCTTTGCGCCGGGGAAGATCAACTCCAGAGATGCGTGCCATCGTGGTTCTCGACTCCTAATTAACCTTGCCGCTGCTTGTGGCGAGGATTGACGCAGATCACACGCACGACGCCGCGTCGCTTGAGGACCTTACACTTGTCACAGATTTTTTTGACGCTTGGGCGGACCTTCATCTTGACCTCAAAACCTTACTTCAGCTTGCCGTGAATCTGTCCCCTACTGGGATCATAACTAGAAATTTTTACGAGAACTCGGCTACCACTTATCAACCGCACGATGGAGTGTTTGGCTTGGGGAGCCAGGCTGGCGTTGATGATGCGCCCGCTTTCGAGGCGGACCCGATACATCGCGCTCGGCATGATCTCAAGTACACTTCCGATCTCAGTGGCTTCTGTCGTGGTTTCCTCCGTTAACCGTCGGCTAAATTCCTAGAGCTTGGTAAATGCGTTCAGTGATTTCTTCTGGCTTGCCCACTCCGTCAACGCGACGGAGAAGCTTAAGATTCGAGTAGTGCGGTAGAAGCGCGGCGGTCATCGCGTCGTATTCGTCCAAACGCTTTGCCACGGTTTCTTCCCGATCGTCGGCTCGGTGGTCGAGCTCGGCGTCCGGGGGGGGTGGACTATACTTAAGGTGGTAGATCTGTCCAGTCCGTTTATCGGTCCGCCGGAGCGTGGCCCGCTCCATGAGGAGCTCCCTCGCCACGTCGATTTGGAGCACCGCGTCCAGAGGTGTCTTGTTGGCTTCCAGGAGCTTCGCGAGTGCGTCCGCCTGGGGTACGGTTCTCGGAAATCCGTCAAGGATGAAGCCCCGTTGCGCATCGGGCTGCCTCAAGCGCTCCTCGACCAAGCCGATGACCACATCATCAGGGACCAGCTTGCCCGCGGACATGTATTTCTCGGCTTCGCGCCCAAGCGCCGTGCCCTGGGCTCGCGCCGCTCTCAAGCTATCGCCGGTGGAGATCTTCGGGACGGACAAGCGCTCACACAAGACTGCCGCCTGAGTTCCCTTACCGCTGGCTGGGGCCCCGAGAAGAATGATTCTCATGCCGGACGCCTTCCGCTCAGGCGAGTAGTGCGTGGACCCGTGAGACCTTCGTAACTACGCGTAATGAGGTGTGCTTCGATCTGGCTGACGGTTTCAAGGGCAACACCCACCACGATCATGAGGCTCGTTCCGCCGAACTGGAAAGGAACATGAAACGCTTGGGCTACGATAGACGGCACAATGCAAATCGTGGCCACGTAGATGGACCCGCCAACGGTGATCCGCGTTAGTACGCGATCGATGTATTCGGCGGTTTGGCGGCCGGGCCTAACACCAGGGATGTTCGCCTGCTGCTTCTTGAGGTTGTCAGCCACATCCACCGGCTGGAATGTGACTGCCGTGTAGAAGAAGCAGAAGAATATGATCAGCATCGCAAACAGCGTGTTGAAGACCCAACCACCGCTCTGCAACACAGCGCTAAAATCCTGCATGCCGGGGATATTGAAACCCGCCAGCGTGGCCGGGAACATCAGCAGGCTGGAAGCGAAGATCGCCGGGATCATACTCGCCATGTTCACCTTGAGAGGCAGATGCGCCGTCTGGCCCCCGTACACTCGCCGACCCACCTGCCTCCGGGCGTACTGAATGGGGATCTGTCGTTGCGCACGCTCGAAAAAAACGATGATTGCGATACTCGCCAGGAAGACAAAAGCAATTACCGCGATGGTAATGGGCTGTACTTCTCCGGCCGTGCCAGCCCAGTAGCTGGCAATCCCACTCGGCACAGCGCTCACAATGCTCGCGAACATGAGCATCGAGATGCCATTGCCAATCCCACGCTCCGTCGCCTGCTCACCGAGCCACATGAGCAGCGCTGTGCCAGTAGTTAGTGTGATGATCGTGAGGAGCCGGAAGTTCCACCCCGGATCAATCACTACATCTCCCGTGCCGCTGGTCTGATTCATGCCTTCCAGCATCATGGCAATGCCATAACCTTGGAACACGCTGAGCACGATCGTACCATATCGCGTATATTGCTCGAGGCGCCGACGCCCGGCTTCACCCTCTTTGCGCATCTCCTCGATCTGTTTGCTCACCATGCCGAGCAGCTGCATGATGATGCTCGTGGAGATGTACGGCATAATGCCGAGGGCCAAAATCGAGAGATTCTCGAGCGCTCCGCCTGAAAACAGATTGAAAAGGCCGAGCAACCCGCCCTGACCTTTCACAATCTGCCGCATCACGTGCCGATCAACACCAGGGACGGTGATGAACACACCGACACGATAAATGGCCAACACGATCAACGTGAAGGCAATTCGGCGCCTCAGCTCGGGCACCTTACCGATGTTGGAGAATCCCTGAAAAACGGCCATTTATTGGCCCTTAGCTGGCAGCTTCGGAGGCCGCAGCAGGCTCGCGCCCAAAGGGCAACTGAACGATCTTGCCGCCAGCCTGCTCGATCTTGACGATCGCGGACTTGCTGAACCCGTGTGCGCTCACGACGAGCTTCTTGCTGAGATCGCCTTCGCCCAAAATCTTGATTCGTACGCCACGGCCCTGCACCAAGCGAGCAGCGCGCAGCGCCTCTTCGGTGACTTCAGTGCCGGCGGACAACCGCTCCAGCTGCCCAACGTTGACGGTTACCGTCGTAACAGGGAATGGCACGCGGAAGCCGCGTTTCGGCAACCGACGCTGAATGGGCGTCTGGCCGCCTTGGAAATTCAGCTTGCCGAAGTTACCAGGATGCCGAGCCTTCTGGCCCTTCATACCCTTACCCGACGTCTTGCCTTTACCGCCGCCGGGACCGCGCCCTACACGCCGCTCATGGCTGCGCGCACCCTCGGGGGGTGCGAGCTGTGATAGAATTGCGCTCATCCTGCAACCTCTTTAACTTCGACCAAGTGGATGACCTTCTTGACCATACCGCGGAAAGAAGGCGTATTGGCGACAACTACTTGTGAACCGGGGCCACGTAGCCCAAGACCTTTAATCACTTTGCGCTGCGCCTCGGGCCTGCCGATAACACTCGCAACCTGCTTCACCTGGAGTTGCACCTGGGCCATTAGCGCGCTCCCTGAGTCGAAGCCGAGCCCGTTGAGGCCACGATTGACTGCGCAACTGCAGCTTTGGCAGACGTAGCAGCAACCGTGTAGTTGCCCACAACCTGATCAACCTGCTTGCTGCGGGCATTCGCTACAGTATCCGGAGTGCGGAGCGTGCGCAGCGCCTCAATGGTGGCGTTCACCACGTTGTACTTGTTCGAGGAACCGAGGCACTTCGAGAGAATGTCCTGAATGCCAGCAGATTCCACCACCGCACGCACAGCGCCGCCAGCGATAACTCCGGTACCTGGTGCTGCGGGGCGCAGCATGACGCGGCCAGCCCCAAACACACCAACAATGTGGTGCGGAATCGTTGCGCCAATCATCGGCACCTTGAACATGTTCTTACGCGCCTGGTCGTTCCCCTTCCGGATTGCCTCAGGGACCTCATTGGCCTTGCCAAGACCGACGCCTACGTGGCCCGCTTCATCTCCAACGACAACGAGTGCCGCGAAGCTGAAGCGCCGACCGCCCTTGACCACTTTGGCCACGCGATTGATGTGTATGACGCGCTCTTTTAGGCGGTCTTCGTCAAAGGTTTCAAAAGCCATCTTTTCTAGTCCTCGCCGTCCTTAGAAGTTCAGGCCCGCTTCACGCGCAGCGTCGGCTAGTGCCTTCACGCGACCGTGATACAGGTAGCCGTTGCGGTCAAACACGACCTTATCAATCTTGCGCTCGATGCAGATCTTCGCGATGAGGGCGCCGACCTTCTTGGCCGCATCCGTCTTATTGGCGGTCTTGACGGCGGTGAGCAAATCCGGCGACAGCGTGGAGGCTGTTGCTAGTGTCTGCCCAAGCGCGTCATCGATAACCTGCGCGTAGATGTGCCCCAAGCTCCGGAACACCGTGAGCCGCGGACGCTCATTCGTGCCAGAGATCTTGTTCCGAATCCGGAATTTCCTGCGTTCCCGCGCTGAAAGTTCAATTCCCATGACGTGACCTAAACCTTACGACTACGCTCACTTGCGAGCCTTGCCAGCCTTGCCCGCCTTACGACGGATCGCTTCGTTTCGATATCGAATGCCTTTGCCGCCGTACGGTTCTGGCGGCCGAAGCCGACGCAGATCCGCAGCAACTTGCCCGATCAAGCACTTGTCCGCGCCCGTAAGCACAATCTGCGTGCCCTTGGAGTCCGGCGGAACAACCGCCGAAATGCCTGTGGGCAGCTCAACCACTCGCGGGCGAGCAAACCCCAGCTGAAGCGTGATGGTGTTACCCTTCACTTCAGCGCGATAACCGGTACCCACGAGCTCCATCGTTCTTTCGAAACCCACGGAAGCACCGAGAACCATGTTCGCTAGGAGTGCACGCCCAAGCCCTTGAAGCCGAGCGCAATCCCTTGGATTACCGCCGGACGTAACAGTGAGGCTTTCGCCCTCCTTCTTCACCGCTACCGTTTCAGGCAACGCTAAGGAAAGCTTACCCTTCGGGCCCTGAGCGTCCACGCGCTGACCCGTGATGTTAATCGTAACGCCCTTAGGGATTACGATGGGCCGCTTGCCCACGCGCGACGTGCGAATCGCTTGTTCGACTTGTGCCATCACCAAACCTCACACAAGAGTTCGCCACCAACGCGCTTCTCTCGCGCCAAGCGATCAGTCATCACACCCTGGGAGGTGCTTAGAATTGACACGCCAAGGCCACTTACCACCTGTGGAATGTCTTTGTGGTTCACGTAAACTCGCCGGCCCGGCTTACTCACGCGGCGGATGCCCTTGAAGGCGCAGTCGAAGCCGTTGCCATACTTGAGCGTCACGAAGATCGTGCGCCTTTTCTGGGGGCCCCACTCTTCCTCGCGAACGTCAGCGATGTAGCCTTCGTCTTTGAGCAGCTCCAGGATTGCCTTCTTAATGCTGCTCGCAGGCACTCGGGTGGACTCGTGGCGAGCCAACGCCGCGTTGCGTACGCGGGACAGCATATCGGAGATCGGATCGGTCATCATAGCTTCACCAACTCGCCTTCGTGATGCCCGGTAACTCGCCCTTAAGCGCGAGCCCGCGGAAACAAATACGGCAGAGCTTATACTCGCGATACACCGCGTGGGAACGGCCACAAATGTAGCAGCGGCTCACAGCTCGTGTTGAAAACTTCGGGGGGCTATTCAGCTTCGCCCACTGACATGCACGTGCCATCTGGTTAGCTCCTGAACGGCATGCCAAGTTGCTTTAACAGCTCCCTGGCCTCTTCGTTGGTGTTGGCGGTGGTCACGAAAGTGATATTCATGCCCCGCGGTTTGTCGACTTTGTCGAACTCAATTTCCGGGAAAACGGTCTGCTCTTTCAGACCGAGCGTGTAGTTGCCCGCACCATCGAAGGCGCGGACACTCGTGCCGCGAAAATCGCGAACACGTGGAAGGGCAAGAGTAACGAGCCGGTCGAAGAACTCCCACATGCGCTCGCGGCGCAGGGTGCACTTTACGCCAATCGGCATGTCTTCACGCAGCTTGAAGTTAGCAATCGACTTCTTCGCGCGCGTAACGATGGGCTTCTGGCCCGTAATCGCCGTAATTTGCGCTGCGCAGATGTCAACAACCTTGGAGTTGGCGACAGCCTCACCGAGGCCGACGTTGATCACGATCTTCTGCAAGCGGGGCACTTGCATCGGATTCTTGTACCCGAACTTCTCCATGAGCTTCGGCGTAACCTCGCTCTTGTACCGCACCCCAACGCGCGGCTCGACTTGTTCAGCCATGGCTTAACCCTGCTCCTGGTGCACTATCGGCGCACCGCTCTTGCCAACCCGCTGCTTCTTGCCATCAGCGACCTTGTACTTCACCCGGGTGGGCTTCCCCGTTCCTGGATCCACCGGCATCACTTTGCTGATGTGAATAGGGGCCTCCACTTCGAGGATTCCACCGGGCCGCTGCGGCGTTGCCCTGAGGTGGCGCTTGACCATGTTCAGGCCGCCCACCACTACGGCGTTCCGCTCAACCAGCACTTTGGTTACGCGGCCGCGGCGACCTTTATCGTCTCCGCTGATGACAACTACTTCGTCACCTGTACGTAGGCGTTGCATTAGAGCACCTCCGGAGCGAGTGAAACGATCTTCATGAACCGCTTGCTTCGCAATTCACGAGCTACGGGGCCAAAGATGCGGGTGCCAACAGGCTCAGATGTCTGAGCATTAATGAGCACGGCACTGTTATCGTCGAACTTGATGTAGCTACCGTCCACTCGACGATGCTCGCGCTTGGTGCGAACGACTACCGCGCGTGCGATTTCGCCCTTCTTCACCTTGCTGTTGGGGATCGCATCAGAAATGCTGACCACGATGACATCGCCCACGCTGGCGTAACGCCTGCGGGACCCGCCGAGCACCTTCAGGCAAACCACCATACGGGCGCCCGAGTTGTCAGCTACGTTTAGGATGGATTCTGTTTGAATCATCGGGAGCTCACTCCTGCACAGCGCTGCGGATCAGGCGCGTGGCATTCCAGCGCTTTTCCTTGGACATGGGACGGTGTTCGATCATCTCGATACGATCACCGGTCTTGTAGGTGTTGTTCTCGTCGTGAGCCTTGTAACGCTTTCGGACGCGCACATACTTTTTGTAGAGCGGGTGCATCTTGTAGCGCACCACTTCCACAACGACCGTCTTGTTCATCTTGTCACTCACGACGCGGCCAATAATGCGGCGCCGTGGGTTGATGTTGACAGCTTTGGATTCTGCCTCAGCTTGTGTGTTCACGCTGCACCTCCGCTCGCCTTGAGGGCCCGCTCACGCAGTAGCATCTCGATGCGAGCAATGTCTTTGCGGGCCTTACCAAGGAGACTGCTGTCGCTGAGCTGACCCGTGACGTTCTTCATGCGATAGGAGAATAGGTTCTTCTTTGTCTCGATCAGCAGCTGGCTGAGGTCCTCTGTCGCACGTTCGCGCAGATCTTTGGCTTTCATCACAGCTCTCCTCGCGTCAAAAACTTGGTGTTCAGCGGAAGCTTGGTAGCTGCTAAGCGGAATGCCTCACGCGCCTTGTCCTCAGGAATGCCTTCGATCTCGAACAGAACGCGACCAGGCTTCACAACGACCACCCACTCTTCCACGCTGCCCTTACCGCTACCCATTCGAACTTCGAGGGGCTTTTTGGTAATCGGCTTGTCGGGAAAGATCCGGATCCAGAGCTTGCCCTGGCGCTTGGTGGCACGCTGAATCGCCATACGGCTCGCCTCAAGTTGGCGCGCGGTGACGAACGAGCAGTCGGTTGCCTGCAGCCCGAATTCACCGAAAGAGACGTCGCTGCCACGGTAGGCCATGCCACGCATCTTTCCTTTTTGCTGCTTACGAAACTTTGTTCGTTTAGGACTCAGCATCTTCTTACTCCGGTATGCGGCGAGCCTTGCGCTGCAAGACTTCGCCCTTGAAGATCCAAACCTTCACGCCAATGATTCCGTAGGTCGTGCGAGCCTCGGCTGTGCCGAAGTCCACATCAGCCCGCAGGGTATGCAGTGGCACACGCCCTTCACGATACGTTTCGACGCGCGCAATCTCAGCTCCGCCGAGACGCCCGGCGCAACGGAGGCGAATTCCTTTGGCGCCAAACTTAATGGCGGTGCCCATGGCCTTCTTCATCGCGCGACGAAAGGCGATGCGGCGCTCAAGCTGAGTTGCTATGTTCTCCGCGACCAACTGCGCATTCGTCTCGGCTTTGCGCACTTCCTGAACGTCGATGAACACTTCGTTCTTCGTGAACGATTGCACGCCGGGGAATTTGGTCTCGCCCTTAGCGGCGGAGTCGAGATTGCCGCTTTTTAGCGTTTCAATCCCTTTGCCACCTTTACCGATGACCATGCCAGGGCGAGCCGTGTACACGATTACTTTCGCCTTGTTCGCGGCACGCTCGACCTCAACGCTCGCGACACTTGCGTTGTAGAGGTACTGCTTGACGGCACGCTTGATCCGAAGATCTTCGTGCAACCACTGGCAATAATTTTTGTCTTCGTACCACTTGCTGGTCCACGTCTTGATGACGCCCAGTCGGAAGCCATACGGATGAGTTTTCTGTCCCATACTGAACGACCTTTAGCGTTGATCCAATTCGATCGCGATGTGGCTAACGCCCTTGGTGACCTGAGTGGCGCGGCCCATGGCTCGCGGCCGCCAGCGGCGCATGTGAGAGTTCGGCCCCTTGTCGACGGTGGCACGGCTAATGAAGAGAGCATCCACGTCCACATCCGGCCGCTTCTGCCGCGCGTTAGCGATGGCACTGGCGATTAGCTTCTTGACGATGGGCGCCGCCGCTTTTGGGGTGAAGTCCAAAAGTTGCAAAGCTTCAGCCGCATCTCGGCCCCTGACCAAGTTAATGACCATGCGGGCTTTGCGCGGAGCTATCCTTTGAAATTGTGCTTTTGCTGTAGCTATCATCGACAGTTTCCTTTCAGACCCGCCGACCCTAGATGGTGGATGACCATCTCGCCCGACCCTGAGCTGCGTAGAACGACGAAGTTCTGTGTGCCCAGAAGAAGAGAGTCGGGGAGAAACAGCCTGAGAGCTGTTCGACCCCGATTAGGGAGGCGCGGTTCGTAGCAGAGGGCTCCTGGCAGTGCAACCCTTCCGCACGGTTAATTTCTTTTGCGATCCGAACAGGATCGAACACAAGGGATGGTGCCGTTCAGCGCCGTTACGGACGCTGAACGGATGCGCCCATGTGAAGCTAGCGCTTCTGGGGAGCCGCGGAAGGCCCAGCTGAGGGCTTGCCCTTCACGGCTTTTCGGTCGCCGGAGTGCCCCTGGAAGGTGCGCGTGGGGGCGAACTCGCCGAACTTATGGCCGACCATATTTTCGGACACAAAGACCGGGACGAACTTGCGGCCGTTGTGAACAGCGAAAGTAAGGCCGATGGCTTCAGGGAGGATCGTGGAGCGCCGCGACCAGGTTTTGATCACCTTCTTCGAGCTGTCCGTCTGGGCAGCTGCGATTTTCGACATCAGATGCCCGTCGATGAACGGGCCTTTCTTAATACTTCGCGGCATCGTTACTTCCTATCCCTGCGCTTCACGATCATGTTGTCCGTACGCTTGTTGTTGCGAGTCTTGAGGCCCTTGGAGAGCTGCCCCCATGGCGAACACGGGTGACGACCACCACTGGTTCGGCCTTCACCACCACCCATCGGGTGATCGACTGGGTTCATCGTGACGCCGCGATTGTGAGGCCGTAGACCCAACCAACGCGCACGACCCGCTTTGCCGAGGCTCACGTTTTGGTGATCAGGGTTGGAAACCTGACCGACCGTGGCGCGACACTCGACGTGGATCTTGCGCACCTCACCGCTCGGCAACTTCACCTGCGCGTAGTCGCCATCTTTGCCCATGAGCTGAGCGACGACGCCGGCCGAGCGCACGAGCTGTGCCCCTTTACCTTTCTTCATCTCGATGTTGTGAATCGAGGTGCCCGTCGGAATCACTCCAATGGGGAGGCAATTGCCGGGCTGAATGTCAGCGTTGCGGCTAGAGAGCACGGTATCACCGGCTTTGAGGCCATCCGGCGCCAAGATATAGCGCTTCTCGCCATCGGCGTAGTGAAGAAGCGCAATGCGCGCCGTGCGATTGGGATCGTATTCAATGGTCGCAACTCGAGCCGGAACGCCAATCTTGTTGCGCTTGAAGTCGATAACCCGGTAACGCTGCTTGTGCCCGCCACCACGAAAGCGGCTGGTGATGCGCCCGTAGGCATTGCGGCCACCCGTGCTCGATTGGGCCTCGGTAAGGCGCTTCTCAGGCTTCTGGGTGGTGATTTCCGCAAAATCGGGCGCGGTGTAAGCGCGGCGACCTGGGGAAGTTGGTTTGAAAAGACGAATAGCCATGGAAACTGTTACTCCTCCGACTCGTCAAAGAACTGAATGTCATCGCCCTTTCGGAGGGTGACGATGGCTTTCTTCCAATTGGGGCGCTTAGCATCCTGGCGACCCATGCGCTTGGTCTTGCCACGCTGCACCAGCGTGTTCACATCCGTAACCTTGACGCCAAACATGGCTTCCACGGCCTGCCGGATCTGGATCTTGTTGGCGGTGAGGGCAACCTCGAACACCACCTGATTGTCTAGCTTTAACCGAGCTGCCTTTTCGGTGAGCGCGATGGGGCGCTTGATGATTTCATCCAGATTCATGACTTAACCTCCAGCAAGCGGGCTTCGAGTGCCTTGGCTGCTTGACGCGAAACGACCAGGTGCTCATGGCACAGGAGGTCGTAAACGTTGACGCCCTCGGGCGGCAAGAATTGGTTGTCTTGCATGTTCCGGATCGACAAGCGGAGGTTGGCGTTTTCCTTGCCATCCACTACGAGCGTCTTTCCGCTCGTCTTGAGCTCCGAGAGCACATTCAATAGGCGCTTCGTCTTCACTTCGCCGAGGTCAATATTTTCGACCACGGTGATGCGACCTTGCTTCAGAAGATAGCTGAGCGCACTCCTCATCGCCCCGAGACGCACTTTGCGCGGGGGCCGGTAGCTGAAGTCCTGAGGCTTGGGGGGATGAGCGCGGCCACCACCAACAAACGTAGGTGCTGAGATCTGACCATGACGCGCTTGGCCCGTACCCTTCTGCTTGTACAGCTTCTTTTTAGAAGCTGCGACGGCAGAGCGCTCCTTGCCAGCCTTCGTACCAGCTCGCCGTGAGGCGAGCTGCGCCTGAACCACCTCGTGCAGGAGATACTCCTTCACTTCGGTCGAAAACACCTCGTCGGAGAGCTCAACCTCGCCGACCTTTTCACGCTTCAAATTGTAAACATCGAGCTTTGCCATGCTTCATTCCCTCATCAGCTCTTGATCTCGACGTCCACACCGGCGCTCAGGTCGAGCTTCATGAGAGCGTCTAGGGTTTGAGGAGTAGGTTCGAGGATGTCGATAAGGCGCTTGTGCGTCCTCACTTCGAACTGTTCTCGCGATTTCTTGTCCACGTGGGGACCACGCAGAACGGTGTAGCGGCGGAGCCCTGTGGGCAGAGGGATCGGGCCGGCAACGCGAGCGCCAGTCCTCCGAGCCGTTTCGACGATATCCGTAGTGGATTTATCGAGCAGCTGGTGATCGAACGCTTTTAGCCGAATTCGGATCTTTGTTACATCGGGCATATGGCAAGTGGCCTTGTCTGGTTAATGATGAACGTGAAACTTATTGCCAGACCCTATTCGAGGATCTTGGTGACGACGCCGGCGCCGACGGTACGGCCACCCTCGCGAATGGCGAAACGCATTTGCTCTTCAAGCGCCACCGTGGTGAGGAGCTGAACCTCAACCGTGACGTTATCTCCGGGCATCACCATCTTGACGCCC
>JANRKO010000071.1:0-13576 GCA_033763455.1 Polyangiaceae bacterium
AGATGAGCTTCGGGCGCGGACGGTGTCCAGCGCCGCGCTCTTGACGCTGCTTCTGCTGAAAACAGCCCGTGGCAGCCAGACATTGGCGGCAGATTTGGAGCGCTGGTTTGAGATTTTCAAGGCAGTGGCAGGGCTGCCGAATGGGATTGTGGCGGTGACGAAGATGCTGGAGTACGCTTTGAGGGTCGGGGAGGTGGCTCCTCAGCCCCTGGTGCAAATCGCGAGCCGCATTCACCCCGACGTCGTGGAGAACGTTATGACTGGCGCAGAACAACTCAGGCAAGAAGGCATTGTTCAGGGCGAGGCCAAGCTCCTCTTGAAGCTTCTGCGGCGAAAGTTCGGCGAGCTGCCCACAAGCGTGGAGCAGCGGTTGATGGCGGCGTCGACGGCGGAGATCGAGCGTTGTGGTGAACTTGTGTTGACGGCTAAGACACTGGACGAAGTACTCAACTGACCTGTCCTTCCTCGCTATGCGAAGATCATCGTAGAAGTGGACGGGCGCTGTCATCTCAGCCGGGTCCAAAATGATGCTCGCCGAGATGTGAAGCTCGGAAGGCTCGGCTTCCGTGTCGTCCGGCTCCCGCATGAGGTCGTTTTGCGGAATATGCCCGCTGCGGTCGCGCGAATTCTGGAAGCGCTGGCTGAGCTGCGGGGCGGATAACATGCGAAACCTGGGGCTTCTAGCACAGTCGGAGGCCTAATTGAACGTTGAAGCCGACAGCCGCTGCGGCTGCGGCTTAACGTGGATCATTAGGCATGCTTTTCTAGCGCGAAGTGGCGCCGTCAATGGAAATGTCAGTAAGTAGTTCTCGCACAATCGGACCTAGTGCGAAGCCGCCTCTCGGTGCTTCGTCAGCGTGACAAACTATCGCAGTGCCAGGATCCAATGCAGGCCCATTGGGCACTTTCACAACGGCATGGTTTCCCTCGCCTACCCAAGCTCCGCCGGTTCGTTCGCGAAGGAGTTCACCTAGGTATGCGCACAGCATCCAGAACCGGTCCTTGTTATTCGTCCAGTAGTCGCCGGATCGACTCAACACCAATGCGTCAACCTTCGGAAGCGCGTCCGAAAGCGATGAGGAAGGGGCTACTCCAGCCTTCATGAGCAAATCAGAAACTCTCGCTTTGACACCATCAACAAATACTCTTGGGTCGGGAATGAGCGTTTCGACCGGATCGTGTGCTTGTCCAGTCACGACGCTCAGCACCACATTCCGAAAGACCTGCACCGAGGGCCATAGGCGCCAACTTCTATTCTCGTCGAGCTCAGTTAAGTAGCGTCCATCCGACAAGAAATACGCCCGACGTCCCAGGTCGTCTTTGTGTTCCCGGTCGAGTTGACCGCCAAGCTCCTCAATGAGGCGCATGGCGGCCTTGTTCGTCAGAGCAGTCGCGACTTTCCTGGGCACGTTCAATCATCCATCCTATGGGATTCGGGCGCATGATCGTGCCATTTCCCTGCTCGACTGGGTGCACCGATCGGAAGCTCAACGTTGCGCCTCGACAGAACGCCGGGGTTCAAAACGTGCCCCGCCCCGATTCTGACCCGAGATTCATGTGTGTCAGTGTCAAGGACCTCCTCGATCGTGTGGTGGACGATTAGGACGCCTCGTTTTGAAGCTTCCGCAATCACGTCGGCGCCAATTTGAACGCCGCCCGTCGTGACGAATCGGAGGACAGGAGGCAATCCAGATGTCGTTCTTGCTGCTTCCTGTTTTGACGCAACATCAATTAGACCTCGAATCTGGTGCTTTGAATCGGACAGATGGATGGTACTGCCCTGCTTCAGTGACTTAACCTCGTACAGCGTGCTGTCCTTTCTAACCTCGTTTGGAAACGCGCCGAAGAGGAACCCCGCGATGTTTCGTAGCCCTTGTGCAATGCTGTCCTCCGACTTCCAAAGTGTCTGATCTGCAACCCCGTCCGGCTGAACCGCGTTCCTCGCGCCAGATGTGGCCGCGGTTCTTTCCGCCGACTGGAACTGTCGGCCGTTCTCGCGGAGGGAAATAGTGTCCAACACGGAATTTTGAACCCATCTGCCGACCAGACGGTTTTCCAGAAGAGAACCAGGACTTGTTCCTTCGGTGATGCCTTTCAACCGCGCGATGTGGACCTGATCCGGTTTGTTGGACACCTAACAAAGAGAGTAATCTCTTGGAGTCCAAACCATGGCAAAGAAGAAAGAACAGCGTACGAAAGAGTTCAAGCTTGAGGCCGTGCGGCTGGTGGAAGCCCGGGGTGATCGCAGCGTCACCGAGGTGGCCGACGACCTCGGCGTGCGCCCCAACCAGCTCTATGTGTGGCGTAAGCAGCTAAGGCATGAGCTTACAGCCAAGCGCAACGACAGAGGGGAGAGTATGGAGCAGGAGAATCGGCGCCTTCGCAAGGAAAACGAGCAGCTAAAGATTGAGCGAACCATATTAAAAAAAGCCGCGGCCTTCTTCGCGAAGGAAATCGAGTAGAAATCTACCGATTCATCCACGCGGAGAAGGCCGAATTCGAAGTTTCTACCCTGTGCCGCGTTCTGACGGTGAAACCAAGCGCGTACTACGCGTGGGCCAAACAGCCGCAATCAGCTAGCGAGCGCTCCGATCTTAAGCTCACCGGAACCGTCAAGGAAATTTTCGAGACGAGCAAGGAGCGCTACGGCGCGCCGCGCGTTCACCTGGAGCTCTCGGCGCGGGGCGTAAACGTCAGCCGCAAGCGCATTGCCCGATTGATGAAAGAGGCAGGATTAGCGGCCAAATCTCGAAAAAAGTTCAAACACACCACGGACTCAGCTCACGACAATCCCATCTCGCCCAATCTGCTTGAGCAACAATTCGAAGTCGCCGAGCCCAACGAAGTGTGGACGGGTGACATCACCTATCTGTGGACGCAAGAGGGTTGGCTGTACCTCGCTGTCGTCATCGACTTATTCTCACGGAGGGTCGTGGGCTGGGCTCTCAGCGAACGAATGACAGCGTCGCTCGTGTGCAACGCTTTTGACATGGCGACAGCGCTTCGGGTTCCACCGCCGGGCCTCATCTTTCATTCTGATCGAGGTAGCCAATACGCTAGCGCAGCATTTCGAAGCATGCTGCAACCCTATGAGGTGGTTCAAAGTATGAGTCGCAAAGGCAATTGCTGGGATAATGCCGTAACGGAAAGCTTCTTTGCCTCTCTCAAAAAGGAACTTGCGAGTGATGTTCCTTACCCCACACGCGTTTCAGCTAAAGCAGATGTCTTTGAATACATTGAGGTGTTCTACAATCGGAAACGCATTCACACGTTTCTCGGAAACCTGAGCCCATCAACTTTTGAATCTTGCATCGCTCAAAAGTTGGCGGCATAGTCCTATGAAATCTGTCCAGCAAATCGGATCAGCTCCATACATCGCCAATCTCGCGAAGAAACTAGAGGCGGACAAGCATCCGCCAGAGACAGTCGCAACCTTCCTTATGCGCTGCCTGTTCACCATGTTCGCCGAGGATGTTGGTCTCCTTGGCGAAGGCACCTTCACGAACGCATTGCGCGATTTCTGGATCAAGAGCCCCAAGTCCTTTCCCGGCGGAATCGAGTCTCTCTGGCGCGCAATGAACGAGGGTGGGGACTTCTTCACCGTAGGGCGTCTCCTCAAGTTCAATGGCGGTCTCTTTGCGCAGCCGTCCGCGCTCCCACTGGACGAACACGCCCTCCGGCTTTTGCTCATGGCGGCCGAGTGCAATTGGGCCGACGTAGAGCCGGCCATCTTTGGCACTCTTCTCGAGCGCGCCCTCGACCCCAAAGAGCGGCATCGTCTTGGCGCCCACTACACGCCACGCGCGTATGTCGAGCGGCTCGTTCGTCCAACCATTGAGGAGCCACTCCGTTCCGACTGGGACCTCGTTCAGGCGCAGGTACGGAAGCTGATCGGCGATGCTCACGGCGCAAAGACCGATAAGGATGCGAAGAAGAAGACGAAAGACGCCGCAAACCTCGTGCGGGAGTTTCACAAGAAGCTTGCGACCACGCGCGTCCTCGATCCTGCGTGCGGCTCGGGTAATTTCCTCTATGTAACGCTCGACCTATTCAAGCGACTCGAGGGCGAGGTGCTTGCCACACTGGAAGGGATCGGGGAGAAGCAAGAGCTTCTGCACATGGAGAGCGTGCGCGTTACGCCATCACAGTTTCTTGGCATCGAGGTAAAACGCTGGGCGAAGGAGATTGCCGAGCTCGTGCTTTGGATCGGCTACCTGCAGTGGCATTTTCGCATCTACGGGAAGAACCTGCCTGTTCCCGAGCCGGTGCTGCGGGATTATAAGAACATCGAGTGCCGCGATGCGGTGCTGGCGTACGACTCGAAGGAGCTTGTTCACGACGAGAAGACGGGTAAGCCGATCACGCGTTGGGACGGGGAGACTATGAAGAAAAGCCCGGTGACGGGCGAGGACGTGCCGGACGAAAGCGCGCGAATACCGCTCTATCGATATGTTAATCCTCGAAAAGCAAACTGGCCACAAGCGGACTTTATCGTCGGGAACCCTCCATTCCTAGGCGGCTCCAGAATGCGAGACACGCTGGGGTCGGGCTACGCTGAAGCTCTCCGCGGTGCCTATGACGAGGTGCCGGAGTCTGCTGACTTGGTGATGTATTGGTGGAGCAAGGCGGCAGACTTAACCATTGTAGGCCGTGTTCGCCGCTTTGGCCTGATCACCACTAAGGCGATTGCGCAGACTCTAAATCGCAAAGTGGTTGAGCGAGCTACGAAGACGGATCGCGGACTCTCCTTCGTATTCGCGATTCCGAATCACCCCTGAGTGGACGATGCCGAAGGTGCACAAGTGCGTATAGCGATGACTGTTTGTACTGCTGGAATAATGGAAGGCTCGCTAGCCCTGGTTATCGACGAGGCCGCGGGTGACGAGGGCGGCGCCCCGCAGGTTCAACTCAGGTCGATGGCCGGAACGATACAAGCGGACCTCCGCATTGGGGTGTCGTTGCAGGATGCCGTGGATCTCATGTCCAATGACGGCCTCGCCAGCGAGGGGGTAAAACCGCATGGCATGGGTTTCGTCTTGGAACGGTCCGAAAGGGACGCCCTGCTCTCGACCGAGCCGCGCGCGATCTCAGTGGTCCGACCGTACGTGAATGGACGAGACCTTCAACAGAAGACTCGCGACGTGTTCATCATCGACCTGTTTGGTCTACAACAGGCAGAAGTACGAACACGCTTGCCGAACGTCTACCAATGGGTGGTGGAACGTGTAAAACCTGAGCGAGACCAGAATAATCGAGCCACCTATCGCGACAATTGGTGGATCTTCGGAGAGCCTCGCCGTGATTTGCGGCCTGCACTTTCAGATCTTACGCGTTACATCGCCACCGTGAAAACGGCCAAACATCGAGTTTTCGCATTCGTGCCGGCTACCACCATTGCCGATAGCAAACTCATCGTTGTGGCACTGGCGGAACCGGCGCACCTTGGAGTTCTGTCGTCGCGCGTTCACCTCGTGTGGGCGTTAGCAGTTGGCGCTCGCCTTGGCGTCGGCGATGACCCAACGTACGTGAAGTCGAAGTGCTTCGACCAATTTCCATTTCCGGTGTTCGACGGAAGCGCGGCTCGCGTCGGCGGCGTGGCAACTGAACTGGACGAGCACCGTAAAGCTCGGCAAGCGGCGCATCCGGACCTGACCATTACTGGCATGTACAACGTGCTCGAGAAGCTCCGCTCGGATGACGCTCTCAGCGCGAAAGACAAAGTAATTCACGAACAAGGCCTCGTCTCCGTACTCAAGAAGCTCCACGACGATCTCGACGCCGCAGTGTTCGACGCGTATGGCTGGCCCCACGATCTAACAGACGAACAGATCCTTGAGCGCCTCGTAGCACTGAACAAGGAGCGAGCCGAGGAAGAAAAACGCGGTCTCGTTCGCTGGCTCCGCCCCGAGTTTCAAAATCCATCCTCGAAAGCCGCTCCAATGCAGCAGGTGGAGCTGCCGACCGAGCCCAATGGGGACGATGAGGATGAGGATGGTAAACCTGCGCTAAAGGCGAAAGCCACCGTGCCTTCGTGGCCGAAGAAGCTCGCCGAGCAGATCGCCACCGTGCGCGACCTCGTAACAAAGTCATCTACCGAATGGTCCGCCGAGAACGTCGCAGCGAACTTCAAGGGTGCCAAGATCGACGACGTGAGCGAGGTACTTGACAGCCTCGCCGCGCTCGGGCTCCTTGTGACCTACGAGCTCGTTGAAGGGAGACGGTGGCGTTCGTCCGCGTTCGTGAGTGCAAGCCCGCCGCCAATTTGAAGGGGATGAATCGCGCACTATGGCCTACTTTCTTGACCTGTTCTCGCCGGAAACCCATGCGATGTTTTCGGCGTCCGATCGCGGCATATCGGGGTTTCGCATTCGGCATCGAAAGGCTGCGGAGCGCGTAAAACGCGGTGACGTATTCATCTGCTACCTCACTCGGCTATCGCGTTGGGTTGGTTTACTCGAGGTGGTGAGCGAGCCCTTTGAGGATGCTTCCCCGCTGTTCGTCGAGAAGGACGACCCTTTCGTTGTGCGCTTCAAAGTGAAGCCGTTGGTCTGGTTGCCACCAAGAGATGGCATTCCGATTCACGAGCAAAGCATCTGGTCGCGCCTCTCGTTCACAAAGGAACACGAACCGGATTCGACGACGTGGACCGGAGCCGTACGAACGAGCCTTGGGCGGATCTCTGATGAAGACGCGAAGTTCCTCGACGAACTGCTTCGGGCTCAGGCTGCCAAGCCGAAGGAGTACGCGCTCGACGCCGCCGAGGCCCGCGCGCTCCAGCCGCACAAGGTGCGCCGCGAAGACGGTGAGGTAACGGTGTCCGTACCCGACGATCGGGCCGAACCGAAGGAAATCCAAGGCATTCCCGAGGCTCGCGAGTCCATCAAAGTGCAGGCTCTTCTTGCCCAAGTGGGCGCACGAATGGGCTTCCGCGTTTGGATCCCAGCGCCAGATCGAGCGGCAGTGCTAAAGGAGGCGCCGAGTGTGGACAAGGCTTTACTCGATGCCCTGCCACTAAACTACGACAATACGACCCTGCGCACGATCGAGAACATTGATGTCCTCTGGCTCAAGGGGAGATCGATGGCGCGCGCGTTCGAGGTGGAGCACACGACGGCTATTTATTCCGGCATCCTGCGAATGGCCGATCTTTTGGCACTTCAGCCCAATATGGATATTCGGCTGCATATCGCCGCTCCCGAAGCTCGGAAGCAGAAGGTTTTTGATGAGATTCGTCGTCCCGTGTTCTCGCTTCTCCAGGGCAAGGCGCTTGCCGAGCGCTGCACGTTCCTTTCGTACGACAGCATCCGAGAACTTGCGAGTGTGAAGCATCTTGAGCACCTTTCAGATTCAGTGCTCGAGGAGTATGAGGAGGAAGCCAGCGCATGAAAGAGTTCGACGGGTCCGTGCAGTTATCAGCGACCGACGTTGCGGATCTCTCCGCGTGTGGCCATCTCGTGACCCTCGAAGTGGACGCGATGCGCGGGCGACGGGTACGCCCAAACACCTACAGTGCGGTGACCACCCGCCTCATCAAGCTCGGCGATGATCACGAACGCGCGTATCTCGATAACTTGAAGACGCAAGGCAAGACGGTCGAAGAGCTCAACTCCAAGATATCCCAGGAAGATGGCGC
This sequence comes from Polyangiaceae bacterium, assembly GCA_033763455.1. Taxonomy (GTDB): domain Bacteria; phylum Myxococcota_A; class Polyangia; order Polyangiales; family Polyangiaceae; genus JBBRRP01. The sequence continues at coordinate 7,634 of JANRKO010000071.1, forward strand.
CGCACGCACCCTCGACGCCATGAAGCGTGGCGCTGATGTCATTTACCAAGGGGTACTCCACGGAAATGGGTGGTTTGGTCGCGCTGACTTTCTCGTTCGAGTGGAGACGCCCAGCTTGCTCGGCCAGCACTCCTACGAGGTGTTCGACACAAAGCTGTCGCGCGAGGCCAAAGGGCGGGCACTGATCCAGCTTTGCCTCTACTCGCAGCTCCTCGAAGCAGCCCAAGGGGTTCTCCCCGAATTCATGCACATCGTGCTTGGTGACGGAACCGAACAGCGTTTCGCCACCCGGAGCTACCTGGCCTACTTCCGTCGCGTGGCGTCGGACGTGAAGGGTGCGGTCTCGTCGGCGGCGTTGGCAACTTACCCGAGCCCGATCGAACATTGCGACATCTGCCATTGGGCGGAATCCTGCGAAAAGCAGCTTCGAGACGATGACGATCTCAGCCTCGTGGCTGGCCTTACCTCGCGGCACCGAGAACAACTTCGACAAGCGGGAATTGCCACGCTCACGGCTCTCGGATCTCTCCCACGAACGAAGGCCGTCGCTAATATCGCTCCCCTCTCGCTCGACCGAATTCGCGAGCAAGCGCGGATTCAAGGCGCTGGCAGAGCGGAGGGGCGCGTCATCTATGAGCTTCTCGACGAAACCGACGCCAACCGAGGCCTGCTCATTTTGCCCGAGCCATCGCCGGGCGATTTGTTTGTGGACATTGAAGGTGATCCGCTCGTTCTTGAGGGGGGCATCGAGTACCTCATTGGTGTGATCGAGGCGGGCCCAGAACGTGGACGTTTCACGGCTTTCTGGGGGACCGACCGTGCCAAGGAGAAGCGTGCCTTCGAAGACTTTATGCAGTTCGTGCGAGAGCGCCGCGCCCAAGATCCGAATCTTCACCTCTATCACTACGCGCCGTACGAGCCCACCGCGTTTAGGCGGCTCGCAGCAAGGCACAATACCTGCGAGGACGAGCTCGACGATCTCCTTCGCGGTAAGGTGTTTGTCGATCTTTATCGAGTGATTCGGCAGGGGGTGCGCGCGTCTGTCGAGAGCTACTCGATCAAGAAGATGGAGGCCCTCTACAGATTCTCGAGAAGGGCGAGCCTTCGAGACGCGGGGGTCTGCCTTGTGGCAATGGCCACTTGGTTTGACCGGAGGACAACCGAGGAGCCACCAGCTGAGCTCATTGCCACGATTGCGGCCTACAATGAGGATGACTGCGCTTCTACGTTGGCTCTGCGAGACTGGCTTGAGGAGCGCAGACATGAACTCCAAACGAAGGCGGGGAGGATATTCGCTCGACCTGAGCCCGGCGAGGTAGCGTCCGAAAAGCAAGAGCTGCGCGCGGCCGAGGTGGAGGCTCTTGAACGAGAGCTCACGGCATCGATACCTGACGATGCGACCCTTCGTTCAGCCGAGCAACAAGCGCAGTGGCTTCTCGCGCAGCTCCTAGATTGGCATCGCCGCGAGGACAAGTCCGTGTGGTCGGAGTTCTTTCGTCAGTGCGAGCTGTCGGATGAAGACCTTGTTGAAGATCCCGCGCCGCTCGGTGGGCTTGTGTACGAAGGGGAAGCCGGCAAGGAGAAGAAATCCACCCTCCACCGCTATCGCTTCCCTCCCCAGGAGTTCGGGATTGCCCAGGCGCACGACCTCGTGGACCCACGAACACGAGAAAGATCAGGCTCGCTGCACACCCTAAATGAGGAGGACTGCACCATCGTCCTCAAGCGCGGTCCCAGTCTTAGCCAAAAGCCGCACCCTTCAGCATTAATCGAGAAGGACATCGTCGGTACGAGCGAGCAGAAGGCGAGCCTGATGCGCCTCGGAGGATGGGTCGCCAAAAACGGGATGAACTCGCGGCCAGGTGACTTCCGCACCGAGCGCGCATTTCTCATGCGAGAGCCTCCTGTTATTCCTTCGGGCGTCCGCATTGAAGACGCGCGAACCGCCGAGGAGATGGTCGAGATCGGCAAGCAGCTCGCTCTCGCCGTTGACGGGTCGGTACTCCCGGTACAGGGGCCTCCGGGCGCGGGGAAAACTCACCTTGGCGCCGAGATGATTGTCGCGCTCGTTCGCGCGGGTAAGCGAGTGGGCATCGTTGCGAACAGCCACAAAGTCATCGGGAAGCTTCTCAAGGAAGCGTGCAAGTTAGCGGAGAATCAGCGAGCGCGTCTCAACTGCATTCAGAAAACGGACGACGACGAGCCGGTTCACGAATTTGTCACGAATGCAAAGACCAACGCGGACGTTGTGGAGAGCCTTGAGGCAGGTGCGAACGTGGCTGCGGGCACCGCCTGGCTCTGGTCCCGGGAAGAGATGAAGGGCGCCGTCGATGTGCTCTTTGTGGATGAAGCGGGCCAGATCTCGCTGGCTAATGTGGTAGCGTGCGCCCAAGCGGCGAACGGCCTCGTGCTCCTAGGTGACCCGCAGCAGCTCGACCAGCCTCTCAAGGGCGTGCATCCCCCCGGAGCGGAGGTTTCAGCTCTTGGTCACATGCTGGGTGGGCGAGCAACACTCGACGCCAATACCGGAATTTTTCTAGGCGAAACGTGGCGAATGCATCCCGCTGTGTGCGCCTACGTCTCCGAAGTGTTCTACGAGGCGAGGCTCAGTGCTCGAGCAAATCTTTCAGAGCAGAAGGTCAACGCAACGGGGCTCTTCGGTGGTGTCGGCCTGCGCTTCATAGGAGTCGAACACCGTGGCAACACGAACGAGTCAGCCGAAGAGGCCAAGCACATCGGCAAGCTGGTGACCGAGCTCCTCACCTCGGGGGCGACGTGGACAAGCAAGGATGGCAAGGATGCGCGACTGACTCCCGAAGACGTGCTCGTCATCACACCCTACAACGCGCAGGTCGCGGAGCTTCGTAAACACCTGCCACACAACGTAGCCGTGGGGACGGTAGACAAGTTTCAAGGTCAGGAAGCCCCCATCGCGATCTACTCGCTCGCGACTTCCTCGCCAGAAGACGCGCCGCGGGGAATGGAGTTTCTCTACAGCAAGAATCGCCTCAACGTGGCGATCTCCCGAGCACGTTGCGTTTCGGTGGTTGTCGGAAATCCCTCTCTCTTTCGCGTCCAGTGCAAGACTCCAAGACACATGGAGCTCGCCAATGCCTTCTGCCGCTTCTTCGAGCTCGCGGAGCGGGGGTGATGAGTTTGGCGATGCAGGTGTCCGACAAACCCGTCTGCCCCCCGGGAATCGACCACAAAAGCGAGCTTCGAAGAAGCGAGCTTGTGACCGAGACCCGTCGACTCACCACGCCAGCGAAGCTGGCGTTGGTGGAGGCGCCGGGAATCGAACCCGCCTGAACAAGCACGAATCTCGCTGAACTTGTACGAAATTGAAGGAAACGGGGAGAACGCTGACGGCTCGAATTCCAGCGGTTTCCGCCGGACTCCCGCAGCTCATGGCGCGCGACATGAGCGCGCGATAGCGACAGCGTACCTCCTGGCGATGGCCGCCGGAGAGTCGGAGGCGAAGCAGGAGGCCCTAGCGATAAGCCTCGCGCGGGCAGTGGTCGCGGCCCTGAGGTTTCGTTTGGCGCTCGAGGTGCTCGCCGGTGGTGTGGAGGCGCACGCCAACGCGCTTGAGCTCGCCCAAGAGGTGTTGTGCCTTGCGGCCGCCGGCGAGGGCGCCGCAAGGGAAGAGTAGGGGAGGGTGTGTGCGTGTTCCAGCCTAAATTTTAGGCGTTTTAACAACAGAAATGGAGAAATTGGTATGACCAAAAAAAGTAAATCAAACCCATCGGAAACACCCACTGCGGAGCAACTCGATTGGGTTGCGCTCACTCGTAACCTGGAGGAGCTCCACGGAGGGGGCGAGCGCGCGATCCCGACATGGAGCCCGCCTCCTGCAGAACCTGTGCCTGGACAAGAGCCGCGTGAGGCGGCGGCGGTGCGACCGAGTGGGACGATACCTCTGACGGGCCTCGGCCTTGCGGCAGCGTTCATTGGCTGCGCGTCGCTGTTCCTCAGGCAAACCGCGCCGTGGGATCCGCGTGTCGAGCGGCACCGGCGCCATAACGGAAAGTTTAGGCGTTGGTGGTAACTTGAAGCCGCGAGTGGCTGCCTGGAGACCTTGCTCCGCAGGCATTCAAGTGCCTGCGGAGTGGGGGTGCGCATTCGCTCGGCCGCACCACGTTGCGGCAGAACTAAGTGCTCTCTTGGATGCCGCGGTAGCGGTGTTGATGTCGCCCCTTTGATGACACGGAGTATTTGAGATGTATTGGCGCCAAGAACAATTGCTTTTGGAACAGCTCGGCCCGCTCGACTCCCGGCGCTTATCGCGCTTGAAGTTTGCGACGGCGACGTTGGTGGCGGGTTGGACGCTCTTGGCCCTGACCGGGGTTTCCACAATCTATGTGGCCGTGATGCCGGCCCTGTTCATATTGGCACTTGTGGTCGCAGCGGGGCTGATTGTTGCGGGAACTATCGCGTACATGCTAGCGCGACCCGCCGCTCGGCGACTTGTGTGGCCGCCAGGGCTCCAGGGTGCGACGGCTTGAAGCTCGTTAGGAAAGACGTCTGACTTGGCGCGCTTCCGCCAAAATCTCCCTCGCTACGTGGCACACGTACAGTCCGATGAGCAAACCGATGACAAGATCGGGATAGCGAGTGTTCGTGAGCGTCACGAGCACGCCGGAAACGACGACGCCGATATTGGCGACCACGTCCGCACGAGTGAATATTCAGCTAGCTCTCAAGTTAACGTCACCCGTGCGCAAAGGCGTGAGCATCCGTAGCACGGTAATATTCACCACTAGTGAAATCAACGACACAGCGATCATCCACCCGCCCTCAGGCTGGCTCCCAAACCAAGCCCGACGCCCCACTTCGAGGAGCACACCTAGGCCCAACAGGAGCAACATGCTTCCACTAGCAAAGGCCGCGCTGGCCTTGAAGCGAGCCGTCCGACCGATCGCCACCAGCCCTATCGCGTAGGCACTCGCATCCGAGAGCATATCCAAAGCGTCCGCAATCAAGCCAGTCGAGTGCGCAATCCAACCCGCTACACTGCCCACGATCGCCATAGCGGCGTTGAGGGCAAGCGCGATCCACAGCACGCGCCGCTCTGTGGAATTTTTCGCTTCGTGCTGGCAGCCACACTCACTCATTGTTTCACCGAAGAGCCAGCACTGTGCGCGCCGCAGCCCGCCGTGTCCAATCCCTGGCGCCGCGAGCCCGCAAGACAACCTCGCCTGAGCTATTGATAAAGAAGGTCTGCGGAATCGGGGTTACGTTGTAGGCTTCAGCCTCTTCCCCTGTGGTGCCTCGAACGACCTCGCGAGGGATCTCGCCCTTGAAGAAGGTGGCCACATTCTCCCAGCTTGTGTCCAGGCTGAGCGCTAAGAGGGTCACGCCCATGGGCGCCATCTGTTCTGCGAAGGTCAGTAAGGCGGGCAGCTCGCGAGCGCACGGTTCGCACCAGGTAGCCCAAAAATGCAGCACCACAACTTTGCCTTTGAGCTGCGAGAGGCGCAGCGCGCTCCCGTCAGCGTGCACAAGTGTCAAATCGGGCGCTTGGCGATTCAATGGCTCGACCTCGAAGTCCCCCTCGGTCAGCGGTGAAGATCGCCGCCCTTCGATTAGCCGATACGCTCCGGAGGCAGCGGCCTGGACGCCGACAATCGCCAACACTCCGAGAGCGGGGCGGCGGCTGATGGACTTCCAGTAGCTCATGCGTTGGGCTCGTGCTCGGCGGCTTGCTTTGGAAATGGCGCGGGTGAGTTAGCACCTTGCGGACGTGATCTCGAAGCCACAATATCGTACAAAACAGGCAATACTAGAAGGGTGAGCAGGGTCGAGGAGATCACTCCGCCAATCACAACCGTAGCCAGCGGCCGTTGAACTTCCGCACCGATGCCGGTGTTGAGTGCCATTGGGACGAAACCGAGACTGGCGACCAGTGCCGTCATGAGTACCGGTCGCAGTCGGCGTTCAGCG
>JANRKO010000072.1:0-19908 GCA_033763455.1 Polyangiaceae bacterium
ATCGCGGTCCTCGGCGGTCACATCAGGTACAAGCCGAACCCGGGTTGGCTCACGCTCGCCCGAGGCTTTGAAAAACTAAGCACCCTGACCGAAGGCTGGACCGCCGCCAAATTACAGCTACACAGTGATCAACCATGAGGCGATGGCAAGTATCGGAATGGCGAGCCCGTAGGGTTATTGGAACGCGAGGCGGATACTTTGCATGGCAAGTATTCGTTTCACGGCGCGACCCCTCGCCGATCGCCGGACATGCGATAAGGCGGGAGGGGGAAGGTGCTCAACGCTGAGGTTGTGGTGAGCGTTGAGGTTGTGGTGAGCGTTGGGGTTGTGGTGAGCGTTGGGGTTGTGGTGAGCGTTGGGGTTGTGGTGAGCGGTGAGGTTGTGGTGAGCGGTGAGGTTGTGGTGAGCGGTGAGGTTGTGGTGAGCGGTGAGGTTGTGGTGAGCGGTGAGGTTTGTGGTGAGGGGCGTTCGGCTTCGAATCTGCGGGGGGAGTTTGACGACGTGGGAAGTTACTCGCTGTCGACTTTTGGGCCGCTCATGGGGTGTTTGCTCTCGCTACGCACGCGTAGTTTGCGAATGCGTTTGGCGTTTTGTGAGGGCGGGGGGGGGACCAGGCCTCGCAGGGTGAGCACCTTGCCGTAACACAAGAGAGTGTCGCCCGTAGCGATCACGTGGTCATCCTTTGGATTCGGGATCGTGACGCTTTCGCGTGCGATACTGAGCACCACAACATCGCGAGCACGCAGCCCGCACGCCTCGATGCTTTTTCCGCAAAGCTCGGACTCCGGGGAGACCTTGAATTCCGTCACTCCGTAGCCGTTGCGCAGGGTGAGGCGTTGTCGAATATCCACCTCAGGCAAGAGTACTTCCTCCTCAATGAGCTGGATCACGGCGTCCGCCACGTCAATTTCACTCGCGTGCTCAATGCCTTCCAGCCCCGGACTTGAGTTTACCTCCATCACGAGCGGGCCCTCTCGACCCTCCAACATGTCGACACCAGCAAAACGCAACCCCAAGACCTGCGCTGCGTGAACGGCTGTGCGTTCATATTCAGGGTCAAGAGTAATGGATTCAGTGACGCCTCCGCGATGTAAATTGCTTCGAAATTCATCGCCCTGCGCAACACGGCGCATCGCGGCTATTACTCTGTCGCCACACACAATGGCGCGAATGTCCCGCCCGCGACTTTCACTGATGAAACGCTGCACCAACACATGCTGCTTGGCCCCCTCCTGGAGCGCCTCCACGATGGCTTCGGCAACTTTACGGGTCTCGGCCAAAATCACGCCGATACCTTGAGTGCCTTCGAGCAGCTTGATCACGCTTGGCATACCGACTCGATCCAGCGTGGCCACGATGGACCCCTTGTCTTTCACGAAGATCGTACGCGGAAACCCGACGCGATGGCGGCTCAATACTTGGATGCTCCGGAGCTTGTCTCGCGAGACGCTGATACTGTGGCTCGGATTCAAACAGAATACTCCCATCTGTTCGAATTGTCGCACGACGGCACACCCGAAGAATGTAATGGAAGCCCCAATGCGAGGAATTACCGCATCGAATTGGCGCACCTGGCGATTCTTGAAATAGAGCTGGGGGCTGCCCTGCTCCACATCGATCGAGAAGCGCATCGGATCGAGCACGAGTGCCTGGTGCCCTCGTTTGACGCAGGCTTCTTTGATACGCCGCGTGCTGTAGAGCTTGCTGCTGCGAGAAAGGATGGCGATTCTCATTTGGAACTTCCGGCCACAGATGAAGTTAGCCTAGCGGGCTTCGTTTTTCTCGTAATCATTCGATGAGCGCAGTTGACAACAAACTGCCCAGCTAAGGCGGTGCGGCCGATGAGCATCCGGAACCGCATGTCTCCGCGATCGACCAGACTGAGTTCGATTTCTAGCTCAATCCCGCCGAGCACCATGAGTGTCTTCACAAAGTAACGAAACGTTTCGTGGCCGTTGCTCGAACGCACCGGCGACAGGCGACTGGGGCGCGTTACTACTGGGATCCACTTGTCAGGATCGGCGTCTGTCACCACATCAAAAGCGATACGATTGCCGCGAAGCCGGCGGATGTTTTCCACGTGAACGGCAGAGGTGCGAGCGCCAGTATCGATTTTGGCTTTCAGCTTCTTCACGCCCCAGGCTGGAAGAGCGACTCGCTCACTCCAACCAACCATGACGAGCTCAGTATGTGGGGGCTTCATGGTCGTCGATGGTGGCTACGGTTGAGCTCGGGCGCCTCTGCTCAAGGCGGACATTGAACTCCGCTCCGAGCAGGAGGGCAACACAGCAGCCCCAGAGCCAGGCCAAGGTGATCGCTACGGCAGCCAAGCTCCCGTAAAAGAGGCGAAATTGCGCCAAATGAGTGGCGTAATACCCGAACGCAATCGATGAGATCACGCCGATCCCGATGGCAACCAGCGCTCCCGGCCACACTCGGCGCCGAAACCCGGGGCGCCTGAGCGCGATGCGGTAGAAGGCAGCCAATAGCCCCGTGGCGGTCAAGAGCGCCATCACGAGCGACGTCAGATACGCGAAAGAGACGGAGAGCCCAGTGACACGGGTCACCAAGAGCTCAAGTAACCTCGACGGGCCACCTAAGATGAGAACCGTAGCGAACCCACTGAGGCTCAACGCCAGAGCGCCGACGAGCACGCAGCCCAAGGCGATGATACGTTTCTGAACCCAGGAGCGGCGGACCACTTGGGCCGTTTCCTCAAAAACCCGGAGCGGTGTGTGGAACGCTGAAGAGGCCATCCAGAGCGCCCCGAGAGCCGAAATGGGTGCCACGGCACCTGCGGAAAATGCCCGGAACTGTAGGGTTAACACCTCGTGCACTTGGCTCGGCGTCACGTTGAGCAGCGAGGAAATGGTCTGTAGAGATGCTTGACTGTCGTGAACCACGGTAGCAGTTAGCCAACCAACAAAGGCGAGCATCGGGATCGATGCTAAGAACAAATCAAACGCCATTGCACTCGCTGCGCGCGTGATACGTTCCTTCGCGAAGATCTCGATCAGCCGCTCCCACCGATTGGTGAGTGACTGAGGATTCAAGCTTTCGGTTCGGCTCATGGCGGAACTTTGCCTGATTTGTTTGAATTTGAGGAGCGAGCGGTGCATCTTTCGCGCATGCCTACCTGGTGAGCACAGTACGAGTGTGTGGGATTCCTGCAGAATTGTTGATTGCCGAGCTTCCCATAAGACTTGCCAAGCGCGGGCCTCACGTGGCTAGAATGACGCCTTCGAGGGCCTTATGCAGTTACGTGCACTCACGCAAGCCTCACCGGTTTCAGGGCTCGGCTTGCCACCGATCGTTCTTGCGTTGCTGCTCAATGCGTGCGGTAGCGGGTCTGCCGGAGGTAGCGCAGGCATGGGAAACGGCGCCAGCACTCCCGTCGCGACGGGGATGCCGAGTGCAACCTCGACAGACCCCCCCCCAGTCTCTACAGGTTCACCTCCAGGTACTCCCGGACAGCCACCGGGCGACGTCGCACGGCGGCTTTCGCGGACTGAGCTCAATAACACAATCCAAGATCTGCTCGGGGATACTTCGGCGCCCGCTTCCCGCTTCCTCGCAGAGGACGAATACACTCCCTTCGACAACGATAGCGGGCGTCAGCAGGCCTCTTCTGCGTTGATCGAAACCCTCGAAGCTTTGGCGACGGATGTTTCCAAGAAGGTCCTGGCCGATTCTGCACTTCGTTCTCGATTGGTCCCTTGTGCAGCGAGTGGTGTGGCGGATACTGGCTGCTTTAGCCAAGTGGTTAAGGCATTGGGGCAGCGAGCCTTTCGTCGGCCGTTCGCCGACACGGAAGTGGCGCAGTACTTGCCGCTGCTTACCCTGGTTCAAAACGAAGGGCAGGCGGTGGGGGCCACCTTTGATACAGCGGTTGAGCTCGCGGTGCGCAGCTTTATACAAGATCCGGAGTTTCTCTACCGCATCGAAATCGGGAGCCCAACTGCTGCGGGTGCGCAGCTTACCAGCTACGAAACAGCCACTCGCCTCTCGTATCTGTTGTTGGGAACCATGCCGGACGCAGCCCTCTTTGCCAAGGCCCAGGCCGGCGAATTGTTAACACCGGCTAGCCGTGAGAGCGAAGCTTTGCGCTTGTTGAGCGAGCCGCGAGCTCGCAACCAATGGTACCGATTCCACGCCATGTGGTTGGGTTATCGCTCGATTCCGCAGGCGCAGGCGCTTGCCACTTCGATGTCAGAAGAGAGCAATCATCTGATCGATAGGGCTGCCTTTGACAAAGGATCCTACCTCACGCTTTTTCAGTCCAACGAAACCTACCTGGATACCACGCTCGCGACGCATTACGCCTTGCCCGCACCCAGTGTGGCAACGGGTGCCTGGGTGCAATACCCTACCGATAGCAACCGCGCCGGGATCTTGTCGCAAGGCAGCGTGCTCTCGGGGTTCAGCAAATTCTCTGATACGAGCCCCACCCAACGCGGCATTTTGGTGCGCACGCGTTTGATGTGTGAAGATATCCCGCCGCCGCCAGCGGTGGTGGATGTGGATAAAGCTCCGATGAGCGCCACCTCCAACTGTAAGATCGATAGGTATGCGGCACACCGTGAAACGCCTAGTTGTGCCCAGTGCCACGAGGGTATGGATCTCATTGGCTTTGGTTTGGAGAACTTTGATATGGCCGGTCGTTACCGGGATCACGACGACGGCCACCCAGAATGCGCCATCAGCGGGCAAGGGAGCGTTCCGGTGCTGGGCGCGTTCAAAGGCCCCAAAGAGCTCTCTGAAAAGCTCATCGCCGCCCGCAAGATTGAGGCCTGTATGGTGCAACACTTCAATGCGTTTGCGAGCGGCCGAACTCGCCGGCCAGACGACGCGACGGTGCTCGCTCCTTTGGTGGAGCGCTTTGCTCAGAGTGGATATTCATTTCAGGATCTGGTGCTCGGCTATGTCGGCAGTGCCGAGTTCGTCGTAAAAAAGGCGGTGGCGCCGTGAGCGGTAAGTTAAATCGCCGGGCTGTTCTGCGGGGCGTGGGTGGCCTCGCCGTGAGCTTGCCCGTCCTTGAATGCATGCTCAACCAGCACGGAACGGCGTTGGCCCAAGGCGCGGCCCTTCCGAAACGGTACGGCATCATCTTCGCGGGGCAAGCTATCGGGGGAGATGGCTGGGCCAAAGATAACTACATTTTGAAAGGCGTCCGCACCACGGAAGCAGGTCATTTTATCGTACCCCCGGAGGCCGGGGCCGGCTATTCAATCACAACCCCGCTCATGCCACTCGCCGCGCTGAAAGGCGACGTGAGCGTGCTTTCGGGTCTCCAAATTCCCTTCGACAAGAACTCCACCGAGGGTGCAGCCGTGCCGCCGGGCGGGGCGTACAGAGATTTTCACGGTGGCGGTGCATCACCGCTCTTGTGCGGCACTCGCTCGACAACATCGTCTTTTCGGGCAGCGTCTATCACGTCGGATCAAGTGGTCGCCGGGTTATCAACGGTGCCGGTTCGTTCGTTGGTATATCGAGCCCAGCCTTCTTGGTATCTGAGTGGAAGCTCGTTTTCGGGCCGTCAATACATTTCGTATGATGCCAACGGTGCGATAGAGGCGCAAGTGAGCCCACAAGTGGCTTATCAATCTCTGTTTGCCAATTTTACACCGATGGGTGGGCAGGCGCAGGCTGCGCAAGTGTTCGATCAGTTAGCCCGAAAGAGCGTGCTCGATAGCATCCTCGTAAAGAGCGATCCTTTGCTCCAGCGTGTGAGCGCGGCAGATCGGGTGCGGCTAGCACGCCATTTTGATGAGTTGCGCGCCTTGGAGGTCCGCATCGCAGCGGGGCCCATGGAAAATAGCGGGCAATGCCAGGTCCCAGCCCAGCCACCCGCTGATCCAGCCACAGGCCAAGATAACGCCGGGGCAGACGCCGCCAGCATCAGCTCTACAACGGGCTATAGTGACGAACACACTCGCTCAAGGCTTTTGGCGGATCTCATCCATATGGCTTTCGTGTGCGACATCACACGCGTTGCGACCTTGCAGGTTACGGTGTTTCAATCACACATGAACGTGTATGAGATCACCAGGGCGTTGGGTAATCCGATGCTTGCCGATCTGCACGAGGTGGGCCACAACGGAGACCCGGATAATAAAGGCCAACTGCCAGTGAGCATGTGCTTGCAGTGGCACGTAAGCCACTACGCGTACCTGCTGGACAAGCTTAAGAATACACCGGAGGGTGCCGGCAACGTGCTGGATAACAGCGCCATCGTGTTCATGCCGGAGGCAGGGCACGGCCTCCAGTTGAACGACGGCGTCTCTGTGGATCAGACGCACTCGGTCGACCAGATGGTGCTCTTGGTTGCAGGTCGCGCCGGGGGCCTCAAGGCTGGTGTTCACCTCCCCACGGCGGGTCGGCATCCGGCTTCCGTGCTCATCAGTGCGATGCGGGCGGTCGGATATAGTGGGGACTCGCTTGGCGAAGTCACCGGTGGGATTAGCGAAATGTTTGCCTAAGGTGGGGCAGGCGTTGAGTTGGAAGTCCCGCGGCGGCTAGAAGGTCGAATTGTGAACCATCGGCACTTCCCCATTCGCGCAGCTTCAGTGTTGTTGGTACTCGGCGTGAGCCCAACGGTGCTCGGAGCTGAACGGGAACGAGGGCAGGACGTTCGCGTGGCCACCGTGAGCCAACCGGGCACCCAAACGCCGAAAGCAACGTTGGCTAAAACAGTCACGCTCTATAGCCTCTACGGGGCTTCGGGGGTGAGCTTGGTCGCATCTGGGGTGTTTGGCTGGAAAAGCCTCGACGCCAAGAACGAAGCCGATACGGAAGCGCAGCTTGGCGCATCTGGCTTTTGCAGCACACTAGTTACCTCCACCTGTTCCCACTACGCCAACCTGCGGGAAGAGCAGAATGTCTTCGCGCTGAGGGCATGGGGCCTCCTCGGAACCTCTACGCTCCTGGCTCTTTCGGGGTTGGCCGTCGGAGAATTCTGGCCCAATAGTCGTTACCCTGTAGTGGCAACGCTCCGCCCGGCTGACAGCGGAGGTATGGTCACGTTTGAGGGTCGCTGGGGTCTATAGAGTAGGGCGCAGCAACTTGAGGCAGAGCGCCTCAGGCGGGCGCAAACGGCGAAATATCTGCCACTTCGTGGGCACCGAAGTCCACATGCAAGCAGTTGCCGTCCGGATCTTTAATGTTAACTTGATACGAGCCGAAGCCGGGCACCACCCCTACGCGGTATCCTACGCGGCAGGCCCGCAAATGCGCGAGGAAATCGGCTAGCCCCTCTGCGCTGATAGCAAAGTGTTGAAGCTGAGGCCGCTCTGGTGGGGTAGGTGGCTCCTGGGCCTCCACGAGGTGCACAATAGGGGTATCCCCCAGGTACATCCACGCTCCAGGGAATGCGAAAGGTGGCCTCACGCCTTCCACCAAACCGAGGACGCGCGAGTAAAACTCTCGGAGCACGGCAACGCGCTCGGTTCGTAGATTTACGTGATCAAGTCGGTGGAGTTGCATGCTGAGCTCGTGACGAAATGGACTGTGGCTTTGAATTCGGAATGCGGCGCGGGGGCACTACCACTTCCGGACTCGGAAGCGTCCCAGTTCGGGGGATAGCGTACACACGTTTGGCGTAGAGCTTGGTCCCTTTCAAGCGGTTGGCGCGGCGAAGAGCTTTCACCGTCGTGCCGAATTTCGCGGCCAATAAGTTCAGGGAATCCCCTGGCTTCGCAGTGTAGTTGAGGGTGTAAGCGCGAGGGCGAATCTTCCCGTATTTCACCAAGAGCGGGTGCAAGCGCCGCGCACTTTCCTGGGCAATCGGATTGTAGAATCGGATGTGGATGTGAGTGCGGTGGCCCTTCACGTGGCGGATGAGTGGCGGGCGCACCCCCGGAGTCCCGCGAAAGAGGTCCTCCACCCATGTCGGATCTTCCCCGGCCTTTTCGGCATAGTCGCGCAAGATGGCCTGAATGGAAGCGTCGATCAAGATCATCTCAACGTCACTTTCGACGGCAAGCGCGTGAATGAACGCCCAAGTCTTTTCCGTGTCTAGGTTATCGGCCGTTGCGGCGGTGTACCAGGGGCTCGCGTCTGAGTAATAATAGCTGATGTCCACGTCTCTGCCTGCTTGATGGCTGAGGTGTGGCGATAGGTGGCCGCCGTTTTTCGCACTCACGTCCCCAATGGCAAGCTTCGGGCAGTTGCTGAAAGCGTTGTGGACTCGGGCAAGGCTTCGCGTCAGGTAATCCACCGTTTCCTGAGTGGCGTAGGCCGTACCTGGTGCCACGGTCGTATAAAGGTCGCTCGGGGGGAAGGGCACCGCATTGATGAGGGCTCCGCCGTTAGGGCGACCGATCGAAAGCGAACCGAGCTTGGCGGGACTGTGCCTTAGCCAATCTTGGAGGGTCTTCTCGGTCAGTGCATCAAACGGGTGGGGGCGGGGTTGCTGTGGACCTTTGGGAAAGGTGCTGAGTTCGTCCTCGGGAACGTCGTCGTGGACGCGGCTAGGATCTTCGCCTTCGTGGCTCTCGTGGTCTCCCTCCGCGTCAGCCGTTGCCGCATGCAATGGGCCTTCGGGACGAGGCGGTGCGGCTGGCTGCGGATCCTCAAAACGTGCAGTGGGCGGTGCCATGGAGCTTCGGCGCGCCGCTGATCCCTGCGGAGAATTCGGAGAGGTTTCTGACTCGGGCTGAGCGTGGACGGTTGGCGCCGGCTCCGTTTGCGCGTTGCCGAGCCGCAGCGTGGCGCACCCCCAACAGATTGAGCTGAGCGACACGAGTTGTAGGACCCTCTGCCGTAGGATAGCCTTCTGATGCGTCACAGGGGCAAAACGCTAGCCCAATCTGGAACGTTGACCAAATCCTTGGGCTTAGGCTTGGATTTGCAGAGCGCGCTCGCATCGAATATGGAAAGCGGGCATGCATCCGCTTTTGAGCGAAGATCCCTGGAAATCATTGGAACTTTGGTACAGAGAGGCGGAGGCCGCGGGGGAATCCATGGTCGACGCAATGGCGTTAGCAACTGTCGACGCGAAGGGACAACCGCGTGCCCGCATCGTGCTGTACAAGGGCATTATTGAAGGCAAGGTGGCTTTTTTCACTAACTATCGAAGCCCGAAAGCTCTTGAGATAGGTGGCAACCCGCGCGTCGCGTTGACCTTCCATTTTCGCTCTCTGACACGCCAGGTTCGGCTTGAAGGTTGCGCGGTTAAGCTGAGTGCGGAAGCGTCTGACGCTTACTTTGCAACACGCCCGCGCGAAAGTCAGATTGGTGCCTGGGCTTCGCCGCAGAGCGAGGTGATTGCAACACGGGAAGAGCTTGAGCGCCGGACCGATGAAGTGCGTGCTCGCTTTGGGCAAGGCGCCGTGCCGCGGCCGGATTTCTGGGGGGGCTTCGGGGTCGAGGTGGAGCGCTTTGAGTTCTGGCTAGGTGCAGAATTCCGACTGCACGATCGGTTTGTCTACACCCCCGCGGGGGTGGGCTGGCGGGGGCAGCGGCTAGCTCCCTAACGTGGCTCGAAGCGGCTAGCTCCCTCACGTCGCTTGAAGCGGCAAGCCCTTGAAGCGCCATGCTTGGCCCCCTTGCTCCTTGCCTTCAAATGGTTATGGTGCGCCGCAACCCGAAGGACTGCCATGAGCGAGCGCCAAGAGCACCATTTTAAGGCCGAAGTCACCCAGGTTTTGCGGCTGGTTATCCAGTCGCTTTACAGCAATCAGGAGGTTTTCCTGCGGGAGCTCGTGTCGAACGCCTCGGATGCATTGGACAAGCTCAGGTTTCGTGCCATCCAGACCCCCGAGTTAATTTCGGCCGATCACACCCTCAAAATCCGCTTGATGGTAGATGCCGAAAAGAAAACGCTCACGATTTGGGACAACGGCATTGGGATGTCGAAGGAAGAGCTGGCCCAATCGTTGGGTACGGTGGCGTGGTCCGGTACACGTGAATTTGCAGAAAAGCTCAAACAAGCCCAGTCGGCCGATCAGAAAGTGGATCTCATTGGGCAGTTTGGCGTGGGCTTCTACAGTGCCTACCTGGTGGCTGATGAGGTCGAAGTGCTGAGCCGCGCGGCGGGCACTGAAGAAGCGAACGTTTGGAGGTCAAAGGGGGAAAGTACCTTCACCATCGAACCCAGCATGCGCGAGGTTTCCGGCACGTCGGTGGTGCTTCACCTTAAGGATGAAGCCAAGGAATTTCTTGATTCGTATCGCATCAAGTCCCTTATTTCTCGCTATTCCGACTACATCGCGCACCCCATTGAATTGGGAGAAAAAGCGAAGGACTCCGATGAGCTAGAATTCAAAGCCATCAATCAGGCGAGTGCTCTTTGGCAGCGCAACCCGAAGGAGGTTACCGAAGAGCAATATCACGAATTTTACAAACATTTGACGCATGATTGGGAGCCACCCATCGCGTACAAGCACTTTAAGATCGAAGGCACCCAGATGTTTGTGGGCCTTTTGTTCTTGCCGAAGCGCGCACCTTTCGACCTGTTTGAGGCTGAGCCGACCCACGGTGTGCGTCTTCATGTGAAGCGCGTGTTCGTAATGGACAACTGCCAGGAGCTCGTGCCGCGTTGGCTGCGGTTCATTCGTGGCGTGGTAGATTCTGAAGACTTGCCGCTCAATGTTTCGCGCGAAGTGCTGCAGGATTCGCGCGCGGTGCGCATCATCAAAAAGCAGGTGGTGAGCCAATCTTTGGATTTGCTGGAAGAATTGGCTACTCAAAAGCCTGAAGGCTATCTCGAATTTTGGAAAGCCTTCGGAGCAGTCATCAAAGAAGGGCTGCACTTCGACCCTGAGTACAAAGATCGGGTTAGCAAGCTGTTGCGTTATGAAAGTTCGGCGGGCGCCGAACTTACCTCTCTGGATGCGTACGTGGAGCGCATGAAAGTAGGGCAAAATGCCATCTACTACGCAACCGGCACCTCCCGTACGCTACTCGAATCCAGCCCGCACCTGGAGCTCCTGAAAAAGCGCGGCTACGAAGTTCTCTACCTGACCGATCCGGTGGATCCCTTTGCCATCACCACACTCGAAACTTACAGGGAAAAGCCGCTCGTCTCCGCCATGCAGGCTGACCTCAAGTTGGACGACAGCGAAAAGCCAAAGTCCGACGAAAAGCCTGAAGATAAGCCGGATCTTGCGCCGCTCATCGTGCGCTTGCGTGAGGTGCTAAAAGACAAGGTTTCCGAGGTGCGCGCTTCTGAACGGCTTACCGATTCCCCCGTGTGTTTGGTGGTGTCGGAGGGGGGAATGTCACCGCAGATAGAGCGCATGATGCGCGCTTCCCGCATGAACGTGCCGGAAAGTCGACGCATCTTCGAGGTGAACGTCGATCATCCGTTAATTCAACGCCTTTCCGCGATTGAAGCAGCGGCTCCCGGCGGTGAACGCGTAGCGGACTGGATCTACGTGCTTTACGATCAAGCCCTGCTTTCGGAAGGGAGCCCCATCGCCGATCCTGGGCTGTTCGCCAAGCGTCTCTCGGCTTTGCTTACGTTGGCAGCGGCTCAAGAGAGCGCCGCGTAAGAAAGGGCAGCGGGCCTCGCCGAGAAGCTTGGCCGCGCCTTCAGGTTACCGCGTAGAGTGTGGCGAGCAACACCAGCCACACCACCCCCAGAAAATCCCAATATTGTACGCAGAGCGAAACGCCTTCGAATCGTGAGCTAGAATAGCGGTTTTTCTGTGCTTTGCTGAGCACAATGCCAATCGGCACAAAGCCGCCCAGAACGTGCAAAGCATGGAGGCCCGTGAGCATAAAAAACGTGAAGCTGTAGAGATTCCGCAGCGTGGCGGTGCTTCCAATCATCGTCATGCTGTGCCAGTTGGCACCTTGCGCCACCAGAAAGGCAACGGCTAAGCCCAACATGGCGCGCATCCACGTCTTGAACAAGGAGAAGCGGTTAGCTTTGAGCGCGCGAAGCGCGCCGTGGCCTGAAACACTTATCAAGATTATGAATAGCGTGCTCAGCCAGAGCCCCATCGGCAGCTCCGGCAAGCCTGCAGTGCGCCACTCGCGGTTGTTGGCTCGCGTGATCAGGTAGGCGACAATGTTGGCGACGAAGATGACGGCAAGTGTCACCAAGAACACGTACATTCCAAGCTGTGCCGAGGACATCTTGAACGAGGGCTGGCGCGAGCCGCGCGGTGAGTCGGACTGAATGCTCATGGGCGGGAACCTAGCGCAGGCGAGCGAGAGCGGAGCCCATTTCGTCACGCACCCAGGCTTCTGGCTCTTCCGTTTTCCCGGCCTCGAGGGCGTCTACGGCCCTTTTGACCTCCAACACCGGGCCCAACTCTCCAAGTGCCCAAGCTGCGTGCCCACGCACGAGGGCGAAGGGATGGGAGCAAAGGGCGTGTTCGAGCGGACCTTGGGCGGAAGGGTCCCCGGAGTTGCCGAGGGCAACGGCTGCATTTCTTGCAAGCGTGGCACGGTTGGCGCGGCGGCGAGCAGATTTTTTGGCGAATCGACGATAACCAGTAGACGTGAGCTCCAATAGCTCCACAAGATCTGGCAATTCAAACCCCGGCTTAGGTGCTAACTCCTGACCGTGTTCGCGGCTTTCAGCCCGAGCATTGTACGGGCAAACAGCTTGGCAAATGTCGCAACCAAATACGTGGTTGCCCATCAACGGACGGAGTTCCTGCGGAATCACCCCGCGGTATTCAATCGTGAGATAGGAAATGCAGCGCCGTGCATCCAGTACGTAGTCGCTCACAAATGCTTGAGTGGGGCACGCATCGAGGCAGCTTCTGCAGCGACCGCATCCCTCGGATCTTGGCAGGCTCGGAGGCAGCTCCACGTCGAGCAAGAGCTCGCCCAGGAGAAAATTGCTACCGAGGCCGGGTGCGATAGAGAGCGTGTTTTTTCCTGTAAATCCGATACCTGCAAACCACGAGGCTTCACGTTCCAAAAGTGGCGCCGTATCCACGCAACCGCGGGTAGCCAGCGGCCGGCCGACGATTTCGGTACAAGCCTTGCCGAGCGCCACGAGCTTCGAGCGCATCACCGTATGGTAGTCCGGGCCCCGGGCGTAACCCGCTATGTATCCTGTGCGCGCAGGGGAAGCGCCGTGCTTTCGCAGCTCCACTAGGCTGCTTCCTGGGTAGGCAAGGGCCACCACCACTAGTGTTTTCGCGGAGCCAAGCAGTGTTTGAGGGTGAGCCCTATCGCCCTCAGAGCTCAGAAAATGCATCTCGCCATGAAGCCCCGCATCCAACCAGCGTTTCAGCGCGGCGCTGCCACGTTCAAACCGGCCTTCTGCAGGAGCAAAACCGACGCGCGTGAAGCCGAGCCTAAGTGCCGCTTCCGCTATCTCGGTGGCCCACCGGGTCTGATCAGCACTTTCCGGGGCTAACATAGGGACAGTGTGGGCAGGTTTTTAAGCCTTCTCGGGGAATAAATTGGCGAGGTGAAGGGTCCCAAGCCGCGCCAGAGTGTGGTACTCCCGGCCGCGTTAAGCTTCGTTCCTCTCTTTACTAGGTCGAGAAACATCGGGATGCACCGTGATTGAGATTCAAGACTTATACAAGTATTACGGCGATCGTCGCGTGATTGGCCCGCTCTCCGCGAAGATTGAGCAGGGCCAAATTGTAGGCCTGCTTGGCCTCAACGGCGCCGGCAAAACCACCACTCTCCGCATTTTAGCTTGCGACCTTTTGCCAACGAGCGGCTCGGTACGGGTGGATGGCGTGGATGTAGTGGAGAACCCGGAGCTGGTGCGGGCCAAGATCGGGTATTTGCCAGACACACCCCCTTTGTACAACGAGATGCGGGTGAGCGAATACTTGGGGTTTGCTGCCAAGCTTCGCGGTGTGCCGAACGCCGACGTAAAGCGCAGGGTGGATGACGCCATCGAGCAAACGGAGCTCGGTGGCGAGCGGTATCAGCTTATCTCGGCGTTATCGCATGGCTTCAAGCAACGTGTGGGTATCGCCCAAGCCATCGTGCATCGGCCAAAGCTCGTGGTGTTGGATGAGCCGATTAGCGGCTTAGATCCGAAGCAGATCGTGGAAATGCGCGACCTTGTGCGCGGGCTCCGCGGTGAGCATACAGTGATTGTTTCGAGCCACATTTTGACTGAAATCAGCGAGACTTGCGATCAGCTCCTGGTGATTCGGGACGGAAAAATTGCCGCCGCGGGCACGGAGGCTGAGCTTTTCTCCGCGCTCACTCACGGCATGCGTGTTGAAGTCACGGTCCGGGCGGAAGCGGCGCAAGCGGAAGCCACGCTGGATAAGCTCAGTCAGTTGGCCCGGAGCATCCCTGGGATTTCAGATGTGAATCGCATCGATCCTCCCGAGCCCGGCGGCCACTGGGTCACGGCACTTATCGTCGGGGAGCGGGACGTGCGGGAAGATCTGCTGAAAGTGCTAGTGCATGGAGGCCTGCAAGTAGTGCAGTTCGCTCGCAGCGAGAACGAGCTTGAAAATGTGTTTCTCTCGCTCTCGGGTGCCGGGGAGCGGCGCGCGCGGCGTGGTGCCCAAGGTGCTGCACGCGGTACCACCACGGCGGAGGCAATATGAAAGCTTTTCTGATTGCACGAAGAGAGCTCAACGCCGTCGTGCGTTCACCGATGGGTGCGATCATCATATCGGTGACACTGCTCATCAACGGCCTCCTGTTCTACAACATGGTGCTCACCGAGAAGCTCCTGAGTGGGCAGGTTCTCGAACAGTTCTTCTATTACACGAGTGGCCCGATGATGTTGGCTGCAGTCGCGCTTTCCATGCGCCTCTTGGCTGAAGAACGTCAAAATGGCACGGTGACTCTGCTCAATACCTCGCCAATTTCCGATCGCGACATCGTATTGGGCAAATTTCTAGGTGCCTTGGTGGTGCTGGCCGTGATGGTGCTCTTCACTCTTTACATGCCGGCACTCATCTTCGTGAACGGCAAGGTGAGCATCGGGCACATCGCCGTGGGGTACCTTGGGCTCTTGCTCCTAGGTGCCGCGGTGCTTTCCATCGGTCTGTTTGCCTCTTCTCTCACGCGCCACCAGATCATTGCGGTGGTGATTGCGGCCGCCATCTTGGTGCCTTGGTTGGTGCTTTGGAAAGTGGCGCAGCTTGTGGACGCACCGGTTAACAAATTTTTGAACGGTTTTGCCCTCCACCATCAGAACTTCAGAACCTTCCAGACAGGCGTTCTGCGCCTCGATAGCGTGGTCTATTACGTGGCTGTGACTTACTTCTTCTTGTTGGCAGCAACCAAAGTGCTGGAGGCGCGACGATGGCGCTGAACGAAAACGAAAACGTGCCCGCGGCACCCGAGGCCACGCCCTCGACGCCCATCCCTCCGCCCGCCCCGCCGCCCACAGATAACCGCACGTCTCCAGCTTGGGCGGTGCCGCTCTACGTGCTTGGGTTGGCCTTGGTTTACCTCGGGGAGCGCGTCTTCTCGGAGCTCGAAAATGGGCGCTGGTATGCGTCCGGCCTTGGGCTTTCGGCCGTCGCTATCTCCACGTTTATTCGCTTCTCGCCGCGCTTTCGCATGGGTGGCGCACGCAAAGAGATCGAAAATACGTTGGCGCTGCTTTCCTTGGCTGGGCTGGCGGGCGTGGTGCTCTACTTCTCCACAACCGATGACGGGATGGCCTTGCTCACTCTCGATCGCCTCGAGCTCCCGGTGCGCGAGCGCATTACGGGGGTTGTCCGCATCGTCTGGGTCTCTTTGGTTTGGCTCACGTTGGTGCCCATGGTGTTCGCGGAGCTTGCGCTTTACCCCATGCGTCACGCGGAGCAGCCTGAGAGTCGGCGTGTGCGTGCAGCCGCGGCTTCTGGCCTCATCCTGGCTATGGCGGCCGTTTACGGCGGGCTCTTCGTATTCAGCGCGGATGCAGCGGATATCAAAGCTGATTTTTCATACTTCAAGACCTCCAAGCCGAGCGAAGCCACGATCAACGTCGCCAAGAAGATCAAGGGGCCGGTGCGCATCATCGGCTTCTTTCCAGAGGTCAATGAGGTAAAAGCTGAGGTTGCGCAGTACCTGAACGCTTTGGTGGTGGGGATCCCAAACATCAAAGTGGAGTTCAAAGATCGCTTGCTCTATCCCAAGGTGGCCGAGCAATTCCGCGCCTTCAAAGATGGCGAAATCATTCTAGCCAAGGGCAGCGAGAACGAGAAATTTGACCTGCTTAATACGGACATCAGCAGTCAATCTACTCGGGATAACCTGAAGAAGCTGGATCAGAAGTTCCAGGAAGTTTTGCTGAAGCTCGTGCGCACACGCCGCACCGTCTACCTGACGGTTGGCCACGGCGAGATCAACGATGGGGATCGCTCGCTGGGTATCGGTCGCGGTGCTCTAGTGGTGCGCAAGTTGCTCGAGAATCAGAACTATGCCGTGAGGGATCTGGGCATCACGCAGGGGCTTGGTAAAGATGTTCCTGAGGATGCGGATGTCGTGCTGGTGTTGGGTCCAGCCGAGCCCTTCGCACCCGAAGAGCTCGCGTCCCTGCGTCGCTACGTGGAACGTGGTGGGAAGCTATTGATGGCGCTGGATCCTGACCGCACCACGAATCGACAGTTTGCCCTTGTAAAAAACGGAGACCCCACGAAAGCGGCGGATGCAACGAAGCCAGGCTCGGCACCCAATGGGGCACCGGAAGGAGACGGGTCTAAGCCCAAAGCTGCGGAAGCCGGAGCAGCACCCATGGGCGGTGCGGAGGTGCGTGGCTCACTTCAGGAGTTGGCCGAGTTGGCGGGCTTGACCCTAACGCCAGCACTTCTGAACAACGCGACTCAACACTTAGCAGCCCGTTATAACAAGAGCGATCAGCTGTTGATGTACACGTCGAGCTTTTCCTCGCACGCGTCGGTTTCAACGCTTAGCCGCAACGCTCCACGTGCGGCACTTATCGTCGGAGGATCCGGAAGCCTGCAACGCGCCAAGGATGCCAAGGGCGACATCAACTTTACGGTGCGCTCCATGTCCGGCACCTTCGCCGATGAAAATGGCGACTACACCAAGCAAGATACCGAGAAGGCTGAGGTGTTCAACATGGCCGCTGCGGTCACGTTGGATCTGAGCCCAAAGCCTGCGCCGAAGCCAGACGACAAAGCTAAATCCGACGACAAATCCAAGGCAACTCAACCTGAAAAGAAAGAGGCTCGGATCTTTGTCTCCGCGGATGCGGACGTCTACACCGACACCTTCCTGGCGCAATTCAACGCCAATCAGGCCTATCTGTATGACGCCTTCCGCTGGTTGGGTGGAGAAGAAAGCTTTGCCGGTCAGCAGAGCACCGAAGAGGATGTGCGTATTCAGCACTCGCGCAAGGAAGACACAGCGGTCTTTTACTCCACCATTTTTGGATTCCCCGCGCTGGTACTCGGCGGGGGCCTGCTTGTCAGTCGTCGGTCACGCCGGCGCATAACGGCGAAGGGTTAATGATGACGCGCAGTATTGCTCTCCACGCAGCACTTCTGGGAATTGCCTCCCTGATCTCGCTTTCATTCTGGACACGGGATGAGTTGCCCGCGTCACAGCGCACCGATAAAGTGATGATCTGGGAGGCCACGAGCGAGAGGCTCACCGAGATCGGATTCAAGTCCAAAGATCGCAGCGTCAGCCTTTACGCTCGTAAGGATGAGAACGGGCCTTACTTCGAAGGGCGTCACGAATCGCGCGATCCTTTGCCCGAGGGGCACCCGACGCTCGGCGCCGCGGACAAGGGCAAGGTAAAGAAGGACAAAGCCAAGATCACGCGCTTCATCGCCACGGCGGGTGCGGAAACGTTGGCCAAAGATGTGGCACCGCTTTTGGCGCTTCGTCGAATTGGTCGCGTGGATAAGAAGCGTGACGCGGAGTTTGGCTTGGACGCCCCCGACGGCACGCTCATCTTCAAGTTTGGCTCGCTCGAACAGAGCCTTGAGGTGGGAGGCCTGGCTCCCGGCGAAGAAGATATCTACGTGCGCTACACCAAGACAGGTGAGGTGTACGCGGTCAGTCGCGATGTGGTAAATCGCGTACGCTACGCTGACTCTCGCTTGATGGAGCACGCACTCCACGCCTTCAAAGTTCCCGAAGAGAGCCTCAGCGTGAGGATCGAAAAAGGGGACCGTAAGCGGGATTTGGTGCCCGTAGAGGGTAAAGTCGACGGCTTCGCCGATGCGAGCCAACCTGGCAAGCTCGATGAAACCGCCGGCAATTGGATGGCGAGTGTTCGCCGGCTACGGCTCACCGAGTTCGTCGAAAAGCCTGAAAAAGTACCCGGAGCAAGCCAACTCGTGGCTCGGGTGCGCTACTCCGACAAAGGCAACGAAGTGGGCTTCTTAGAACTCTACAACATGGGTCCCGACGAAGAAGGTGAGACCCAGTACCTTGGGCGCACTGAGCATAGCCGGTGGTACTTCAAGCTGCTGAAGACGAGTGTTGAGCAGATCGAGCGTGACCTGCCGAGTGTGCTTAGGAACAAGAACTAACGCGCGGTAGGTCCGGTTGGGCCAGCGGCACGCCTGCCGGTACGGAGCGCCATGCCTCCGAACGGCTCCACACGGGGTATTGCCGCGTAGGCCTGATCTAGGAGGGCCTTGAGCTCAGTTTTCGTCTTCGGATCCTTCTCTGCAAGATCTACGGTTTCGCCAGGATCCTTGTCCAAATTGTAGAGCGATAGCTGGTGGCTGTCGTCGCGGCTATAGAGCTTGAATGCCCCTTTGATAATGGCTCTGCGGGGTGCGTTGTGGCTATCCTCCGGAAGTTCCAGCAGGATGTAGGGGCGCTCCTCAGGGGGGGCTTCGCCCGATATTTCAGGCACCAAGCTCTTTCCCATGAACGAAGTGGGTGCGGGGCAGTCCATAAGATCAAGGATGGTGGGCGCGAGATCGAGAATGGAACGCCGGGCTAAGATCCTTTTCGGTGGAACCCCCGGAACTTTGATGATGAGTGGAACGTGTGTCAGTACATCCCACAGCTCAAACGCGTGTTTGTACATCTCGTGTTCGCCAAACGCTTCGCCGTGATCAGCACTCACGATAATAGCCGTGTGTTCGAACCATGGCTGTGTCTTGCACCAATCGAAGAACTTCTTGAGGTAGCTGTCCGTATAGTAGACCTCTGAATCATAGCGGCCGCGATTGTTGCGACCGAAATCGGGGGATTCAGGGTGTTTTATGTACTTATCATGAGGGTCCATGTAATGGGCCCAAGCGAAGAATTGGCCCGAGGTGTTTTCCGGTTTCGTTAACAGTTGGATCCCAAGTGCCGTCATCTTGTCGCTGGTAACATGTTCGTCGGTCTCGCTGTTGAAAGTGATACCGGGCACGATTTGCCATTCGTCAAAGCCTTGGTTGAGCCCTTTGTCTTTGCCAAAGTACATGTGGCCGTGCCAACCAATGGTGCGGATCTTGTGCGCTTGAAGGGCCTCGGTGAAAAATACGTTTGCTGGGGAGAAGCTAGCGAAAAAAGAGCCCGAGCGATAAAGCGTGGAGGGGTAGCGCCCGGTAAGCAAAGAACTAACGCTTTTGGAAGTGTAACTCGACAGTGAGTAAGCACGCTCGTACACCACACTGGATTGTGCGAGTTCCGTGAGAAACGGCGCAATAGGGCGTGCGTAGCCGGTCCAAGGCATGTCGGCGCGCAGGCTATCGATGGTGATGAGGATTACGTTAAGCGGCGTGCGCGCGGGTGCTTTGGCGGCAGCTGTTGCCTCTTGGGGCTTCGAGTCGGCATTCTTCAAAGGCTTGGGCGCGGTTTCAGTGTGCGCCCTGGTGGGCGCAGGGGGCGACGGAAGGGGCTCCGGTTTCCGCGAGCACGCAGCGCTTAGAACCAACAAACCGACGGGCCAGATGTTCGATATGGATCCCATCAAGTAAACACCGGGTGTTGCCACCCGGTGCTCCTTACAGAACCGGACTTGCGAATTTCCCGCATCCGGCTCTTCGGTTTGTGTTTATTGGAATTGCGTTCGGAGGAAACATCGCGCAGGTCTTGGCCAAATGGTGG
>JANRKO010000073.1:0-165149 GCA_033763455.1 Polyangiaceae bacterium
ATCGCGGTCCTCGGCGGTCACATCAGGTACAAGCCGAACCCGGGTTGGCTCACGCTCGCCCGAGGCTTTGAAAAACTAAGCACCCTGACCGAAGGCTGGACCGCCGCCAAATTACAGCTACACAGTGATCAACCATGAGGCCATGCTAAGTACCTTTTGTGAGAAGAAAACCCCCTACCCCCTGGCTTGCGCGTCAGGCCACGCGTCTACCCTCAGCAGGGCTAGGTCTTGCCGTTTTCACCTTATGCAGCTGCAGCAGCAGCGAAGCCCCTGCCCCCTCTGCCACTTCCATGGGCGGCGCGGCGCCCACCTCAACAGCTTCGCCGAATGCGTCTTCAACCAGCTCCGGCGTTTCGAGCAAAGATTGCACACTCCCCACGTGCCCCGCCACCGATCCAATATTGCTTCCGGGCATGAATGTCTCCTTCAGACGAGATCTCATGCTGCCGCTGCAGAGAAACTGTAGTGATGCGCCGTGCCATGGCAACCGAAACGACTCCGGGGGAGCGTTCTACCTCAGTGAGCCTTCCCCTGCCGCTGTCAACGCGAGCGAAATGCTAGCGCGGATGGTGCGCGTGGCCTCCAAAACGGCACCGAGTGTCCCGCTTATCGAGCCGGGAGATCCAACTCACAGCTTCCTTGTCGCCAAAATCGAAGGCTGCCAAGACAGTTTGAACTTCACCTGCACCGCTCAGCCCAGGGCATCAGCCACAAGCGGTGCCTGCGGCGACACCATGCCGCAGGGGCAACGCCCCCTCTGCAATCAAGAACGATCGCTGTTGAGGCTCTGGATCCTGGCGGGAGCCCAAGACAATTAGCGTCACGCTCGGCGGATCGCGAGGACAAGCCGGGAAATCTCAGCCATAATCCGAGCAAACCCGCTGTGGTTCTAGCTGGAAAATTGAAGGAGCAATGCGTATGTCGAGCCAATGGATGGGGCAGTCGTTCACTCGAAGGTACCTCACAACTTTCGCTTCAACGCTCTTTCTAGCTGCCTGCGGGAGCTCGTCGATCGACGGAACCGCTGCGGCAGCGCCAGGCAACCCCACAGCGGCTGGAGGCGCACCAGCTGGCGCAGCATTACCTGACATAACGCTTCAAACCTGGACAACAACAGCTCCGATGCCAGGTACTCCCACCTCGTACAGCCGAGCCGTTGCAGTGAACGGGCAACTCTTTGTTCTGGGCGGGCGGACGCTCAACACCGGCGTTGGCGCAGGTCAACCGCAACTGGGCGTTCTTGCCTACGACCCAAAGGCAGACAGCTGGGCAGAACACGAGCCATTACCGAAGCTCATTGACCAGCCAAATGTGGCCGGCATCCAAGGTAAGATCTACGTCCTTGGTGGCAAGGACGTATTAACCATATTTGAATACGATCCCGGCACCCGAGTGTGGTCCGAAAAGGGCCAACGCCCAGTGGCCGTGGGCATCGGCGCATCCGCGGTCGCGGTGAAAGGGGATGAAATCTTCCTTGCGGGAGGAGTCGTTCCTTCCGCCACTAATCCCCGGGGTGCGCGAGTTACTGATTTTGCAAGCTACAACGTCCGTACAGGCGCTTGGCAAACCCTCCCCACCATGGTCGAGGAAAGTGCGTATTTTGGCGCGGAAATTTTGGGAAATTCGCTCTACACCTTTGGAGGCAGCACCGAACAGCGCGAGGTCGCTCGGCCAGGCAAGACCTTCGCTTTTGATTTTACTTCCAAGCTCTGGACGGAAAAAGCACTACTGCCGCTGGCTGTGAGCAGCTTTGCGTCAGCAAGTGTTGGAACGCGCACGTACATCATCGGTGGCATCACCGGCGCCACGGGCCGCATTAACCCCGAAACACAAGTTTACGACTCTGTCGCTGACAGCTGGGGCTTCACAACCAATCTCCCCACGCCACGCTTCGCGCTAGGTGCCGTAGCGCTCGGCGGAAAAATCTATGTACCAGGCGGTGTACAACAGACCGGTGAAGCAACCTTCGACGCCGTCCCGATCGTGGAAGTATTGAGCCCGTAGTCGCACACTCACCGTGCTGCTAGCGAACCTCAACTTCGATGGCCGCTGAACTGAGAGGCTCTACTCTGTGCACAGTTGTACGGACACAGAACCAAATTCTGCACCGCCTTTACCTGACCACAGCGAGGCGAAGGCGTCACGCGGATCCGCACCACCAGCCAGTGCCTGAAACGTTCCACGTTGCACGCCCGCGACGCTCACCTTAACCTGGCGTGAGCCTGGAGTGATCTCCAGGTGAACCTCGACCAAATCATCTGCCAGGCCCGGCAAGGTATAGAGCTCCACCAAATGGCTCTCCGTGTCTAAGGTAGAGAGGCGAAAGCGCTGAGAATTCCCCACGTGCCGCACTTCGGCCGCAACAGATACGACCGGCGCGTTGGGGCCGGCCACATTGATCCAGAATGCCGCTGGGACATCATCACTTTCGAGGCCCGGATGGCGTAGCCGCACATCCACCACTACTCGATGGTTGAAGCTATTGCCCGGCGCGGTATCCAGGAGCCGAGCACCTTTTGCGTGCCACACGCCCCCCTGAAGCTCGTCGGCGGGAAACGGCGCACCATCCCGCAGACGCCAATCCTTCACGTTATCCCCATTAATGTCGAGCTCTGTGGGATCTTCCGAAAAGTCGGCGGCCCACATCTTCTCAACCGTGCAGCCCGCGCCGCTCAGCTGGCCACCCGAGGCTGTGCTGCTGCCACCCGAGGCGAGACTTCCACCGCCCCCCCCAACTTGCCTCCCACCGGTTGCCGTTTGCATACCACCCGTCGCTACCGCTGGTTGCCCACCGCTTGCCGAGCCACCACCAAGAGCACCACTCGGCGCGCTCGCTGATCCGAGCATACTGCCACCCGAGCTACTCGAAGCCGTGCCTCCGGAGCTAACACTAGGTGAAAGGCCATTACCCACCATCATGCTTCCATTGCTCATAGAAGCACCGCCAAGCGCGTTGGCGCCTCCCGCTCCTTTGCCTGAATCCCCTCGTTCTGGCGCGAAAATTGCGGAATCCGGAGCGCCGCAACCGAGGACAAGGTTAACGCCCAAAAGTGCGACTCCACACCAAGCAGCCGCCCGATTCGATGTTAACCTGCACTTCAAAATCAAGAATCCTCGCACGAGTGCACATTGTCAGTCATCAAACGTTTGACTGCAAGAACCTTTCCCGAACGGCACGGCCTTCTTGGCGCTACATAAAGATGCAGCTCACTTACAAATGCCAATCCCCGGCACCACCGTATTTTGCGTGTCCGCGGTCACGTATTGCGTACACGTAGTACCAAGTGGGCAAGAAGGCGCGGACAGCGCACACACTTGTTGACACGTGCTGTAGTCACAAATCCCACGCGCTCTAGCGCCGTCCTCTGCTGCGCAGGGCGAGTTTACTGGTCCGGAGCATTTCTCCCCGATCGCCGCAGCATCTACGTTCTCCACTTCGGTGCAGGTACCACCCACGTGGCAGCGCGCTCCGTAGCAATATCGGAGGCGCTCCTCACGACCATAAACAATCAGGCGGCACACGCCGCGAGAACAACCAGGTGTGGAAGAGAAGTAGTTGCACGTTTCGGTGCAATATTGTTCCTTCGGCCACAGGGGGGCGATTGCCTGACACACCGCGCCCGGGACACATCCGGTAGCGAGTGTGGTGGCCACGCAGCCCTTTTGCCCCAGCGTGCCTAGCCCCGTTTTCCTGCAGACTCCGCGGCTCCCATCGTAGCTTACGGAGACGCACTCTTGCCCGCTCGGGCAAACATTCTCAGTAAAGGGAGTGCAGGGCGTGTAGCAGGCCCCCGTCTCATAGGCCTCACTTTGCAGTTCACACACGCTCCCTGCTGAACACTTGGGATCATCCTCGTAGCATTGATTGAGCACGCACCGCGCTGTGTTCGGATCACACACTTGGCGCGCATGATTGACACAATCTTCGCTCGTGGCGCAGCTCGGACGCTGGCTGGCAAACGTATCAAAGCGAGCCTCAGAGATAAACAGGCAACGCTCAATGTTGGGGTCGACACCATCCCATCCGTCATCCGGGCTAGGCAGAAGCGAGCGCAACACTACATTCTTGAGGCTACCACGGTATTCCCCAGACTGCAGATTAACGTCCTCCAATTGGAGCGTGCCCTCGGTCGCAAAGTTAAGGTGCGCCACGTTTACCCCGATCCAGTCCTCCAGAACGCTCACACATTCGTTGCACGTTGAAAATCGCGAATTGGCGCCCATTCCGAGCGCATAGCTGCCGGGCCCGAGCTCAACCCCTGCCGGCGGACGAAACCGTATGCTGAGCTTATCCACCCCCTCGCCACCGAGCTCCCGATCAAGCCGCGCTTCGACGTTATCTCCCATCGGTCCCGCCTTTCCCGTGAAGCGCAGCGGGAGAAGCACGCCTATGTTCAGGCAACCGCTCGGCACTGGCGGAGCCTCGGGGTCTGGGATGCTGAGCTCGGTGGGCTTCGGGGAGCAGCCCATGAAGGCTAACAGCAACAAGTGCCGTAGAGCTCGGCTGAGCGGCTTCACGTCGCCTAGCGTAGCGCTCTGTGGTGGCCAAGCGCCAGCGGGCGAAGCGACGAATTCAGCTTGAGAGCTGGAGAACGAGGGCCAAAGTGGCGGGCCGGCGCCCCGTTAGCTAGGGTCTCCGCGAGCCATATGTCTAACGCGATCAGCAATTACGATGAACAGGTTTACGCGGGCGTTTTGGGCAAGGTGATCGGTGTGTATATGGGGCGGCCCTTTGAGGGCTGGACCAAAGACCGCGTCATCGAACACTTCGGCAATGTTGATCGCTACGTAGCCGAAGAGCGGGGCGTCCCGCTGGTCGTCACCGACGACGACATCACGGGCACTTTTACCTTCATTCGAGCGCTCGAAGACACCGGTCGCTACGCGGAAACTCCCGACGAAGACTTCGGCAGGATGTGGCTCAACTACATTATCGAAAACAAATCGATTCTCTGGTGGGGCGGCCGAGGTGTTTCGACCGAACATACCGCCTTTCTTCGCCTTAAGGAGGGCGTGAAGAGCCCCGAGAGCGGCTCCTGTGCGCTGAACGGTAAAGTGGTCTCTGAACAGATCGGGGCTCAAATTTTCATCGACGCCTATGGCCTGGTAGCACCCGGCAACCCCGAACTTGCCACGCGTTTAGCTCGCAAATCGGCGGCCGTTTCACACGATGGCGAGGCCATTTACGGAGCACTGGTGGTGGCAGCGCTGGTTTCCGCCGCCTTTGTCGAAAAGGACATGGATCGTTTGCTCGACTCCGCCCTCACCTACATCCCTCAGGATTCGGTGATTGCCCAGGTGCACCGCGACGTGCGCGCGTGGGCTCGCATCGATGGCGACTGGCACAAAACCTTCGTGAGAATTAAGGAGAAATACGGCTACGACAAGTTCGGCGGTTGCTGCCACATGGTGCCCAACCACGCCATCATGGTCATGGCGTGGGTCTACGCGCCCAACAGCTTTCGCGAGTCTCAATCGATCATCAACACGGCCGGCTGGGACACCGATTGCAACGCAGCAAACGTAGGTTCGGTGATGGGAGTAAAGCTTGGGCTTTCAGCCATCAACGCCGAGTACGATTTTCAGGGCCCCATTGCGGATCGCATCTTGTTGCCTACTGCGGAGCCCAGCCGGCACGTCTCTGATTGCCTGACGGAAGCCCTCAATATCGCCAGAATTGGGCGCAAAGTGATGGGATGGGAAGCCGCTCCCCCGCCCAAGCAGGGCGCCACATTTCACTTCAGCCTTCCCGGTGCACGCCACGGTTTTCAAAACGAACCCACGACCCACAAAACTCAACCCCCCGGCATCCTCTCCAACGTTGCGTGGGGACAGACGCGTGCACTCGCTGTCGATTTCAGTGGCCTTTCCCCCAGACGCAAGGCTCGCATCACCACGCCATTGTTGGCTGAGCCCACCATTTCTGGCTCCAGCTCCAGCTATGCCATGATGGGGTCGCCGCGGGCTTACCCAGGGCAAACCATCCACCTTCAGGGGTTCATTCCGGAACTCAACGGCGGCGCGGTCTCCGTACGTCTCTTTCTCAAACACTGGGAAAAGAGCACCAAGCGCCCGAGCGGTGAACTCGCAAGCGAGCCCGTTCAGCTTTCCAGCTCGGGGCCGGTTGCACTCCAA
This sequence comes from Polyangiaceae bacterium, assembly GCA_033763455.1. Classification (GTDB taxonomy): domain Bacteria; phylum Myxococcota_A; class Polyangia; order Polyangiales; family Polyangiaceae; genus JBBRRP01. The sequence goes on from JANRKO010000073.1 coordinate 6,136, forward strand.
CTTGCGGTGCCAGATCTCAACGGTTGGCCCGTTTCCGATCTCGGCATCGAAATCGAGGGCGCGGAGGGCGTCTCCGGCCGGCTCATCGTTGACCGCATCTCGTTTCAGGGAAAGCCTCGTTTTTCGCTCGAATACGAGGTTCCCAAGTCCGAAAAAGGGCTCCCCATCGGCTGGATCCAAAATGCGGATGAAGTGCGCCCGCGGTTTTCCGAAGAAGATCCGGGCTTCATGAACCTCGTGTGTTCAAGCGGTCGCGGGCACCTCGTCACCGGAACCTTAGATTTTTCGGACTACGTCTTCCGCGCCCGCATCAAGAAAAACCTCGTGAGCCGCTTGGGCCTCGTGCTTCGTTGGCAGGGCATCGAGCGTTACCTTGCAGTAACGGGAGACAGCAAGAAGTTGCAGCTGCTCAGCCGCTATTATGGCGATCACGTTCTGTCGGAGGTCCCCTTCCCTTGGGGCGTGGGCGAGGCGCACGAGCTCAGGGTCACGCTCAAAGGAGAGAGCATCGAAGTCAGTGTAGATGGCGTGTTGCTCCTTTCGGGCAAAGACACCCAGCTAGGTCGCGGAGGGTTCGGGTTTCTCACCGAAAACGGAGTCATGGGCTTCCGCGAAACCAGCGTCGAATCCCTCTAGCGCTCCCCCCGCTCGCTTCGCCAAAAACCTCAAGAATTCAGCCACTTCACCCTTCTTGTACCCAAGGCGCCGCCGCTGCCGCGCGCGACGATTCCATTCGCCCACCAGCGCTTGGTACTCGGCAAGCTCGCGCCAGCGCTCGGTATCTTCGGTTTCAGCGGAGGTAAGGTCGGCATCGGTATCCCAGGCAGCTTCGCACTCATCGAATAGCGGGAGCAGCCCCACGGGCTTCAACGAAAAATCGTAAGGGTAAATACGACAGTCCATCGGGCGTTCCACATACACAGCGCAACGCCCATCTGCCTTCAAAAACCCGCACCCTCCATCTTTCCAAGCTAACGTCATTAGCCGGCGCCCCACCGAAAGCTCCACAAAGCTCCCCGGTTCATTCGTCATGTCCACCTCGTCCGGGGCAAGCCAGGCCAGGTGCTGAGCCCAACCAGGCACGGCACGGCAGAGGCGGACGAGGTCGCCTAATGTCAACACGACGCGCATTTTCCGACAGCACTCCCCGCAAGCCGTGCAACGAAATCGATGCGCGGAAGCTTCTTGGGGGGCAGCCACGTACGGAGCCTTTCGGCCGCGACCCAACGCGTCAAGTGCCCCCTCTCGCCGGTTCTCGCGCTTTGCCGCTCCGAGCCGGCGTTCTCCCCCAAATCGCGGCGATGCCGCTCAGGGGGAGATACCGCCCGGTGCCGGACCCATAGGAGGCCACGCCATCGCTGCGATCCCGCAAAAGAGCAGCTTGCGGACCGCGCCGGAACTTCTGCTATAACGACCCGCATGGGAAGTTTCAGTGCCATCCACTGGTTGATCGTTGCGGTAGTAGTCCTTTTGCTGTTTGGGCCCAGTCGTCTGGCCAATGCTGGCAAAGGTTTGGGCGAAGGCATTCGCAATTTTAAGAAGGGCTTGGATGCCGACGATCCGACGCCCCCTAAAGATGCGCCGCCGGCGGCGCCCACTCAGCTTGCGCCGCCGCAAGATAACGGCCAAAAGCCGTAACGGTCCGGCCTTCAGGCACGCCCCTGCCGGAGACTTGGATTGTGCGGGGTCTATGCTGGAGTTGTGGCTCGGTAGACGCCAATATACGGCGAACTTCCCAGGTTAACCGAGTATCCGCTCATTAGCGTACCCGATGCTGAAGCTTTCGTGTCCTCTGCAAAGCCCAAAGCTCGGGCGACAAGTAGAGCGAGCATTGCAGATCGGCGGTCGCACCGAATGGGTCGTAGACATCTCGAGCGAGGGGGGCGGAACCCTGCACGGCTACTTTGATTCGCACGCTGAAGCCTCGCGCGCGTTCGCAGAGCTGCAAGCCCACGTTCCTGGGTTGCCGGACACACCCGATGTTCGCCCGCTATCCGACGAGGACTGGCAAGGGAGCTACAAAGCCCACTTTCAACCGACTCAAGCTGGCCGCTTTCTGCTAGTCCCCGCGTGGACCGAAAAGCCACTAGCGTCGGCCGCCGATGCCATAGTGCTCCGCCTAGATCCGGGGCTCACCTTTGGTACCGACCACCCCACCACGCGCCTTTGCCTCGCCGCACTTGAGGCTTTCGCGACTCCGCGTGCGAAGCTGGCCGAGTTGCGCTTCATCGACGTCGGCTCGGGTTCGGGGGTGCTTGGAATAGCAGCGCTCCTGCTCGGTTTCGGTGCGGGAAGTGCATTCGATACGGATGCTTTGGCAGTGGCGCGGACGCGCGAGAATGCAGGGAGAAATGGCGTATCAGAGAGGCTTCAGTGTCGAGAGTGCGGCATTGACCGAGGCCTAGAGGCAACGGCCGACTTGGTGTTTGCCAATATCCACCACAACGTATTGGTGGCGCACGCTGAACGGCTGCTCGGCGCCGTAAGTCCTGGGGGCATCCTAGTCTTGAGTGGTTGCTTGGAAGTTGACCGAGAACTGCTTCAATCAGCCTTTGAAGCGGCGGCGATCCGCGAGCATTGGCCACTCGCAAGCATCAACTGGAAGGCTGAAGATGGCTGGGCAGCGATTGAAATCTCGCGGCGTCCGTGAGTTCACTCAATCAGCGCGCGTGAGTTCACTCAATCGACAAGAGTCCCGTAGAACGAAGTCCTGAGGCCGAGGCTCACGAAGTGGGCGCGCACTGTTTGGCTAAACATCTGCGAATATTCCAGCGAGGGGCCGAGCTTGATCTGCCAGAGGCGCCAGGGCTCGTAGAAAGCTCCTACCCCAATCAGCGAAAGCGAGCCGCCATCAGCGACCTTCGTTCCGTCCTTCTCCTCGACCTTTAGCGCACCTGCGCCAAACTCACCGTGAACCCCCAAGTCGCGAAGTGAACCGCCAAGCTGGTACAGAGGAAACGCCTCCAGCCGCACTCCGAACGCGACCCCGCTGGCCTCAAGCTGATTGCCCTTTTGGCCTACCAACACGCCACCGAGCCCGTAAGAAAACCAGTCGCGAAGTGCACCACCGAACCAAACGGATGTGTAACTTGCGGCGGCAAGGTCCGTGTCCGCTCGGAACTCCGCGCGATTCACCTTCTCCGCCTCGTTCGGGTAACCGCTCGTGGTGCCTATCCCGTACGCCGGCGCAAATCCCAACATGAAGCCGCCACGCCGCTCCGTTTTCGGCGTGTAGTCCTCAGCATCTACACCCTCCTGCGCGTTAGCCAAATTCGCCGCAGCACTCACCAGCAAGAAACAAATCCAAGGCAAAATCTTCATCGCTCCTGCCTTTTTCGAGCCTATCCGTACCCAAATCAAGTGCCTGTCTCAGGATGAGGCAAGCGCCAAAGCCATCGCTTCGCATCGTTTGGGCGGAAAAATGCGGCTTTCGAGGGCTCGGGCAATTTGCCTTCCGGGTTCGCCGCGGCCATAATTCGGCACTCTCGAGGTTTCAACCCATGGCAACGATCCCCAACGAGCCTTCACACTCTGGAGCTTCGCTCAAGCCGGCCGCACTTAGCATTGCGCCCCAATCGCCCGTCGGCCCCCTAAAAAGCGCCAAGGTCCGCACAGCACTGGTATTGGTCGCGCTCCTGCTCGGAGGCGTCGGGTTGAAAGCCTCCGTTCTGGACCAGCAAGGCCCGGCTTCGGCGGCTGAATTTCCGCTGCCGACGCTGGAGCTTCCGGAGTCCGCTCCAGATGTTTCACTCCACGCCCTCGCAGGGTCGTGGCTCGTTTCAAGCTGTGCCCCTGCGACGGGAGACCCCACGAGTACCGAGCTGAGCGTCGAGGGCGGCCAAGTAACCGAGGTCCGCCGTACATTCCAAGCGGCAGGCTGCCTCACGGAGCTTTACACCATAACGCTCAAGAAAAGCATCAACAGGCTAACGACATCAGCCAATTCGCACGTCGAAGCGGAATACAGCCTCAACGAAGCCACGCTGAATGTGCGCAATGCAGCGCTACTCAATCAGCGGAGCTTCCTCGGCCAGAGCGATTGGAAGGATGGGGAAACCCGAGACCTCATGGGTCCACTTTCTGGAAAGCTTTTCGGCACTCCGCTCAAGACGGGTGCGACAACGTACGACTTGTTGCACATTGACGGACAGCAGCTCCTCGCGAGAGCGGCAGGCCTAGTTTCGCTGTCGTTGCCAACCAGCGTTGCGCCAATCGCCTTCGCTCGCACCAACTAGCACCCCGCAACGTCTCGATTCGGGCGCAACGGGGCTGACTTCCGTGCCCCAATCCGGCTGCTTGGGGAGGCTCTTCCCTAGGGCCGATGCCACTTCGCGCGCAGGAATTTTGGCGCAGTACCCATTGTCCTATTGGTGATTACGGCCTCACCCGTTCTATTCTAGAACTATGCGCTCGAGGAGCTCCTCCCAAACGACCTCAAAGACGCTCGCCGCCATGCCCTCCGAACGTCCATCGGGTGCCGGTCAGCCGTGTTTGGTCGTCATCAAGGGAGATAGCCTGGGCAGCCGTGTGGACTTGGTGGAGCAGATCGTGGAGATCGGGCGCAGCGAGGATTGTGCCATCACCATCGATAGTGGCCTCATCAGCCGCAAGCACGCGGTGGTTCAGCGCATTGCCGGCCACTGGATCGTGGCCGACTTGAAATCTACCAATGGCACGTATGTGAATGGCCAACGCATCTCCACCCATGCGCTTAAAGACGGCGACAAGATCAGCGTTGGGCGCACGGTGCTCAAGTATCTAGAAAGCAACCTTGAGCTCCAATATCACGAACAAATCATGGACATGGCCAGCCGTGATGCGCTCACAGGCTGTTACAACAAACGCCACTTCGACGTCGTGATGAAACGTGAAGTCAGCGACAGCAATTTTCACGGATTGCCGTTGTGCCTCACGCTATTTGATATCGACCACTTTAAGCGCGTGAACGACACGCTCGGCCACCCCGCGGGGGATGCCGTGCTCAAGCAGATGCGCGCCGTGGCCAACCTGGTGCTTTCAGAGGGTGAGCTCCTGGCGCGAGTAGGCGGCGAGGAGTTCGCGATCATCATGCCGGGCTGTGATGTTAGCGCTGCACGCGCGAAAGCAGAAGCGCTGCGCGCCTCCGTTGAGGCAACCCGCTTCAACTACGAAGCCACCGCCATTCCAGTTACCGTAAGCGTGGGTGTAGCCCAGCTTGCACCCGAAGACACCGTCGAGGCCCTGTATCGCAAAGCCGACGAACGCCTGTACCAAGCCAAGCACTCCGGCCGTAATCGTGTGATGTAACCCTAGCGAGGGGGCATCATGCTATCGCCCCAATTTTCCGGAGCAGGCTCGGAGCTTCGCTCTTTAGGCCGCCAGCCAGTTTTCTCTAGAAATGGTGCGCTCGACGCGAACCACTCATGCACTAAGGCGCGGGTGCTGCGGTACGCGTGCTCCAAGATATTGCGACGTGCCGCAAAATTCGCGGGGCTGTACATGAACAGCGCGCCATCTTCCGGCTCAGGCTCAACCAAGGCGACGGCTACATCGCTAGTAGCCCGGATGCGGCCCAAAGATTCGTGCAGCAAGCGATGGATCCCAATCCTTAGCGACTGATTGAGCACCCACACCATGCCCTTATCGCGCACGCTTTCACGGTGCCCGTGACCCGTGGGAACACTTTGAACGTTCACCGGCACCATAGGGTTGATCACCACGATTACCCCTGCCCCTTCTTTCACTGCCACATCGAGGTGGGACACCTGGGCCGCTCCCGGATCTATGTAGTGCCGATCGCCAATGCGGACCGGTGAAAAATACGGCGGGCTGGCCATGGAGGCGATACATGCGCGCGTTACCGGAACATGCTCGTAACCTGCAGTGCCAAAAAGAACTTGCTCGCCTGAATCCAGGTCGTGCGCCATGATGCGCAACGCGCGAGGCATGAGAGCAAAGCTATTGGGGATGCCACGGCGTGAGAAAAAATTCTCCAGGAAGCGCTCATAGCGATCGAGGGTAAAAAAGCCGGCTGGAAGAGAATCGTACAAACGCTCAAGCTCCTCCAGGAGCAGCCTCGGTGCGGGAGCATCTTCGCGGGAAAAAAGGCTGCGGGCGCCGTGCTTCATCGCCCCAAGGCCGGATACCAAGGTGCGGCGCCATTCGCCGAAATCGGCACGCAAGAGGTGCTTCGTTTCAAGGCCAAAATAGGGATCTGCCGGATCGATCACCGCGCGGTAGATGCGCTGAATCGACCGCGCCCCGGCTAGCGGCGCCGCCACGGTAGCGCCACTTGAGGTGCCAATATACAAATCGAAGGCGTTCGCATCGAAACCTTCGATGCCATCTTCCAAGGCCGCCAGAGCTCCCACTTGGAACATCGCAGCGCTCGTGCCCCCGCCGGGCAAACACAGAGCGACCTTGGTGCGGCTAATTTCGGTCATCTTCCTCGCAGGTGGGGCAAAAGGCCGCGCTTGGCCACTGTATCGGCGCGCGAGCGCTCATCGAGATTTGGATAGTCGATGTTGTAATGTAGGCCGCGGCTCTCGCGACGGCTGGCGGCAGCTTCAATCATGAGTTGCGCCACTGTTTGAATGTTCCGCAGCTCAAGCAGATCGCGTGTTACCAGGTGTTTCCAGTAATATTCGCGAATTTCCTCCTCCAGCAGCGTCACACGGCGGGCGGCTCGTCGCAGGCGAGCATTGGATCGCACGATGCCCACGTAATTCCACATCAACCGCCGGATCTCGTCCCAGTTGTGCGTCACCACCACCGCCTCATCGCTTGGCACGGCCGAGCCCGTCTGCCAATCAGGCACGGACACTTCAGGATTCTTCCGCAGCTCCGCTATTTGGGCGCCCAGCTTAAGTGCGGCACGCCGCGCGAACACGAGCCCTTCCAACAAGGAATTGGATGCCAAGCGGTTCGCACCGTGCAACCCCGTGAAGGAAGCCTCACCGAGCACCCACAACCCCGGCAGGCTCGTACGGCCGTGCAAATCCGAGGTAATGCCACCGCACATGTAGTGAGCGGCGGGAACCACCGGAAGCGGCTGAGTGGCCATGTCGATTCCATACTGAGCGCACTCGGCATAAATATTGGGGAAGCGCTCTTCCAGGAAGCTGCGCTCTTTGTGCGTGATGTCCAAGAGCACGTGTTCAGAGCCGCTGCGCTTCATCTCGTAGTCGATGGCGCGCGCTACCACGTCGCGCGGAGCGAGATCCCGAAGGGGATGGTGGCGCTCCATAAAAGCTTCGCCACTTGGCAGGCGCAGCACCGCACCTTCTCCGCGCAGAGCTTCACTCACAAGAAAACTCTTGGCTCGTGGTTCGTAGAGTACCGTCGGATGGAACTGGTAAAATTCCATATTGGCCACTTCCGCGCCCGCCCTGTAGGCCATAGCCACGCCGTCACCCGTGGCCACATCGGGATTGGAGGTATAGAGGTAAACCTTGCCGGCACCGCCAGTGGCCACCACCGTGGCTTGAGCGAGCACGGTCTCTACCACTCCCGATTTCTCATCCAACACGTAAGCGCCCACGCAGTGATCTGGTCCGCCGAATTTGGTGAGCGTGATGAGATCCACCCCCATGTGCCACTCGCACAGCTTGATGTTGGGATGTTCACTCACCGCCTGCATGAGCGTGCGTTGGATCTCCCTGCCCGTGGCATCTGCGGCGTGCACGATGCGGCGTTCACTGTGGCCCCCCTCGCGCCCGAGCGATAAGTCGCCTTCATCGGCACGCGAGAATTGCGCCCCAAGCTCCGTCATCCAAGCGATGGCGTCGGGAGCTTCACGCACACACAACTCAACGACAATATCGTGGCAAAGCCCAGCGCCAGCCGTAAGCGTATCCTCAATGTGTTTAGCGAATGAATCCTGTTCGGACATCACAGCTGCTACGCCGCCTTGGGCCCAATTCGTTGCGGAATCGTCCCGGTTGCGCTTGGTGACGATCATCACCTCGCCGTAGCGCGCCGCATGCAAGGCAAAAGAAAGCCCTGCCACCCCACTGCCGAGCACCAGAAAATCCGTAGAGATAGCCATCGACGTGCCTCCCATAGCAGCTCCCACCGGTGGGCCCCAATTGCCCGCAGTTCAGATCAGTGATGCGCAGGCCTACCATCCGGCCTGTCGAGTGAGTCCTGCGCCTGGGCAGAGGACCTTTCGCGCCATTCCTGAACTTCGACGGGCGAACCGTGTGGCTAGGCCGCCCCACAGCTGCTCGCGTCTTCGAGCATCGGCACAGACCCTTCACCGTTGCGCGCGAGGTACTTAGCATGACAAGTATATCGATCCAGCAAAAATGGCCCTCGTCACCATCGAACCGCAACCCACTGGGGTGTCGCAGACTTTGGCGGCGTCACGACTCTGGCGGTGCGCGTGAGCAGGCCTTAAGGTCTGAAGTTGCCCGCCGCTTCTGAGAGTGGGTTCTGCTTACCACCTTCCCGATGTTTTCATCTCTCCCCCTGCCCTTTGCCCCATGAGGTACGCCCTGTGAAAATCCTCGTCGCCATCAAACGCGTCGCCGATCCAGACAACGCCAATAAAGTGAAAGTTTCGGCTTCCGGCAACGCCGTCGATACCACCGGACTCGAATACAAGCTCAACCCGTTCGATGAATACGCGCTGGAAGCCGCCCTGCGGTTGACCGAAGACGGCAAGGCTCCAAAAAAGCGCGAAGGTGAAGTGGTGGTGGTGACGCTGGGGCCCAAAGAGACTGAGCAGAATCTGCGAAGTGCCCTGGCCACCGGAGCCGATCGCGCCATTCGCGTTGAAGCCACCGATGAGCAGCTAGACGGGCGCATCGTGGCGCGCGCCCTCAAAGCCATTGTGGACGCTGAAAAGCCCGATTTGATCCTGATGGGCAAACAGGCTGTAGATGGCGACAGCAACCAAGTCGGCCAAATCTTGGCGGAGCTTCTCGACTACCCGATGGCCACCTTCGCCGCGACGATTGCGGAAGAGCCGGGCGCCGTTCTGGTGGGGCGTGAGGTAGACGGCGGCGTTGTCTCGCTGCGAGTGAAATTCCCCGCGGTGGTCACCGTGGATCTTAGAATCGTGGCGCCCACGAGCGTGTATTCAGCCCGCACCGAGCGCACCTTCAAGTACAACGAAGGTGTGCGCTTCGCACCGCTGCCCGCCATCATGGCCGCCAAGAAGAAGCCCCTCGACGTAAAGCAGCTGGCTGAACTCGTGCCGGCGCTGAACCTTACCGCAAGTTACGGCAAATACGAACGCCCCCCACAACGCTCCACGGGTATCAAAGTTAAAGACGTCGCAGAACTGGTGGATCGCCTACAGAACGAGGCCAAGGTCATCTGACCAAAAAGGAACCTATGGCAAACGCACTTGTTATCGCTGAAATTTCAGAAGACGGAAAAGCAAAAAAAAGCACCCTTTCCGCGATTTCGTTCGCGAAGAAGGCCACTCCTGGAGGCTCTTTTTCCATTCTAGTGTTGGGCGGCAACACGGCAGCAGCGGCTTCCGAGCTTGCAGCCTACGGTGCCGCCAAGGTGCTCGTGGTGGAAGATTCAAGCCTGCGAAACTACGTGGCCGAGCGTTATGCACCCAGCGTGGCGGAGGTTGGAAAAGGCTTTGATCTCATCGTAGCCACCGCCACAAGCTTCGGAAAAGATTTGATACCTCGCGTGGCAGGTCGGCTCGACGCAGCTTACGCTGGCGACTGCTCGGACGTGAGCGTGGAGGGCGGCAAGCTTGTCTACAAGCGCCCCATGTTTGCTGGGAACGTTTTTGGGTATTGCACGCTTAATACACCCATCCAAACGGCAACGGCTCGTCAAAGCGAGTTTGACGCCGCCGCACCAAGTGGTGGCCAGAGCCCAATTGAGAAGCTTGGGTTAACGGCACCGGGCGCTGCCGCGTCGCGCGTTGAATATGTTTCCTTCGATGGCGTAAAGAATGAACGCCCTGAGCTTTCGGAAGCTTCGGTGATTGTTTCTGGCGGGCGGGCGCTCAAGGAGAAGTTCAAGGAAGTGCTTGAGCCCCTTGCCGATGCACTGGGCGCCGCCGTCGGGGCAAGCCGCGCTGCGGTGGATGCGGGCTACGCCCCGGGGGACTACCAAGTGGGGCAAACTGGAAAAATCGTGGCCCCTGCGCTCTACATCGCCGTGGGTATTTCGGGCGCCATCCAGCACATTGCTGGCATGAAAGGCTCGAAAAAAATCGTGGCCATCAACAAAGACCCCGAAGCGCCGATTTTCCAAATCGCCGACTACGGCCTCGTTGCCGATCTTTTCCAGGCTGTACCCGAGCTCGTAAAAACGCTGAGCGCGCGCAAAAAATAGAGCACCCGAAGCGCTTGACAGCCCGCGGGTCTTTGACCATTGTCCCGGCCCTTCGTCGCCTTAGATCGGGGCGTAGCTCAGCCTGGCTAGAGCGCACGGTTCGGGTCCGTGAGGCCGGCAGTTCGAATCTGCCCGCCCCGACTAACGAGTGACGAAAGCTGACGGGTAGATCCGAACGAATCACCCGCCATGCGTCAATACTTAAGCAACATCCCGCCCGAATTTCCAGAAAACAGGGGAACAACCTGCGCCTCGGCGCCCGCGTCTAGCATGAGCCAAATCGCTCCCGTTCCGACGATCGCTCCAATCGGCAACGTGATGAGTCCGGCCGTACAGAGGCCTTGATGCCTATCTGAACCACAACCGACAGACGACAGGGTAACACCCGTCAACGTCGCCATGCCGCCGAGCGCCGTGAAGGTAATACCTGTAGCCAGCTTGCCAAAGGAGGTAGGCTTAGCGGTAACCTGAAGTGGCCCCTTGTCCGCGGGGAGGCGATCGATGGTGAGAGTGGTGGGCGCCCCCGAGTGCGTGCGCAGCTCCAGGGGGTGGTTCGGATCCACGTAGCGTGAACACGGTGTGGTGCAGGTTGCCTGATCTTCCACGAACACATCCCACCGCACCGAGCCACTCGATGAAACGAAATCGGTCTTCACCGTGCCTGGGGGCCCTGGAGCCTCGGCGCGGCCGAAAATTGGGGATAGGTAGATCTGCAGGGGTGAGCCGCAATCGACCGGCGCAACACCATCGGATGCTTCCCGACACGCCTCTTTGTGCCCCGCCGAGCGCACCAAGCGCTGGTTGGTACGCTGCTCTCCGCCCACGCCAACGCCCTGCCAGCCCGCATTGGCGCTCGTACGCCCAGAATCGGCGACCGTCATCGCAAACGCGCCGAGTGCCAGCCCGTCGATAATGTGGGTGGCGCGCGCGCATTCCGGCGCCGCGGTAACCTCACTGGTCGTCATTTCCTCCAAGCGCAGCTGACCCGAGATCGTGGTTTCAATGAACAACCCTCCCGAACGTTGAAGCTCGCCTGCCAAGCTGAGGGCTCCAAGCGGAAGCTTGGCGAACAACTCAGCTTCGTTGCGAATTTCAACGAGATCGGAGCTGGGGGTGGTGCGCCGCCATTGATACCTCCCCTTCAGGCGGCATTCGGGCAGCAAGCGCAACTCGCAGCCCGTAAACTCCACGGCGACCGCGCTACCATGCATCAGTGACTCGAGGTTTGCCTTCTCAGGCGCGGACCATTCGGTAACGAGCACACTGGTCTGGCTCGCACCCACCCGGCAGCGAGCCGCGCTCCCTCCATCCGGCGAAGCAGCTGGTTCCAGGCTGCCTCCACAGCCGGCAAGGGCCACCATAGCCACCAACGCCAAACCCCACTGCAACGTTGCCAAAAGAACCCCTGTGGAATGTCTTCGCATGATGTTGTACTCGCGGAGCACGCCCCCTAAAGACGGCCCGAATCGACCCATACTTTACAAGGACGGCCCGAATCGACCCATACTTTATGCCGAACTGCGCGTGCGGTTAAGCATCGAACGGACAACTGCCCTGGGTCGGCTGGTGCTCCGGGGGTCAGACCGCTTCGTCAGGAGTGCCCGAATTCAAGCTGGAGAAACCCATCCCTCAGCGCCAGAGATACTTGTCATGCTAAGTACTCGAACAGTGCTGGGAAGTGCCCCCGTTGGTGCTCGTAGGTGCCTCGCGTGAACGCCAACGGATGCGCTCTTGGCCCCACCGCTCAGGGCCCCACTCGGGCTTCAGCGAAAATCCGCAAAATAGGGTAGCTTCTGGGCCGTTTTTTGGATCTCTTCTTTGCCCGCCAAAAGCTCGCCCGTGGTGTCCCAATTGCCTTCTAGAAACTGCTGGCGAGCACCTTCCGGCATCTCGAACGGCACCTTCAGATTACCAACACTCACAGTTTTGGTCCGAAGATCTACGCTCACCGCTTGCTCCGGCTTGGCCTCTACGGCGGCCATCAGATCATTGACGTGAGCGGCACTCACGACGGCACACGGAACACCTAGCATGATGCAATTGCCGTAGAAAATCTCCGCAAAGCTCTCGCCAACAATGGCGCGGATGCCTTTACCAAAACGAACGATCGCCTGGGGAGCGTGCTCACGCGAAGAACCACAGCCGAAGTTCTTGTTCACCAATAACACTTCGCCTGCCGCGTACTTCGGCTCATCGAACACGTGCACTTTGCCTTCGGCTTTGAGCGCTTTGCGATCATCTTCAAAGGCGTGTTCGCCAAGGCCATCGAAGGTCACGGTGCGGAGGTAGCGCGCGGGAATAATACGATCGGTATCGATATCGTTACCCCGAAGTGGGATGCCGCGACCGGTAATTTCAATGCGTTTTGAGTCGTTCATTTTTCAGGATCTCCCTTGTTAATTCGCAAGCCCAAACAATTGCCGTGCGTCAGTAACGTGGCCAGCAATGGCAGCCGCCGCCACCATCACAGGGCTCATCAGCAAGGTGCGGCCCGCGGGCGACCCCTGCCGACCCTTGAAATTCCGATTCGAGGAAGAAGCGCACACCTCGCGCCCCTGCAACTTGTCCGGATTCATCGCGAGACACATTGAGCAGCCTGCTTCACGAAATTCAAAACCCGCATCCGTGAAAATCTTATCGTAACCGAGCGCCAACATTTCCTTACGCAACTTCTGCGACCCCGGAACAACCAGGGCTTTCACGTGTGGCGCCACTTTGAAATTTTTGCCGCGGATAAGATCAATCACTGCCTCAAAATCGCTCATGCGGCCGTTGGTGCACGAGCCGATGAAGGCCACGTTGATCTTCGTGCCGCTCACAGGCTGCCCGGGCTCGAAAGACATATACGCGTACGCTTCGCGCGCGCTCTCACGCTCGGATGCCTCGACGTCACCTTCACTCGGAATTTTCCCTAGAACAGGCGTTGATTGGCCCGGCGTGATACCCCAGGTAACCATCGGCTCGATCTCGCTGCCCTGGTAGCGCACCACATCGTCGAAAGTGGCATCGGCATCGCTCCGGATCGACTCCCAATACTTCACTGCCTTTTCCCAATTTTCCGCACTCGGGGCATACGTGCGACCTTTGAGATAGGCGTACGTCGTTTGATCAGGATTTACGTAGCCGCAACGTGCTCCGCCTTCGATCGACATGTTGCAGACCGTCATCCGCTCTTCCATGCTGAAATTGTCGAACACTTCGCCGGCAAACTCGTACGCGTACCCCACCCCGCCGTTCACGCCGAGCTTGTTGATGATGTAGAGCGCCACGTCTTTGGCGAACACACCGGGGCTCAGCTTGCCATTCACTTCAATGCGCCGCACCTTGAGCTTGGCCATGCTGAGCGTTTGGGTCGCCAATACGTCTCGCACCTGGGAAGTACCGATGCCAAACGCGATCGCCCCGAACGCGCCGTGCGTGGAAGTGTGCGAATCACCGCAGCAGATCGTCATGCCCGGCTGAGTGAGCCCATTTTCTGGGCCGATGACGTGCACGATGCCCTGCTCATCGCGATCAAGCGAAAAATAGCGGATCTTGTGCTTAGCCACGTTCCTTTCGAGCGCCACCATCATGCCCTCAGCCAGATCATCTTTGAACGGGCGGAGCTGCGAAGCGGTGGGCACAATGTGATCTACCGTGGCAAACGTGCGGTTCGGATACAGCACCGAGAGCCAACGCTCTTCGAGCATGCTGAACGCCTGGGGTGAGGTTACCTCGTGGATTAAGTGCAGCCCCATCAAGAGCTGATATTGACCCGAAGGCAATTTACGAACCGTATGTGCATCAAACACTTTCTCGTAGAGCGTTTTTCCCATTTTTTCCTCGCATTGCTAACTCTGCCTGCTGCCGCGCCTGGTATGCCTCCAAAGCATCTCCCAGCTCAGCGCCAAACTCTGCAAACTGAACCACCTTCGCGGCATCCAGCTTGAGCCACACTTCGGCAATCGCCCGCTCGCGCGCCGCACGCAACTCCCCCATCGTGCGCTTCCCTTTGGCAGTGAGCACGTAATTGCGCTGCCTGCCATCTGCCTTATTCACCGAGACCCGCAACAGCCCCTTATCGCTCAGCTGCCGCAGCGTTTTGCTCACAGCCGCCGGGCTGCTTTCCTGCGCCCTGGCAAACATGCTGGGCATAAAATGCTCGGTGGCCACCTCTTCCAGCATCCCCCACTGATGCTCGGTGAGGCCCACCCGGGCCGCGAGCTCCTGACGCCGAGCCGTGAATAGCTCCGTGAGGCGCTGCAGAGCCTCGATGGCTCTGTGAGCCTCTGCCAGCGCCGTGGTTGCCATGGGCTAATAGTTAACCCAGGTAAACTATGCCGTCAAGCGCTTTCGATACCTCGCAAGATGTGCTGCCCCTGGCAGCGAAGGCGCAGAAGCTTCGCACCTTGTCCGGAAGAAACTGGTGTAACCAATATATATCAACCAGGAGCTCCGAGGCTCAGAACGGCCCCAACATCATGCATCCTACATTTCCGTCTTGGGCCCAGTGCGTGTGGGCCGCTGCCATCGTCCTCGCCTGTTCGAGCCCCGCCCCCACCAACAGCATCCCCCACCAACCCACGGGTTGGAGCGATGAGCTCAGGATGGCTGAAGCCATCGACGAAGATCCCGATCCAAACGTGTTTGAGACGCACCTCAGCGCCGGCATCACGGAACTCGAAGTCATCCCTGGTACCAAGACTCCGGTATGGGCGTACAACGGGTCTCTCCCCGGCCCATTGATCCATGTAAAACGCGGCGACAAGCTCCGGATCCACTTCCAAAACCTTTTGCCCGAGCCGACCACGCTGCACTGGCACGGCATACGCTTGCCCAACAACATGGATGGGGTACCAGACACCACCCAGCCAGCTGTCCTCCCTGGCGAAACCTTTGATTACGAATTCACTGCGCCGGACCCCGGACTCTATTGGTACCATCCTCACGCTAACGCTGCGGTCCAGGTGGGCAACGGCTTGTATGGCGCCGTCCTAGTGGATGATCCGGACGAACCGAAAGAGCTCGGTGACGAGCTTCCGCTAGTAGTGAGCGACATGGCGCTGAATCCCGATGGCAGCGTTCTCCCCCCCGACAGTGGCGGGGATACGGGGGCCTTATTTGGCCGCGAGGGCGACACGCTGCTGGTAAACGGCAAGGTAAATCCAATCCTACGCCCACGCGCTGGATTGCGGCAACGCTGGCGGATCGTGAACACGGCAAAGTCTCGATATTTTCAGATCGCCGTCGCTGGTCAACACTTCACGCGCATTGGTGGAGACGGTGGCAAAACATCCGATCCCGAGGAGCTATCTGCCATCCTCGTCGCGCCGGCTGAGCGCGTCGACGTACTCCTTACGTTAGAGGCTGAGCCCAAGGCTTCGCTTCCCGTACGCTGGGTTCCGTTCGATCGCGGTTTTGGCACCGCGTTCAACCGGCCCGAAGCGTTGATGTTCACCATGGCGGTGGCGGATATGCCAGGGCTTCCAGCGCCCAAGCTGCCCGCGTTTCATCGTGACATTGAGCCGCTCGATATAAGCCTAGCCACACCCATCCAAATGGAGCTCACCGAAAACGATATCGGAGCCCAATTCGCCTTGGGGATCAACGGCGTTCCAAGCTGGAAGGCTGAACCCATCTTGGCCAAGATCGGCGAAACCCAAGTTTGGACCGTGCGCAACACCATCCAATTCGCGCACCCGTTTCATCTACATGGCTTCTTCTTCCAGATCCTAGATCTGAACGGAGTGCCTCCAAGAGTGCGTGAATGGAAGGACACCGCTCACGTACCTGTGGACGGGACTTTGCGTTTAGCCGTACGGTTTGATGAACGCCCCGGCATGTGGATGTTTCACTGCCACATTCTCGAGCACGCCGAAGCGGGCATGATGGGCATGGTCCATCTGCACGAATAAGATACTATCGATAGCGTTCGTGAGCACGAGCACGAGCACGAGCACGAGCACGAGCACGAGCACGAGCACGGGAGCATCAGCTTAAAGCTCTGTAGCCTCGATACGCCGATTCTTCTGGCGCCCTTCTTCCGTATCGTTGGGTGCAATGGGGCGCTCATCTCCATAACCTACAGCTTCTATGCGGCTCGCATCGATCCCCTTTGAAACGAGATAGTCGCGGCACGCTTGAGCGCGCTTTTCGGACAGATCCTTGTTGTTCTTCGGCTTACCCACGTTGTCCGTGTGCCCAGAGATCTGAATGCGGGAGCTTTTCTTGTGCGTCATGTATTCGACGACGCTCTCGAGCCGCGCAAAGGATTCAGGCCGAATGGTAGCTTTGGCCGTATCGAAGTTGACGCCATCGAGCACAAAATTTGGCGATTTTCCTGGCGCCGCCCCCGGTGCCGTGGCCGCCGTATAGCGCTTATAGCGTAAGGTTAACTTCACATTCTGATTGGGCTCGTCGCTCACCGGAACACTTGCCGAAATCTCGCGGCGCCCCAAGCTCACGTAAACAATCTCATACTTTTGCCCTACCGGAACGAGCACCTCCGCGTACCCCGCGGCGTCGGTCTCTTCAGTGTAGAACTTCTTGCCATCCGCACCCGTGAGAGAGATCACAATGCCGGGAATAGGCCCCTTGTCTTTGTCGACCACTACAAACTTCATGGCCGCTTCCGTCTTGCTCGGCTTGATCTTCGAAGCATTAACGCCTCCAGCGCTTTTCGCGCTGTCCGACTTAGCAAGCTTGAACTCGCTGCCGGAGGGGGCGCCCGAGCCCTCGCTGCCAGCGCTCCCCGGGCTTGCCGAATCGCTCTCACTCTCGGCCGCAGGAGCAGGCTCGGCCGGCTCCTGCGCTGCACTTGCGGGATCGGCAATCGCCGCTGGGGATTCAGGAGGCGGCGTGGCCTGGCCGCCCCCACAAGCAAACAAAGCCAGGGCTGCTAACGTACTCTTTGCAAGTTGGCGCATTCCGATTCCTCCACTCAAGTTAACGGGCGGGAACGTTACCACACCCGCACGCAGAACTGGATCGGTCCGTGAATTCAGCTGCGGCGGAGGGTGAGGCCCCAATTCCGTCCCAAAAAGTACTTGCCATGCTAAGTACTTGGCTGCGCGAAAAAATAGGCCCCCCGCCGTCGCTCTTTAGCCACGCCCAGAGTGCGGCTATAGGCCCGGCCGAGATCTTCCAGACGATGTCTTCCTTCCTTCGTGAATCTGCATTCTTGCAAGAAAGTCCGCAGAACACTTCGCCGTCACCCGATACTTCGCGTGACACCAAGCGTAATGCTTCACGCTTGCCGAGCGGGGCCATTGCGGGGTTGCCATTTTTGGCGCTCGCGCCGATGCAGAAGATCACGGATTTGCCCTTCATGCGCCTCATTGCTGAGTATGGCGCGCCAGACTTCTACTTCACCGAATATTTCCGCGTCTTCCCACGCTCTTGCCTGGAACGCCCTATTCTTCGCGGCATTACCGAAAACACCACCGGGCGCCCTGTCTTCGCGCAACTGATGGGCGAAGTGCCGGCCGAATTGGTGCGCACTGCACGCGAGCTACAAACTTATCCAATTGCAGGTATCGATCTGAACCTCGGTTGCCCCGCTCCGCTCATCTACAAGAACAACGTGGGCGGCGGGTTGCTCAGAGATCCGGATAAGATCGACAGCATCTTGGGCGCACTGCGCGACGCCATACCGGGGCTCTTCACCGTGAAGATGCGCATCGGCTTCGATTCCCTCGTGAACTTCGAACGCATTCTCTCCCTCATCAACAAGCACCATGTTGATCTATTGAGTGTGCATGGCCGCACCGTCCAAGAAAAATATCAAAGCACGGTTCATTACGACAAGATTGCCGAAGCTGTTCAGATCGTAAAATGCCCGCTGTTGGCCAACGGCAACATTACCTCGGCCACAAAAGCTGTAGATGTTCTGCAACAAACGGGTGCTCACGGCGTAATGGTCGGCCGCCACGCCATCCGCAACCCATGGATATTCCGCCAATGCCGGGAAGCGTTCCGAGGTTTGCCGGTAACCCCGATCACGCTAGAAGAAGTCCGCGGCTATATCGAGAAGCTTTACCGCGCCACGCGTCACGCGCACATCTCCGACGAAGCGAACGTGCACCAAACCAAGCGTTACCTGAACTTCATTGGCACAAGCGTGGATCCCAACGGCACCTTCCTGTTCGAGATGCGCCGCGCCGGCACCGAAGCTGAGCTCTTCGGCATCTGCGATCGCCATCTACTTAAGAACCCCAGCGCCCATTTCCCGCTCGAACCCTTCTCAGGCCTCCTCGCTCGGCCCACGTGTGAAGGCTGAATTTTAGCGGGATCCAAGCACTCGCCAAGGTGCCGTCCCTCGCGTGAACCCCTCCGCGAGACTCGGGGACCCCCTGGTGCTACGATGTTGGAATGAACACGTTGAAAGCCAAGGTCGTGGGTGGCCACTTCGTGATCGAGGAACGAACGGATCTTCCAGAAGGCACTGAGCTGTACCTGGTGCCCGTGAACGAAGAGGACGAAGACCGCTTCGATGTCGAGGAAGCTAACAAAGCCTTACTCGAATCAAAGGCCACTTTAGAACAACCGATCCCGTGGGGCAAGGTCAAAGCCGAGCTCGGTCTGTAAGTGCCCCGATACCAAATTGAAATCCTTGCATCGGCAAGACTCGCTTGCCGATGAACCCCGTCCAAGTGGCGCAAAGAAGCTCGTAGAGTCGGATTATTGGCGCGTGCGCGTTGGCGACTACCGAGTGGTGTACAGCATTGAAGACTCCGTGCTCGTTATCTTAGTTATCCGTGTCGGCCATCGCCGAGACGTGTACCGGTAGAGCCACGATCCTCCCAGAACGCTAACCCTTAATACCTGTGGTTGCGATGCCACGAATGAACGTCTTCTGGGTAAAGAAGAAGAGCACCACAATGGGCAAGGTGACCACGGCGCTTGCGGCCATCAAATGGTGCCACTGAGTGCCCCCGTGCTGGCTTTGATAATTCTGCAAGGCGAGCGCGAGCGTAAACGTGTGTTTGCGCGTTAGGTACAAAAGCGGGCCGGTAAAATCATTCCACGCTGAAAGGAAGTGAAAGAGCGCCACCACCGCCAATACCGGCTTGCTCAGCGGCAGAATGATGCGCCAAAAAATCCCCCACTCGCTGCAGCCATCAATACGCGCCGCATCACTAAGCTCGCGCGGCAGCGTCAGGAAAAATTGCCGCATCAAGAAGATATTGAAAGCGCTGCCAAAGAAGGCTGGCACCCAGAGGGGCTTTAGAGTTCCGATCCACCCGAGCTCCTTGAATACTGAATAGAGCGGCACCATAAGTATGGGGAACGGCACCATCATAGTCGCCAAGGTGAGCGCAAAGAGAACATTGCGCCCGCGCCACTCAATCCTCGCAAAGCCATAGGCGATAATCGCGTTGGAAAATACGGCACCTATTACACCCAGCAAGCACACAACAAGTGTATTGCTCAAGAACTTCCAGAAGCTCACCGCACTGTCTTCCCCCACCCCAGTTTCCAGCGCCGTTACGCTCCCTTCAGCCTCTTCTACGCTCTTTCCTCCCATGGTGGCGAGCGCAATTCGGAAATTCTCCCAGCGAGGCTTAACGCTCGAAGTGATCTCACTTTCGGCGAGCACATCCGAACGGAGCTCGCGCGAACGAACTTTCGTCTGCGACCGTTCCGTAACGTGCCATGCCCCCGGCTCAACCATTTTCAGGAGACGCACGCGAACAAGCGTCGCCTTCTTCTCGCCGCCCTCATAGGTAACCTGCTTTACAGTGCCCTGCCCCGCATCATACAAAGTACGTGGCACCAGCAACGGTCGCCCCTGGCTCACGCCTTCCGTGGGCGAAACGAGTACGCTCGGCTCAGCTACTTGGTAATCCCGCGTTACCTCTGTTTGTTTGCCGCCAAGCACCGCAACATACGTACGAGGCACGAAGGTGGGCGGCATCGCCATAGTTTGCTCCACGGGCTTCAGCGCCGTACAGAGCAACCAAATCAACGGGAAAAGGAACAAGAACGAACCTGCTGCCAAGAGCGCGTAGATAACGGAGCGGGCGAAAAAGGATCTCGGTTGCACGGTGGAGCTCAAAGGTGGTGAACGTCAGCGGTAGTGGACGCGCGACTTGGAAAGCTTGGTCGCCAGCAAGGTAAGCCCAACAATTAACAGGAAGAGCAGCCAGGCCATCGCACTCGCGTAGCCCATGCGGAGGTCATAAAAAGCCGTAGAAAACAGGTACAAAGCGTAGAAAAGCGTGGAGCGAGCGGGCGCGCCATCAGCGCCGCCCGTCATCACAAATACCTGCGTGAACACTTGCAAGGAGCCAATGATCCCCATGATCAAGTTGAAGTAGATCACCGGCGAGATCATCGGCAAAGTTACGTGCCAAACGCGCCGCCAGAAGCCCGCCCCATCAAGCTCCGCGGATTCATACAGCTCCTGTGGCACATCCTGCAGGCCCGCCAGGTAAATCACCATCGAATTGCCCACACCCCAGGCACTCATCAGCGCCAGCGCGGGCTTCGACCAATTCGGATCGGACAGCCAGGTAGGCGGCTCAGCTCCAAACACCGCCACAATCGGCCGCAGCGCGACGTTCAAGATCCCGTGGTTGCCATTGAAAATCCAGAGCCACAACATTGAGCTCGCCACCAAGGGCACGAGTGACGGCAGGTAAAAGAAAGTGCGAAAAAGTGCCATCCCGCGCACTCCGGTGTTCAAGAGGAGCGCCAAGGAGATCGACACAATCATGCCCAGGGGCAACGAAAGTGCGGTGTAGATGAGCGTATTTTTGAGCGACTTCCAGAAGACCACGTCGTGCATCAAGCGCTCGTAATTCCCCGTGCCAATCCACACCGGAGGCTCCAGCACTGAGAAATCCGAAAAGCTATAAAAAAGCGAGGCCAGCACCGGATACAGCGTAAAAACACTGAGCCCGACGATCCAGAGCGCTGCAAAGCCAAGCCCGCTCTTCAGATCCCTCTTTTCATTGGCCCTCATGGCTCAGCCCCCTCTCGAATAGAGCCTTGTTTACGCGCGCGGCGCCGCTCCAAGCTTTCTGCGTGGAACCTAAAGCTCTCGCTCACACGCTCCTGACCAAAGCGAAGAGCTTCAGCGGGGGATTGTTGTAGGAGCCGTACGTTTTCGAACACGCTCATCTGCTCGCGGGCGTACTCTTGCCAGATCCCGAGTTTCGGCAAGTGCACAGCCTGGTCGCTCGCTGCGAGCTCTCGGAACAGCTTGATCGAAGGATGTGGGTGGTGGTCCGTGAAAAATGGGCTCCACTCCCTGAGCGGCGAGTTCTTCTCTTGCAGGTAACAGAGCAACTCCACACCCGCTAGCTCCTCTTTTCGTTGCGCCGCTTGATTGTGGGAGCTCAAGTACTTGATGAACTCCCACGCTTCCTTCGGGTGCTTGGCCCCACGCGGTATCATCAGCACGTCGGCATCTGCAGCGCCAAAGCGTTCGAACCCGGGAGCGGCCACGGGCAGCGGGCTCACGCCATACTCGAGCCCCGGAGCGAACTGGCGAATGTAGTTGTTCATCCATACGCCCTGGAGCACCATCGCAATCTTCCCCCCGAAGAATGCATTTTGCGGCGAAGCAAAATTGCCAAATCCGCTGGTAAACCCCCTGATTTTATCGAGGCCGTACTTCTTGGAATAGCTCTCCACCCAGCGGTAGGCATCGAGGTTCTTAGGGCTATCTAGCGTGATCTTCTGGCCATCCCAAAGCTGGCCGCCAAACCATTGGGGATAAGCCCAAGCCATCCAACCAGGCTCCTGGGGCAGAAAGCCCAGCTGCAAGATCTCACCCGTTTTCGGATCGATCTTAGAAAGCCTTGCGGCGAAGTCATCGAGCTCGGCCACCGTCTTAGGTGGGCGTTCGGGATCCATTCCCGCGGCACGAAACATCGCTTTGTTCCAATGTAATGCATACATAGTCGGCGTAGTAGGCACCGCCCAAATCTGTCCCCGGTAGCTACACATATCCGCGTACACGGGCGCGTAACGCGAAAGCCACTTCTCCGGCGTGGACCCATCCGCCTTGATAAAATCATCCAGCGGCATCACCGCGTTCCGATCGGCGAACGAATAAATCGTGAAAACCCAAAGCCCCGCGAGATCTGGCGGGTCACCCCCAGCCGTGGCAACCAATGCCTTCTGATCTAGCCGCGACACCGAAAGATATTCAACAACGATCCGATCTTGCGATCGATTGAACTTATCGACCACCTTTTGCATCGCCTCCCCCTCAGCGCCCGTCCACTTCTCCCAATACGTAACATGGACCTTGTTCGACCGAGGCTCACACCCAAGGAGTGCGAGGCAAAGCCCTAACCAAGCCATCCGTGCCCATACGCGCATCGGGATGCTGCATAGCACGTGGCTCGGGGCCTTTCCCCTACCGACAATCCCCAAACGCCCCCGCCCACACAGCTTCACCCAATTTATCGTGCGCCTCCCGATTGAAGTGCAGCCCGTCGGGTCGTGAAAATTCGTACGCTTCGCAGAAGCGCTCTGGATCTCCACAGGAGAGCAGCGGATAGGTGTCGATCACTTCATCCACGAGCCCGCCCTTCTGGCTTTTGATCCAGGCGTTGAGGCTCTGGGTGTGCTCGCTCCGCGCGGGCGTGAAGTAGCGTTTGAAGCCGCCCCAGGGGGCAACGGTGAGGGCAATTACCCGCATTTTTGCCTGTTTGGCTTGCGAGTAAATGGCCGCAAGATCGGCTTCTATTTTGGTGTTGATGCGCCCGGCGGTTTCGTCGCTGTAGAGGTCATTCACGCCACCGAAAACGATGAGGTCAGAGTAGGTGCCGGGCGGTGCACTCAAGATATCGGCTTCGAAGCGGCGGCGCATTTGATTCACCATGTCGCCGCCTTTGCCGAAATTCGATATCTTGATGCTGGGGCACCGCTTTTCCAGGTGGCGCAAGTAGCCGCCTCCTAGGGTACGATAATCTGTGATTGAATCTCCGAGGGCCGCCACACTGTACTGGCGATGGGAAACCTGATGTTGCGCACCTGCGGCTGACCCGAGGCCGGCACTTGAAGGCACCGTCGTGGCCGAGCCCTCCTTCACCCGCTCACGGTCGAGAGAAGTTACGTCGCTTTGCGCTAAGCCACCGCCAGTACCCTTCGATGGCAAGCCCAGTACAATCGGCGACGGGGCAGGTAGCGCCGCGGGAGCTCGCACTTGAGATTCTGGGTGGGATTCTGGCGCCGTGCGACACGCCGTTGGCAAAATAACGAGCAGGCCGAGCGCGAAAGCGAGCCTGCGGAGCGCCATTAGGCATCCACGCTGTAGAGTACCGTTGTAGAAAGCTTCTCGCCGGGCTCGAGCACGCGCATACCTGTATCAGTGGTGCCGCGAGCCGCCAGGTTGAACGCATCGTTAGCGTGGCTCACAGGCTCAAAGCAGAAGAACGGAGCGCCCTTGGGCGTGTAGATCACGGCGTGCTGGCAGACACTATCGCCGTTTACGCGCAGCCTCACGCCGCGGTCAGGCCAGTGGATCTCCGCTTCGCCGTTCCAGCCGGCAAAACAGTGATCCAGGCTCGTCTCAGAAACGCGCTTTGGCGAGCGAAAATCCTCGGCGGAGGAAACAGGAACAAGCCCTTGAGGAACGAAATTCTTCGCGCTCCAGATCGTGGGTAGTTGAGCACGCAGCGTAGTCAATTCGTTGCACTCAAAATAGGGATGAAAGCCCAGCCCCGCAGGCATTGGCTCAGCGCTTCTATTTTCTACTGAAAGAGTGTGTCGAAGCGAGGTGCCCGAAAGCTGGAAGTTCTGCGTGGACGAGTAGCGCCACGGCCACTCCCCGGGGGCGTGACCATATTGCAGAATGAGCTGCGAGGCCGATTGATACGCCACGCGCCAAGCAGCTTTCCAACCGTGGCCGTGCAACGGATGCTCATGCGGCAACATATTGGGGCTCTGCCGCACGTGACGCCCCCGAAACTCGAAGCTACCGCCCAATACGCGGTTGGAGTACGGAACGAGTGGGAAGCTCGACATGGCGAGAGCTCCTGATGACGGCGCTTGCTGCGCTTCATAGTGGCGCATCAGCGAATTCGTTCTGCTCGGAGCCCGCAACTCAAAGGCTCCGATGGAACCGCCATACTCCGGGAAGACCTCCAGCCGGAGGCTTCCCGCGCATAACTCGACGCCCTGGCTCACGTTTACTCCGCAACCACGAGCGTGGCCGAAAGGGCTGGCAAATACAGAGCGATCCTATCACCCTTAGCTGGCTGAGAATCGGCCTCCAACACACGCTGCCCCAGGCTCTCCGAAAGCACGTAGCTCTTAAACTTGGAGACGTTTGACGGGAACGCCACGGTAGTGCGCAAACGAGCATCGGGGTTCTTGTTTACCAAAACAGCGAACCAGTGTTTGCCGTTGTTGGTTACGTAGCTTAGGAGGTCCCCGTTGTCGGACTTGGACGTGTAGAACTTGCCACCCACCCGGCCGCCTTTGCCGTCGTAGTTGCCGTACATTTGCTGCGCCAAGAACACGAAACTGCGCTTGTCGTTCGTTTGGTACCAGGCCTGCGCCATGTATAAATCTTCCTGCATGAAGATACCCATGGCGGCCACGCGCAAGAGCGCCCCATGAAAGTAATCACGGCTACCCACGTCGTACTCGTTGATGGCCAGCTTCGTGCCCGGGTAATACTGTTCCACCAGCTTTTTCAACGCGGGGATCACCGGGTGAAAGGGAGCCCAAAAGACGCTCTTGTTCTCACCTTGGGTGAGCCAAGTGGGGTTCGTATACGTGGGGTCGTACCATTCGCGCAGTGCATCGAACTGTTGAGCCATCAAAGCTGCGTCAGGCTCCAGATTGTCCGAGAGCTTCAACGTATCCCCATCGGAGGTAACGCCCACCGCTTCCGGATACCAATGCACGTCCACTATATCGATCAGGCGCTTGCCGGCCTTCTTTTCGGCAGCAGCCATCTGTTTTAGGTAGTACTCAAGCTGGCTCGTGTAGCCGTGTTGCTTGCGGTCCCGCCATTGTTCGGTGGCCGGATCCTTAAAGGTTCCATAGCTTTGGTAGCCGTTTTCGCCTGGCGGCGTGTAGTCCATATTGGACCCCGCGAGCTCCAAGGCTCCCCAGGCGGACCAACCGATCACCTTGGAATCGGGCAGAACTTCCTTCACGAGAGCGGCTGATGCCGTGTTCATCTTTACCAGGTCGTCCGCTGTCAACCCTTTGGCCGCGGAGTCGCGATGCGACTCGAACCAGAGGCCCGGCTCGTTGTCCATGCTAATAAGGAGCTCAGCCTTCTTCTTCTGGGCCTTTCGCTCATTCACCAGCTTCTTCAGGTTCCCGAGGAGCTTGCGCTGCTGGTCTAGAGTATTCGGAACGTTGGACCACTTGGGATCGTTGGTCCAAATCTTCTTCTCTTCGCCCTGAGCACCACCAGCTTCTAGGCCGTCGCCACATTCTCCCGATGGATCAAAGCTATTTTGCTTCGGGAATTTACCCTTAGGAAAGCCGCAATAACGTTCGCCATCCTCCATGTGCGGTTTGGCAATGTAGGGGCCAATCGCCATCGAGTAGTTCACGGCGGCGCCTGCGTCCAAAGACTTGGTGATGAAGCCCCAATAACCCTTCTCATCTTCCTCAGTGCTGCGCGGTTTTGAGTAACCGTTCATGAAGAAGTAGTCGGAGCCCGAGCTATCCACGTCGTACTCCCAGTTGTATTTCGTTGTGCGAATACCACCCCAGCGGTTGATGGTTACGCCCGTCCGTTTGATCGTCTCGGGTTCGGCCCAGTTGGTTCCAAAGATGTAAGGGGACACCTGATGCCGAGCCTGGGCATCCACCGTAACCACGGCCGCTTTCTCGGGCGGGGCCTTCAAATCCAATTCGAGATTGACGGGGTTGGACGTTTCATCCTCACCCACTGCTTCAATGCTGATGATCTGAGTTTTACCCGGAGGCAAGAGCTTCTTCGAAACGATAACGCTTCGCTCGCTGCCCTTCACGGAGACTATTTCTTTATCGCCCACTTTAATAGAAAAACGCTTGGGCCTCTCGATCGGGGCTTTTTCCCAAACCACCAACACGCCATCGCCACGCGTCAAGTAACCAACGTTCTCGACGGGTGTTATCTTGACGTCGTCAGTGAAGTATACGTTATCCACCAACAGAGACTCGTCTTTATTCTCAGGGGGTGTCCCACCAAGCCTCAAGACCACGCTCTGTGATTCTGTAATATCTACCTTCTGGATGTCCGGAAAGGCAGTGATCGGAATCGTGACCTTCGTCCAATTGGTTCCGATTCGCTTGCCTACGGCATACTCTGATGCATCAACGTAATCAGTGGTTTTTAAACCCTTTTTGTCGGTGGTGGACTGGATAGCAACCTTCGGTGAAATGCCCGCGTTCGGGTCGCTCGATTTTAGCCACATGATCAAGTAGCGAGCCTGAGAGATATCTGTCTTCGGCCAATTGACGCCAAAAGCAATGGATGCCGTTGCCCACAACTTATCCGTGTTTTTCTCTTCACCGCTCGTTGCGTAGTGGTACTTGAGCGCGAGGCTTTTGCCCTTGGTGACGCGGCTGTGAAAAATCATCCAGTTTTTGTGGTGGGAAGTGCGCCTGTCCCCGAAATTCGTAATTTCGATGGCGTCATCTGAGAGCAGAGCCAGATGCCTTTCGGGCTCCGCTGCCACAAACAAGCCCGGCTCGCCCTTCTTCTTCGCTCCAGATTCGATCTGTGAGCCTTCATAGAAATTCTTGGCTGCAGAGCCTTTGTTCGCAACTCCCTTGGGATCGCGATAGCCGATGGTAAGCTTTCCGCAGCCGCTGCCCGCGAGCGTGAAACCTGCAAGCAACACGGCGGTGAAACCACGAAACTTCGTCAATCTTGAATGGCTACTCATTGGTTCATATCCTGAAGATGGCTCTGCGCGCTCTCGAACGATTCGGAGGGTTAGCGGCTCCGGGCGCGGACTTTGGCACAGCTACGGCGTCTCGGGCAGCCCCCGCGAACAGAGGGCAGTTTAGATGCAAAAAGGCGATCCTCAAGCCAACTCAGAAGCACGTTGAAGATGGCCCCCTCCCTACCAAACCCTCACCGGAGCGTCGTTTTATTGGCCCAGAGCATGGACTTCTCTAAGTTCTGGGGATATGGCCCCCCAAATTCTCGGCTGGCGCAGTCTTGGCGTAGTCGGGGCGTGCTCCATGCTGCTCGCAGCGGGATGCGACCAAAGACTCCCCTCCCTCTCGCTCAACGGGGCAAGAACTGAGATCGAGCCGAAGCCAACGGTTCACAGTGCCCGCGAGGGATCACCCGCGGATGCGTCCGATGCGGAGCAAGCAAGGGTCGCACTCTCAGCACAGTTCGGTTACGAACTTGCGCGGCTGCGCCGACGTCTAGAGCAACGCTTTGACAAGCCCGACACGCTCGTTGAGAAGCCGTGTCCAGATCCGAAGCTGAAGCCGGAGAACACGGGTGATCTCCCGCTAGCGCTGGAAGCTAGGGATAGTCGAACTGAACCCACCGCGCTGGTGCCCTTTAAGATCCTGGAATCGCTCCGTGATGACGCGCTGCACCGCATTGAAACAGTGTCACTTGAAGCCACTCCAAGGGGCGACGGGCTGCGCCTGGTGCGGAGCCTAAAGAGTGGTTATGACGGTTTACAGCTGCTGCGTTCCCTTTCGGCGCAGCGCTATCTCGGAGTCTTTCACGTGCTGCACTACAAGCCGCCCGAGCTCGCATACAACGCCCGTAAGAATCGGCGCGAATGGACCGTGGGTAACATCGTTGCTTGGCTTGTGATTCACGATTTGAACACGGGTGATGCACTGTGCCAAACGGGTTTGAGAGCCCAAACTAGCCTCGAAACAGGCAAGTACTCGGCTCAACGCCGGGAGCAGATGCGTCGGGGCTTCGAACGTGACTTGGTGAACATGCTTCGCAAGGGATCCGTTCTAGCGCTGCCGCGTATCACTCACCGCTTCTCACTGCCCAAGAGCTTCCTCGCCAATCAAGACGGCTAGGCACCATCTTCCCCCACACTCGCGCACCTCTCATCAAGCCAGCGAGTGGCGCGCATCCAAGCAGCGGACCATATTCTAGAGTCCGGAGCGTACGTTTGTGTCGATACCACCCCTGGTGTTTTGCATGACTCGATCCAACGATCGCCACGCCCGCCCATTTGGGTTTGCCCCGTTTCTCGCCATCGCCCTCATCCTGCTCGGGCCTGGTTGCAGCACCACACCGCCTACCAAAGCAAAGCCGGTTGTGGCTGCAGCTGAGCCCCCTCCGAAAAAGCCACCCCCCGCGGCCGACGCCAACCGCGACTGTGCGCGACTGCGTGAGTTGGTGAGTGCAGAACCGATTTTGCCGGGAACGCCGAAGCTGGATCAAGCGCGCATCAGGATCTTAGCTCGTGCCAAAGCAGAGCCGGTGATTTTCGTTCGCCCGCCTCTTGCCGATCCTGAAGCGCCACAAACAGCGCGCCGTCTGCGAGCAAGCCTCGCCCGTGCCCCTTACCCCGGTGAAGTGCTGAAGCTCCTACTCAATTCATTTCGCCTGCGTCCTGATCTCGGCCGCGACGTTATCCTCCGTGAAGGCTACCTGTACGCGGAAGCTCCAGAGTACGCCTTCGCGCTGGTGGACCAACTGCAGCTTAGCCACCTCTTTGACGCGAAAACAATCTGGATACAGCGCGGAGATCGCACCTACCACGCAGAACGCCTCGCTAATGGCAACTACAGGTATCTAGACGGACCAGAAAAAGACAAGGCCGCGCGCCTCTTCCTTTTTGATCGCGTGGGCAGTGAGGCCCCAACCCCTGCCATTCACATCGACCTGCGTTCACTGCGCAATGAGTTACATTTCGATAGCGTCAAGATCGAACGCGCGACCCCGAACCATTTGCTCGCCACCTTTCAGTATGGGCCGCTCAGAATCCCGAGTGTGGTGCGCTACCGCAACGGTCGGGCCCAGTTGGAGTGCGAAATCGTCGACGAACCGGCCATCCACGACTTGGCGCTTCTGCGCGATGTCGCCGAACGGCGCCTGAAGGTTGCAAGCGCCCTTCGTCGGGAAATGCAGAACGAAATCGAGGAAGCGCTTCCATTCGATGAGCCGCACCGCGAATGGGGACAGCAGGACGGCATGCTGCGTCAGAAGTGGGTAAGCGCCTACCGCATGGGTGAAACCAGCTTCACCATGAATGGCGACGAATACCCCGTATTCGATGCCAAGGGCCGCCCTGTAGTCCCGCAGGTTTGCGTGGATTTTCTAACGGACACCTTGGAGCGCGCCAGTGGCAAGTGGTGGCAGCCCCAAGGCCAGCCCGCTGGCACCACACCAGGCCTTATCGACTTTACCCGTGGTCACGAGGGCACCCTGCGTCAGGTACCTGCGTTTGTGGAGCTCGCCAAGCGCAATCCGGAGTGGTTCGATGTCTACGAAACGCCCGAGCGCGAACGCATCAAGTTCCGGCGCAAGGATGAATTCTACGGTTACCTCGCCGCGCACCCCGAACGCTTCCAAGCTGGAGATATCGTGGTCATTCGCGGCTACACTCCCTTCGAACGTTCCTGGGAACCCAAAGTAATGCACTACCACTCGTTCTTCATTTACGAAAACGATCCGGTAACGGGGTTTCCAATGGCGCTCGTTGGCAACCCCGGGCACCCCACTATTCGAGTGTGGGAAACCGAGGCGCGCCGCACCCCCAAGCGCTCCATTTGGTACCGGCTACGCCCCCGCTTCCATTGGCTTGAAACGCATCTCAAGCTCGACCCAATCCCTTCGGAGCCTGCACCGCTCTCGGTCGGGCCACTCTAAACTCCGTTGACAAGCGCGCGGCCCTCGCCATGATTGGGCGCATCACCCAAGCGCACCCTGCGCACCCCGGTATCACCGCGTTTCGAAGAGGGATCCATTATGAGCGTTCAAGCCTTTCAGCCCCAATTCATGAAACTTGGCGTTCTCACCGCCGCTCTTCAGGAGCTCACCCCACGGGAGGTACGCGATAAAGATCCCGATCGTGCAGTGGAGGAGTGGCTGAGCTTCGCGCGGGAAATCAACGCCGACTACATTCAGCTCTCGGCCGCATTGCATCCATCCGAGAGCGACGTGCCTGCCGAAGCGTTGTTAGATCCAGTTGCGAACACCCTGGATCTGCGGGCGCCGTTCGACCAAGCCCGGGCGGCTCGCGTCACGAGCGCGATGCGTGAGTGCCGAGTGGGTCTGTCCGACCTTGCCTATTTCGACAACATGCTCCACGAGGACGCCGCTATCCGGGAGAAGAAGTACGATTTTATGCGTCGTGTGTTTGACGCGGCGGCGCTGCTTGGTGTCGATGCGGTGTGCGGTTTCGTTGGGCGCAACCAGAAGCTCAGCATGGATCAAAACCTCATCATGTTTGAAGAAGTGTTCGTGCCACTCCTGAAGGAAGCCAAAGCGCGCGGGCTTTCGTACCGCGTGGAGCAATGCCCCATGCCGGGTTGGACCACGGGAGATAACTTCCATAATAACATCGCGTACGCGCCCGGCCCGTGGATTGCACTGCACCGGATCTGCGAGAAACATGGCGTTGGCGATCAATTTCGCATCCACTACGATCCCTCCCACGCCATCTTGATGGGTCAAGATACGCGCTCGATCTTTCAGTACCTAAAGGACACTGGTTACAATTTTTTGATCGCCGGGTTCCACGTCAAAGGCCAGGTGATCGATGCCAAAGGTGTGTCGGCGTGGGGCTATGGCGGGCAAACACTTGAACGGGGCGATTGGGTGAACGGGAAGCCCTCTCCGCGCCCCGCTGATCAAGGCAATGCGTGGCTCAAGCAAACAGTGTTGTGCGAGCATGAGCTTCCCGGCACTGCCCGGCATGATCCCCTCGCATACCTCCAGAATCGCAGTGTGGATTGGCTGGATCATCAGTTGGCTGCGCGTGAATTGCTCACGCTCGACATCGCCAACACGCACCTCGTCGTAGAGCACGAATACCCACGCGCCCGTATCCAGGATAAAGCCAAGCTCAGGCCCATTCTGGAAGGCTCTCTCGCCTTCACCCGAAAGATCGACGAAGCCGCCGCCTGCATGTATGCACTACAGCACGACGTAATGGCCGCCCAGAACATCCCAGTACAAGGTACCGGCCGCCAAGCGTACAGAAGCTAATCGAACCTCGTGCCTTAGCTAGTCGAATTAGCTAATCGGAGCTAATCGATGCCTCCACAAGCGTCGAGGTGAAGCCAGCGCTTGTGGAGTCTCGATGGGGACCGCGGAGTGGGCGGGGTGGGCTATTCTGCTGGGCCTGGTGCGGGCACGTTATGGACTACGTCCACCAATTCTAGGCTGGAAGAACTCGTGTTTCCGAAGCCAAGCTTGGCGTCAGCGTAAACCTTCGCGGGGGGCTCTCGGAGGTCCCAAACTAACCCCAGCCAACTCATCATGGTGAGCATGTAATAGGTGACGTCTACTTCCCACCAGAAAAACCCCTGACGGGTGGAGGTCATGTAGTAGTGGTGGTTGTTGTGCCAACCCTCGCCCATCGTAACGAGTGCTAGCCAGAAGTTGTTGCGGCTGGCGTCTTTGGCATCGAAGCGCTGGGAGCCGAACATGTGGCTCAAGGAGTTGATGGTGAAGGTGCCGTGCCAGAGAAGCACAGTGCTCAAACCGAACGCGATAAAGAGACCACTTGCACCCATGGTGAGGTAGATAACAACTCCGAGCACGGTGGGCGGCACGTACCAAAGCTTGTTGAGGAGAATAAGCTCGGGATATTTTGCAAGATCCCGTACTTTTCGGTAGTCCGTCTCGCCGTTGTAGTCAAAGATCCAACCCATGTGCGAATACCAAAACCCGCGACGGCTATCGTGGGGGTCGCCATCTAGATCAGAAAACTTGTGGTGAGTGCGGTGCTCAGCCGCCCACCATACGGCGCCACGCTGAGAGCTCGTCTGGGCCCAAAATGCCATCAGGAACTGCATCACACGGCTCGTCTTGAACGTACGGTGCGAGAAGTACCGATGGTAAAACCCTGTAACGCCAAACATCCGCAACCAATAAAGCGCGACGCAAACGGCCCAATCTTGCCATTTGGTTCCTGTGAAGAATGCGCCGAATGGGAGAATGTGAACGAGAATGAAGGGGATGGCTCCCGCCCATTCGTAGTCGGTCAACTTCGTCGCCGCTTTGCGCGGCTTCGGGGCTTCGAAGGAAACAGAGAAAAGACTCATGGTGCCGATCTTGACCCAAGAAACCGCGGCAATAACGTCATTATTCTGTCATGAGTGGAGCCGCATCTTTCGCGCGGTTCGCCGCTCACTGCGCATCGCGTCACGCTGCTGACCGCTCCCGGCTTTCCCCCGCTGCATGCGGGCGGGGCAGAGCGCCAAGTAACCGACTGGTGCGCTCGCCCTGAGCGCCAATGCCGTGACACCGGACCAAGTAGAGGGGGCTTCAGCCTTCCCCGATCCCCCTGAAATTCCGCTGCTGCAGGCGTGCTCGGGAAATGAGACAGGCTTCGGCCCGAACTTTGCGAAGGGGAGCTGTCGTGATCTCCAATGTTAGCCCCTCTGTGCCTGGTTCCAGCACTAGCCAGGCGGCTGAACGCCCGGAGGCACGAGATACGGAACGCTTTTCCGCTGAGCTCGTGGCCCGCGCTGCCCCGCAAACTGTGCGCGCCGTGCGCACCCCGCTGAGTGGCGAACAGGCTGCACAGGCCCTGGATCGAGCCTGGCAGCAGGTGATGGGAGAAAAGCCAAGCGAAGAGACGAAAGCCATTCTCACCGCGCAGTGGGCACACGAAACTGGTCGCGGCAGCGCAATGATGAACTTCAATTTTGGTGGACTAAAAGGCAGCTCGCCAACGGGCTTCGGTACCACCTACACAACGCACGAGGGCTGGGGAAAGTCGGAAGTGAAGATCGTGGATCGCTTTCGCGCCTACCAAACAGCTGACGAAGGTGCGGCGGACTACGTTGCCTTGCTAAACCGCCGTTACCCTGGAGCTATAGAGGCGGCGAAGTCTGGAGATCCGGCGAAATTCGTGCGTGAGCTGAAACAGGCGCGTTACTTCACCGGCAATGAAGGCGCCTACGTAAAGTCAGTCTCAAGCTTGGCACAAGCGGCCCTCGCGAGTGGCTTTACCTCGCTCGGTGGAACCAACGCCGAAACCTCTAGCTTTCCCACGTTCCTGGCGCAGTCCCCGTTGAACGGCGGGGTCGCCTACGCCGATGCCTTCAACGGAACTCTACCCGGAGGCCCGCTCGATACACTTTCGTTCACAGGCGTCGAAGCCATCGCGGATGAAGTCGGAAGGGCCGCACTTCGCGATGCAACCGAGCGCAAGGCTGACGAAAACCGTCGGGGATAGCTGCCCCCGAGCCCTTGTGCCTACGCCTACGACTGAGGCCGCGCATATTGCCCAACCCGGGCTAGGATCTCGCTCGCCTGCTCGCGCTCGCCGGCCTCTGTAAGGTGGCGAGCAAGAGCTGCACCTACGGCTTGGTTGTCCGGGGCAAGAGCGTGTGCCATGCGCCACGCGCTCACCGTATCTCGATGCTCCAGCGCTTCGGCAACGGTCGCGAGGCAAGTAACCGCTACCCTGCTCGCAGGATCCAGTTCCACCGCCGAACGCGCGAGCTCGAGCGCTTCATATCCGCGGCCAAGCCGGGCCTGAAGCCTCGCCAGAAGCGCCATAGCGCGAGGATCTTCCGGGGCTTTGCCCTTGAGTTCGAAGTAACAGGCAGAAGCTTCTGCAAACATCCCAAGCTCTTCAAAAAGTGTCCCCAGGCGGAGCTCCGCCTCGCATGCAAGGGCTGCATCACCCGAGCGCCGAGCTTGCTCGAAATGGCCCTCGGCCACCTCGTGCAGCCCACGCTGACAAGCCCTATCCCCTGCTTCAACAACCTCATACGCGTTGCCTTCGCGACAACCTGCCACGCATGCAACAAAGCCCGAACCTTCGCCGAACCATCGTTTTGCCACTAACCCCGAAATGCTGAGCAACTGCTGAAGCTCTCCACGGCTGAACGCTCGCCGCGCTGGCGCCGATAGTTGTTGCGTTGGGTGTGCCAGCGGCTCCGCGATCCACACGAACGAAGAGGCACGAAGTTGCCGGCGCACGTTGCGCATGACCGCTACTGGATCGACGACGTGCCCCAGCACATCCACCAAAACTGCAACATCTGCATCCGGCAACACCGAGCCTAAGGCTGCATCCCCCCGAACGAACGACGCCCGAGGTGCCCATTCCCGCGCAAAGGCTAACGCCGCCCCATCAATATCCACCCCCACCACGCGTTCGCTCCGGGAAGCCAACACCAGAGCGCCAACTCCGGCCCCCGTCCCCACGTCGAGCACACGTGCCGTCGGCGGCAATGACTGGCCAATAGTGCTGTAGATTGCACTCGTATCCGGTGCGTGTGAACGCACGCCTGGGTAACGCCGCGTACGGCTGGCATGAAGCTGCACCGCAGCACCCGAGGCGAAGTGTGCCCAGTATTCCCCCGGCCGTTCGCCTCGAACCAGCGTTGGCTGCTTCAAGCTACCTACCCGAGGCAGCCTTTTCGGCCTGTGCCTTTTCGGCCTGTGCCATCGGCACTGCTTTAATCCAAGCTTCACGCAGGGGTGTCAACACACGGATAACGTCTTCCACAGCTTTACGATCACTACGAATACTGGCTTGCATCAGGCGATCGAGGCAATAATTGTAGACGCTGCCGAGGTTCGCGCAAAGCTCCGGCGCCTTCGACTCATCAAGCGCGACGTAGAGTTCTGAGATGATCGCATGCGCCTTCCTAAGCTGCTGGCTTGCGAGGCCCTTCTTCTGCTCATCGATACAACGCAGGGCGGTGTTCAAGAAGCGAAAGAGCCCTTCATAGAGGGCCAATAGCAACTCTCCTGGTGATGCCGTCTGGGTTTGAACTTCGTGGTATCTTTGAACTGGGCTGCGATACGCTTGGTGCATTGGTGCATCCTTTCACCAACTAGGACCTATTTACTCTACGTGGAAATACTTAGGCGATCTGTTTGAGCAACGCTTGGTTCTTGGCAACAGCACTGTCCATTTCGGTAAACTGCTTACGGAGCGTTTCTGTGTATCTCGCTATTCTGGCGCTTTCGCGAGAGATGTGCTCTTCCAGCGCCTTTGCGCGTGTCTCAAGCCCTGTCCTACGGACGCTTAGTAAGCCTGTCTTCGGATTGGTGAGATCGTCAATCGCGCTTCTGAAGCGATCCATCATGCCGGTGGTGCCGGGACCACCCGCGAATAGCTTTACGAATTCCGCAGGACGGCTGCTGAGCGCGCTGTCAAACTTCGAATCACTCAACGTGAGCTTGCCAGTGCGATCGATCGATACGCCAACATCGGCCAACCGATCCAGGGTACCGCCGAGGCCGGCTGCTCCGGTGGCCAGTGAGGAAAGCTTCGATAATGTACCCCGCAAGCCGGAATCTCCTGCGAGTGCTGCGTTTTGCGCCTTGGTGGTGCCAAACCCTGCCAGATTGTGGACCTTATCCACCACCGCATTGTAGGCGCTCACGAACGCACTCACTTTGGCCTTTGTCGCTGCTGGATCGGCATCAATGCGCAAGGTGATGGGAGCTGTGGTTTTCGCCGTGAGCGCAAGGCTCACACCCGGAATAGCACCATCGATCTTGTTGGTCGCACTGCTCACAGGAATGTTATCGATCTTAACGATGGCATTCTGTGCGGCTTGGGCCGGCACTACCCCCTGAAGACCGAGCGCTGTGCCACTTTCGCTGAATGTAATATTGTTGGCAGCTCCGCTATCGAGACCTCGAATCAGCAACGAATAGTTCGTACCGTCATTGAAAATCGAAGCTGAAACCCGTAAACCCGAGCTATTGATCTTGTTGGTGATGCTCTCCAACGAATCAGCCGTATCAATGTTGATGGTCGCGGCAGGGCCAGTGCCCACCTGAATATTGAACGAACCGGTTTGGTTGAGGCCAACCACCTTGGAAGAGTAGGCAGTTGAGTAGCTGCGCTGCTCTGAGGCAAGCTGCGTAACTTCGAGATTGTACGTCGAAGCCTGGGCCACACCCGTCGTCGTTGCGACAACTTGCGCGCCGGAAGACGTCGCCGTGAAGCTGCTCACCGAACGTTCATCATAGAGTGCGCCTGCAGCCGTTTTTAGCTTTGAAAGCAGCCCGGATATGTCCCCCACCGAAGATATCGCCGCGCGAGTGTCAGCGACTTTCTGCTGCGTAGGCTGAAGGCTCGCTTTCTCGACATTCACCAGGCCACTGATGATGCCCTCAACGTCCATCCCGGAGCCAATTCCTCCAAATGTAATAGCAGCGGGCATTCGTTCAATACTCCTTGGGGTTGTAAAAGAAAGCCCGACCGCAGATCCTACGGCCGGGCTTAATGCACTTGCACTGAACTAGAGTGGTCACGAGGAGCATCACCACTCAGCTTTCATTAACCTCGGAGGAGGCCGAAAGCCATCTGGGGCAACTGGTTGGCTTGCGACAACACAGAAACACCAGCTTGCGTGAGAACTTGATTGCGGCTCATGGTCGCAGTTTCCGTGGCGACATCTACGTCGCGGATACGGGAGTTAGCAGCCGAGAGGTTCAAGCTCATGGTTTGGACGGTTGCGGATGAAACGTCCAAGCGGTTCATCGCGGCACCGAAGCGTGCGCGAGCCGTGGAGACTGTGTCGATCGCCGTGTTGAGCGCGGTGATGGACGCGTAGGCGTTGGTTTCGTCTGCGCCCGTGAGGCTGATGCCCGCCGTAACGCCCGACAAATCCACGTTGTCGAAGTTCACGGTCACAGAATCGCTGGCGGCTGTGCCGATGCCGACCTGGAACTTCGTGGCGGCGGCTGCACCGGCACCAATGAGCGATTTGTTGTTAAAAGTAGCTGCGCCCTGGATGCGGGTAATTTCACCCTGAAGCTCCGTGAATTCCGTTTGGAGGTAAGCACGGTCTGCAGTTGCCAGCGAACCGTTCGAAGCTTGGACGGCCAGCTCCTTCATGCGGCTCATTACGCCGTGAATTTCGCCGAGCGCGCCTTCAGCCGTTTGCGCCATCGAAACGCCATCCAGAGCGTTGCGCTGGGCCACTGCATAAGAACGAATGTCGCTCTTCATGTGTTCGCTGATCGCTAACCCTGCGGCGTCGTCAGCTGCGGTATTGACTCGAAAACCGCTGGAAAGCTTCTGGAAGCTCGAATTCAGCTGGGCTTGGTTAGTGGAGAGGTTCTTCTGAGCCGAGAGGGCAGAGAAGTTGGTCTGAATATACATTGCCATGGGGAAAGCTCCTTCTTGGAGGGTGGGATTGTTCTACGTGAACAAGGTTTGCGGAGGCTTTTGACCTCACAAGAAGACTGAGCGGCTGGGCAGTTCAATACTTGAATCAAATCTCAGGATGTTAGGGCTAAAGCGCGCTCTTGCAGACGCTCGGAGACAGCTGCCACCGTGTCGTGCTCGCTACTCGCGCGCTCCGCGATAACCTTGGCGATATACTCGGCCGCTTCCCGATTCGGGATGGGTTTTTCCAGCACGGCGCGACGCGCTTGGCTCATGGCCTCGGCCAGCTTGGTGATCTGGGTGAAAGCCGTCTCCATCGCGGGAGTTTGGGGTGCTCCCTCGGTATGCGCAGAGACGCCCATCGCGGACAAAGCCTCGGCGGCTTGGTGGAAGAACTGAACTGCCTCGTGGACCTTTGCCTCAGAATGCAACGTAGTCTGAAGCGGCGTGGATGTATGTCGGACGTTCACGTCGTCCTTGACCTCGGTCTTCGCCGATGGCCGTCACCGGCGCGAGCTTTGCCAATCGGCTCACTCCCGCAGTACCCATGGACACTGGTGCGGGTTGATGAACGTTGACGGGTTTTATGTGAGTGGGCATATTTCCTCCTCTTTTACTCCTACCCGAATCGAGGGTGCTGGCACCCGCTGGGCTTCACGCGGCTCGTTTGACACAAGCCCAATTTTCTCGTTCGCCGCCCCGGTCGTTTTCGCACTGGAACCGACAAAGGCAGCCAAATTTTCGGTGGCCACCGCTCCCTCCTGCGAAGCCGTTTCCGTAGCCGCGCGATTTGCCAAAAGGATCGCTTCCCGAATCTCCCCACGCAACACACGCGTGCCTCTAGGAGCTGAGATCGCCACCTTCACTACACTGCGTGAAAGCTCAGAGATGACGATCTCGACGTCGTCTCCGATGAAGATGCTTTCATTCTTTTTGCGCGCGATGATTAGCATGGAGGCCTCAAGGTTCGAAGCGCCGAAGTGATAGGTTTCGCTTAGCCACGGCCAGCGATTGCTCAATGGCATTTTGGACGCTCACAAGCTCTGACATAGCTTCAGAGGCATCGGCTTCGCCGAGCACAGCCTTTCGCGTTTTGAGCGCCACATCCCCCTGGTCGAGCGCGGATTCGCTGATGCTGAGCCGATCGAGTAACAGACCCGCATCGGCTCGAGAGCGAACGATCTGGGAATGGGCGTTTCTGATGTTGTCGAGCGTTGCAATAACCGCCGCTTGATCGTTAGTCGAAAGTGCAGTGGCTAGGGCATCCAAGACATCGAATGGATTGACGCCTCCTGCCGCGGTGAAGGCTTTGGCACCGTCAATGGCCACGTTGACCACGTGGTTGGTTCCGAGCTCCACGTTGTGCGGGTCAGAATTTCCAGCAAAAGCACCGGTATTCGCAAAGGGCACCGTATCGGTGGCACTTCCAGAGAACAAGAACCCGTTCGGACCGCGTGTGTTGGCCATGCTCACGAGCTGGTCGCGGAGGCCAGAAATTTCAATTGCCATGGAGGCACGTTCGCTGGCACTCAACGTACCATTGGCGCCCTGCACGGCTAACTCTTGTGCGCGTTCAAAAAGTGCAGAGGCTTCGCTCAATACCCCTTCTGCGAGCTCTGCGTCGCCACGCGCAGCTCCAATATTAGAACGAAACCCTTCAGCCCGGCTGACCGCGTGACGGAGCTTCGCGATCTCTGCCGCCGCACGGGGATCTGTACTTGGGCTGGTGACCCGATATCCAGAGCTCACTTCGGCCGCAGCTTTGGCATGCCGAGCCGTGAGGCTCGCCAAGTTGGCGGAAATCGCTGAATAATTCGCACTATCAGGAACTCTCATCGGCCTAACCTCTGTATCAACTCATCGAGCAATTGATCGACGGTCTGTAGGACCTTGGTGGAGGCCTCGTACGCACGTTGGTACTGCGTGAGCGAAATCATCTCTTCATCCAAGGAGACCCCGCTCACCGTTTCCCGTAGGTCTTTCGCTTGCGCTTTTAGGGCCTCTTGTGTCGCCGCCGTGCTCGCTGCTCCCGCCTTGAGCTGGCCAACTTGACCGAGCAGCGCGGCAAAATCCTCGGCTGGCGTACGTGTGCCGCCTCCGGACACGGCTTGCGCGGAAATTTTCGATATCGAAAGCGCGTTATCAGCTCCTCCGGGAAGCGCAGCCGCCGAACTCGAAGCAGCCAATCGCTCGGGATGCCCCACGAGCTGGGCATCAATAGACAAGCTGCGCGCGGCTCCCGCAACCGTGGGCGACACGCTGAACAGATTGCGGCCGTTGATCCCATCGAGCCCAAAA
Source organism: Polyangiaceae bacterium (assembly GCA_033763455.1). Lineage (GTDB taxonomy): Bacteria > Myxococcota_A > Polyangia > Polyangiales > Polyangiaceae > JBBRRP01. The sequence continues at coordinate 45,927 of JANRKO010000073.1, forward strand.
CCCGCTGCGTGCTGGGTGTTCACGGCGGTGGCGATGTCGTACGCGAAATTATCAAGCCGGGTCGCAATGGTAGTGAGGTCGCTGTCGCGCACTTGAAAAATGCCGTCGAGCGTGCCGCCTGAAAGCCCTGAGGTAGCGTCCATTGCTGGCCCGCCGGAACGCTGCGCCATGAGCTTGAGCGCGCCATTGCTGTCGACATCAATGCCGAGCGCGCGAGCAACATCCCCATCGATCAGCGTGGCGCCTGCGGCTTGGACGGTGATGCGTCCGGATTCGGCCGTAATCACGTTGATATTGACCTTCTCGCTCAGCTGCTGGAGCAAGGTATTGCGCTGATCTTTTAAATCAACAGCGTCTGAACCCGCATTCTCAGCCGCCTCTATCTGCTGATTAATCTTGGCAATGTTGGTAGCAAGATCGTTAACTACCTTTACAACGCTGCTAGCTTGGGTCGCGAGATCCGTCCGGAGCGTAGCCACGGTGTTCGCTGTATCCCGCACTTGGGCCGCGAACACATCCGCAGACGCTAACGCTTGCGCTCGTGTCGTAGGATCGTTGGGTCGAGCCGCAAGGGTCGAAAACGAGGTAAAAAACTGATCCATGGCGCCACCCATGCGCGCCCCAAGGGTCTCATCGAAAAGGCCATCGATCTGCGCCAGCTGCTGATCGCGTTCATTCGCGGAGGAAGAGAGCCCTGATTTGTCAAAGTACCGCTGTTCAAGGAAACGGTCTGTGATACGGCGCACTTCAACCGCGTCGACACCGCCATAAGCTCCCGGCCCATAGGGACGAGGCTCTAGGATTACGGCACGACGCGCGTAACCGGGCGTATTGACGTTGGCAATGTTTTGCCCGGTCGTCTGAAGGCCACGCGAGTGTGCCTGCAAAGCATCGCGCGACGTGTAGAGGATTGAAAACAGACCCATGGCTACCCTCTTAGGTTGAGCCTCACGGGTGCTGCGGAGGGGCGATGGGCATCAAAATACCCAACACTCTCCTGAGGTTGAAACAGCGACACGATCCCGCTCAGGCATGAGCGGGCGTGCGAAAGAAGCAAATGATTGCGCCGAATCTTGCCGTCTAGCGCAGACAAAAGGAGCATATCTCCGCGGGTTGCAGCCCTCTTCTGCGCCACGAGCTCTTCGCTCAATTGAACTTTGCGCACCAGAGCCGCCTCAATTGCGGGGCGATCCAGCCGATGCAGTGCAAGACGTTCCTCTTCCAGGACCCTTTCAAAGGCCTGAATCGTCTGCTGCATTTTGGATTGCTCTGCCGCTTGGCTCGTATGCTTCATGCTGCTTACCCAAAGGCTTCCCTGCCCCTGGGGGAACCCGCTACTAGCCGAGATCGTCGACTAGGCGCTGTGCCACCAGGTGCTGATTAACTTCGAACTGTCCTGCTCTTACCGAGTTCCGGAGTTCTTGGACTTTTTCTGGCCGTACTTGGCTAGCGCTGGCCGCAAGCTCCCGCGCTTCGTGTGAAATCTGAACATGTGCCGCCTCAGGCTGCGTCGACTTGGCGCTGCTCGCTCCTTCCGGTGCCTTGACATCACCGGCTCGGGCAACACGAGTTGCTGCAACGCGATTGTAGGCATCCAGGGCGGGATTTGAATTAATAGGCTTCATTCACAGGTCTCCGCGACTAAGCGTGTCGCACCCTGGGACACCGGCCGGCGGGATGACTTCCGTCGACAAATGCACTTCGGGCTCGATGCTGTGAACGGCCAACTCCGTGACGGCTTGAGCCAAAATCTTGACGCTCCCCTGGGGGGCGGGACGAGCGACGGTTTACTCATTTCGGCCTCGCATGGGTGCCGGATAAGGCCTCCTCGATCATATGCACGAGGCCGACGCCTCCCGACTGCGAAATGGCGTCTGAAAGGGCGTCCACGACCATGGACCCATAGGCCCCGCCCGCCGACGCCCCGGGGGCTGATTTCTTGGATTCCGCAGTCTTTTGAAGGGGTTCGAGCATCATGCGCACGAACACGGACTCAAACTGCCGCGCTGCCCGAACGACCTCAGGGTTAGGCTTTTTGGCAGGCGCCCCAGCGGAAGGCGCCTCACCAACACTCGCATTCGCTTGAAGTGCTGACATACGTGCGGCGCTCGGGACCATTGGGCTCATTGCACAACTACCTCTGCACGAAGTGCGCCAGCAGCACGAAGAGCTTGCAAGATACTCGCGAGTTCTCGGGGGCTAACGCCGAATGTAGACAAAGCGGCGGCCACGTCCGCCAAGGTAGCAGCCCCCTTGAGATAGTTCAGAGCGGGCGCTTCCTCTCTAACTTTCACATCGGATTCTGGCACAACCACAGTTTCACCCTTACCCAACGGATTCGGCTGGCTCACGGTACTGTGCTGCTTCACGGAGATGGTAATCCCGCCCTGAGCGATGGCAACGGCAGACAAGCGCACGTCTCCGCCAGCTACAATCGTGCCCGTCCGCTCGTTGATCACGATACGTGCAGGCTGTGCGGGCTCCACATCTACCGTCCCGAGCTTGGCCAGTGCCGCCACTGGCGTTTTGCTAAATTCTTTGGGGAGGGTCACCTCAACGGCCCCACCATCTAGCGCTTTGGCACTCCCCTTCCCGAGCGATTCATTCACCGCATCCACAATACGCTGGACCGTCATGAAGTTGGGACTTCGTAGGGCGAGCGTAAGCTTGCCTTTGGTGGAGAACACGCTCTTGATTTCTTGCTCTACAATCGCACCCGTCGGAATACGCGCCACCGTCTCCACCCCTTTGGAAACGGAGCTACCCGATCCGCCTGAGGCAGAAATGCCGCCCACGATGAGCGACCCCTGGGCCACGGCATACACACGACGATCCGCCCCACGCATCGGAGTTTGAACGAGCACGCCGCCGCGCAAACTCTTGGCGTTGCCGATGGACGACACTGTAACATCAAGCTTAGAGCCAGGCCGCTCGAAGGCAGGGATATTCACGGTTACCACCACCGCGGCGACGTTCTTCAGCCGCACTTGGCGCGCTTCGACTTGAACTCCTAGGCGCCGCAGCAACGAGCGCATCGATTGGGCTGCAAACGGTGCAGAAGCATCGTCCCCGGTTCCCTGCAAGCCCACCACCACCCCATAGCCGATCAACTGATTGTCCCGGGCCCCCACCACCTCACACAAATCCAGGAGCCCATCCGCCTTAGCGCGTGGGGCAACAAGCACCAACAGCCAAAGAAATAGGAAGCTCACGGTTCGAGAACCGAACGCTAACTTCTGGGTTCTTAGATGTGGCTTCATACGTTCAAAATGGGCTAATGTAGCTGAGCGCCTGTGAAAGCCAGCCTTGTTCTAACGTGTCGGCAACATCGCCGCGCCCGGAGTACTCGACCTGAGCATCGGCCATGCGAGATGATTCAACCGAGTTGTCGTCCTTGATATCTTCAGGGCGAATGACGCCCGACACATATAGGTGGATCTCCTCATCGTTAATCATGACCACTTTGGTACCTTCGATCAGGAGGTCCCCGTTTGGCAGGGTCTGCCGTACGCGCACACCGATCTTGCCAGTGAGCTGCCCCGCACGGGAGGTCTTCCCGTCACCGTTAAATTGCGACTTGCTCGCCAGCGCCAGAAGCTTCGCTGGGTCAAGATCTGGGTAAGCGCTCTTCAGTGCCGGCAAGAGCCCGTAAAGCGCGTCAATGCCCGATTCACTCGACGAGCTCTTATCCAACTTGGTCGTTGCATTTCCCACGGCGTCGGCGTGTTCATCGATTTGGACAATAACGATATCGCCGGAACGATGGGCTCTCGTGTCTTCCAAATAGCTTGGAACGGCCTCACTATAGAGCGACCCTTGTGTCGGCTTGGAAGAAGCTTGATCTACAGCGTACTTGCCGACCTTGTATTCGCGCTCTTTGGGCGTAAAGGTTTCAATGTGTTTGGGGCCGCAGCCGAGGCTGGCCAAGAGAGCTAGCAGCAATAGGCGTTTCACTGAGACACCACACTGGCAGTTGTGGGCGAGTCAATCCGACCGCGGAGCGTCTTTTTGGTGCGCTCCACTCGGAATGAAATTACCTCACCAACGCCTCCATCCTGGAGCGCTACGGCTTCCGTACTAACCGTTGCGTTGGCTTTAGTGATGATCAAACCAACCCTGCCACCCCGGCGCAGTGTGGGTTCAGCACCCTCTGGCATGATGAGAAGCTCCAATGTTACGGGCGTGCGTTGTTCCACTTTCCCGTTGCGTACAATATCAACCATCGCGGTTGTCCGATGGGGCCCCACACGGCGCGGCAGAGGCGGGATTACAACTGAATCCAAGCTAGCGCTCGGGGACATTTTCACGGGGGACCGCACCTCTAGGTGGCGCAGGCGCACGCCCGGCTTGAGATTCTTCTCCACCAACCCTCGCACACGCTCAGCGAACTCCATCGGCATCAAAAGAACCCGAGCACTTTTGACCCGAACCTGTGGCGGCACGCTCACCGTGCTCACGTCCACTCCATTTTCGCGCAAACGGCGCCAAATGTCCTCACGAATGAACGTACGAGTTCCTCCTGGAGGCGGTGCCTCGCCCAGATCGATCGTAGCGGCACGTGCAGGCGCATCGGGCAAAACATCACCAACAAGAACGCGCTCCGCATCCACGGTAATGGGCTCCGCTGCTAACGCAGAGTGCGATACAGAGAGCACGCCCAAAAGAAAAAATGTACGTCGCCGCATGACTACTTCAGCTGGGTAGCGGCTCGAAGCATCTCGTCCGCCGCAGTGATAACCTTAGAGTTGATTTCGTAAGACCTCTGGGATGTGATAAGGCCGATCATTTCTTCGACCACGTTCACGTTCGCCCCCTCGATCGCTCCTTGCATCAAGGTTCCCCGACCATCGGAGCCCGGAGCTCCCACTTGCGCCTCCCCGCTTGCAGCCGTTGCTGTGAAGAGATTGTGGCCAAGAGCCTGCAGCCCGCTTGGATTCACAAAAGTTGCCAGCGTGATTTGACCAATCTCGACTGGCGCTTGTTCTCCAGGGATCGAAGCCATCACCTTGCCGTCCGATGAAATGGAAATACCCGTCGCATCGGGAGGGATCGTCAAAGCGGGGTCAAGCGGCGCTCCCTCCGGCGTCACGATGCGCCCTTCCCCGTCCGTTTGCAGATTGCCGGAGCGGGTGTAAGCCAACGTGCCGTCGGGCTGCTGAACAGCTAGAAACCCTCGCCCTTCGATCGCAACATCCAGCTGATTTCCAGTGGTTTGGAGCGTTCCCTGCTCGAACATGCGCGTTGAGCCGACGATGCGTACGCCGCTGCCCACCTGCAATCCTCCGGGCGACTGCGTGCTGGCACTTGTCGCTGTCCCAGGTGTCCGCACCTGTTGGTACAGAAGATCCTGGAACTCCATGCGTTGCCGCTTGTACCCGACGGTATTGGCGTTCGCGATGTTGTTGGAGACCGCTTCCAGGTTGGTTTCCTGGGCGGCCATGCCGCTTGCGGCGATGTTGAGTGTGCGTAGCATGGACTCTCCTGTCTCTCTGTTCGGTCTGCAATCTAGGTGCCACTTGGTCTTTACCCACCCCCACGCACCTTCGATTACGCTCCACCGAACCCACAAACGCGAAACGGACCCATGTGGGCCCGTTTCAACTTGAGACACGCTCTAGCTCTACGCCGCTCGAGTGGCGATGCGTTTGCGTTTGATCATCTCCACCAACGTGGTGCGATTGAGCCCAAGCAACTTGGCGGCCTGGTTTTTGTTCCAGCCAGTTCGGTCAAGGGCTTGTCGAATCAGGCCATTTTCAAAGTCTTCCACGGCGGTTCGCAGATCGAGCCCCGCATCAGGAAGTGCTGTACCCACGCGACTTTCGATCGTGGATCCCCGAACTCGAGGAGGGAGATCTTCGGGGCCGATCTTGTTGGTTCGGCACAGCAATACAGCGCGCTCAACGGTGTTTTCAAGCTCCCGCACGTTGCCAGGCCATTGCCAAGCAATCAGCAACTCCATGGCCTCGCGGGATACTCCCATGATGTTCACACGACCGGTTTTCTCGCGAGCTTTGAACAAGAAATGCCGCACTAACAGAGAAATATCTTCGAGCCGTGCGCGAAGCGGCGGAACATGCAATTGAATGACGTTCAGCCGGTAATAGAGATCTTCGCGAAAGCTGCCTTCGTGAACCGCTTGTTCAAGCTCCACGTTGGTAGCCGCGACGATGCGCACGTTGGCCTTGTATACCTTCATATCTCCCACCGGCGAATACTCATGGGCCTGAAGCAAGCGGAGCAACTTCACCTGCAGCGCCAACGGCAATTCACCGATTTCGTCGAGAAAAAGCGTCCCACCTTCGGCGGCAGCAACTCGGCCCGATTTGGCCGCATGGGCTCCAGTGAAAGCACCGCGGGAATGACCAAAGAGTTCGCTCTCCAACAGATTCTCAGGAATGGCGCCACAATTGACGGCGACAAACGGCTCTGCGGCTCGGCCGCTCCCCTGATGCAGCGCCCGGGCGACGAGCTCTTTGCCTGTGCCACTTTCACCCGTAACTAGTACGGTGCACGGCGTATCCGCCACTCGATCCACCATCGAGAACACTTCCATTAACCGGTCGGACGTTCCAACAACGTCACGCATCGCCACGGGGCGCTGGCTGGCGCGCGGAAACGTGGAAACTCGGTGGAGCCCGCTGTCTCGATCTTCAAAGTCTTCAGGTGCCGGGACTCGAATGGAAAGGATCGGACTGTTCATTGGTTTGTGTACCTCCCAGGTTGGCGTGTCATGCCGAACCCAAGAGCAAGACGCGGGCCAAAGCGTCGAAACCCTGACATTGCAGCGGTTGCACGTTGACGCCTCTGCTGACGCGAACGTCCGGCGCCCTTGGAGCGGGTCCAGAGCGACCCGGAACACGACGCTTTTCCTCACCCCCTTACGTAAACGCAGCACCAACCTGCGAAAACACCGCGAAAGTCCTGCATCGTGCTGCCTGAGTCCGAAAAGACCTAGGGCCAGGTCGGATCAGACTTCTTAGGGCCTTCTGGGTCAACCTGGGTGAGCGGCTCGGACCCGGAATGCCTTGAATTGTTTTTTCAGCCCGTTGGCACACCGCGTGCTCTTCGCAGTACGCGATGTCGAACCTATTCAGCGCGATAAGCCCTCTCCACAGTGCGCTCGACTACCACTTGGAGCGCAGCAGTGTGCTTGCCTCCAACGTCGCACATGTCGACACTCCAGGGTTCAAGCCGAAAGACCTTGAACGGGTCTCATTTGATGAGTCCTTCAATACCGCACTCCGCGTCACGCATGAGCGGCACATGGGGGGAGCCCCGGCATCTTTCGAAAATGGTCGAGTCTTTACTGACCTCTCCGCGGGCGGCGGCAAAGACGGCAACTTTGTCTCGCTCGACCGTGAAGCCGCAAAGGTAGCCGCCAATCAGATGCGCTACGACGTTGTCTCAGCCGTCGCGTCGTCTGAGCTTCGAGCACTCACATTCGCAGCTAGCGATGCAAGAGGAGGATAATCCATGTTGGGAACCTTTAGCGCCCTAGAAGTTTCTGCGTCCGGCCTCGCCGCCGAGCGCATTCGTATGAACACTATCGCCTCCAATCTGGCGAACGCACGCACCACCAAGACCGAAGCTGGCGGCCCCTACAAGCGCATCGACCCACTCTTTGAATCGAAGTTGCTGGATTCCCAGGGCATTGAGTCCCAAGCCGGGCGCGCCGTTTCTTCGGTACATGTGGCTCGTATCGTAACCGACGAGCGCCCCGGGCAAATGGTTTACGACCCGGGCCATCCTGACGCGAACGCTCAGGGTTACGTCGAATATCCGAACGTGAACGTGGTCGAAGAGATGGTGAACATGATCTCTGCGTCCCGTGCCTACGAAGCCGGCGTGAGTGCCATCGATTCGATCAAACAAATGGCAACTTCCGCCCTGCGGATTGGACGTTAATCACTATGGCGATTGGACCCATTGAGGGCAACCTGCCGTTGATGCAGCCGAAAGGCACAACGGACGCTGATTTCGTCGCGCGCCTGAAGGAAACCCAAACGCCGGGGCAAACCCAGGGCGTTTCGTTTGAAGATGTCATCGGGCAAGCGATTTTAAACACCAATCAGCGCATTCACGCGGCAACAGAGGCTGGGCAAGCATTTGCCGCAGGCAAGACGGACGACATTCATGGAACGATGCTGGCGATGAGCGAAGCTGACATCAGCCTCCGTTTCGTCGGCAACGTAAAGAACAAGGTAGTCGATGCGTTTTACGAACTTTGGCGCATGAGCATTTGAGGAGATTTGGGTGGATAAAATTCCGATCCTTGGCCAACTGTTAACCTTCTGGAGGGGGCTTTCGCTCGGGCGGCAACTCGCCTTGGCCATCTTCACGTTTGGCGCGCTCGGAGCCGCGCTCTACATTTCCTTCATCGGCTCGCATGAGAATTTCGGCGTTCTCTATGCAGATCTCAGCACCGAGGACGCCGCCGCCATTTCCCAGAAGCTCAAGGAGCGGAAAATCGAGCACCACGTACTAGGCTCGGGGAACGCCATTGAAGTGCCCGAATCACAGGTTCCTTCGCTGCGCCTGGAGTTGGCGTCGGACGGTTTGCCGCGGGGCGGCGGAGCAGGCTTTGAGCTCTTCGACAAGCCGCGTATTGGGGCTACCGAGTTTGAGCAACAGATCAATCTGAAGCGTGCCCTCGAAGGCGAGCTAGCACGCTCTATCAATACCATCGACGGTGTCAAGGCGGCACGCGTACACCTCGTGTTGCCCGAACGTCGCTTGTTCTTGGCGTCGGAGCAGCAGGCGTCCGCCTCCGTCGTGCTTAAGCTGAGCAACCCTTCTGCGTTCTCAAAGCAGGAAGTCGCGGCCACCGTACATCTCGTCGCTACGGCGGTTCCTGGGCTCAGCCGAGACCGAGTGTCGGTGGTCAGCACAGACGGCGTAACACTGCACCGCCCAACGTCCGGTACCGGAGACGAGGGCGGAGGCGGCGACGACCAGCGCCAGGAAAAAGAGCAAGAGGCAGCCACTCGGCTCGAAGACCATGTGCGCAGCCTGCTTGAAAGAGTCGTGGGCGTTGGCAACGCGGAGGTACGGATGTCAGTAGCGCTCGATCCGTCGGTCACCGAGCGCACCCTCGAACGCTATGAACCCGCCAAAACAGCCCTCCGCAGCGAGTATCTGACCGAAGAACGCACGGGCGGCGATGCCGCGAGCGTGGCAGGCGTGCCGGGCGCCCAGAGCAACTTGGGAGACAAAGGGGGCGAGGTCACCACTACCACCGTTGATAAGAGCGGCAACGTGCTCAGAACGAGCCACCAGCGCAATTGGGAGATCGATCGCGTTCTTGAGAAAACAAAGATCCCATCTGGGCAGATCCAGCGTGTAAGCATGGCAGTTCTCGTCAACAAAAAGGCCAACCAGAACATCAACAAAGACATGCTCGCGTCTTTGGGGCAGATGGCCAAGCAATCCATCGGCTTCAGCGAGCAACGCGGTGACGCCTTCAGCATCGACTCGATCGACTTTGCCAAGGTTGATATTGCCGACGTGGCAGAGGAGCCAGTCCCTGTTTGGAAGAAGGCCATCAACTATGTGCCGATGGCGCTCGGAGCCCTCGTAGCGCTGGTGCTTCTGATCGTGATTCTAAAGAGTCAGAAGAGCCGGCAAACTGACGAACAGACCTACGCTCGATTAAACGCGGCCAAACAGGTAGCCACCCAAGAGCTTCAAGGCACACGCGAACAAATCCTGAACCTACCTTCAGCCTCCAACGCAAACAACCCTGCCCAGCTCGGTGATGGTGCGCCGAGGAAGGAGGAGGTGCGCTCACGAGCATTGGAGCTGGCCTCTCAAGATCCTGCGACTGCGGCCGTTATTCTCCGTTCATGGCTGAACTCTGGCGCGTCGCCCGAACCCATCACTGGAGAATCTTAACTGGCAACTCGTGCCATGGCTGAACTCACCGGCCCCGAAAAGGCAGTATTGATGCTGCTCTCGATGGACGAAAGCACTGCCGTGCCAGTCGTGGCCGAGCTCGACGCAACCGACATCAAGAAGCTGCGCGATGTGGCGCTCTTGATGCGGGAAGTCCCGGCAAGTTCGCTGGATCGGGTGTACCAAGAGTTCATCGCACGCACGCAACAAGCCGTGGCGGTACCGAAGGGTGGCGAGCGCTACCTGCGAAAGATCACTACTCGGGCACTCGGCGAAGCCAAGACCAACGAACTCTTTCACGAAGGCGCCACCTCTGCCATGGAGCGTCTTTCAAGCGCGGATCCCACCCAGCTTGGATCGATCCTCGAACGTGAACACCCTCAATTGGTAGCGGCTCTAATGTCGCAAATGAGTACCGACCGAGCTGCCCTGCTCCTTCAGGCGCTGCCCGAAGAACAGCGTTCCGTCGTACTCGAACGGTTAAGCACCATGACGGAAATCCCCGCCGGGCTCTTGGAAGAGGTCGCCGCAGCGCTCAGCACGGAGCTGCCCACCGGTGGCACCGAAGCCGCCATCTCGGTAGATGGTATCAGCCGCTCAGCCGCTTTGGTGCGCAAGCTCGGACGCGAATTAGGCGAAGCACTGCTTGAAAACATGGACCAAGGGAACTCTGCCTTAGCTGCCGAAATTCGCCGCTCCATGTACTCGTTCGAGGACTTGAAGGTTATCGACAAGAAGGCAATGCGCGATCTCCTGAAGGAAATCGCCACCGATAGGCTCGCTCTCGCCCTCAAGACAGCCAGCGAAGAGCTGAAGATTCATTTCCTCTCTGCCATGTCAAAGCGTGCCGCAGAAATGATGCGTGAAGACATGGAGCTATTGGGGGGAGTGCGCTTGAGCGACGTTGAAGCCGCCCAACGCGAAATCGTCGAAACAGCGCTGCGCCTGGAATCCGAAGGCGTCTTGTCGCTGGATACGGGCGGTGAGCAGATTGTCTGATAGGGACTCCAACGCGCGCTTTCTGGTGAAGGGCAAAGGCCCCGGCAAGATGCCATCTTGGATTGCTAAAGGCGCGACCCAAGGCGACATGGCAGCGCCCGACGTTTCAACGCTGCGTCCGCCACGCCTTCCCACCGATCTTACCGGAGTGACCCTGCAAGCCCAGGAGCAAATGCCCAAGAGGTCTCGGGATCAACGGCCACGCTCTCGGCCTCCGCGGGGACCGGCAGGGCACGCCTCTCCCCCTCGGAGAGGCGCAGCGGATTTTGATCTAACCGGCGCGGCAGCTTCGGCGGCAATGCGCGGGGGGATCCCTGCGCGCGCGCACCTGGACTCCGTTCCACCTCCGCCCGAATCACGCCGCTCTCATAGCGTGTTTCCAGAGGTTGGCTTCGTTGTCGACGAAACGGCGCGCGCCCAACTCGAAGCGAACCTCGTCAATCTTGCGAACCTCCGCAAACAACTCACGCGCCAGATGCAGGGGCAGCTAGTGGATCTTGCCGTGCTCATTGCTGAACGCGTTATCGCCAAAGAATTGGAGACGCCTGGGCCCACGCTAAGGGCGCTAGTTGCTGAGGGTTTGGAAGCATTGACGCACCAAGATCAGCTGCTTATCCGCCTGGGGCAAGCCTTTGAGCCGCATCTTGAGAGCCTAAAATCTGCCCTTAGCGTCCAGGCACCGCACGCCGAGGTGGTGATGGATGGTAACTTGGATCCGTATGCTTGCATTTTGCACAGCGAGCTTGGGCGGGTGGATGAATCCATCGACCAACGTTTGAAAACGATCCTCGGTCTTGCCCAAGAAACTCTAGCCGAGGCCGACGATGAGTGACGCCTTCGCCCGGGTTTTTGAAGCACTCAAACACGCGCCCGCGCACACTCCTGTAGGCACCGTCATCGACGTGGTGGGAATGGTGCTTGAGATCGGTGGCGTGCGGGCGGCCGTCGGTGATTGCCTGGAGATCACCTCCACATCTGGGCTCTTGCCGGTGGAGGTAGTTGGGTTTCGACAAGGCAAGCTTTTAGCTACACCGCTAGGTTCCACCAGCGGGATCCGACCCGGTGCACGTGTGGTGCATACGCACCGAGGCGCGACTGTTCCTGCAGGCGAGGCGCTGCTCGGCAGAGTGATCGACTCCTTTGGTTCTCCGCTCGATGGCCTCCCCAAGCCTCCCAAGCTTCGGCGCTGCCCTGTTCACGCCGCCCCCCCTTCCCCGTTCTTGCGTCGCCCCATTGCCCAGCCTTTCGAGACGGGCGTTCGAGTGATCGACGGTTTTTTGAGTCTCGGGCTTGGGCAGCGTGTGGGCATCTTCGCCGGTGCCGGCGTAGGCAAAAGCACCCTCCTTGGCATGATTTGCCGTTCTTCCGAAGCGGATGTGAACGTCGTAGCGCTGGTCGGTGAGCGTGGACGTGAGCTCAATGATTTCGTAAGAAATGCACTGGGTGAAGCAGGGCTCGCGCGGAGCGTAGTGGTGGCCGCTACGAGCGATCAACCTCCGCTGGTTCGAGCACGTGGAGCAGAATCTGCGACTGCGATCGCTGAGCACTTTCGCGACCAGGGGAAAAGCGTGCTACTAATCATGGATTCGGTGACGCGCTATGCGATGGCGCTGCGCGAAACCGCGTTAGCCGCGGGCGAGCCGCCGGCGACTAAGGGGTACACGCCTTCCGTGTTCGCAGCGTTGCCTCGTCTCCTAGAGCGTGCGGGGACAAGTGCTGGCCCGGGAGTCATTACGGCGCTTTACACCGTGTTAGTTGAAGGGGACGACCTTTCAGATCCGATTGCAGACGCCGTGCGCGGCATCTTGGATGGCCACATCGTTTTGTCGCGCAATCTGGCGGAGAGAGGCCATTTTCCGGCGGTGGATGTGCTCGGGAGCATTTCGCGCGTTGCCCCTGACGTCGCGGAAAAGAGCCTACTTCAAGACGCTTCCGCGCTGCGCGGCATGTTGGGTGCGTACCGTGACGTTGCGGACTTGATCCAGGTGGGTGCGTACCAAGACGGGAGCGATCCGAGGGCGGACGCCGCTCGAAAACTGATGCCGCAAATCGATCAATTTTGTCGCCAAGATGTTCATGAACGGGGCACCACCTTGGGTGAAACCAAAGCGCGGCTCCGAGTGTTGGCCACGCAAGGTAGCAAACGCTGATGGATCGCCGCCGTATTCAGAAGTTGCTCGAACTTCGGCAGAAGGCACTCGATACCAAAGTCTCCGAGCTCGGAGCAGCACGCCAGGCCGTTGAAACAGCGATCGCGGCTGTGACCCGGGCGGCAAGCGCACTCGAACGTGCCGCCGACGAACGCAAACAAATGAATCGTGCGGGCGCCGACTGGCAAACCTGGGTCACTACTCAGGATTGGATGAGCCTCAAGGCGCGCGAGTTTTCAGCCGCGCAGCAGCAAAAGTCCCACTGTGAGCGCCTCGCAGAGCGCGCGCTCGCCGCCGTCCATAAAGCGCGCTCAGAAGCCCTCCGTATCGAAGCGCTGCTGGCCCGCGTAGACAGTGAAGCACGGCAGAAAGAGCTCAGGAAAGAACGACGCGCCGAAGACGAATTTCAAGCCAATCAATCAGCACGGGAGGAAATCTCGCGATGACGCCCACGCTCGGGAACTTCTCGACTCGCATCGAGCTCGCCCTCACGGACACGAGTCAGGGTGCCCCATCGGACGACGATGCCACCTGGGCAAGAGTTGCCGCAGCCTTTGCCCACAGCGCACCACCTCCGATGCCCGTATCCGTAAATGGCACGGCAGCGTCAGCCGCCTGGCGCCCAAACGACGTCCCCGTGACGGCCACCGCAGACTCTCCCCAAGGCGCAGCCGCTAGCAGTCAGCTCGGTAGCACCGCCAGTGCAGGGGCCGAACCTGGGAGCCTCTCATTGAAGTTTTCAACCCCGGAATTCGGAGAAATGTCGCTAAAGGTTGAGCGCAGCCTCACCGGCACTCGAGTTGAGCTGAGTGTTGAGCAACTCAATGCCTTTCAGAGGCTGCAGGGAGAACTGCAGAACCTCGGCAATGTCTTGCGCGCCGCCGGGCTGAACATCGCCTCGCTACAGGTAGTCCAGAAGGCTGGCACTGCCCTTGCACAGCAAGCGAATGGTCGTCGCAATATCGCCTTGGTGGGTCAACCCCAGGCCCACTCCAGCAACCCAGAACGGCGACGAGTGAAAGTAATAGGATAAATCGTGGTAAGCCCCGTAAGCAATCAACCCCCCCTATTAGGAGTCAATGCCTCGAAGGAATCGGGCATGGGGAAAGATGATTTTCTGAAGCTTTTGGTCGCTCAATTGAAGCACCAAGACCCATTGAAGCCCGTAGAAAATACGGAGTTTGTAAGCCAGCTCGCGCAGTTTTCCTCGCTCGAACAAACCATGGGCATCAATAGCCGCTTGGACCTTCTGGCGATGCAGAGCAAAGGCCAATCCAATACCGATGCGGTCGGCTTCATCGGTAAACACGTGAGTGTTGCTGGCAACGCTATCACCCTAGATTCCAGTGGTACGGGGGCATCTGTGGGGTTTGAGCTCGCGGGGGACGCCGAGAAGACCAGCGTTGTTATCCACGACCAAAACGGGAAAACGGTGCGCACGTTGGACGTCGGGAAACATGCCGCCGGTGCCGTGAAGGTGCAGTGGGATGGCAAGAATTCCGATGGCATCACGCAACCGCCAGGCACCTATTCGGTTACCATAGAGGCGCAGAGTGCCGATGATTCTGCCGTATATGCCATTCAAAAGACACAAGGCACCGTGACTGGTGTCTCGTTCGATCGCGGCTACGCCGTGCTCACTCTCGACAACGGTGTGACAGCACCAGTCTCGGATCTCCTCGAGGTCCAGGCAACAGCCAAGTAGTCCTAAGGAGTCAAACACATGCTCAAAGCTTTGAACACAGGCGTTTCTGGGATGCGGGCCGAAGGCGAAGCCATCAGTGTGGTCGGCGATAACATAGCGAACGTGAACACCGTTGGCTTTAAGCGGCAACGCTCCATTTTCGAAGACATGCTTGGCCGTTCGGTCATCCAAGGAACCAGTGCAAAGCTTCCGGGGTCGGGAGTAACGCTCTCCAAAGTTCAGAACATGTTCCACCAGGGAACGCTTTCTAGTACGGGCGTTTCGACGGATTTGGCACTCAACGGTGAAGGCTTTTTTGTTGTGAACGGCACCGTGGGTGGCGTAACTGGCGACTTCTATTCGCGCGCCGGGCAATTCACCGTCGACAACGGTGGCTTGCTGGTAAATCCCTCTGGAATGAGGGTTCAAGGCTTCAAGGCAAATCCTGATGGCACATTTGCCTCTGGCCTTTCAGACGTCCAAATTCCTCTCAACGCGATTCCTCCAAAGATAACCGCTAATGCCAAGGTAGTGGCCAACCTCGATTCCTCTTCGACGCCCCCTACCCTCGCGTGGGATCCGCTGGATCCTACCGCAACCTCCAATGGCTCAACCTCGATGACGGTTTACGATTCGCTTGGAAACGGGCACAGCATGGACATCTACTTCCGCAACAACGGCGCGGGCACGTGGGAATACCACGTGATTGCTTCGGGCGATGAGGTCAACCCGGCTCAGCCCGGCAGGAACGTCGAGATCGGCTCGGGCACAATGTCTTTCAACACCTCCGGAGCGCTCGATACAATGACCCCCGGCGTCCCAGTCACCGTGGACTTCACCAACGCCGCCCCCGGTCAGGTCATCAACCTGGATTTCGGTTCCCAGGTATCTGTTCCCCCCGGCACGGGCCTGGATGGCCTCACCCAGTTTGCTTCCAAAACAAGTGTCGACCAGCAATCCCAAGACGGCTACGCCGCCGGTGAGTTCAGCGGCGTCAGCGTAACCAGCCAAGGCGTCGTGGAAGGCCTGTACACCAACGGCCAGAAGATCCCCATTTCTCAGTTGGGCGTGGCTAAGTTCACCTCCAATGACGGTCTGAGCCGCGCAAGCAATGGTCTTTGGATGCAAACTCGTGAAAGCGGCGAGCCAGCAATTGGGACCGCCACCGCAGGGGGCCGCGGGGCCATCTCGGGCGGAGCGCTCGAATCATCCAACGTAGATCTCGCCGAAGAGTTCGTGGATCTCATCACACATCAGCGCGCTTTTGCGGCCAACTCTCGCACCATCACCACCGCAGATGAGATGCTCCAAGAAACCCTCCAGCTCAAGCGCTAATCGGGCTCGTGAACTGACTAAAACTTAGCGAGGTCTCACGTGTCAGACGACGAAGAGAACAAAGACGAGAAGGCCGCTCCCAAGAAGAAACCCGTAGTTCTCTTTGCCATTATTGGCGTGGTTCTACTCGGCGGAGTCGGGGCAGCGGTCGTGTTCGCTGGGCCCGCACTCGGGATCGGAGGGGACGAGAGCGCAGCGGAGGCAAAAGCCACCAAGAAGAAGAAGAAACCCAAGAAGGGTGAGGCAAAAGCCGCGGACGGCGAAAGTGCGGACGGCGAAGCTGATCTCCCCGAAGAAGATCCGGCAACAGCCGGCATCAAAAGCAAGATATCACGCCTGAATTCACTGGTTGTGGACGTCCAAGATACAGACGGTTCACGCCACCACGTGAAGATCAACATTGCCGTCGAGCATCCCGAAGGCAAAGAGGAAGAGTTCGTGACCCTAGAGCCCCGCGCCCGAGAGTCGCTCATTCTGTACCTTCGCACGCTCAACTTCGCGCAAGCCACTGATCCAAACGGCTTCGGTAAGATTCGGGATGAAGTCATCCAGAGGATGCGCAAGGCCTTTGGCGAGGAGTTTCCCGCACGCAGGATCCTCATCACCGATTTTGTTGCCCAATGAGCCTCGACCCAGACTCGGTTCAGCCTCTCGATCTCACCGGAAGAGATCGCCAAGTGCGGTCAGCAATGGGCATAATGTCGCACATTGCCGCCAATTTTTCCCGCGCAGCCCGCCGCACCCTACCTTTTTTGGTTAAGCAGAAGGGTCGCCTCGTGCCGGGTGCGGTGGCATTTACCTCTCCGTCTGACGACGAACCAGCGGATGGACCACGCTTCGTAGTGTCGTTGGAGGCTGACGAAGGAAACGGCTGGGCGGATCTCACGCTGGATGCGGCCGCGATTTCGGTAATGCTCGATGGTGCCCTTGGGGCGGCGGGCGGCACTGAATCTGCCGTCCTGACGCAGGAATTGACGCTCGCTCAGCGAGCGCTCATTACGCGAGTCGCCCGTTCGTTAGCAGGCGACTTCGCGCAAGCGTGTCGTGAGGAATCGGGAGTCCCCGTCAAGGTTGTGTCGGCACGCGCAGTTGCCCCCGGGGAAAATGGGAACAAGCCGAGTACCCAAGGCATGTATGTGCGTTGTGATTTTGACGGGATGCCCGTCAAAGCGTCGATCACTCTGGGCGTTAGCTCTACCGGTTTGGAAGAGGCTGCGCGCGAAGTAGCCGAAGGTCAAACTGGCCACTTTGAGGGGGATCCACGGGTTGCTGACGCTATCCGCGACGTCTCTTTGACGCTCATCGCGGAACTCGGGAACGTGAAACTCAATCTACGCGAGGTTCTACGACTCCAGGCGGGCGACGTTCTGCGCTTGAATACCGCCATCGATGATCCAATCACCATCCGTGTTGGTCAATTAGTGAAGCTTAGAGGGTCTCCTGTCATCTCGCGCGGTCAGCTGGCCATCGAGATCCGAGGTCGGCACGGGTTGTGAATAGGAAGGCGTTGGACATGACCGACGCCTTCGACGAAAAGAACCCTGGACGCCCTCGACCCCACAGCAACCCCCCCGACGACATGGTCTCCATGGGGTCGCTGGACGAGGAGCTGGACGCTGACGAGCGGCGCGGGCATCCAGGCGTCGCGCCGATGCCTGCAGCGAAGGCTTCGGCATCGCACGGACCTGGTGCTCGTGGCCTGGATAGCCTGGCGTTCGTGATGGATGTTCCGGTCGAGGTCACCGTCGAAATCGGGCGTCGGACGATGAAGATTGCGGACGTTCTCCGTCTCGGCCCCGGGTCAGTTCTTGAGCTCGACAAGGCTAGCGGTGAGCCCCTCGATATACTGGTGAACAACCGTTTGGTCGCGCGCGGAGAGGCCGTAGTTGTCGGAGAACGCTACGGCATCCGCCTTACCGAGGTTTTGGTCAACGAAGACACACGCGGAGGACAGTGATGCGAAACTCAATCATCTTGGCAACTCTATTGACGCTTAGCTTTGGCGGAGCGGTAGACGCCCGCGCGGAAAACACCCCCACCGTTGCACCTGCAACCGCCACCCAATCCGCTGTAGCCCCCAGTCCCGCGGTCGCTTCTTCGGACACGGAGTTGCAAGCCCTCAAGGCTAAGTGGGCTCACTCTGAGCCGGCGAAGGCTGAAACGAACTGGTTGCGGAAACAGAGTCCTGAGATCGCGCAAGCGGCAGACGCCAGCAGCTCCTGGCGCACGGTGCTCGCGCTCCTGGCACTTGCGGGATTGGTGACCTTCACATGGTTCGCCCGACAACGCAGCAAAACTGCTCGCCCGGCGCCTTCCCTCGGCAACATCAAAGTCCTAGGCTCCTCTCGAATTGGGCCAAAAGCCCAAATTGTCGTCGCCGAAATCGCGGGGCAAACGTTTCTTCTCGGCGTGACTGAACACCAGATCACCCGCCTCGCCGAAGTGAGTGAACCGGCAACAAAGAGTAGCCGCCCAAGCCGAGTACGGCCCCAAGAGCACGAGGAAGATCCCTTTGCACACGACCCCATCCCAGCGAACGGTGCTGGGCGCTTTGCTGAGATGCTGAAAACGACACTGAACTCATCCACACGCAGTGGCCGCCCTCAGGCCTCCGATATTGCGACAGATGAAACGGATGACGTTGTCTCCAGCAGGAGCACACTTCGAAGCAGCCGACGCCCGCCGCGATGGAACCTCGATGAACAAGCGGCTGGCCTGTTTTCACAGCTGAATGGAAAGTAATGAACGAAGCCGCCGAACAGCTGCTTTCCAAGCAAGAGCTTGCGCCTTCGCTCAAGATCCTGCTCGTTCTCACCTTGCTGGCGCTCTTGCCAGCAATCCTCATCAGCATGACTTCGTTCGTGCGCACGGTGGTGGTGCTTTCCTTCGTCCGCCAGGGCGTAGGAACACCACAAACTCCACCGAGCCAGGTGATCATTGGACTCTCCCTCTTTCTCACGATGTTCACGATGGCGCCTGTCTTCAATGAGATGAAGGAGAAAGCCTTTGACCCCTATATGCAGGGCCAAGTGAGCGACATCCAAGCGATTGAAACCGCGAGCTTTCCTCTCAAGCGGTTCATGTTGCGTCAAACACGAGAGACGGACCTGCTCCTATTTTACGACGCCACAAAGACTGCCCTCCCGAAAAGTCCGGATGACGTACCCATCCGTATGGCTCTGCCAGCGTTCGTCATCTCCGAGCTCACCACAGCGTTCCACATGGGTGCACTCATCCTATTGCCATTTTTAGTGGTGGATCTTGCCGTGGCATCCCTCCTCATGAGCATGGGCATGATGATGGTGCCTCCGGCGACCCTAAGCTTGCCGATTAAATTGATATTGTTTGTCTTGGTCGATGGCTGGCACTTGGTAGCAGGCGCGCTGATGAAGAGCTTTGTATGACAACTGACGCAGCTGTTGACCTCTTTCGCAACGCCATGCTGCTGGGCGCGAAGATTAGCGGGCCCCTTCTACTCGTGGCCCTCGTCGTAGGTCTGCTCATCGGCATTCTACAGGCAGCGACGCAGGTGAACGAATCCAGCATTGCCTTCGTGGTTAAGCTCTTGGCCCTTGGGGTTGCGCTTGCCGTGCTTGGCTCCTGGATCGTCACAGAACTTGTTAATTACACATCCCACAGCCTCCAATCCATTGCGACAGTGGTCCGGTGAATGACGTCCAAAACATATTCTCAACGCTCGTCCAGGCGGAAATTCTCGCCTTTTCGTTTCAAACCGCGCGCATTTCGGGTGCTCTCATTACCGCCCCCTTGCCTTGGGCCCACGCCCCCGTTCGGTTCCGAGCCGCCCTCGCGATCGCCCTCGGGCTTGTGGCTCATGGCGCAAGCCGCGCAGCACCGGAGGTTATCAACGGCGCCCCCTTGGCGCTGGCGCTCGCCGGGTTTTCGGAGTTAATGCTCGGAGCCGCAATCGGATTTGTAGTGCGGCTCACCGTGGCTGTAGCCGAGATTATGGCTAGCGCCATCTCTCCCAGTATCGGTCTTGGCGCTGCAGAAATTTTTAGCCCGGGCTTTGGCAACGAGAACCTCCTAGGCCAATTCCTACGACTTTTCGCCATTTCAGGCGCTCTAATATTGGGCGTACATCGCCAGCTTCTGGGCTCTTTGCTTTCGAGCTTTCGAGTGATCCCGCCGGGCACCTTGCTGAACCCAGCACCACTTGGGCCTGTGCTTTTGGAGCTTACAAGCGGAGCCATTGAGACGGGAGTGCGTTTATCATTGCCGATCCTGGCGGTGCTGTTCGTTATCCAATTGGCACTCGCGTTCATTTCCCGCGCAGCACCCGCCATGCAAATTTTCTCGGTGGGGTTTGCGGTCACCATCATCTCGGGCATGGCGGTGATCGTCATTTTCCTGCCGGAGCTGAGCCAAGACCTCCTCGGCGATGCTTCCCACGTGCCAGATCGAATTGGGCAAATTTTAAGAGCCGTGGTGCGCTGACGTGGCCGAGTCAGATACCGAAAAAACACTCGAACCAACTCCAGAACGAGTACAAAAAGCCCGTGAAGAGGGCCAATTCGCGCGTAGCCGTGACGGCGGAGCTACAGCGGCATCTGTGGCTGTGTTGGGATGTTTGATCGCCCTTGGCACGAACCTGAGCGAGATCTTGCGCGAGTTTTCGCTCATCTGCTTTACAAGCCCGGCACACGTTTTCGATGCGTCATTCTCAGCCATCGCTTCACAGATGCTGTTGGCGCTCGTGAAGCTCATTCTGCCAATTGCTGTGGCAGGAGCCCTGGCGGGGACGGCCGTTGGCTTTCTGGAAGCTGGCTTTCACCCTTCGTTCGAACTGGTCGCACCCAAGTGGGAGCGCCTCGATCCGATCAGCAAGCTGAAGAACATGTTCTCCTTCAAGGAAGCCGCCACGGGTACACTGCTCAGCTTGTTCCGAGTGGGCGCCGTGGGAATGGTGGCTTACTGGGTAATTCGCGCCGATTTGCCCACCCTCATCAAACTGAGTCGCACCAGCCTAGGCGCCGGTGCGCACGGCGCCATCCAGGTTTCGATCCGCCTCGCGTTTTGGTCAAGCTTTGTGCTCGTGATCATGGCGGCAGCTGATTACGCGCAGTCTTGGTGGCGCCAACGCCAGGAACTTCTAATGTCGCGCGAAGAAATGCGCGAGGAAATGAAGCAGCAGGAAGGTAGCCCTGAAATCAAGGCCCGGCGCCGACAACTCGCTCGCGACCTTTTGAATCGTGGCCTCTCGCGCGGTGTGCGCGAAGCCGACGTTATCATTGTTAATCCGACTCACGTATCGGTGGCGCTTCGTTATCGTGCCGACAGGGGGGCCCCAATCGTGACGGCTAAAGGCTACGATGAAGTGGCTCTCCACATCCGACAACTCGCCAAACAGTACGAAGTTCCCCTTGTCGAGAACATACCTCTCGCGCGTGCACTCGCCGCCCAGGTAAAGGTGGGAAAGATGGTGCCGGTGGACCTGTACGGCGCCGTCGCCGAGGTCTTGGCCTTCGTATATCGTATGAAGAACCGGGGCTTGAAGGCGTAGGCAGGAGTCATACCTTTACCGCAAGTGAGTTGGCACAGCTCTCGCTAAGCGGCTCCTCGTGGCAGCGAGCGACCCTTTAAGTAAGCCGTCCGGCTCAGACAATTTGGGTGAATTGGTCGTCCCGCTCGCGGTTGTCTGCATCGTCCTCATGATGGTGCTGCCTCTACCACCTTTCTTGGTGGATTTTCTGCTGGCAGTGAGCCTGGCGTCCGCTATCGGCGTATTCCTGATCGGGTTATTCATGGAAGAGCCGCTGCAATTCAGCGCTTTTCCTGCCGTAATTCTGATTTCCACGCTGCTTCGTCTGGCGCTCAACGTGGCCACCACGAGGCTCATCCTACTGCATGGCGCTGAAGGTGGCGGGGCGGCAGGCAAAGTGGTGGAGACATTTGGCCGCTTTGTCGTGGAGGGAAATGTAGTTGTTGGGCTCGTGGTGTTCTTCATCCTCGTTGTCATCAACTTCGTGGTGATCACCAAAGGTGCGGGCCGCGTAGCTGAAGTTGCAGCTCGTTTTGCTCTCGACGCCCTGCCTGGCAAGCAGATGGCTATCGATGCTGAGCTCAATAGCGGCACGATTGACGCCGCGACGGCTCGCAAGAGAAGGCAGGATTTGGGCCGAGAAATGGACTTTTTCGGCGCCATGGACGGCTCGAGCAAGTTTGTAAAAGGCGACGCGATTGCCGGCCTTCTCATTACCGGCATCAACCTCATCGGTGGCCTCTTAATCGGTATTTCCTCGGGCATGGACGTGGGGAAAGCAGCAGAAACCTTCTCTGTTCTGTCTGTCGGTGACGCGCTGGTTTCGCAGATGCCCGCGCTCATGATCTCCACCGCCTCGGGCGTCGTAGTGACCCGTTCGGCTACCGGCATGCAGCTCGGCACAGCCATGCGAAAGCAGGTCCTCGGAAGTCGCCGAGCCATTGGCGCCACCGCCGGTCTTTTGACGCTGATGGCACTGGTGCCAGGAATGCCAGCGATCCCCTTCCTCCTTCTCGCTTCGGTGCTCGGCTATGGCGCTTATACTGGCAAGTTCGAGATCAAAGAGGCTCCGCCGCCACCCGTCGCCACCACCACCGACACGCCCCCGAGTCCGCAAGACGAGCTGGAAGCCGCGCTTGCCCTAGAGGTCCTCACCCTCGAGGTTGGGTACGAGCTTGTCCAAGCTGTGGACCCCTCCATGGGAGGTACAGTGGTGGACCGCATCAGCGCACTCAGAAAGCAATCCGCAGCCGAGCTAGGCATTGTGGTGCCTCCCGTCCACATCAAGGACAATCTTCAGCTGCCTCCAGGCGATTACCGCATCTTGCTCTTGGGCACTGAGATCGCCAGGGGCTCGACACGCGCCGGCAGACTGTTGGCGCTGGATTCGTCTGGGGAGATGCCAGATGTGCCCGGTGAGGTCACCAAGGAGCCGGCTTTTGGCACGCCCGCCAAGTGGATAGCCCGTGGTGATAAAGAGTTTGCCGAAGCGCTCGGCTACATTGTCGTGGATCACGCCACGGTCATTGCCACTCATTTGGCCGAAATTGTGCGCCGTCATGCTCACCAGGTGCTCGGCCGTGCAGGGCTCACCCACCTGTTGGAGGTATTTAGCAAAACCACTCCGAAGCTCGTCGATGAGTTGGTCCCGAATTTGCTCTCCTTCGCTGAAGTGACGACCGTAATGCGAAATTTGCTCAAGGAGGGTGTTTCAATTCGAGACTTGCGCACCATCCTCGAGACGCTCGTCGAGCTGTCCCCTTCAACCCGCGACACCGAACAGCTCACCGAGGCGACCCGCCAACGCCTTTCCCGACAGATTACGGCAGCATATGCCGACGGCGAGGGCACGCTCTCACCCCTGGTGCTCGACACCGCCATCGAGGACATGTTCCGCCGTTCGCTGCGCGAAATTGCGGCTGGGACTGGCGGCGCACTCGACCCGGCGGTCACCCGCGATCTCGGCAATGCGCTAGAGCTCGCCGTCAAGAACATGGAACGCGCCGGGCGTCGAGCCTGCCTCGTCACCAGCCCCGACCTCCGCCGCTATGTGCGCGCGTTTGCAGAGCGGCGGTGCCCCACTCTTGCTGTGCTTTCCTTCCGAGAGATTGAAGCCAGCTCCAACATCATTCCCTTTGAAGTCGTATCGGCCGCTCCGCGCGCCTAGTGGATTTGAAGCAACCTGGAGGCCCCAATCGTGCAGTATCAAACGTTTCGAGGAAGCGATCTAAAAGAAGCCATCTCTCTGGTTCGTGCGGCGTTCGGCAGCGACGCCGTCATCGGAGCGACCCGTTCGGTACGTCGGAACAAGGGTCCTCTTTCCAAGCCCTATGTGGAGGTTGCAGCCGCTCCAGCTCCGGACGAACCGCGGCGAGAAGCAGCGTCGCCGCGTCCCGTACGTGCGCGCAAAAACGGACAGTCTTTCCGCCCGGCAGCACCCAGCCAACAACAGGGCCTCCTGGAGCGAGAACTTCGAGTTCTCCGTTCTATGGTGGATGAGCTCAGCGCCGAACGTGCGCCGCACCAACGCGCGGAGGCTTTGCTCCACAACGCCGGAATTGAGGGCTCACTCGCAAAGCTATTGGCGAATGGTGCAGAAGCTAACGCTCGCGGCGGCAGCCCCGCCCTTATTCGCTTTCTGCGACAACGTCTCTCGGGAGCGCTCGGGTTTGCGGCGGATCCGCTAGAACAAGCCGGGCCGCGGCTTATCACCTGCATTGGCCCTAGCGGTGCCGGCAAAACCACCACGTTGGCCAAGTTGGCGGCTCGAGCGCGGCTAGAGAAGAAGCGCAGCGTGAGTGTCATAACGCTGGATACGTTCCGTGTGGGAGCCGTGGCGCAATGGCAACGCTACGCGCAGCTTCTTGGCATTCCCGTGGGTGTTGCGCACGATGTTGCTAGCTTTCGTCGACTGCTCAATGACCGCGGTGACGATCTTGTGCTCGTCGACACGGCCGGCCGAAGCGCGGATAACGCGTCGCAAGACGCGAGAGTCAGCGAATGTCTGGCTCAAGCTGCCATCCCTGTGGATGTGCTCTTGGTGGTGCCTGCGTGGCTCAGGGCACGTGACGTAGAACGTGTCACAGAGGTGTACGCGACCCCACCCGCCACCGGAATTGTAATTTCCAAGCTCGACGAAACTGATTGCATCGGGGGCAGCCTACATGCAGCCCTCGGGAAGAACTTGCCCCTCACGTACTTATGTGATGGGCCGCGTGTGCCGGAGGACATTCAAGCCGCCTCTCTCAATCGAATTCTGGACGCCCTTCTTCCGAGCATCTGATGCGTCAACCGACCACATCCATTGAGCTTCTTCCCGTAAGGGGCAGCGCCGAAGCTCACGCCGACTTGGTCGATCGGTACATGCCGCTCGTGCGGCGTATTTCCATGCGTGCGGTGCGAAAACTGCCTCCGTCTATCACCGTGGATGATCTGGTCAGCGCCGGCTGGGTAGGCTTGCTAGAAGCGTTCGACCGGCGCACCCCAGAGATGAACGAAGAGCAGTTTGAGGCGTATGCCTCACATCGCGTGCGCGGTGCGATATTGGATTACCTGCGCTCCCTCGATCCAATGGGGCGCAAAATGCGATCGGCATCGCGACGCATTGTCCAGACCATGAGCGAGCTCACGGCGAGCCTGGGCCGTGCACCTGAAACCGAAGAGGTCGCTCGCGCACTCGGACTTACTCTGGATGATTACCACTCGCTTCTCACGGACATTTCCGAGGCGGGCT
This sequence comes from Polyangiaceae bacterium, assembly GCA_033763455.1. Classification (GTDB taxonomy): domain Bacteria; phylum Myxococcota_A; class Polyangia; order Polyangiales; family Polyangiaceae; genus JBBRRP01. The sequence continues at coordinate 71,222 of JANRKO010000073.1, forward strand.
CCGCCAGGTTGGAGCTCTCAGAGGTCGCTGAGCCAGCTTCACCCGACGCTTCCCCGGAAGCTCAAGCTGGGCGGCGTGCCGAAGTTGGTTCTGTCGCCGAAGCCGTTGAGCAACTGCCCGAGCGCCTTCAGCTAATTCTCGGGCTCTACTACCAGGAAGACTGCTCTTTCCGCGAAATCGGAGAAGTTTTGGATATTTCAGAATCCCGCGCTTGCCAGCTTCACATTGAAGCCATTCACCGTATTCGAGCCACCCTTCACGGCCGCGCCTATCGGCGAGGCTCATTGGGTAAGAGTGTGTACGTATGAGTAGCGGGATCTGGTCAGCCGCTTCAGGCGCTATTGGGCACCTCGCTTCGTTAGACGTTACCGCCAACAATTTGGCTAATGCGTCAACCGCCGGGTTCCAGGGAGACCGCGCGGTGTTTCAACAAGTGCTCGCTCAGAAGCAGCTAGCAGGCGCCGCCTCCGAATACCGACAGTACTCGCTGGTCAGCAGCAGGTCCCCAGATCATACGGCGGGCTCTATCACCAGCACAGGCAAAAGCCTCGACGTCGCCATCAATGGGGATGGGTATTTCGTGGTAAAAACGCCACAGGGCGAACGTTACACGCGTAACGGTGGCTTTTTGGTCATCGGTGGCCAACTGAGCCTTGCGGGGGGACAACGCGTTCTGGACGAGGGGCGGAGTCCGATTGAAATCCCCGACAATGAAGCAGATCTCCGGATCGGGGATGACGGCACTGTTTATGCAGGGGCAGAAGCTGTGGGCCAACTAGCAGTCGTTCGCTTTGCTAACCCTGACGTCATGCAACGTGAGGGAGAGTCACTTTTTCGTGCTCCGAACGGTACGGCTGAAGCCACGGTACCCTCCTTGGTTACCGAATCGCTGGAAAGCTCCAATGTCTCCGTTGTCAAAAGCATGACGGAGCTCGTGACAGCAACGCGCAGCTTCGACGCAATGCAGCGCATGATCGACACATTCAGTGAAATTGAACGCAAAGCCGCCATGGGCATCATGGGTAACCGTTAATCCGGATTCCAAATCAAGCCAAACTGGAGAGATGATAACATGAACATTATTAGCAAAAGATTCGGGAAGGTCTCGTTTGAAGAGGATGCCGTCATCAACTTCCCCCACGGCATTATCGGCTTCCCCGAAGCCAAGAAATATATCCTGCTTGGCCAGGGCGAAAGTGGTGTCGTCGGTTGGCTTCAGTCCGTGGATGCCCCAGAAATTGCGCTCCCAGTGGCATCGGCACATGCCTTCCCCGCCCCTTACCCGGACGTTCCACTCACTGACGCAATGCTGGCCGCAGGCATGGAAGCGCCCGGCGAGAACGTGGCCGTTCTTGCGGTAATCATCGCCACACCCGCTCAAGAGCCGACCGTAAACCTGCTGGCGCCTATCGTCATTGATGCCGACACGCGTCAAGGCGCTCAGGTTATTCTCCAAGGGTCACGCTTCTCGACTCGGGAACTTCTGGTCTTCCGAGCAGAGCTTAAGCCAGCAGCTCCCGTCAGCCACGATTCTGCGCCGCGCCTGCGCTCAGCCGCCGACGCCTGAAAGATCAACCCTAGCCGCTAGCGAAGAGCGCTTCGCGGCTCATACTACGTGTAGGGCGTTTCGCTGCTCGGCCGACCATGACTTCCCTACCCCCTCCCGGCAATCGTTCTCGTCACAACCTGATAGTGCTTTCGGACGTGCACCTCGGAAGCGATTTGGTGCAGCACTCCCGCCCAGACGCGCCATTGCGCGGGAAAAATAGCCTCCTCCGCGATCGTGATTTTGTACGCCTCCTCAAGTGGTATCGCCGCAACCGGCGCAGCAGCTTGCCGTGGCGTTTGATCATCGCGGGTGATTTCGTCGACTTTATCGGAATGAGTGTGCCAGCGGCGCGGCGGCGTCGGCTCCGCACCAAGCTCACGACCGAAGAATTTGAACATGGCCTCGGCAACGCCGAAGATCACGCCCGCGCAAAGCTTAAGCTTGTTGCCGAACACCATCGTGGAGTCTTCCGCGCCTTGGCGAAGTTTGTTTCAGACGGCAACAGCCTCGTCGTCCTTCGAGGCAACCACGACGTGGATTTGCATTGGGACGCAGTGCAGCGAGATTTCTTAGCGCACCTTCAGAAGTTCGCACGCATCAGCCGTGATCAGGTCGAGTTTGCTCCCTGGTTCTACTATGAGCGAGATGTTGTGTATGTGGAGCACGGGCACCAGTACGACCATTTTTGCTCGCAAGAGCACCTACTTTTCCCCGTAAATCCCCGCGATAGACGGCGCCTTTCCCAATCCGTTACGGACGTACTGCTCCGCTACATCGTGCGCCCCACCCAGGGCATGACAGAGGCAGGCCACGACAGAGCTACCTTCGCAGACTACCTGCGATTCGCCGCACGGCTTGGAGTCATCGGGGGAGCGCGCCTTGCTCGACGTTTCGCAAGCGCTGTGTTTGAAATGATGCGCATCTACAAAGACCAATTCACCGACGCCTTCGCTTGGGTGAAGCGCGAACACGAACGCAAGCTTCGGCTCTTATCAGAAGCCAAAAGCATCAGCCTTGCGCGCTTGCGCGCCCTAGGAAAGCTACAAAAGCCCCCCGTAACTCGCAGCCTTTTGGCGCTCTTGGCCAGTGTCATGCTCGATCGTGTGGCCGTGGGGGCCGCTAGTCTGCTGTCTGTCCTCTTTGTCTCCGCCTACACAGATTCCTGGCAAATGGCTGCAACTCTTTCGGGCGTCATCTTGGCGTGCATGCTGGTGGCCGGCGCCGCGTGGCACAAGGTGCGAGGGCCACTCGATGCCAGCGCGGATCTTAGAAGCCGTGCCCCACTCGTGCTTCAGCTCTTTCCAGCTGCCTTTGTGGTCATGGGGCATACTCACGTCCCCGAAGTTTCGCGGGCTGCGCCCAACCAAACCTACATAAACCTGGGCGCCTGGGCCGAAGAAGATGCCGCGCCTGGCGCCCCAAGCGCCTTGCCCGCCACCCGAACGCACCTGGTCCTTGAGTTCCAGGGGGAACACCCCGTGGGGGAGCTCCTTCGCTGGCAGGGTCACCGCCCCGAGGCGTTCGCGTCAGAGGCTCCCAAGCCTGGTACCGTTTCGACGTGAGGGAGAGCCTGTTCAAACAAGCGCAACTAGAACAAGCGCGACAGCAACCGCAGCCCGATGAGCAGCACCATGGGCGAGAAATCAAGCCCGCCGCCGCTCGGTAGCACCTTCCGAATGGGTGCAAGAACCGGCTCCGTCAGCTTGTGGAGCAGCTGCACCGCAGGGTTCGCGGGCGAGACCCGAATCCAGCTGACGACGACGGCCGCAAATACGACCGCAGAGTACAAATCGATCAAGGTTCGGATCATGCTCGTTGCCTTCTAACTTGCGACCCCAAGCCGCCTACGTCAAGGCAAACACTCGAGCGAGCTGCGGACGCACCGCTGCGTAACTTCAGCCTAGTGAGAAACGACGTAAAAGAAGTCACGATCAGATGGCAGGCGCACGTAAGTGGATTTTCCGTGCACCATTTCCTCCCGCAGAGCGGACCCGATTGCCAACACACCGGCTTCTTTGTCACGAAAAAATAGCCACTTCGTCCATGCCCAGTTGATGTCGAGCTCGGCCGCACTGAAAGCTCCCACCGCCTTTAGCGCCCGGGCCAAATGCAAAGGGTCGGCTTCGACGCCCACCGCGTAAAACAGCACATTGTTGGAAGCATCCAGACCAACGGCCGATCGCCTGCGCGTCACTATCTCTGGGTTATGGCCAGCCCACGGTTTGAATTTTCCCTTGAGCAGCAACGGGTGAAGCTCTCCAGCTTCCACCAAACAGGGAGGCGTTTGACGAAAGTAGCGGACGCTTTCTGGCGTCACCGAAAGGCGCGACCACGTGCCTAAACGAAAGCTCCCCGGGCTATCAGACACCAGCGTACACGCGTCCTCCCGTGGCTTGCCAACGATGCCCCCGGCCACTCCCATCGCAAAATGCCCGTGCTGTTCTTGAAAGCCACCGTTGAAGACCGCCAGCAAGCTCGCTTGGTCGGCGCTCGGCACGAGCCCTACGGGCACTTCTGGCCCGACCTTTTTCCCCTCTACGTCTTTGGTGCCAAGTACAAACCGAATATCGGTCGCATTCAAGTTCACGGCGACAATGTCCACGGAAACGAAATCGGCCGCAGGATGCGGATGTAGCACCGTGCGCATCAACACCCCGCTTGCAAAGGCCCTATCCCCAGCTTGACCGGCATTCACCCATTGACCATCGCCAGGCTTGGCCGTGGCAGCAAAGGGTGGCTCCACCGGTGCGGGCGGAAAGGGTGGAGCCGAGGCGACCGTGGGCACGCTGGAGGGCTCTACTGCTCGTGATGCTCCCAGGCCGGGATCAGTCTGAGCTTTCACGACGGGTACCTGAACCACAGGTTTCGGAGTTGAAGCCGGGGCACTGGTTTGGCTCACCACCCGTGGCGGCTGAGTGGGAGCTGGGGCGCAGCCCATTGCCCCGCAAACAAAGGCCAACCAAGCCCTCATCACTCGCGCACCAGTTCGTTCACCACCTGCTCGAGTTCCGTCAGGCCGTGCACGATCTTCTTAATGAACGAGGAATTGTGCCCAACGCGGGTGAAGCGGGGATGCCGGGACCACAGCTTCTGCAACTTGCCGTCGAGCTCCACCGCGGCCTTCGCGTCCTCGATACGCACGGGGTTACCACCCTCAATTGAAATCCCACCCACTGCGGCACTCTCGAAGAATATAACGGCATCGTAGCGAGAGAGCTCACTCTCCAGCGATGTCCCAGCCTGCTCAAAGAACTCCTCAGGGGGTCCCGGCCAATACGCAGCGCCATCGATAGTCCCACGGTCGCAAAGCAGGATCCGGTTCGGGTAGCGAGCAAACTGTACCTCTTCGAGGTTCCGCTGCACATGGTAGATCGCAAGTTGCGCGGCCCGTCGAGCAGGCTCTTCAGCGCCGCGCGGAAAGCCCCCAGAAAACAGCATGGTGGCCGCCTCAGGCACAATCACCACGCGCTCCCCAAGTTCTCGGCGGAAAAGATCGGCAGCAGTCGTTTTTCCCCCACCGGGGCCGCCACTTAACACAACGCGGCAGCGCGATTTGATCAGATCAGGGACCACAGGCCGGGCTCCTATATCCTAGAACCGCGCCGAGCGGCACCCCCGCCTGACTGTAAGTTTGCAGCACGAGAAACTCGCGGTCGTTTTCCCGGAACAGGTTCGAGAACGGGCCGATCGCGGCCGATATTTGGGAAAAATTCCTAACCAAGTGTGCTACGTTCCCGCCCCATGTCTGAAAGTGCGCGTCCACTGCGAGTGGCGATTGTGGGTTCGGGGCCGGCCGGTTTCTATGCGGCTGAGGCCCTCTTGAAGAACAGATCCGTACCCGTGGAGGTGGATATGTTCGAACTGCTGATCGCGCCATTCGGCCTCGTGCGTTCCGGCGTGGCGCCAGATCATCAGAAGATCAAACGTGCCGTCAAAGCCTTCGAGCGCACGGCTCAAGATCCACTTTTTCGATTCCTTGGCAACGTGCACGTAGGCGTGGACATCTCGGTAGGAGAGCTCTTGGAACATTATGATCAGGTGCTTCTCTCGCAGGGAAGCTCCAGCGATAGAAAGCTCGGCGTCCCCGGTGAAGCCCTCAGCGGTAGCCACGCGGCCACATCGTTCGTCGGGTGGTACAACGGGCACCCGAGCTTCGTGAACGAGCAGTTTGACCTCAGTTGCAAGCGTGCCGTGGTTGTCGGCATGGGCAACGTCGCGATGGATGTTGCACGCCTTTTGGTGCGAAAAAGCTCAGAGCTCGCGGAAACGGACATCGCTCAGCACGCGCAAGCAGCGTTAGCTGCTAGTTCTATCCAGGAGGTCGTCTTGTTAGGGCGCCGAGGCCCGACAGAGGCAGCTTTTGATCTAGGGGAATTGCAAGACATGGCCGCGCTAGACGGTGTGGATGTGCGCATCAATCCGGAACAGCTAGAGCCTGCCCTCGCTCAAGTTGCGCAGCTTTCAGCCACCGATCGCCGCAAGCTCGAGTTCATGGCTGAGCTCGCCGAGCGCGCCCCCAAGCCGGGGAAAACGGTGCGCTTGGAGTTCTTAGCTTCGCCCCTTGAGTTCCTTGGCACCTCGAGGGTGGAACGGGTCAAGGTTGAGCGAAACCGCCTGGTGGAAAAGGATGGTCAACAGAGCGCTCAAGGCACGGGGTTATACTTCGAGTTTGAAGCGGGCTTGGTCTTTCGGTCGATCGGTTATGCGGGCGTGCCACTGCCCGGCGTACCGTTCGATGAAAAACGAGGAACCATTCCTAATCGCGAAGGTCGAGTGGTTTCTTCTACGGGAGAGTTGGTTGATTCCTTGTACGTAGCCGGGTGGATCAAGCGCGGCCCGAGCGGAGTTATCGGCACCAACAAGCCGGACTCCGCTCAAACAGCGAGCCACATGTTAGATGACGCAGCGGGGAATACGGAAAGGCGTAGCTCGACGCGAGCAGCCGTTGATGCCTTGCTCCGTCAACGAGGCCTCACCGTCACCAGCTACGCTGATTGGGAAAAAATCGACCGCCTAGAGCAAGAACGCGGGCAAAAAGTGGGCAAGATCCGCGAGAAGTTTCTCAGTAATGCAGAGATGTTGGCGGCTCTTGCACAGAGCGAAAGCTGACCGTCGCCCATCGGCAGAGAGCGCATGCGTGCGGGAGTGTACGCTCGGCACTAAGCGAAAAGCCTTAATCCTGGGGTTGGGCTGAAGTTCGGGTTGGGAAACACTGCCGCTAAGCTCGGGGCCTTGAGGTGTCGGTTGAGGACCTGGCCGAGGACGTCGCGGAAGTCGGTCGTCACCGCAAGGTCACGCCCCTCATGGAGGTCGGCTTCGTTGAGGCCTGGCCATTTGCCGTGAACGCGCCCACCGCGCACGCCCCCGCCCATCAGCAACATGACGCCGCCATGGCCGTGATCCGTTCCGCCTGTGCCATTTTGCCGGACGGTGCGGCCAAACTCACTCATGGTGACCACTACTGTGTCCTTCATACGCGAACCCATGTCGCGGTGAAATGCGGCTAGAGAGTCCCCCAAGTCCTTCAAGCGATTCGCCAACTGACCTTCGCCTGCTCCTTGGTTTGCGTGCGTGTCCCAACCACCGACGTCGACCCAAGCAAACTCCACACCGAGATCGGCCTTTAGGAGGCGTGCCACACTCATAAGCGCTCGACCCGAGCGAGGGTACTCGGCACCGTTTTCTGGGACGTACCTTCCACTCGTTTTTTGCCGCACCAGTTCAACGGTGTCGAGGGCTGAAAGGCCCGCCATGCCCGGCTCATCTTTGCCAGATTCGTACATTTTTCGAAACCCGGACTGCAAGCGCTCACGAAATCTCTCTGGGGCGCGCAAGCCAAAGTGCTCAACACTGTCTATCGCGATTGCCGGGGCGCTTCCGTAGAGCGCCCGAGGCAACGTTTGCCCCAGACTTACCGCACGAAGCAAGCTCACCTCTCCCACGGAGGTTGCCTGCATGTAACGATTGAGCCAACCATCGCGAGTGCCGGAATCAAGTGGCGTGCCGCTTTCCATGTTATCTTGGGCTTCAAAATGGGAGCGCGTTAGGCTCGGAGAACCCGTGGCATGCACACAGGCTAACTGCCCGTTTTGATACAGCGAAAGAAGCCCAGAAAGGCCTGGGTTTAGCCCGAAGCGAGCATCCAGCCGTAAGGCGCTGCCCGTTCCTTTGCCCGGAGGCGGCACAGCGATCTCCTTGCGCACGGCGTAATATTCGTCGTCCGCATAGGGCACTACGACGTTCAAGCCGTCCACACCTCCGCGCATGAAGATGCAAACCAACCTCTTCTTGGGCCCGGCGCCGGCCCTGCCGGCACCCGCCGCGCTCATGGCACCCGCGGCACCCGCGGCACCCGGGTTTAAAGCGACCCCAACACCCGCCGCAATACTTTGAAGCAATAAGGTTCGTCTAGAAATCACGAGGGGCTCCTCATTTACTGCCGCTGAAAATCAGGGCTACCCAGAGCTAAGGCAACGGCCACTTGGCGTCGCTCGCGAGGGTTCTCGCTCTCTCTTGCTTTTTCCAAGATCGCCGAGAGCGTCTCCGGGCGACCGCTACCTGAAAGGACGACTCGATTCACATCCGCAACCAGCGCCTCGGGATCCACTCGCGGAAACAACCGTTCAAGATCCACACTCACGCCAGCTATCGTGCCCGAAGCCAATTGAATCGCAAAATTCATACGCCCCAACGCACCCCCAGCACTCGCCCACTGTTTCGCGGCCTCGGGATAACCTGTTGGCACCGCCTGCAGAAGCAGCGGCTCACCCAACTGCTCAAGCATCTTAGCCAACCTGCGTGCATCACCTTCTATCTTGCCGTCCAACACGCGAATCGCGCTAACCATGAATTCGAGCGGCGACTTCATCTTATTGAGCTGGAATGGTTCGGCGGAAAAATCACCCGATTGTACGATGGCGCCGAGCATGTGCCGGATATCCCCTTGGCTCTTTAGAAACGCATCTGCTCCGCTGTGAACGCAGCTATCTGGCGGGATATCCGCAACCAAACGCGCGCATAGCTTTTTTGCCAGATGCTTGCCCGTTCGCGGATCTGTTGCCAATCGCCTGAGGAGTAGCAACCCTTCGTCCAGGCCACCGCCCGCGGGATACACTTCACCGAGCACCAACTTCTCTCCTCGATCGTGGGCGCGCTCCTTGAACTTGAAGATGGGGCCATCGGTGCCAGAGCGTTCGACGCTCCAGCCCGTTAGGATGCGAGCCACACCGATAACATCCTCTTGGGTGTACCCGCCATCTACGCCGAGCGTATGGAGCTCCAAGAGCTCGCGGGCATAATTCTCTGTGATGCCACCGCGCTTCACCTTCTTGCCTACTTTCATCTTTCCCGGAGCAGTGCTTTCAGCGTTATCCAGGTACACCAACATTGCTGGATGTTGCGCCGTAGCGAGCAAGAGATCTTGAAATTTTCCCAAAGCATGCGGGCGAATCGCTCGCTCCACGTAGTCAGCTGCCAGAAGCTTTACCAACCCCTTTCTCGCATACACGTTGAAATGGTTGGACCAAAAATCCACCATCACCTCGAACAACTGTCGGCGGCTTTCCGTTTGTCGGACGATGGCACTCATTTGTGCGAATGAAAGCAGCCGCCCAAAATCCATCATCTTGTTGAGGTTCTTTTCATTCCCGGGCTCACCGCCCGCCTCACCCATCATCGACGCTTTCGTAAACTTACCCAGCAACTCCCCGGGTGCTGCTAGTGCATCTTGAAAGGGCTCTAACGCGAGCTGACCACGCGTGTCGTCCATCTGCTCAGGGTATCGCTGTTCATCTAACCAGGCCGCGAGCCCCGAGTGTGCCAACGCCTCCGCCTCACCAGGCCGAGCCCCAAACGTCAGCCGATGGAGCACCTGGCGAGCTTCCGCCTCGGAAAGCTTCCGTGCCTTCGGTGTGGTGATGGAGGCCTTAGCCGCAGCAGGAACCGCTGCATGGCTGGGAGGCGCCTTCGCGCCTTCTTTGGAGATCAGAGCCGCGCGCGGCTCTTTCCCCACCGCCGGTGCACACCCGAAGCCAACAAGCGCAGCGCCGATAAGTACTGGCACCAGAACGTCCCGAATTGCTCCCATCACGCCCCTTCATGCCACGCCCTTACGGAGCGTTAAAGGCCCGGCCCCTAGACCCGCGAAACTTCAACTACTCCCTGAACCCTAGAGAGTGCGCGCATAACGTTCTTCAACTGCGCCAAGTCCTGAACCTGGAAGGTAAACGTGTTCCGCGCTCGTCCTGCATCCTCTGAGCGACAATTCGCCTCGCTGATATTGATGCTCTGTGAGCTGAAAGTCTGGCTTACGGTGGCCAAAATTCCAGGCTTGTTGGTGGTGATAACTGTCAACTGCACCGGGTGGTTTACCTTGGCGCGAGTGTCCCACACAACCTCGATGCGACGAGTGGGATCAGTATCAAAAGCCTTAATGCACTCGCGGCGATGTACGGTTACTCCGCGCCCACGTGTGATGAACCCAACAATTGGATCGCCCGGTAGCGGCGTACAACACTTTCCGTAACGCACGAGCACATCGTCCAAGCCGGCTACGCGAATCGCACCCAGATCGCGCCCCGTGACTTTACGCACCAACTTCTCAAGCGACCCCTGCTTCAGATCCGCCGGAGGCTGAGATGCGCCCGTGCCTTGATCGTTGCGCAAGGTGGCGACCAGCACCTCGGCCCCCAAACGCCCGTGCCCTACCGCCAGCAGCAGCTCATCGAGCGAACCGTAGTGGTGCTGCGACAACAGCCGAGCCACCTTGGATTCCGTCTTGGAGAGCTTTGCGAAGCTCATTCCAGCGGTACGCATTTCAGATTCCAACAATTCGCGCCCGAGATTGATGGACTTTTTTCGATCATCCCCCCGCAGATAGGCTCTGATGCGGGCGCGGGCGCGGCTGGTTGCGCAGAAATCCAGCCAATCTTTGCTGGGATGTTGATTGGCCGAGGTCATCACCTCGATCACGTCCCCATTTTTCAAACTGTGGCGCAGCGGAACGATTTGGCCGTTGGCGCGCGCTCCCGAACAATGGTGCCCCACTTCTGAATGGATGCCATAGGCGAAATCCAAAGGCGTTGCACCACGAGGAAACACCCGCACATCGCCTTTGGGCGTGAAGACGTAGACCTCATCCGGAAACAGATCGATCTTAATCGTTTCCAAGAACTCCGCGGGATCTTTGAAGTTGTTCTGAAAATCAGCGAGCTCCCTCAGCCAGCTGAAGTGCTGCGCATCATCCGGGTGTACGCCTCCGGAGAGGCGCTCCTTGTATTGCCAGTGCGCCGCCACCCCGTGCTCGGCCACTCGATGCATTTCATGTGTGCGGATCTGAATTTCGAGCCGCTGCCCACCTGGCCCCACCACCGTTGTATGCAGCGATTGGTAGCGATTGGGCTTGGGGAGAGCGATGTAATCTTTGAACCGGCCGGGAATGGGCATCCACTTCGAATGCACGACGCCCAAAGTTGCGTAACAATCCGCGACGCTCTCCACGCAGATGCGAAAAGCAATCAAATCATAAATTTGCTCAAACTCACATTGATGCTGCCGCATTTTCCGATAAATGGAAAATAGGTGTTTGGCTCGCCCCGAAATCTCAGCGGCGAAGCCCTGCTCAGCCAGCCGCGAGAGCAGCGTCTTGCTGACGGTATCAATGTAGCGCGTTCGCTCTTTCTGCGTCTTACCCAGGCGCTTGGTAACGTCGCGGTATTCATCGGGATAGAGGTAGCGAAAGGAGAGATCTTCAAACTCACTCTTAATCCACTGTATGCCTAAGCGGTTAGCTAGAGGAGCATAGATATCGAGTGTCTCCCGAGCGATTCGCTCCTGCGCGTCTGGCTTCATGTGATCGAGCGTTCGCATGTTGTCCAAGCGGTCGCAAAGCTTGATCAGGAGCACGCGAATGTCGCGCGCCATGGCCAGCACCATCTTTCGGAAGCTCTCCGCTTGGCGATCTTCACGGTTGCGAAAGTTGATACGCCCGAGCTTGGTGACGCCGTCTACAATCTCGGCGACCTCTTCGCCAAACTCCGCTTTTAGCTCTTCAGTGGTTGTTGCCGTGTCTTCGATGACGTCGTGCAGAAGCCCTGCACAGACGCTGGCCGCATCCAAACGCAAATCAGTAATGATGGAGGCAACATGCACCGGGTGAATGAAGTACGGGTCCCCGCTTTTTCGCATCTGCGTGCGATGGGAACGCTCCGAGTAGTCGTAGGCCTTGCGGATAAGGTCCATATCCGCTTGCGGATGGTATTTACCAACCTTTTGAACCAGCTCGTCGACGGTAAGCAAGAAAACTCCCGGTAGTGGGGCTACCAGCTAAGAAACTAACACCGACCACCACGTTCGGCAAAGGGGTGAGAGCTCTGCTATAGGCAAACCGTGCGTGACAATACCGGCAAGAAGAGCGCTATCGGGGATACCGGTACGCCTGGCTTTGCTCCCAATTCTATAGGTGTCTACGTCCACTTTCCGTGGTGCCTGGCTAAATGCCCCTACTGCGACTTCCTGAGCGTGGTTGGGGAACGCTCGACCATTCCGCACGCGGCCTACGCCGACGCTGTGATTGCCGAGCTTCGCTTCCGCAGCGCGGAGCTGGAACGGCGTGCCCCTCTCCATTCAGTTTTCTTCGGCGGTGGAACGCCTTCCCTCTGGGAACCCACCGAGCTCGGCCGCGTCCTTTCGACCATCCTGGAAGCCTTTCCCCACGAGCCTTCCACCCTGGAAGTCACGGCCGAGTGCAATCCTTCGAGCTTTGATCGAGACCGGGCGCGTCAGCTTCTGGACGTCGGAGTGAACCGCTTCAGCATTGGCATTCAAGGGCTTGACGCCAACCGCTTACGGTTTCTCGGCAGATTGCACGACCGCGATCAAGGCCTTGCGGCTTTGGAGGTGGCACTTGCTGCGGGGCCACGGAGCGTATCGGCCGATTTGATCTATGGAGTCGCAGGCGAAACGGCGCAAGAGGCCGTCGATGAAGCCCGAATCATCGCCGGGGTGGGCGTCCAACACCTGAGTGCCTACACGCTCACAATCGAGGAAGGAACGCGGTTTGGGGCCCTGGCGCGTGCGGGACAGCTTCCAATTCTGCCCGAAGGCGAGGTTGCCGACAGCTTCTGTGGCGTTGACGAAGCGTTAGAGCAGTTGGGCCTGGGACACTACGAAATCAGTAACTTTGCCCGCCCCGGATACGAATCGATCCACAACCAGGGCTACTGGCTCGGGCGAGACTACCTGGGCCTAGGTTGCGGAGCCTGGGGAACTATCGACAACCGCGGGGTTCGCTCGCGTTACCGCAATTGCCAGAACCCGGAACGTTACCTGGGTTGGAGCACCGGAGATCAAGCCCAGGACGAAGCCTTGCGCGGCACTGTGGAGACCGTCGATGCGAGTACCGCGCTTGCTGAACGCATATTGCTAGGCCTGCGGCTACGGCGTGGTTTGCAGCTCGAAAAAGCTGCTGAAGAGCTTGGAACTGAGCCATACCCGCCTTCTCGCGCACGGGCGGTGAAGAAGCTCACTGCACGCGGACAGCTGATTCAAGAAGACGGCTGGCTCAGGATCCCACCGTCTGCGTGGTTGTTTGCCGACGGTATTATTTCGGAACTCTTGTAGCTACCGTTGCGCCAGCTTTCCAAATCTCCGAGGGCTCGCTCAGCAATTGCCTCGTAACGGGGCTTCTTCTTGAGGCGAGAGTCCGTCCACGGCGCGATGTGCGCAAAGGTGATGTTAGAGGGCTGAAAATCTGGAGTTTTGCGGCGGAGGTGCGTCAGTAGGCCTCCGTGAGCGGTTGTATTCGGAGGCAACAAAGGTTCCCTGCCGTACCAACGTTCGGAGAGTGAGAATGCCGCCAACCAGCCGCCCGCGGCGCTTTCCACGTAGCCTTCCGTCCCTGTGATCTGGCCCGCAAAATACAAGCCGGGCTCCGAAGCGAGCTGGAGCGTTCCATCGAGCACGTTTGGCGCGTTGATGAAGGTATTGCGATGAATCGCTCCGAAGCGGTAAAATTCAGCATTTTCAAGCCCAGGCACTGTGCGGAACACTCGCGCCTGCTCGCCAAACGCCATCTTGGTTTGAAAGCCAACAAGGTTGAAAGCAGTGCCTGCCTCATCTTCTTTGCGCAACTGGATCACAGCATAGGGCCAGCGCCCGGTCTTCGGATCGGTAAGGCCTACCGGCTTCATGGGGCCAAATGCCAAGGTTTTTTGGCCCCGCGCCGCCATGATCTCAATCGGCAAACAGCCTTCGAAGTAGCGCGTATCTTCAAAGCCCTGCGGCTCCACCTTTCGCGCTTGAAGCACGTTCTCAACGAAAGCGTCGTACTCCTCGCGCGTGAGCGGACAATTCACATACGCGGCCTGTTCTTCGGGTGTTTCCCCTTTGCCCCAGCGCGACGCGATGAACACTTTATCCCAGTTGATCGATTCCGCACTCACGATCGGCGAGATGGCGTCGTAATACGCCAGCGCCGTTTCCCCCACACGCGCCGCAATGCTCTTGGCAAGGCTCTCTCCCGTGAGGGGCCCGGTGGCGACAATGAGCGGCCGCTCCTCCGGCAGCTGCTCCACCACCGTTTCAATCACTTCGATCAGGGGATGCTCGCGCACCCAGCTCGACACCAACTGGCTGAATTTATCTCTATCCACCGCCAAAGCGCCGCCGGCGGGAACTCGAGTGGCGTCGGCCGCGCGAATGATGAAAGAGCCCAACCTGCGCATTTCTTCTTTCAGAAGACCGACAGCATTGGAGAGCGCTGCGCCCCGCAACGAATTCGAACACACGAGCTCGCAGAAGTAGTCGCTCACCTGAGCTGGCGTTCGTTCTTTGGGCTTCTGCTCAAAGAGGCGGACGGGAATACCACGCTCGGCTAGCTGCAAGGCTGCCTCACAGCCCGCGAGCCCCGCCCCAATGATGGTGACTCGCTCTGCCATCCGGCTCACCCAGCCTGAGCCGAAGCGAGCTCGCCATCTTCCGCACCAGCACCACCACCTAGCAGTGCCTCTGCATCGTCGACATCGCGGGAGTAACCGCACTCCTTGCCGCGCGGGCACATGAGCTTGGGGGTCTTCTTGCCGCCGCCGTACACGAGGAACGGGTGAGCGCAGAGGGGGCACGGCTCCAAAACGGGCTTCTGCCAGCTTCTGAAATCACACTTCGGATAGTTGGCGCAACCGTAGAACGAGCGAGCACCCTTCTTCTTCGAACGCACCTCTACGATGTCACCCGCGCACTTCGGGCAAGGCACACCCAGCGGAACAGGGCGCGTCGTCTTACACTCAGGGTAGCCGCTGCACGATAAGAACTGACCAAACCGCCCAGTCTTGATGATCATGGGGCGCTGACACTCATCGCACTTGTAGTCGGTGAGCACGGGCTTAAGCGGAGTACCTTCGTCAGAGATATCCTGAGTCACCTTGCACTTCGGATAGTTCTCGCAGCCCAGGAACCAACCGTTGCGGCTCCAGCGTTTCAGCATGATGCCGCCGCATTCCTCGCACTTGTGCTCGGTGGGTTGGGGCTCAGGGGCCCAGCGCTCACCTTTTTTCGCGATGTTCAGACGCTCCCGAAAACGTCCATAGAACTTGGTGAGCAGGTCCACGCGGTCTAACCGACCCGCCGCAACCTCATCGAGCTCTTTCTCGAGATTGGCCGTAAAATCCGGGTCCATAAAGTCGAGCGTCGTGCCGATCAGGCCGTCGATCACGATCTTGCCTAGGTTAGTGGCCTTCATCTGGCCCCCCTCAAGGCGTTCCACGTAATCCCGAGCCTGCACCTTGGCGATGATGTCCGCATAGGTGCTGGGGCGCCCAATTCCACGGCGCTCAAGCTCGCGCACCAACGAACCTTCATTGAAGCGGGGCGGAGGTTGAGTGAACTTCTGATCGGCACTCACACCCGGTGGGTCCACCAGCGTGAGGACCTCACCTTCCTTAAGCTCAGGCAACAGGCCCTCGGTGTCTTCATCACCTCGCGCAGCCGCAACGCCGACCAAAGCCGGAGAGGCCCCGGCTTCTTCTTCGCCTTCGCCAGCATATTCCTTCTGTCCATCGCTCACGCGGTTGTACTGATCGAGCCAACCCGCAAACTTCAAAACCTTGCCACCCACACGCAAGCCATAGACGCGATGGGGCGCCCGCGCAGTCGGTTCGGCCTCAATATCCACCCCGGTTTGATCATACAAAGCGTGGCTCATTTGGGAGGCCACAAACCTGTCCCAGATCAACTTGTAGAGTTTATATTGCTCCTCCGTGAGGTGCTTTTTCACCTTCTCAGGCGCGAGGAGCATCGAGGTGGGGCGGATAGCTTCATGGGCGTCTTGAGCGCCCTGCTTGAGCTTAAACACGTTGGGCTTTTCGGGCAGAAACTCCTTGCCGTGCTGCTCCAAAATATGAACGCGCGCTTCCTCCACCGCGTCGGCACCCACGCGTGTTGAATCAGTGCGCATGTAGGTGATGAGACCAACTTGGCCGCCGTCGTCCTTTAGATCCACACCCTCGTACAGCTTTTGGGCAATGTTCATCGTGCGCTTGGTGGTGAAGCGCAGGTAGCTTGTGGCGTCTTGCTGAAGCTTGCTAGTGGTGTAGGGAGCCGGCGCATTCCTCTTCTGCTGCCGCTTGGTAACCTTAACCACCTTGTATTTGGCGTTCTTCAGGGCTGCCACAACCCCGGAGGATTGATCGGCATTTTTGACTTCCAGCTTTTCGCCATCGGCCTTGGTGAGGCGCGCGAAAATGGGCGTGGTGTCTTTGCCCTTCAGCGAAGCACCCAGGTTCCAGTACTCCTCCGGAACGAAATTCTCGATCTCGCGTTCGCGTTCCACAATCAGGCGCAGCGCCACCGATTGAACTCGGCCCGCGCTCAAACCGAACGCAAGCTTGCTCCATACCAGCGCTGACACATCGTACCCCACGATACGATCCAGGACCCGTCGGGCACGCTGCGCCCCATACAGGTGCTGATCGAGCTCTCGCGGATGCGCCAGGCCGGCCTCCACACCCTTCTTGGTGATTTCGTGAAATTCGACGCGTTTAATGGGCAGTTTTGGCCGTTTGAGCTCCTCGGCGATGTGCCAGGCAATTGCCTCGCCTTCGCGATCAGGGTCTGTTGCGAGCAGCAAGGCTTCGGATTTTTTTGCCTCCGTTTTGAGCTCGGCCAAGACCTTGGATTTGGCTTCGATGATCTCGTAGGTCTCTTTGAAACCGTCCTCCACATCAATGCCCAGCTTCTTAGGCAGATCCTTAACGTGACCTTTGCTGGCCATCACTTCGTATCCCGCGCCGAGATATTTTTTGATGGTTTTGGCTTTGGCCGGAGATTCTACGACGACGAGCGTCTTTGCCATGAAGTGGGGAGCCTCAACTACGAAAGGGGGGGTGAAGGGGCCTCAGGATGACCACCTCGGACGCCGGGTCAAGGCCTCCAGTCTCAAAACCCTTTAGTATCAAGTACTTGGCAGGCAGAGTCCTCCCCGACCATCCCCAATCAGGGCCCCCCTCAACCTGAGCCTGAGCAAAATCTGTTGGATTTCGGCAACCCCAAGCCCGGTGGCCGAACACAGGTCATCGATGGCCGAGTGGCCACGAGCTACCTCCGCTAGAACTCGCGTGGAGTCGGAGAGCTCGGCGTCGCTACTCGGCGGCGAGCGCAGCGTGAGCGCCATCTCGTCACCGATCACTGCATGCCCGGGTGCCGTGAATGGCAATGGATGCAGCCTATCTGCTCGCAGCCCACGCAACACATCCCGAGCGTCCTTGATTGGCCTTCCCCCTTGTTTCAGCTCCTCGATGCATCCGAGCCCGCGGCTGTTCCAGGGCGCATGGGGCACCACGAACAACGAGCGACCCAACTTGCGGGCCTGAGCCGCTGCGTTCCGAGCTCCGCTCCTGTACCCGGCCTCCACCACCACCAGGGCGTGCGCTAGCGCTACCAACAGCGCGTTGCGTGGGAAGAACGAACCCCGATTGGCTGGAAACTCCCCCGGAACCAGCGATACGTAAGCGCCACCACCTACCAGCACCCGGCGAAAGAGGTCAGCATTCTTGGCTGGGAAAGGCCTCTCAAAGCCGCTTGGCGCCACAACTACGGTGGCCCCGCCCGCATCCAGTGCTCCCTCATGCGCCGCTGTGTCGATGCCCTCGGCGCCGCCAGAAAGCACCGTGATGCCCGCCTCCGTAAGATCTTTGGCTAGGTTGCGAGCAAACGCAAACGCTGCTGTCGAACATGAGCGCGTTCCAACCACGGCAACCGCAGGACCCCGCGGGAGCTCCCCGCGCACGAACAGTATGTCGGGGGGCTCGGGGAGAGCCAAAACGCGAACGGGACGAAGGCTGCCACTCAAGGTAACTTCTGGAAAATCGTGCACCGAGCCTGTTCGGCTGAGCACCGCGTCAGTTGTGTGCTTCGAACAAACCGACCAGCGCTTTTCCGCTGCCGCCGCTGCCCTCAAGCACTAAATAGACAGAAAACCCGCGCACATCCAAACTTCGCAGGCAGCCTCCAGTGCCCGCCACCGAACCCGCCCCGAGCAGCAGGCTACTCTGTGCAATGACGGTTGGTGGCCACGGTGGTCCTGCCAGCACATGGACGCGCAAGCCCTCAAGCCCTTCCTCCGCCGCCGCAATACCGTAGCAGCGGTCCATCTCCAAACGCACACTCGCAACCGCCAGCTCGGAGGGCCCGAGCGACGCCTCGAACAGGCGCAGAGCGGCCCCTTCAGGGCCAAACACCGCCGCAAGTTTCAGCCCAAGCTCCGAGCTCAAATGCTTTGTGGGAATCTCCACCGCCGCCTTGGCCGAAAGCCCCCCGAGCGTGAGAGCTTCTAGCCGTTCCGGGCCGTCGATCAGCGGACCGATGGGCTCCACCGTGCTGCCAGGAATTCGAGAGGGGGGAGCCGTGGGTGGCTCGCTGGTGGGCACCGATCCCACAGGATATGCCCGGAGCCCGCGAGCACCCTCGGAAAAGGAACCCTGCGAAATCTGGGTTTTTCCGCTAGCCCCGCATCCCCCAAGCAAACATCCGCCCAGAAGGAGGGAAAACCGAAGAGGGTTCGACATCGGGAACTTCTGTCAAATTACATCCCTGTGCTAACACAAGCTATGCGATTCGTCGTCGCGACCCACGGCCACTGTTTCGACGGCCTGGCGAGCGCCACCCTCTTCACCCGACTCCTCCAGCAAACCCGCAAGGACAACCTGGATTTCGTGTACCGCGCGTGTGGCTACGGGCTTGAGCAAACCAGAGCCGACGAGGGCGTGCTCGATGGCGAAGAGAACGCCATCCTGGACTATCGGTACCACCCGAGTGCTCGACTGAATTGGTTTTTCGACCACCACAGGACGTCTTTCCAAACCCCCGGGGCGCGCGAGCATTTCGACGCGCACAGAGCCGGAGGGCAATTCTTCTTCGATGCTGGGTATTCGTCTTGCACTCGCTTGGTCTCGGACGTGGCGGCCAAGGAATTTGGCGTGACCGACGCGTCACTCAAAGAACTGGTGGATTGGGCAGACAAGATAGATGCCGCCCGCTTTTCCTCAGCTGCGGAAGCGATCAACCATGACCACGCAGTCATGCGCCTGGCAACAGTCGTGGAGCACCACGCCGACGACGCGTTCCTCGAGGCGACCATCCCAGAGCTTCTTGCGAAACCCCTTCTTGTGGTAGCGAACTCCACGCGCGTTCAAGAAGCCTACGCACCTTTGGGAAAAAAGCATTTGGAGTTCATCGAGCTCATGCGAAGCGCGAGTCGACTTTCGAATGGAGTGGTGCTCGCAGATCTTACGAGCGAGCTTTTGCCGAATCTCGGAAAGTTTGTAACTTACGCGCTCTATCCGCAGTCTATTTATTCGGTAGTGGTGGGCATTACGGAGGCGGGTGCCAAGATCTCGGTTGGCTACAATCCTTGGTCCGGCTCGGCCCGAACTGCCGATATCAGCCAGATTTGTGCACGCTACGGCGGCGGCGGGCATCCTTTTGTCGGTGGAATGTCCTTCGCCACAAAAGACGTGGAAACGGCACGAGCCGTTGCAAAAGAAGTGGCGCGCGAACTAGAAAGTTAAGCTGAGGCGCCCATGACACGCAAACGTCCCCTCATCTTGGCGCACCGTGGCGCACGGCAGGAGGCACCCGAGAATACCATCGCAGCCTTCCAACGCGGGCTCGAGCTCGGTGCGGACGGCTTCGAGCTCGACGTGCGTTTGAGCCAAGATCTTGAAGTCATCGTGTTGCACGATCCGAGCACGCGACGAGTGGCCAAAGGCGCGCGTGCCCTTCGTGCTGAGAATCACGCCTATGCAGAACTCCGGCGGCTTGACCTTGGAGGGGGCGCTTACATCCCCACGTTGCGCGAAGCCGTGGAGTTAGCCCGTGAACGCAGCGCCCTCGTGAATATAGAGCTCAAACACAATCTCAAGCGCAAGCGTCACCTCATCGCCAAAGTTGTGGCCCTGTTGAATGAGATCCCGAACGCCCCGGAGTTTGTATTTCTATCAAGTTTTGACCCTCGCATTGTGTTTTCGCTGGCGCGCGCCTTGCCGAACCTGGAAGTCGGGTGGTTGGTTCATAAGAAGCAATTGTGGCTTCGCCGTGCACCGGGGTGGCCATGGGTAGGCGCTCGCGCCCTGCACCCCGAGCACAGCATGGTAACGCCCGCCCTCATTCAACGTGTCAAAGAACGCGGCGGGAAGGTGAACACCTGGACGGTGAACGAAGTGCACGAGGCGGAGCGACTCGCGGCTCTCGGCGTGGACTGCATTATTACGGATGTGCCAGGCGATATTGTGCACGGGCTTGGGGCGAGCATTCGAGCGGGCTAGGCATCCTTACTCACATTCAGACCGACTCACCCGCACACCTGCCGGCACATTCTGCCGAAATCCGCCCGCTACCAGCGGCGGATTTTGGACCACATCTTTCACTTTGATCACAATATCTCGCCCCAGGTACGGCACCTCCAGGCGAATGCGACCGGGCACTTCGGCGCTACACATGGGTCCAGATGGCGGAATATCCGGGGAAAAACCATCCGGATCTTTCCAAGGCTCCGCCAAATTGCGCGCGCGGTGGCCTTCTAGCTCAGCTGTGTAAAGGGGCACACCAGCCTGCTCTACCCGCACCTGCAAGACACGCAGGCGTTGTTCGCGCCAGGGTTTGTCGTAGTCGCTCGCATACGGCTCAAGCACTATTACCTGCTCGGCTTGGTGCTTGCTGCGAACTTTGATTTCGTAGTTACCATTCCAGCTTATCGACGCCTGCTCTGGCTCATGCACCAACACCGGTGCCTCGCCGCGCAGAAGCTGCACCAAGACAAACGGCGGCACTGGCACCTGAGTTAGCCGAGCTACGTTGCACTCTGTGGCTTTACCCCTAAGAAAGCTGCGCGCGCGGAGATCGTACAGTGAAAACTCCTGGCCATCTGCCGTGAGGGTGGAAAGCACCACACCGAAATTGCTGACGACATCAAGCCGCAGTTGCTCGGGAAGCACCGCGGCATACAGCAAGCTGATGCCACGAAACCGGCCTTCGTCGCCAAAATAGTCAATTTCGGCCTCGCCGCTCACCCCGCGGCTGCACGCATAGGTATCCGTAAGGCGATCGAGTGCGGCCTGTGCGTTTGGGAACTGCGAAGGCGGCGCTTGCCTACAGCCCGTTGCGGCAACAAACGACAGAGCCAGTGCTGCCATATGGCAGACACTGGCCGACCGCGTGTGCTGCGCCCCCTTAGTTACCACGCAGCGATTCAAAGAGATCGTAATCAGGTGAAGCGAGCTCCACCTTGATCCGTTGCACGCCAATATCCGCCTGCTCCAGCAAACGCGCCAAGCCCATGCCATCCATCAAGTGGACGGCGGCGGCGCCCGGAGCGGACGCTTCTTCACGCGCGCCACTCAAGATTTGCCCAAGCGTTACGATCATGCCCACCTGGGCGGAGCCATAGTGGTGAAGTGTGCCGCGCAATTCGGAAACGCGCTCACGACCAACCTCACGGCCATCACGTCGAATGACGAGCGCGACACTCACCTCGCCTGTTTCACTGTGCAGGCGACCGGCGAAATGCAGCTCGCTAGGCGGCGCGCCTGGCCTCCGCACGGGGCGCAGGCTGCGTACTTGCGCTTGCTCCAACGCAACTTGCACGAGCTCTCCGAGCGCGCGCGGTGGCATGGCCGTCAGCTGACGTAAAAGGACCCGGCGAGCCAACTCACGGTAGCGAGTTGTAAGCGCGAATATGTCGCGTTCCAGGCGACCGAGCTCCCCATCTTGCGACTCCACGAGGCCCACACGCCCGGAATTGATCCGGAAGCGAGGACGCTGGCCGTCGCGCTGACGACGCGTGTTGTCGGCACGCAGGCACGCATGCACGACGCCTTCAGCGCTCTGAGCATCGACCACACGCCCTTTGCGCATGGCCGCGTCAGCAAGTGCTCGTAAGGGCGCCATCCCACGCCCGCGCGATTGCAAAAGCTGTTCGAGAACATCGGCCAGCTCCGCCCCAACGAGCTCGTCACCGGCGGGGATCGCTTCATCCCTGCGTGAATCATCTCGACGTCCTTCTTCGCGACGCGACTCGTCTCGCCTTCCATCATCGCGGCCACGGCGGCCTTCATCTCGATCACGGCGGCCTTCGTCGGGGGGACGGCGGGACTCCAGACCTCTTTCGCGCTGCTGCCGCGGGCCGTCTGCGAAGTCGGGGCGTAACGTCCCTTCCTCTGTTGCGCTGAGTGCGGAGCTTTCGCCCAATGCAGCGACAACCGCCTCGATGGGTGCATCGGAAACGGTGTAGGACGGCAAGCCTGAACGATCTTCGTCCCCCCTTCGACGCCGACGGTTGCGGCGAGGACGCCGGCCGTCTTCATCTCCGCCGTCGGCCGGAGCCGCAACGGGATCTGGCCCACCGAGGATCGGCTCCTCGTCGTCATCTTCGGTCGAGAACAGTTGTTGCCCGCCAGCTGCAAACTGCGCTCGCTTGACCTCTTCCTCATCCGGACCCGGCAAATCATCGGGTGGGGCCCCGGAAGCGTGGCCGTTGTGGTCCCCCACGCCGTTACCAGCTTCGAGGCCATCATGGATCATGTTGATGGCAGGCGTGCGGTCAGCCAGGCCCTTATCGATCGTGGATTGATCCCAGTCACGAAGTGCGAACACGCCGGGTTTGATGCGGATGAGCGGGTTATCTTTTTCCCCTTTTTTCACGAGCGCCGCGAGGCGAGCTCCCATCGTAACCTCGGGGCTCTTGCCCACGTGACTTAGGAAGTTCTTCTCAATCGCAACGTCTGTAATTTCCTTATAGTGCAGGGGTTTTCCGACGAGGCGCAGTACTTTCGCCGCAGCTTCGGTAAAAGTCATTGGTAGTTTTTCTCTCTAGAATGAACGTGCCACACGGGCAACGCAGGGTTTCGCTTATGGCTCAAGGGGTGGCCCCGCCCGGTCAATGATTGCCGATCCCAAAGCCTGAACAGTTGAACAACGCTTGCCGCGTATCATGCCCAAAACCCCGCACGCAAACTACCCCAGCCTCGCGGGACCAACTTTCGCCGGGTGGGCGGGTTCCCCGCGAGGCCCAGACGAGGGCAATTTCCCCCAAAAACACGGTCTCACCCGAAACTTCGAGACCACCCCAGCAACCTGTTAGAGAAGTGGGTTCCCGTGCAACTCCAACTCGACGTACCCCTGGCACCGCTCACTACCCTGAAGCTCGGCGGCACTGCCAGCCACTTCGTCCATGCATCCGAGCCCCAAGAACTTTCAGAGGCCATTCGCTTCGCCAAAGAAGAAGGGCTGCCGCTCTACGTACTTGGCGGAGGCAGCAATCTAGTGGTGGCTGATAGCGGCGTGCGAGGCCTCGTGGTGCAGCCCGCGCTTTCGGGACTCACGTTTGAGCCAGAGGGCGACCACGTGGTGGCGACTGTCGGTGCTGGGGTTCTGTGGGACACCTTCGTGGCAAACTCAGTGGAGCGGCAGCTCCAGGGCCTGGAGTGCTTGAGCGGGATCCCAGGGTTCGTGGGAGCCACGCCGATCCAAAATGTCGGAGCCTATGGGCAGGAGGTGGGAGAGGTGGTGGTAAGCGTATCTGCACTCGATCGCCAGACGGGTGCCTCCGTGGAGTTCAGCAATGAGGAGTGCCGCTTCAGCTATCGCGACTCATTCTTCAAGAGTGCAGCGGCGGAGCGGTTTCTCGTGACCGAAGTAAAGTTTAGATTAACACCTAACGGCTCGCCTGCCGTTCGCTACGCAGAGCTCGCACGTTATTTCGCGAGTGAAGGGATCTCCAAGCCCACCCTAGCCGCCACACGTCGCGCCATCCTGCACCTCCGGCGCCAGAAATCGATGCTCCTCGACGAAAGCGACCCCAACGGGCGTAGCTGCGGCTCGTTTTTCGTGAACCCCATCGTGAGCCAAGCCAAGCTCGACCTCATCCAAAAAGGCTCAGCGGATAAGGTTCCGAGTTTTCCGCAACCGAACGGCGACCAAAAGCTCGCCGCAGGTTGGCTCATAGAACACGCGGGCCTCAGCCGAGGCTTTTCCCAGGGGCCGGTGGGGCTCTCAACGAAACATTGCCTCGCACTGGTTGCTCATCAGGGGGCCACCACGCGGGACCTCATCGCTCTCGCGAGGACGGTGCGTGAGCGCGTCCATGCAAAGTTCGGGGTGGATCTTGTCCCAGAACCGAACTTCTGGGGGTTTCACGAGTTCGCAGCTGGCCTTCCCAAAAGCTAGACGCCCCGTACAAGCCGTCCCCCTCCGGTGGCCCTCCACCCCACCGCGATCTTTTTCCGCAGCAAGTGCCCCATAGTCAGATTGACGGGGCACCTCACGCGATGCACCCTTCTTGGGCCCCCATACGGGAACGGCCGCGCAGGTGCGCCGAGCCGCTACCATCGAAACACTCAAGGGACCTAATGGTAAAACCAGACGCCCGACCAAGGCACAAGCTGTTGCAGTTTCCGCTCGGAGCTGGCGTGGCAATGTTGTTGCTGACAGGCTGCGGGGCCACAAGCAGCGACGGCGCAAAGAGCGGCAACCCCAAGGGGCCGAGCACCGCGGCAACCACTACATCCACGGTTCCCCCTGCGATGGTGTTTCCGCCCCCGGTAATCCCCGAATGTGGCACCCCCATCACCCCAGGGCCCGGGCTACTCCGCCGCCTCACGAATGAAGAGTACATCCGCTCGGTGAGGGACATTTTCTACTTAACGCCGGATGAGGTCTCACAGCTTCAACCTCTCCTGCAAAACGACGGGCTCGCGGTTGGCAATATTGCCGAAGGCCTGCGCCTTTCCCCGGATCACCTCCGCAAGTACCTGGATGTGGCGGCCAAAGTTGCCGATTTTGCGCTGAGCACCCCCGAGCGCCGAGCCAAGTTCGCGACGTGCGACTACGGAGCGGCTGGAGATCCTGGCTTCCAATGTCGCAAGGAGTTCTCGGGCGGGCTTGCCTACCGAATGTTCCGGCAAGCACTCCCCGAAATGCGAGTTTGGGACCTGGAGGCACTCGCGAACCGCGCCGTACCTTCGACTACCGATCCCGACCCCTATCGCCCGGCGAAGCTGATGGTCCAGGGGTTGCTCACATCCCCTCGGTTCTTGCTGCGTTTGGAGAATCCAACCGCGCTCGCCTCTCACGGCTGGAAGAGCATCACAAGCTGGGATCTCTCGGTCCGCTTGTCCTACATGCTCTGGGGAACGAATCCGGATGAGGCTTTGCAGCTCACGGCCCGTTCTCAACAGCTTAACAGCGCGGGTCAAATCGCCGACGTCACCCGAAAGATGCTCGTCGATCCGCGCGCGAAAGAAGGCATTGGGCGCTTCATCAACCGCTGGCTGGGAGTTGAGTTGGTGAGCGATGCAGTCCGCGACGCGGCCACCTATCCCGAGTGGAACGATGGGCTCAAGGTGTCGATGCAGGCCGAAACAGCCCGCTTCATGGAGGATTTTTGGTCCAAGCCCGGGCTCAACCTGCTTGATGCGTTCACGGCCAAGTACACGTACGTGGATGATAATCTGGCGGCGCTTTATGGCCTGCCGTTGCCAGGCCCCACCCTCACACGGGTGGATTTTGCGGCGAATTCACCCCGGGTCGGGTTCCTCACTCAGCCAGGGGTGCTGAGCGCGAGTATCTCTCAAAAGGAGCTCGTGGCGCCCATCCTGAGAGGCAAGTTCATTCGTAAGCAGTTTCTTTGCACGCTCAGTTTGCCAGAAGCGCCGCCAGTTGTTCCCTCGCCTCCGCAGGATCCGAACCTCACCACGCGCGATCGGTTAAGCCAGCACCGTACGAACACTTCGTGTGAGCCATGCCACCAACTGCTCGATCCCGTAGGCTTCGGGTTCGAGCAGTTTGACGCTATCGGGCGTTTCCGGGCCACGGGCAGCCAGGGCGAAGCCCTCACAGGGGCAGGCCAGGTTTTCGGTCTGCCCGGGGACCCAACCTTCACCGGCCCCGGCGAACTTGCGGCGTTACTCCAGGGCTCCGAAGAAGTGAGCGCATGTCTCGCCCAACAAGCCTTCCGCTACACCTACGGTCGCGAGCCCACGTCGGCCGATGCGTGCACGATCACGCAAGCTCGCGAGGCCTTCAAAGCGAAGAAGTTTGATCTACAAGAAATGATCGTGGCCATCACTACAAGCGACGCCTTCCGGTTCGCCAGCTACCCAGGAGCACTCTGATGAAACGCCATCTCTCTCGACGCACCTTGTTGCGCGGCATCGGGCTCGGCAGCGGCGTCTGCATTGGGCTGCCTATCTTGGATGCCATGCTCGATGGCAACGGCAACCTTATCGGCCGAGCAAAGGGGCAGGCCTCGGGTGCCACCAATTTCCTGACGTTTTTCATCCCCAATGGAGTCTTCACCGACACTTTTTGGCCAGATCAGACCGGGGCCAACTACGAGTTGAGCCGGTGCCTAATGCCACTTTCCGAGTTTAAGTCTGACTTCACGCTCGTTCAGGGGTTGGAAAAGCAAGAGGCATTTCGTAACCAAGATATCAACAACGATGCCCATGTGCGTGGGCACGCATCCTACGCCACGGGCGGCTCTTTAGCGAGCAACCTCACGTGTGAGTTCGCTTCGGTAGATCAGGTGGCGGCGGCCCAAATAGGCACCGGCATGCGCTTTAAATCCCTGCCTGTTGCCCTAGGGGGTGCACTTGGAGAAGTGTCCGACAACATCTCTTGGGAGACGGGCAATACCCCCGTGCAAGCGACGCGCGATCCCGCGCTTTTGTTCGAAAAGCTCTTCGGAAAACCTGCTGGCGGTGGGCTCTCGGTGGATTACCGCACGAGCGTGCTCGACTACGTCGCCGACGACATCACCAAAGTGAAAATGGAGATCCCTTTCACGGACAAAGCTCGGCTGGATGAGTATCTCACCTCCGTGCGCGACCTGGAAACGCAGTTGGCTCCAGTTGCCACGTTGGGCCCAGATTGCGTGGCGCCAGCCGTGCCAGACGCGCGCATTGGCGGTGAACCTCCAGCCATCGACGATAACGACGGCACCTACTCGAATGAACGCGCGCAACTCCTATTGCGCCTCCAGGTTCTCGCTTTCTCTTGTGGCTTCACGCGCGTGGGCAGCTTCATGCTCGCCTCACGCGGCAACAAGCGCCAGTTCAAGTGGCTCGGAGCTGTGCACGGGGAAGACGGGCATCACGGTATCTCCCACGAAACTACGCCCGAGGGTCGCGAAGCGCAGAGCAAGATCGTGACAGATGAGATGGAGCAGTTCGCTTACATGCTCCGCCTCATGAAGGGCATTCCCCAGGGTGGGCAAAACCTCCTTTACAACTCACTCATCTTCTTCGCCAACGAGTGCGGCCAGGGAGACTCCCATGACTTTAGTAATATCCCTGTGATTCTTGCAGGCCAGGCAGGCGGCAAGGTCCAACATGGGCGACACATCCGCTACAATGAAGGAACCCCCTACGACAACATGCTGCTTACAGTGCTGCGTGTCCTGGGTCTTTCCAATCCCACCTTTGGGGTCTACGGCAAGCAAACGCTGTCGGATTTCGTCTAAGTTTCGCTGGTGCGTCAGAGCCTGCGTACTGCGAATCGTCCAAATTCCGCATGCGGCTTGGCCGACGTCGCGTTATGACGCGGGTCGACATGTCCACCAGACAAGCTTCTGTAAACTCCCCGCTCCACGACGACGTTCGTTGGCTGACCGCCACCCTCGGCGAAACGATCCGTCGCCTCGAAGGCGAAACGGTATTTCAAGCAGTGGAGGCCCTCCGCGTCCTCGGCCGCAAGCGTCGGCAGGCGAACGCCGATTTTTCTGGGCTAATGGGAGAGATCGAAAAGCTGGAACTTGGGACCGCGTCCAAGGTGGCGCGCGCATTTTCGCTGCTCTTCTTCCTAATCAACATTGCCGAGCAGGTGCAGCGAGTGCGTCGCCGCGAGCAATACGAAGAGGGTGCCGGTGAAACGCCCCAGCCTGCGTCCTTACACTGGGCTCTCCTTCGTCTGAAAGACCGCGGCTACACGGCGGAAAAGGCGCGGGAAGTCCTCACATCGCTCGAGGTTCGCCCGGTTCTCACAGCTCACCCGACTGAATCCAAGCGACGCACACTTTTGGCCCTACACGCTCGCCTGGCAGATGCGCTCTTGGCTCGCGGCCGCGCGCATTCCGCTAAACGACGGCAGATAGAGGAAGCCATCGTGGCCGAAGTTGAGCTGCTTTGGCTCACCGATGAAGTGCGGCGTGATCGCCCAAGCGTGATGGATGAGGTTACGACAGCCATTTGGTACCTAGAGGGGCGCCTTTTGGGAGCCACAGAGGCGACCAATGCCAATCTCGCGCGAGCTTTCTTGGACGTTTACCAAGAACCCGCGAAAATTCATCTCCACTTCCCGCTGGGCAGCTGGGTGGGTGGGGATCGCGACGGCAACCCGTTCGTCACACCTGAGGTTAGCATCTTGGCTGCACGCCGCTCAGCGTACGCAGTGGTTGGCCATTACCGCCGTGTGATGGAAACGCTCACCGAACGCCTCAGTGTTTCAGATCTGCATGGGGCTAAGACTGCCGAGCTCCGGAGCTCTATCGAGGCAGACAAGCAACACTTGCCCGCTGTATGGGAAGCCAACCGACGCCGGGACCGACACGAGCCAGTACGCCTCAAGTTAACGTTAATGCACGAACGCCTGGGTGCGCTCCAGAAAGAAATCGCGAGTCGAGATCGCGGCAAGCCTGAGGAAGTGCCTGGGGCCTACCAGAAAGCCGAGGAGTTCCTGAGCGATCTTGGAATAGTTCGCGACGCACTTGTGGCTGCCAAAGCTCGGCACAGCCAAGATCAGCTGCTGGAGCCGCTTATCTCCCAGGTGGAAGCCCTTGGCTTTTTTGGCTACCGGCTCGATTTTCGGGACGACGCCGACGTGCACACCCGGACCTTGAAAGCCATCGCGGGAGCACTTTCTATACCCGAGTTTTCAGTGGAACGGCTGCGTGAAGAGCTCACTTCGCGACGCCCCCTGCTCGCCCCACACATCGCGCTCGGTGCGGAAGCAGAAAAGGCCATGGGCGTTTTTTATGCCATGCGCACCGTGCAGGATCAATTCGGGGAGCGTGCCGCCTCCACCTACATCATCTCGATGGCCCGTTCGCGCGATGACCTTCTGCGCGTGCTCTTGCTCGCTCGTGAAGCAAGCCTCGTGAATCTTGCTGAGGATGAGCCCACATCACGGGTGGACGTTGTTCCACTATTTGAAACCCGCCGTGATCTTGAAAACGCCCCAGCCGTGTTCAGTGAGCTCATCTCGGATCCTGTCTACCGTCGCCAGTTGAAGGCGCGCGGCAATCGACAAGAAATCATGATTGGTTACTCCGATTCCGCCAAAGATGTGGGCGTTTTGGGTGCAGCATGGCTGCTTTATGAGGCCCAAGAAAAGCTGACGGAGCTCGCAGTAGAAGCGGGGATCAAGCTTACCATCTTCCACGGCCAAGGAGGCACGGTTGGGCGCGGCGGCGGCTCGCCCGTGTATCGCGCGCTCACGGCCCTCCCGCCCAACACCGTAACAGGTGCCATCAAGATCACCGAGCAAGGTGAAGTAATTTCCCAGAAGTTCGATCTACCCTCGATTGCTGAACGCAGCCTTGAGGTCATGTTCGTAGGAACATTGTTCGCGATGCTGGATGATTATCGGCGCGCAGGAGTGGATAGGGCAACGGAGCATAAATTTAGGCAAACGATGAAACGAATCGCGGATGCCTCTATCGAGAGCTTTCGGCGGGTGGTGCACGATGACACCGCCCTGTTTGATCTCTTCACCAACGCTACGCCACTAAAAGAGCTTGCGCACGTGCACTACGGTTCGCGGCCCGCGTATCGACCGAACGGCGCCGGAACCATGACTGGCATCCGCGCGATCCCGTGGAACTTCGGGTGGACGCAAATCCGCCTGATGCCTACGGCGTGGCTCGGAGTCGGGAGCGCCCTCGGCGAGGTGATAGCAGAGCCTGGCGGCCTAGAGCTTTTGCAGAACATGGCAAAATCCTGGCCGTTTTTTGCCGACTTACTGTCCAAGATCGAAATGGTGTGCGCCAAGGCGGAGCTTGATGTGGCGCGCCTCTACGTTTCGGAACTTTGGCATACGGCAGGCCTGTACGAATCGCTCGAAGCCGAATACCACCGCACGGTCGCTGCGCTGCTAGCAATCCGTGGCCAAACGCAGCTCTTGGGCGCTCATCAGTTTCTGCCGGATGCTCTGAAGCTCCGCAACGCCTATGTGGATCCGTTGAGCGCCCTTCAGGTGCATCTTCTGAAAAGGAAACGGGAGCTGCCCGAGGGGCACGCGGATTTGGAGCTCATCAACCAAGCGCTCGGCGCCACGCTGAACGGCATAGCTCAGGGCATGCGCAATACGGGCTAAGAACTGAACTAGAAAAATGTCTCCATCTGCGTGGGGAATGCGCGCTCGTGTACGGCTCCGTGGGCCATAAGCGCCGTGAGGATGGCGCAACGCTCTGGCTCTTTGGCGGCGTCGCAGATGAGCGACTCTTTGCGCATAGATTCAACGCTCACCACGGTGTCTGCCCTTGGCTTGAGAGCCTTGGACTCGAACCCGCCCGGCGTACCGTCCACACTTACGCGTCTTTCTTCAGCGTGGCAGAGCCCGCAGATGGAGGCACCATTGAACGGGATCCGTGAAAAGGCGTCCGCCATACCGAGCGGCTTGTCCACAGGAAACTCAATCTCGCTCTTAACGGATCGCGTAGCGCTCGTGAGCTGACTGGACTCAAGAAAATTCCGCCCCAGACCATCAGGCACCACCGAAAGCACCATTTGTCCAGAAAAGATAAACACTCGGGGGCTGCGATTACCAACCGCCGGCTGAGCGCTGAACACGCTGCTCGTAGCATTAACCTGAAGCGGCCGCTCCAGGCTCTCTAAAAAGCAAGGGATCGTAACGGGATGTGGCAAGGCGTTGATCAACGTGAGCACCTCGCTCAAGGTTCCGGGCGAACCGGAGACACCTTTGGGGGCCACACAGCCCCGCGGCACAGTACCTTCAGTCGGCGCAGCGCCGCTTGGCTCCGCCGCGGCCACAACCGGCGAAACCTCTGGGTCCTCAAAGGTCAGACCCGCGGTCTCAGGCTGACCGCCACACGCCCCCAGCCCTAGCAACGACGCTAGGAGCCAAGGCCCCCCGACGATGCGGCTAGATTTGGCTTGGACCTCAAAAAAGCCACTTCGCGTCGGCATACATCTCAAATTAGGTGCCGGCCAACGTGCCAGCAAGCGAAACAATCACGTATATCTACTCCGCCTAGGAAACTTTTTCCGCAATTTCCGCCCTCCTTGGCCAGCTCTGCCCCGAGGGCGTGGTTAAGCTCTCCCCAATGCCCTGTCTCGTCGGATGCCTTGCGTTAGCGTTTCCTCGACTCGCCGTAGTTTTAGTGTGGCTGCTCGGGGGCAGTTACCTATCGCGCGCCTATGAGCACTGGGTGTGGCCCGTTCTAGGCTTCTTCTTTCTACCGCTCACCACGCTAACATTTGCCTTTGCAATGAATTCGATGGGAGACCCGGGCAGTGTCTCGCCGCTCGGCTGGTTGCTGATTGCCCTCTCGGCCGCTCTTGACCTCGGTCTGGTTGGCCAAGGGCACTCAGGTTATCGAAAACGTGAACGCCAGAAGCGCGATGATCGCTAGCCGCCATGGCCCACCGCATGTCAGCTCGCAGGCTCAAAACCCTTCGTAGAACTTAGCCACTGCAGCCTCGAGCTTCGATGCATCCGTGCCACCTGCCTGGGCCATATCGGGACGGCCGCCACCGGAGCCACCCACCATCTCAGCAATGGGCCGAATCAGGTCCCCTGCTTTGTAGCGCCCCGTGAGCGACTTGGCGACGGTGAGCACCAGCTGCGCTTTGTCGTCCGACTTCGAGCCAACGAGCACAATGCTGTCTCCCAGTTTGTCCCGCAGTTGCTCAGCCAATTCGCGCAACGCCCCGCGGTCTGTAACCTCCGAGAGCAAACCTAATACTCGGATATCCCCCACTTGCTTTGCTTTTTCGAGCATCGCTTCGAGCGAACCGCCGCCGCCACCAGTAGCCAATTTTCGCTGCAAGTCCTCAATTTGCTTTTCGAGGGCGCGGTGTTGGCCGATGAATTTCTCCATCTTCTCAACAAGATTGGTGGGGGTTGCTTTGGCAAGGTCCGCCACTTCCGCCAAGCTTCGTTCGATGCCGCGCAGATGGGCGAGCGTGCTTTTGCCTGCCGTTGCCGTGATGCGCCGCACTCCCGCCGCCACCCCGCCCTCGGAGGTGATCTTGAAAAGGCCGATATCCCCGGTTGCGCGCGCGTGCGTACCGCCGCATAGCTCAAGGGACGGGCCGATGTGCAGCATTCGCACCGTGTCTCCGTATTTCTCTTCGAAGATCATCATCGCGCCGTGCTTTTTGGCCGCTTCAAGCGTCATCACCTCAGTAACAATCGGCGTATTTCGCAATACCTCAGCGTTCACCAGATCTTCGATCGCAGTGAGTTCACCGGTCGACAGTGCTTTTTGATGGGTGAAGTCGAAGCGCAGGCGTTCGGCACCCACCTGCGATCCTTTCTGCTGGGCATGCGAACCGAGCGTCTTCCGAAGCGCCCAATGCAAAAGGTGCGTCACCGAATGGTGCCGGCGAGTCTGCTCACGCCGCTCGTGATCCACTTCTAGTCGAGCCTCGTCCCCTACCTGGACCGTACCCGTTTCCACTCGACCGCGGTGCACGACGCACCCAGGAAATGGCCGAACGGTGTCTTCGACGAGCACCACCGCTTCGCCTACTAGAATGCGCCCTTGATCCCCCAGTTGCCCACCTGATTCGGCGTAAAACGGTGTACGCTCCACGATGAGCTCCACGGCATCCCCCGCGGAGGCCGACTCCGAAAGCGTTCCGCGCCGCACGATCGCACAGATCTTGGAGAGATCACTCTCGCGCTCGTAGCCGGTAAACACAGTGGCTTCGCCTGGGAGCTTACTGCGTGCTTCCCGATAGACCTCTTCTACGGCGTGTTCGACCTCCTTAAACTCGCTCTTGCGCCGAGCTTCCTCTAACGCCGCATCGTAGCCAGCCTGCTCAACCACGAACCCGCGCTCTTGGCAGATTACATCCGTGAGGTCCAAGGGAAATCCATAAGTGTCGTACAGCTGAAACGCATCTGCTCCCGGAAGCTCTCGTTGGCCCGTCTTATTTAGCTCCAGAAAACGTTCTTCCAGCAAGGATAGCCCGCGTTCAATCGTGTTTCTGAACCTCACTTCTTCGGCCTCCGCAAGGCTCAAGATAAGGTCTCGACGTTCGCGGAGCTCACCGTAGTGATCACCCATTAGATCGACAACCTTGGATGCCACCTGGTGCAGGAAAGGCTCAGTGATCCCGAGTCGGTGACCATGCCGAATTGCGCGCCGCATCACTCGACGCAGAACATATGAGCGACCAGCGCGATCCGGCGTGATCCCTTCAGCTATAAGGAAGGCGGTGGTGCGCGCATGGTCCGCAATCACACGCATACTCACGTCGTCGTTCGACATGCTTCCAGTGTACTTCTTCTTGGAGAGCGTCGCCGCCGTCTCGACGAGCTCGCGCAGTAGCTCAAGATCGTAGTTGCTGAGTTTTCCTTGGACTGCCGTAGAGAGGCGTTCAAGGCCGGCGCCGGTATCAATGCTCGGCGCCGGCAAGGGATTCATGCGACTTTCCCCGTTCACGATGCTCTTTTCGAACTGCATGAACACGAGGTTCCAAAACTCGAGCCATCCGTAGCCTTCCGGCGTTTGCTCTTCTCCGAAGCGCTGCACGTCCACGTCTGGGCCGTTGCAAAAATAGATTTCGCTGCACGGGCCACAGGGGCCGGTATCGCCCATCTGCCAGAAGTTGTCGGCCATGCCGAGCCCGCGAATTCTGTCGTCGCCGAACCCGGTGATCTTCTTCCAGAGATCGCGCGCAACCTCGTCCGCCGGGATCCCTTCCTCACCCTTGAAGTAGGTCACCATCAGGCGATCCTTGGGCAGATCCAGATCCTTAGTGATAAACTCCCACGCAAAGTGGATTGCTTCTTCTTTGAAGTAGTCACCAAAACTGAAGTTGCCCAACATCTCGAAAAACGTTTGGTGCCGTGGCGAAGGCCCGACAGCCTCAAGATCGTTGTGTTTGCCGCTAATGCGAATGCATTTCTGGCTGGTGGTTGCGCGCTTATAGGCCCGCGTTTCGCGGCCGGTGAACAGGTCCTTGAATTGGACCATGCCCGCGTTGGCGAACATCAACGTGGGATCATTGGCTGGAACCAGCGGGCCACTAGGCAGGACGGTATGGTTGTTTCTTTCAAAGAAACTCAAGAAAGCCTGCCGGATTTCAGCGGATGTCTTCGTCATAGCGGCGGAGTCCTACCACGGGCGGCGCGCAAGTCATCGCTCTGTCATTTGACCCTCAAATTACCCCTCGCCAGCAGGCCTCCGAGGCCCCATAACTTACCCACCTCGGTCGAAAGGATGCGCCATGAAAGAGTACAAGAAGCCCGCGGACGCTGTGCTCCGGGCCCAACTGACGCCGCTTCAATATGAAGTCACCCAGCACGATGCCACCGAGCCACCCTTTCGGAATGCATTCTGGGATCAACACGATGCCGGGATTTACGTAGACGTAGCCAGCGGGGAGCCGCTGTTCAGCTCCCTCGACAAGTTCGACTCGGGCACTGGCTGGCCGAGCTTTTGCCGCCCCCTACACCCGGAGATGATCGTAGAACACCGCGACACGAGTTATGGCCACGTGCGCATTGAGGTGCGTTCGCGCTTTGGCAATTCGCACCTTGGCCACGTATTCCCTGACGGCCCGAAAGAAACCGGCCTGCGTTATTGTATCAACTCAGCATCGCTCCGCTTCATTCCGCAGGCAGACCTGGTAAAGGCCGGTTACGGCGAATATGTTGCTCTTTTTGCCGGGGCCACGGCCAACATGGCTGCTCACACGGACAACGTTTGTGCTGTTCCCGGTCCCGGTGAGGCAGGAAGCTGCGAAACCACCCTGGAAACGGCGCTGCTAGCCGGCGGTTGCTTCTGGGGCATGGAGGACCTCTTGCGGCGCATTCCAGGAGTTTTGGATACAGACGTTGGTTACACCGGCGGGCATACGCCCCGCCCCACGTATGAACAGGTGAAGACCGGGCGAACTGGGCATACTGAGGCGGTGCGCGTCGTGTTCGATCCGAAGCGGCTTTCCTACGCGGATCTGCTGGAAAACTGGTTCTTCCGCATGCACGATCCCACCACCGCTAACCGTCAAGGGAACGATATCGGAACACAATATCGCTCCGCGATCTTTTTCACGTCCGATGAGCAGAAGCGAGTTGCACACGAGGTGAAAGAGCGTGTCGCCCGTGCCGGCAAATGGCGGGCTCCCATTGTCACCGAAATTGTCGAGGCTTCGGAGTTTACGGAGGCCGAAGGCTATCATCAGGATTACCTGGAGCAGCATCCGGGAGGCTACACCTGTCACTTCCTGCGCGACTGAGGTGGGGCACGGTTCCAACGGCACGCGATAGCTTAGCCCTAGCGCGTGTTTCCGAAGGACGACGCTGGAACCCCGGGGGTATTCCGGAAGCGCGACACGTGGGCGCACTCTCTGCTCTGGAAAAAGCCTGGCTCGAGCATTGGCTTTCACCGGGCGAACTCGTCCTCGGCTGGATAGCTATTGCGAAGAGCCCCGTCGACAGCAGCTACAAATCCAGATTATCGCGCCCCCCCGCGCACTTCCTGCTTACCGATCGGCGCATGGCGTTGGTGGGGTTATCGGTTCTTGGAGAAGAAAATGTTCGAGTCCTCCCGCGAGCCGCTCTCCGCCTAGAACGATTCGGCCGAAACGCACGAGTGCGAGTTGAGGAAAACGAATGGGTGGTGCGAGCTAAAAACGCTCGTTTGCAAGCTGAGCTTGCCGAAGCCACAGGTCTTTTGCCGCCGCAACGCCTCCGCGAGGTGGCGCGCTTGAATTGGGTTCGTTCGGATATCGACCCAGTTAGAGCATTCGTTGAGCGCGCTCTTGCTTACTCGGCGGCCCAGGATGATCCGCTCGCAATGGCAGCCACCGTCTTTTTGA
Organism: Polyangiaceae bacterium; assembly: GCA_033763455.1. Taxonomy (GTDB): domain Bacteria; phylum Myxococcota_A; class Polyangia; order Polyangiales; family Polyangiaceae; genus JBBRRP01. The sequence goes on from JANRKO010000073.1 coordinate 107,327, forward strand.
AACTGGAAGCGGCGTCTCCTCCTGGAGCAACAGAGCTCACTCTTTTGGTGCACGCGCTCAAACGAGACAGCCTGCCGGCAGTGTGCTTGAGCGACGTTTGGGCCGAGTGGCAGATTTCGGCGACCAGCGGGCAAGCGTTGGTTCGCTTGCTGCGCACGCAAGACGCTGAGCCGTGGGCCTTGTGCTTGCACCAGAGTATCTATCGAACCAAGCGATCCGAAAATCGTGTGCTGCAGCTGGAGAATGCCGTGGAGTTGGGAGAACACCTCTCTTCTATTCCCCAACCCAGCTTCGCTCGGGCCCTTCTGGAACAGTATGTTCGCGAACATGAGGGTGACCTCACGTTCATGGCTCCCCCTAGCCACGAGGAGGGCCTCCTCACACGGCTTTACGAAACGTTGACGCACTCAGCCCGTGTAGGCGCGACGCTCGAACATGGGAGTTTGCTAAGGCTCCTACAGCTGAGGCCCTTCGAAGTCACCCGTGCAGAGCGCCTGTCCGAAAACGCACCCGAACCTTTGGCAAGCCGAGCGAGCGCGGTCGCTTCCCTGCTAAAACCGGGCGGAGCGTTGAAGGTCGTCGCGGTAACCACCCATGCGGCTCCCACGGCGGCACTTTCCGAAACCCACATCTCTGAGGCGCTTCGACACCCGAGCGCACGCCGCAGCCCCGGCGTGCTCACATCCTTGAAAACCATTGTGGCTCATGCGCCGACCCCCGATCCGAGACACTTGACCGCCTTCTGCCAGCGTTTGGATCCAGGTGTTTATCCAGATGCATTCGCCGCAATCCGTGAGGGCAGCGTCATGCTGGGGCTCAGCGAACTTCCGGTTTTCGTTTCTCGTGGAGACAAAACGGTCGGGGTTCGAGCGTTTGGACAGACCCCACCTTTCCTCTTAATTGGCGGCAGCCACCTCGACCCTAAAGGCCCTCACTTTCTCGGCCTAGCGGAGCTTCGCTTCGCAATCGGTGCGGAGCTTCTGCACCTACGCCTCGGGCACACGCGGGTTACCACCAACGAATTCTGGGCGGGTGCGCTGACGAAAATCGGAAACGGCATCGAGCTTGTCGCGACACTACTCCCAGCCCTGAAAGGTTGGAGGCTCGCCCATCGGCTCCACCACACCTTCAGCAAGCTACCCGCCGGCACGCTCGGCCAGCTTGCCTCGGCAGCGAACAAGGCGGGCGCCACGTTCCGCCGGTCTCTGCCCGAAAGCGATCAGCTTTCGCCTCCCAACGAACAATTGTTGGAAGCGACGCGCCTGCTCCAGCTGAGTGCAGATCGAGCGGGGCTGCTGTTGAGCCGAGACCCGGCGGCGGCAATTCGATCGATCCTACTCACGCGGCGGGAGCACCTCCCACTTCTCCACATGCTCAAAACCATGAGCCTTGAAGAGGCGTTGATGTCACCACCAACAGCTGGCAGCGCGCTTTGGGACCTGAAGTTGCGCGTGGGGGCACTCATCGGATTTTACGTCTCCGATACCTATGAACGTCTATGTTTCGAACTCGAACAGCCGACCCAACTGTCGGCTCGGGCATAATCCACGCCCCCAATGGGCCAGAACGCTCCCCCCTCGCCCAGGGTCAACTGTTATTCCCGTTGATTGCTAGGTCGAACGGCCGAGTTGCGTCCATTCGCGATCTGTTCGAAGAGCGGAGCCTTGAGGGAAAAAGAGATGGCAAACGCAGGCGCAAGTGCGAAAGAGAGAGCCTCAGAAGTTCGCTTAGGGTTGGTGCTCTACGGTGGCGTATCGCTAGCTATCTACATGAACGGCGCCGTGAACGAACTATTTCGAGCGGTGCGAGGGAGAGGTCCGTTCTTTCTGATCAAAGAGCTATTGGATGCGGAGATCACCGTCGACATCGTAAGTGGCACATCCGCTGGGGGTATCAACGGGATCTTCCTCGGATTTGCGCTGGCTAACGAACGAGAGTTCGGAACGTGTGCGGCGCTCTGGCGCGAAAATGGAGCGCTCTCAACACTTCTCAGGAAAACCGACGAACTCGAAGATGACGTGCGCTCGGTGCTCGACAGCGCACACTATCAGAAGCTGTTAACGCGCGGTTTTCGGACCATGTGGAATACGCCCATAGCCATGGGACGAGAAGCTCCAAGCGTCGTTAAGGAATTGGACCTCTTCATTACCGGGACCAACTTCTACGGCAGCATCACCCGCAAGACAGACTCGTTCGGCCACGAGCTCGACGTAAAGAGCCACCAGACCCTGTTTTGGCTCAAACACCGGGAGCAACGAAAAGAGCAATTGTCACCCATCTGCGACGCACGGGGAATGGCCCTCGGGGTTAGCCACATCGACGAGAATGCCGGTCTTCTAGCCTTCGGCAAGCTGGCCCAGATCACCTCTTGCTTCCCCGGCGCCTTCGCGTCCGTGTGCGTGGGAGATGCGCGTGGTGCGGATGAGGCGGCGGCGGATGCCAAGCTGCAAATGTGGGGGAACCTCCAGCCGGGCACCCATTATTTCGTCGACGGCGGAGTGCTCGACAACAAGCCTTTCACCAGCACCCTCAACGCGATCTACTACCGAACTTCGCTACGCCCCGTGTGCAGGCACTTGATTTATCTGGAACCGGATCCAGAACGCTTCCCGAGGACCAGCAATCCGCCTGCGCCGAAGGCTCCAAGCTTCGTCCGCACCGTGCTGGACTCGCTCTCGGGTATTCCCTCATACGAGAGCATCGCAGGAGATCTTGAGGCCATCCGTGCTCGCAACGAAACCATTGACCGCTTCGCACAACTCGAACGAATTTCGAAGGCATCCAACGAGGAGGCTGCGGCTCCTGAAAACTCGATACATGCAGATAGGTTCTATCTGCGTACGCGTTACCTTGGCCTTGCGCAGCGGGTTCTAGACCAGCTGAGCGGTGACCCGATGGCCAGAAGCGCGCAGCGCGAGCTTCAAACGGCCTTTGACCTGGATCCACCGAGCGATCCGAAGCTGCTTTTCGCAATAGACGTTGAGTACCCGTTGCGCCGCCTCATGGATCTAACGGACGAACTGCACGCCCGAGAAGCGGGATCACAAAGCATCTCCCCGGCCTCGCCCGAGGGTGCGACTGAACGCCACCGCGTTTGGAAGTATGCGAATGCTCAAATTGAGATCCTGGAGGTCATTCGTTCGGCGCTCTTCCGCGCACTGACTCCTACCGGGGAGCTTCGGGGCCTATCGTACTGGAGGTGGGCACTCTGCAAAGCCCAACTGGTGCTCAACAACGAAGGGTTGCTCGACGCGGGCGCTTCGCTTTCCACTCGACACGAGCTTGGCCCACACGATCTTGATCAATTAAAAAAAGAGCTACAGCACCGCTCAGAAATCTATAAAAACGGCCTCCCGAACGACACCGTACGCACCAGCGCAGAGTCTATTCTTACTGTGCTCGGCGCTGCCCATGAGAAGTTCATCAGTGGTTGCACAGATCCGCTTGCACAACAGGTATTTTTCAACTTCGAATCAAAAGATCGCCTACGTTACCCGCTGCAACTTGCGTCGGGCATCCACGAACTCGATCGCATCCGTGTGAGCCGCTTCAGCCCGATGGATGCGCAGCGCGGATACTGCAATAGGCCCATCGAAGAAAAGCTGAGCGGGGATACCTTGGGACACTTTGGGGCATTCCTGAAGCGTTCTTGGCGCTCCAACGACATCCTTTGGGGGCGCCTCGACGGAGTTTGCCAACTACTCGAGACACTACTTATTAACACCCATTTTGTAGCACACGAAGCCAAGCAGGACGATATCGCTGAGGTTAGGAAGCGCCCGCTGCATCCGCTTCGGCTTTCGAAGCTACGCGAGGCCCTGGGGCCTCAGCGCAGCCAGATCGAAACGAACCTCGCTTCCCTTTTCCCCTCCCTCAGCCAGAAGAAAGACGCGTCCATCCAGCTCGCTCCACTTGCTGATTGGATCCACCGAGGGCTGCCAGAGCTCAACACGCACGAAACACGCAATGAATTTCTCAACCTTCTCACCGAAGTCGCTCAGCTCGACATTCTGTGTGAGGAGCTTCCCCGCGTCGTTGCAGACGCCGCCCAAGATCAGCTCGAGTGGAATCAGTACCCCCGAACGGAAGCTGGGGACAGTCTGACTACGGAGTTTATACCCGGGAAAACCCAACTTGACCCAGCACTGATCGCTGCCTCGGTTCACCAACTCGCGCAGAATTTTTCGAATTCGAAGAGTGCCACGGCGCTCGGGGACTACTTCAGAAACGACTACAAAGTGGGCGGGGAAACCCTAAAGGACATTCCCCAAACGGTGCTTGCCGCTCTCGGGGCACAGGCAGCAGTGGTGAGCGAACGAGCACTCACGAGCGGCAGCAACCGTGTCGCAAAATCCATCACCAACTCGACCCTGTACGGCCTCATCATTCGCACGCCATTTCGTATCATTTCAAGCTTGGCCTCGGCCGTGAATCGCTCGCCAAGCTCCCGGAAGCCCGTGTTGATGGCGTCGATAGGGTACATCGCCTTGGCGATTTCCATGAACGTGCTGTATAGCAACGAGCTCTACGCAAGCGCTGGCTTCAGACGAGGTTTCGCCCTCGCCGCTTTTGTCGGGATCCCCCTGTTCTTGTTGGCTCTTGTCGGCGCTTGGGTGCGCAACTGGACGGGGCGCATCTTGACGCTGATATTCTTACTCATCGCTGCCAGCACCTTACTCATCACAAGCCAAGCATCTCAGCCCTTGAGCCCAGCTGTGGCTCCGAAGCCTTCGCGCTAGTTAGCGCGCGTCGATCCCCATGTTCGCCAATTCATCGGCTTCTTTGTTCTCCGCACGCGGCACATGCAAGAGCACTACCCGTTCAAACTCCTTGAGCACTTTCTTGGCTTCCAAGTAGAGGGGCTTTAGCCCTTCGTTCTTGACTGCGTAGTTGCCCTTCAGTTGCTCGATCATCAACTGGGAGTCGGCCCGCACTTCAAGCACGGTTACGCCCGCGCGTAGGGCGGCCTCGGCCCCGCGAATGAGCGCTGTGTATTCGGCTACATTGTTCGTTGTTTTCCCGATGAACTCGCTTACCGTTGCGATCACGGTGCCGTCCGCCGCTTTTACGATGGCACCAACACCCGCAAGGCCTGGGTTTCCGCGGCTTGCTCCATCTGTCCACACCGTGGCTCGAAGCGGAGTAACCTTGCCATCGCCAGCCGCGACGGGAACAGGCTCTGTCGGCTGACATCCTTCCAGGATGCGTGCCGCCTCGCGTAGGACGCCGCGCTTAGCCTCGGAAAGGGCGAGCTCACTGTCGTTGATCAGCTTGTGCAGGAGCTGGATGGCAAGTTCAAGGTCACGCTGGGGAAAGGCCACGTGGCTATCTAGCGTCGTTAGGCGCCACGGTCGACCCTCTCTCTGCGAGGCTGGAGACCTTAATCAGTGCGCGGCTGCAGCTCGCAAGGCCTTCGCAGCCCGACGGATCGCACTCGAAACAGCGGCGTCCAACACCGAGGCCTGGATGGCAGAATTTCGCCCTGGATTTTTCATGTCCGAGACGCTCCCGCGTGCGCTAGCGTGGCCCGAAAGCGTCGCCGCAATAGCTTCTTCGGGCATGCGATGGAGCGTATATTCGACCTCCGCGCTGTAGAAAACGTCCGAGCCGGAGCGGCGCGCCGATAAATCTCTCACCTTGGCTGTGACGAGTACAGTCGGCCGACCGTTAGCCTGCGGCGACGAGCTATCGTCGGCCAACACGTGGACCCCTGGGAGCGCCGAGAAACGCTCGCGGGTGGCCGCGCGCACCGCCGCATCCAGACTCTTGGAAGCAGCTTTCGCGCCGTTGCGAACCCCACCCAAACGAACGAACACCTCCGAATTGGAAACGCGCCGGGCGGCCGAAGGAGTCTTCCCTGCCCGAGCGGCATCAGCGGCCGTCGCCCACAGCAGGGCACTCAAGCCAAAACCCACGATCCATCGCATGCTGTGCCAGACAGGGCGCTTCATTTCGTTCTTCTATGTTGCGGTCAATCCACCTGCTCTCGCAACTTATTTGCGTGCCTCCGATGCATTTTGAACGCACAGAATCCGTGCACGTGCGAGGCTTGGGCCTAGTCAGCGGAAGTGTATCGCGACAGAATCATCTTGCTGTGGCTGTCTGTGGCGCGTGTAGGAGCATAATCACTGATGAGGCTGTCTTCTGCCCATTGTGCGGCGCAAAGCTGCCAGAAGTTGCACCCGCCGGACGTATCGGCACAGGCGTTGAGTTTGACCTAGAGGCTCTGGGTCGTGTGGTTGTGGGTGATCGGATCGGCGAAGGTGGGATGGGTGTCGTCTACCGGGCCACACTTCGCTACAACGGTGGCGTTTCACCCAGCGGAGTGGAAAATCATGCTGTTGCGGTGAAAGCCCTGCACCCGCTCTTGGCCGGAAGCACGAAGGCTCGGCGGCTCTTCATCGGCGAAGCGAACGCCTTGGCCATGCTTGCACACCCCAACATCGTGAAATTCTATGGGCTCGCTGAGTATGCAGGCCAATATGCGCTGGTAATGGAGCTGGTTGAAGGGCGCCCGTTGGATCATATCGTGCTAGAGCGTTCACTCAGTCACTCGTTGGGTGATAACCCGCAAGTGCCATTGGGAGAGGCCTGGCGCTACTTCGCCCAACTACTCGGAGCCCTGGCGTCCATCCATGCACTTGGGATTGTTCACCGCGACATCAAGCCCAATAATATTCTGGTGCGTGCGGATGGTTTCGTGAAGCTCACCGACTTCGGTATTGCACGCCTCCCCGCTGATGCCGTCAGCACCACGGGCGGGCTCGCACCAGGCACAGGGGCGTACATGGCCCCAGAGCAAGTGCTGGCTCATCCGCTCGATGGCCGGGCTGATCTCTACAGTGCGGCCATCGTGCTCTACGAAATGCTCTCCGGTAAAACGCCGTTCGAGCACCCCGGCCGCAACGAGATCTTGTTGCGGTCCGCTCAGGTCGAAGAAGTGCCCCCACCTATTTGCCAGCTCCTCGGCTCACTCCCGCCGGCCGCAGATGTGCTCTTCGCCCGCTCGCTCGCGAAGAACGCGAACCTCCGTTATCAATCGGCCCTGAAGTTGGGCGAGGCCGTCGCCAAGACCTTCGGCTTGCCAGCATTGCCAGGCTGGGAGGCCCAACAATTGCTCGCAAAAAATGCCCAAGCCATCTCTCGTACAGGCAAAGTTCAGGCGCTGCCCGGAGAGGCCCAAGCGGAGGCCGAAGCGCTTCGAACCGCGGTGATGCGCGGTTTTGGGGCCGAGCCTCGTTGACACGCTTCTCCTCCGCGTGCGAAAGGCACCCGGGTGGCTTGCACTTCCGGCGGTTTTTTGACGCGGTTTCGATGGTTGGGGTGGTTCTCGGGTTTTGCGGTGGTTCTGGGAGCCTCCGGGGCATACGCGCAATCGGAGGCAGCACCCGCTCCTCCTCCCCCAGCCGATGCACCCGCGCCACCGAGCGCCGATGATGCAGCGGCTGCCCCCGTCGACCCAAGTGCCGAGGCCGCGCCCGCCGCTCCGCCTTCTGAGGCGCAACCCTCTGAGCCCACGCCTCCACAACCTGGCCCTGAAGCCGCTCCGCCCTCGGACAACCGGCTCAAGTTAACGCCCTCGATGCCCGAAGCGGCAGACCGAGTTGCTACCCCGGACGAAGAAGCCGCGCCTCAGCCCAAGTCTCGGATATTTGCTGAAGATTGGTGGTCCCATGCGCGGCCTATCTTTGAGCTTCACGGCAACTTCCGCGTCCGGGCTGAGCTATTCAATAAATTTGCTTTGAATCGGCACGACGCGCAGGCTTCGGCCATTTGGCCCCAGCCCGCGGACAACGTTTACACTCCGATTACCAGTGGTGAACCCGTCGGACCCGCCAAGTGCACACCAGATGAGGCCGGGACCGGTGGGGAAACGAGCCCGAACACCCTCGTCCCCTGTAAAAACAACACCCAAGCAGGCGCCAATCTAAGATTCCGCCTCGCTCCTGAGCTTTTGATTTCGGACAATCTGCGCGTTCGTTCACAGATCGATCTGCTGGATAATTTGGTGCTCGGGAGCACGCCGGACAGCTACAGCGTGACACCTACCGGTTACGGTTATGCCGTGCGCTCTCCCGATGGGAACGTGGCGGGCAACGCTTCCCAAGCCACGACGGCAACGCCGCCAACCAGCGGTGTCAATAGCCTCTCCGACAGCATCGCCGTCAAGCGCGCATGGGCGGAGTACTCCACACCCGTTGGCGAAGTGCGGTTTGGTCGCATGCCGAACCAGTGGGGCCTCGGGATGCTCTACAATTCCGGCGACGGGTACGACGACGACTACCAATCGACCGTCGACCGTATTCTTTTCTCAACCGAAGTCGCTCCCCTCGATCTCATGTTCGCCGGAGCCTGGGATTTTCCCAGTGAAGGCGCCACCAGCGCCAACTTGTCGAACGTAGGTGGCCAACCGTACGACGTGGCGCAGGCCGACGACGTGGATGAGCTAGTGTTCATGGTCGCGCGCAAGAAGAGCACCGAGCTAGAGCAGCTTGCACTCACACACGGAGAGCTCGTAGTGAACACGGGGTTGCGCTTGTCACGCCGTACGCAGCGCCTCACCGACGACCTCAGTGGGGCGGGCAACGGCAGCATTGCCGGCCCGGGCACGTGCCAGATGGGGGGAGCCGCTCTCGATTGCGCGCCCAGCACCCAACTCACCTTTGAACGGCGCGGGTTGAGCCTCTGGATCCCGGACGTGTGGGTTCAACTGCTATACAAGAAGTTCCGCTATGAGCTCGAATTCGCTGCGTTCCACGGCTCAGTAGAGAACGCCACGAACGGCGCTTCAGATTACGCCTCCGCCCCAGGCGGCAAAGGCTACAAGATCCGCCAATACGGTTTCGCCACAGAGCTTGAGCAGAAGTTAGTGGAAGACCGCTTGAAGCTCGGGTTCAACTTCGGCTGGGCCTCGGGGGATCCGGACGAAGAAGGTCTTGCCCCACCGCGCTCCGGAAGCGTCTCCCAAAACGGCGATGACACGTTTTCGACATTCCGCTTCAACCCTGCTTATCGCGTAGATCTCATCCTTAACCGCAACGTGCTCGGTCGAGTGCAGGGAACGTATTATTTCCGACCGTCGGTTTCGTACGATTTCATGCGCAACCCGAACGGCCAACGCCTCGGCGGTCAATTCGCGGCGATCTGGACGCGCGCGAGCGAGTTTATTCAAGCGCCTGGTAACGCCCGCGACCTCGGTATCGAATTGAACGGGTCGGTGATGTTCCAGTCCAAAGACGGCTCCCAGAACGACAAATCCGACGAGATGGGCGGCTTTTACTCGATGCTCCAATACGGGGTGCTTTTCCCCATGGGTGGCTTGGACCACCTGCCCCAGGAAAATGGCCCGGAGACGAACGCCGCCCAAATCCTACGCCTCTATCTCGGCGTCCTATTCTGAGCCGCGTTTTCCGCAGGAGCTCTGGCGTTCTTGCAGAAGCCATTCGCCCCCGAAGAACTCTTGCGTAAGGTTGCGCGGGCCCTAAAGCCGGCAAGCGCCTCTGTAAGGCGCAAAAGGCGTTCAAGGTCTAAAGAAGGGCGCCGTTCGGCGTCGTTGGAGGCCACTCGCCCATGCCCGATCCCCCGAGTCAGCAACGGCCAAAGCCCGGAACCATTCTCGGCGGCAAATACGAGCTCACCCGAGAAATCGGTTCGGGTGGCGTAGGCGTGGTCTTTGAGGGGCTTCACATCGCATTTCAGAAACGCGTGGCGATAAAGATCCTGCGAAGCCAGTTCGCGACCGACATCGCCATGCGCGAAAGCTTCGCTGCGGAGGGGCGAGCCACGGCAGCTATCGCACACGCCAACGTGGTTAACATTTACGACATCGGGGAATGCCCCAATGGCGCGCCATATTTGGTCATGGAGTTGTTGTTGGGTGAAACAATCAGCGAGCTGCTCCAAAAGTCCGGCCCCTTCCCCATTGAGCTCGCAGCCGAGATCATTCTGCAAGCGCTCGCTGGCCTCGCCGCTTCTCACCGGCACGGGATCGTTCATCGCGACCTCAAATCAGCGAACATCATTGTTACCTATCCACGTCCCGAGCGTCCGCTCGTAAAGCTCGTCGATTTTGGAGTCGCGCAAAGCTCCGTTGATTTCCCAGAAGCCGGAGGCGCTGAGGCTCGCGTCTGGGGCACTCCCCTATACACGGCGCCTGAGCAGGCTCTGGGTGATCCCGTGGACGCTCGCACGGATCTGTTTTCGCTTGGAGTCATTCTGTACGAAATGTTGGCGGGGAAACCGCCCCATGTTGGCGACAACCCCACCCAAATCTTCGCTGCTATGTTCAAGCCGCAACGCACCAAGCTCTCAGAGCTAAACCCAGCTCTGCCAGTCGCGCTCTCCGACCTTGTGGAGCGCGCTCTCTCGGTCAAGCCAGAACAGCGCTTCCAAACCGCCGCGGAATTTGCAGAAGCCCTCGGTAATTTCGTTCCCGGCGCGCGTGGATTATCCCTCATTTCGCAAGTCTCCCCGAGCCTATTTGGCAGGCAAAAACGCGATCAACGGCGCTCCGGTATCTCCGGCGCCCCACTGGTTATCGAGCTTGATAGCGCACCGCCCCCGGGGCTCTTGAGGAGGCTCGCCTCGCTCAGCCCGCGGCTCACCGATTCACTCCTCACTTTCCCCAAGATCCCAAAGGCCCCCGCCGCACCTCGCATAGATCCCCGCGAAAGCTCAAAGGCTCCGGCTCAGCTCGAATTCGATCTTCCGAAGTTGAGCGATCAAAGCCTACTTCGTTCGGCACAAAAGAACTCTGACCAAGCCGCGCGTGCCATTGAAAGATCTCGCCAGTGGACCACCACGATCATTGCCGCTGGGACCGGCTTCGGCGCAGGCCTACTATTAGCGCACTGGGCCGGGCTTATTTGAGGGAGCTCGCTTCTCGGCCTCACTGCGCTCAATGCTTTCTACAATGACGTGTTTGGCCTGATCCACATTGCCCCAACCGAGCGCCTTGACCCATTTTCGCTGCTCTAGGTCTTTGTAGTGCTCAAAGAAATGTTCGATCTGCTGGACGGTAATGTCAGGCAGATCGGTATAGTTCTTAACCTGATCGTAGCGCCGCGTGAGCCGGGGCACCGGCACCGCAATGATCTTCTCGTCCACGCCGGCTTCATCTTGCATTAAAAAGACGCCGATTGGTCGCACTGCAATCACAGCGCCCGGAACGATGGCTCGCTGGTTGGCGATCAAGACGTCGAGAGGGTCACCATCCCCCGAAAGCGTATGCGGAATGAACCCGTAGTTGCCGGGATAGCGCATCGACGTATAGAGAAAACGGTCCACCACCAAGGTGCCGGCCTCTTTGTCCATCTCGTATTTGATCGGTTCGCCCCCTACGGGCACCTCTACAATGACGTTGACTTCGTTCGGTGGCTCAGCCCCCACAGAAACTGCTTCGATTCTCAATGGTAACTCCTTTTAACGAACGCTTTTGCCAGCGCCACCTAGCACAGCACAAGGCAGCCGCCGAGGACATCTCTGACGGATTTGACAGCGCGGCAGCTTGGGCGTAACCGAACCTATAGCCATGCCCTTTGAAGTCAGCAGTCGAAAAATAGGCCCCGAAGATCCCGTTCCGTCCGCGAAAAACATTATCCTCGTGATGAGCGGTAAGGGTGGCGTCGGCAAAAGCACCGTAGCGTGCAACCTCGCCGTGGCCCTCACCCACCTCGGAGCCAAAGTCGGCCTTTTGGACGCCGATATGTATGGCCCCAGCATCCCCACCATGTTCGGGATCAACGAGCGCCCGATGACCAACGGGCAACGCATCCAGCCGCTGGAGCGCTTCTCTGTGAAGCTCATGAGCATCGGCTTCATGCTCGATGATCCGAAGAGCGCCGTAGTGTGGAGAGGTCCGATGCTTCACAGCGCCCTGTTGCAGTTCCTCAAAGATGTAGACTGGGGCCCATTGGATTTCCTGCTGCTCGATCTCCCTCCAGGCACTGGTGACATTGCGTTGACCCTTTCCCAGCGAGTTCAGAGCACTGGCTCCATAATCGTCACCACCCCGCAAGAGGTTGCCCTTCAAGATGTCTACAAGGCTGTCTCCATGAACGAGAAGGTCGGCATTCCGATCTTGGGAGTCGTGGAAAATGAGAGCTATTTCCTGTGCGACAAATGTGAAACAAGACATACGCTTTTTGGTGTGGGTGGAGGCCAAAAAGTGGCCGATGCCGCCAAGGCGCCACTTATCGGGCAGATCCCCCTCGAGCCGAGCGTCGGAAAATGGGGCGACGCGGGGACTCCTGTTGTCGAAGCGAGCCCCAGTTCCCCCATCGCCCAGGCATTTCTCGCGGTTGCGGAACGGTTGACTGAACGGGTGAACCAGCACCACGAAAACGCCGCCGGCGGATTTTCGATCGACCGGAGCGGCGGAGTGAATCGCCACTTGCCCATTGCGCGCTAGCGGATTGTGCCGGGGGAGGCTATGTTCGGCCCCCCTCGCGCAGAAGTGGTGTTGGCAGAGCGACCCATGCGCGATATAGGGCCCGCATCGAGCTTCCTTCAGGCGCTACAATGACTTCTATCGAACACGTCGCCGATGAGAATTCGGTTTCCGATTCCGTAAATGCTGGCCCCCAACCCGGTGCCTCCGAGTTGAGCGCTGAAGCCCCCGAGCAAGTGAACGGCGGGGGGGCCGCACAAGGCTCGCACGATGCCGACGGCCCGGAAGCTGATGGCGAAGCTGGTGACACGGACGAAGGTCAGGCTGCTTCCGGCAACGGCGATCCTGGAGCACCGGGCACCGGTAAACGTAAGCGTCGGCGCAGAAAGAAGAAGCCCGGCGCAGCGGGGGCAGAGGCTCCTGCCGCGGCCGCGCCCGCGCGCGCCCCCAATCGTGGGAATCAGAAGCCCCAGCGCGTTATGGAGAGGCCTGCGTTCGGCGTGGGCGAAGAGGTTTTTGGCAAGGTCACGGCCGTGCTCGATACCGCCATCATGGTAGATCTCGCTGGCAAGGCTCTCGCCATTTTCGATCGCTCCGAAATGGAGCCAGATGATCTAGTGCCCGCGGTCGGTGATCGCCTGGTGGCACGTGTCCACCAAGATGGTGCCCGTGGTGGCCTCGTGGTGCTCACCCGAAAGCCCCTGCGCGAAGAAGAGATCAAGCCGGTCATCGAAAAGGCCTACAAGGAAGGCACCTTAGTCCACGGCCTGGTCACTGGCGTCATCAAGGGCGGCGTCGAGGTGGACATCAAAGGGCTCCGTGCGTTCGCGCCTGCCTCCGGGCTCGATCTCCATCCTTCGCACGCCAACTTCGCAGGGCTTGTTGGTCAGGTCTTAGATTTCAAGGTCATCCAGTTCGAGCACCACGGGCGGGATGTGGTGGTTACGCGTCGGCCGATGTTGGAGGCTGAAGCTCACGAGCGCCGCAAAGAAGCGCTAGGTACGCTCACAGAAGGGCAAGTTCTGCGCGGCGTGGTTCGCACCGTGGTGGAATGGGGCGCTTTCGTTGCGCTGCCAGGCGCCGAGAACCTCGAAGGGCTCGTGCACGTTTCCGAAGCCAGCCACGATCCACGTGCGGCGCTTGCGGATATTCTGAAGCCTGGGGATAGCTTCGACGTCAAGATCTTACGAGTAGACGAACGTGGCAAGCTTTGGCTGAGCCGAAAAGCGCTCATGGCGGATCCTTGGGCGGAGGCCCGAGCCAAATACGCCGTGCGCACCAAACACACCGCGAAAGTTACGCGTGTAGAACCTTTTGGCGTTAGCTGTTCGTTGGATTCCGACATCGAAGGGTTCATCCACATTTCTGATCTTTCGCTCACCCGCGTGGAAGATCCCGCCACGATCGCCAAGGTAGGCGATGAGCTTGAAGTCGTGGTCGTGAACTTTGATTTCGAGAATCGACGCGTGGGCCTTCACCCCGCGCCGAAACCGGAACACGCCGACGAAGCGCCGCAGAAGGTCAGCAAAAATGGCGCGCTCAAGGTGGAAGTCGTCAAAGGCGAGCCCGGGGGCCTCACGGTCCGCGTTCTCGGAGCCACCGGCCGTTTCGCTCGCGGCTTCATTCCCGCCGGCCAGACAGGCACCGCTCGGGGCACGGACCTTCGAAAAACTTTCAAGGTTGGCCAGGTGCTAGACACCAAAGTGGTCGATCTCGATCGGCGCGGCGAGGTCAAGCTGAGCATCCAAGGCCTCAAAGAAGACGAGGAGCGCAAGGCCGCCCGCGACTACCGGCAGAAGCTCAAGGCCGAGAGCGGCTTCGGAACCCTTGGCGATCTGTTGAAAAAGCGCCTCGGTCAGTCCTGAAACGCCAAAGTGCCATAGCGCACTTGGCGAGCCCTACCCGCCCATTCGCTGACTCGCTCTGAACCTGGAGCGGCCAGCTCGGAGCGCAGGCAGGGCGTTCCACTGCCAAGGGATCAAGCTGGGCGTTGTCGAAGGGTTTGTGTTCGACTATGTTCCAGCCCACGCTGAAAGACTGCGTGTGGGTCGCCCCTTTCGCCTGACGCCCGGTGAGGTTCCACCTGGATTCGGGGCGAAGAGGGCGCTCTGCCCAGCGGCGAGCTTGGATCCGGAACGCATGGCAGAAAGCACAGATCGAGAGCTGGTCGACGCCGCCCGAGGGGGCGACACTAAAGCCTTCGGCGAAATCGTCAAACGCTACCAACGGCGTCTCTACCGAGTTGTGGTGCATATGGTGCGCAACGAGGCCGAAGCCGAGGAGGTTACCCAAGAGTGCTTCTTTCGAGCGTACAACGCCCTCGATCGTTTTGACGGCAGGAGCGAGCCCTTCACCTGGATGTATCGCATTGCCGTTAATCTATCCCTCAATATGTTACGCGCGCGTAAGCCGCGCGGCCAGGCGACACCCCTGGATGATCCGCGGGTCGAAGGTGCCCTCGTCGAAAGGCGCCCAGCCTTAACAGACCCGCTGGCTCAAAACGTCGACCGTGAGCTTGCGGTGGCGCTCGCTGCCGGCATGGATAACCTCAGCGAAACGCTGCGGGTCACTTTAATTCTCGTGGCCATCGATGGCCTAAGCCACACCGAAGCCTCCGCGGTGCTCGGGTGCCCGGAGGGGACGATTGCCTGGCGCGTGCACGAGGCCAGAAAACAACTCAAAGGCTTTCTCGAGGCAAAAGGCCACGAGCTTACCGGAACGCGGGGCGATCGATGACTGACAGAGGAACTGTGGAGCTCCCGAAAGACGTAGAACGCCTACTTGGAGGCTGGCCCGTACCGGAAAAACCGGAGAGCTTCTGGGAAAGCTCCGAGGCAGCTGTACTTGCGAGGATCGCTGCCAAGCCCAAAGAGAAAACGGAAGATGCTCTTTTAGGCACGCCTGCTTTGGAAGGTGCCGATGACACCGGGCAAGGCCCCATAAGTGCCGCGCGCCTCGTCCCGCCCGCAGGCGAGCAGCCGAACACCACGCGAACGAGTCGCCCGGAGTTGAAGGTTGCACCACCACCCACCGAGGACGACGACGATCACAGCCTCGCAGATTTCGCTCGTTCTGTTGCGCCACGAAAGCCCCAATCTTCATCTCCAGATTTGAGTGCGCGTGAGCTACTGCTGAGCGCGACGCAGGCTCGCGAATCGTCGCCGGGGCTCGAGTCTCCGCCACCTAACGCCGAAGCGTTAGCCGCCGTGGGTGCCCTCTCGGTGCAAGGCCAGGCACCTGTGCAGGCCCAAGCACCTGTGCAGGCTCAAGTTCTTCAAAGCGTAACACCGGCCGGGCGCGCGGGCGGGCAAACCCGAGGCATTGTCATTGGTCTTTTCGCGGCAGCAGCGGCATTTGCGTTGTGGTTTGGTCTGCAGAATAACAAGCAGGAGCCTGTAGCGGCACTCCAGAGCCCCGCACACTCAATCGAATCTTTGGAGCAACGCGCTGCGGAGCGCGCACCCGCTGCAGCTTCACCCGAGGCCGCGCCTGAGCCCATGGCTCGACGCGCAAACGAAGATCTTGCCAACTTGGATTCTGCAAAAGTCGCAGCGAAGTCAGCCTCCTCAGAAAATACGGGAGACACCAAAGGCGGCCTTGGCCGCGTCGCCATGAAAGATGATCTCAGCCGGCAGGCCCCTGGCGGCGGTGGCTTGGAGAAGAAGGTGGTGATGGCTCCCCAGGCCATCGAACTCGCAGAGAACGAGTCAGCAAAGCCAAGCGCCGCTGGCGCTGTTCAAAAAGAAGAAGCTGCGCCACCACAAGCTACCAGTGCCCCCGCGGAGCCCGCGCCACCCGCCGCCCCCATAGCCGCAGCACCCGCGCCCGCAAAAATGAAGCCAGCCGATAGCGCGAGCGGCGGCCCCGGCGATCTCCCGGAAAAGCCCTCCACCGGCGCCGTTCAAGCGGCTGTGGCCTCCCGGCTGGGAGCGGCGCGGTCCTGCGTTTCAGGACAAAAGGGCCCCTCCACCGCCAGCATCACCTGGAGCTCAGACGGCGCCGTCCAGAGCGTCAATGTTTCGGGGCCAGCCGCTGGCACTCCCGCTGCAGCGTGCATCAAGAGCGCTCTTGGCGCCGCACGTGTGAAGCCGTTCTCACGTACTACGTACAGCGTGCCGCTTACGATTCGTCCGTTAGATTGAAGCAGCCAGGCTTGACTAGTCGCCACTGCCGTTAGGCTCACGCGTGCCTCAAAGCCCGCGGGATCGGTCACCCCGTAGACGTGCTCGGTCGCGAGCTCGCTGACGACGAAGCGCCGGACATTGCGCTCGAAATCGTCATCTCCTCAGGTGGCATCAACAAGCTCGAAGTCTACCGGGGCATTGGGGTGAGAGAAGTTTGGTTCTGGCAGAACGGGCGCTGCGGGGCATCGCGAGTGCAGCCCCTCGGCCGCGCGGAGCTTGCGAGCACGGCCGACCTTACTTCTCGCCCCATTTCGAGGAGCACCAACCAAAATGCAAGCTGCTCGCAGCCGCGCACTCACTCGATCAATTCAGTTTTGCCGAGCCTGCTCTGTTGCCTGTCGAACGTGAGCGTGGCCCGGCCGTTGCTCTCATAGCCCGCTTGGATGAGCCTATCGACCAGCCCCGATTTGCCCGACTGCCTCGCGTGCAGCACTCCCAACACGGCGGAACCAACTTCGGGCTGAACGAGACCGCTCGTGAGCATCGACAATAGCGAACGCCGGATGTCCGCGGGCGCGATTTCATAGTGGTGCTTAAGCGCGTGGTACGCTTCGGCTATCACAAGGTCACTTGCAACCACTGATTCCCTAGCGCGGTGCGCCTTAAGCAGACGCTGCTCCGCTTTGGCCGCCAAATCGGCAGGCTCGCCAATCAGCAAGCGCACCAGAACTGAGGTATCAATACCTAAACTCAACGCTTAGCCTCGCGCTTGCGCGCTTTCTCAACGCTCGCACGGATATCGGCCAGATCGTGGCTTACGTGTTTCCGTGGAGCCAGCGAACCGATCCAGGAGGTATCCGGCTTGCGGTGCTCAAAGTAGAAGGCCAGCGCCTGACGAACGATTTCGGACATGCTCGCCTGGCCGCGCTCGGACGCTATCTTAAGCTGCTCCGCGGTGGACTCGTCGAGAACAATTTGGGCGCGAACCATCAAGGCATTGTTACACATCGGAGTTGTGTAGTCCACCCGCGCCCGGAATGGCTTGAATCGGCAGCGGGCACTTTCGAGCTCCGTTCACCACTAACAGCACAACTCGTGGAGGCATCGGGTGGCGAAGGGGTGGAAGTGCTCAGTGGCCCGCTCAGGTAGCCGGAGTCGGGATCTGCGGAACGCCGGCATCGAGGGTTTCGCAGCGGCGAACGGTACTTGTCATGACAACTACCTGTGCGGAGGGATTACCCCTGCTGTTTCCCCAAGGTCTCACCCAGCACGGGCTCGCCCCCGGCGGCTGCGTGTCGGGCGCCCGTCCAGGGTGTTGGTTGGCGGTGTTTTTGCCTTAGGCGTTGGGGTGTGGCCCGGTTGCTGATGGCAGCTTCGGCCCTGCTCACCCGTCAAGTTGAGCGTCTCAAGAAGCGTTGACAAGCAGGGATCCTTCGCCCATATTCGCCGCCCCTTCGCCCGCCGGCTCTTTGGTCGGCATCCCACGGGGAACGCTGAATCATGGTCTCATCAACAAAACAAACTGATCGACGCCGGCACATTCGTGCGACCGGTGCAGGCCGCGCACGTAAGACTGCGATTGCCAATAGCTCCACTCCCAAGTTCTCGGTCCACCCGGAAGGGTATGACCCCAAGGCGCCCGACGCGAAGCCCGCTCCCGATACAAAGTAAGATTTTTCATGGCAAATCATCCCTCAGCAGAGAAGCGCAACCGTCAACGCATCGTCACCACCTTGCGCAATCGCAGCGCAACAAGTGCGGTGCGAACTGCCGTGCGAAATGCACGCAAAGCCATCGCCGAAGGTGACCGCAAGGCCGCTGAATTGGTTGTCGCAGCCACCGCCAAGCTTGTCGCGAAAGCGGCGGGTAAAGGTGCCATTCGCGTTCAGACCGCGTCTCGCACTATCTCTCGCATCCAAATCGCTCTCAATAAGCTCGCCTAAGACGAGCCACCGGGCGGGGCTCTTAACCCCGTCATTTGAGCGCGCACGACGCATTTCGTGCGCGCGGGGGTCAGGTAAGGCACAGCAATGTCGCTTGCGCGCGTTGCGCCTTATCCCATGTCTGAGCGGGTAGCCACCCTGCCTGCAGCGAGACTAACATGTGCTCGCCCCTGCCGGCGTGTTGCCGTCAGCGTGCGCCATGGAGCTCCAACATGACTGCCAACTCAATTGAAACATTTGCCGAGGAAGATCGTCGCTTTGAGCCTTCGCCGGAGTTCCGCAGCCGAGCACGTATCAAGTCTCCGGAAGAGTACCAGCGGCTGTATAGCGAAAGCCTCAGTAATCCAGATACTTTCTGGCGACGCGAGGCGGGTGAGCTGTTATTGCGAAAGCCCTGGGACACTATCAAGGAATGGAAGCTTCCCCATGCAAAGTGGTTTTTAGGCGCACAGCTGAATGTCACCGAAAGCTGCCTTGATCGCCATTTAACAACGCCCACCCGCAGTAAGAAAGCCCTCATCTGGGAAAGCGAGCCGGGAGATTCCTATTCCCTCACCTACGAAGAGCTTCACGCCAAAGTGGAGCAATTTTCGGCGGTATTACGCTCACTGGGTGTAAGAAAGGGGGATCGCGTCGCCATCTATATGGGGATGGTGCCCGAAGCCGTGATAGGAATGTTAGCTTGCGCTCGCATCGGCGCGCCCCACACGGTAGTATTTGGCGGTTTTGCGGCTGAATCCTTGAGGGATCGCATCAATGATTGTCAGGCCAAGGTGGTGCTCACCCAAGATGGTGCGTACCGGCGTGGCAGCGTCGTCCCGTTGAAGCCCGTCGTGGATCAAGCCATCCAGAAGACCCCCTCAGTTGAGAAAGTGGTCGTGTTTCGACGGCTCGGCCAGGAAGTATTTCCCATTGAGATGCAAGCGGGCCGCGATGTCGATTGGCAAACGAGCCTTACAAACGTTTCTCGGACGGATGGGGCCGCGGAAATCGTCGACGCCGAACATCCTTTGTTCATCCTTTACACCTCGGGCTCCACGGGGAAGCCCAAAGGCGTCCTGCACACGACCTTGGGGTATCTCGTGGGCGCGCACGTGACAACGAAATACGTGTTCGATCTTCAAGACAACGACATCTACTGGTGCACGGCGGATATCGGCTGGGTTACCGGCCATAGCTATATTGTGTACGGCCCGCTTTCCAATGGTGCCACCTGTGTGCTGTATGAAGGCGCGCCGAATTCGCCCGATTGGGGGCGTTTTTGGCAACTGATCGACAAGCACAAGGTCACGATTCTGTACACCGCGCCGACGGCCATTCGCGCATTCATTCGGCAGGGCGAGAGCTTCGTGAACAAGGCAGATCTTTCGAGTTTGCGGCTCTTAGGCTCCGTGGGGGAACCCATCAATCCTGAAGCCTGGATGTGGTACCACGAGAAGATCGGCAAGGGCCGATGCCCCATCGTCGATACCTGGTGGCAAACCGAAACGGGCTCCATCCTGCTCACCACGCTGCCAGGCGCCCACGTAACAAAGCCCGGCTCCACCGGCTTGCCGTTCTTTGGCGTAAAGCCTGAGATCGTGACGCAAGAAGGCCTCAAGGTGGATAACAACGAGGGCGGCTTGCTCGTCATTCGGGAGCCTTGGCCAAGCATGTTGCGCACTATTTGGGGCGACGACGAACGCTTTCAGCGCCAATATTTCACGGACATTCCCGGCGCCTATTTCACCGGCGACGGCGCCCGTTGTGATTCCGACGGTTACTTCAACGTAGTTGGCCGCATCGACGACGTCTTGAACGTTTCGGGGCATCGCATCGGCACGGCTGAAATCGAAAGCGCGCTCGTCTCACATCCGGCGGTCGCAGAAGCTGCAGCCGTGGGTAGGCCCGATGAGCTCAAGGGCCAAGCGCTGGTAGTCTTCGTGACGTTGAAGCCACCACACACCGCTGGTGACGCCATGAAGAAGGCGCTAGGCGAGCACGTTGCTACCGAAATCGGTAAATTCGCCCGACCAGACAGCATTCGCTTTGCAGACGGGCTGCCCAAAACCCGAAGCGGCAAAATCATGCGCCGCCTACTTAAAGACATCGCGGCCGGAAAAGAGATAACGCAGGATGTATCGACACTTGAAGACATCAATGTGTTGAACAAATTGCGGGAAGAATAGCCTTCGAGCACCAACAGTCGCTCCGCTCGGCCAATCCAGCCCGTACCCGGAACGTCAGCCGTCTGGCGGCGGACATCACGTCAGCAAAAGGTACTTGTCATGCAAAGTACTCCTCACACGTTCGTGATGAGCCGCGCGCAGGCCCGGTTCACGTAGCGCAGCCGCGCCTAGCTCGCGTTCGCCAAGATTTCTCGTAGGATCGCAAAACCTTGGCGAAAGTGTTCCAACTTCGCCTGCTCGTTCGGTGCGTGGTAATAGGTGCTCCGGCCAAAACCGGTGATTTGCACGTCGAATCCTCGCCTCTGCAAATCACGCACTAGTGGTAAAGAGCCTGTCATCGAGAAAGCTCTTCCGGCCGCCTCCCCGCGCACTTTGCTGATGGCTTGCTGGAGCACCCGCAGGCCTTCGGAATTCAGATCGCAGGCGATGCCCTCCATCATTCGCCCAACCGAAATCAACTTGATGTTAGCCACTTCCCCGGCTTGGGTGCGAACACTTGGGAACCCTTGCGGGATATCCCCCTTCTGTAGCCGAGCGTTCAGCTCCTGAATAAAGGCCACCGCTCGAATTCGCGCGTCGGCGAGATCATAGAACGGCGTTAATCGCATATCGCCTTCGATCTTGGCGAAGCCCGGGATCTTGGTAATCTTGTCGTTCACCACCGAGATAACCGTCGCTTTTAGAGAAGATGACGACAAAAATCCCCAGCGTTGCTCGTCTGCGTGCGGCGGATATTGGCTTTCAAACCACTCCTTGAGCAGAAGGCTTGCTGCCATGCCCACCTCAAGCGCATTCACGCAATTTTGTGGCATCCCAGAATGGCCCGTAACGCCGGTAACCTCGAGCCGCCACATCGCGATCCCTCCGGTGCCCACGGTTGGCCCAAAATCAGCGCTATCAAGCCAATAGATGGATCCGTTCTGCAAATCGTCCATTGCGCCCTGTGCCACCACGTAATCGAGGCCAATTTCAGGCAACGGCGCTTCCTCTTCGTTGGCGATGAGCACCACTTTAACGGTTCGCTTCGGCTTTATCCCCTGCTCCACGAGCTGCGCCAAGAAATCCGTAATCAGCGCCACATGACCCAAACAATCGGTGACGCCACGCCCGTAGAGCGTGCCATCTTCTCCCACCCAAAGGGTGAACGGATCTCTTTCCCAGTTTTCCGCGATTTTATCGGCCGGCACTACATCGAAGTGCGCCCCTACGAATCCTATCGTGCGTGGGCCTTCCCCGCGGACCGTGAGCACCAGGCTCGGTCTGGATTCGAAACCTGGAGCGGCCAGTGTTTGCACTTCTATGGCGCCGCTATCAATGTGGGGTCGAAGCTCTCGCAGCACCGTGGCAACGGGCAGCGCTTCTTCAGGAATTAGGCCGACACCGGGCGCATTTTGCAGTTTCTCCCCAAACCCAATGAGCTCTGTAAGGAGACGAAGAAACCGAGGTTCGTTGAGCTCATGCATGACCCCTTCATAGCGTGGCGAAGTTAGTCGAACAATTGGAGGCCACGGTCTACCCCACAACGGTTTCGAGGCGGAGGCGTTGGAGGAAGGCTCCTTTTGCTAACTCACGGGATACTTGTCATGCTAAGTACCTCCCTTTCGAAGCGATGTGTCAAACGCCAAGGCTCAAGAGCAACGTGCGCAAAGCTCGCCACGGCCTTGACTCGCCCAGCGCCCCTTCCCGTACACTGGGCGGCGCTATTCACTCCACTTGCCCCACAAACCATGAGTGACACCCCTTCCGTAAACGTGGCTGCCGAAGACATCCGCGCCCGCTTGGAAGTGGGGCTGAGAGCTCGCGGAGCCGAAGCCTGCGTCGTCACCTTTGACGGCGACGGTACATTGTGGTCCGGAGATGTTGGCGAGGATGTTTTTCTTGAGGCCGTAACCGAGCGAGCACTCACAGAAGCGGCACGGCCAGCACTCTTCGAGTGCGCTCTCGCCCACCAAGTAAGTACAAAAGGCGACGCCAATGACATCGCCAGATCCATTTTTGAAGCCTACCGCGCTCACGCCTTCCCCGAGCGGCTAGTCTGCGAAGTGATGACCTGGTGTTACGCCGGGATGACACTGGGGGACCTCCACACGTTGACTCGCCAAGCCCTCACACGAACATCTCTCCCGAGCCGCTACAATCAAACCCTTTTGCCGCTCCTTCAGTTCGTGCGGGACCACGGCGTGCGAACGGTGGTGATCTCTGCGTCGCCCCAGGCCATCATCGAGCTCGCGGTAGAGCCGCTTGGATTTCAGGCTGAAGAGGTGGTCGCGGCGGTGCCCGTCGTCCTTTCTGGCAGCATTCAGTCCCGTATGGCGGGCCCCACGCCGTATGCAGAACACAAAGTGGAGGCTGGTAGGCGGCACTTTGGCGATGCACATTGGCTCGGTTGTTTTGGGGACAACATCTTTGATGCTGAAATGCTCAGGGCGGCCGAGGTTCCGGTGGCTGTTTCCCCGAAGCCGGCACTGCGGGCAGCACTGGGATCAGTGCCGGGAATCGTGGTCTTAGAGAGTTGAACTCCGGGCCGCTTAAACGGCCGCCCAACGAAGGCTTGTTCGCCACGATCAACCGCGCTACGTGGGCTCTGCCCGAATGCTCAGGAATGCACAATGAAGCTGAAAAAATTGACCGCTACGATACTCTACCTTGGTGGTATAACGATAGCCTGCGGTGGCACTGAAACTCCCGTGAGGCATCCGGTGGCACCTCAAGAACCTGAAGATGATGGGGACCAAAGCGGCATTGTCATGAGCAGCGAGATCGGCGGCCTCAACGAGGATGCCGTGGAGGCCGCTTTTTCAGGAAGCTCCAATTCGCTCGAACACTGCTTCCGCAAAGGGGTAGATCGCGTGGAATTTCTCGGTGGGGAGGCCGGCTTTTCGATCAAGATCGATCAGAGCGGAAGCATCGTGTCCGCCAGGCTTGAGAAATCAACACTGGGCGATCGCGCGACCGAAAACTGTATGTTGAAGGCCCTCAAGGCTCGTAACTGGCCAAAACCAGTCGGTGGCCGCACAGGCGTCGCGCAGAAGTCCTTCGCCTTCGATCCTGCTGGCGGGCGGCCCGCAGCTACCCTAGACGAACGCTTCGCCGCGGACGTGGTGCGGCGCCCCGAGTTCAAGGAGGCAGTCCAAGGTTGCGTCGGCAGTTCCGCTGGCACCTTCACAGCCACCGCCTACGTCGACACGAGCGGCAAAGTCTTGGCTGCAAGCGCAACCGCCCCAGACGATGCCAGCGAGCAGGCTGTAGACTGCATTGCGGACGCTATTTCGAGCATGCAGTTTCCTTCGCCTGGTAGTTGGCCCGGCAAGGTTACCTTTCAGTTCTAGGCGCTTGGGGCTAACACCAATGCTGCTCGCACTGGAAGCAACACCTTGACGGCACTCCGCGGAAAGTGTGCTTTGGTTACGGGCGCAGGGCAGCGTGTGGGCGCTGCCATCGCGCGTGCGCTGGGCGAAGCGGGCATGCGGGTGGCGGTTCACTTCCATCAGAGTCGTGAAGGTGCCGCATTGGTCGCTCAAGAAATCACCCAAGCCGGCGGAGAAGCTCAGCTTTTCTCGGCTGATTTGTCGAAGCAAGCCGAGTGCGATCAATTGGTCGATTCGGTGTTAGCCGCTTTTGGTGGGTTGGACACCCTGGTCCTTTCAGCGGCTAATTTTGACCGGGTTGAGTTCACAGAGATCACCGCTGAACATTTTGAACGCGCCCTCGGGCTCAATCTATTGGCCCCCTTCCGCTTGGCGCACCGAGCGGCGCCTGCCCTCTCTGCCACGCGCGGTTCGATTGTTTTCATCACCTGCTCCAGCGCGCGTACGCCGTATAAGAATCACCTGCCGTACGTGGTTTCCAAAGGCGCCCTCAGTCACCTAACTCAGGTGCTCGCCTTGGAACTTGCGCCTCTAGTGCGGGTCAATGCCGTGGCTCCCGGCACTGTGCTACCGCCCCAAGATATGTCTGAGGCGGCCGTGGCTAGCTTGGCCAATGCGGTTCCGCTACGCCGCACGGGAACGGCCGAGGACATCGCTCAGGCTGTGCTGTACCTGGCTCAAGCAGACTTCGTGACGGGTCAGGAGCTTAGCGTAGACGGTGGGCGCTCGACCGCCAAAATTGGGCGTTTCTGAGCCGAAAGGCCGCCGCTCGCCCTCCCCTCTCGAACACACAGAACTTGGCCCAACGGGCCCAACACCGTTATGGGCGTCGAGTGAAGCTTGGTTCCTTTGCCGTGTTCGCGCCCCTGTTCTTAATGTTGGGTGCTGCCGCACCCGAGGAACGAAAAGAGGCTGGGGCTCCCGTGGTCGATCTCCAGCACATTCGTTGGGTGTCAGGGAAAGCTCAAGCGCGGACCGAAAGCGGAGACATTGCCGAACTCACCCTGCAACAGAAGTACCAGGAGCAAGCCGAGGCACTCCTAGCGCGCACACATGCGCGCGCCGCCGCCGCGATCGTGATTGACATTAAGAGCGCCAAAGTACTGGTCTGGGCCCACACTTCCAAGATCGGCAAAAACCTGCTCCTTTCGGCGGAGACTCCTTCAGCCAGCTTGTTCAAGATCGTAACCACTGCGGCGCTGCTGGAGCGCTCCCGGGTAACACCTCGCTGGGAGGTTTGCTCGGCGGGAGGTGAACACGGCATCAACAGCGCGCATCTCACGCCACCGCGCGAAGGAGTCAAGGAGTGCGGCCCGTTTTGGCAGGCCTTGGGGTTTAGCCGAAATGCAGCCTACGCGCAGCTCGCAACACGCTACTTGGATCCGCCAACGATAGAGATCTACGGCACCAAGTTTGGCTTCAATCAGGCGCTCGCGTTTGACGTTACCCTACCCATGGGAACACTCACGGTTCCGGAGCAACCGCTCGCTCTTGCGCGCACGGCTATTGGCTTCGAAAATAGCAAGCTTTCTCTACTTGGCGCGACACAGCTCACGCATATCGTAGCGCTGGGTGGTCTTTTGCCACGGGTCAGAATTGTGGAGCGAGCGGGCCTCTACCAAGCGGCGAACGAAAGCTCAGAAGGCCTCCGTGTGTTACGCGAAGTAACCGTCCGCCGTCTGCGAAAGATGCTCGAAGTAACCATCCACAGCGGCACCTCTCGCGAGGCGTTCACTAACTCAGACGGCCAAAATTACCTTGGAGATATCCAAGCCGCCGGAAAAACGGGCACGCTTGATCTCGGTGCGGAGGGGCCCACTGCGAGTTGGTTTTCTGGGTTCGCACCGTCTGAGAAACCTGAAGTGCTCGTCGGCGTACTGCTCCACAATGAGCGCGTCTGGCACCGAAAGGCCAACGAAGTGGCGCGGGATTTGTTTAGGATCTACTTCGCCGACGCCGGTGCACGTGGAGTCACGAGCCCATTCGCTTCGCCCGTGCACGTCGCCGGTTCACCAAAAAGCCGAGTGAGGCAAGCAGCAGCCAGCCACCCGAGCTTGAACTAGGCACCGCCACCAAGCGACAGCCGGATTTCTCGTCAACTACTGGCGCGGCTTTGGCGGCCGGTTCGGCTGAAGCTAACTTGAGCCCAAGCTCCGGAATGGGTGTGAGCAACACCTTGTCGAGGGCGAGCTTCTTTCGATTCCGACGCGTGAGATCTTCGGCAACCCAGATCTTGCGCAGGCCGCGGTACGTTCGCGGCGCTTTCCCCCAGCGATAGCGGAGCGGGGTGGTGCAGTTTGCAACGACGGGCGACGGATGCAGATTGTAGAAGCGCGTCTGAAAGCGATTCGGGCTTGCTTGTTTTACCTCTGTGGAAGCTACGCCTTTCTCTCCGGTCGGCAGGGCTGTGCCTCCCTGCACTCCAGCCGCGGCAGGACCAAACTTTGGATCTTCTGTCAGATCAGCTGCACCAAAGCGATAATGGAGTCGGGAAATCGAGTACTTGTGCCGCTGCACCAGCAGCTTTCGTGCAGCGATGAGCTTTCGCTCTTCCTCAAAGGTCTTCTTAGCCTTTGCCCTATCTTTGGGCTCCATGAGCTTGAGCTCTTCCTTGAAGGCTTTCTTCTCGTCCTCGGTGAGCTCAGGCGGCTTGGGATTCTTCTCTTCTTCGGGCACCCATTGCTCAAACACGTGACCACCCAGGGCCAAGAGCTCGAACACCTCCGGGGGCGTTGTGGCGCAAGGCTGCCCGCAGCCTTCTGCGGACCACGCGTATTCTGCCAGAAATGTCTTCGGGTTCTTCTCCAAGAACTTATCGTGCAACGCGCCGTAAAATTCGCCCATCTTCTCTTTGACGATAAAATCTACGTTGATATTCGTGGGTGGGAACGCTGTCTTGTAGTTCTTGGTCTCAAAGCGGTCTTTTTTGTCGATGAAGTAGGCAATTACCTCCTGCTTATCGCGAGCCGGAGCATTGCCCAGGCCAAGACGCAGCGGCAGCGTGTCCACATTGCTTTCGCTCCAAAACTGAATGGGCGAGAGCTGGGCGCGTTCGCCTCCCACAAGTTCAATGCGTTTGGGGTCCACCTCAGCCACCATGACTTTCATTTGAGCGCCCAAATACGGGGCCAGGCGGGCGCCTAAATCAGCGGGGGGCTGGTAGCCGCGCGCCTTAAGCCAAGCTCCTGCATCATCGGCTAACAGGTGAAAGGTATACTCCCCGTTCTTGAATTCAACGTTTACGTTCAAGAACAGCTCCTTCGCCGACTTCTTGGCACCGCCACTGCCGAACGAGGCACCCCCACCGAGAAACGCCGTTCCCTGGCTGGCAGTAAGGTCCCGTTCCCATTCCTGCTCGGGCTCGCCCGGTTCGCAGGGCTCCATCTCCCAGTACTCGTGAAAACGTGGAGCGCTGAGCTTATCGAGGTGATCCACGAAGTCACGCTTCAGGGTAACAACACGTTCGGCAGTCACGTCACTCGGCACCACGGTGACTAAAGCAAACGCGTCCAATGACCCCTCATAATCAGGCATCCACGTCACTACGGTCGATTTTTCGTTGTGCATGAAAACCACCTGCGTGGAATGCGCCACGCGTTCCCCTCCGGACTTCCCGACATAGATCCCAGGGAATGCGTGGGCGGCCGTGGGTGCGAGGCAGAGGGTCAGAAAAGCGAGCGAATACCAGGCAAAGACGTGGGAATACTTCATGCGGGGCGGAGGCTAACAGAACTTTTGGCCCCGAAGCGAGGCTTCCACTGCCAGATCGAACGCCTCGGGGTACACTTTCCGCTTCCCTTGTCTTTTCCGAGCTTGAACGCCGTAGCCGAACGCCTCGCCATCAGCTCCAGCGCTATTTTTCCGCCCGAGGTGGGCCTTAATCGAGCGGCGGTGGCCCTGGTATTGCGGCAAGGTGATGGGCTCGGCCCGGAGGTGTTGCTCATTGAACGAGCCGAGCACCCCGATGACCCCTGGAGCGGCCACATGGCACTTCCCGGCGGGCGCGCAGAGCCCATAGATCAAACCCTCTACGACACGGCCACTCGGGAAGCCTTCGAAGAGGTGCAGGTTGATCTCAAGCAGCACGCGCGCTGCTTAGGCCATCTAACAACCCTCACCGCTCGAGCTCGACACCGTACTCAAGAACTCACGGTAACCCCCTACGTGTTTGAGCTAACTGCTTCACACCAGCTTACCGGCAATGGCGAGGTCCAGCAGATCCTCTGGGTTCCTCTTCCTTCGTTGCTTGCTCCCGAGGCGAAGGCCACCATCTCGGTAGACGCTCCACAGGGGGGCGAGCGCCTCACGTTCTCGGGCTGGGACGTGGGCGGGCGGGTCGTATGGGGCCTGACCCACCGGATGCTGAGCGAGTTTCTAAGGGTGGTCCTCTGAGGCGCCAAGCACCTCCGTTCTACGCGTAATTCGCTACGCACCGGCCGTATTACCTTGCGTGTCTTTTGTGTGATATGCGCCGGGCGCTCCCATGGCGACCCACATCAATTCCGAGCCAACGACCGCTCCCAATGCGCTCGCATGGAGCCGGCTCGCGCGTGCCCTGGGTCCGCAAGATTGGATCGCGTCAGGCTACCTTTTGGCCATGAGCCTGGCGGCGATCACTGCCGCGGATCATCCGAGCCGCACGCGTTGCATCGTCCAAATGTCGGGGCTCTGGCTCGTTTGCTCCGGCGTCACATTTCTGGTGCGTTCCCGGATTTGGCAGCAGCCAGTGCTGGCCCCACTGGTGTATCGGCTAACTCTATTTGGGTCGATCGTCACAAGTTATCTGTTCTTGGACCATTTTTTGCCCCTCGTGAACCCCCGTGTCCTCGACGCAGAGCTTCACGCCCTGGATCTAGCGGTCTTTGGGTTCGAGCCCGCCGTCCTCCTGGACCACTACGTCACGCCCTTCTGGACGGAGTGGTTTTCGTTCTTCTACTTCAGCTACTTCTATCTATCGGGCGCTCACATTTTCCCGATATTGCTCTTTACTCGCGACGAACGCCTCCTGTGCGAGTTTAGCTTGGGTATGCTGCTGCTCTACGTCATCGGGCAAACACTTTACCTGTGTGTCCCAGGGTTCGGGCCGCTCGTGGCTCTTGCAGGCCAGTTCACCCATGCGCTCCCGCACGGCTTCTGGCTCGATACAGTGATGACCACCGTGCATTCCGGTGGCGCGCAGAAAGACATCTTCCCTTCCCTGCACACGGCCACGCCGACGTTCCTAACACTCTTGTCGTTTCGCCATCGCCACCGTCGCCCTTTCCGCTACACGTGGCCGTTGGTGGGGTTTTTCGCTATAAACATTATCATTGCCACCATGTACCTGCGGTGGCACTGGTTGATCGATGTCGTGGCCGGCGTGTTGCTCGCGATTGCTTCCCTCGCCACGAGCGCTTGGGTCACCCGGCACGAGCTGGCTCGCCGAAAACGCGACGGCTTGGGGAACACCTGGTGTGAGCTCCAGCTGCTGAAGCCTCGGAGCTGACACCGGCGTGGTTGTTCCTCCTATTTCTCAAACACCTGAGCTGCGGCAACGCCCTGTCCCGAAGACACGGTGAGCACAACCTTAACTACGGCGGCCATCGGAAACGCCCACTTGAAGCAATTGGGTTTGTCCCCGATCACGGCGTTGGGCCCCTGGGTCTGATCCGTCGCGAGGAGGGGCGACGGCAAGCCGGGGATCCCAATAGTGGGCAGGATCTGAAGATCAACGTTCTGAATCGGCGGCATCCCCACGCCCACCACCGTGTAACACTTGCCCGGGTTCATCATCACCTGCGCTTCTAGCGACTGGCCCTGCTGAAACTGCCCGACGATGGGTGAACCCACGGCTTTGGCGCCCGCTGGTGCGTGGCTTTGACCCAGCGGGGTAAGCAGGGCGGCAACCGTGGAAGACATAGCCGGATCAGCCGGCATCGCCGACGGGCCCGTGCTGCCGGTAGCTATAGGTGGCGGCGGGGGCGGTGCAGACCCTGTGCCCATGGTGGTGGGCCCGGGCGCCGGCTGCGTGGGGCCAGTAGGCGCGTAGCCTGCTTGCGCCTGACAAGTTTGGCCGTTGAAAAACTGGCCCGGACCACATTGTTGGGGCGGAGGCTGCCCGGTGTTAGCCGGTGGCTCATCCTTGCCACAGCCATAAACCAGAGCCACCCCAACCAGAACTATTGCCACTTGACCGCGCATCCTCATTACCTCTCGATTTGTGCCAAACTGCACGCGGTGCAGCATAGACCGACCCAAGCAACAACGGCCAGGCCTGAGTCCGCCCAGACTTCGGCTTAATGGCCGGTCGGGGCGGCGCAGAAACCTTCGTAGTCGATATATTTCGTAATGGTTGGGTTCTCCCCGCACGCGGGGCACGCTTTGTCTCGGCGAAGCTTAAGCGTCCGAAATGTCATGCCCAAGGAATCATATGTGAGCAGACGCCCGACCAAAGGGTTGCCGCGCCCCAAGATGAGCTTCAGGGCCTCGGTAGCTTGAAGCGTTCCCACAATGCCCGGCAAAATCCCTAGAACGCCGGCTTCCGCGCAAGAGGGTGCAAGGTGCGCCGGCGGCGGCTCTGGATAGAGGCAACGGTAGCACGGCCCAACCCAAGGCATGAACGTCGTGACTTGCCCGTCGAACCGAAAAATAGAGCCGTGAATAACGGGGACTTTGTGGAACAAAGACGCGTCGTTAACCAGGTAGCGCGTTGGGAAGTTGTCGCACCCGTCAATGATGGCATCCCAACCGGCCCCGAAGATGCGATCGACATTGTCGCTCAGCAGCCGTTCCTTGTACTTCACCACTGAGACATCAGGATTTAGATCTTTCAGCGCGATTTCAGCGCTATCCACTTTGGCCATACCGAGCCGTGAGGTCGCGTGAACGATCTGTCGCTGGAGGTTCGAAGCGTCTACGGTGTCGGCATCGACCAGGCCAATCGTGCCAACGCCAGCGGCCGCTAGATAAACGGCAGCCGGCGCACCAAGCCCACCGGCGCCGAGCAAAAGCACCTTGGATTTGAGCAGCTTTGCCTGCCCTTCTTCGCCAACTTCCGGGAGGAGAATGTGGCGGGAGTAACGATCTAGCTGAGCTTCGGTGAGGCGCGTAGGCTCCGCCACCGGGTACTTGAGATCCTTCCAACGAACGAAGCCTGGATTTACGCTATGCACATTGGTGTAACCCAGCTCTGCGAGCGTCTTGGCGGCAAAGGCGCTCCGCGTGCCACCTGCGCAGTAGATAGCAATCTCAGCGTTGCGATCGGGAAGCTTCTGCTCAACCTGCATTTCGAGGTAGCTGCGAGCGACGTGTATCGCACCGGGGATGTAGCCCGCGCGGAATTCATCCTTCTCGCGAACGTCCAGCAGAGTAATGGGGTCTTTCTGGTCAAGACGTTGCTTGAGGACCTCAAGCGGCATGATCCGAACGCTGGCGCGGATGTCGGAGAAGAGATCGCTATACGTTTTAGCCATGATTTTTTGAAACTCGCATTTTCCGATGTAACAATCCTGACCAATATTGCGCGGCCCCGGCGTCCGTCAAGGGAGTGCGCGGAAACGCGGGACCGCCTGCCCGCCCGCCGGCCCAATTGCGAGGGCAGCGCCCAAGGCCGGACCCGAGAAACCTTCCGTGAAGCCAGCCACGCGTCATCCCCCGCTTCAGCCTGGCCTCGCGTCATGCCATCGTCATTCATAAAGGAGCTAGGCTCGGGCCGGAGCGAAGGATCCGGACCTTCCGACACGGAACGGGTTGTCAGCGCGGCAAGGCCTGCTGCTATCCTCCCTGTTTTGTCGGCCGGAGACAAAACCGCACATGTCTAGTTCCAATCGTTTAGGCGAGCTCCTGGTTCGCGAGAAGCTCATTAGCTTACAGCAGCTGCGCAAAGCCCAAGAAGAAGAAAAAAAGTCGGGCCAAAATCTTGGCTACACGTTGTCCCGCTTAGGGTTCATCTCGGATGGCGAGATCACGAATTTCCTGAGCAGCCAGTATCGCCTCCCCGCCGTTAACTTAGATGACGTGGAAATTGAGCCAGACGTGCTCAAGCTGGTGAGCCGCGAGGTATGCGAAAAACACAAGGTGATGCCGATCGCGAGATCCGGCTCATCATTGCGCGTCGCGATGAGCGACCCCACCAATCTGGCGGCTCTAGACGACATCAAGTTTCTAACTGGGTACAACGTCGACCCCGTCGTAGCCAGCGAGACCTCGATTCACGGGGCAATAGAGCGCAATTACGCCTCCGGGCCCAATTATGAACAGGTAATGGCCGAGTTCGATATCGGCGACGAAGATATCGACTGGACTACCGACGAAGAAGAGGTGAACGCGCTTGAGCTCGAAAGAGCGAGCGAAGATGCGCCGGTGGTGCGCCTCGTAAACCTGCTGCTGCTCAACGCTATCCGCAAGGGAGCCAGCGACGTGCACATTGAGCCGTACGAGAAACGCCTTCGGGTTCGCTACCGAATCGACGGCGTCTTGCACGAAGAGATGACGCCGCCCATGAAGCTCAAAAATGCGATCGTGAGCCGCATTAAGATCATGAGCCAGCTAGACATCGCGGAGCGTCGTCTGCCTCAGGATGGGCGCATCAAGCTAAAGCTGGGTAAGGGGCGCGAAATGGATTTTCGCGTGTCGATGCTGCCCACGATGTGGGGCGAAAAAGTCGTACTGCGCTTGCTCGACAAGGGTAATTTGCAGGTGGATATGGCCAAGCTCGGCTTTGATCCTAAGGCCGCAGCTGATTTCCAGTGGGCAATCCATCAGCCCTGGGGAATGGTACTCGTTACGGGCCCTACCGGTTCAGGAAAGACCACGACGTTGTATTCGGCACTCACCGAGCTCAATGTGCCTTCCACCAACATCAGCACCGCGGAAGACCCAGTGGAGTACAATCTGCACGGTATCAACCAGGTGCAGATGCACGACGAAATTGGGCTCAATTTCGCGATGGCGCTACGCGCCTTTCTTCGTCAGGATCCCGACGTTATCATGGTGGGCGAGGTGCGTGACTTTGAAACCGCAGAAATTGCGGTAAAAGCCTCGCTCACTGGGCATATGGTGCTCTCCACGCTCCACACGAACGACGCACCATCGACCATTTCTCGTCTACTTAATATGGGCGTTGAGCCGTTCCTGATCACAGCAAGCGTGAATCTAGTATTGGCGCAACGCTTGGCTCGCCGCATTTGTGTCGAATGCAAGGAAGTGGTCAATGTAGATCCACAAGTGCTGCTTGATTTAGGAGCAACAGAGGAGCAGGCCCGGCCAGGAAAAATGTCCAAAGGCAAGGGTTGTGACAAGTGCAACGGCACGGGCTACAAGGGCCGCGTCGCTTTGTATGAAGTGATGCGCTTCAACGACAATTTGAAGGAAATGGTGCTCCAAGGGGCATCCACCGCAGAGCTCAAAGCCGCGGCTGTCAAGGGCGGAATGGTGAGCCTGCGCATGAGTGGCATCAGCAAAATCATTGACGGCGTCACCACGCCTGAAGAGATTTTGCGGGTTACAATGTCTGATTAATGTTTTTTGATTCTTTGAGTGTGAAGCCATGAGTGAAGAATCCGGCCATGTGAATCTGCACCAGCTCCTGCGCGCTATGGTTGAAAAGGGGGCGAGTGATATGCACATCACCACCGGCTCCCCCCCCCTGCTTCGCATCGACGGAGCAGTAATTCCACTCAAGCTCCAGCCTCTCTCCCCGGTTGAAACCAAGCAGCTTTGCTACTCGATCTTAACCGAAGAACAGCGAGTCCAATTCGAGGAACGGAGCGAGCTTGATCTTTCCTTTGGCGTCAAGAATTTGGCTCGTTTTCGCGCCAATATATTCCTGCAGCGTGGAGCTGTGAGCGGGGCCTTCCGCACTATCCCCTTTAAGATCCTGACGTTCGATGAGCTCGGGTTACCCCTCGTCGTGCAGAGCCTCGCCAAAAAGCCGCGTGGGCTCATCTTGGTAACCGGCCCGACTGGGTCAGGCAAGAGCACCACGTTGGCCTCGATCTTGGATTGGATCAACACCAACACTCGCCAACACATCATGACGGTGGAAGATCCGATTGAGTACCTCCACGCTCACAAGCGCTGCATAGTGAATCAACGAGAGGTTGGTACCGATACGCACGCCTTCAAGGCCGCGTTGAAGAGCGTCTTGCGCCAAGATCCAGACGTGGTGCTCGTGGGTGAAATGCGCGACTTGGAGACTATCGAAGCAGCGCTTACAGTAGCGGAAACGGGGCACTTGGTGTTCGCGACCTTGCATACCAATTCGGCCCTTCAGAGCATCAACCGAATCGTCGATGTCTTCCCTCCGCACCAACAGGCGCAGATCCGAGCCCAACTGTCGTTTGTGTTGGAAGGTGTCATCAGCCAGCTGCTGTTGCCTCGCGCAGGAAGCCCGGGGCGCGTTTTGGCCATGGAGGTGCTGATCCCCAACCCTGCCATCCGCAATCTGATCCGAGAAGATAAGATCCACCAAATCTACTCCCAGATGCAGGTGGGCCAGTTGAAGCACGGTATGCAGACACTCAATCAGTCCCTGCACGCGCTCTACACTAAGCGGCTCATCACACTCGAAGAAGCCATGGGCCGGTCCAATGACATGGAAGAGCTCCGCACCATGATTGACGGCCGAACGTCGCAGTCTCCCCGCTAATTTCCGAACGCGGTTCAGTCGGGGGCTGTGGTACCCTGAGGCGCAACACACGGCAAGCCAGGCGCACTTTTACAAAAGACAGCTACTCCGCATGCGAAACTCCCAGACCGTAGTCCTTACAGCGCTCATTCTGTCCCAGTTCACCGCGCCGGCTCACGCGGAGACAGCACCGGCACCCTCGGCGCCTGCACCCGAATCGACCGAAGCCGCCGGCACCCACGTGGGCGGTTTCGTCGAAGCGGCTTACCATGCGAACCCAGCCCAGTTCGAAGCTGACAAACCTATCCCGCTCCGCAGCTACGACGCCTATGGGGGCAATAACTTCATTCTGCACTCAGCTCATCTATCGGTAGCGCACGCAGCCACCAACAGGCTAAGCGCAGCGATCGAGATAGATGCCGGGCAAGACGCCGGAGTCACGAGCGGGCTGGGCGCAGCCTCAGGGGGCCCGGAATTTGGCTGGTTCGACGTGCAGGAGGCGTTCATCAAGTACAGCACGGAGAGCAAGTTTGCGTTTACCGTGGGCAAATTCGCCACCTACGAAGGTGTTGAGGTCCTTTCCGGACCGAAAAACCCGACGCTCACGCGCGGCTTTCTGTTTAACTTTGCCGAGCCATTCACCCACGTAGGCGTTAAAGCCCATTACATGCCGGATGGGCCGCTGGATGTCGGCGTGGGCGTTGTGAACGGCTGGGATGCAATGCTGGATAACAACGACTCCAAGACGGTCATCTTTCGTGTCGGGGTCACACCGAGCCCGAAGTACATCGTCGCGTTTTCAGGAAGCTACGGAGCCGAACGCCCGCAGGGAACGGGAGCGGCCGGAGCAAACACCGATCGCCGCCTCTCGTTGGATGTAACCGGCGCGGTCGCGCCATCTGACAGCTGGGTGCTGAATTTTCAAGCCAACTATGGGCTCGAACCCAACGTTCCTGTGGACGTTGCTGCCAACCCCCGGCTCACCACTGACGCTACGTGGCTCGGTTTTGGGGTGCAGCCAGTATACACGTACAGCGCGTTTTCATTGGGCGGTCGCTTTGAATGGTTCTCCGATCCGCAGGGGGTTCGGGCACTCGCACCAAGCTCCGGGAGTTACATGAACTTCACGATCACGCCGGGGTACGCGATCGCGCAAAACTTCGTGGTAAGGGGGGAGCTTCGCTTGGATACCGCCAGCCAGAACATCTTGACGAACGGCAAGTCCACGCAAACAACTGTCGCTCTCGGCGCCCACTACCTCTTCTAGCGCTCAAGGCCCAGCGGGTTGCATCGTCTCCGGATACCGCGCTGCGCGTTCTGAAAATTCCTTGGCGACGCGTTTGGCGCGCGGATCTTCTGCCAGCAATAACGTGCGCACAGCCAACGCCTGAAACGCAACCGGGTAGCCGTCCCCCCATGGCCGGCTGCGAGCAATGGCCTTCCTAGCACGCATACGGTACTGAAGCTTGGCGTCGAGGAATGCTTGAATCCACGGGGAGAGAGCTCGGAGTTCACTTGCGTGCTCAAGCGCCAACGCGTTTGCTTGTTCCAGCTTACCAGCCTGAACCAGTGCGTAGATGTACTCAAGGTACAAACGCACTCCACCGCCCCCTTCGGCGATAGCCAGGGCTAGCACCTGAAGTGCCTGTTCCAGCTTTCCTTGATACCTGAAGAGGCGCGCCTGGCGTAGTTTGAGGGCCGGCGAAAGGCTGCCTTCGTTCGCCGCTATCAGCCATTTCTCAGCAAGATCTAGGTGATCGGTGTCGAGCGCGGCGTCTAGGGCCACAAGCTTTGCCCACGGAGCTGCGGAGGCTTCGAGCTCCTCCATTTGTTCGCGTGTGGGATAGCCCCGGCCGACCATTATCTCGGCTCCAGTCGACAAGAGGGTGAGCCCCCCAGAAGCGACGCGGTCTGGTCCCGCTTGGTGCAACAGAAGGGTAAGGCTAGCTGCATCTAGACCTTCGTACGCGCGCGTCACGGAAACCAGAAGCCGCTCGCTGGTTTCTCCGGGCAAGTCCTGAATGCTTCTTTCCGCCGCCTCGATGTCGCCCCTGCCCAGCGCTGCGCGTACCGTTAGCGCACGCGCGCCCGAATGCACTGCCACCACCGCGCCAAGGCTTCTCACAAGCTTAGCCAACTGCGAAAAGTCCCCCATTTCGAGCGCGGCTTGCCCTAGAAGGACGCGCTCGCCCGGGGTTTTTGCGACCGCCGCGCCCTGCTGCAGCGCCTCGCGTGCACCTTTGCGGTCTCCGTCAGCAAAACGTGCTCGTGCGTGCTCGACCATCGCTAATGGCAGCAAGACCGCAGCAAGACTTTGCCCGTTTGTTTCCTTTACCGTACCGCTGCGCTTCTTAGTGAGCGCGGCACCGTCCGAAGGCTTGAAGCGCGTCAGTAGCTCCCACTTTTGGCGCGAAGCCGGGAGCTTGCCCAGCGCCGCAAGCGCGCTTTCTGCAAGTTGAGGCTGGTGCTCTATAATCCCGTAACGCGCCGCCAATACCTGAGCTGCGAACATTTGGGGAGCAAGCTCCAACGCTCTCGAATAACGCTGGGCGGCCTGTTCGACGCCTGCTTGCTCGAACACCGCTGCTGCCACCAGCTGGAAGTATGGATCACGGCTCGCCAGAGCGTCGTTTTCAAGCACGGTCTGAAGGGCGTTTAGCACATCGCCTTCCTCCAAAGCCGCCGCCGCAGTCGCACACACGAGGCTCATGGCTGGAAGGCCCAAGTCCCGGGCCCTCATGAGTGCAGCCTGAAACCCGTGAGTATTTTCCCGAAGCAGGCTACGCAACACCAAGCTATCAAGCCAAATTCGCGCAGTCTCTGCTCGTGCAGGGTCCAGGCGGAAAGACTCCTTCAAGTCTACGTCCAACGCCCCAAATCCCTTTGGTGCGCCGTCGGCAAGTTGCCGCGCCAAGGTATCGTTTAGCGACGTGGCTAGTTCCGCGCGGCGAGCTCGGACCATTTTTCCGTAGCCAAATGTCACGGCGCCTGCAACGAGTAGTGTCGCGAGTCCAAAGGTGAGCGCGCGCCAAGGTCGTCTACCTGTCGTGGGTCGATCGGCCCAGGCTGCGGACTCTTCCGCAGACTCAAAGAGCCCCATCTGGCGCACGACTCGGAGCACTCGCTCGGCCCCGCTCTCCGTCCCCTCGGGGCGTCTGGGTGGTCGAATAGGGGGGGTTCGGCTTGCGACCACTGGGGGCGGCGTGGTTCCGAGGTCCACTGTGGCTGCATCCATCACGGTGGGTGAGGTGGCGTCCACGCGGGGAGGAATGCGTCGAATCGGCGGCGCCTGGGCCCGAGAAGCCGGCCGCCTTTCGGCGTTGGCAACTTCCTTGGCAACCGCCTCATTGCCGTCACGAGCCTGAAGCGCTAGGTAGCTCGCGGCTTGCTCAAACAATTGCCTAGTTTCATCGGAGCCATCCCCCAATTGAAACGCACGCTCAAAGGCCTTTTGACTCCGCAGAGCATCGCCTCTGCGCAACAGAATGAGGCCCAGTCGGGCAAACGGCTCAGTAAGCTTGGGATCGGCCCTGCTCGCTTGCACATAGAAGGCCTGGGCTTCCACCAGCTTGCCCAAAGCAAGGTACATGGCACCCACAGCTAGCTGTACTTGGGCATCGTTGGGGAAGCGCTCGCGGGCCACCCCCGCCAGGTTTCGTGCCCGTTCTTTGTCCGCAGCTCGGCCCAGCGCCGCGGCTAGCTCACAAATCTCCGCGGGGTCTGGGTTCGGGGAAAGCTCAGGTATCAAATCGTTGCTCAAAGGTGCGGCCTGTCCTAATTGCTCCACAGCGTACAGCGACACACCCAAGCCCCTCCTTTACCCAGCGCGGCAACTCTTTCGTCCGAACCTCAACCCACGCAGGCCCGTGCCTGCAGTCCGATTGAAGCCGTGCACTAGCGCGTGCCCCGATCCGAAGCACTGAAACGAGCCCAATATGTGCGGAGTATTTGGAATCTACGGTCACGCTGAGGCGGCCAACCTCACCTACCTTGGGTTACATGCGTTGCAGCATCGAGGCCAGGAAAGCGCAGGCATCGCAACTTCTGATGGCTCGCAGCTCTCGGTGCACCGCGGGATGGGCCATGTGGTGGATGTTTTCCCGCCAGACCAACTCAAAAAGGTAAATGGCACAACAGCTATCGGCCATGTGCGCTATTCCACAGCCGGCGGGTCCCATATCCGCAACGCCCAGCCAATAGCCGTGGATTACTCACGCGGGTCCATCGCAATTGGCCACAACGGCAACCTCACCAACGCCGAAGCCCTCCGTGAGAAGCTGGAAGAGCGCGGCTCCATCTTTCGTAGTGGCGCCGATACCGAAGTGATTGTGCACCTCATCGCCATGAGCACCGAAGGCAGCGTGGCTGACAGGATTGCCAACGCGCTGAGCCAAGTGGAAGGAGCCTATTCGCTCCTATGCCTCACCGAGACGTCCATGATTGCCGTGCGTGATCCAATGGGGATCCGCCCGCTCTGCATCGGGCGCTTGCCGGGCCGCGAACACGCCCACATTGTTGCGAGCGAACCGACAAGCTTCGATCTTATCGACGCCGAATTCGTGCGTGAGGTCGAGCCTGGCGAGATGATCGTGTTCGATGAATCGGGCATGAAGAGCATTCGCCCCTTCCAGCCCGCGGCGCGAAAAGCCTGCATTTTTGAGTATATCTACTTCGCCCGTCCCGATTCAAATCTCGGCGGCATCAGCGTGTATGAAGCGCGAAAGAACCTAGGGCGAGCGCTCGCCCGCGAGCATCAGATTGACGCAGACATCGTGATCCCTGTGCCGGATTCGGGAGTCCCCGCAACCATCGGTTTTTCCGAAGAGGCCAAGATCCCCTTTGAGCTCGGCCTGGTGCGCAGCCACTACGTCGGCAGAACCTTCATCGAACCTCAAGATAGCATTCGGCACTTCGGTGTACGGCTAAAGCTCAACCCGGTTGCCGATGCGCTCCGAGGCAAGCGCGTAGTGGTCGTGGACGACAGCATCATTCGCGGCACCACGAGCCGCAAGATTGTGAAAATGGTGCGGGATGCGGGAGCCAAGGAGGTGCACATGCGCATCTCCAGCCCACCCACCGAATGGCCCTGCTATTACGGAATCGATACCCCGACGCGAAAAGAGCTCATCGCGTCGAATCACTCCACGGAAGAAATCAATCAGTACATCACCAGTGATTCCTTAGCGTACCTTTCGCTCGAGGGGATGTTGAGCGCCGTCCTTCACGCGACTCCCCGTGAGGTTCCGGGGCAGCCCGGGCAACGCCTCAACCGAAGCAGCTTCTGCCACGCATGTTTTAGCGGGGAGTACCCGATCAACTTCGAAAAGCACCCGCGGCCGCGTCAAATGCGTCTGCTCGATACCTAGCCAAGAGCCCCAAAAGGCTCCGCGTTGGGCCAAACGCCAAAAAGCGGGCTAAGCTTTTGGTGTCGACATGCTCGATCACCTCCCCGACCAGGTTTCCATTTACGAAGTATCGCCCCGCGATGGCCTTCAAAACGAACGGCACCCGGTTTCGCTCGAAGGCAAGCAGCAGCTCATCGGCGCGCTCCTCAACGCAGGCCTCACACGCATTGAGATTACAAGCTTTGTTTCCCCTCGCTGGATCCCGCAGCTCGCAGATTCAGCGGAGCTAGCGGAGAAGTGCATTCCCCCCGCGGGAGTACGCTTTAGCGCCTTAGTACCCAATTCCAAGGGCCTTGAGCGAGCCATCGCGGTTGGAATGAAGGAAGTTGCCGTATTCCTATCGGCCAGCGAAACCCACAACCGCAAAAATACGAACAAGACGATTGAGCAAGCGCTCTCGACGTATCAGGAAGTCATCGATGTAGCGAAAAGCCATCAGGTAAAGGTCCGCGGCTACATCTCGACGGTGTGGGGCTGCCCGTATGAAGGGGCGGTCGATGTGGAGCGGGTAGCCGTCATCGCGAAGAAGCTGATAGCTATGGGTTGCTACGAAATTTCGTTGGGAGACACGATAGGCGTCGGCACCCCCCTCCAAACTCGTGAAATCTGTCAGCGCCTGTTGAGCGAGCTCCCGAGCGAGCAATTGGCTCTCCACCTCCACGACACCCGCGGCACAGCTCTCAGCAATGCGCTCGTGGGGCTTGAGATGGGCCTGCGCACGTTCGATACGTCGATTGCCGGAGTGGGCGGCTGCCCGTACGCCCCCGGCGCAGCAGGGAACCTCGCCACCGAAGATCTAGTGTACATGTTGCACGGAATGGGTGTGCACACGGGTGTGGATTTGCCTAAGTTGATCGAGGCCGGCAACGTCGCTGAAAGCGTGATCGGGCGGCGGCTGCCGGGTAAGGTGCACCTCGCTGGGCCTTTCGAACGGCGCAGTATTCCGCCGCAGTACAATTGAGCCCCCTTAGGAACCGCCCGCCGTTGGGGGTAGCCCGCGCGTACTGCGTTTGGTTATTTCAACCCCTATAAATGGCCAACGTGTGGTTGAAAAAGGCCCTTGTTTGCACCAGTGCCGATCGAAATGAAGTCCGGAGGCTGGCAGCTTGCCGTCGCTTGCGCGACCTCGTGAACTGAAGAACTATCCGCCCTCCCGTGGAGAAGCCGTCGCACACCATCTCGGTCGATCTCACCCCCAATGAAAGCTGGTGGGGAGGCGCCGTTAGCGACGCCGTGCAGATGCCCTACACGAACAGCTCCAACTTCGAGCGATCTCTTGTGGGGAACACCGAGGGCAATCAAGCCCAGCCGTTGTTGATCTCGAACCTCGGCCGCTACGTCCACAGCGAGCATCCCTTTGAATTCAGCGTCAAGAATGGACGCCTAGAGCTCACGGGCGCAGAAGATTTAACGCTTTGCACTG
Source organism: Polyangiaceae bacterium (assembly GCA_033763455.1). Lineage (GTDB taxonomy): Bacteria > Myxococcota_A > Polyangia > Polyangiales > Polyangiaceae > JBBRRP01. The sequence continues at coordinate 148,752 of JANRKO010000073.1, forward strand.
CCGGAGCCACCCTCCGCGACGCCTACCTCGCGGCCCAAGCGAAGCACTTTCCGCCAAGTGGACTTTTGCCGGACGCCTGCCTGTTCAAGCAAGCTCAGTTTAACACCTGGATCGAGCTCACCTACAACCACAACCAGAAAGACATCGAGGCTTACGCCCAGGCCATCGTGAGCCACGGCTACACGCCTGGGCTTCTGATGATCGATGACACGTGGCAGGAAGCGTACGGCGTCTGGCGCTTTCATCCCGGCCGCTTTCCGGATCCCCGGGGAATGATTGAGCGGCTTCACGTGCTTGGCTTTAAGGTGATGTTGTGGTTGGTGCCGTACGTGAGCCCGGATAGCGTGCCGTATCGGGAGCTAGAGCGGAGCGGAGGCCTGATTCTGGAGGAGGTTGGGCCCACTTCGGCTCCCCCCAAACGCCCCAAACCCGCGCTTTTTCGCTGGTGGAACGGAGTCTCTGCAGCGCTCGATCTCACGCACCCCAAGGCGCACGAGTGGCTCAGCGCTGAGCTCAAGCGTTTACAAGGAGAGTACGGCATCGATGGCTTCAAGTTCGACGCAGGCGACGCCGCAGCCATTGCGCACCACGCAGTCACCGGAGGTTTGAAATTCTTTCAACCTTCAGACGGCAATGATCAGAGCGAGCGTTTCGCGAAATTCGGCGCTGCCTACCCGCTCAACGAATATCGCTCCTGCTGGAAGGCAGCGGGCCTTCCGTTGGCACAGCGCCTGAAAGATAAAGATCACACCTGGGAAGCGCTGCGCACGCTTATCCCTTCTGGCCTCACGCAAGGCCTCTTGGGCTACCCCTTCACCTGCCCAGATATGATAGGCGGCGGTGAATACCGAAGCTTTGAAGCAGCCAGCCAAATCGATGGTGAATTGGTGGTGCGCTCCGCACAGGCGAGCGCGCTCTTCCCCATGATGCAATTTTCAGTGGCCCCCTGGCGTGTGCTGAGCGAGGAGCATCAAGCGTATTGCTTGGAAGCCGCGAAGCTTCACGCGGAGCTCGGCGACGAAATCATGGAGCTTGCGCAACTTTCGGCTCGCACGGGCGAGCCTATTTTGCGCCATTTGGAGTACGTTTTCCCGCATCAAGGCTTTGCGGCAATTTCCGACCAATTTCTACTCGGCGAGAACATCTTGGTGGCGCCGGTGTTAACTTCTGGTGCGCGTCAGCGTGATGTTGTTTTTCCGCCGGGCAAGTGGAGAAATGCAAAGGGGGAGATTTTTGAGGGGCCGGGTACGCAGCGGGTGGAAGCGCCGCTTGGGACGCTGCCGTGGTTTCGGAAGATATAGGTCGAGGGTGGTTTACGGATGAGGATAAGGCCGCGGACGGCAACCGCGTACTTTCCGATGACCGCATCGAAGAAGTAGTGCCGGCAGTGCGCCCAAGAGCACATGATCGCATGTCAGCGACGAGGGTCGCTCGGTCGTTGTCTGTCAGATTTCAAGACCCTTGTTGATGTGTTCTTCACTGGAGCGCAACACGGCGCACCTGTTGAAAATCCCCAACCTTCTACCCTTTCCTCTTAAACGAGGGGATCCGTCATGGCCATTCCTTGCTGAGTGCTTTCGCTGGTGGCTGTAGAAAACCGTGAGGTACTCGAAGACGGAGCAAACCCTCGCGCTACCAATTCGCAGAGGGGCTTCGTGCAGCGCTTACAATACATGGGCGGTATTTGGAAGGGGTTGCTCATATTCCTAACGCACCCGAACATCGAGCTCGACAACAATCGAATGCAACGCGCCCTGCGTGGCATCGTTTTAGGACGGAAAGGCCACTATGGGTCACGGAGTCAACGCGGAACGCAAGTGGCAGCTCTCTTCTCAGACTGATCGAAAGCGCCAAGTTGAGCGAGCTCGACCGCTCGACCCGCGCAGGCATCTCAAGCTCGGACTAACTTCTGCACTTGAGGGACGCGAAATTCCTCTGCCACATCAGCTCAGTTAGCTTGTTGCCAAGGCTGAACTCGGGCGATCGACGCAAGCAACGCCTCGGTTCACGGGGCGCGGCGAGGACATACGTCTAAAACACCGGACCAACTTCAGTCGTCGCTCCCACGTCGTTCGTCACGACGTCACGACGGGGCACAGGGAGGCATTACCTCCCTTCACGGCGCGCTGGGCGACATCCTCAACGCAGTCCTCGCCGGGGTTGGCTTCAACTTCTCAACTTCCGCAAGCCCATGCATGCCTGGCGCGATGCCTGGTTTCGTTGTCCAATTCCTGGTGGCACGCGTACACTCGTGCGGCTACTTCTTTTCCAAAACAAGGCCACCCATTGACCTCTGCCGGGGACTTAGTGTCCGAGCACCTTTTTGGCGTTACACAGAGGGGACTCAGGAGCAGTCAAAGATCAAAGTACTCTCATATTCCTTCGCAGGTTCCTCTTTGGCATCTGGAGGAATAGTGTAGCTCTCGACAGCACAATTGGGCTCGTAGACCTCAGCAATTATCGGCAGTGACCGATCCCGCGCCTGCGAGAAATTCGGCCAACGAAGCTTCGCCTGGCACAGCTTCGAGTGACACCCCAACTCGACCAAGCTGAACCCCGCGGTAGCCTCCAGCTTCCCGAGACCCCGACGGATTCCGTCCTCCGCCGCGGGGGCCCACGCGTTGTCGTATGTTTCGCCGAGGAATTGTCGGCCTCGTTCCCCAAGACGCAACATGACTTGCTCTCGCTCCTCCGCGGGGTTCGGCGGATGCGCGGTTCGCCTTGGCTGCTCGCCTGGCTCCAACGTCTCTGGCGCGTCGGAGCGTTCCCGTAACGCACCCTCTTCCACCCGCCGCTCAAGGTGGCTCAACCGCCCGGCGAGGCGCGTCAATGATGAGGATGAGGACTCCCCTGAAGGTCTGTCCGCCACAGAACTCGGGAGAATTGCGTGGTCAGCACTAGAGCCCCGAAACAGCAACACGCCGACGCCAGCGACTATTCCTCCAGCAATGAGCCCTGGTAAAACGATGCGGAAAGTCTTCATGGTCTGGAGCTCAATAGAAGTAGCGTATCCCCGCAAGGTCCGCGCCGGGCTGCACGGTTACAAGCGTAAACCCGTACCACCATTGATACGTCGAAGTCCAATACAATAAGGGGTTAGCACTCGTTAGACCAGCATTTCGCGCAAGGTTGTTGCCCCAACCGTTGTTCGTCGTGACAGCGGCAGCTACCGCCGCGGCGCAATACTGGCCTCCACCCCAGTAGTTTGTAACGCAATTCTTTATGTATGAGGTCGTCCCACCAACGGTCGAATACCCGTTGATCTGAACCTCGTTTATGGCGGCTTTAGGCTTCAGTGAGGTGTCCGGGGTAGCGCAAATCAACCACGTGGGTAGCGCGGACCTGTTCGCCGCACGAGTAACGTGAGTCCCACCAGAGCTATTGGTCCATCCAGACAGCAGACCCGTCGGTGTCACACTCTGGTAGTGGCTGGTATCCGCCTGAATACAGAGGTGCCCGTCGGTCTGTTGCCAATCATAGTAATTTGTCGCGGCTGCAACCCTCGAGAAAGACGCCCCTAGGCAAGTAATGAATACTGACGCAGCGAAGTACTGGGATTTCATTTGTATTTCTCCTTTAGTTGTGGAATGGCATTTGTAGCCATTGTCGAAGACGAAAACAGACTGCCACGGTCTAGCGTGCTTACGCGTATGAATTTGGGCCTCTGAAAGGCAAGTGACTAGCCTGCGGGAGGAAACTATAATAAAGGAAAGATGGAAAGTTAGAGGGCGTCGATGATAAGTGTCCGCAGACCACAGGTCCCTTGCTGCGTGGTACCATCGATCACAGTGAGGGTCTTGCCAATGGACATTGCCGACCTCACCATCCCGAGCCAGTGCGCGTAACTCTTCTGGCGGGAATCGAACTCAATCTTGCGTACACGCTCGCCGCAGAATGTAATCTCGGACGAGAACGACACGCCAACGTAGTTGACGCTGTTCCCCCCAGCCGCTGGATCGCTACGGTTCCACCGAACGGATACAGATATAGGCGTAATTACGCTTGCGATATCGGCGCGAGCTCGTGTTACTCCGAAACTAGTTAGTCCAATCACACACAGCACCGTAAGCAGCTTCACTTTCTTCATGTCCACGTTCACCTGCAACTGTTGGGCCAATCATCGACCATGGAGCACTGGCTGCATGCCCCTTCTCGATCCTCAAGCCCTGGAGCCCCAATATCAATCTGGTGCGCCCGCGGTCACTAACAACTCACCCAAAGCGCTACATACGTTGACACGAGTTCGCACACTCCAGCTGTTACCGATGCCCCAAGAATCGTGTGTCAGCGCACGAAGTCGGCTCGCCGGCTCCCCGTCAACATGGCCAGTAACCCGCTAACTGGCCGTCAGAGAGCCCCGTCCAGCTTGCGGCAGCCTTGGTACACATCGTGCTTAGGTACGCGGAGGAGGTTACGAACTAAGATGAAGATTCTGCCCATACTTTCCTTCGGTGCTATTTCGTTACTGAGCGCTGTCGCTTCCGCGGCTAATGGCTGCACTTACGGTGTCTTCGTCAAAGGGGTCTCAATCGGTGACTACCTTCAGACGGGTTCGACCCAGATCGCCAGCGTCAGCGTTGTAAACGCCTCCGGGGTCAAACAAACCACGGACGTCTGCGGTGCTGCCGGCGGTGGCTTCAACCTTTTTTCAACTGAACCCGGATACGATTTGTGGGTTCCCATTCTGCTGGCGGCATATGTCTCGAGCTCCAAGGTAACAATTTGCACTTCGTCAACTCCGCAGCAGGCCTGCACAATCTCTTCCGTTACGTTCCAGCGTTGAGCCTAGGAGTTTGTGAGAAATGAGGAAGCAATACTTAATTCCTTCGCTAGCGTTGTCGGCGGCAGTGGCGGCATCGATGTCCGCCTCAGCCCAGAGCACAGGGCCCTCCGGCGGTACGCCTACCTCAGCCCGAGTGTTGATTGCTGACTTGCAGCAGTCAAACCCGAGCGCACCGGTACACGTGATTCTCAACACCAATACACCGATGTATTTCTGCAACGCATGGGTTAGCGATTTTGGCTTGGGCCCCTTTGGTCCTTATAGAGACTGGCTCATCATGTTACATAAAGCAAAGCGGTATCAAACGTATCTTGAAATTGGAGTAATGAAAGGCGCTGTGGGCGGCTGCCAAGTGCAATTCATTACGGAAAGAGCAGACGGAACATGAAGTTTACTATTCTCAGCGCTTTTATGCTTGTCCTGCTGACATCGTCAGTCGCTTCCGCGCAGTCGTCTGTTGACGTAAAGCGCCTAAATGGCCTCAGCTATGTAACAGTTCGTTACATTCCAGGAGGCGTCAGCGAAATCGAGCTGGACTTCAATGTGCCTGTCCAAATCTGCCAACAGCAGTTCCAGATACTTAGGCTGCCGGAGGAAGCACAGCCCTCCCAGTTTAGGGCGTTGGCCCACACGGCTGTCGGCGCGTTTTTAGCTACCACGATTTCCGTGACCATGTCGTGTTCTGGTGGGGGGGAGGTTTTATGGCTAGAACCATAAGCACAGGAGTTCTTGTGATTGTTGGTGCTTTGGTGGCTGTGGCTTGCTTTGGCACAGAAGAGCGTGAGAGCGTTCAGATTCACGCGTTGTGTACCGGGCCGGACTACACGTGCCCACCGGTGGCGAATCGAACACCTAAAAAGTGCATCGAAGACGAGTGCTACATGGACTGCGACATCTGCCTTCTTAAAGCGTGCAACGTTTCCGAAGCCAAGGAAAGAGAGTGCACAAAGCTCGGCAACAAGGCCTTGAACGGTGCGCTGGCTGACCTAGTGTTAGTAGCTGGCGGACTTCCAGTAAAGGGATTCCAGGCAATCATGGCCGTGCTTGGAGCAACCAAGGCTGCCTTTGAAGACTATGACAATTTTTCGGCAGCCAAGAAATGCACGGACGACCTCGCCAAACTTAGACCGTACCAAGCAAAAAACTGCAGAAGCTTTGCAACTAAATGTGCTGACAAGTGCACCGCAACGAACGGGCAACAGGGCACGGCGTATCAGGGAATGCCTACTGTGAGCGAGCCCCGGTGCTGGAGTGATTATAACACCACAGCCAATTATACCAGCTATGAAGGTTATATCGGAGGAATTGACAAACAAGTCGCGTGTGTAACGAGGTAAACCTTCGCATGAATGCCGCATTTGAAGTCTGAAGCCTGTAGCGCGCTAGCGAAATTCTACCGCTCTCACTACCTGGGCCTCATGCTTTCAGTTTTGGGTTACGCGGCGTACCATGTCGTGACCGCTGGGGTCGGCTTAGACGGTGTTGATGAGCCGGGCTATTGGGGGCAGGGAGCTCGGCTTGCGTATTTCGGAGACGCAAACCTTAAGCTGACGTCTGTGCTCCAGTACGCTCACGTCAGCTGGGTGGGGAATGCTCTGACCGGGGAATTCCACTGCAAGTACCCCCCTGGATTTCCCCTGCTAATAGCAGTGGGGGTACGACTCACGGGGGAGCATCTGGCGCTTTATCTTCCGATTGTGGGAGCTAGCGTTGCCCTGTGGCTGACTTTCGTTGTGGGACGCAATGTCCTGGGTGAGGGCGTCGGTGGGCTGCTTTCCGTTCTCGCGACTTGCGCGTGCCCGACGTTTAACTCGCGCACCGATGCTGGGGACGCCCACATGTGGGTTTGCTCAATATACCTGGGAGCACTAGCGCTTCTAACCTCAAGCAAGCTGAGGATGGTTCAACCTAAGTGGTTGTGCGCTGGGTTGCTATTGGGTGCGATTCCCGCGTTCCGGTATGCGGACGTGGTCCTCCTTCCAGGAGCCCTGACTGTAGGCTTTCTTGTGTCCAGGCGCCGCGCTGAGGTGCCTCGTAGCGCGTTCCTGTGGTTGCTCTCAGGAGCCTTGGTTGCCCTTGGTTGCCTTTCCTTATGGCTCGTTGTTTCGGGAGTTGGGCAGCGATCTGGATATAGTTGGTCGGGGGAGCATGTTGCTTTCTTTGGCCCGTGGACCATTTCCCATTTGAGCCAGTACACGTACTATCTGTCTGCGTTCGGGGTGGGCACCGTGCTTGTGCTTGGGGTGATCGGCTTCGGCGCGCTGGCCAAAGGGAGGTCTGCTCCCTTTGCCATTGGTTCGGGGGTTGGTTTCCTTGGCAGCCTTGTCTGTTACTCCGCATATTACTGGGCGCCTCAGGCAGATCCGCAGTCGACGCTGAGGTTCTTGCTCCCCAATATTCCTCCGCTGTGCGTCTTGGCGGTTGGCGTTGGGAAGCTGATCTTCAAGAGCCCAACGAGTAAGGTTATCGGCTTCGCAATCCTGTTCACGCTGCAGGTCCTGTCCCAAGGACGGAATATCGCTGTAAGTGTGGAAGTTGCGGGGTACACTAAGGGGGTCGTCCGGGCGGTCCAGGAAGCGGTGGAGAAGGCCGTTCCGCGAGGAGCGGTTCTCGTCGGTCCTTCGGACGCTCTCGCCCCCCTCGACTACGCAGCTCGATGGAGGCTGGTCTCGAGTGACCTCTTCTCTTCGAACATGCCTGGCACGTTCGAAGGGGTTAATGTGCCTATCCCGGTTCAACCGGGCCGAGACGAATCCCGCTGGGGTAACTTCCGTGATCTGCGGCCGCACCAGAGGGCAGAAGTTCTCAGAACAGAGCTTGAGCGTTGGGGAGGCCAGAATATTTACGTCCTCGGCGGGCAAGTCAGCGAGATGGCGTTGTACCTCGAGGGTTGTCGAGAGCTGGTCAGGCAGGCACTACCTAAGGTTCCGGACCTCGCGGAACCTGAAGGCGCGTTCGGGGCGCTAGTTCGGATTGAGCGTGATCGTACTGCGTCCGAGGACCCAATTGGTTCTCGGCTGCCCATTGGGCTGAACCCGAGGCACTACCCTCGATCCATTGGCGAAACGCGATCGGTGGCTGTATTTCGCTGTCAACTGCATCGACCACAGTAAGGCCCGCCGCTACAGTCGCAAGTAGCTAGTGTCCTATCGGCAAGCGTGCGTGACCCAGGGGTGATTTCGAAGTGAGGTGGAGGCCGGAGGATATGCCTTTGGCGAGATCACGGCCGAATTAGAGCTCGGATGCTGAGCAAGACGACGTCCCGTGGTCGGCGAGCAACGCCTGAGAAGAGGATTACCCGCACTCGGAATAGTGCGTTGCCGAAGTTGCCGCTTGTCGAGGTGCGCTAAGTTTCGCACGCGCGGAGAGCAGCATGGTGGTGAAGGTTCGCAGTGGCCGCGGCGACTCGATCCGGATAGAAAACGGCAGCACGGCGGACATGGCCGCACTTGTTTGCGCCTTTCTAGAAAGGCGCTCATGCTCCAGATAACACCGCAAATGAAGGGGCTAGTGCACCTGGAGCCCGTTGACTTTCGGGCTGGCATTTCCTTCGTTGATGTTTCTTGACCATGGATCACTCCTGGCGCATTCTCGCGCTTTCTAGGGTGTCCACCAACTCGGGGGATCTTCAAGGGTTGGCGCGCCTGCGAAGGTCGCGGCATGCGTAGAGGATACACGGCTGACGAGAGAGAACGAATTTTGGCAAATTTAAGGGCGTCGGGACCCGGTGTGAAAGCCTTCGCGAAGGCTGGTGGAGTGCATGCTTCGACGATTTACCAGCGGCAATCGCGGCGGGCGCGGAAAGGCGCGATGAAGTTTGCGCGGGTGGTGCCTCGTGCGTCCAACGTTCAGAAAGTAGAGAAACGCTGTGAGCCTCTGATTGTAGAAGTTGGAGCGGCGCGAATTCGAGTAACTGCGAGCTTTGACGTAACGTTGCTGCGTGCAGTGGTGGACGCACTCGGTGAGGGGTGCGACACATGATCTGGCACGGCCTACCCGTATATTTGGCACTAGAGCCTGTGGATATTCGTCTGGGCTCTGAGCGTTTGGGCGGATTGGTGCGAGATCGTATGAGCATGGAGCCTCGGACGCGGGCCTTATTCGCCTTCGTAGGGAAGCGGGGACACACAATGAAGATCGTAAGCTAGGACGGCACAGGCGCAGTCTTGATTCATAAGAAGTTGGATGCTGGAAAGTTTGAGCTGCCTAAAGGTGGCCACACCGGAGACCATCATGTGGAGGTGAGTGATGCGATGTTCAACGTGATCTTCTCTGAAGTCACCCAAAGCCGACCCGCCCTCGCCGCATGCACTGAGCCGGCAGAATAAAAAAGAGAATCCAGCTGATACAATTCACGCTTGAAAAGTGTGTTTTGAAACATGTAATAGCAATTGCGTGCCGAGCGCCCCTGTCACTGAAGTTTCGACCGCCACATGGCCTCAGGAAATCGCTATGGCTTGGGCGGCAATGCAGGCAGAGCTTAGCGCTCTGAGGGCTGAGATGACTGCGCTGAAGGCCGAGAATGAGGCCCTGAAGGCGCATATTGTGGGGCTAACGCATGAAAATGAGCTCCTGAAGCGCCGCCTTTCGGCAACAAGACCGAGCGTACCAACACCAACGAGCTGCAATTGGCGCTCGGAGATATCTTGAAATCGGAGGAACCTCTGCAGCGTGAGCTTGAAGATGCCGTAAAGGCCGCGGGTGCGGCGGCGGCTACTAATGGTTCCCCCGTTGGCTCCAGCGAGCCGACCAAGGAACGTGCCAAACCCACGGGACGTCGGGACCTCTCCGTCTCTAAGCTGCCGCGTGTGCGAGTGGAGATTACGGACCCGAGCTACTTAAAACCTGTAAACGTATCGGCTTCCTGCAGCTTATGCGTCGTCAGGGGGGGGGCGCCGCGGTGCTCGTCAAACGGACTGCGAAGTATGAGCTCTCCACTAAAGAAGGCACCACCGTGCTGGGTGTCGAAACCCCGAAGAGCCTGTTTCCTCGCGGGCTTCTGCACACTTCAATGGTGGCACATATCGCGGTCCAAAAGTTTGGGCTTGGTGTGCCGCTTTATCGCCTCGAGGAGCACTTCGCAAAGAGCGCGATCGCGCTCGACCGCGGCACTATGTGTCACTATCTTGAGCAAGCTGGAGGAACCCTCGGTGCCACCGTCGTGCACGCCATGATGCGGGATGCCATCGAAAATTGTTGTGTGCTTTCCACGGACGCTACCTCCGCCTTGGTTCAACCAGAGAAGAGCAAGAACGGATTGGATCAGGCCTGCAACAAAGGGTACTTTTTCACCATCGTCGCTGACTGTGATCACGTGCTTTTTTCGTACACCGAGAAGCACGATCTGGATGCCGTAAAGAAGCTGTTTTCTGGCTTCACAGGCTACCTTCAAGCAGACGCCAGCAATGTCTACGACATCCTGGATCGCGGTCCGCCACAAGACACAGAGGAACAGCCAAACTCCGGTGTAAAGCTGGTGGGATGTTGGGGGCACTGCCGGCGCTACTTCTTCGATGCGGCCATCTGCAAGTACGCGGTCGCTGTCCGCAGCCTCATCCTCATCCGTGCCATCTTCGCCGCAGATAGTGCCCTCCACGGTCTGCCTCCCAGCAAACGCAAAGAGTTGCGCAACGCTCACGTCCGACCTCTTATCGATCAGTTCTTTGAGTGGGTCCGCGCCGCCAAGGCAACCATGACAGGCAGAAATCTTGCCACCAGTGCTCTCGGCTGTGCGATCAACCAAGAGCTGGAATTGAGGCGAGTCCTTGATGACCCCCGGCTGCCTCTGGACAACACGCGATCCGAACGCAGCCTGAGAAAAATTGTCGTTGGAAGGAAGAATTGGCTCTTCTATGGCAGCAACGTCCACGCCGAAAGTGCTGCCGCTCTCTTCTCCATTGTCGCTTCTTGTCGCCTCCACAGGCTCGATCCAGAACTTTACTTCGACGAAATCTACCGCCTACTGGCCAAAGGATCGCTACCTGGAACTCGCTCCGAAATACTGGGCAAAAACCCGGGAACGCCTCAGCCCAAAGGAACTCGCCGCCCCAATTGGGCACTTCACCATTCCTCAGCGTTAACACCCCGCCAGGCTAAACCTTCGCTCTGCCAATTCGCAGATGGGCTTCGTGCAGCGCTTACCTTCTGAATAACGTACTTGTCACCTTGTTGTTTGTGACGAAGCTGCTGCATGCGAAACTGGCGAGCGTGGCTCGGCTGCGTCGATCCCTCGGCGTCCAATCGAGCGAGAAAACGCGGGGTTTGCTTGAGATCCGCCAGACGCCGCATCCGTCGCTCGCCGTCGGTGCGCGGTGCCCCTGCTGTCCGGACAAGCTTTACGGGCTTGATCCCTCCTCTGTCCTACGTGTCTTTGGTCAGCCCAACCTGATCGCGAAGTGCTGGGAACTGGAGAAGCTTCGCTGCGCAAGCTGCGGCCACGTGTACAACACAAGCGCCCGCCGAAGCACAGGGACCCAAATTCGATGAGAGCGCGAAGAGCACGATCGCTTTTCTGCGTTTTGGTGCCGGCATGCCACACCATCGGCTCGCTCGCATGCAGCGCGACCAACAGACGCCCGTTCCCGCCTCAACCCAGTGGGAGCTCATCGACGACGCTGCCCAAGCGCTCTTGCCCATTCTGCAAGCGCTCAAGGCAAAGGGAGCGCAGGGCTCAGTCACTCACAACGACGACACCACGCCCGCATTCTCCAACACATGGGGAAAACGAGGACAAAGCTCCTCAAGCGCGGGGCCCTTGAAGATCCGGAACGCACAGACCTCTTCACTACTGCGGTGTTAACCCACGGTGCCGTATGACTCAACTTGCCTCTTCTACGCGGGCCGCAAGCACGCTGGCTAGAATCTGGCCAATCTGTTGGTACAATGAGCCTCTGACCCACAAGCATCCGTGTTGATGAGCGATGCGCTGTCACGAAACCTGCCCAAGACCAAGTTTACGAGGCCAGTTGCCTGTCTCATGGGCGCCGAAACTTTGTCGATGAGTTTGACAACCACCAAGAAGATTGCACGCACGTCCTGACCGAGCTGCGTAAAGTTCTTTTGATCGACAAGGATTGCGAAGGACTGACGAAAACCGAGCGATCAGACGCCACAAAGCCGAGAGTGCGCCCGTTATGCAAGCCTTGTTCAATTGGATGAAGGCACGCATGAGTTTCAAAAGCGTTGAGCGAAATTCAGGATTGGGCAAAGCCTTCAACTACATGCTCAAACGCTGGAAGAAGTTTACCCTCTTCACTCGAAAACCCGGCGTGCCCATCCACAACGACCTCGCCGAACGCGCCTTGAAACGCTCGATCGGCGTGGTTCCCTCTTCTTTCGCACTCAACATGGCGCAGACGTGGGCGACCTGGACGAGTGTCCGGCTTTTTCCATTTTTCAGAGAGCATACACCATGAGAATCCGTGGATCACTGCCACAACTTCAGCGGATCCAATGGTTACCCAGGGTTACCCCTATATTGCGTGTGTAAGAGAATTGGCATAGTCCACCGGGGCGCGTGGTCTAGAGACTCGGGTATGCTGATGGTTGTCGGGAGAGCGGATTTGCTTGGGTGTTCGGTCGCAAATTTCAAAATTGTCCAGCTCCTGGGAGCGGGGGCGACTTCCTCGGTCTATCTGGGGCGAAACTCGACTGGGCGCGAGGTCGCGTTGAAAGTTCTGCACCCACGAGTGCGCCGCAGCAAGCTGGCGCGCAGGCGTCTTGCGCGTGAGGCGTCAATTCTGGCGGGAATTGATTGCCTGGGCGTACCCAAGGTGCTTGGGCTGGAATTGGCAGAGGCTGTTCCGTGTATGGTTTTGGAGCACTGTCCCGGGTCGCCACTCAGCGCTTTGTGGAACGCCGATCCAAGTAGCTTCACTGTGGACGTTGTGCTGCGGGTAGCAGCTCAGATTCTGGAGCGGCTCGCTCAAGTGCACGCGAATGGGGTCGTGCACGCCGATGTGAAGCCGGGCAACGTAATCGTGTCGAACACAGGCAGGCTGACCCTGGTAGATTTCGGCTGTGCTCGATCACTCGCCTCCGCGGAAGCAGAGCGGTGGGCTGGCACCCCCGCTTACATGCCACCCGAGCAAGCGGCTGGTCGCTATCTCGAGCTTGGTCCTACATCGGACATTTGGAGTCTCGGAGCGGCAATGTTCTTGCTCCTGACTGGTCGTCACGTCCATCAAGCGTCTTCTGCTAACGCCGCCCGGGCGAAAGCAGCCGTACTTCCAGCGCCGCCAATTTCTGACGTTCTGCCAAACATTGCCACGGGTGTGGCGCACGTGATTGACCGTGCCCTAGAATTTGACAACGCGTCACGATGGGGCTCCGCTCTTGAAATGCTGTCTGAAGTACGGAAGATTCAACGAAACGTTCAGCGGACGCCAACCCGGACCGACCCTTCGCGAGCAGCCGTGCCCCCGGGCCCGCGCCCCACGCCTGGCGATGGGGCACCGGAGAGCTGCGTGGGCGAGTCCACACGAAGTTCTCGCTTGATACACAGCCGGGGGTATCGAGGGACGCTGGAGCTGACCTGTCAATGGGGAAAACTCGCTAATGGATAAGTTCCGAGAGGAGAGCACCATTACCATGATGGGCGACGAAAATGATGCCGAGGTGCATCACCCCGCGGTTCTGCTATTCGCCCACGGCCCGGATGCTTCCGCGATCGGTCGTCGCACACTGCTGTCGACCGATGGATCCGTGGTGAGCGTTGGCCGGGACGTGGCGATGTCGTCGAGTCCACCGATAGAGGACTCCCTGTTGTCCCGCTTGCACTTTAGGATCGTGTACGACGGTCGATCGGGAGGCCACCGGTTGGGGGATGCGCGCAGCAGGAACGGCACGTTTGTTGATGGCTCCAAGGTGACAACATGCCTACTGAAGCACGGCAGTGTTGTGCGTGCTGGAGGAACTGTGATGTTGGTCGAGATGCGGGACGCCATTTCAACCCTCCACGAGCAAGTCGCACTAGCTGCCCCCTCTCGCTTTCCGGCCCTAATCCTAGGAGAGACAGGATCTGGCAAAGAGCGACTTGCTCAACGAATACATGGGCTCAGCGGGCGCAAGGGCCCAATGGTCCCCGTAAATTGTGCCGCTTTGCCACGGGAGATCATTGCGTCGGAGCTGTTTGGGCACGTCAAGGGAGCGTTCTCGGGTGCAGGAGCGGCCCGCGAGGGGCTCTTCTCGCGTGCAGATGGGGGAACCGTCTTTCTGGATGAAGTGGGCGACCTCCCGTTGGACCAGCAACCCGCGTTGTTGCGAGCACTTCAGGAGGGAAAAATACGCCCAGTTGGTTCCGATCGCGAGGTCACCGTTGACTGCCGCATTCTGGCTGCCACAAACGTCAATCTGAAGGCGCTTGTCGCCGCTGGCCGTTTTCGTGAAGACTTATACGCAAGGTTGGCTCATTTGGTTTTCCGGATGCCGAGCCTTCGAGAAAGACGCTCCGAGATTCTACCGTTGCTTCGTTCATTCGTTGAGCCCAGCGGCGAAAAGCTCGTTTTGAGCCCGGACGCCGCCGAGGCTCTTCTCACCTGGCCTTGGCCCCTCAACATTCGAGCACTCCAGGCCCTCGCACATACGATGTTGACACTCAAGCCCGGCCGCATCGTGAAGCTGTCGGATCTTCGCGAGCTGAACTCCGACATCGTTGATTTTTTTAGAAAGCGACGAGCCCAAGTATCCTCCGAGGAGGAGGGCGGTAACATCGAGCCACCCATAGCGCGCAGCGAGCTACGCGCGCGCCTCCGAGCTCACAACGGGAACCTATCAGGCCTTACCAAGGACCTGTCAGTGCATCGAACGCAGCTCTACAGGTGGCTCGAGCAGTATGGACTCTCGCCAGACGAGTTTCGCTAGAGCACCCAGATCAATTCCTAAGCAGTTCGCAGACACGCAATTCGTGTGTCGGCGGCAATAGTAGAATAGTAGCCATTCATTTGAGACAGCTTATGTCGTAACGTCGATTCCCGCACATCAACGGGTCGGTTGCAAGCTAAGCATGCTCGTAGCATCAGGTGTAGCCCCCTGAAAAACCGGACACCTTTGATACAATCGGAGGCGTCACATGGCACAGAGCAAGAAAGAACCACGGCCGAAACACAGTTTGGAACAAAAGGTCGCGCTATTGGACGAGGCGGACCGAGCTGAGCGAGCATGGGAACGGTAGCTCGGCGGCACGGCATGGCCCCGAGCGTGCTGTTTCGGTGGAGGCAGCTTCGTGAGCCAATTGCTGGGACAATTCCGATCCGAACAACTCAATCCGGCGATATAGTGTCGCCTTTTTTAAGCCATTTCGCGCCGCGAACTTTGCCCCCGACTGCCCGCTGGCTCGCCACTTCGCAAGCCACCCATCTCTCTCGGTCTCCGTGTACTTTTGATGCTTTGCCATCCGCCATGCGTGCCGCCGTGTGGCAGCGTGCTACCGCAGGTGGTCTGTAAGGGGCTTACGTTCTTATCAACGTCGCGGGCGACCCCCACATGAAAATGCTGGGAATTCAAGAGACCGCATCGCTCATTCAAGAGCAGGCCCACGAAGACGCGAACATCATCTTCGGTGCGAGCATTCATGAATCCATGTGCGAAAGGCGCGCTCGGCCTTCGCCCTTGGCGCAACCCGAACCCATGAGAGCGCGGCCCATCTTAGCCATCACGGTGCGAACGACTGCGAAATCTACGTTTGCAATACCGTCTTGCGCGATGAGATCGCTGATGCCGCCAACGGCTTGGTAGAGCACTTCGTCGGCCTAGCTTGCAACCGCGACGCGCAGCGTCCTCGGAGCGTTTATCGCCTAGGAGCTTTGCATACCCTGCGGCAAGATCCTGGGTCTCCGTGCCGAGCAATAGGGGCAGGACGTCGAGGGCGTCCTTGTCGCTGGCGCGCTCCGAGCCGTTGCGGTCGTCGATCTTGTGCACCTTTGCGACGAGCAGCGCGGCGGGACCCGCAACGCGTGAGTCGAGAGTGCGCACGTCGCCCTCTTCGAGCGCCGAGAGCGTCATAATATCGGCATCAACCATGGCGCCGTCGAGGCCATGCACGATGCGGGCGGCGCGCGTATCATGACCGCGTAAACGTGCCGCGCGACGCCCGGTGCCGGGGCTCGCGATTCAGGTCTTCGCCGGCCCCCTGCGCCTCGATAAATAGCCCAGGCTTGGACAGGATGATGCGCGCGTTGCCGGTCAGGTCGAGGTAACCATGTCATTCTCACGCAGGCGTACGCGCGTGCTCTCCGTGAGGAACGGGGCCACCACCACCTGGATGACCGCGTCCGACTCCAGCTTCTCGACGAGCGGGCCGACATCCCTGGGGGCAAGGCGGGCGCAGGCTTGAAGCGGGAGATTGCCCTTCCAGCGGTCAGGAGCCACGACTGCGACCACACTACCGCTACCCAAAGCAGCTGCCCTCCAGTCGGGCGGAAGACGCCGCTGAAGCTCTTGGAGCCCCTGCCGGACCAATCTGTTGCTCGTGGATGCCCTGTTGTGCGCCTTGTGCGCCTTGTGCGCCTTGTGCGCCTTGTGCGCCTTGTGCGCCTTGTGCGCCTTGTGCGCCTTGTGCGCCTTGTGCGCCTTGTGCGCCTTGTGCGCCTTGTGCGCCTTGTGCGCCTTGTGCGCCT
>JANRKO010000074.1:0-118714 GCA_033763455.1 Polyangiaceae bacterium
AACAATCTGACCAGCCAGGAGATAGGCTTAGTTTGTCCTTGGTGTTGCTTCCAAATTCTGGCGGCGGCCAACGCGCCGATCAGCAGTTTCAACTTGGGAAGATCAGGACCGAATTTGTGACCGAAAGGTGGGAGCTAACAACTACACCGCATTTGATCTGCCGCGCACAATTCACAAATCCCCTTACGACTACAACTACCTGTACGACGCGTTCGGAGATCGAGTTGCAAAGCTACGTGACGTCTATGGCGGAACTAAGAATGGGAGCCGCGGCAAGACCATCTACGTGGACGGAGGTGAATTTCGCTACACCGACGGAGCAGCCTACCCCCAGTACGTGCAGTATGTGCAGGCAGGCAGCCGCCTCATCGGGCAGGTGGTGGGCCTTGGCGGCGACGACACGCGGAATCTTTACTTTCACGAGGATCAGCTTGGCTCGATCACGGCCGTCTCTGATTCGAGCAAGAAGCTGACCAGCGTGCTCAACTTCAGTCCCTTCGGCGAGCGCTTGAGTGACAATGCAACGGTGCAGTCAGTGAACCCGTTGGGAAGTCCGTTCACCACGCTTTCGACCGTCACGCGCGGCTTCACAGGCCACGAACAGGACGACGAAACCAACCTAATCAACATGCGTGGGCGAATTTACAACCCGCGGTTGGCGAGATTCATGACGCCGGATCCCTTGAGCGAGCCTAACCTGCGCAGTCCGCTGGTGTGCGGGATTCGCCCTTGTAAGGATCACTTGGACGTGAACGCTGTTGACATCGACCCGATGGGGCGGGGCAGAGCGCAGGCGAGCGGTGGATCGAGTCAGAAGGCAACGGTGCCTTACGCTGGGTTTCAACCCGCGGGGTATGTCCCGGGCGTTTCCGGCGACGGACAAAATCGCGGCCCCACAGTGGGTGTCGGGCCAAGCGGGATTGGCGCAGCCGTGTCCCGAGACCTCGTGTCGTGGAACTTCGGGTTAACATTGACCGGGGCTCAGGCGCTCAGGAGTGGCCAGGCGCACAACCGCTACAGTTACGTCGAGAATAATCCTTTCAGGTATACAGACCCAAGCGGATTTGAGCCCAATGAACCCTATGCGGAGCTGGACGGGTCTTGCAGGGCGGAAAGTTGCCAGCAGCACCCCCTGGTCATTTTGCCGGCCCTCGGCCCTCAGCTAATTGCTGAAGGTTTAGTGGCAGGCTGGCGGGCGGCGGCTGGTAGCAGCGCCGGAAAATGGGTCGCGGAGCACCTAGGAATTGGAGCCGTCGGCGCTCCTGCGCAGCAAATCGCTGGTAACCTCCTTCGCGGGACTGGGGGCAGTGTCACGAAGGCACTAGGAGAACTCCAGAAGATGGGTATGAGCCAAGGGAAGACCGTTGAGGTGTTGAAGGCGATGTACGAGGCCTCCGGTCGAGGGACAGGAGGTGTCCAAGCACTGGCAGATGGAAGCAAGGCATTGTTATCGAGGCGACTTGGGGACTTCCAGCCGATTCTCGTGGTCGCCCGGGATGGCGTAATCAAGGCCGCAACCGCGACCATCAAATTCACTGGAAAAGTTATCGAGGCCACGAACATACGGTACCTGCCATGAGTCGAACCCTGATGCAGCCACAGAGCGTCGAAGGAGTATTTGGACCGGAGATCTTGCTCAGCACCGTCACGGGTAAAGCTTACCGGCGTTCGGAAAGCGATGATGCCCAGACGGCTTCCAGCGAGCGGTTGACCAACGCGTTTTGCGTGTGGGCATCAACACTGGTGCTTGTGGTGTCGTCGGGGGTCGAGCCGATATTGTTTCCGACTGCCGCAGAATCTCTGCGAAATATTGTCGGCGATCCCGGTGTTCCCATTCTATTCATGTTGGGGGATTCAGGTGTAGAACGAGCTGTAAGCGACGTGAAAGCTAGCACCTCCAGAAAGCAACTGGCGAAGGCGCTCGCCTATGTTCGGGTTCAGTGTGCTTGGCACGACGGCCCCGAGCTAAGCGTTGTTGTTGATGATACCGAGTTTCGGTTTCAGGTGGCGTTCGTGCCCGAAGGGAACAAGTGGCGACCGCAGGTTTCTTAGGGATTTGAACATAACAACCGGCACTTGGTAGTGACGAATTTTGGAGTCAAGACCGAATTGGTAACTGGAGGATGTAGCTACCCCCTCCCCCCCAATCCCCTAAAGCGCGTACAAACTAGGCAAAAGCCCGCGCTTTTCCAACACTCGTACGATCTCGTACGCCGCCTCCTCCGCATCCAGCTTCTCCAAAGAAATCGCAATGTCCGGCTCTTGGGGCTCCTCGTATTCCGGTGCCGGGTGCGTGGGATCATAGGCTCCGCGGCGGTCACGGGTTTCGCAAATGGCGCGGGGGGTGGACACATGTACTTCCACGAAGCGATCAGGACCCACCGTATCGCGGAGAGCTGCGCGATCGGCACGGAGCGGTGTGGCGAAAGCAAAAATGGCCAAGATGCCGGCGTCGGTGGCGCGCCGGGCGAGCTCGGGTGCTTGCTCGGGGCTGGAGCCGTCGGGGCGGGCACTGCGCGCGAGGCCATCTTCAGGATCGATGACCATGGCGAATCGACCTTGATCGAATAGGCGTCGTTCGAGGGCGTAAGCGATGGCGCTCTTGCCCGAAGCGGGCAAACCGGTGAGCCAAATGGTGGCGCCTTTTTGCCCCAAACGCTCGGCGCGCTCGGCTTGGCTGATCTGTGAGCGTGGCTGAGCGGCGGAATCTGCGTCGCGTTCGGCGCGTGTGGGAGGTGGTGGATCGGCATCCAGGATCATTCCGGCGGCCACCGTGTTGTTGGTGAGCGAGTCGATCAGGATGAAGGCGCCGGTGGTGCGATTCTTTGTGTAAGCGTCGAAATACAAGGGCTTATGGCATGAAACGGTGACGCGCCCGATGTCATTCAGTTCGAGCCGCGCAGCTGGCTTCTGGTCCAGCGTCTGTTCGAGATCGATGGTGTGTTGCACGCTGCGGATTTCGGCACGCACGAGTTGAGTGGTGTGCTTGAGCAGGTAGCTTTTTTGGCGGTCCAGCGGTTTTTCGCTCATCCACACCAACATCGCGTCAAAACGTGTGGCTACTTTGGGCGTGTTGTCCGGATGGACGAGCATGTCCCCACGGCTGATGTCGATCTCTTGGGCTAAACGCAGCGTAACGCTGCGAGGAGCAGCAGCTGACTCCACTTCGCCCTCGAAGGTATCGATGCCCGCTACGTGCGTGAGCTTGCGCGACGGGAGCACCATGATGGGGTCACCCTTTTTGACCACGCCCGAAGCGATGGACGCAGCAAAGCCACGGTAGTTGAGATTGGGCCGCAGCACATATTGCACGGGATAGCGAAAATCCGAAAAGTTAAGGTCGCGATCGAGCGGTAGCGTTTCCAAAAGGAGCAGCAACGTGGGCCCGTCGTACCAGGGCATTTGCGTGCTTGGATGCGCTACGTTATCTCCCAGCTTGGCACTGATGGGCACAAACGAAACTTCCGAAAAGCGGAGCTGTGCCGTAAACGCCTTAAATTCCTTGCAGATCTCGTCAAAGCGTTCCTTTCTGTAGCCTTCAAGGTCCATCTTATTCACGCACACCGCAAGGTGCGGGATGCCGAGCAAAGATGCGATGTAAGCGTGGCGACGAGATTGCTGAAGCACTCCAAGGCGGGCATCAATCAAGATCACCGCGACGTGTGCGGTGGACGCACCGGTGGCCATGTTGCGCGTGTACTGAGTGTGGCCCGGGGTGTCCGCGATGATGAACTTGCGCTTCTCGGTGGAGAAGTAGCGGTAGGCCACGTCGATGGTGATGCCCTGTTCGCGTTCCGCTTTGAGGCCGTCGGTGAAGAAAGAAAAGTCGATTTCTTCGCCGGTGCGCTTCGAGGCTTTTTTAACGGCAGAAAGCTGATCTTCGTAAAGGCCGTGTGTATCGTGGAGGAGCCGCCCGATGAGCGTAGATTTACCGTCGTCCACCGAGCCTACGGTAACGAAGCGGAGGAGCTCTTTATTTTGGTGGCGTTCGAGGTACGCCTCAACGTCGCTTTCGATAAGCTTGCGCTCATCAACCGATTCTGAGCCGCGATAGGGAGTGCTTGAAGTGTCTGTTGTCACGGGGATGCCTTGAAATGGGGTCGAAATCGCCGAGGTGCCTTTGCGTAGGGGCCAACGCTTAGAAGTAACCTTCGCGTTTCTTGGTTTCCATGGAGCCTTCTTCGTCGCTGTCGATCAGGCGCCCTTGCCGCTCGGAATATTTGGTCAGCAGCATTTCTCGGATAATTGCGGGAAGAGTGGTAGCGGTAGAAGGGACGGCTCCGGTAAGCGGATAACAACCCAAGGTTCTGAAGCGCACTGTTTCTAGGTGAGGTTTTTCGCCTGGCTTGAGGGGCATGCGCTCGTCATCCACCATGATGAGCGTGCCATCGCGGTCAACGACGGGGCGCGGTGCCGCGAAATACAAAGGAACGATGGGAATATTCTCCAAGTGGATGTAGAGCCAAATATCGAGCTCCGTCCAATTGGAAAGCGGAAACACACGGATGCTCTCACCCTTGGTGATGCGACTATTGTAAAGGCTCCAGATCTCGGGGCGCTGATTTTTCGGGTCCCATTGCCCGTACCGATCACGAAAGGAGTAAATTCGTTCTTTGGCGCGCGATTTTTCTTCGTCGCGCCTCGCGCCACCAAAGGCTGCGTCGTAGCCGCCAGCACTTAACGCCTGGAGCAGCGCATGCGTTTTCATCACGGTGGTGTACTTCTGGCTGCCGTGGTCGAACGGGTTGATGTTCTCGCGCCGTCCCTCTTCATTGGTGTGCACCAATAGGTCCAGGCCGTGTTCAGCACAGAAGCTGTCACGGAAGCGGATCATTTCCTTGAACTTCCAGGTGGTGTCGATGTGCAGGAGCGGAAAAGGGAGCTTGCCCGGGTGGAAGGCCTTGCGTGCCAGGTGCACCATCACCGATGAATCTTTGCCGATCGAATAAAGCATCACCGGCTTCTGAAATTCGGCCGCAACTTCTCGCATGATCTGGATGCTTTCAGCTTCCAGTTTACGGAGATGAGAAAGGGACTCGGCGACCAGCGGAGAGGCCGGGGAGCGGAGGAGGTCGGGCGTCATGGGCGGCCATTTACCACTCATTTGGTCGGAATTACCGGGATTTGGTTAAGTATTTGAAAATACTATATAAAATATATTCGGCCCGCGTGCCGCAACGCTGCCCACCCTCCGGAGCCGCGCCGGGTCGACGGGACGCTCCCCCGCACAGTGGGCGTCAGGCTTGCGGTTGCCCGAGGCCACCTTGATGACGGTCACGTTGCCAGCGTGCGCGCACCGAGAGTGACGCATTTCCCACACGCAGTTTTGAGCCGCGCCAAGTATTCCTCGCGGCTCACCTCGAAGGCTCCCATGCTAGCCAGATGTTCGGTGAGGAACTGCACTTCAAAGAGCTCAATGCCGGCTTTGAAAAGGAAACGCACAGCCGCCACGAGCGCCACCTTGGAAGCGTTCGTTTCGGTGTGGAACATACTTTCCGCAGCGAACAGGGCGCCGCGTTGCACCCCGTAAAGGCCCCCTACGAGCTCATCTGCACGCCAAACCTCAAAGCTGTGAGCGTCCCCGGATTGGTGCAATAGAGTATAGGCTTCGATCATATCTGGAATGAGCCACGTGCCTTCAGGACGATTCGAAGCACACGCTTCAATCACTTGCCCAAACGCGCGATTAGCCGTGATACCGAAGCCTCCCTTACTGAGCACGCGGCGCATACTGCGCGATACCTGAAGGTGCTCAGGATCGAGCAACGCCCGGGGATCAGGGCTCCACCACATGGGCGGCAGCCCCGCATCGTACCAAGGAAATATCCCACTTTCGTAGGCTAGCCGCAGCCGTTCGGGCGCTAAATCTCCACCGATTGCTAGCATGCCACTTTCATCTGCCAACCTTGGATCCGGAAATCCAGGGCAGCCCCGAGCGCTCAGAAACACGGGAGTGAGCCGGGAGCGGACCATGGTCTGCTTCTAGCGCAGCCTTGCCGGTTTACAACCTACCAGGATGCATGCGGCGGCGCCGGCCTATTCAGGGAACGCGTGCGGCTTCTGGGAAGTGGACGTCGTCCGCCGTTTGTAAGCGTGCGTCGGGCCCTGCCGAATACACAACAAAGCTCCCACTTGTGCAGTGTACCCGGAAGCGCTCGCCCCATGGATCCGCCTTGGCCTGAGAGTTCTGCAAATAGCCTTCATGAACCAGTTGTGCCACCGTGGGGCAGCCCGTTTTCTCACCCTCTGTGCGCCACGCCGCCGCTGCCGCGTGGATAACTTGTGCACAGTGGTGAGCTGTGGCCACGCGCTCATCTGTCTTAGAGTGTGCAACCCAGGCTGTTGTCCCGAGCGCCAAGATAGCAACCACACACGTTCCAAGGCCTGCTTCGAATGCCGTAAAACCTCGGGTTCGGGAGCGTGCCGTTTTTGAGGAATTTCGGTTGGGGTCGTGGGGGCGAGGCATGGTGCTGGAATGGGACACGTGCAAGACGCAGGGGATTGGGTTCGCTCGTGTCTTCAGCAAGGCATGTGCCAAGCAGGAGCAGCACCGGGATCGGCTCGGCAGGTTCGACAATTGAGCGAAATGCACCGGTCTCGCGGGTTTTGCTCTGCACCCCTCCGCTGCCAGATTGGCTTGGATGCGGGTGAGTCGTGCGCGGCCACTGACAAACTGGCAGCCAAAGGCTTGGGTTGGGGAGACGGCGGCCCTAGGGTTATTCCCACATGAGTTTGTGGGATTACGTGGTCATCGGTGGGGGAAGCGGAGGAATAGCGTCGGCTCGTCGAGCCGCCAAATATGGCGCGAGGGTTGCGCTCATCGATCCCGGGCCTCTTGGAGGCACGTGTGTGAACGCGGGCTGCGTGCCGAAAAAGATCATGTTCAATGCGGCAGAGTGCGCCGAACAAATTGCCGACGCCGCCGACTATGGATTTTCTCTTCAAGTGGGCCCGTTTGATTTCAGAGGGCTGAAGCTGCGCCGTGACGCCTACGTCGAGCGGCTCAATGGCATTTACGGTAACAATCTAAACAAGGCGGGGGTGGAGTACGTGAAGGGGTGGGCCAAGTTAACGGGCGTTGATCAGGTGTCGGTGGGTGAGGCGCAATTTCGTGCGAAGCACATCTTAGTGGCCACAGGCGGTAGCCCACGCCGCCCAAATATTCCAGGCACGGAGCTTGGGCTGACCTCAGATGATTTCTTCAAAATGGAGAAGCTCCCCAAGCGCGTGATAATTGTGGGGGCGGGCTATATTGCCGTGGAGTTAGCCGGTATTCTGAACGCACTGGGTGCCGAGGTAACCCTGGTTTTGCGTGGAACCGAGGTGCTCCGAAGCTTCGATGCGCTCGTTCGGAGCGTGCTTCAGGTGGAGCTTGAGCGTGCGGGCGTCCGCGTGCAGACCGAGTTCGCTGTTGAGGGCTTGAGACGCGAAGGCGAAAGCTTCGTGCTTGCCGGAATGGGGCAGGGGCAGCCGCTTTCGCTCAGCGCCGATGCTGTGTTTTTTGCCGTTGGGCGTGCACCCTCAACAGCTGGGCTAGGTTTGGAAACGCTCGGTATTGAGCTCGATGCGGAGGGCCACCTTTTGGTGGACGCCTATCAAGACACTAACTGCTCTTCCATTCACGCAGTGGGTGACGTTACTGGCAAGTTTACGTTAACACCGGTAGCCATCGCCGCGGGTCGCCGTTTGGCGGATCGGTTGTTTGGCGGTCAGCCCGAAGCAAAGCTGGATTATCAAAATATCCCCACCGTTGTGTTTTCCCACCCACCGATTGGCACCGTGGGGCTCACCGAAGCAGATGCACGGAAACAGTTCGGCGCATCTGTGAAGTGTTACGAAACAAAATTCACGAACATCTACCACGTCGTCACGCAACACCGGGTGCCCACGGCGATGAAGTTGGTAACGGTTGGCCCCGAGGAGAAGATCCTGGGTGTGCACGTCATTGGGCGTGGCGCAGACGAGATGATTCAGGGCTTCGCGGTGGCGGTGAAGATGGGTGCCAGAAAGGCCGACTTCGACAATACGGTCGCCATTCATCCAACGGCGGCCGAAGAGCTGGTGACGATGACGTGATGGGTTCACGGTGAGTTTGGCGCAAAACGCGAAACGTCGGCTTGCGTGAGCGGCCGACATGACTGCTAACTTGTACATGTCGAGCAAACCCTATCCGGTCGATGAGGCCCGGCCGCTGCTACCGCATCTGATCGATGCTGGCGGCCTAGTTGGGTCACTAATGACGCGAAACGAACCACACGCCGGCCATCACAATTGCGAGAATAATGGCGACGCCTAGTAGCGTGCGCGTGTCTAGGGTGCGTGCTTTTGCTGGCGATACATAGGGCCGTGAAGAACGGGGTTCATCAAACGCCTCAGCGGGCTCCGAAGGCCGGACGCTAGGTCCCACCTTGCGGGGAGCCTTCTCGGAGTTACGCACGCGCTTAGTTGGCTCGGCCGCCTTCGTTGTTTGTTTTGATGATGCCTTGGCTTGAGCTTCTGCTTCTAGGCGTGCGGCCTTCCGGCGCGCTGCTTTCTTTTCTCGCTTCCTGTCCTTGGAGGCCGCGGCCGCTGCGGCCTTCTTTTTGGCTCGCTGCTCGCGTTCCCAAAGCTTGCGCGCCTTGGTGTTTGAAATTTCTTTCTTAGGCCGTGCCGCCACCTCTTGAAATGCAACCGCAGCTTGCTTTTTGGATGGGGTTCTGACGGTGTCAGGTGGCACCTGGGCCTTTGGCGACGGCTGACCGGTGGGTGCTTTAACCTGTGCCTGCGCCTCCGGCGCTTGCTGCTTCGGCGGTGCCTCGGCGGGCGCCGCGTCCCACTCAGAGTCGAGCGGGGTGCTGTCAAGCTCTGTCGGTGAAATGGGGACCCGGCTGCTCACTCTCAGGATGGGAGCGGAAGCCATGCTCCCGGACGGCTCAGGTGCCGGCACAGATGGCTTCGGAGGCTGCTCCACATCCCAGCCTCCGTCCAAATCCTCGTCGCGCGCAGGCTCTTGGCCGTTCGGTGTCATGGGATAATGCAAAGGGTAGGCAGTGGGTGCGCCCCATATCAACATTTTGGCGACCGAACCAGTGCGTTTGCGGTGGAGGGGTCCCGGAAAAGCCCCCAACCTCCCTATGGCTCACTGTGGAAGAGCTCGCCAGACTGCAGTCTTCTGGCCGGATTTGCGCAATCCAGCCCCCGATTTCGCTGGGGTGTAGAAGGCGAGGGAGCCTAGGCCTATTACTTGGGGGCGATGCGCGAGCACGTCGACGACGACACGCAAGATCCCAACCAACGCCTGCCCGTCGGAGCTATCATTGCCGAGCGCTATCGGATCGAGGCGCTGCTGGGTGAAGGGGGCATGGGTGCGGTGTATCGGGCACAGCATGTGCTGATGCAAAAGACCTTCGCGGTGAAGGTGTTGCATCGCCACATGACGCTCCTGGACGAAGCCGTTCGGCGTTTTGAGCGAGAAGCTGTAGCGGCAGGGCGCATCGAACACCCCAATGTAGCCACCGCCACTGATTTTGGGCGCCTCGAAGACGGCTCCTTCTACTTGGTACTGGAGTTCGTGGCTGGCAAGACGCTGCGCGAGTTGCTTCAGCAAGAAGGGGCGTTGCCTGTAGAGCGAGCTCTCTCAATTGCTCGCCAGACGGCCCTGGGGCTAGGCGCGGCCCATGCGGTAAGCGTAGTGCACCGTGATCTCAAGCCCGACAATATCATGTTAGTTGCCCGAGAATCGGCGCCGGATCTCGTGAAGGTGCTCGATTTTGGGATTGCGCAGGTGAAGGGTGACGAACCCACGCGTGGCCCGGTGACGCAGTTTGGAGCTGTGTTTGGCACGCCTCAGTACATGGCGCCTGAGCAAGCTGCGGGGCAAACAGTGGACCAGCGCGCTGACCTCTATGCTCTCGGACTGATCCTTGATGAGATGCTCCGTGGGGCACCCACTTTTCAGGCAAGTGAGCTCGTCGCGCTGCTCAGTAAGCAGTTGGTGGAAGCGCCGCCACAGCTTCCGGATTCAATCCCCACACCCGTGCGAGCTCTGGTTGCCCAGCTCCTCCAGAAGAATGTGGAAGATCGCGTGCAATCAGCGGGGGAGCTGGTTGCCAAGTTGGATGAATTGCTCGGTATTCGAGCGACTCTTCCTAGCAGCGAGCTGGGCCACGGGGTGGCGCCCACGGAAAGAATCATCGCTGTGGGCGGCTCCGCGCCTATTTCAAGCCGAATCCGCCAAGGTCTCGCTGTGGCTCTTACACAGTTCAGCGTCTTGGAAAAGCGGGTCCGATCGGTTTGCGATAGGCTCCCTTGGTTGAGGATGTTTTTGGAGGGTTCGCCAATAGTGGGGCTCTCACGGGGGCGCCTCTTGAGCGCTGTTTTAGCCATTTTGCTGGTCGTGGGCTTGGGGGCCTCCCTCCGCGGGAAGCGTGCCTCGCTGGGTTCTCCAGGTTCGGGCGCATCTGCGCTCCAACAGCAGAGGAGCGATGGACTAAGTGGTGGCTCAGGCGAAGAAGAAGCCATGCCTCCCGAGCTCAGAAATCTTCTCCGCCTTGCACGCACGGGCAACAAGACTGCGCTCGATGGGTTGGAGCTGCGGGCTGATTCAGAGCGAAGCGCTGCGGAGTGGTCGGCGTTAGCCGAAGGGCGGCTCAAGCAGCGGCAAGTAGAGAAGGCCTTGGACGCGATAGAGCATGTGCTCTCCGTGGACGAAAACACGCCGCTTAGCCCTGAACTGCTCTCGGGCCTTAGGTTACAGGTAAATGAGCCAAGCGTAGGCCCGAGGATCCTGAACTTTGCAGCTAAACGCCTGAAGAGCGACGGTGCGGATCTTCTCTTCAATACGTACGCGGCCACCTCGCTCGTAACGGAAGCCACCCGGCAAGCCAAAGAGTTGCTCTTCTCCGCCGAAGTGAAACAACACTGGTCTGAGGCGCTTAGTATTGCGTTAGCCCTTCGCGCGGCTGAAAGCTGCGAAGATTCCTTGAAGCTTCTCGATCGCGCGGTGCAGTTCGCAGACGAACGCTCTCTCAAGCCGCTCAAAGACTTGAAGAACGAGACGGGTTGCGGGGCCAACAAGCGCGCCGACTGCTACCCCTGCCTGCGCGGGAGCAACAAGCTAGAGGCGGCCATCAACCAGGCCCAGATGAACAAAGCCCCCCGCTACGGGGATGACAGATGGTGAAATGCAATCCGGGGTCCGCCGATGACACACGGAGTAGATTAGAGATTTCGGTGAGTATGGATTGATCCGTTTTGGGGCGAATCCGCGACCGTGCGGGGCCAAACATTTCAAGCGGATCTTCGACAGTGCGCACATGTTTCGCATTTCCTTCGAACGAGGCTGACGCCGCCGATTGTGGCACATGGATGTGTCAACCCTGCCCTACCCCCGTCGCCCCCCGGATCTGCTGCCTTTTCATAGCCAATGAGGGATTTATCCATGGCGCTCCGGTGCGGGACGCACTAGTATAATTACACCACTTGCAGCTGCCGCCTCTCTAAAGAGGTGGTGAGCCGCGTAGTACAATCCCGACACTCACCAGCAGGCAATACTTGGCAGGAATTGGGACATGAGTTTACCCCTTCGAACGTTTGCTCTCGTTACAGGTTCTGGGCTCGCCGCGAGCTTATTTTTGTTGGCGGCGGGGTGTGCGCCCACGGTGGAGTCGAATCGTCCGCCGAGGCCCGTTGCTACGACGGGTGCTGGAGGAAGCGTCAACGGGTTGGGTGGGGGGAGCAGTGTCGGCACGGGTGGCACCCCAGCGGGTTCCGGGGGAAGCCCTGCAACGGTCCCTACGGGCGAGCAGTTGAAGCCTTTCAACTTGAAGTGCGACCCGGGCGCTGTGGCACCGCCTGCCGCACGCCGAATCATGTTGCTCTCTCCGGCTGAGTTTACCGCCTCGGTGGGTGCGGCGGCACCGATCGATCAGGCCAGCACCGCTGGCTTTGTTCCGGCAAGCACGATTGGTATCGCGCCTGCGCTCAACGACACAGTCGACAAGAATCGCTACATCAAGCTGGATGCGGTGGCGACCGGGAGCGCAACCTTGGCCTCCGCGGCTCCGATGGGCCTTGGGTGCAACGTTTCGGAGTTTGGGAAGAACGCCACCTGCACTTCGGCGTACCTAGATGCGGCCACGAAGAAGTTCTTCCGCGGCCGCTCCACCCCTGAAGATGTCACGGCGCTTGCATCTCTCGCCTCCGAAGTTGCCGGTCGTTCCGACGGTAAAACAGCGTTTGAGTACGCGACGCGAGCAATGGCCCTATCGCCGAAGTCCGTGTACGCGACCGAAGGGATCGATCGCACGGTGGCCGGAAACGTCCCTGCGGCCATGAGCCCGGAGGAGATGGCCTCGTACCTGTCTTTCCGTATTACGAAGCTTCCCCCTACGGACGCGTTTATTCAGGCAATTCGCGCGCTGCCATCACCCAATCCGGCGAGTCTGGCTGCGCTCATTGATCAGCAGCTCATGCCCGCATCCGTTGCGAAAGGCACGAACGATTTTCTGGCAGTATGGTTCAACTTGGGAGCCCTAACGGGTGGAAACCTCGCCAAAGATCAGACGAAGCACCCGGGGTTCGACTTGCCGTTTCAGGCGCAGCTCCAGAAGGAAACCTACGACACGCTTTACGATCAGCTCCTGGCCCCGGGAACGGGCGATCTTTTGCGCTTGCTCACGCAGAATTTCCAATCTGTGCTGATGAAAGACGCACAGAATCCATTGATTCAGAAGTACGGTCGCCCCGGTATTATGGCGATGCCTGGCTTTATCGCGAGCATCTCAGCGCCTGAGCACACAGATTTGCCAAAGCGAGGTCGCGCCCTCGTGAACGCTTTCTTCTGCGAAGGCCAGCAGCCTCCTCCTCCGGGCATTACCAAGCCGAAAGATCTTCCTCAGGGCATTCGCGCCCAATTTGAAGCGATTGAGGGCCTTCCAGGTTGCGGTGGTTGCCACACGCGCATCAACCCGCTTGCCTACCCGATGGAACGGTACGACGAGATTGGCAACCCACGCGAGTTGGACGATGGAGGTCAGGCCATTGATCCTTCCGGCGCCCATGCGATTGTTCCCGGCACAGCTCGGGACTTCACCTATACCGACATGGCAGATCTCGGTGCGAAGATGGCAGCTAAACGAGAAGCTCAGCTCTGTGCCAGCATCAAGGCGTTTGAATACGTAACCCGCGCACAAGCGGTGGCTGCCTCTGCCGGCGTGACTCCCGTTAGGGATGATAGCTGCACCGTGAGTCAGATAACCGAAAGTGCGGGCGCTTCCAGCTTCAAGCTCACGGATATCTTCCGTGACGCACTCGTACAGACAGCCCTTTCGCCACGCGCCGACTGAACAAAGCTTCGGGAGTTTACGAACATGCTGATTAAGACCCATCGTCGAAAGTTTCTTGGAGCTCTAGGCACCGCCACCTTCGCTGCATCGGCTCTCCGCTATTTCATCAAGTCCGCTGAAGCACAGACGGCTCCTAAGCGGTTCGTTTTCCTCTTTACTCCGAACGGGGCAGATAGCGGAGCTGCAAGTACGGGCACCGGCACGGGGTATACGTTGGGTCCGGACATGACCATGTTCGAACCCCTCAAGAGTAAGTTTAGTGTCCTAGATGGCCTACAGATCCCCGACCATGGCGGCGAAGAGCATCCTTCGGGGCGCTGCTCCATGCTGAGCGCGTGGCGTTCGTCCGGGAGTAACGCGACGGCTGGCAATAGAGGTCAGTCGATCGACATCTTCCTGCGCGATAAGATCGCCAATGGTGCTTCCGTGTACATGGGTACCCACGCGCCCGATGATGCTCTCGATCTACCGATCAGTTGGGTCGGCCCAGGTCAGCGAAACTCAGCATTCGTTGGTGGCCCTGGGCAGGTTGCGGCCGTCCAGGCAGAGCTGTTCAGGAACGCACCGACCATGCCACCCCCGGCAACCACAAGCACGGCTGAAGCGAAAACGCAGAATGAACTCGCGCTCAATAGCTACCTCACGAGTGAGTTGAACAAGCTGCGCTCCGTCGCCCCTGCGGCGGAATACGCCAAACTCGATCAACACCTCCAAGCGCTGAGTCAGATTCGCACCGACCTGGGTGGCACTGGCAACCAGTTCAACGGGGTATGTGATACGTCGATCAGCGCATCAAGCGACGACGCAGACAAGATGGGGTTACTCCTGGCACACGCAATTGCCTGTAACCAAACGAAGGTTGCCGTGTTCCGCATTGGTTCTTACGAGCCCAGCCACGTGCACAGCCACTGGCAGGAGGGTGGTATGCAGGGGTTTGATGGGGAGGGCTGTGCAATTATCGACACCGATAATATGAACGATCCCGCGCTCATTGAGGCTCAGAATTGCCACCGCGCGAAATTTAGGGCCATTAGCAAGGTATGGGCGCAGAACATCAAGAACTTCCTGACCGCTCTTGATTCGATTCCCGAGGGGACCGGCACCGTCCTCGACAACACGGCGGTGGTTTGGAGCAGTGAGCTCTCCGGCCACTATCTTTCGGACTACTATAAGAAGAACTACGCATTCGGTGCCCCGCCGTTTAACAACCCCTTTGGGGACATCTCCGAGGGTTCTGTGAATACCCACGGCACCGTCGACATGCCGTTCTGGATGGCGGGTGGCAAGAATCTAGGTCTCATTCAAGGGCAGCGCATTGTGGCCCAAGATCGCTATGCTGGTGAGCTCTACAAAGCTATCGCACTCCAGATGGGTGTTCCCATGGGCGACCTTGGCGCTTATGGCGAGCCACATTACGCACCGGGGATTCTCCAAGAGGTTGTTGGCTGAGCCGCGCGAGACATCCCCTCCGTTTAGGCTCCTTTCAGGGCATCTCTCTAAGGGGTGGCTCGACTGATACCGAGTTTACACCCCCCGAAATACCGGCTTCCGCTTTTCTGAGAAAGCTGTGAGTGCTTCCCTTCGGTCAGCACTCGTGAGGCACGCTTCGTACGCTTGGCGTTCTACTTCGAGACCTTCGGTAATGGGGAGAGTGTGAGAGGCTTCAATCGCAGTGAGTGCGGCGGCTTGGGCTAGGGGGGCGCCATTCAGAAGTGGAGCTATCCAGGCTAACGCTTCTGCTCGTAAATCCGAACCGTGAGGTACCACATGGTTTACGAGGCCGATTTGCAGGGCTTCTTCGGCTGTGAGCCGTTCGGCCCGTAAAATAAGCTGTTTAGCGCGGCCTTCACCGATGATACGGGGCAGGCGCTGGGTGCCGCCTGCGGCTGGAATGATGCCGAGGCTTGTTTCTGGGAGGCCCAAGCTGGCGTGGCCTGCTGCGATGCGCAGATCGCACATGAGGGCCAATTCTAGTCCGCCTCCGAGCGCGGCACCGTTGATGACAGCTACCACCGGCACCCTGGAGCTATCGAGCCAATTGAGCTCGGTGCGGTAAAGATTGAGTTGAGCGCGCACTTCGTCGTCGCTCATGCCCGCGCGTTCCTTGAGATCGGCGCCGGCACAAAAGGCTTTGTCGCCCTCGCCTGTGAGGAGAATAGCGCGGAGCTTCGCGTGGGTTGCAAGCTCTCGCCCAATTGTTCCCAACTCAAGCACCATGGCACGCGAGAGAGCGTTCATTCTCGCAGGGCGGCGGAGTGTTACCCACGCTACTCTGCCATCAAGCTCCAAGGTTACGGGGGGTGTTTCCATCGGCTGTTCCACGAATCGGTGACTTGCGATCAGCGCGCCTTCTTGCCTCGACCCTTGGCTTTAGTTGCGGGCTTCTGCGGCAAAGAGGGGGCCTTGGATTTCTGGGATTTTTTCTGCTTTTTTGTGGGATTTGGGGGCTCCGTAGGTGCGGCCTGGTGCTTCTGCTTCTTGCCCTTCTTGCGGGTTGGCTCCTCAGCGTGCGTCGGCTCTTTGGCTTCGTGAGCTCTTTTGGCCGCGGGCGCCTCACCTGACTCTGGGGCATCCTTGGAACTCCGCTCCGTGCCGGTTGTCGCACTCTTCGAACTGCGCTCTTTGTTAGCTGCCGCATCGTGCTTGGAACTGTGGCGACCTTCCAACTTGCTCATGCGTGCTTTGAGATCGGAAAGCTCATGCTTGAGCGCCTCTACGTCTTCCCCATGAGCCGCTTTGCTGGTGCTCACGAGCTCACGCAGGGCTTCTCGTAGCCGACGCTCCACGCGGCCGTCTGTTTCTCGCTCTAGGCGTCGGGTGAGTGCTCCGCGTACCTTCAGATCTCCGAGGCGCACTAGAGCTCTTACTACGTCGATGCGCAGGTACGGATCCGGATCGTCGAGTAGCTCTTCCAGGTGATGCCGCACTTTTCGAGACTCTGAGACTTGGCTCAAAGCCGAGATCGCCGCGCGCCTTCCCCGAGTGGGCTTGCCGTAGCTTGAGTGCTCGATGAGTGCCTCAAGCGTGGAATCGTCGCGCAAAAGGCCAAGGCCATCGAGTGCCCCCGCACGCGTGATGTCCGCCCACGATTTGCGCTCTAACAAGCGTAGGAGAGCCTTTTTGACTCCATGTTGGCGAGTGCGGCCGAGGGCGCGGCTGGCTTCGCTTTCCACCAGGTAGCTCGCATCTTCTTCGGCGAGCGGCAGCAGATTCTCAACAGCTTCTGGCGTGCGAAAATGACCAAGGGCCGCAACGGCCGCACGGCGCACCTTGGGGTGGGGGGTCTTGAGTGCGGCACTCAAAGCTTGAAACGCCAAATCTCCACGCAGCTTGCCGAGGACCTCAGCGGCCTCGCTGCGCACCATCCACGCCTCTTGCTCGTTGGCTAGGGATTTGGCTAGAGCCTCCACACTCAGCAAATCAGAGCGTTGCCCAAGAGCTTCAGCGGCAACCCAGCGGAGGCGAGCGGTTGGCGCATCCGTGAGCTGACGGCGCAACATGTCTGCGGGGCAGGTGAGGGTCACGGGAGCGGTGAGCTTGAAATCAGGATCGAAGGCAACCCACTGGGGCTTCTCTGCACAAGGCACAGCAATGGCGTCCTGAACGGAGTCGATACGCTTCTGGTGCCGCAGAAGGGTTCCCGACTTGGTACACACCAAGATCTCCACGTCGAGCGCAAAGAGGCCTGTGGTTTGGGTCTGTTTGACTTGAACGGAGAGAAGCTTTTCGTCGTAGCTGACGTTCACTTTGAGCACGGGGTGGCCCGCTCGAAACACCCATTCGTCGAAGAACTCCTCGAAAGATTCGCCCGAAACGGACTCCATGGCTCGCATCAGATCAGTCGTCTCTACGATGCCACCTCGATGCAGCTCCAGGTAACGGCGCACACCCGAAAAGAAAAGCTCATCGCCCATATGGCGGCGGAGCATGTGCAGTACGAGCCCGCCCTTCTCGTAAAGGTGACGGTCGAACAGATCGATGGGCTCGGCGTACTCCCGGCAAACAATGGGGCGTGTATAACGAGTGTTGGCTTCAGAGAGGTAAGCTTGAAGATCGCTCGCAACGCCGTATTCGTATTCGTCTTTGCCCAAACGATCTTCGCGCTCTACGTGTTCGAAGAAGGTCGCAAAGCCTTCGTTGAGCCAGGCGTGCGACCAATCCCTACAGGTTAAGAGATCTCCAAACCACTGGTGGGCAAGCTCATGGGCGATAAGATCGTTGGAGGTGTTGTCCAGTGCCGCCTTTTCATCGAGCAGGACGTACTCATACATGGTGGTTGCCGTTGTGTTTTCCATCCCACCAAAAATAAAATCGCTCACTACTACCTGTGAGTAACGACTCCAGGCGAAATCGACGCCCGTAAGGCGCGAAAAGAGCTCCACCATACGCGGCGTTTCGCCGAAGCTCCGCGAAGCCCCGCGCGCTTTATCTGGCGGAACGAAGTACGTAATCGGTATGTTGCGCCGCATGCCTTCGGGGCCCACTACGGCATCGCGATCGCTCACGCGTTTGAAATCTCCCACCACAAGCGTTACGAGGTAGCTGGGCAAGGCGTCGTTCATCTTGAAGTGGTAGCTCCAAGGTTGACCCTTCGGGGTGCTTTCCGCGTAGAGCTCGCCGTTCGAAAGGGCCACCATGCCGTGTGGCACCGTGACCTCCAACTCAAACGTCATCTTGGTGTGAGGTTTGTCGTGGCAGGGGAACCAGTAGCGAGCATCTTCGTCTTGGCATTGGGACCACACTTGCACTGGGCGGTCTTTAACGAACTTGTCGGGCTTCAGGAAATAAAGGCCGCGCTCTGGTCGCGCTCGGTAGCCGATTCTCAACTGCCCAAAGCTGAGGTCAGCGGGAATGTGGATCGTGAATTGGTCCCCGTCGTAGTCGTACTCGATCGGCTCCCAGCTATCACCGCTCAACAAGTCAACGTTTGCTACCGCGAAACCCACGGCATCCAGCGTAAGGCTGGTGGCACTTTGGGACACTCGTCGAAAGCTCCAGTACGCCTCTCCTCGAACTTCCTGTGCCGGAAGATCGAGGTTCAACACCAGCCGTAGGTGCTCTAGGCGGAAGGGTCGGCTGCGTTCGTAGTTCCTACGCGTTCCAGCTATTGCAAAGGGCGGTACCCCGAGCGAGCAACCGCAGCGGCTATGAATTCGTGAGTGTCCTCGCATCGTTGTTTAGAGGTACTGGCCTCGGCCGCGCTTGACAAGATGGCCTCTCGCTTAGGCAACGAGCTAGAGTCTCGGCTTGTGGCCATCACCCTGACCGGCGAAGTGGAACGCGTGACTTACGAAAGCGAGGAGACGAGCTTTCGAGTGATCCGTGTGGGGTCATTGGAGGGGGCGGATAAGGCGCTGGGTTCTGTTTCGGTGGTGGGAACTTTTCAGGCCGTGGGTCCCGGCACACAAGTGCGCGTTACTGGGAGCTTTGTGGAAGATGCGCGTCACGGTCGCCAGTTTCAGGTGAAGTCTTTGGTGGCTATTGCGCCCAATACCCAAAAAGGCATCGAAAAGTATCTCAGCTCCGGTTTGATACCCGGCATCGGCCCAGTAATAGCCAAACGCATCGTCGAAAAGTTTGGAGCCGAGACGCTCAAGGTGCTCGATGTAGATCCTCAACGCCTGCGCGAGGTGCCGGGGCTTGGCCAGAAGCGTGTCGAAGACATTCAGAAGAGTTGGACCTCGCAACGTGCGATTTCCAATCTCATGCTGCTCTTGCAGTCACACGGGGTATCTACAGCGCTCGCCACTCGCATCTGGAAGCACTATGGGGACAAATCGGCTTCTATTGTGCAAGGTTCTCCATACCGCCTCGCGCTACAGGTGCGTGGGGTAGGCTTCAAAACAGCGGACAAGATAGCTCAATCTTTGGGCATCGTGCGGGATCACCCCGAGCGCGCTCAAGCGGGGCTAATGCACGAGCTCGATGCCTTGGTTGAAAATGGGCATACGTTCGTAGAGCGCGCCTTCTTGGTAGAGAAGGCCGCCGCCATGTTGGAAATCGATACCGGCCACGTGGAGGCAGCTGTCGATGCTTTGTGGGCGGAATCACGCTTGGTGGTCGAAGATTCGGCCGTTTTCCCTGTCCGCCTGCACCAGGCCGAAGTAGCTATTTCAGAGCATATTTGCCGTTTGATGGCCGCCAAGGCTCCCGCACTCCCGGGCGTGGAGAAGCTCCTCTTCGAATACCAAAAAACGCGCAACATTACGTTGGCTGAGGCGCAGCAGAGCGCCGTGAAGCTCGTAGCCGAGAACAAAGTGTGCATCATTACCGGTGGGCCCGGTGTCGGTAAGACGACCATTATTCGTGCCGTCTTAGCCGTGCTTAGTAAGGCGCGGCTCAAAGTCCGACTCGCGGCTCCCACCGGGCGGGCTGCGAAGAGGTTGTCTGAAGCCACCGGCGAAGTAGCAATTACGTTGCATCGGCTGTTGGAGTTTGAGCCGAGGCTGGGGCGCTTCCAGCGTCATGTGAACAACCCGATCGAAGCCGAAGCGATCATTGTGGACGAAGCTTCCATGATCGATACGTTCCTGGCAGCCGCTTTAATGGAGGCCGTGGCGGATAACGCTCGCTTGGTTATTGTGGGTGATGCTGATCAGCTGCAATCGGTAGGGCCGGGCGCCGTCTTACGCGATCTATTGGCGACGCCTAAGCTGCCTCGTTCCATGTTGCACGAGATCTTTCGGCAAGCGCAAACGAGCCGCATCGTGCAAAACGCGCACCGAATCCTAGGGGGTGATACCCCGGAGAGTGCGCCGGCAGACGAGAAGAATGCGGATTTTTTCGTGATTTCAAGGAGTGACGCCGAGCAAGCTGCCCAATTGATAGCGGAGCTTGTAACCAAGCGTATTCCTAATCACTTTGGCTTGGATCCAAGAAATGACATTCGCGTATTAACTCCTATGCATCGCGGCCCGGTTGGGACCACGCGCCTCAATGAGCTCCTGCAATCGCTCCTCAATCCAGGCGGCCCAGCGCTCGCGGTGCGTGGCCAAGAGCTACGCCTGGGCGACAAAGTGATGCAGGTAAAGAACGACTATCAGAAGGAGGTTTTCAATGGAGATCTCGGAAGCATTATCGAGGTAGATGCCGAGGGCGGGTCGCTGGTTGTCGACTTTGAAGGGAGCCGGGTTCGCTACGAAGGGCAAGAGATAGAATCTCTCACGTTGGCGTATGCTACGAGTATTCATAAGAGCCAAGGAAGCGAATACGCGGCCGTGGTGATCCCACTCACGACGTCGCATTATCTGCTCCTATCTCGCAATTTGCTCTACACGGCGGTCACGCGTGCAAAAAAATTGTGCGTGGTGGTGGCGGATCCTCGCGCCATGAAGATGGCGCTATCCGAAGTGCGTACGGGTGAGCGGCAAACACGCTTGGCTTGGCGCTTGGATCAAGCTCTCAGGTGAAATGAGCGTTGCGCCGCCCGAGCCGCCGGTGTTTCTGGATTCGCTAGGATGCAATCTAGCCCAAGTGGCAAAGCTTGCTCCAAATAGGCTCGTTGAGCTTCGGCTCGGAGTGCCTTGGGCGTGCACGCGGTAAGGTTGCTGAGGCCCACGATGCGGTGCGTTCCGCGAAGTTCGGGCGCTTCGGAGAGCTTTTTCAGTAGTTCTAAGCTGCGAGGGATGAGGCCGAGCGGGTCGTGCCCCAATACGCCGAGCCCGGGGTCGAAGAAGATGTCGTCTGGGGTGAGCCCCGCGTGCTGGAGTTCTTGGGCGAACCTTAAGCAAGTATCGAGAGCAGCCTCGGTGCTGTTCACAGATGTTTCAGACCCCATCAGTCCATCGGCAGCCATCACAATAACTTTGGGCTTGAAGCGTTCGATGAGCGCGAACCACGCATCAAGGTGAGGGCGCGTCTTTGCGATCGAATTGAGCAATGGCGCAGGGGAGCGAGTGCGATCGTAATGAGTGAGTGCAATGCGCTGAAGCTCAAGATCGGTCGAATCAAACCCGAGCGGCGTCGTGGTGGTTGCTTGGAGTGTGGAGATAATGCGCGGCAAGCGTCGCCGAGCGTCCTCTGGGTCCACGGCGAACGTCGACGTGCTTCCCAGGTTCACGTTGAGGTAGCGTGCTCCAAGCCGCGCCTGATGCTTGGCCAGCTCGGCATACAGTTGGTCGCTCTGTTCCGTCCAGGCTCGCCGCGCGCGCGCATACGCATGGTTGAGCAACTCTCCAACAATGAGCGGGGGCCCAGGCACGATTGCGACCAGCTTACCCCGCAAAAGTGCCAGCAAGCCCAGAGAACGCCCCAAAGACCTGAGTTGCTGGGCGTTAGCTTGCCCGGTGCCAACAACGCACACGTTCGCGCTCGGGTTAGGGGTTCGAGTTAAGAACGAAGTCCTTAGCATGCTAAGTACTTCGTTCTACGCTGGGACCCCGTGCGCGGAGGTTTCGCACGCGGAGGTGCTGCGATTTACCCCGTTGCTCCGCACGCGCTGGCGAGAGAACCCAAACTCGGCCGCGAGGTTTTCACTCGGGGATCTTGAAGCCCTTGGAGACGGTGACAGGTGCTCCGCTGAAGGCGGGGACGCGGGCTTTTCTGAACAAGCCACTCACGCAATTGCTGGCGAAGCCGGATATCCCGGAGATGGTGACGCTCGAAACTCCACCGCTCGGTGAGAACGTAACCGTTGCTTTCCCGCTTCCACCTTGGCCACTCTTCTTACAGCTCGGCGCTTGACCTGCAGCTGCTGCGAGCGCGGCTTTTGCTGCGCCGACATTAAACGTGGACCCACCTCCTGCTGAGGACGCTTCCTCCACTTTGGGTTTTCCGGCCTTCGGCGATGCCGCAGCTGCTGTTGCCGCTGGGCTCGTGGTGCTGGCCCTATCGCCGCCGCCCGGGGCCGCGGCTTTGGTGGTGCCAGAGCTCGGCGCGGCGGTTCCGGCGGAACCCTTGGCCTCTTCAGCTTTCTTCTCTTCGTCGGCTTTGGCTTTGGCCTCTTCGGATGCCTTGTTCGCACTGTCGCCGGCGTTGCTTGCTGAAGCTTCCCCACTTTCAGCGGTGGGGCTCTCACTCTTGCCTCCGAACATGGCGAAGGCGCCGCCAGCAACAGCCACTACTGCAACGCCTGCAATGACCCAAATCAGCGGGCTCTTCTTCTTCTGTGGCATGGGCGCCACATCAAAGGCGGCGGGCGCGCCCGGTCGAGCAATCGGCGCCGATGGCGGGGGTGCGGCCGCGGGGGCTGTGAGGAGGGCGTGGGCGTCGGGCGTGAATAGCGAACCGCCGCCGCCAAACCCTCCGAGACCGCCACCACCACTGCCAAGGTTCCCGAGGCCAAACGGATCGTCAGACTTGACTTTGCTGGGGGCTGGGGGCGCGGTGCTTTGACGCTTCAAGGCATCCAGGGAAAAGAGAACCGAGCTTTCGTTGCGCGAGCCGGTAGCGTCTGAAGAATTGCTGACTTGCGGTGCGGGGGCCGTTGCGATTTCCTCTTCGGCAGCACCGGCAGTGCTGAAAAGATCTTTAGTGTTGGAGATGCGGGGCCGCGGCAACGTGGAGGCTCTTGCCGGTGACTGGGGCAGCGTGGAGATCCTGCCCGGCGCCTGCGGGAGTGCCCCTTTGCCCGCAGGTGCTGCCGCAGCAGCGGGCGTGGCAGCAGCGGGGGATGCTGGGAAAGCTGCTGGCGCCGGGGGGAACGCTGCGGGCTGGGCCGCTGCTTGAACACCGGCGGCGGCCGGCCTGGGGATGCCTGCGGCTACAGGTTTCGGAGCAGGAGCGGGCGCTCGGAGCGACTGAAATTCAGGGACATCCAGGAGGGGCTTCCAATCATCCATGCCCTCTTTCCAAATGAAGGTAGCATCGTTGAATTGCCCGTTCTTAAACGCCGAGATGATCTGATCGGCTGTCATCTCACGCTGGTCGTCGTCCGTAATGCTCACCGACCACATCACGCCATCGCCCACGAACGGCGAAAGCTCGCTGCCATCCAGGGTTTTCGGATCCGGAACAACGTTGCCAATCTCCACGCCGGCTTCAGCGTTGAACGCCGTGCCATCCACCACGATCGTGGTACTGCACGACTTGCAGCGCACCTTTACCTTGCGGCCTTGCACCTTGTTGTCTGCGATCGCGTATTTGGCTCCACAAGACTGGCAATTGACGTTCATAAGCTAGGCGGGCTCCCGGGCGGCTTGTTCGCAGACGACCTTAACAAATCTGAGCGGCAAATCATCGGAGAAGCTCGCCGGCTTAGTTCAGAGGAACGAGGGAGGCGCCGTCAGTGCCGCAGAATACGGCTTCGGCGGGGTACTGCGTTCCGCAGAGTGGGCAAATCTTCCGAGTGATTTGGGGGCGGAGAGATTGGGGCCGGGGAGGGCCTGGGGCTGGCGCGGGCGCTGGGGCGCCCTTCTTTCTCAGGAACAGCAAAGCAGCCGCGAGTGCCAAAAGGCCAAGCGCGAGCGCACCTACAATCACCGCAAACCGCGTCTTCTTATCGTTGGCTTCCTGGCTCGTGGAGGACTCAGCACCGATAGCGCCCTGTGGGATCGTTGCCTCGGCTGTTTTTTGGGATTCGCCCTGCGCGTTAAATGTGCCCTGCTGGAGCAAGGCCTCATAGCGCTCCGCGGAAGCCACTTCGATGAACACCTGAATCGACTTCTGTTCGGCGCGTACGAGCAGCGGGACTTCCTGCTCGCGCGCGTTGGCATCCACATGCACCGTACCGGGCGGGCCTTGGTGGACCCCTTCGGCTTTGCCCAACTCCCAGCGGATGGGCACATTCACCGCACAGCCGTTCTTATCCAGCACGCGTGCGCTGAAACGGAAATGTTCGCCTGCGCGGATGAGCTTCCTTTCGGGGCGAACCTCGAGCCGTGCGGGCGCTCCCACTTCGGTACAGCGCTTTTCGACGGGCACAGGCGCGCTGGGCTCGGTCACCGGATCTGGGATGGGCGCCGCTTCTGGCTTGAATTTGGGCTCCAATAGCCGATAGCTGCGTGTGCGCCGGACATTTGCCGTACAGATCTGTGAGTTGATGCTAAATCGATACTCACCTGTTTCGTTGAGCGTCAGGGTACTGTCCGTTGCTTGGATCGAAGTTGTTACCTTGGCCTGCCGTGGGTCAGTGGGGCTAGTGCGGCACACGGTTTTCCACGACCGGTCGCCGGCTGAGTGGGTTGCCGGCGCAAGGCCGGGAAACTGCTCCCAGCATTGTCGCGTCGAAAAGGACCGTCCAATGCCGGTAATCGAAAGCTCGGCACCTTGTTCCTCGACTTGCACCAGGCCGCCAGCCTGCGAGCTACCTTGCGGTTGCGGCCCACACGCTGCACCCCAAGCCTGCATGGTCCACACCTCGCTCAGAGGCCCAGCCTGCCAGCGGCCCGCAAGCTTGGATGGCTCTTGGGCGCGCCCTAGTGACGTGTAGCTCACCGACCCCGCGCCAATTAAAAGCCAGACAAACCCAAGAGCTCGCACGATGCCCCAATTAAACCAGAGCCAGGCAAATCCCCAATGACCCAGTTTGCGCATCACCCAGGCCTGGGAGCCTGACTACCCCACCCCCGTCGCGTTGACAGCCTAATTTACCGGGTGGTAGCTTGCCTG
The DNA here is from genome assembly GCA_033763455.1 of Polyangiaceae bacterium. Lineage (GTDB taxonomy): Bacteria > Myxococcota_A > Polyangia > Polyangiales > Polyangiaceae > JBBRRP01. Next base: position 24,873 of record JANRKO010000074.1, read on the forward strand.
CCAGCGTTTGAGCGGGCTGCAGAATTTCCCTGCGCCAACAATCGGGAGAACTCAAAGATATGGTGGCATGCACCCGGGGTGGCAAATGGGCATTGGCGTTGGGGGCGGCGCTAGTCGGTGTTTCGGGCTCAGCGATGGCGCAGACGCCCGAGAAGACTCGCGTCGGGGACTCGAACCCCGGCGGCATCGATACGCACTTGTTTCGTCCAGCGCTGGATTCCAAGGGCTTCTTCTCCACCAATGGCTCCGACATCATCGGCAACGGGGACGTGAGCTTTGGCCTCGTCTTGGATTACGGCAAGAACATCCTGCGCACCGCTGACGATACGGTACCTGTAGACGCGATGGGCAGGCCTTGCGCCAAGGAAACGTGCATGTTTGCAGCCCAGCCTGGCACGGGCACCAAGGCACTCGCTCGTGATTCCTTCCAGGGTACGTTTAACTTCAATTACGGCGTCAAGAATCTTGCTGTTGTCGGCGTATCGGTGCCCGTTATCTTGATGACGGGTGATCGCGCTTACCAGATTGGCCCAAGCAACGGCCTTTACAATTCTGCAGCCCTTGATGCCGAGAAGATCGCTTCGTTGGCACTGCATGGCAAGCTGCGCATCCTACGAATTCAGGATGGAATTGGCCTGGCTGTAACAGCGCAGGTTGGAATTCCGGTTTCTGATTCACCGCGAGATCTCGGGGGAGATCCAGGCGTGTGGTATTGGCCGCAGGTGGCTCTTGAAAAGCAGTTTGGGTTTTCGCGGCGCTTTAAGATAGGCATCAATGGCGGCTATCGGGGGCACACCGGCGAAAATGCCGTGTTCGAAAATGACACTACCGGCCAGCCACAGCTGAAAGAGGGCGTACTTCAATACGGCAACCTGGCAACCTACGGCGCCGGTGTTTCTTGGCGTGCGGTGAACGCGTTGGATTTGGTGGGAGAAACGTACGGCACATTTCTCATCGGCACGGCATCCGATCAGAAGCAACAGCTGAGCCAGGAGGCCGTAGGAGGCATCAAGCTCTTCGTCGAGAAGAACAGCTACCTGATGATGGGTGCTGGCTCCAAGTTAACGAAAGGTTTTGAAACCGCCGATTTGCGCATGATCCTCGGTTTCGTGTTCGAGCCCTCGATTGGCGATCGAGATGGGGACGGCTACAAAGACGATCAAGATGCTTGCCCGGATAATCCGGAAGATTTTGACGACTTCGAGGATGGGGATGGTTGCCCCGATCCGGACAACGACAAAGACGGGATCCCCGATGTGGATGATCGTTGCCCGAACGTCCCCGAAGACAAAGACGGCGACGAAGACGACGACGGCTGCCCGGAGAGCAAGCTCGTGGGTGACCGTGATGGCGACGGCATTGCGGACAATATCGACCGTTGCCCCGACCAAGCCGAAGATCGGGACGGCTTCGAAGATAAAGACGGTTGCCCGGATCCGGACAACGACAAAGACGGCATTTTGGACGTGGACGATCAGTGCCCCGACGATCCTGAAGACAAAGATGGCTTCGAGGATACTGACGGCTGCCCCGATCCAGACAACGACAAGGATCGTATCTTAGACGCTCAAGATGAGTGCCCGACCGATCCTGAAACCTACAATGGCACGGACGATAAAGATGGTTGTCCGGATAAAGGCCTTGTAGTCGTGGAAGGCAACGACATCATGATCCTGCAGAAGGTTCAGTTCGCTACCGGTAGCGCCAAGATCTTGCCTGCGTCCGACGCTATTCTGGACGCCGTTACGGCAACGCTCAAAGGCCACCCTGAGTTCATCACCGTGGAGATCGCCGGGCATGCCGATGAGCGTTCCACCGATGAGTACAACCTGCAGCTCACCAAGGCTCGTGCGGCTGCGGTGATGCAAGCGTTGGTGGGGCGAGGGATTGAGGCCAAGCGCTTGGTTTCCCAAGGTTACGGTGAATATTGCCCCATTGACGACGCGAGCAATGAGCAAGCGTGGGAAAAGAATCGCCGCGTGGAGTTCAAGATCGTAAAGACCGAAGACGGCATGAGTTCGGCACCGCGCGGCTGCGAGCGGGCGCGTGGTGCGGGCGTGTTCCCGCCGCAGGTACAGTGAAGTAGTGCTGGCTTGCTCCGCCCCTGGGCACCGTAAAGTGAGGAGAGCCCCCCATTGGGGCTGGCTCCTGCTGAGCGCATTCGGCGCGCTCAGCGGGGCTAGCCGAGCCCTTTCCGCTTGCTCACAGTTGAATGCGTTCGACCCTGTAGTGGGCGCGGGCACCGCTGGGGCGGGGGGGGATGCCGGGAGTGCGGGGGCTAGTGGGAGCGGTGGGGTTACTGACCGCGCAGGCGGTGCTGGCAGCGTCCCATAGGTGAGGTGTGTGCGCCTATGCGTGAAATTGTCGACGTTGCGGTGTCACAGCGCGACCGCAAAAACCAAATCGGTCGTTCGCCCCCGAGTTGGAGGCTTTGACGTAGGCCAGCGGACTCCAGGCTGTGCCCAAGCGCGCGAACACGTACACCGCTCCGCTACCACCTGCGCTGTTATTGGCCTGGTTACCGTTTACGCCTCGTGCGTTGGTGTGAAGCTGCTACTGCCATTGAAGGCATTCAGCGCCTCATGACAGACCGCGGCCTCATGCTACGCCCCCCGCAGCGGGGACCGCCAGATCAATCAGGTTCACGATCGCTTGAAGTCGCCTCGTCGAAGGTCGTGCGGTGGTGACGACTTGAGCGCGAACACGGAGTGGCAAAAAAGAGCCGCTGATCGCCTGAATCGGGAGAGTGTATTGCTCGCGACCCGGTGCGTGCGCTAAGTCGCGCCCCAGAGGTGCTTCGGTGGGTGATATAAGGGCTGGGTGGGTGTTCTGGATTCTACCACTCGCGATGGGGTGCGGAGACGATGGCACTGGCCGCCTAGATGTAGCTTCCGTGGTGGCCCCGCTCTATGCGGGGGTTGAAGTTCGTTACAAAGCCGTTGCCGAAGGTAAGTCGTGCGATGGTCACTCGGAGGGGGAAGTGAGGGGTGCGGCTTCGCGGGGGAATGGCGGTTACGCATTTTACGATCTCGCGTTTGCGTCCGAATCCTTCCAGCTTCCGGCTGGGTCGTACGGAATTTGTGCCACCGTGTTCGATGCCAACGGGCAGCTGGAGGCACGTTGCCCAACCACCGCGATCAAGGTGAATGTGGTCGCGAACTCGGCCTCTACCGCCTACCTCGGCATTGTGTGCGATCCGGTGATCGATGAGCGAAGTGGTCATGCTTACACGGTGACGCCGCTTGCGAATTCTTTCTTGGAAGCGAAGGATGCAGCCGAACAAATGGGAGGGCATCTTGTCTATATCGATGATATCGATGAGAACTTGATGCTTAATCAATACTTCGGACGGCGAAAATGGATAGGGCTCTGGGATGGGGATGGGGATCGAACCTTCGAGTGGCTGGACGGCAAGCAGCGCGAATTTTCCAACTTTTGCATCGGTGAGCCGAGTCCAAACGCCGGCGAATACTACGCGGAGTGGGGGTTTGGCGGCGCCGACACGAACTATTGTTGGAACAACGAGGTTGTCGGTGTGGTCCAGGGCATTGTGGAGTTTGAATGATATGAAGGCATTGGCTACCAAGCTTGCTTTGCTTCTCCCGATCACTTGGTTGCTTGGTTGTAGCGGTGAGGCGACGCACGTCGAACAGTTCGCTCTGGCCCGCCAGCACAGCTGCGCCCTCTTGGACAGTGGCACTGTGAAATGTTGGGGGTTTCGTGGCGCAGGAGCCCTAGCTGACGGAAACCCTGTGGGTGCTGGCGCCCCAGATTTTCAGCTGAGCGCCGTGAGTGTGCAAGGGTTGGGCGCAGGGGCCACTCAGATCGCCGTGGGTGAAACTTGGAGTTGTGCACTCCTTAAGACGGGCGCGGTCCAGTGTTGGGGCGCGCCCGTGGGAGTCCCTCCGGGCAGTGTCCTTGACTCGGGATTCACTCCGCCCGCCACCGTGCCCGGACTGGAATCAAGCGTCAAAGCAATCTCCGCAAATGGGGACACAGCGTGTGTCTTGAGGGAGGACGGTAGCGTCTGGTGTTGGGGAGCCAATAGCGCCGGTCAACTCGGTGCCCCGATCCAACCTGCGGCGCTCCCGGTGCCCGTCACACTTCCGTTGCCCGCGCGGCTGATCGGTGTGGGCCCGCAGCAAGTTTGCGCCGCCCTCGTCGACAACAGCATTTGGTGTTGGGGCGCGTCCAGTGTCGATTTCTTCTACACGTACACTGCTGAAGCGATCCAACCGCCAGTTTCGATTGACGCCCTGTACAAGGTTGCGTGGCAAGCTCTTCAGGTCAACAAAGGCTACGCTTGCGCGCTCGCACCCGACGCGACACTGTACTGCTGGGGGGAGAGCCCACGCATCAATTCTTCGGATAACCGCCTGCACGGCGCAGTTGCCGTGAACCTTGGTGCGCCCGTAGCGCAAATGAGCCTCGGCGAAGGTTACGCTTGCGCTATCCTCAAGGGGGGCGGCCCACGCTGCTGGGGCAACGGGCGCGCTTTGGGTTTGGGAAGCACTACTGTGCACGATTGCGCGAAGTCCTACGATGCCTGCCATCCCGGGACGCTGGTAACACCCGCGGGCGTGGCTGACGCAAGACGGATTGGCGCTGGGTTTTACGTTACTTGCGCCGAACGGACCGACGGCGAAGTCCTTTGCTGGGGTGAGAACTTGCTTGGCACGGAAGGCACCGGGACTCGCTGGGACAGTTATCAACCAACTCCAGTGCTTGGCCTTTGAGCTAGAGCGGCCAAACGCGCGCCGGCTCCGAACGCCAGGGGTCTTGCACGCCGATTTGTCCGTCTGAGTCGCTGCCCCAGCAGTACAGCTGCTTGGCTTGGTTGATTGCGCAGGTATGTTGTCCGCCCACCGCCACTTGCTTCCAATCTGTGGCAGTTCCAACTTGTAGGGGCAGGCCGCCTCCCCTGTTCGGCTCGCTTCCTAGTTGGCCGTTCCCGTTTGGGCCCCAGCAAAAAAGAGCCCCATCTGCCCGAATCGCGCAGGTGTGTTGGCCAACGCTGACTTGGGACCAAGCTTCGCCACCTACCGACACCGGCAACGCTTCGTGGACGAAGCTACCATTCCCCACTGCACCAAAGTAACCCTCTCCCCAGCACCACAGGCTCTGGTCAGCAGCAATCGCGCATGAGGAACGTGCGCCAGCCGCGACATCGACGTAATCTCGTTCAGGAGTCACCGCCTGTGGTTCGGATTGGGACACCGGCGGCAACAAGCCCAGATAGCCTCCACCGCCCCAACAGTACAGCTTATGGGCCTCCGTGATACCGCAAGCGTGGTACTGACCAACAGAAACGGACTGCCAGACATCGCTGCCTAGACGTTGAGGTTCCGCGTGCGCAAGTGCGCGTGATTCATCACAATAGAGTGCACCGCCGTCAGCGATCCCACAGGTGGCGAAATCGCCAACTGATAGCTGGCGAAACGGCGGCCCAAGCAAACTCGTGAAGTAGCCCGCCGCTTCCCGACAGCCCACCGCGCCTTGGTCGAGCGTGCAAGTATGGTAGGAGTTCCACGCGATCTGTTCCCCTGGGATCTGAACCCTAGTCGGCGAACCAGCGAGTGTGGTCAAAACCGGTGGGGACGGTTGGCTTCCCCAGCAGAGGATTTGCCCCTTCTGAGTCCCACAGCTGACGGTGTCACCCAGCGACACCGCATCCCAATTGGCGCCAACCAGTTGTGGGCCCGTTTTTGTGCGCGCCCGACCGACACCCAATTGCGCCAGGTTATCGCTTCCCCAGCACCAGACTTCGCCCGCTTGGTTGAGGGCGCAAGAATGCGCTCTGCCCGTGGCCACCGCGAGCCAGTCTGTTCCCGCACCCACCTGCACCAATTCCGTTGCAGGTTCGTTAGGCCCTCCGTTGCCAAGTTGACCGAAATCATCCTCCCCCGAACACCAGAGTGAACCGTCCAGGGCGACTCGGCAGAAGTGCGCCCCGGAAATCAGTGCTTCGGACTTCCACTCCTTAGGGGTGCGAACAAATCCCTGCCCCCTCACCCAACACCAGAGTGAACCATCGGCTTTCCTCGCGCACGGATCAGACCCTTCGAGGCTAAGCGCGACCCAACCTGTCTCCGAACTTACGTTGAGGCCATTGATGGAGGAGTCCCAACACCAGATGTGCCCCGACTCCTCCAGCGCGCACGGCATACCGTCGGAAGCCGACGAGAGAACGACCTGACGGAAGGTGCGCTTGGGTTCCTGTAAGATGGGCGTTGTTGCGTCCCCGCCCTTTTCCGTAATGGTTCCATGAGGGTCGTTTCCCCAACAGTACAACTTGCCCAAAGCGTCGATGGCGCAGGTGTCTTCATCTGCCGCCGCCACATCCCGCCACCCGCCGCGCGCTACGAAAGTTGGGGTTGCATGGGAAAGCCTCGTGCCGTCGCCGAGCTGACCGTACCCATTTCTTCCCCAACAAAACAGGGCCCCCAATCGAATGCCGCACGTGTGGTGCGCGCCCGCACTCACGCGCTCCCAGCCAGCTTCGCCCAGTACGCGCGCTGGCCGTTCCACCACCGCTGAGGTGAACCCCGCACCGACTTGACCATCGCCGTTGCTGCCCCAGCACCACAGACTACCGTCTTGCCGAATGCCGCACGTGTGGTCGCCAGAACTAGAGATGGCAGTGTAGCCTCCGGCGCGGCCGGAGTCCGCCTCTTCATACGGGAATGGGTCAGCGTGGAAATTCGTCTGCAGCCGAACCTGTGGTGGCAAGGAGTCGCTTTCTCCGCCACAGGCTCCCAGCAACAGTGTTACCCCAAGGATCCAACCGAGTCTCGTGTGCATGTTTCCCTCCAACAGCTTGTAGGCTGCTCACACATGCCCAGCCTCTCGGGAAGTGTCAACGGGCGCCTCAGCTGCGGCGCCAAACAGCTTGAATTCAGAGTTGGTGGAGCCTCACGAACGAAACATGGCCGCACAATACACCGGCGACCCAGGGGAACAGCTAACAGAAAAGGCTCCGCTCTCCGCTCGCTCATCGATACGAGGTCGTGTGTTGCACAACACAAGCCGCCGGTGGGATGGTGCTTTAAGCTCGCCGCCGAGACGGGGTGAAATTGTCGACCTCGCCCCCAAAAACCAGCTAAAGCAATGGTTCGAACGAGCTTTCGGTGGCGAACAGAATGTTACCTGGCCCGGAAAGATCCGAGGCTCATTTTACGCGAGGAAGATCGCATCTTGCTCTAGAAACCGGCCAAAGCTCGAATCGAGAAGGCGCCCCAAACGTAGCTGAAGTGCAATCTGCGAATACCGTTAAGCCGCGTTCTTACCGCAGCACTTCTTGTATTTCTTGCCGCTCCCGCAGGGGCAGGGGTCGTTGCGGCCGATGCGGGGGCCTTCGTGCACCACGGGCGGCCCTGCTATCTCTTGACCATCTACGAACACCCAGCGGCCGTTGGCTTTGCGAAAGGTGGCGCGCTCACGGTGATTGATGACGGTGCTCTTGATCTTGTAGCGCGCGAGAAATTCAACGACGCCGGTGTCGTCTTCGGCGGTGCCTTTCTCCGTCTTGAGAATTTCTAGGCCGAGCCACTCGGATTGCTTGGACCAAGCTTCGGTGCTCTTGCGATCCATTTCGTCTTTGGAATCAGGATCGTAGGTGCTCGCGATGTAGTCGATCTCGCCTTTGCTATAAGCCGTGTAGCGCGAGCGCATGAGAGCTTCCGCCGTCGGCGGCTTAGCGGTGCCAGCAATAAAAGGGCCGCAACACTCTTCGAAGGAAAGTCCAGTTCCGCAGGGGCAAGTCACGTTGATTTCAGGCTCCAGTAGCAAGGCTTCGTGAGAGGGGCTCTAAGGCCGCCAAAAGTTTTCCGTGGATGCCACCGAACGCCCCATTAGACAAGACCGCGAGCGAATCACCAGGCTTTGCTAGCTCCACCGCTCGGCGTAAGACACGCTCTTGGTCAGCGCAGGCTTCGGCGTGAATTCCCCGCTCTTGAAGGGCATTTTGGAGAACTTCCAGATCCAAAGCTTCCTCTTTGGGTAGTCCTTTTCGTCCGAGCGGCGCGAGCAACACGTAGTTGGCAGCGTCGAAGCTTTCGGCGTAGGCGGCTTGGTGCAGGTTTCTGCAGGCCGTGGCACTGCGTGGCTCGAACAGCACGATTAGGCGCCCGGTTGGATTCTGTGCTTTGAGTGACTGCAAGGTCTCGCGCACTGCCGTCGGATGATGAGCGAAGTCGTCGTATAGGCGCACCCCACCCACCTCTCCAAACAATTCTTGCCGACGCCTCACGCCCTGGAAGGTAGCAAGAGCGCGTGCTGCAGCTACAACATCACACCCAAAACCTTGAGTGGTCGCGGCGATGGCGGCCAGCGAATTCTTAAGGTTGTGGACACCTGCGAGCGTTACAGCGAAGCGGCCTGCGGGCACTCCACCAGCGAACAGATCAAAGCTCATACCAGAAGCGTCGGTGGCCACCGGAGCGGCCACCCACGGCGCCACAGCTCCGTAGGTGGGCGCTCCTTCAAGCGAATAGAAGCTCACTTCCGCACGCGCGTTTGCCTGAACCACTTCCACCACCTTTGGGTCATTGGCGTTGGCTACAATTAGCCCTTTTTCTGGGATTTGCGCCACAAATTGTGCGAAGGCTGCGACGTACGCGGCTTCGGTGGGATAGATGTCGATGTGGTCGTGTTCGATCGAAGTAATGACGGCCACTTCGGCTTGGTAATGGAGGAATTTCGCGGTCTTCTCGAAGAAGGCGGTGTCGTATTCGTCGCCTTCCAGCACCATGGGCGTCTTGCGGCGGGGCCAGCGGATGAGGCTTTTCCTTGTGGGTTTTACGGCACGGAATCCGCGTCCAAAGTTCCCCGGAACGCCACCGATAAGAAAGCCCGGCGCCTGCCCACATTGTTCGAGGAGCCAGGCACACAGGCTGCTCGTGGTTGTTTTCCCGTGAGTGCCTGCAACTACGAGCGAAGACGTATCCGGCAGGGCAAAACGCTGGAGAGCGCCGGCAATGTGGGTCAGCGGCAGCGCTTGAGCCTGAGCTGCAAGAACCTCGGGATTGTCTTTGCGACAAACGTTACCCACAACGACGAGATCTGGAGCTGGGGTGAGGTGGCTTGCCTCGTACCCGCGTAGGCACTTTACGCCCCAAGCTTCAAGTTCCGGGCCAATAGGTGGGTCAAACGCGACGTCGCTACCCGTTACTTCATGGCCCAATTCGACCAAGAGCCCCGCCAAGGAGCCCATGCCGGTACCCGAAACACCCACGATGTGAATGCGCATGGGGCAAGGCTATTACCAGAGTCTCGGCGCTTTGGGTGCCCCGGCTGGCGCTCATCGAAAGCGGGATCCCGCACCCGCCGCGAACAGTAGCGTCGCAAGTTGGTCCGCAAGCACCTGGGATGCCTCTTTCTCTCGCGAATGAGGTGCTTAGCATGACAAGTATAGTTTTTCGAGGCAGAAGGGCCTTCGCTCCAACACTAACCGAGAGCAGCGATCTTCCGCGGAGCTTTGCTTACGAGGGCGGAACGCAAGCCTTCTTACCGGGATTGCTTACCGCGAAAGTGATGCTCGACGAGCAGTTGGATTCCGACTCGATCGGGCGGAATAAGTTGCATTCGGGCTTTTCGCCACAGACCAGGAAACAATAATTTTTGCCGTCGTCGTGGGCGACACACGCCGAACCCGCGGGGCACGGAACGTTGGGGCCGCAGCCCTGAACCCCGCAGTAGCCGCCTTTGAATGCCAAGCAGGTCTGCCCAACTTCGGTGCAATCCTGATTGCTCGTGCAGGCTGCCCCCACGCCGCGACGCTGCGCCTCACTGCCTGGCGGAGGATCCTCGTCGCCGCAGGCAGTTGCGAGCGCCAGGATGACCCAAAGGGCGCTGAGCCGCATGCTAGACTGCACACGCCAGCCGGACCAAAACACTCTCTGGATTGCCATGATTGCTAAGTGGAGACCGGGGCCGCGAATTATTAAGAGGACGCCGCCTGTCGCGAGCGCATCTTGGCGAATCCGGGGGCCTCACGCGCGGGACCAGCGTTTCGGCGCTTTGGATCAAGGGCTTTTACGTACGGATCACCACACGCACGCGCTTTTGGCCGACCCCTGCATAGGCCGCGTACCAGCCCGAGGGAAGCTCCGGATCCGCCCATGCCCAGAGCCGATGGGCGTCGGCGGGCGAGAGCTGCAAATTGCCGGGGCCAAATTCGATCCCGAATCTGTCGTGCCAGAAGGCAGCATGGATCATCTGCCCCGAGCTTAACTCAAGCGCCCACGGCACATCGTACACTTCGTAGCCCTCCGCTGCACGGGTGGGATCGAGCTCTACGTGGGTAATGTGTTTGGCAACAATTTCGAAGGTGCCGCGTGTGGTGGAAGCGGAGCCCTCTTCGTCGAGCCTATCCCTACCGACGCTCACCAGAGTCGCGAAAATCGGCTTCTTTCCCTCGTAGAGCACCAGGGTACCCATGGTCACGCTCACGTCGATCCATTTTTCGTTGTCCGTTGCGAAATCTGGGAAGGTGTTGCGCCGCCGAATCAAGGTTACGTCCTGGTGGCGAACGAAGGCATTGTCTTTCGTTCCCCAATATTGAGAGCCTGAAACGGTGCGGTACTTCCCCGTGAGCTCTACGCGCTGATGGTAGCCTAAGGGGTCGGTTGTTTGCGGCTTTTCACCTTCGTTGAGCGCCCAGGTGTGCACTCCGCGCTTGACGACAAACGCGAGCGGTAGGCTGGCCTGCTCGCCGAGCTCCACGCCGGAAAAATCGGGCGCTTTTACGGGAGAAAGGGTGGCCGCATCCACGAAGCTGCCGTTCGGGAGCATGGCTAGGCGCAGTTCGGCGTCGTGTTCATTCTTCGCAACCCAGGAGCCCACCACGGCGAAACGGCTGTGCCGTGGGAGCTTGCTGGTGGATTTTACGCGTTTGGGGCGGCCCCGATCGACGCTGTATAGATCGGTGGCCATGTTCGTTTTCGCATAAGTGTACGGCAACGTTTCTTCGAGCTTCGGAGAAAGCGCCATGGCCTTGAGCGTTGGATGAGCAAGATCGAGCGTTGCTCCTTGATCCAAACAAACGAAACCTCGCGGGCGAACGGCGTACCAGCCTCCCTTGCACCCGGGCGCATCGATGGGGCGTGTCGAACGCGCCACTCGTGCTCCTGCGTGGAGATAACCTAGCCGCGACGGTGTGGGGCTTCCGGGGGTTTCTACGATGGGTGTGAGATTAGCGACGGAGGCAAGCTTCGGACCATCTTCGGACGGAACGGGGACATGAAGAAAGTCAGACGGCTCCACACTTGTGAGCGCCGGCGTTGGATGGTCTTTACGACAAGCAGTGAGCGACAGAACGGCAGCCAATAAGGCTTTTTGGCCCAGGCGAGCGACGCGGACGAGTTGAGCTGCCACAGTAGACGGTGTGGCACGCGTGGGCATTTTTGGCCCAATTTGTGACTTTCAGGGGGCCGCTGTGAGCTCGTATTCGACCAACTTTTGTGTAGCCGTTGCTCTTTTGGGTGTGGTGGGGCAAGTAGGACTTAGCAGGAGCAAAGACGGATGAAGGTCCGCCCGGTGGTATTCGGAAAAGAAATTCGCAGAATTCGCCTCGCTTCTGGGCTCACCCTCGAGCAGCTCTCCGAGCGTGCCGGGCTCACGCCGAATTACATCGGGAGTGTCGAAAATGGTCGGCGTGACCCTTCGTTAAGTACCGTGCTGGCTTTGGCCGCAGGACTTGAGCGGGAACCGGGCGAGCTCTTTGGGTCTGCGCTGCCTGGTGGCCCAACGGCTGTGGAAGCCGCTCACCTGCTTGAATCCTTACCGCTGGAGGTGCAGGTCGCGGTGGTGGAGCTGCTTCGCGAGCTGGTGAAGAAACGCCGGTAGCTTGGGGCCGATGCCCACGTAAGCTAACGCAAAACCCCAGAAACCACGCGATCGCGCCCGCCGTAATCTTTGTTCACGCGAACGTTCGTGAACTTTGCGGCTTCGAAAAGGTCGGAAACCTGGGGTGCTTGGTTCCAGGCAATCTCCACAGCCAAGGTCCCTCCGGCATTCAAGTGTGCCGGAGCCTCGTGTATCAGGCGTTCCAAGATCTCGGTGCCATTGCCTCCGCCTTTAAGTGCCAAGTGGGGCTCGTAATTCACGATATCTGGCGCGAGCTCTTTCACCTCCTCCACTGGGATGTAGGGCGGATTGCTCACGATCAAATCGAACTTTGCGTTGTTATCTAGAGCCTGAAAGAGATCTCCCAAAAGCCAGCCAACATTGAAGCTTACGCCCAAGCGTTCGGCGTTTTTTCGTGCTACGGCCAGGGCATCGCCTGACACATCCGTGCCCAGCACGCGCCAGGTTGGGCGCGCTTTGGCCAGGCTAATGGCCACGCAACCGCTTCCCGTACACAGATCGAGCGCGCGGCCGTACATATACGCCTCCCGCGTGCGAGCGAGTGCCACTTCCACCAGCGTTTCGGTGTCGGGCCGTGGAATGAGCACGCGGCGATCGACACGGAACATGTGCCCGTAAAATTCGCGTTCGCCCAAAATGTAAGCGATGGGCTCGTGTTGGCGACGGCGGCGGATAAGCTCACGAAAGCTAGAGAGCTCGTGCGCTGTGAGCTCGCGGTGAGCTTCCAAAATGAGCTTCAAGCGGTCGAACGAGAGCACGCGCCCGAGCAAGAGCTCGGCGTCCAAACGTGCGCTTTCTAGCCCGCGTTTGGCGAAATCATCCGAAGCCCAGCGCAATACCCGCTGGATCGTCCAGGCTTCTGTTGCCTCCGTTTCACTCACCCATTCGACCCCTGGCGAGCGGAGAGAAGAGCGCGATCCACGGCAGCCGTAACGTGTTGCTGCACCTCGGCAAGGCGCTTGCTGGAAGGCGCCTCAAAGCGCATCACCAAGATAGGCCCCGTATTGGAGGCACGCACGAGTGCCCAAGCTCCGTCCGGGTAGCGGAGCCGAACGCCATCGATATCGTTGAGCTTACCTTCTTGAGAGAGCTCGGCCTTCACCATTCGCACCACCTCAGCTTTGAGCGAATCAGGGCATTCTTTTCTGAGTTCTGGCGTGCTGAACCCCTTCGGTACATCCGCCAAAAGCGCGCCCGGGCTGAGCTTTTTCTCGCAAACGATCTCCAGCAAGCGCAGCGCCGCATAGATGCCGTCGTCATGGCCAAAGAAGCGATCAGCGAAGAAGAAGTGCCCGCTCATTTCGCCGGCGATAAGTGCCATGCTCTCCTTCATCTTGGTCTTGATCAAAGAGTGCCCGGTTTTCCACATGATGGCCTGGCCGCCCCGGCTTGCCACAGAATCAAACAAGGACTGCGAGCATTTCACGTCGCCGATGACGGCGGCTCCAGGGTGCGCTTCGAGCACCGGCCGCGCCAAAAGTGCGAGCAAGCGATCTCCCCAGATAATCTCGCCGGTTTGATCGACCAGGCCCAGCCGATCGCCATCGCCGTCCCAAGCGAGGCCGAGCAGCGCATTGTTTTCTCGCACAGCCGTGATCAAATGTTGGAGGTTCTTTTCGACGGTAGGATCCGGGTGATGGTTGGGAAAAGTACCATCCATGTCGCAGAACAGGGCAATCGGGTTAAAGCCAGCGTTCTGTAAGGCGCGCAGCCCGAGTGGTCCCGCCGAGCCGTTTCCCGCGTCCACCACAATGCGCACGTTCGGATCCTTGATCTTTACGTTGCCTTGCATGAACGCAAGGTACGCGTCCTCGACACTCACGGCTTCCATCGTGCCGCGTGGGTCGTGTTTGGCGCTCAAGGCTTCCACTTTCCGGCGGAGAGCCTGAATAGATTCTCCGAAAAAAGAGGATTTGCCGCGCATGATCTTGAAGCCGTTATCCGGTGCGTCGTTGTGGCTACCGGTGATCATGATGCCGCCGTCGGTCTTCAGGTGGTGCACGGCGAAATACATGAGGGGGGTGGGGCCAATGCCGATGTCCACCACGTGAACCCCTGCGGCAAGCAACCCGCTCACCAATGCGTTGAACAAGCGAGGGCTGGAGAGGCGGCAATCTCGCGCGACCACCAGGCGCGGGGGCGTGTCCGTATCCGGCGCACGCAACATTTCGCCAAGCGCCTGGCCGATGCGGTTCACGACGTCGTCCACCAAATCCCGGTCTGCTACGCCCCGGATATCGTACTCACGAAAGATATGGCTACTCATGGGGCGCCGACCTTAGCGCGTGGGCTCAGGGCTGACGACACTCTGCTGGGGATTTTGGTGTGGGCGCGCACTCAGCTGGCGTGCGCGCAAGTGTTTCGCCCCCTTCGCCTGGGCTCTTCTCGTACCAAGCGGGTTCGGCGTAGTAGAGGATGGCACCCGCTTCGGCTGGAAGCCAGGCCATGGTGGCCTCGGTTCGGTAACACGAGCTCCGCACTTTTCGCCAGCCTCCCGGTACCCACGCCCAGCGCCGACCTTGCCACGTAAAATACCCATCGACCCAAAGGCACGCGGGGCCTGGATCGGCGGGGACGTTCTGCACCTGCGCCGGGGGCGGTGGAAAATCCACGATGGCAAAACGAGCGTTCAAAGGAAACGGTCCGCTAGGAGGCGTGCGTAGGATGGGGCTGCAACCTAGGCCGACACATGCGGCGAGAATACAAGCCATCTTGGGGAGAACCGCCACCACATGCGCGGCCGCAGGCTTCATTCGAAACCTGAAACGTTAAGGTAATATTGAACGAGCTCTGGGCCGAAGAGTGCGTACTCCAATATGCCGAGAACCAGAAAAGGACCGAACGCAAAGCGCGATTTGGCGAGACCGCTCGCAGGAGCCGTCATCACCAGATCTTTCTCAAATTCCTCCCGCAAGGCGGCCTGCTCCTCAGCCGGTGCTTCTTCGAGCAATTTCAACATCTCCTCCCGTTCGGCTTTCACAGCTTCAGGCTCCTCGATCTTCCCGGTGGCGGCGTACACGGCGATCGCCACAATAGTTCCCTGAACAGCGCCCACCAGAAGGGCAAAAACCGCGGCGGGCCAGCCAAACCAGGCGCCCGCCAGCAGCAGTAGCTTTGCATCTCCGAGGCCCATTCCCGCGTGCCCCCGCAGCGCGCGATACAACACATCAAAGGGCAACCAAATAATACAGAAACCAATGACGGCACCGAGCAAGCTCTCGGTGAAAGTCACTTCCGGTCGAAGTGCCACGCTGGCGAGCCCGAGAAGTGCGCCGCCTAGCGTGATTTCATCGGGTAAGATCATGTGTTTCAGATCGATGAATGCCGCGCAAATGAGTCCGAGCATCATCACTAGGTAGAGGAGGAGCAGCGTGAGCACCTGCCAAAATGGGAGGTCATCGGGAAGCCGTGTGAACGTTGTTTCCACAACTGCCCAACCCAGCATGCCGCCGATGGCCTCGAACAAAACGTAACGTGGCGAAATCCGTGCGCCGCAGCAGCGAGCTTTCCCTTGCAAAATGAGCCAGCTTAGAACGGGAATGTTTTCGTAAGGTCGGATCCGGGCACCGCACGCCGGGCACGTGGATGGCGGGTGCACAACGCTCATTCCCCGAGGCAAACGATAGATAACAACGTTGCCAAAGCTCGCTAGGACCATCCCGAGCATCACCGCCATAGTTACGAGGAACGCATGTGGGAGCTCAAGCAAAGTGGGCACCTTAACTGTTTAGCAAGTTGCGGTAGAATTTTCGATGCCGGCAGGTCTTTCATCCGCTGCCCCCTCTGGCCTCGCTCCCGCTCATGGCCCATTCAGTGCGGCGGCAAGCTAGACAGCGACATCTTTGGATGCTGGCGTCGCTCGGCCCGTCTCCCCCTTGCCAGTCGCTCCGCTCTGGCGGAGGAGACGGCACCACAAACGGAAGAAGGCTTCAGACACACCGAAGGAGGCTTCAGACACACCGAAGAAGGCTTCAGACACACCGAAGAAGGCTTCAGACACACCGAAGAAGGCTTCAGACACACCGAAGAAGGCTTCAGACACACCGAAGAAGGCTTCACACGCACCGAAGAAGGCTTCACACGCACCGCATGCTTCGGCATTCAACGAGCGGAAGCACCAGAGGTGTTCTCGTGCGTGGACAGAATCTTAGCATGCTAAGTACTTGGCGCGACGTGTGAAGGGGAACTGGTCTGATGCGTTGCGGTCGCGATTTGGGTCGATGCTTCTCGGTTGCTCGTTGATTCTACTCTTGTTGGGTGGGTCGAGCGCGCTGTCGAAACTCGGCCACGCACGCTTGGTTGTCGATGGAGCTCAAAAGGCAGCGGTAAAGCTCCTGATCGTACGGTTGGGTGAGGCATTCAAACGCCACTTCCTCAACTTTGGCCCGAACCTGCGGGAGGCGTAAGCCAGCGCTATTCACACCCACCAGGCGCACAGCGATCTGTTCGCACTGCTCGATGCTCGGGGCCTTGCGAGTGCACCCGGCAACTGCCAACGCTAAGATAACACCTAGCCTTCGCCATAGGGTGTTGCGGCTGCTTCGGGAAGCGAAATGCATCTTTATCCTAGCGCACCAAGCTAAGTGAGAGCCCGAGGGCAACGGTGCCCTCAGGCCTTGGAAGGCCCGGCACACGTACGGAGTTCCCGGCTGCGTCGAAGCCTTGAGTCTCTCGGAAAAAATCGCCGCGCTGGCCAATTGCTATACTCGGGTTCAGGTGGAGCCCAATTGCGAGCCAGTCTGGAATCGGTTCGTACGCAACGTTCATGTTCAGCCCGAACTGAAGAAAAGAACCGTGGCGCTCCACCAGCTTAAGAGCTCCCGAAGAGGGCGCGGGAGCCGTTAGGTATTGCCAGCTTACCGTGGGTCCACCGGAAAGCGCCAATTGTGGCAAGGGCCGCCATTCGGGCTCAATGGCGCCCTGAAGTTCGGAGGCTCGCGCGGTGAGCGGCTTGGAAGGGCTACCCATCAGGCTTGCCTCG
Organism: Polyangiaceae bacterium; assembly: GCA_033763455.1. Taxonomy (GTDB): domain Bacteria; phylum Myxococcota_A; class Polyangia; order Polyangiales; family Polyangiaceae; genus JBBRRP01. The sequence continues at coordinate 41,719 of JANRKO010000074.1, forward strand.
TTCCCGAGGTCCACTTCATGCGTCGCTTGGCGGGCGGCCACTCGCGCAAGCAGCCATGGAAGAAGCACCACACGAACATGCCCACCGAACGCCCATGCTACTCGATACTTGGCCGCGCCGTCTGTTGAGCGCCACAGCAGACCTACGTCAGGGCCCAGCTCTACCTTTCGTGGCGCGACAGAGTGCGATGGCGTTTCCAAGTAAGGAGCTGGGGATTGGTCGCTTGGTTTCGGTGGCGCGGGCGGAGGCATCGCCTCGGGTTCGCGCAGGCTCGCCTCGGGCGCATCGCTGTCTTTTGCCTGCACTCCGCGGGAGCCCAGCAACAGCACCAAACATGTGCCCAGAGCAAAAGGGAAGGTTGTCGATTTCTTCACTAAGCCCTCAAGGTTGCCCCAAACTTCTTGCTCGCAACGCTCGTTACCTTTTCGTGGGCCGCATCTACCTCTTTGTCCGTGAGAGTGCGGGCTTGATCTGGAGCTTTTCTAGCAAGCGGATCGCGAAATACGAGGTGGTAGGTGAGGGAGCGATGATCGGCCGGCACCGAACCTCCCTTGAAGGTGGCGATCAGCTCCACCGATTCGCACAGCTCTCCGGCGGCCTCTCTTATCACCGTTTGAACTTCGCCTGCGCTGATGCCTTCCTCCACAACGAGTGAAATGTCTCGGGTTACTGGTGGAAGGCGGGGTATGGTTTGGTACTTGGGAGTGCGCACGGCAATGGTTTCAAGCGCGGCAAGATCCACCTCGACAACCTGGACGCTGCCATCGATTTCGAGCGCTTCGGTAACGTCCGGGTGCAGAGCTCCGAAGGTGGCGACACGCAATGTTCCTAGCAACACCTGGCCTGCGGCGCGCGGGTGCAGATGGGGAGCAAGCGTTGCATCGAGGGCAGCTACCGTGCTGCTGCTCAAAGTAAGCTGCTCCACGATGCGCACGGCGATGGCCTTGGCGTCGAAGACGTCGAATTGCGCGGGCTTTGGTGCCAAGTATTCCGCCCGTTTGCCCGCAAGCACCGCCGTAAAGGTTGGGCGCTCTTCGGGCAAGCTTGCCAGATCTTCGGGCAAACGCGGGCGGGCGCGCGCCCCGCGCTCGGAGTAAACCTCGCTCACGGGGGCCAAGAAACGTGGTGCTACCGAAAAGAGGCGCATCGATTCTTCCCCGTGGCGTTGGGCCCGGCGGAGTGCATCGAGCAAACCGGGTAGAGCGCTCGTTTGCATCACGCTGCGCTCTTCACTCATGGGATTTTTGATGGTTACCACGGGTGGTGGCGCCTTGACGGCTTCCAGATCTTTCCGCGAGACGAAATTGTAGGTTAACGCTTCGCTTAGTCCGAGCGCCATGGCGGCCGCGGTGGCTTTGCGCTCCAGCTGCCCCGCCTCGGTCGGCTTCTGCGGGATAATGGGGGGAAGCTTGGGCTCAATCGAATCAAGCCCAGCCACGCGCGCCACTTCTTCGATGAGATCGGCTTCGATCCTGATGTCGTGGCGGTAGCTTGTGCCCAGGACTTCCGCGGTGGCCTTGCCTTGAGGATCTTTGCTGGGGGATGTCTTGAACCCTAAGCGATTCAGAATGCCGAGGGCTTGATCAAAGGGAATATGGGTGCCTAAGAGGTTTTCCAAGCGTTCGTGGCGCAGCTGGATTTTGGGCGACGAATAAGCATTGCGCTCGCTCTTCAACTGTTCGGGGGCAACGCTCGCACCCGCGTATTCTGCGAGTAAGCTGAGCGCGCGTGCCAGCACCTGAGTGATAGCACCGCGATCGGTACCGCGCTCGAACCTGTGGCTTGATTCCGTATGCAAGCCGTGCCGGCGAGCACTTCGCCGTACGCCACGGCCATCAAAATAAGCGCACTCCACCAGAACTTTGGTGGTGGAATTATTGATCTCGCTATCAGCTCCGCCCATCACGCCTGCCAGTGCAAGGGGCTTCTCTGCATCGGCAATCACCAAATCATCCGCGTCTAGGCTGCGCGCAACGCCGTCGAGTGTGCGAAAGCTTTCACCGGCTGCGGCTCTCCGGATGACGATCTTTCCGCCCGCGATGTGGTTCAGATCAAACGCGTGCAGCGGCTGCCCGAACTCCATCAAAATCCAATTGGTAATATCCACCACGTTGGAAATCGGGCGAATCCCGAGGTTTTGAAGGCGCAGCTGTAGCCAAAGCGGTGAGGGGCCCACCTTTACATCCAGCGCGAGCCCTGCCGCATAGGTGGGGCAACGGTCGAAATCCATGTTCACGATCTCAATCAGATCTGAAAGCTTGCTCGGAGTAGTTGCAGCTTTTGGAAGTGCAGTTGGCTGCGCGAAGGGAAGCGATAGGCACGCGGCAATATCTCGCGCTATTCCCACGTGCCCGAGCGCATCGCCGCGGTTCGGCGTGACATCAAGGTCGAGGATCGTGTCTTCTAGGAACGGATACGCCTCCAAGAGCGGTGTACCTGGTGCCGGAGCCTTTGCATCTAACACCCAAATCCCTTCAGTGGCTTCGCCCAAGCCGAGCTCCTTCAGGCTGCATAGCATGCCCTCGCTCAGAATGCCGCCAAGCTTGCGTGGTGCGAGCGGTTCAGGAAAAGCGGGGATCTTTGCTCCTAACGTAGCCAACACAACACGGCCGCCCGGATCTGGAACATTGGGCGCACCACACACAACACGCTGCGTGCCAGCACCCGTATCCAGCGTAACGAGCCGTAACTTGTCGCGCTCCGGATGTGGCTCAATGGCGCGCACCTCGGCGATCACCACCCCTTGAATGCCAGCACCCACGTGCGTGATGCCGTCTACGGGCAAGCCCGCCTGAGCCAAACGCTCAGCAAGCTCCTTTACGGGCAACTTCAGATCAGGGAGGAGTTCACACAGCCAACGGTAAGAAACCAGCATCTTGGGGGCGCTTCTAGCATGAGGTTGGAACGCTGTGGTGCTGGGTCGGGGGCAATTTGTGGGGCACGCCATCGATCCGCCGATGAGCACCGGGCAAGAAGGCTCAGGTTTGACTCGTAGGGTGCTTCCAGTGTAGCGGTCGGCCTCCTTGGCCCGACGGCGTCTGTTCCCTTGGCTCGTGTTTCCGTTGCTGCTTGCCACACGTGGCCAGGCGGCGAGTTCAGCATCGGTGGTGTGGTATAGGGCCAGCGAAGGCTGCCCGGCGGGGCAGGCATTCCTAGAAAAGCTCTGGGCAAAAGCACCGCTTGCTCGGCTCATGCAAGCCGGGGATCACATTGATTTCGTAGTGACGCTGGTCGCCGAACAGGGCGAAACCATCGGGCGTTTGGAGCGCCAAACCGACAACGGGACGGTGGCTATTCGCGAATTGCGCGATCCGGTGTGTGAACGTGTTGCTGATGCTTTGGCGTTGAGCTTGGCGCTGTCGCTCGAAGCCCCGAAGGCGAGCACGGCGCCAACAGACGGCAACGTTCCCTCGCCCTCTGAGTCTTCGAGCAACGAAGCAAAGCCTGCGCCCTCTGAGCTTGCGGTCAGTGCGGCAGCGCCAAAGGCAGAGCCCACCGATAAGGCAAAGCCCACCGATAAGGCTACTTCGGGCAACTCGAAGCTTTCGGTGGAGAAGCCGCAAGGGCCGGCTGATCGTGGCAACGCGGCGACGCCCGATGTTTTGGGAAAACGCGAAGTTCCTTCGAAACCCGTAGCCAGCGAGAGTGCGTCGGGCTCGCAAGGGGCGCTCGGCCTAGAGGGTGGAGCGCTCCTGGGTGCAGCGCCCAACGCTTTGGTACGCGCTGGCGTTTATCTTGAGGTTGCGCAACTGGGCCTGGCACTCGATCCCCGTTTATCTTTGAGGGTTGGCGCGGTTGGGGCGTTGGGTTCATCAGACACGAGTGTCGGCCCAATCCATCGTTCGATTCTTGCTGGGAGAGCTGAGGGTTGCCCCTGGCGCTTTGGGACTGAAGCTTTCGGCGTTTCTCCTTGCGCGGCTCTGGAGCTTGGCGCCACGGGAGCGAGCGCCGCACGAACCAAGGCTTCTGCTACCGATACTTGGTTCGTGGCTGCCGGCGGAGTCCGGGCCCGGCTGTTAACGCTCCCACGGCTCGCCCTTGAAGCGCAAATCGAAGCCCAATTCCCGCTGATTCGCACCCAGGTGGACGCCGGTTCAGTCTCTGTTTACCGCGCCGATCCCGTGGGCTTTCAGGGTGGCCTGAGCCTTTCTTGGCGCCTCTGGTGATCGCGCCGGGCAACCCCGGACATAGCGGCGTAGGAACACGTGAGCTGGCCAATTAATCGGGATGCTCCGGTGCAGGCCGAGCCCACACAAGATCTCAACCACGAGCGCTCCGTTCAGGCCTTTGCATCGCGCCACTATCCGTTCGTTTGGCGTGTACTCCGGGGGCTTGGGCTTAGCCGGGCCGATGCAGAGGATGCAGCACAACAGGTTCTCATGATTGCCACCCGTAAGCTCGATACCATAGAACCCGACCGAGAGCGTTCGTTCGTTTACGGTGTTGCCGTGCGAGTAGCGAAAAACGTACGCCGGGGTTTGTTCCGTCGTCGCGAGGTCCTCGAAGCTCCCGCAGACGAAGCAGATCCAGAGGCCGAAGGCGCTGAAGAAACAGTTGCGCTAGTGCAAGCTCGTGCATTGCTTCACGATCTTCTGGCGAAATTGCCTCAAGATCAGCGCCGAGTGCTCATCTTGGCCGAGATCGAAGGCTTGGAGCTCCGCGCTATCGCCGAATATGAGAGCATTCCCCAAGGCACTGCAGCTTCTCGCTTGAGGCTGGCGCGCGCCCGCTTCCGCACACTGCTCGGCACCGAACGTCACCGAAACCCCTTTGCGTGATGCCCATGGAAAAGGACCCTCTCGACAGCCTCTCTGCCCAATTGTTTGCGGCAGCTCGTGAGGAAGCACCTCCTGCGGGTGCCGAGGCACGGGCAGTGGCAGCTGTGCGGCGTCAGGCTTCTGGTGAGCCAGCAGCAGGCGTGTTGGTGAGGGGAGTGTTCGGTTCTAAAGCGTGGTTGCTGGCTGCCGTGGTGGCGAGCGTGGCGATAGCGTTTGGGTTTGTTTGGTTTGGGGCTGAGCCGGAGCATGCGTCTATCCGCCCTGAACCAAGTCGTCCCCTGCCGACATCAGAACCTGTGGTGGTGTCGACCCCTTCGGCTCCCCCTGTCCCAGCCATCCCTGCGCCCGCCAAGGCGGCAAAAGGTGGGGCGGAGAACGCCAGCGTGAAGAATTCGCCCGCCACTCTGAGCGATGAGCTAGAGGCACTGAAAGTTGCGCAAACCGCGCTCAGCGCCTCCGACGCACCCGGCGCCCTGCGCGCGCTAGATCGTTACGATCGCGTACTCCGGGGTCAAAAATTGCGTGCGGAAGCCTCGCTGCTCAGGATCGAGGCGCTTTCAGCGGCGGGTCAAGCAGAGGCGGCATCGAAGCTCGCGTCGCGCTTTGTCGAAGAGAATCCGAATAGCCCACTCGTAGATCGAGCGCGGACATTCATTAAACAATAAGTCAGTGAGTTGAGGAGAGTTAATCTATGAAATCTAGAAGATTAGTTCGGTGGGTGCTTGGGCTTTTGGCGTTAAGCTGCGATGGGCGCATAGATTTGGGTCCACAAATGGGTGCTGTTGGCGGCTCAGCGGGAGCGAGCGAATCGCAGGTCGGAGTCGCCGGGGCGACCCCAAAAATGACTCCGGAGATGTCGGGCGGAGGCGGAGTTGCCGGGGGCTCGGGAGGAGCTGGTGGAGGCGCTGTTGCAGGCGGCTCGGGAGGCTCAGCTGGCAGCCTTCCCACGGGTGAACCTGGCTGCTTCGAGCCACGTAGCGCGAGCGCGACGCCATCAGGTCTCGCGCTCGGTCCTCGCAATCAGGTGTTCGCCGAGGTTCAGACCGAGAGCAACCCACTCAACTACGCCGATCAAGTCGTGCTCACGGGATTGGTATGGCGAATCAACGCCAACTACCCATCACACCCGCGTGCAGCGGACGCGACCGTCGACCTGCCCGCTAACCTAGCAAGCGTCAAACCCAACGTTGCCGAGCTGCGCGTCACCGCGCCGAGCTGCGAGAGCTCCACGGTCGCCGGGCGCACGCTGCGACTCAAGGTCTGGTGGAAGCTCGGAGGAGCCATCGTTGGATTCCCGACGCATGGCATTGCGCTTGGCGCCGGCCGCGAGCCCGTCTGGTTCGAAGACGCGACAAAGCGGTTCGTCGTCGGACAGCCTCAAGAGGCACGCGTCATGAACACGCCCAACGCGATCGTGCTTGAGCACACGTTCAACGATAATGACCAAACTTCAGCGGCAGACGTCTTCCTGAGCGCTTGGGTGCTGCCGGACTTCGAGTTCTCCAGCACGATGTACGTGGCAAGCGTCGAATGGATGCCGGCCAATTAGAGTAGAGCGCGATTAGAGGTATTTTCGAGCCCAGGAGGGAGACATCTGGCGAGACATGAACGGGCCATAGCTCGCCAGATGTGGTCATAAAAGTACCGATATGGCGAGTTATGGGGACCCGCTGCCCGCCGCGTTGACCGGATCTGTTCGGCTTCGTACGGCGCGGACCCTAACCCACGATTCGCAGAACAACTCTTGCCCAGCTTGCGACAATGCGTTGCTTCCTCATGCGATCGAGGGCACCCCGGCATGCACAAGCACGGCAGTGAGGTCCGTCACTACACGGCTGGACAGGACAGCCCGATTTTCAGTGCGAGCTTGCGCTGACGTGCATCGGTAGTCACAAACGAACTCGCGGACAAGCTGTTGGCTGCAGCGCAGTGCAGGATATCGAGTGAGCGGCAACCGAGCGAGCGCGTATGCGTTTTCGCCAGAGCCGTCGCTCCTTTCAGAACGTCGTCCCAAATCAGCTGTGGGCGGTAGAGTATACCAGCGCGGGCGTCGCGATCGATGAGCGCCATCGTCGCCTTGGCCTGATACGGAGTTGCGTCCTTACGAAAGACCTTGAGCTCAAGAGCGTTCGACACTTCGAGCTCATGCAGCGCAACGAACGCGATCGTGTGCCCGGCAACCAAGCCTGCGACGCGAACGCTCTCTGGTTCCGGGTAGTACAGTTTTAGGAGGCAGCCCGTATCCAGGTAGATCAACGATTGCCTCGCGCATCGCTGACGATGGCGCTCAGCCGCCTGCCCCTCGGTTTTTTGCCCCAAATGTCGTGTGCGCGGGTCAAAAAATCCGGAGACGCCACCTGCGCGGGGCCGGGGGGAAGGAGACGAGCCACAAGCTGTTTCCGGCGAAAGACCTGCACCTCCTGCCCTCCCTCGACCCAAGAGAGCACCTCAGCCAGGTTGTGCTGCATTTGGCGGATACTCGCTACCTTCATGTTAGCCAATTTGACGCACAAGCCGCCTTGCGTCAAGGAACGCGACGCAGCGTAAGGCTGGTTCTAATGGCTCCCAGCTTGCGGAGAGATTTCGCCTTCACTCACCCATGCCGTGTGGATCCATTCCAGGCGGCATGCCCGGCGGGGGCGTGGCAGCACCGGCATCTTTATCAGCCGGCTTTGGCTCAGCCTTCTTGAACTTCTCTTCGGCGGCTGTTGCCCAATCGCCTGCCCAGGAGCTAATGGCGAAGATTTCCGCGCTATCGCCCACCTGCACCCAGCGGCTGGAATTCTCCCCGGTGCTGCCGAGCTTGATGATCTTCTGAGCGCCGTCTTTGAGCTGGAACACCACGGTTGCGGTTGGTGTAGCCAAACCGAGATCTTCAGGCTTCTTGTTTTGGGCGAAGTCGGTAGCGGTAAGCGCTTTGTAAGCTCGTACCAAATCGTCCACCTTGGTGGGCTCGAACTTCTGGATATCAAGAGCAATGGGAGCTTTGGCTTTCTTGAACTTACCAATCCAGCTCTTGACCTCAACAGGCGCTGAAGGAGCGCCCGCTGCGCCCTTTTCGGGGGCCTTGGTTTCAACCTTGCGCTCGAACGTGAAGCTGCCGTTCTCGTTCGTTACGTCGATGCGCTTAACTTCGTCTTCCTCGAACTTGAGGAGGCCAAGATCGCGCCAACCTTTGGCATCACGCTTGAAGAGGTAGCTTGAATAGCCTTTGGCTGCGTAGACGCCATCTTTGCCTGCGATGCGTGTCATCTGGCCGCGCGAACCATCTTGGCCGAAATACAGGTCAAATACCGTCTTATCCCCGTTGTAAAAGGTGGCGTGGAGCGCCTTGCCGTCAGAGAGCTCAAACTGATCGTAGTTCTTGCTAGAGGGGTCGATGCGCTCGACCATCTTGATGGTCTTCAGCGCACCGATCAGCGAGGTAACGTTTGCCTGGTTGGCCTTTGCTGCTACCGGCTTTACGAGCTTCCACTCGGAGCCTTCCTTTTTGAGCTCCACTTCCTCGCCTGCGCCGGCATCCCCCGGGGGTGATTGGATCACCACGCGATTGATACTGTTGGTCTTCTCGTCGGTGGCGCCGATGTCTGGAAGTGCTGAGGTCTTGCCTTCCAGCGTGTAGGTGGCTTGCTCTTCCTTGGCCTTGTTCTGTTGGAGGTAGAGAGCCCCGCCGAGGACGGCGAGGACGCCCACTGCTACGTAGAGTCGATTGTTATCCGTGCTCATGACTTCGTATGCCTCAATGAAAGATCAGGCTGCCTTGAATTGGGTGCGAAGCGCATCGCGGCGCCGCCAGCGTGCGATGCCGAAGATACCGAACAATACGGGCACCCCGATGATGAGGGTCCATTGGATTTTCTGCTGGATAGCCTTGCGCTCGCCTTTGTACTTCTCTTCGGCTGCGCGCACTTCCTGCTCGTTGGCTGTAGCTTCCAGCTTCGGGATGCTGAGGTCTGAGTAGGAGAGATTGGGCTCGCTGATGATTTTGGCGCTCGCGGCCAAAAGATCCTGATCGCCGCTCATCCAATCTAGCGTGTTCTTGAAGGAGATGATCATGCGCTCCAGGTACGAGCGGGCATAGGCCATGCCGAACATCTGGAGCTCTTGATCTCCACCCACAGAGCCGAACATTTGAAACTGACCACCGAGCTCGGGGCCATTGCCCGCGTAAGCAAATGGGTTCGTGAGGAACAAGCTAGAGGCCACCACAAGCACACGTGAGCCTTGGCCGGCTTGGGCGTTTTGGTTGATGCCTTCGCCACCGACGCTGAACGCGCTCTTGAGCTTTCCTTCTGCCACAGCGGCAACTACTTGCTGAGCCTGCGCACCTTTGGGGGGAGCAGGCGGCAGAAGCCTCGGCTTCATGTCGACGGTGGCTCCGGTTTGCACGCTAGTGCGAGGCGTGGTGCGTGCCACCGCGTAGATCTTCACGTCCGCCGGCTGCTTGCTCTTATCCAGCTTGATGCTGGAGGGGAACGGGAAGGACATTTCGTCGAGGCGGAAGAAGCCGGCGAAGCCAGAATCGAGCATCTTTTCGTCGCCTTCGAGGCGCGGATCGTCCACGATTTTGGCGATGCCGGGCACCACGAGGCGCGCGACGCCGCGATTGGTGGGAACCATCATGCCGAATTGGCCGCCGTAATCGAGCACTGCATCTTTCTGGATGGCGAGGCCGTAACCGTTCAGCAGCTTATCCAACCCATGCAGATCGAGTGTGGCCACCATGGTTGGATCTTGAGGCTTGAAGGTGGCTGCTGAGGCGTACACCGCCAAAGACTTTCCGCCCAACATCAAGAACTCATCAATTCGGCGTAGCTCTTTCTCCGTGTACTCTTTCTGGGGCTGCGTGATGATGACGCCCGCCAGATCTTTATCGATGGCTTGGTCGCCATTCTTAAGATCAAGATCTTCGATCTTATAAAAAGGAAAGCTCTGCTCCAAAACGCTTTGGATAGTGGGAGAACCACCTTGGCCTTGGCGTGGCATGAGGTTCTTATCCGAGAGCTTGAGCTCATCTTTGCCGGTGACCACACCCAAGCGGTGCTTGATGTTATCGGCTTTATCGCGGATTTCGCGGATCTTGTTGGTGATCCAGAACTCAAGCCCCTGCGCTGCGCCGGGCGGGATCTGCGGGATGACCACCTTTTCACTGCCATACTTGAAGACGAGGCCCATGTAGCCGTTCTGCAGGGCTGCACCAGACTCACCACTTTCAGCGGCTACCGACATCTCCTGGAGGCCTGCTTCCTTGGCCTGAGTGCGGAGCTCATCTGTGTTGGCTTCGATCAGTGTGAACTGAAATTTATCGCCGCCCGCGCGCTTGTACTCCTTGAGGAGATCGGTGAGGTCACGTGTGGAGGCATCCAGCTGAGCGATGCCTCGCATCACGTAGGCATCCACCTGGAGCGGGCTCTTGAGGCCCCGCACGAGCCGACCGCTGCCTTGGCTCAGCGTGTGCCGATCGTTCTTGGTGGCATCGATGCGGGTATAGACGCCCGTGGAAAGCACGTTGGCGATGACGGCGATAGCCGCGACGACCACGAGATAGAGCCCGGTTTGGGCGGCAGCTTTACGCTTCTGTTCTTGGCTTGCCATAATTTAAGCCCACTTGCGTCGTTCAAGGACGCGGAAGGAAACAATCAAACTAAGGGCCGCGATCGTTAAGAAGTAGACCGCATCCCGCGTATCAATCAGGCCGCGCTGAAAACCTTCGAGCCTGGATTGGAAGCTGATGAAACTCACGACGCTGGATAGCGTTCCTTCGGCATGTTGGGCGAAGGCGCCTGAAAACCAAAGCATCGCGAGCAGGGCCAGCGTCAGAAAGAAGGCCACCGCCTGGCTATCCGTGAGTGAGCTGATCAAGAGGCCAATCCCTACGCTCGCGGTGGCAAACAAGACCAAACCCACATAACCTGTAAACACCTGCCCCCAATCGAGCGGCCCCAGGTTCCAAGGGAACTTGAACATCATGATCGGGTAGAGCAACGTGAAGAGGAAGAGCACGAGCATCAAGCCGAGCGCGCCCAGGTATTTCCCCAGGATCACGTCGCTATCTTTCACTGGGAGCGTGATGAGCATCTCCAGCGTGCCGCTCCTTCGCTCTTCGGCCATCAGGCGCATCGTGATGACAGGCACGATGAGCAGGGATACGGCGGGTAGAAAGAAGAACAGGGGCGAAAGGGTTGCACGGTCCGTCTGCCAGTAGCCGCCTTGCCCAAAGAACACCAAAAGGCCGAGGCCCAGAAAGCTCACACACACCACCACGTAGGCGAGCGGCGAATCAAAGTAGGATCGAAATTCGCGCTTGGCGATAGTCCACATTATCGACATCGGTTAAGCCTTCTTTCCCGAAGCTTCGTCGTCACTGTCTTCATCTTCGTCGTCTTCATCATCGTCTTCCCCGCTGTCCCAATCCGCGCTGCGGTCGAGCTTCTCGTCGGCCCGCGTGAGATCACGGAACACTGCATCCAGGCTCTGCGCATCCCGGTGGAGCTCTAGGAGCGTCCAGCCTTTGGCAACCATCAAGCGAAATACCTCTGCTCGCAGATCGACATCTTGCGGGCCCGTAAGCTCCACGCGATGGGCGGATTCTTCGCCTGGAAGCTCATGCGCTTTCTGCACGCCCGAAATCGACTGAAGCGCCTCCCGCAGCTCAGCTCCGCTCGGAGCCTTTTTGCCGGATTCGCCCTGCTTTTCGTCGACGGCAACCACGTAACGGCGGCGACCCGTGCGGGAGCGAATGTCCGAGATGGAACCATCTGCCACCACACGCCCCTTGCTCACGATGATGGCGCGCGCACAGGCTTGTTCGGCTTCGGCGAGGTTGTGGGTGGAAAGCAGCACAGTGCGATCTTTGCCGATTTCCTCGATATATTTCAGCACTTCAGCTTTCTCGTTCGGATCGAGATCGCTCGTGGGCTCATCCAAGATTAAAATTGGTGGATCGTGGATGAGGGCTTGCCCGAGGCCCACGCGCTGGCGGTAACCATGGGAGAGAGTGCCGATATTCTTGCCCAAGGACTGGGCCAAACCACACACATCAATCACCTTCTTTAGGCGGCTCTTAAAGGTGCTCGGGCTGAGGCCGCGGATTTCAGCAGCAAACGTGAGGTACTCATACACCGTCATGTCGGTGTAGAGCGGCGCGCGCTGCGGGAGGTAACCGATGGATTCGCGCACCTTCAGCGGATTGTCGAAAACATCGAACCCGCTCACCGAGGCCGAGCCGCGCGTGGGTGCGAGAAAGCACGTCAAGATCCGCATCGCGGTGGACTTGCCCGCGCCGTTGGGACCCAAAAATCCCACCACCTCTCCCCGTTGGACCTCAAAGCTTACGCGGTCCAAAGCTTTGACGCTCCCGAACTGCTTGCTCAGACCGTCAGCTCTAATCATCACGTCGGTCGTCATTAGTTTTCTCCTAGATTTCCTTGGCGCTCGGTGGAACTGCTCTCGGCCCAGCTGGGGCTTCGCGTTCGTGTAGTCAACGTTCGGTTTGGGGTAAAAGCGGTCGGTGCCACGGCTCCCGCGCTCGTTGGCCCCGCAATTGGCCCTGGCTCCGGGCGGCATCCTAGTGACCCGCCGATCTGTGTCAACACAGGGTAAATGCGGGGGACACCGTTCGGCATGGCGGGTCTGAAACCGCTGAGGCCGCCTGCTATTCCCCAAAAACGATGGGGCGAGGCCCTAACCCGTTTGGTACCCGGCGACTAGGGTTTGAGCCAAAAGTCCCCAACCGTCGACGGCGACAAACAGAAGCAGCTTAAAGGGAAGGCTGATCTGCGCGGGATTCATCGTGTGCATGCCGAGCCCTAAGAGCACGTTCGCAATCACGAGGTCGATGACCAGAAAAGGCAGATAGATGGCGAAGCCGAGTGCGAAGGCTTCGATAAGTTCGGTCGTCACGAACGCTGGGATCACGACGGCAAGGTCCCCCCGGTCCACCTTGTCGCGGTCCGCTGGGGGGCGCTGGGAACGGGCGATCTCAAAGAAACGATTGCGTTCACGTTCCGAAGCGTTGGCCTTGAGAAAGGCACTGAGCGGCTCGCGCGTGGCGGTTACCAACCCTACCACCGCGTCGCTTGGCGAAAGCTTAGCAGCCTTAGCCTCGAACAATGGGGCCGCGCGTTCTGCGATTTTGGAGCCCACTGGCGCCATCGCGATCAACGTAAGAGCGGTGGCAAGGGCCGTAATGAGCGTGTTTGAAGGAACATTTTGCGCACCGATTGCGCCACGCACGATCTGAAGCACAGTCGAGATTTTCACGAATGCCGTGAGCGTCATGAAGGCGAAGGGTAGGAGCGCGCTAGCAGCGACCAGCACAACTAGCGCGAGTGGGTTCGCGTCCATCATTGTGGTTTCTCGTCGTTAGCAAGTGTTGGCAAAGCCTCCCCCACCTCAGCTGAAGATGAGGCCACGGTATGATTGCCCTCACCGAGCTTCACCAAGCCGGCTTCGCTCGCACCGATCACGTAGGTGGTGCTTCCTGCCCGCACCAAGTACACGGCTCTTCGCCCATCGAGCGGCAGCTTGCCAAGGAGCTCCAGGGGCCCGTTGGGTCGCCCGAGGCCAGCGCGTCGAGCGCCGTACAGGATGAGCACCGCGAGCGCACTCACACCCACAAGGATGATCGAAGTTTGTACCACGTAGCTGACTACAGCGGGGCTCACGGCTGCGGGGAGCCTACACCGGGGCACCGATGGCATGTCAGGGTCTTGCACCTGCCGCACGCAGAAGCTACAGGCGGTGGGTCCAAGCGGCTTTTTTTCTGCCAGCTCGGATGGCGCCCCCAGTGTCCGTGCACCCCGAGAATCTTCCCCGCAGGTTCGGCAGATACGTCCTCTTCGACAAGATTGGGGAGGGCGGGATGGCTCGCATCTATTTGGGTCGGCCCGAAAGTGGCAGCGATAAGCTCTTGGTAGTCAAGCAGATGCTGCCGTTGTTCTCGAACAGCGAGCGTTTTTCTAAGCTGCTTATCGACGAGGCGAAGCTCGCGGCTGAGCTCACCAACAGCAACATCGTTCAAGTCTTCGATTTGGGGCGCGAGGGCGACGTCTTGTACATAGCCATGGAGTACGTGGAAGGCTTTGACCTTCGCCAGCTGCTCCAGCAGTGCAGCAAGCGTCAGATCGCACTGCCCATTGAGTTTTCTTTGTTTGTTGTGGGGGAAACCTTGAAGGCGTTGGAGCATGCCCACAAGAAGAAAAACGAGCAGGGTGAGTCGCTCGGCATTGTGCATCGGGATGTTTCGCCCTCGAATGTTCTCTTGTCGTTTCACGGCGAGGTGAAGCTGTGTGATTTCGGGATTGCGCGTGCCATGGCGGCGCGTGAAGAGGTGCCCGACGAAGCGATTGAGGGCAAAGCTGGCTATATGAGTCCGGAAGCCGCGCGCGGTGAACCCATCGACGCACGCGCTGACGTATTCTCGGTAGGCATTGTGCTGTGGGAGCTTGTGGCTGGGAGGAAGCTCTACCGGGGCGGCGGAGTGGGGCGAATGCCCAGCCTCGAACAAGCGAGCCAAGCTGAAATTCCTGCGCTTCCCGAGCGAGGCCTGCCGCACGAAACCGAGCTGCATCGCATCATCGGGCGCGCTCTCAGTGTGGATCGGGATATGCGTTACGCTTCCTGCCGGGACATGCGCCGCGATCTGGAAGCGTACGTGCTCGAAGCGGGCCTTACCGTGAGCCAGCTCAAATTCGGCGAATGGATCACCCAGAATTTCGGCACGGAGATCATCGAGCTGCGGCGCGAACGCGAGCGCGCCGCACGGGCATGGTTGAGCGAACGGCCACCGGCGCCCGTAGCGGTGAAGCCGTCGGAGCCGAAAGTTGCGACGGCAGTTCCGAGCGAGCGCCGAATTGAGGCCAAGCCTGGTCAGGCAGTGCGCAGCGAAGCGCCACTTCCTGGGACCCCGGCGGGCACAACCGCAGGCGGGGGGAGCCCCGTGGTTGCCGTGTTAGGCGTCCTTCTGCTGGCGCTCATCGCGGCTTTCTGGCTACTTCGCTAGCGTGTTCGCTCGCGTTGCCGTTCCTGTTCCGTTGGGCCGTGCGTTTACGTACGAGGTGCCAGCAGCGCTTTTGAGCCAAGTGGTGCGTGGCGCTCGCGTGCTCTGCCCATTTGGTAAGCGCCGCATTGCGGGCGTCGTGTTGGAGTTGGTGGAGCAAGGGCCAGATATTCCAGTCGATAAGATCAAGAGCATCTTGGCGGTGGTGGATGCTGAGCCCGTGCTCGGAGATGAGCTGCTCAGCTTCTTGCTGGAGCTCAGCCGGTATTATCTGGCGCCGATTGGTGAGGTGATGCGTCTGGCTTTGCCTGCTGTGGAGCGCTCACGAGCTAACGCCCTTGAGGAGGCCGGGCTTTTGCAGAACGTCAAGCTGGGCGCGGTGGGGCGCATGGCGCAGTTTGCACGGCTGGAAGCCGGCGCGGATATGAGCGCACTCGCTGGCCAAGCGCTTGAGATTGTGCAGGCGCTTGCGGCAGGAGAGCAAGCCGTAGCGTCGCTCGGGAAGAAGTTCAAAAGTGCCCGTAGCGTGCTCGCTAGGCTTCAGAAGATGGGTGTGGTGCAGCTTGAGCAGCGCGCAGCGCTGCAGGATCCATTTGCCGCCGTGCCCACCGAGCGGGAGCCACCCAAGGTGCTTACGGGTGAACAAGCATTGGCTGTTGCTGCCATTCAGGAGCAGCTCACACTGAAAGTGCCTGGGCAATTCTTGCTCGATGGAGTCACGGGTTCTGGAAAAACAGAAGTTTACCTGTGTGCCGTCGAACATTGCGTTGCACAGGGAGGAGGCGCATTGATCCTCGTGCCCGAGATCGCGCTGACTCCGCAGCTTGTGGGTCGTTTTCGGGCACGCCTCGGGGAGGGCGTTGCCGTGGTGCACAGTGGGCTTACCGAAGGGCAGCGCTACTCCATGTGGAAAGCGTTGCATTCGGGCGAACTCAAGGTGGCGGTAGGTGCCCGGTCTGCGCTCTTTGCTCCCGTAAGAAATCTACAGTTACTCTGCGTTGACGAAGAACACGACGGCTCCTTCAAGCAAGAAGAGGGGGTCCGTTATCATGCACGCGACATGGCGCTTTTACGCGCTCACCGTGCCGGGGCCGTGTGTGTGCTCGGCACAGCGACGCCCTCGCTGGCTACCGAGGCTTTAGTGCGCAACGGGCGAATCACTCGACTCCGCCTTCCGACCCGTGCGCGGGAAGCCGCACGCTTGCCGAGCGTAGAGATTGTCGACCTGCGGCGTATGGGCCCGGGGCCCACGGGCGATCGCTGGCTCTCGCTCCCCATGTATCGAGCCATTGAGCGCACCTTGGCGGACAAGGGGCAAACGATCCTATTTCTTAACCGGCGCGGTTACGCACCCAGTCTTATTTGCGACGCGTGTGGGCATATTGTGGAGTGCCCCAATTGTTCAGTGTCGCTCACTGTGCATCGGGTGCGGCGCGAAGAGGTGTGTTGCCATTATTGCGACTACACGAGCGCGTTGCCAAAGGCGTGCCCCAAGTGCCACTCGAAGCATTTTTGTGAAGAAGGCGCGGGCACCGAGCGGGTGGTGGCCGTCCTCGAACAAGCCTTTCCCGCGGCCAGAATTGCGCGGCTAGACCGCGATATTGCCGCCGGCGCCAAAAGCGAAGGGGTGCTGAAGCGGGTGCGCCAAGGTGAGGTGGATATTTTGGTGGGCACGCAAATGGTCACCAAAGGCCATGATTTACCGAACGTTACCTTTGTGGGCGTTTTGAACGCAGATGCGGCCCTGGCTGTGCCCGATTTTAACGCCAGCGAGCGCAGCTTTCATCTGTTGGTCCAAGTAGCAGGCCGTGCGGGGCGTGGTGACACACCTGGCACCGTGATGATCCAAACTCGGCAGCCCGATCACCCCGCCGTGCGCCTGGCGGCGCACCACGACGTAGCCGCGTTTGCGGAAGTCGCGTTGCGGGAGCGTGAAGAGCTTGGCTATCCTCCTTATTCAAGGATTGCGTTGGTGCGTTTCGATGGTCTGAACGAACAGGCGGTGCGAAAAGAGGCGCTGCGCCTCACCGAGCTCGCACGTCGCGTGGCGTCGCCGAAGGTGGAAGTTCTGGGGCCGGCCCCGGCGCCCATTGCGCGGGTGCGCAATCGCTACCGATACCGGTTCATGTTGCGCAGCCGCGATCGCAAAGAGTTGCGCCAAACATTGCTAGCTGTTGCTCGCGCCATGAGCGATCGCATGGTGCGCGTGAGTATTGATGTCGATCCGGTGAGCCTGTTAACGTAGGGTAAATCTCAGGGTTCGGTCGGGGTGGAGAGTGGGAGGGACTCTTTGAGTTTGGTGGGGAGAGTGAGAGGGCGTGGGGGACCGCGACGCTCAGATGTCTTTCGAGCCACCTGCAGCCCTCGCAGCCCACTCGGTAGATACTTAGCATGCTAAGTATTGCTCACACTGCTGGGACACCTCTCCCCGGAGCGCGCAACACCTTCTCCAACCTTGACTGCGCCGCCTTCCCGGACCATTTCTGTTCTATGTTTAGCGGGGGCGATCCAGGGTTCTGCATCATTCATGCGGCTGACCTGCATTTGGGCGCCCGGCGTTTTACTCAAGGCATGCCGAAGAACTTGGGCCTCCGGGAGAAGCTCTTCCATGCCGATCGCCTGGCCTTCTCTGCGCTGCTGGATCTCTGCATTTCAGAGCGTGCCAGGTTTCTCTTGTGCTCGGGGGATGTGATAGACGGTTGGTGTCGCGATGCGAGCGCTGGGCTATTTCTCGCAACAGAGCTCTTGCGGCTGCGGGAGGTTGGGTGTGAAACGCTCATCTTGCTCGGTAATCACGACATTCGTTCGCGCGCGATGCGGTCGCTCTTGTTGCCCTGTCAAGCTTCCTTAATTGGCGTGCAGGGGCCGGAAACGCGCAACAATGAACAGCTGGGGTTTTCCGTGCACGGTTGGAGTTTGCCCAGTGTTGCGCCCGGTGACGATGTGGTGTCGCACTATCCTGAGCCGATTTCAGGGCATCTAAACGTTGGGTTGCTGCACACCAGCGCCGAGGGCTGTAGAGGCCACATCGATTACGCCCCCTGTTCGCGTCTGAGCCTGCGCCGCAAGGGATATGATTATTGGGCACTCGGCCATGTGCACACTCGTGAGGTGGTGGCCACCAATCCGTGGATTGTGTTTCCCGGAAACCTGCAAGGGCGTGGGTTTCGTGAGCCGGGAGGCAAAGGTGCCACTCGCGTTGAAGTGCAGAACGGAAACGTTGTGTCAGCGGAGCACCGCGCCATCAGTGCCGTGCAGTTCGAAAACTTGATCGTGGATGACCCGTCCATCTCAAGCTTTGAGCACATCGTGGAGGCGGTGCGATTAGCGGGAATGCGGGCCGCTCTGCGAGCGGGGCGTTGCCCGTTGGTGGTGCGCGTAGTGGTTTCCGGGGTGGAAAGCTCAGCAGCACTGCTCAGGGTGCCGTCGAAGCGCCGGCGCGTGGCGCTAGAATGGGCGCTCGGCGATCTCCCTCAGGAGTCGGTGTTTCTCGACGAACTCTGGATGGAGCCGGGCAGCTTCTCTGGCCCGATTCGCCTGGATGTTGCCGCGTAGTGACGCCAGCGGGCATGCTCTTCTGGTGCGTGGTTCGGGCGTGAGGTGCTTGCTGGTCGGTTTGGTGTGTGGGGCGGCATGTCTGGTGGCGCCAGCGGCGGGCGCGTTCGAGAATCAATGGCAGCTCGGTTTCTCGCTTGGCCCAGCAACGGCTCTCCACAGGTCCCTTGGTTGGGGGCCGAGTGTGGCGTTAGACGGTGTTTATGGCCTAAGTGATACCTTCGATGCTGAGGTTTTCTTGCAGGGCTTTCAGCTGCCCAATGACGGCAATCGTAGTTGGCGTGCGGGGCTTGTCGCCGCGGGTGTTGCCTACAAGTTGGACATCATTCAGTGGGTACCAAAGCTCGGCTTGCATGCTGGATACTTTGGCGCGACTACTGAAATCTCGGGAGCGCAAGATGTGCGGCTGCCACAGGCTGGAGTCCTTGTGGGGGTGGTGCCCGGGCTCGACTATGCTTATTCGCGATCGCTTGGACTTGGGATTTCTGGGCGCTTTGAGAGCATTCTCAGCCGGCGTGTGCCGCCTTCGCTCGTCAGTGTGATCTTGAGTGCAGAGTACCGGTGGGGCTGGTGAACGCTCGGTGTTCTTCCGCCGCAGGTTTTTTGCTCTCGGGTGCTCTCGCCCTTCTGAGCTGTAGCCGCAGTTCGCGCCCGCTCGAAACGGAAGACGCTTCCACGGCGGCAGCGGCCAACATGCGCGCCCAGAGTCAGCAGCAGCTGGTTTCCAGCGCTAAAGTGAGCGCAGCGGGGGCATCTGATGATTTTAGATATCTGCCGCAGCCGAGCGCAGCATTGAGCCAAGCTATCGCCAGGGTTCGTTTGGAAGATTACGCCACTGCTGATGAGCTTCTCGGTAAGCTGGTTGGGCGGGAGCAGGCGTTGCCCGAAGTGCGCTACCTCCGAGCCAAAGTGAAAAAAGGGCTCGAACAGTGCGAACAGGTGTTGCCGCTACTGGTGGAGTTGGACGGGAAGCTTGGGGTGCTTGATGAAGATCTGCCCCGGTTTCGCGCCTACTGTGAGCTTGGTGTGGGGCCTTTTGACAAAGCGGCTCAGTACTTCTCGGCTTCTTCCGATCCTCGAGACTGGCTCTCGGCGGCCGTGGCCGAGGAACGAGCAGGTAAGCTCGAAGTGGCGCGAAAGCTGACCGACAAAATCCTATTGAAGTTGCCGAAAGGTGCCAAAGAGCTGGAATTTCAGACGCGTGTAGTTCGGGCGCGGCTGGCCGAGGCGCAGAAGCTTTCACCTCTGGCGGCCACGGAGCTTCGGTGGTTGGCCACGATGCACCCGACACGAGCTGAAACAGCCACGGCCCCGGCTCGGCTGGCGGCGCTCTCCAAATACCCACTCACCCCTAAGGAACGCCTCACACGCGCCAAAGCTTTTTCCCAAGCGGGTCAAGTGGAAGCCTGTGAACAGGAATTGGCGCTTGTGCCGCAAGCTTCCGCCAAAAAAGGCGAACGCCAGAGCCTCTTGGGCTGGGCAAACTACACGAGCCGTAAAGATTACCTGAAAGCAGCAGAGCTATTAAGCTCGGCGGCTCGCAAGGGGAGCCGCGATCCGGTGATGGATCTGTTCTACGCTGCGCGCGCTCTTTCGCGGGGCGATGACGATGAGCACGCATTGCGAAAGTACTCTGAGGTTGCTCAGCTGTACCCGAAAACGGTGTGGGCAGATCACTCGCGTTATCAGCGCGCACGTTTGCTGTTCATCCTTGGGCGCTGGAAGGAGTCGGAGGCCGCCTACCTTGATTATCAAAAGCGTTTGGGCAAAGCGGCTCGGCACAAATCCGACGTTCAGCGCGAGTTGGCGGTGTTATGGCTTATTTTGGGAAAATCCAAGCTCGCGGCTCCCGCGTTTGGGAATCTAGCCAAGCAGGCAAAGGCGAGCCCCATGTACCAAGAAGGGCAGGCCGTGGCGCTGGAGCTCGGTGGCCAACGCGCCGAGGCGTCCAAGCTGTATCGAGAGATCATCGAGCGTGAGCCTTTGTCCTTGGCGGCGCAGTTGAGCCGGCTCCGTTTGTCTGCACTAGGTGAAAATGTGCCGGCCTTTCCAGCGTTAGTGCCGAAGCTGCGGCCCGCGAGACTCAAACCCAAACTTCCGCACAAAGTGCTGGCGCTCCTTGCTCTCGGGCTGGATCGCGAAGCCGAAAAAGTGCTCAAGGAACACGAGGTCGACCTTGCTCGAGAATTCCCAACGCGCAAAGCCGAGGCGTTGTGTGCTGCGTACGGTGAATTGGCGACGGCCGAGCGACGTTTTCAGCTTGGCATGAACAACGCCAAGCCAGGTGCGTTCGATGCTTTGCCCGCACCCGAAGCCGAATGGCTATGGGAATGCGCGTACCCTCAACCTTACGCGGAACACGTACAGCAATCGAGCACAGCCCAAGTGTCGAGTGCCCTCTTGTTTGGGCTCATGCGTCAAGAAAGCGGGTTCCGCGTGCAGGTGCAGTCGGCGGCGGCGGCGCGCGGGCTGATGCAAATTATCGACCCTACCGCCCAGCGAATTGCGCAAGATTTGGGCTTAGATCCACACTCGGTGAAGCTCGACCGCCCTCACATCAACGTGAGGTTTGGGGCTCACTATTTGGATAAGTTGGTGTCAACGTTCCAGGGCTCCGTGCCGCTGGCTCTTGCCGCGTACAACGCGGGGCCTCCCGCTGTGGCGCGTTGGCTAGAAAAAGGCCACGGGCTACCGCTAGACCTGTTCATTGCCAGTATCCCTTACGAAGAGACGCGCGGATACGTAGAACGAGTGATGAGCAACTGGCTTCATTACGCCTATCTATCGGGAGATAGCTCGGGCTTGTCTCGGGTATCCCTGAAGCTACCCCAAGCAGTGAAGCTCGGCCCGGACGCCTATTAGGGTTACGTAGAGGTTGGCTGCGAAGCTCGGAGGCTGGTTGCTCGCGGCCGCAAAAGCACACGCCGCACGCGGCGGCGTCGCACTTCGTCGACGATTGCGTCGAACGCTCCAATACGCACTTCGTCACCGGGATGCGCCGGGCGCCCGAGCATAGAGGTAATGTAGCCGGCCAAGGTATCTTCCGCCTCAGCCGACCCAGTATCTAGGCCTGCCACCATGAGCTCGTGCACGAGCACGGCTCCTTCGGCGATGATGGTACCATCATCACGCAGGTGGATGCGTGGAGCTTCCTTGTCGAGTTCGTCGGTGATTTCCCCGACCACGGCTTCTACGGCATCTTCGAGTGTTACCAGGCCTGACGTTCCGCCAAACTCATCGACCACGATCGCGATCGGAATACCTTCCCGCTGAAACTCGGACAGCACATCCCCGACCAGCGAAGACTCCGGAACGAACAACAGCTTCCTGACGCGCGAGCGCAAGTTCTCAGAGCCGCCGGCTGGAGAGACGAACAGATCCTTCACGTAAAGATACCCGGTTATCTCGTCGGCGCCACCATGTTCACTCACAGGATAACGGCTGAAGCCATGATGGCGTGCGGCCTTGAGGCTCACCTCTGGAGGATCCGCAAGCGCGAGCGTGGTCATGTCGACGCGAGGCACCATGATGGCGCGCACCGGCAGGTCAAAACCTCCGAGGACTCGGGTGAGCGTTTCCCGCTTTCGCTGATCGAGGCCCGATTCGGCGAAAGCACTCTGCAACACGATGCGCAACTCCGCGACCGAGAGAGCGTCGTTTCCGTGCTCCGCGGGGCGTACGCCTACCGTGCGCAGCAGGAGATTAGAGACGCCATTTAGTACCCAGAGTGCTGGCGAAAAAAGCCAGTAACACACCCCCATGGCTGCGGCAGTTTGGCGCGAAACGGCTTCTGGGAATTGGATGGCAAGGGATTTGGGGACAAGCTCACCCAAGATGATGTGAAGCACGCTAATGATCACGAAGGCGGTGGTGAGTGAAATAGCGTGACTGGCCTTTTCCGAAACCCCGAGGCCCGAGAGCAACGGCCCAAGCAGAGTGGCCACAGCCGGCTCACCCAACCAACCGAGCGCCAAGGAAGCCAAGGTGATCCCGAGCTGCGTGGCGGCAAGGTACCCGTCCAATTTTCGGATGGCGGCAAGGGCTGCTTCGGCTTTGCTGTCGCCGGTCGCGGCCAGAGCCTGAAGCGACGTAGGGCGCACCTTGGCCAGCGCGAACTCCGTAGCCACGAAGAAGGCGTTTGCGAAAACACAGATCAAAACAGCCAGGAGCAGCAGACCTTAGGATGCTGGCACAGCTCTCAATAAATCCCAACTGGCATCGCGCGCTTACTGAGCAGGGCCGCCCCCACTCCTTCAGTAGGATCACTGGCCCAGCGGGCCGAAAACGCCTCCCGGAGCACCGTTTCGGCGAGCTTGGCTCTGGGGGAAAAACCCCAAGCAGGTTCCTGGGACGTGTCGTTGGGATCAGCGTAAAGCCGCCACACGAAAAAGCCCATGAAGCGAGGCTCCGCCGTCATCGCCGAAAGCAACGCGCGGTAGGCATCGGCCTGAGCGGCTTCGTTCACCTCCACGCGACCCAAGTGTTCCGGCCACTCCCAAGGCCGAATCGCGGGGTCGGTGCGCGTGGTGTAACCAAATTCGGTGAAGAGCACCGGCTTCTGCCACCTCTCCGAGAGGCTGCGAACACCTTGGGCTACACGGCGCCCGCCTTCCATGAGTGCTTCGGGCGAAGCTCCGTCTTTGTCTCCCAAAGGATAGAAGGCGTTGATGCCAATCACGTCTAACTCGCCCCAAATGCTTGTATCCTCAGCGTCATCCCAATTCGCCGCGTACGTCAGCATCCCAGAGTAACGTCGCTTCACGCTGCGGATGACTCGCGAGAAAAGGGGCGCGCGCGTTGTTGTCACCCAGCTGCGAAGCTCCACCCCCATGGAAAACAGATCAGCATGTTTTAGTTCGGCAACTTCGGCCCAGCTGAGCACAAAGCGTTCGTACGAGTCTGCCCAAGCGCGCCAACCGGCATCGCCTTCAGGCTCAATTTCTGCTCGCCAGCCGCCTGTTTCCACCCATAGGTGAGGAACCAACATCACTTTGAGCCCGCGAGTGTGGGCTTGTTCAATAGCTAACGCCACCTGCTTGCGGTTGGCTTCAAAGGGAGCTTCGAACGTCGAGGAAATTCCCGAAGGGGTTAAATCCCAGACGCGCCCAAACGGGGTAAGGCTCACCCACGTGGCTCCCATTCGCGCGGCTTCATCGAGTGTTTTCTCGTACGCCGGGCTTCCGTAGCCGCGTCCAGGATGCAAGCTATTTTCGATGGGTCCAATCGTTACCCCGCGTACAGTTTCCTGAGCCAAGGGCTGCGGCAGTTCCATGTTTCGCTCCGAGGGTGAAGCGAGCGCGGAGCCCACCACCAAACTAACGCCTAGGCCGAGCCAACGGAACGGAGCGGCTTTCATGCGTGCGCTCTCAACTGGCACCGTAAAGGGCTCGGTATAAGTCAGCGAGCGCCTCGGCGTTCACGTCAAGAAGGGTAGGGAATGTTGCATCTGCACCTGCCGCAGATAGCTCCGACTCTTGATAACTCTGGGCGACTCCGACACACGTGAGTCTGGCCGCCTTCGCCGCGCGAACACCCGCTAGCGAGTCTTCAATCACCAGTGCGCGCCTCGCAAGAACAGGATCCATGCGGGTGGCCAAATACGCCAAACCCATGTGGTACCCTTCTGGATCCGGCTTGGAGCGGCTGGTGTCTTCAGCGGAGATGACGTGCTCGACACAGGCTTCGGCAGCCAAGAATTTCAGACCGAGCGTGATTTCATCGCGCAGCGCACCCGATACAATACAGACGGGGCCAGCCTTCGCCCTAAGTTCGAGCGCTTCACGGGCTCCCCTAAACCCTTTGAGCTGGGTTTGGGCGAGCCTCAGGTAAACCGGGCGTTTGCTTTCGATCAGCTCGCGCAGCAATGCGGGCGAACACGGGCGCTGGGCGTCGGCGAAAATTGCCGAAAATGCACCCGCGTCGTCGAATCCGATGTAGCGCTCCCAATACGTTGCCTCGTCCACCGGCAACCCAAGGGGCACTAGCACCTCGCGAAATGCCGCTAGGTGTACGGCTTCGTCGTCAATCAGGACACCATTGTAGTCAAACAAAGTCGCAGGGAACGTCTGCATGCCGTGCCCACCTAGCACAAGTTGACCCGAGACAACCCCCCGAGACGCGGTCTGGGTGTAAGGTTCCCGCCCCACCCAACGTTCACGGGGCGCAAGCGTTGTGTTTGCCGTCGGTTTTCGGCATTCTGATCGATTGAGGAAAGGGACATCATGCGAACTACTGCGATATCTTGGGCATTTCTGGCTCTTATCGGCTGCGGCTCAGCCAAGCCTCCCGAGGCCGAGGCCCCCACCAACGCGGGCGTGGGCAGCCAGGAGGACGATCCTCAGCATCAAGTCTCCGCACAGGAAAGCGGCGAGGGGCTCACTGTGGCGACCGATCCGGAGGGGCGGGGCCAAGATGGGGATAACGGCGAGTGGGGGATCCTGGGAGATCCTAGCTACGCGAGCGTTGTGGAAAAGGTGGTGGGCATGGCCGGCGACCAGGCTCTCACCCAAGCCGTTAATCGGAGAGGGTTATCGCTTCTGAATGTGATGTGGGAAGACACCGGGCGTCAGGAGGGCTCAGCGCTCGGCCCCAACATTACGGATTTGACGCTTCAAGTTCGCTACCGTGTGCCCGGCGATGAGCAAGAACGGGCGGGCCTCTTGCCAGTGATTCGCTTTCCCAACTTCGAGGATCGCACGGCGGATATCCGCGCGGATAAGTTCTTTGTGCGAGTGGGTAACCAGCGCGACAAGAAGAATCTAAAGACGGTAGCGCTCAAAGACGTGCTTAAGAATATCCGAGGTTACCTTGCGACGCCATGGTCCCTAAAGGGGAGTGGTAACCTGCTCGCGGCGCGAGATACCCACTTTCTCGTGAGCGCCCAGGCAGTTTTTCTGCCCATTCCTAAAAAGGGCCAAGCGGAATTCAACCCCGTTGTTTTCAACTACCAATCGGCCCCAGGCTCTCCTGCTGTGCTCACCCTTCTGGTCACGCGCCAGGGCACCAGCATCACCGCGATCGAGAATAGCCCGCAAGACAGCACCACCTCCGGTTACGGCCAGGAGCTCTACTTCAATAATGAAGGTCAACGCGCGGCGTTCACCGCGGAGCGAAAACAGGACGTCGAACGGCGGATAAGCGCCCAGGGCGGCCCCAAAACTGCGGACGACAAGAGCGCCCTCGCACGCGGCGCGGACGTACTGTTTTTGGTGCAGGTGCCCCTCCGGCACCGGAACCGCGGTTACCTTGGAGGGATAGGGTCGACGGGTGGCTCTGTCTACGCCCCTTCGGAATCCATGGCGCCTTCCGCTGCTCCCAAAGCGATGGCTAGCGAAGAGGGAGCTATGCAAAAGAGCGATGTGGAGCAGGCCGTGCTTGGGCACGGTAAGAACCGAGGCGCCTTTTTGGAAGGCAATGACCTTGCGCTCGAACGTGATCCTGCCTTCCCCATCCGCATCACGGTGCAGTTCTACAAAGCCACCAGCAATGGTGTGGTGAGCGAGAGAGATCTTGATGGCATTGCGGCCTCCATTGGCGGTGTGTATGAGCACGCCGATTTCGTGGGGTCGCTCGTGATCCCCGAAGGGGACCGCTCACGCCCCACCGAGTGGCAAAAAATGCCCCGCGAGTGGTTTCCTTGGTGAGTCCTTAGGCCTACACGTTGTCGCCGCCGCCATCCGCGGTGAGCTAAGAATGTGGAGGGACGAGCCGCTCGGGAGCTTTTCAAAGTGGACAATCAGGATCAGCACCCCAACAACAATTGTCGGGGGTTAAATCACAGTTGCCGTTGCTCGGCAGGGGTGAGCACACTCCCGCGTTGGCACACTGGGCCGGCCTGGGCTGGCCTCCTACACCCGAGCAGTCCGGATCTTGCGAGCGACAACAATCTTCCAGCTTGCGGCCGCATTTTCCATCGGAAACCTCAATGTAGGCATCGCAGGCAGCGGCCTTACAAGCCGCTACATTCGCGCAGTCTAGATCGGGAAATCCACAACACCCCGCAGTTGGGTTGGATAAAGCGCAATATCCATCGGGGGCCGCAGGCAAAACGGGTGGGCAACCGACATTTGCGCAGTCGAGCGGTCCCGTTCCCGGCAAACATAACTGGGGTTCGACGCACGGCCCGTAACACGAGCCGTTGGAGGTCGGAACCTTACCAGGTTCACATTGCACGAAGAGGTCGCAGGCTATCTGGTTGAGGTCGCAGTTGTATTTCGCGCCGCAATCCGGATCCAAGTATCCGCAGCAGGGCGTCGGGGCCTGTTCCTGGCACTTGCCATCCATGGGGAGAGAAGCACCCGGGCAAGCCACGTTCGCGCACATGTCCGTGCAGTCTGGATCCTGAAACCTGCAACAATCGGTGACGGGACGCGCACAGGTGCCATCGGGCACTTCCGAAAAGGCCGCGCACTGAACCGTCGCGCAATTTACTGCATTTAGGCAATCCTGATCGGTAAAGCCGCAACACGCGCTCGGAGCCTCTTGGCTACAGAGGCCATCAGGTGGCGAAACTGGTGCGCACGCCACGTTGCGACAATCGACCACTCCAGGTTTTCCCCCGGTGCTCGCGCTGTTTCCCCCGGTGTTCGCGCTGTTTCCTCCCGTGCCCACGCTGCCCCCTCCTGCCCCCGTGCGGCTTCCCCCAACACCCGACCCACCACCCGTCCCCGTGCTCGAAGTTTCGACGAACTTTCCGCTGCAAGCGACAAACAGGAGGGCGAAGGTGCTGGCGAGGGCGAAGGACGCAGTATTCATATCAGGCTCCAGAGAATCCTCCTCTTTCTAGGGCAAACCCTATGCCAACGCGAACAAACCCGCGCTGAGAGGGCTTACCAAGCTCTGAAAACTCTGGGCCGCCGGATCCAAACGCCGCGGAACTGTGCCAAGTGTGCCACCTCTACCTCTACGGCTTGGAAGGGCAGCGGCAGGTGGGGTGCTTATCCCCGCCGGGCAGTTTTAATCTTGCAGTCGCGCGGCGACGTTGTCCCGACGTCGGGTTCATAGCAGAGTTAGCCACCACCGCGGGGTGGCGTCATCGTAGGTATCGTTTGCCGACGGTTTCTTCGGTAGACACGAAAATCACTGTCCATTGTGAGTATTACCGAGTTGGCTTCGAGTTCTGTGATCCTCACAAGGCAGGCGTCCGCCAGGGACATCGGGACATCGGAAAACTTCTTCATCAGGGCGCGGACTGCATCGACTTCGCTTGCCAGTCGAAACTCGCACTTGACCAGGTTTCGCGCCATTAGCGCCAAGACGGCATCGCGACCGCCCTCGAAGTCTCGCAAGAGATAGCAAGCCTCGGAAATCACGGCTTCGCACGTGACGATGGGAGGTTCGATGGTGTCGAGCACCGCCTTAGCCCATGCGTGTTGGCGATCTCGCTTGTTGAGAAAAGGAACTAATGGTCCGGTATCTATGACAAACGTTGTCACTTGCCGTAGCCCGACATGTGCTTTGGATTTGTTGACAAATCTGAAGGGCCTTCGATGGACCCAACGAGGTCCTTAGCCGCCGCCGTGACCGAATTCCGCTTACCTTTAGCCAAAGCCTCCAGGGCTTCCCGTACGAGAGCAGAACGGCTAGATTTTCGCACTCGCGCCAGCTCATCGAGCTCTTGGTCGAGCTTTTCTGGCAGCTTAAACGACACGGTTTTCATCGGACCTGCCATGGTAATACTCCGACTGCAAAATAGTATTACGTCGAGGTTTTCCGGTCAATCAATGCATTCGCGCTCGCGAGTGCTCGGCAATCTCCGGCGGGAGGGCAGCCGCGTCACCACGGGCTGGAGGGGTCGAGGAAGCTTTGAATTGCGGCGTCCTTAGTCAACCTCCGCGCACAGCTTCTTGTCGTAAGCGAGCAGAGCGCGCACGCCCCAAGGCAGAGAACCGACCCAGGGACGAATAGGCACGGCGGGCAGCACGTATCCTTCGAGGTGTACGGCCGTGTCGGCCATGCGGCGACCGGCACAGGATGGGCAGAAGCCTCGACGCTATCTTCTCAGGATCGACCCTTGCGATCGGCGGGGATGGCGCTCCAGAATGACCGCCGTGGCGGTGGACCCCAAGCAGTCCACCGATGTGATCGCGCCCCGCGGTGGCGTAGGCCACCTGTCGTTTTTCGCACCAGGCAGTCGTTAACAGTGAGGGACTCATAGGGTGCAGTACCGGCGTTCACGGTAGCCCACGGCGTTGCGGTTTGGCGGCTTGACCGAGAGCCAACCGCACATTACTCAACAAGGGGACTTCGAATGGCAGCTTGTGGGTATTTCCAGTCGACTTTTGCGATGGCCCCCGAGTTGTTCCGCGCGCGCGCAGTGGCCCGACCAACAAAAGTGTTCGTGCGGGCCCATCGCGAGCTGCATATTAGCTTAGACGACGGCCCTTCCTTATGAACTGGGGAAACGCGGATTTGCTCGTCGAGATGCTTGACCGTCAGTTGAGCTTCTTGCTCACGCAGCAGGACGAACGCCGAGTTCTTCTACTGTCACGGTGGTTGACCTTCGTCAGTCGGGAACCACAGCTCCACGGCTTAGCAGCAGAGATGATCACCGAGGTCAGCAAATCACTCGATGATCTCAGCAAGGAAGACCATCGCGTCCGAGAGCAAATCGAGAGGATCTGGCTGCAGCATGGCGATACGATTCGACGTCGCCTCGCAAGCGATATGGCGAACGGCAAGGTGCACGCGTATTGCCATCTAGGCGAATTCGGGAAGAAGTTGGCAAATCGTCCCTTGGTCAAGATCCCTCCCCAGACGGTGTTTCAGGAGTCTCGCCGTGAAGTTGACAACCTCGTTCTAGCGTTGAAGCACTGGTGCCAGTGGGGGGCGGGAGCCGGTGCGGATGGAAACCTCGAAGAAGGTGACCTCACGTCAGTGCTCAAGCAGGCAAGTGAACTAGAGCGTAGCCGGGCCCATTGGTGGCGACTGTTCAGGACCCTCCTTGAGTCATCACCTGGAGCGGCGATCATTCGGTTGGGAATGCTGAGCCGCAGCACCAATCCGGTTCCGCCGCAGGCGTTTGAGTCACAGGCCCAGAACCAACAATCGCGGGAAACTCAAGCGGCCTTGTTCGAGAAGCAGAATGAATTTGCGGAGAAAGTACATAGCTTTAAAGCCTTGGAGCTGCGAATGCTCGAAGGCGACGAAGTATCAGGCGCTGCTGCGGACATCCAGTTGGACGCAACGCTGGTAACTCACGAGTTACAACTGCGACTTCTTGCTGGTCGTTCACGCCTTGCGCTCGTTCGCCGGTATGCCGCGCGATGTGAAGGCTTTGACGCAATGCTGCTTCGCGCGAAGATTGCGGACAAGCCTAAAGGGGTTGAGAGCCAACTGACCCTGGACTTTGCTCGATACCTGTTTGAGCAAGGCTTCACGCCCTTGATGGATCCAACGATTGGTGGCCTACGGCCAGACATTTTCGACACAACACGCGGCGGATTGCTGTACGTCGAAGCAAAACAGTACTCTAAGCCTGGTGCACGGAGGCAGATCGTCAACGCGTATCGTCAAGTGTGGAGCACTTGGGGTCGATTGGAGAACGTTCACAGAGCGCCCGAGGCATTTCTACTGGTGTTTCGGGTCGGCGGACCCCGTGCGGAACTGCCCCCAATCCTGCGTCATGGCGGGCGCTGCCTTTACTCGGTCTTGGTGGACATCTCGCCGGAAGCAGGCAGCCGGGAAAAGCACCAGCCAATTTCGTTCCAGGAATCAGCATTGCTCCCAAGCAATGATTGAAAGGGATCCACGTCATGATTCGAAACTATCAGCGGCTAGCCGAGTACCTTCGAAGACACCGCGCGCTCTGCTCGGGCCCCGAAGCCAAGTACCAACAAGTGCTAGAGTTTGACGATAGAGAAAGTCGAATCCTCTTGGGCAAGCACCCGCGCGCGAGAGAGACGCTGCCACGTCTTGTCGGACTTCGGCTTCCGGAGCCCTCATGACGGCCCTCCGCTTCGACATCACCGCGTTCTTGCGCATGACCGAGGGCCAGCACTTCGAGCGGAAATCTCTGTTTAAGGGCGAACCCGACAAGAAGAAACCGCGTGATCGCAAAGACGTGCGCGACCAAATTGCCGAGTGTGTCGCTGCGTTCGCAAATGCCGAAGGCGGGGTTGCGATCTTCGGCATCGAAGATGATGCAAGCGTTACCGGTCACAAGTATCCGACGGACGCGGTTGACGAGATGTTAAGCGTGCCATCTTCGAGAACCCAACCGCCCCAAGCGAACGGATTTCGGATCGAGCACGAGGGGAAAGAATTGCTGGTGTTTGAGGTGGCCGTTGCGGATTCCCCCGTCATGGTCACCGGCAATGGTTATCCCCTCCGAGTCGGCGATAAGACCGTCAAGATGGAGGAGCCGAAGATCCGAGCGTTGAAACTCGAAGGGCTCGCCGAGAGCTGGGTGAATCGCCCGTCACGAATGACCATTGCCGACCTCAATCAGGCCCGGCTAGGCCAAGCCAAAGGTGGCGCGGGCTACCCTGACATCACTGACGAGGAATATCTCCTCAGGCGCAAGCTTGCGGATCGGAAAGGTGCCGGCTTGGTGTTGCGGCGTGCTGCCGAGCTTCTGTTTGCAAACGAGCCCGATCATCCAAACGCAGGGATCCGTATTTTCCGTATTCTCGGCACTGAGCGGCGTGTTGGAACCAACTACAACGTCGAGGAAAGGCCGCGCATTGAGGGTCCTCTGCCGGTGGTGCTCGATGGTGCGTTCACAGAGATTGCTGGTTTGCTCAGGAAGCCCTCACGGTTACGGGGAACGCGCTTCAAGGAAACGCCCGAGTATCCCGAGTTTGCCTGGCGCGAGGCGATTCTGAATGCTGTTGCTCATCGTGACTACGGCAACCAAGGCCGCAGTATCGAAGTGTCGCTGTTTGATGATCATCTGGAGGTCTCGAGCCCAGGAGCTCTCCTGCCCGAGATCCACATGGACACCTTGCGAGCACGACAGCGTGTCCACCAGAGCCGCAATCCGCGACTGGTGCGTGCCCTCGTCGATCTTGGGTTCATGCGCGATCAGGGCGAAGGGATCCCTCGACTTTTTGCGGAGATGGAAGGTTTGTTTCTGCCCGCCCCTGACCTCGAGTCAGCTGCAAGCTTGTTCCGAGTGACACTCCTCAATACGCCAACGTTGACAACTGCGGATGGGGAGTTCATTGGGGCACTCGGATCGGAGGAGCTCACCGATCTCGAATTCCGCGCATTGCTCGAAGCCTCGCGTCACAGTCGGGTGGACAACGCCCGTATGCGGGAGATCGCCGGGCTCGACACTCTCGGCGCGAGCAAGCTGCTCCGAGGTCTAAGAGACAGGAAGTTACTTGTTCTTCAAGCAGCCGGTTCAAGTACCTATTACGAGCTATCCGAGGGTTTACGAACTTCTGGAGGCCTTGTGCCAAATGGGGGGGGGCTCGACGCTGAATGGGGGGGGGTTCGGGAGCAAATGGGGGGGAGCTCGGGAGCAAATGGGGGGGGGTTGTCTCCCGAGCAGCGCCGTCTGGTGGAGGGGCTGGGCAAGAAACCGCGCGCCGAGAAACTGCGCCCCGTAATCGAGTCCCTGCTTAGCGAAAGGTGGTGGGCATCGCGTGAACTCGCGGCTGTTCTAAATCGGGACGTCGGATCACTCGTTGAGGATCACCTGAGTCCGATGGTTCATGAGGGACGCTTGGAACGATCGCATACGGACCCAAGTCATCCTGCGCTGACCTATCGGACTGTGATTGGGCCGTTGTTTTCTAAGCAAAAGAAGGGTGTGCCATGAGCCCCCTGTGCTGCAAGGGAGCACGTATGGGTACGTCAGCGTACCCGTTCGCATCCAGGAATGCTTGCATCATCGTTGATGAGCTGCGATGAACACGCTGGGCCCGCCAGGATCTCGTGTACGTCGGGGCGAGCGTTATGCGGGCGAAGAGGCATCCTGACGCGTCGCTTTCCCCCAACCTCAAAAGCAAGGTCAGTCATTCCCGTGCCTGAATCTGCCTTGGCCACCCCGAGCAGTCGCCACTCCTTCTGCTGAGCGAAAGCCGCCGGCTTGTGAACCGCGGAAGCAACCCCAGACGCTCTCAACGGGGCACCAGCAAGGAGGGCTTCAGTGCGGCGCCCTGAAGCCATGGGTCTCCCTCGCGAGCGTTCGCAGCCGTGCATGTGTGGCGTCCAGCCGGCTTCTCAAAGCCGTGGTGTCGTACTCTACTTCAAACAGGCCGTAGCCGAACTGCGGTATAACAAGTTCTTCGGAAAGAGTTCTGAAACCGAT
Source organism: Polyangiaceae bacterium (assembly GCA_033763455.1). Classification (GTDB taxonomy): domain Bacteria; phylum Myxococcota_A; class Polyangia; order Polyangiales; family Polyangiaceae; genus JBBRRP01. The sequence continues at coordinate 74,309 of JANRKO010000074.1, forward strand.
GGCGAAGGAGTCTTGCCCGAAATCCAGCCAGTGCTGGTCGCCATCACGCTCGGGGGTGAAGCATCCGATGAAGACGTCGAACGCGCTGGCAAGCTTGCCCCGTTCGAGCTTTCGCGCTGCACGCTCACCCGCCGCGACCCACAGCGCAGATCCACCTTCTACCGTAGGCTCCCACGTGGTCGGCGCGGAGTTCGTACCCGAGGTACCGACCTCGCCCGAAAACAAAAATGTAGAACGCCACACGAAAATGTCTTTTGACCGGCGATCGCCCGTCTGACACATTGGTTACAGGCAGAGCGCATCGCTCGGGTACCCCCTCCGTACCGCGAAGGCTGCTGTTCGCCTCGGTCAGGATCGTGTTGCGCCGCGAGAGCGGTAAGGGTGCGTTTTCATGTCAGCTTTCGCCAAGCGTACGGGTCTCCTATTTCCTCTGCTCCTCGCAGGGTGCACGTCAAGCCTCGACACTAACGGTGGGCGTCGTCCTGGTGGTGGGCAGGTCGCGCCGGGCGCTACTACCGAGACGCCAGGTAGCCCCGGCACCCCTAGCGCGAGCCCTCTCACTCCACCAGGCGGGATGACGTCGGCGGTCGTAACCCCGCCCGTAGTGATTGGCCCGCCACCCGTGGTACCCATGACCTGCACGGCTCCGTTCGATCCGGGATTCACGCCCCTCCGCCGCATGTCGCGCGGTGAATACGACAATACTGTTCGCGACTTGCTGGGTGACACGACGGCGCCTGCGCGCGCTTTTCCCAATGACGACAGCGTCATCGCGGCCAACCTGACGCTCCCGCAACTCCTGTTCGAAAAGTACTTCGACGCCGCCAAGACGCTCGCGACGGACGCTTGGGCAAGGCAGGTCGCCGGGACGCAAACGGTGTCGCTCTGGCCTTGCACGCCGTCTGCTACTGACCTGACCTGCGCTCGGCAGATCGTCTCCAGCTTCGCGACGCGTGCCTTCCGGAGGCCGGTGCCTGAGAGCGACCTCGCTCCCTATTTCGCCATCCTCTCGAAAGCGGAGACGCTCGGTGATTCGCTTGAGGTTGGCACCAAACAAGCTCTCCGAGCCGTGCTGCTGTCACCGAACTTCATCTACCGTCCGGAATTTGACGTACCGGAGACGCCCGATGCGATTCACCAACTGAACCCTTTCGAGATTGCCAGCAGGCTCTCCTACTTCCTGTGGGCCTCGATGCCAGACGCCGGTCTGTTCGATCTTGCCACCCAGGGCACGCTGAGCAATCCCGAGGTTCTGCGCGCTCAGGCTAACCGCATGCTCACGGATCCTCGTTCAGTTGGCTTCGTCGAGAAATTCGGTGCCTATTGGCTCGGCATTTCGGGTATTGAGAACGCCAACCCCGACCCGGCGATCTATCCTACGTGGAGCGAGGAGCTGCGGGCGTCGATGGCCGCTGAGACGCGCACCTTCCTCGGTGCCTTCGTGCACGAGCCCCACCCGCTTCGGAGCTCTCTGGATGCGAACTTCACCTTCCTGGATCAGCGGCTATCAGATCACTACGGCATTAGCTTATCCGGTGGTACCGCCGATCCCTCGGGCCTCACGCGTGTACCCCTCCCGCAAGGTGTTCGCATGGGGCTTCTGGGTCACGCAAGCCTGCTCACCATGAACTCAAAGGCCACCGAGACAGCGCCTGTGCGTCGCGGCAAGTGGGTCCTTGGCAATTTGCTGTGCAGCGCGCCGCCGCCACCTCCACCAAATATTGACACGACCGAAGCCCCGCCGATGCCCGGCTCGGGTCCCCAAACGGCACGTGAACGCCTAGCTATTCATCGGGCCGATCCGGCCTGCGCGGGCTGCCACGCGGCGATGGATCCGGTTGGGCTCGGCCTTGAGAACTTTGACGGGCTTGGGCGCTACCGAAGCGTGGACTCCAACAACATCCCCATTGACCCCTCGGGCATGCTTCCTACGGGCGAAGCCTTCACGACTTTCGAAGAGCTTCGCAGCATCTTGAAGTCCGACCCACGCATCACCACCTGTGCTGCGAGCTCCGTTCTCACGTACGCGTTGGCCCGGAGCACTACGGAGTCGGACAGTTGCCTCACTACAGACCTTGCGACCAAAGCAGACACCGCCAACAGCAGCCTCAGTGATCTCCTGCTTGGAGTCATTGAGAGTCCCTGGTTTACGTTCCGCCGCGGCGAGAAGCTGCCCTAAGCCGTGTCAAAAAGACACGAGAAGAAGGACGATTTCATGAGAAAATCCTGGAAAATCAACAGACGCTGGTTGTTTGCGGGCGCGGGCAGCGCGTTGGCTCTTCCGCTGCTGGAGCAAATGAATTTTGCAAGGGCACAGGCTAACGGCGCGCGACGCTACCTGGGTATTTGCATGCCCAACGGCGTGCCCTCTGAGCAGTGGGTGCCCGCAGCCACGGGGGCCAACTACACCCTCACTACCGCCCAGACGTCGCTGGAGGTGGTGAAGTCGGATATTATGGTCGTGAGCGGGCTCAGCAACAAAATCGCGGAGCAAAATGGTATAGGCAGCCTTCATTATGGCGGCGTGGCGGGCCTACTGACCTGCGCGGTTCCACAGCCCGGCAGCAGCCCAGTTATCGGCATTTCGATCGATCAGGTGCTCGCCAACGCGGTGCGTTCAGGGACCCGCATCGCTTCCTTGCAGCTGGGTTTGAAGGAGGGCACCACCGTGGGCAGCGGCGCACAATGTGGCGCTGGCACGCCGTGCGTGTACGGGCGCGAGCTCTCATGGTCCGGTCCATCCACGCCCGTCTTGAAGGAGATCAGCGCGAAGGCCGCCTTTGATCGCATCTTCACGGGAGTCTCGCCGACGCCCGCTCCACCACCTGGCCCAGACCCGGCGCCCGCGCCCGCACCAACGGTTGACAAGGAACGCGAATACAACCAGAGCGTGCTGGACGCCGTGCGCGCTGACGCGCAGTTGCTTCAGGCAAGGCTTGGCGCCTCGGACAAGGAACGGCTGGAGCAATACCTCACTGCCGTACGCGAGCTCGAGCTTCGCGTCGGCGGCAGCGGGCTGCCCACTGGCGGTGGAGGTGAACCTGGTGGCGGAGGCACGGTACCCATAAGCTCCGGCTGCCAACCGGGCACGGGGCCCGCCGCGACGCTCACTTACGAAGAGCACGTGGCGGCCATGTACGAGGTGATAGCCCTCGCGTTTCAGTGCGACCTCACACGCGTGGCCACTCTGCTTCTGGGCGAAGCGGAGTGCGACTATGTTTTTCGGAGCCTGGGCCAGGGCGCGGTGTGGCACGAGGAGGTCTCACACGGCCAGCCCCAGGCGCACAACGAGATTATCCGCTGGCATCTGGGTGAGTTCGCGAAATTCGTGATGCGACTGAAGGGCATGGTGGAGCCAGGAGGCACTACTGTGCTCGACCAAAGCGCCGTGTTCTTTGGAAGCGATGTCAACGATGGCCCTGAGCACACCTTCACGGATATGCCCGTGATCCTTGCGGGGAGGGCGGGTGGCGCCATCAACCCCGGGCGCCACGTGCGCTTCAATGGCCAGCCGCTCGCGAACCTGCACCTGACGATGGCCCAAGCCGTGGGTCTGACCCAACAGAGCTTTGCGAACAGCACTGGAACGGTAAATCTCGCCTAGAGGCGAAGCTGCGTCTTCGCTATGGCGGAGCTTCCGCAGGGATGAACTTGAGCTTGCCAATTCTTCGTGACTGGTGAGAGCGACGCGACCTTGGCTCGGTGCCCGCCTCATCGTTCGACGGGCCTCTCTCATCTGGCACACGCCCTGAGCGAATGGAGGTATGCGGCTTCTTTGTCGTGAAGATTCCACTACCTAAACCGCGCGCATCTGCGACAATGGCCGGGTTGGACACCTGAATGCTGGCACTCACCGATGCCTATACGCCCTGGATTCATCTCGCGGCCGCGCATCCTCGCGGCCCGTGGGCAATCGTAGACCGAGTGCTGGCGCACTATCTCCTCGTTGTCGCCTATGATGGTGAGGAGGAGCTGATAGTCGAAGGGAACTCCTATCGAATTCCTGAGGGGGGCTCCTACCTAGTCCAACCCGGCGTGCTTGCAGAATACATCGGCTCCAAGAGCGGCAATCGGCCGGCATACGCGCACTTCGACCTCATCTTCAACCCGCACAGAGACGAACATGGCAATACTCTGGGCTCTTCACCGACGTTAGCGGGGCGTGAACACTTGCTTCAGCCGAAGGCCAAGGAAGTTTGGGGCGTCGATCTGCCTTTGATTGTTCCGAACACGCTGCGCCCAATGATGTTCAAGGCCCTGGACCCTATTGTTCGGCGCTGGGAAACTGGGCAACCCCACGAACAGCTCATTGCTAATCAAGAACTCATTGCACTGATGCACTCTTGGGTATCGTACGAAGCCTCAAAAGCCGGAGCGCCAGAATGGCTTGACCCCGACGCGCGTATCCGTCGAGCTGAGGCGCAGGCGCGGGCCAGACTTTCGCACGGCTTCGGAGTAGACGACTTCGCGAAGGCCGCACAGATGCCACGCGTCAGGTTCTCCCGTCTCTATCAGCAGCGCCGTGGTGTCACACCCGGGAAGGCGCTGATGGAAATGCGTCTTTCAGAGGCCATGCGCTTGCTTTCTCACACCAAGCTTTCGGTGCAAGAGATTGGAATCGAGGTTGGGTACTCCAACGCAACCGTGCTCGGTCGCCTGTTTCGCGAACGCCACGGAGTTTCACCGACCGAATGGCGGGCACGCTTCGCGAGCAGAGCAGGTTAATCGGCGGCCTAGCTCCCCGGTCGCGCACCCTAGCAGCTCTAGCTTTGCTCGGGCCCGAATGTTTCAAACGAGCACGCCTGCAAGTGGACCGGTACCAAATTGCGGATCACCGAAGGTGTCCGTATTGACACCGACGGCGTTCATCATGGCAACGTGTAGCTTTGTGTGAGACTGATTAGTGACGGCCAGGTGTTGGCCCGTTCGAACCTTCCCGCCTGCGCTGCCAAACAGGAAGGCGCGAATGTCCTCGTACGTGTGGTCCGAAGAGAAGGCGACTTCCGAACACCAGAATACAAGCGAATTATCCAGCAAAGTGGCCCCTCCTTCGTTCACGGCGTCCATGCGCCCGAGTAGGTACGCGGTCTGTTCTGAATACCAGCGGTTGATAATGCTCATCTGAGCGTCGGAGCGCGCTTCGCCAGCTTCGTGCGAGATGCTGTGGTGCGTGCGAGTGAGCGCACCGCAGGCAGCGCAACCGGAGGTATCGATCCATTCAAGCCGCTCCGCGGAACGCGCATAGGAGTACTGCAGTGAGGCAACCCGGGTGATCCCACACGCCAGCGCAAACACCAGAAGATCCGCTTGCTGCCGACCCACAATCGGAAAGTTTTCGTGCATGAGGTGGCTAGCCACTGGCATGAAGTTTCCTGCTTGGTCACAAGCAACCGGCCCAGCGGAGCCGGTAGCCAAGCCTTGCTCAAGTTGGCGCAGGAGCGTGAGGTGCTGATCCAAGCGCTCTCGGTCCGCCATGGCCACCGTAGCATTCATTGTCTCGTATTCTTTGACAACGAAGTCGATGACACTACGCCGCTTCATCAGATTCTCTGCTACCATGGCCGGATCGCCACCACCTGACCCAGGAGTGGCACCCGCAAAGAGCCGCGTATAGGCCGCCATCGGGCTGTCCTCAGGCGACACCGGCTGCACCGGACCCGTGTAGATCATCCGCGAAAACGGATGATTGCCGTAGCGAACGCTCGTTTGCACACCAAATTCGAGGGATTTGTAGCGGCTATTGCCTCCAATGGCGTTGGCGATGGCTTGGTCTACGGAGATGCCATTGGCGAACCCCACGGGATAATCAGTGTTGCCATCTGCCTGCATGAGCGTTGGATCAACAGAATAGGTGCGGCCCGTGAGCATATGCCCCATCCCAACGGCGTGTTGATCACCCACGTCGCCGGCCGACGCGCTCGCCATGTCCACTCCCGTGATCGCAAGAAGCTTGCTCTTGAAGGGCAACACCGGCGCTGATTCGATTCCCAACGTGAAGTTGGTGCCAGCGCCTTGGGGATGGAATTCATTCAAACTGTTGCTGCCATTCGGCGTGAAGGCAATCACAAAGCGGGGCAACACTGCTTGGGCATGTGCCCGCTTAGGGAAGGATTCGAGGAATGGCAACCCAACGGTAATGCCTCCGGCCGCTCTCAGAAACGCTCGTCGTGTCGCAGTTCGGGATGGCTTATTCATGAACATCTCCCGCGCTCAAAAGGACTTTCGGTAAAGGAAGGAATCGGTTTGTGTCAACGCGACGAGCTGCTCAATGATGCTACCCGAAGAAGTCGCGAAGCTGTTCTTCAACTGCGCAATCGAGCAGGCGTCTTCCTGAGTTTCAACGCGCCCGTACGCGAAATGGAACCAGCGAGCAGCCGCACAATCACTCACCATGCGGCTTGAAGAGAGCTTCTGTGCAAGCTCCACCGCACCAGTAAATGGGCCGTTCACGTCTGTTTGTGCGAGCTCACCCCGAGCATCCACTGGTCGCCCAGCTTCCTCAGCGCGCCAAACACCCACTGCGTCGTAGTGCTCGAAGCCAAGGCCGATCGGATCCATTAACACGTGGCAACCACCGCAGGTAGGGTCGCTACTGTGCGCGGCAAAGCGTTCCCTGGTTGTGAGAGCGGGGTCGAACGGAGGTACCGTAATATTGAGGTTAGTCGGTGGAGGCGGCGGGGTTTGACAGAACAAGGCGTCACGGACGAAAAACCCACGTGTTACCGGTGACCCCTGGGTGGAGTCCGAGTGCCCCGCGAGGAGGCCCGCTAAAGTCAACACGCCAGCCCGCTCGGCTGGCGGTAGCGCCACCGGGACCAGCGCATCGGCTGAACCTGGAGGCGCAATACCGTAGAACGACGCCAGCGTGTCGTTCATGTAAGACTGCCCCGCCGTCAGCAGTGCGCCCAGCGTACCCGGTCCGTCAAAGACCGTGCGCTCGATGAACACGTCCGCTTCAGAACGCATTAAGCTGGCAATCGTTGGATTGAAGGTGGGGAAGAGCGTGGCATCTTTGACCAGCTGCCCCATGGCAAAAAAATCCAACCATTGACTATGGAAGCTCACGACGTTGCCGCGAGCGCGCGGCAACTGAAGCAAGCGCCGCGCCTGAGCCGCGATCTGCTCCTTGGTGGAGAGCTCGTTCCGAGCCGCGGCTGCCAGCAGCTCCGGATCCGGCAGGCTCTGAGTCAGCAAGTAGGAAAGCCGTGAGGCACGCTCAAACTGGCCTGACTCGACGAGGCCCGGAGCTGCCGCCACGGCTGGCCCCGCCGTTGCCGCCGTTTCCATGCGGTAAAGAAACTGGGGGGCTTGCAGCATGGCCGCCATCACCATTTGTGTCGCCGCAGAGAATCCGTGAGTGGCTTTGGCAGACGTATAGAAGGCTTGCAAGCGTGAGCTCTCTTCGGCGCTCAACGGACGGCGGTAAGCGCGCTCGCCAACCGTAGTAATCAGCTGCGTGGCGCAGGCATCCTCACCTGCCGTGGCCGGATCGCAGCCAGCTAGAGCTGGAATTTTCATGGCGCCAGCCGTGGCCAGGCTCTGCGCAGCTCCTTCATAGAGTTCGATAAGGATGAGGCTGCTACCTCGCAAAGATGCATTGTTGTCGAAGCCGTAGAAGCGCTCCTCCAGCGGGAAGGCACGCGCAGGTGCGTCAACTACGCCGAGCAGATCCTGGACGGTGTTGTCGTATTCGGTGTGGTTGAGGCGACGCAGCGGAGAATCGCCGGGGGAAATCGCGGTGGGATCGGTACAAGCGGTTGCCGCAGCTGCGCCTCCGGTGCCCAGCGGAAGACCTCCCCCCATGCCTTGGGGCGGCTGGAGTGGATTTAACGCGCTACCGTTTCCCCCCGTTCCTGACTGACCTGGGCCCGGTTCACCCGCACCGGGGAGACCCGCATTGGGGCCCCCAGGCGACCCACCAGAGCTCCGCGTTGCGGAACTACAACCGGCCGTGCCGACGGCCCAAAGCAGCGCCCCAAGCGCGCTATAGCGATGCAACAATGCCATGGTGTGTACCTGCGCGTGGTGCAAGTGAATGGGCGGAAATACCGCCCAGAGGCTGAAGGAAATAGCCAATCGCGTGCGGCGAACAACTTCGCCGACACCACAAGGACCTTAGCCGCTGCCGCTCTGCCCGTCATTCAACGCTTTTGTACGGGGCTCCACATTTCGCATTCTTGGGGTACCGAGAGGCGGCCGAGGGTGTGTTGGCGTGCGCGTGCTCGACTTCGGATCGGCTTAACTTCGAGAACTGGACGGTGAATGTCCGTCACGATCAGGGTCTCGCCTGTTTCCTCGACCCGACGGGAGTACGCCAGCATCCTCTCACCTGCACCACAAGTCATGCGGGTGCCATGGTTTGACAGGCCGGAGACTTCGAGGTTATGGGCAAGGTGGTCTCGTGGCTTCAGGCTTCATCGATAGAGCGGGAGAGGCAGCAGGCTCTGCAGAGTTCTTGGAGTGGCTCGCGTCAGACCTCGCTGCGAGCGAAAATCCAGCCAGTCTGATCGAGCGCTTTGGGCACGGGCTGGCTGACATGGGGACTGGGGTAACGCGCATCAGCGCCTGGTTACCCACCTCGCATCCGGAGCTATGGGGAACTCAGATCGTATGGGTGGCGGGCTCGGCCGCCGAAGTCGTCCCACGAAGTCACGACATCCTGCAAACTGACACCTATCTGAACACTCCAGGAGAGGCCGTGTATGCGCAGGGCGCACCATTGCGTTGGCGGTTGGATGGCGATGCGCAAACGCTGCCGTATCCAATGCTGCGCAAGTTCGCTGAAGAGGGCTACACGGATTACTACATTCGGCCATTTTTGCTGCACAACGAGCAAGCATGGATCGCGCTGGTATCGAGCAAGCCAGGTGGGCTCACGGGTTTCGAGCTAGAGAAGATAGAAGAGTTGTGCCGCAAGCTCGGTTGGAAGATCCGCGTCGCCGTTTCACATGAGAGCTTGGCTTCACTCTTGCGCGTTTATCTCGGCCAAAACGCCGCGCAGCGGGTGCTTGGCGGACAGTTTCGGCGCGGTACCGGCTCGACCATCGATGCTGCCATCTGGTTCTGCGATCTCAGAGGCTTTTCCCAGTTGAGCGATGCATCACCACCGACGGAGATGGTGAAGATCTTGGACGAGTACTTCGAGGCCGTCGCAGGTCCCATCGAAGATGCGGGCGGCGAGATCTTGAAGTTCATTGGCGATGCGGTGATGGCGGTGTTTCCGTTCGACGAGGATAAGGCGAGCGTGTGCCGGCGAGCGCTCTCGGCGGCAGAGAAAGCCTTCGTTGCTCTGGCAGCGCGGCCTGGCCCAAAGTTGCAGATCGGCATCGGCCTGCATTGCGGGGAGGTGTACTACGGGAACATTGGCGGGCGATCGCGCCTCGACTTCACCGTGATAGGAGCGGCTGTCAACGAGGCCTGCCGCATTGAGTCCCTGTGCAAAGATCTGGTATGTCCGCTGTTGATGTCGGCCCAGTTTGCCCAGCATCTTAAGGGAATTGCGCTGACCTCCTTCGGCCAACAGCAATTGAAAGGTGTAGCGCAGCCGCGTGAGGTGTTGACTCTGACAAGCCTCGCAGCCGAGCGCTCACATGCAGCGCCATGACTGATTCCCTCCTGTACCGTCCCGGTCACCGTCAGCTGCAAGCCGAGTTTCAGAGCGAGCGTATCGCTGACCGGCTTGAAGAAGTGAATCTGAGAACGGAGTTCAGCGAGAAGGACCAGGCCTTCGTCGAACGGGCGCCGTTCTTCTTTCTGGCAACCGTGGACGGCGAAGGGCAGCCCAGTGTGTCGTATAAAGGGGGCCTTCCCGGCTTCGTGCGTGTGGTGGGGAAAGCCGAGCTCGCGTACCCAGACTATGATGGCAACGGCATGTTCATGAGCCTCGGCAACGTGCTCGAAAACCCGAAGATATGCATGCTATTCATTGATTTCGAAACACCTGCACGCCTTGTGGTGCGCGGTCGCGCCAGTATTCATCGCGACGATCCGCTGCTTGCGCACACCGTTGGTGCTCAACTCATCGTGCGTGTGGCGGCAGAGTCGATCTATCCTAATTGCCCTCGCTACATACACCGCATGAAGTTACTCGAACCCTCGGAATACGCCCCACAAGTTACCAAGCCACCCGTGGAGCCTGCCTGGAAGTCTTTCCCGGAATTTCGTGACTTCGTGCCCCCACGCCGGCCGACCGCGAGTGGCCGCTGAGGGATCGGTTTAGCGGCGTATTGAGGCCGACGGAGACGCATTTCGGTCACCCCCCTCCCCAAAACCCAAATCCGTCATTTAAGCCAGCCGGATGAGGGAAGAGTCAGGGAAGAGCCCCCGCCCTTGAAAAGCAGGGGCCGTTGTGTGAAGGTGCCGCGCCCCAAAACCCCCGAGGAATGCCCCTGAATGAGCAAAGGTGATCTTTTAGAAATGGAAGGCGTCATTCAAGACGCCCTCGGGGGCGGTCAATACACCGTCAAAGTGGACCAGGCGGAGGCCGTTGTCCGTGCTCAGCTGTCGGGTCGGATGCGTCGCCACCACATTCGCGTGCTCCCTGGTGACCGTGTTCGAGTTGCCGTCTCTCCGTACGATCTCAGTCACGGGTTGATCGTTTACCGCGGTAAGTAAGTAGGGTGGTTCTTTCAGTGCTCTGGCAGCGCCGTCTGGTGTTGAAGAGTACTTGTTGGGCGCGGTGGGTGCGCCTCGTGGCGATTATCTGCATTATTTGTTGGGGCTGTCGCTCTGAGAAGGCTCCTGCTGAGCGTCGCGACCCGATAAAGCCACTCCAGATTCCGGCGACTGCGTCGAGCGGTCTGAGTGCAGCTGGGCGCCCCGCAATCCTCTATTTGCCTGGCAGTGGTTTGGGAATTGTGCCATCGGCTCCTTTAGAGCAGCCTCGTGGAATTTGGGACCACGCACTCGACGCACGGCGCCGCTGCCCAAGCGAGATGGTGGATATTGAAGGCGAGTTCTGCGTCGATCGTTACGAAGCTAGCTTGGTAGATCGCGGTACGCGGCGACCTTTGTCCCCGTATTTTCCCCCCAGCCGCGGGGACATTCAGGCTTCATTGGAACGGGGGGAGCTCTTGCGCGAGCGAGCACCCACCGCTCTTGGGCGCAGCATGCCGATACCTCAACCAGCGGAATACGAACTTACGGGCGAGGTGACGCCCATGGCCGTCTCACTTCCCGGGGAACTTCCGCACGGATATATGAGTGGGCAAACGGCGACTTCCGCGTGTCGCAATGCCGGCAAGAGGCTCTGCACGGCCAGTGAATGGCGGCGGGCTTGCCGGGGGCAGGGCCGCTCGAGGTTCCCGTACGGTAATGAGTATCGCCAGGGCGCATGCAACGTGTTTCGTGCGACTCACCCCGCCAGGGTGCTCCATGCCGATCCTTCGCTTCACCACCTGGATCCCCGCCTCAACCTCGTCACTGACAGTGAGGGGCCCCTGCTTCGCAAGACGGGTGCGGTTGGCACCTGCCGGAGCGCATTCGGAAGCGATGCGGTTTACGACATGGTGGGCAACCTCGACGAATGGGTTGCGGGGCCGCCCGGCGTATTTCTGGGGGGATTTTACTCCCGCGCGACGCGGGAGGGCTGCGACGCTGAGATCTCATCCCATGCCTTCGAATACCTCGATTACAGTCTCGGCTTCCGCTGTTGCCTCTAGGTTAGGGTGCCCCAATCGCGCACGGGGCAGCGCAAAACTCACGAAGATTTGGCCCATTGGGGGCGCTTTTTGCATACTCGCCGCGTGGCTCGAATGTCGCTTCACGCGCGGAGCATGAGCCGCCTTAGGAGGATCAGAAAATCGCGACGCCTTCGGCGTTGGGGCACGGTCGTGCTTTTTGCACTCACCAACCCGACCACCCATCCGTTGCCGTCCCCCGGCCTTATCGCGAAAACTCCCGAAGCCGCGCTCAGCATGCTGCTCGCCCGACGAAAGATCATTGCAGGCGAGCGCAATGTTCATTTCTTCGAAGACTGCAAGACCAAGTGGTTCTGCTACCTGCGCGGCCGGGGCGTTATCGCTCTTGGCCACCGACTCAACGCTTTGCCGGATATCTACCTGTTGCACGCGCGCTCCTCCCTTGAAGAGCGCCACGTCTTGGGGCTCTCCTTAACCTACAACACCACCCACACGCGCCTGGCCGAAGAAACCGAACTGGTGGTGGAGCCACCTTTCGCAGCCTGGACGATCTCCGACGGGGAGCGTTCGCAGATATTCCTCGCGGACACGCGTGGAGAGCCATCCCCGGTTGGACCGGATTGGACGCGGTTCAATCGCCTCCAGAATGCTCTCACTAATTTTCAGGAAACAGGTCAATTTGACGGCATCGGGCTGCGCTCATTTGAGCACCCACAAGCGCTCGGGATCCGGTTGGGCTTCGAGGGGGGAGCACTCAAGGTCGAAACCCGGGCAGGCGTATCTCGCATTCCACTTGAGACCGGGAAGAAGCCGAGCGGTCTTGCGATCAAGGAAACGACCCAACCCAAAGCTCGCCCTGGCAACTTCGTAACCTGGGCCGTGGACCGCCTGCGGGCCGTACCTTGGATTGGAGCTTCGGGCATCGATTGGCTCAAGGCCGTCGCGTACAAAGCCGACGACGGACTCAACCAGATAAAGAGCGACGTATTAGCGGATGATGGCAAGGACGCGGTGGAAGAAGCCTTGGGCTCGCTTTCTGCGGTCAAGGAGCTCAAGAAAACCACCGATGTCTCCGGTTGGCCACCTGCTGCCATTGCACCGCTCTTTCGCAGATCTTTGCCCAATGAAGGGAAGTGGGCCTCCCTCGAAGGCGACCCGTTCGTGGGGACTTTCGATGGGCATGCGCCATTTGCAACCACATTCCTGCGCATCGATCCTGCCCGCTCTTACTCACAAATGTTCGTAACGTTGTGGGATCCACGCCGCGTTAGCCTGCACATGGTGTGCGGAACCGTCGAGCCGCGCAGCGCCACAGCTGAGGTGGGTAGTGGAATTATTCCCCACGAGCCAGCCGTTATGGAGCGAGTTGTTGCCGCTTTTAACGGCGGCTTTCAGGCGATGCACGGCGAGTTTGGCATGATGGCCGATGACATCGTCTACCTTCCGCCCAAGCCGTATGCGGCCACAATTGCCGAAACGCGGGACGGGGCAACAGCGTTCGGAACGTGGCCCGACTCGAATGTGATCCCCTACGGGCTGCTTTCGTTTCGCCAGAACCTCTCGCCACTTGTGGTGGATGGGCAGATCAACCCTTACCGCCGCCATTGGTGGGGTGGCATGCCGGAGGGGTGGACGGAGGAATCTCGCACCGTGCGAAGCGCGATTTGCCTCACGCGCGACAACTTCGTGGCGTATTTTTACGGAAATAGTGCGGACCCAGGCCAATTGGCAAGGGCGCTGCAGCTCGTTGGTTGCACGTACGGAATTCATTTGGACATGAACTCTGGGCACAGCGGGTTTGAGTTCTATCGTGTTGCGAAAAAGGGCAATCTGCGGCCTCTGCCGACGCCCATCGAAGAATCTTGGCAGGCCGAAGGTGACGTGCCAGAAATGCCCGGTTACAGATTCCAAGCGCGGCTCATGACTAAATCCACCACGCTTATGAACTTTCCTCGTTATATTCACCGTTCAACGCGCGATTTCTTCTACCTCACGCTGCGCGATGCGCCGGTGCCCACCGAGCGTGCCGTGGCACGCATTTTCCCGAATACGCCCATATTACCGCCTACAAAGTGGGCGTTTATGCAGGAGCGGCCCGCTCAAGCTGCGGTGCGCGAACCCAAACCTGAAACTGTGAAGGACGTTCGCTAGCGTGAACGCCGCCAAGATCGCAATCGGCGCAGCGTTACTCGTCGCACTTCTGGCCGCCGTTATGGTTTCTGTCCAATTCCGGAATTCGCAAGCAACCGGAGCCACCTCCTTCGGGCCCGGAAAATCTGTGCGAGACCTGAAGAGGATGCCGGACAGCGCGGGTCTGGATGGTCAAGATGCAGGTGCCGAGGGCACGGGTGGGCAAGGCCAGAGCGAGCCAGGTTCCCTCCCGTCCTCTTCGACAGTCGAAACGCTGCCTCAGTTTCCGGCGGAGTTCGCGGAAAGCACACGTGAGCTTCGCCCGTTGGACGTCCAGCGCGAAGCGCTCCTCCAGATAATGAGCGAGTACTTTTCGCTAGATACGGATGTCGTGCAAAAGCTCGCGGGAATTTTCAACAACTCACCCTATTTGGGGCAGGGATTGCCCAAAGTCACCGAACATCCCATGAGCCGTGCCCAGTGCCTAAAGGTCCGGGCGCCGCTCGGGGTGCTCGATTCTGATGCGGCGGCCTGCGGAGCCAAGAACATGTCCCGCGTCTACGCGCGTTCCCGGGGCGAGATGGCGAGCACGGCTAACTTGTGTGTTGATCGCTTCGAGTTCCCGAATATCCCCTGTGAATATCCCTTAACTTGGGTGCGTTCGAGTGCAGCCGCCCAGATCTGCGAGGTCCTTGGCAAGCGCCTGTGTGATGCCCATGAGTGGGAGGGCGCCTGCGCCGGGGACCTTCGGCCGCCCGAGGAAGAGTATTTTTTCGGTAAACCACGCCTTCAAGCTGAATATCTGTCGAATCAGCGCCGGGAGTTGGTGTGGAGCTATGGGTCTGTGAAAAATCACGCGCTGTGCGGTACAGGTGCTCTGAAGAGCCCCGAGTGTTTTGCGAGCGGGGTAAAATGCGGCTCGAACACCTTCCCTGCGGGGTCCTTCCCGGAGTGCAAAAGCGCCTTTGACGTTTACGATTTGCACGGCAATGCCGCCGAACACATGAATCTACCGCTTGAGTCGAAGCAGTTAACTAGTAGAGGTGGTTCTGGTCGTACTGAGATGAAAGGTAGCTGGTTCATCTTCCAACAGAAAGAAGCCCACCCGGATGATTGCCGTTGGCGCGCCAAGAACTGGCACGGCAGCGACGTAGACGACCCGCACAGCCACCATAACTATCACCTAGGCTTTCGCTGCTGCAAAACGCTTGGCAAAAGTTCGGACGCCAACCCAGCAAAACGTTGAGCCATGCCTGGCCAAGCGAACTCTTCGGCGAAGCTTCGACCACGCCGCGCCTGAAGGTCGTCCCCATCTGCGGTCAAAAGCGAACGCAGATGAAGTGCCGTGGTTTCTGCGTCTGTCGCCAATCGGTAATCTTGCCCTGCCGTAAGTGAGAAACCCCGCACAGCAACCTCAGTGGCAACGAGCGGAAGCCCACTGGCTAGGGCCTCCAAGATCTTGAGTGAGGAGCCGGCGCCTTGAGAAAGGGGCATCGCACACACCCTGGCTTGCTCAAGATACGGAGCTACAGAATGCACTCTGCCGGTGACCTCCACGCGCTCGGATTGCAACTTCAGCACTTCACGAGCCGGGTTGGCTCCACACAGGGTCAGGCGCGCCTCCGGCTTTTCGCGCCAAACACGAGGCATTACCTGCTCGGCGAGAAACCGAGCGGCTTCAATATTCGGAGGGTGGTCCATCAGCCCCACAAATAGGATTTTCTGGCTGCGGCGCTCACTTGGTGGAATGAAGCGGATCTTCGCGAGATCAACGCCATTCGGAATCAGAACGGGGGCATGTGTCGCGAACTCTGCGATGTGTGCTCGATCGGCCTCGGTAACGGCCACGATTTTCTCCGCACGCCGCCACAGAGTTCGTTCCCAAGCTTCAAGCTTTTTGAGCTCGTGGGGTCGTTGCCGCTTGCCCGTAGCCTGCCACTTGGCGGCCACGTAGCGGCTCTCAATATTGTGCTCGTCGAGAAGGAGTGGAGCCTTCAAGTCGAAAGCCAATCCGGCCGCATGGCTATGCTCGGCGACCAAGAGATCAAATGGTCCTTCTCGCTCCACGGCACGCTTCCAGCCCCTTGGCGAACCACGCAGCACGCGGGTGGGCAGCTTCAGCCATGGCCAAATCGGCTGCAGGCGTTGTGTTACGTAGACAGACGCAAACGTTTGAAGCTCCGCTGCTGAAGCGGCTTCGGCTCGTTCTTTCTTACCTGCCTGGGCGAACAGGTGTACCTCCCCTACTTCACTCAGGCCGCGTGCCAATTCCGAGATGCGGATCCGGCCACCTGTAAATGCTGGTGCTGGGAGATACGGGGTAAAAAGGGCTATTTTGGCCACAGTGAGCTCGAAGGTCTACAGCGTTAGCAGCTTCCGATAAGCCTCGACGGTGGCTTGGCCCACGCCCTCTGGGGAAAGTGGCCCCAAGTGTTGTCCTAGCGTCCGCTCAGGCAACGATTCGGCCTGTTTGAGCGCCAGCGCCAGCTGCTCCGGGCCGAGCCTTCCCTCGTAGAGCTTCACCCAAGCGTCGCCCACCAAATGTTCCAGATCTTCGGCCGCCCCCAACCGCGGCATCAGCACCGGGCGATCAAATGTGAGCCCCAATACGGCCGAGCCTGAGTTCAGGATCTCCTGAAATGGCAGCACCACCAGGTTGGCGGCTCGCAGATACGTTTGGAGATCCACGTCTTTCACGTGCCCCGCGTATAGAAGGATGCGGGTGTCGGATTGGGCGGCGGCCTTCAGTTGTTGCCACAGAAGGGCTGTTCGTGGTTGCCCTGCTATCACGAGCCGCAGATTATCTCCCGGCAAGCTGTGAAATGCGTGAATCAGCTCGGGCACGTTCTTGTAGTTTGCGATGGTGCCAACAAATAAGAGCACGCGTGCCGCACCTGGGAGGTTGAGGGTTGTACGCGCTTGCTCCCGCGTGACACTGTCCGGGTAGCAGCCACGATAGTGCGGGTGCGGGACCACGAAACCCGCTTTTTGCGCGAGCTCTGGGAAGCGTTCAAGTGCAGCCCTCTTGCCGGCCGGGGTGAGCAAGAAATAGCCGTCCAGCTTTGGGATAAAGGCTCGCCAAAACTCAGCTTCTTGCCGTGGGTAGCGGCGGTCGTGCGCCCGTAGATTGTGCACGGTCCACACGAGCTTCGCGCCCCGCTGCTTCTGGCGCCTCATGGCGAGGAGCAGCGCTCCGGTTGTTAGCTTGGCGGACAGCAGCCCGTGGTTGAATACGGACTCGGGCCAGTGAATGTGAAAGATGTCGTAGCGCCCCAGGAGGGCCCGCGCCGGGCTGTAGCTCTCCACCGTGGCACCGGCCTTTCGAACCTCTTGGTACAGCAGGTTCGTGTAGGGGTTGAGCTTCGATGAGGCGGGACGCGCCAGGACGGCAATGGTGCGCGCTTGGGACTCGCTGGACGAAGACAAGGCCGAGGAAGCTAGCATGGGCGAGAGGACGTCGCTAGCATCCAGCCTTCGAAGAGAACCGATTCCCACTTTGCGCGCGCCACACGTTTTTACCGGACGATGATACCTCTCGTTGCACACTTTATTTGGATTGGAAGTTCGCTGCCATATACGCACCTTATTGCGCTGCGGTCAGCCGCGCGATCGGGCGGATTTTCCCAAGTAATTTTGCATCACACGCACGATTTTACGGAGGGAGAAGTGTGGCTGGCGCTAAAGAGTGAGCCAAAAGTTGTGATGCGGCGGCTTGAGTTGGAGCAACGCGTGAGAGCGGTTGAGTCGCGTTTCGGTTTGCTCGGTCGCTTTCAGCAGCTTTCCCAACCCGCAGCACTTGCAAACGTAGTGCGTGCCATCATTCTTTGGGAAGAAGGGGGCGTATATTTGGATCTTGATACTATAACGATCAAAAGCTTTGCACCTCTTTGCCAAGAGGCGAGCTTCTTCTGCGGAGTTGAGCGCTTGGTGTTTCCTGCAGCGGTGCGCGGCTCTAGGAGTCCCTTCGTGCATGGCCAGGCACTCTTTCGCACGGCACTGCGCGACGGGTTGCGGCGGCTACCTAGTGGCTGGCGGTGGTTTAAACGGGTGGCAGGGCTGTACCCAGTAGCTGCAAATAACGCCGTAATGGGAGCCGAGGCGAAGCATCCGTTTCTCGAGCACCTACTTGCAAACATGGCGGCACTTTCCGATGTCGAGTGGCAGCGGCGGTTTCGGCTAGGCACCCACTTGCTGCAGCGTTCGTTGGGCACCTATGCGGGAAAGGACGCAACGGTGTTGCTTCCGGAAGCGTTTTATCCCCTTGGCCCAGAGATCAGCGAACATTGGTTCCGTTCTCAGAGGCCCCTAGCGCTTTCTGAGATGCTCGATGATTCCACGCTGTCGGTGCATTGGTACGCTTCGGTACGAACTGCGAACTACACGCGCGACATCACTGCCGAATCGATACGTAGAGACGCTGGCCACCAGCCTTATGCTGCTCTGGCTGAGCCTTTCATCGAATGAGAGCTCAGATGGCGAGCGGCTGCACTTGGAGCTTAGGCTTCGAGCCGCTTGGTGGCATTTCCGTTACGCGCGGCAACTCGCTCCACACCGGCTGTCTAATGCTAGCTAGGTCCATCGCCGAAGGTGGGCGGAGGCAGCCGCCAAGCGCCAACAGCCCGTGCACGACACTCATGCTGACCAGGCTTCCCAAGCCGCTCTTAGCCGCACTTTGCGCTGATTCGCGCTCCAGGTGCTCGCGGGCCGAGGCGAAGGCTTCGTAGTAAGCCTGAATGCCTCGCTCCGGGTGCCGAAGATGGCGCACCAGCTGCGAGGCTTGCTGCCCAAGCTGTACGCGTAGGGCCGGGTCGCGAAGCAGCCGCAGTACGGCGTTGGCGAAGCGCCAATTGGCTTCCTCGACGTTCTGCCCATTGGGGATCAATACTCCGTTTCGATCGGTCTGAACCTGTTCGCTCACACCCATGTTGTCGGCGAGAGCAACTACAGGTAATCCGCACCACATGGCCTCGCTCACAACCTGCCCGTAGGTCTCGGAGAGCGAGGTGTACACGAAGAGGTCTGCGTGTTGATAATAGAGGGGCACCTCGGTGAGCGGCTTCTCGCCCAGGAAAAGCGTGCGGTCGGCAACGCCAAGCTTGGCGGCGTGCGCCTTGAAGGCTCCGTGATCTGGCCCGTCTCCGATGAGCGTGAGGGTCGCGTCCGGGCAGGCTACTGCAACCAACGAGGCAAAGATGTTGAGGAGCCGTTCGACTTCCTTTTCGCGCGTGTGGCGGCACACCACGAGCAACCGATAGCCGCGCTTCATGTGTGCGGGGTAAGGATCTACGGTCGTAGTGAGGTTGAAGATCTTGGGATCTACACTGCGCGGAATTACGTGGATGGGGCAGCGCACGCCCAGCTCTTCCCAGTAGCGCTTAAGCCCGGAAGAGAGCACCACGACGCCATCGGTCTGATTGTAGAGTGCGGCGTTTTGCCGCTGTGCCCACGGCACGATGCTTTCGGAAAGGGCGCGCTGCAGCAACGGCTGCTTTCGCAACGAGTCGGGCAAGATGACGTTTGCCACGGAAGGAAGGTGAACGGTGTTGACGCACAACATCGGCACGCGGTGCTTCTGACGGAGCCAAACCCCAAGCTCGGTGAGCCGAGAGCCACTCTGAGCCAGGACCATATCAAAATTCTCCTGGGCGACGCGGGCTAGCGCCTTCTGGCCAGGAAACGGCAGGTACACGCCGGGATGAAAGCGTAAGGGCACGCTGGGCAGGGAGATGTGTCGCGCCGGAAGCTCTTCAGGCCGGGCCGTCGGGTCGTGGGGGCCAACTACGGTTGTCTCGTGGCCACGCCGGGCAAACTCGCGATACAGCATCTGCGAGGCAAACGAAGACCCGTTGGCGTAAGGGACACGCACGTAATCGTTGAGGATAGCGATCTTGCGGGGCCACTCGTCGTGCCCTTGGGTTCGCTCGCTGGACGGATACGTATTCGAAGAATAAGGGAAAGTTGGAGCGTTCATGGCTTGCGGGAAGTTGAGGCTGCCCCCTATAGGGCGCAGGGCTTGGTGCGTGAAGGCGTCTTCCAGATCTTAAAAAGTGGCCAACTTTGGGGTTACCAGTGCTTTTCGAGCGCTTGCTTGCAAGGACCTGGCCAGCGGTAATCTCACGAGAAAAAGAGCATGTTGCCGAGAGTTCTCCACTTCGCCGCCCCATACGTGTCGCCGACCAGCGACACTTTCACCGCATCTGTGAATCAGGGATACAGTGGGCGGTCACGTAGGCGGTCCAGCTACAGTGTCGGCGTAGCTAGTGCCCTTCGTGGACCCGGGAGGCCAGGTGCACTTCCGGCGGAGCTGGATCTGGTCACCCCAAACACAGGTTTAACACAGGTCTAATATCTCTAAATTATTAAGGAATCTCATGAGCATCGTCGCCCAAGAACAAGCCGCGGATCGATGGCTTCGCCGCGTAACCAACTGCGCACTTAACAAGCCCTGGCGGATCTTGATCCTCGGCGGGGTCCTTTTGCTGGTTCTCGGGGGCTTAGCCTCCCGCCTGCGAGTCAACGGTAACTTCGTGATGCTCCTGCCTTCCAAGAGTGAGGCCGCTCAGCGATTCACCAAGACCGTCGATCGAAAGGGAGGCGCGGGCTCATCGCTCATCGTGCTGGTTACCTCGCCAGATGCAAACTCCAATCAACGCTTCATTGATGACTTGGAGCGGCGCATTAGCGCCCTCAAGCTCAGTTCCATCCAAAGCATGGAGCACGGGCCTTTGGAGGTTCGGGCATTCTACCAGAAATGGCGGTGGCTATTTGCCCCGCTTGCTGATCTTACACGCCTTGAGTGCGAAGTCACTCAAGAGGTGGGGCGGCAAAGCCCTGGGTATTTGGGGCTAGATGAGCCGTGTGAATCGGTGTCGAAGAGCAACGGAGAAAAGTCCGCGGACCTTCCACCCGGGGAGGGTTCAGCGTTAACACGCTTGCGTCGCAAGTTTGAGCAAGAAGCGGCCAAGGCCGATCCGTTCCCAACCAACTACTACCGGACCCCCGATGGGCGTACGTACGCGCTTTTGATCCGCAGCCGTGCCGGTGGGATGGGGGAATTCTCAACGGACAGTCTTTTTTTGAAGGTCCAGGAGCTTGCTCAGGCGTTGCCGAAAAGCGCGTACCACCGGGAATCTCAATACGGGTTCGGCGGGGATATTCCGAACGCTATCGCTGAACGTGACGCCCTCGTCGACGACATGACGATCGTGTCGACGGTTGCTATTGTGCTGATTTTAGGCGCTATTGTGATCTTCTTTCGGTCGCCGTTTGTCCTTTCGCACATCGGCCTTGCGGTTGCGATTGGCTGTTCCACGGCCTTTGCCACTGCCTATGTAGCGTTTGGCCACCTCAATGCCGCCACAAGTTTTCTCGTCGCTATCATCGCCGGCAACGGTATCAATCCAGCGATCATGTATTTGGCGCGCTTCGTTGAATTGAAGCCTAGTCACGGATTTGCGCCAGCCGTTTTGCAGGCAGCCGTGGATACTCGAAGGGGTACATGGCTGGCCGCGCTTGCGGCCGCAGGAGCTTACGGGGCCTTGATGGTCACCAACTTCCGTGGCTTCAGCGAATTCGGCCTGATAGGGGCGGTGGGCATGCTCGCATGCTGGAGCGCCACCTTCGTGTTTTGTCCAGCGTCATTGGCGGCGGGAGAGTCCATTCGGCAGCGCTTTTCTCTGCGACGAGCCGAGGCGCACCGACAAAGCACTGGGCGAATGGAGCATTTCGTGGCGAACCTAACTGGGCGTTACCCGGGATGGGTGATGCTCGTTGGCGTTGCCATTACGTTGGGTTTAGCTTGGCCGATTCCGGGCTACCTGGCTAACCCCTGGGAGTACAACTTCGCACGTTTGAAGAGCCGTTCCAGTTCGGATCGGGGTGCGGGATACTGGAGTGTGAAGTCGGGCCAAGTGTTCGCAAGCCGGGGCTCGGATCAGCTGCTTTTGGCTGATTCCATGGAGGAAGCGCCGCTTTTAGCCGAACGTGTATTGGCGCGGGATAAGCAGCTATTTCACGGGCGATATGTCGAAAAAGTTCAGACCATTTACGATCAACTCGGCGGCTCTCCTGAGGTCGTGCAACAGAAGCTTGAGCTCTTGGCTTCGATTCGTGAAGCGCTTGACAGCGCCATGGGCAAGCTCAAGGGTGAGGATCTGAAGTTTGCCAATGATTGGCGCCCACCAGAATATCTGCGAGCGCTTGCTCCGAACGATCTGCCGCCACTCTTATTGGAGCGATTTAGGGAAACCAACGGCAAGATTGGTACGCCCGTTTACGTGACTCTGGCACGCGATGTGTCGCAAAGCCGCGGGGAGAATCTTCTCGCCATCTCCGATGTTCTGGAGGGGGTTAAGCTCAAGAGTGGGGAGGTGGTTCCGAATGCTAGCCGGGCCTCCATTTTTGCTGAGATGATCCGTTCTATGGGGCGAGATGGCCCGAAGGCAACCCTTCTAGCTTTGCTTCTGGTGAGCATTCTCACCATCGGAGTGACGCGCAGCCTTTGGGGATCGGCTGCTGTGCTAGGTTCGCTCATTGCCGCGGTGGTGTGGATGGTAGGCTTTGCCGCCTATGCGGATATTCGCCTGAATTTCCTCAATTTTGTGGCCCTTCCTCTGACTTTTGGCATTGGGGTGGAGTACGCCATCAACCTATTCGAACGCGTTCGCGCTGAAGGCGGCGATGTCGGCAAGGGTATTCGTTCGGCTGCTGGCCCCGTTGCACTTTGCAGCTTAACGACTATTTTAGGTTATGCTTCCTTGCTGAAGGCTGACAATCAAGCGTTACAGTCGTTCGGGCACTACGCCATCATCGGAGAGTTCGCCTGCATTCTGAGTGCTGCTCTCTTGATGCCCGCAGGGCTCGTACTCGCCAAGAGGCTTCGGAAATGAAGATCGTCGATTTGTGTGAGTTCTACTCCGAGCGAGGTGGAGGAGTGCGTTCGTACCTCGATAAGATGCTGAAGGCTGCCCACGGCACCGAACACGAGGTGATTGTCGTGGCCCCCGGACCAGAAGATTCAGTGATTACCGAGGGGCAGGGAACCATCCGACGTTTTGCGGCGCCGCCCATGCCGTACGACCCCACCTATCGCATGCCCTGGCGGCTCGATCGCATGCGCAGCATTGTGAAGGAGCTGAAGCCTGATGTTTTGCAGGTTTCAAGCCCTTTTGCACCCGCGTGGGTGGCGGCGACGATCTCGGATGTGCCTTTAAAGACGTATGTTTACCATTCGGATCCCATTGGCTGTTACGTCACACGCGCCGCGCGGTGGGTGCGTTTGGCGCCTGTTTCGGACCTCATGCACGGAGTGAGTTGGGGCTACCTTCGGCGCATTTGTAACTCGTTTGATGCAACGCTCGTGGCGGGGAAATGGCTGGCGGAGCTCCTGCTTTCCAAGGGATGCGAGCGCGTGCACACTGTGCCTTTCGGAATCGACCACGCTGATTTCGGTCCAGAGCGGCGGGATGCCGTGCTGCGCGAGCGGTTGCTCGGGCCTTTTGCTTCTCGCCCCGGTGCGCAGTTAGCTTTAATTGGCGGGCGATTGGCTAGCGATAAGCGGCAGAGCTTGCTGCTTTCAGCAATGAAGCTCGTGAACGAGAAACGACCCGTCGCCGTGGTGCTACTTGGCGACGGGCCTGAGCGTGAACGGCTTGAAGCAATGGGTCGCACGTTGCCGGCTTTTTCATCGCTGCTTTTTACAAAAAATCGAGCAGAATACGCCGCTCTTTTGGCGAGTGTCGATGTCGTGCTTCAAGGCTCCATGTGCGAAACTTTCGGATTTTTCCCCTCGGAAGCCTTGGCTTCAGGCGTGCCGTTGGTGGTCCCCGATCAGGGCGGTGCTGCCTTCTTGGGAGATCCAAGTTGCGTTGTGCAGTATCCATCGTTCGGTGGTGCGAGCGCGGTAGCAGCGGCCATTGAGAACATTCTGCAGCGGCCTCGCAAAGATCTACAGCTTGGTGCCATCCAGGCAGCCCATGCCATACCGGAAAGCCGGGAGCACTATCAGAACCTGTTTCGCTTCTACGAAGAGCAATTGCTACAGGTGGCATCGAAGAAATCCTGAGAGTACTGGCAAAGCTGGGACGGCTTGCACTGCAAGCGGAGAGCGGGCGAAGGGACGGCTTGCACTGCAAGCGGAGGGCGCAGGGCGAGCCACGTTCCCCATGGGAGCGGATCGAGTCTAGTGTTCTTGGCACTGAATTCCCTTTGACCATCCGCGACGGGAGCAAGTCGCCCAGATTTGTCCTGAACAGCGTCTCCAGATTCTTATATAGGTAGAATTTTGTAGCTATATGTAGGCAAGTGTCGTACTGTGTAGGTGATGGCTCGCGCTACCTTTGCTTTCTCGACAATCAGTGGGGTGTTCTCCCTGGTGGTCTTGACCGGGTGCGCCCACCCAATGGCGAAGAAGTTGGAGGGGCGCTGGTTTGGGGACTCCATTGAGAACTTCCGGGACGAGCACGTTGCCGCCGCCACAGGTTGGGCAAAAGGCACGAGCATGGAGTTTTCCGGATCGACAGTGCGCGTGACCATCCCGACCGAGGAACCGCGCGTTGGACGCTACTCCGTTACCGGAGCGCACGGCACAGATGTGTTCCTGACGGTGACCTCTAAGGAAGCTCCGGCTTCCAAGGTTCACTTCAAAATGGACGATGAGAACAGTCTGCGTTGGCTGCTCGCAGGTGGGCGCGCTGTCGTCATGCGCCGAGAACACTGATTTTACAAGAAAACGAGAAACCCTATGTTCCTACTAGTTATTGCCTACTTGTTGACCCGCAATCGCAGCGCCCGAGCCTGAGAACGCGGCACCTCGCCTCAGCGCGGCGAAAGATCTATCTCGAGCCGACGAAAAAGCTCAGCGCCCTTTTGGGACTCACCAAAATTGAGCGTCTGAATTTGTCTGCGTAAGCAGGCGTCAGCCTGAGGTAGAAAGGGCGGCGCGAACTCTAGTTCTGTCAGGTCGCCCTTTGAGTTAACTTGTAACCGCGCTTGCGTTGTGAACTTAGAAGACAGTGGGTGCCCATTCTTTGCCACGTTGCTATAAAGGCAATCGCGTGCGCTACGAACCAGGGCGTCGACGCCGGCATTCGCCTGCGAGAGGTTGAGTGTTAGCGGGATTTCAGCTGGAATTGCGGTGTCCTGTTCGGGAGCACGGGTCAGCTTGGAGCTGAGCTTCTTGGGTGGCGATGCCTCTACAGCGCTTCGCGGATCTGTACTTTCGAGGTTGGCCGCCCCCCTGGTTTCGTTGGCGCGTGCAAGTTCGTTCGGGCTTGCGGCTTTGGCTCCAACGAGCGTACCGCTTGGTTCCCACACTTGGCCGCTGCTCGCATCAAGTGCGAAGTCCCCGCTTGCTGGGGCGCGGAGAGGGAATATCTGGCGACCCGCTCCGAGCGAACTTACCGCGACTTCGCCTCGCATGAGATCCACGTGCACGTGATCCAAACTGCGCCTAACTCGGAATACCGTACCCTTAACGGCCACCCGTGTCTGTGCTGCTTCCACCGCGAAGATGTCGGGTCCAAGGCCTGGTGTGATCTCCGCAAGCAGCTCGCCCTGTGCGAGCTGCATCACGAGCGGATCACGCCGAAGTAGCGTGGCTTCTCCACCGCTCGACAGAACCCACTTTCCAAGGCGTGCATCTGTGATCGTAATGTCTGAATGGCTTGCAACAAAGCGATCGCCCACTTTGGTCTGGGCGTTGTCCACGTTGGGAGAAGTCCACGTCCGAGCACTCGCAGTTCCTGCCTGAGAAGGTAGGTCTTGGTGGTGGTTGTTCAGAACGCGGTAGCCGCCCAGCGCCAGGACTGCTCCAGCTGCTGCGGCAAGGCCCCAAGCCAGGCCACTCTGCGGAAACCCAGAGCGCCGCGGGGCCAACCCCGATGCCGAAGGCGCCTGCCCTTCAAGCTCCGAGAACAGCTCTTGCTCAAGTGCCGCCCACTGGATGGGCGGAACCCGGGCGGCTTTCACTTCTTCGACGAGCTGCCGTACTCGACGTATATCGGAGCTACTGTCGGTCACGAGTTCTCCTCCTCTGCCAAAGCTAGCTCTTTGGGAACATGGGCTAGATACGGCTCGTCTTTCATCATCGCAGCCAGTTCTCTTCTCGCGTAGAAGAGCCTTGTGCGCACGGTAAGCGCCGGAGCACCCACGGTTGCAGCAATTTCGGATGGTGTAAGCCCTTCGAGCTCGTGCAGAACGAACACAGTTCTCTTCTTTTCGCTCAGACGATTCAACAAGCGATAGAACGCCGCCATGCGAGCTTGCCGTGCAACTTCTTCGTCCGCCGCCGCACCCCGCTCGTCAGCTCTCTCTAGCAACGGGAGCTCCTCGAATTGGGGTCGGCTCTTGGCGGCCCGCCGGTGCATTAACACTACGTTGACGGTCACCCGATAGAGCCAGGTGGTGAATTTAGACTGCCCCTTGAAATCACGCAGGCTCCGGAACACCTGAACGAAGACCTCTTGGATCAAGTCTTCGAGCTCATGCTTCGCTCTTGGCCCGAGCATCCTATAAACGATTCGGGCTACGGCCTCTCGATGTTGGATGAAGAGCGCACGGAAGGCTTCGCTTTCCCCGGCCTGGCAACGGCTTATGAGCACGGCTAGCGCTGAGGGTTCGTCCACGAAGCGAAGAGTAGCGGAGGTTGCAGCAGATGGCTCAGCCGACATAGAGGGAAGGGAACAGCCCTAGTGAAGTAGGCCGACCCCAAGGTTAGTTGCCAGCCGCACCGATCTTTTTCACGTGCCCGAGCGATCCGTTGGCTAAATTTTGCCCCCAAAATGAGAAAACGCCCAAAGCTAGTAAGGTCAGGCTTTGGGCGTCTATTTTCGCTTTCGGACGCTGTTTGGCGTTTCGAAAAGCGGCTTAGAACAGAGCTTTGAGCTCGACGGGGCTCTTCTTCCGCTGTGAGAGAATGTGGTTTACGGCACGCAGCAGACGTTGCTTGTTGGGGCCGGTGACGCCCTTGGTGCTCGCTCGAGCGATGAGAACCAGGCTCGCGCCACGGCCGGAGCGCGGCTTCGTAACTGCTTTCTTGTCTTCGCCGGCAGCAGGCGCCGAGCCCTCTTTCTTGGAGTCACGCTTCTGGAGCTTCGCCATGCGATCTTCGAGCCGTAGGCGTTCCAACTCGTGCGAGGCCGCGACAACGCGCCGCGGATCGATTTTGTTTTCCTTCAGAAACTGGGCGAACTTGCTTTCCATAAACGTGAGACTCGCTTTAGACAGTGATTGGGGCGCAAAAGCGCACGAGATTGTTCGGGGGGCGGACGCTAGCACCAGGCGTTGCGTGGTCCAAGGTCCTCTTTCCTCGATCACCCCTGGACAAGAATTCAGTTGTGGCGGGAACGGGCCGCCGGGTGGTGCCTGCCCTTTCTCGATGTTTCGCGCGGCCTAGGTTGCCGTTCGGCACGTGAGTTGGCCCAGGTTGAGTTCTGAAGGCACTTTTAGGCCTGCTTATGGATCCCAAGACTGATTTTAGTGTGGTTCAGGCGGCGGCGGCCGTGCGCGCTTTCGACGGAAGGGCGCCTCTAGTAGGCGCGGTGCTCGGGTCGGGCCTAGGGGATTTTGTGTCCGAGCTCGGAGATGCGACCGCTCTCGCCTTCGCTTCTATTCCGGGGATGCCCGCCTCAAGTGTGGCCGGGCATGCGGGGAAGTTGTGGCTTGGAACGCTAGGCGACGTCACCGTGGCTTGCTTGGCTGGTCGAGTTCACTCGTACGAGGGGCATCCTCCGGAACGTGTGGTTTTCGGCGCGCGCTTGTTGGCAGAACTTGGATGTAAAGCTGTAATTGTAACCAATGCGGCCGGCGGCATTCGCAAGGACCTTTCAGCCGGCGATTTGCTCTTGATCCGAGATCATTTGAACTTGAGTGGGCAAAGCCCGCTCGTGGGTCCTGCTCCTCCTCGTGGGGAACGTTTTGTAGACATGACGCGCGCGTACGACCCTGCGCTGCTTGAGGCGGGGGAGCGAGCCGCGTTCGAGGCACAGATCCAGATAAAAATGGGTGTCTACGCCTCGCTTTTGGGCCCGAGTTACGAGACCCCTGCGGAGGTGCGCATGTTGGGCACGCTGGGTGCGGATGCCGTGGGTATGAGCACGGTGCTCGAAGTGTTGGCCTTGCGTCAGCTGGGCGTACGCGTGGGTGGTCTGAGCCTGATTTCAAACCAAGCAGCGGGTATCTCCCAGGCCGAGCTTTCGCATGCTGAGGTTCAGGCAACAGCTCTCCAAGCTAAGCCAAAATTGGCGCGCTTCATGCGGTTGTGGATCAAAAATTTAGCAGGCCTGCTATGAGTGACAAACAATCAATAACAGACCAAGAGTTGCTCGAAGCAGCGAGGCGTGCTCGGGCTCACGCCTACGCACCGTACTCCAAATTCTTGGTGGGAGCGGCCGTTCTCGGTCAAAGCGGGCGTGTTTTTAGCGGTTGCAACGTGGAAAATGCGTCCTACGGAGCCACCATCTGCGCCGAGCGGGTAGCTATCACCAAGATGGTAAGCGAAGGCGAAATAGTGCCAGTTGCCGTCGCTATCTATACAGAGGCCGAAGAGCTCACGATGCCGTGCGGTGTGTGTCGGCAAGTGCTTCGGGAGTTCTCTCCAACACTCAGGGTGCTCGTGGGTGGCCCTCGCTCTCACGAGGAAATGTCATTGGCACAGCTTTTTCCTCGCCCCTTTTCCTTTTCAAAAGAACCTTGAGATTGCGCGGGCTGCGGCCTCCTTCGCCGGAGGTGCAAGCTCTCCCGAATCAAGCTATCCTTGTGGGCATGGCCAGGCCTCAAGGTCCACTCCCGCAACTGATTGCGGGTAGTCCGCCAGAGCTTTTGGTCTACGACGAACCCCAGCGTTGCCCGTACCTACCGGATAGGATTGCGCGCATGCCGCTGCGCCTCCCTGCGCGTCAGCTGCGCGCACACGAGTTGGACCAACGCTTGAGTGTTGGAGATCGTCGGCAGGGGTTCGTGCTTTACCGTACATCTTGCGCCACGTGCCGCGCGTGCGAGCCGGTGCGTATTCCGGTTGAAACGTTTGAACGCAACCGATCACATCGACGCATCTTCCGCCGTGGTGAGCGTGAGCTTTCAGTCGATATTGGTTTCCCGGTGGCGGATCAGGTTCGCGTTGATCTTTATAACAAGCACAAGCGCGGCAGAGGCCTAGGAGACGGGCAGCCTGATATTGATGTCGCCGGCTACCAGGATTTCTTGGTGAACAGCTGCTGCGAAAGCCTCGAGATCAGATTTCGCCTAGGGCAAGAATTGGTCGGCGTGGCCGTGGCGGATCGAGGAAAGTCTTCACTTTCTGCGGTCTATTGCTTCTACAATCCAGACCACCAACACTTGAGCCTTGGTACCTACGCGATCTTGAAGCAGCTTGAGCTGTGTCGCGACTGGGGGCTCAGTTATTTGTATTTAGGCTTGTACATCGCTGACAGCTCGGTCATGCGTTACAAGGCTCGCTTTCTGCCCCACGAGCGTTTAATCGCAGGTGCCTGGCGCCGCTTTTAGGGTGCCGCTCAGCTGAGCGGTCGTCCTTCCGTCTCTTCGATTTGCGCCAGGGCCGCTGCCAACGCATCTTTGGCGCGCTCCAGCGAACCTCGATCTTGCTCCCACTTGGAGACGGCGTTTCGGTTCCGCTCTTGTTCGTCTTTCAGCGCTGAACGGGTTTCGCCGAGCTCGGTACCAAGGCTTTCTCGGGTAGCTGCGAGCTCCGTTCGAAGCTGGTCACGTTCATGGCTTAGCTCCGCAGCTCGACTCTGCGCCGCGGCCAATTCGGCGCCTAACTCCGCTTGGAGCCGCTCGGTATCTTCCTTCGCCTTCCGCTGGGCTTGTTCAATCTCAAGGGCAGCCTGGGTGCGCGCGGAATCGGCATCGCGCGCGAGGCGAATGCTCGTGTCGTGGAGCAATTCTTGAACCGAAGTAAGCTCCGTGCGCAGTGCCTCAGAATCAGCGCGTTCCTGGGCGTAGGCTGCCTCAAGCTCAGTGATCTTTTGCGTTAGTTGGCTAATGCGTTCGCTTGCTGCCGCCTGCTCTCGTTCACGTTCCGAACGAGTCTGTGCGTGTGCATGTTTTTCAGCGTCAAGGCTAGCTTCAGCGGTGCCGACCGCCTGCTCTAGCGCGAGCAGAGCTTGGGCGTTTTCGTCGTTCAAAGCCGCCAGGTGAGTGGCCAACGCGGCATCCCATTCAGCCTTCTGCTGGGAGAGTGTGGCTTCGGCTTGGGCTTGCGCTTGACGCAGTTGTGTCTGGTATTCGTCGACGGTGGCAGCAAGAGTTCGAGCGTGTTCAGCTTCTGCCGCGGAGGCTGCCTCGGCCTGGCTCCTCTCACGTTCGGCGAGGGCCTCGTTGTGTGCCCCAAGCTGTGCCGCGAGCGCCTGTTCGTGCTTGGCCTGAAGTTCGGCGAGGGCTTGGTCGTGAGCCGCCTGAAGTTCGGCGATGGTGCGTTCGTGTTCGATTTTTTGCTGCGAAAGAGCGGCCTCGCTTTGGGCCTTTAGGTCAGCCTCACGGAGGGCAAGCTCGTCTGCCGCCTGCTTTTTGAGCAGCTGCGAGGTGGCTGCAAGCTCTGCTTCGGCCGCAAGCTTCGCCTTCTCAAGTGCTTCACTGAGGTTGGCGTCGAAAGCCTGTTGGGCTTCGGCGACGGCGGCTTGCCGGCGTTCACCGAGCTCAGCGAGCTGAGCGGAGTATTGCGCATCCAGCTGTTCAAGTGAGAGCGCATGCTCTTCATCCTTCTTGCGCAGTTCAGCGTCAAGGCTGTTTCTGAGCTCCGCAAATTCACTGGCCTTCGCGTCGAATTCCGTTCTCAGCTTCTCAGCTTTGCGCTTGAAATCATCGGCGCGCTTATTCGCCTGGTCTTTATCGTTCTTGAATGCTTCGGCCGCACGCTCAAGTTCCGTCGCTCGCCGCTCCAGCTCCGTCGCGCGATCCGCGCTGTCGGCCTTTTCGCGCTCCAGCGAGAGCAAGTTGTCCCTCAGGCCAAGCAGCTCCTTCTCTTTGTGGCTCAGCTCATCCCGAACCTCCAGGATCTCTTTGTCCTTGCGGTTGAGCTGCTCGCG
Organism: Polyangiaceae bacterium; assembly: GCA_033763455.1. GTDB lineage: Bacteria > Myxococcota_A > Polyangia > Polyangiales > Polyangiaceae > JBBRRP01. The sequence goes on from JANRKO010000074.1 coordinate 105,120, forward strand.
CAGATCGAGAAATTCCCTTGCGGAACCAGCGCCGGTCCCGGAGGAGAGCTTCGCTTTTGCGTCGTCCAGCTCCCTCCGCAGCTTCTGTACTTCGCCGTCTTTTGCCAAGCCACGCTGTAGGGTGTCGTCGAGCTGTTGCGCTCGGGCTCTGGCTTTTCCAAGCTCACCTTCAAGCTCGGCGATTCTACTCTCCAGCCGCGAACGCTCCTGATCGAACGTGATAGGAATGGAGGTGTTTGGGCGGGGAGGAAATGAGGAACCCCTCGGTGGGGAGGACGTGATGGGGCGTGTACTAGGATTTGCCGTGGGGATGTCGGGGACCCGGCTCGGCGGAGGCAAGGAGTCCACGGCGGGGTCGAATTCCCCGTCGGGAGCCATGTCCTCGAACGCCTCTTCGGCATCTAGGACCTCCATCTCAGCCTCAGCCGGCGCAGCTTCCGCCTCTAGCGGCGCGCCGGGAGCCTCGGCGTCTGTGGCTTCGGGGCTGACGGGCTCGGGCAACGCGCTTCCGAGCTCAAGCTCTTCAGCTGCTTGGTGGGCAAGCGTCTCGTCGTAGCTAACCTGTGAGTGTAGAGTCTGACTGCTCGTGGTGCGCAAGTCGGCGCTCATTTCCAGATCGGGTGTGCTTTCTAGCTCCAAGCTGGAAGTGACTGCCTGTGGTGGCTCCAGGTGTTGGGCTGCTTCCGCTGGGGTTTCCAAGATGGCGTCGAATGCGTTGTCCGCGAAATCCTCGACGTCCGCATCGACAATGCTCGGGCGCTCTTCAGCTTCAAATCCGGGCTCTTCGCTGTTGGGGCCAACTTCAATCTCGACCAGCTCTTCATCCAGCAACTCGGCGTCGAGCGCGGCGTCGAGCTCAGATTCGCTGACTTCTAGGGCTGGGGCCTCCTCAACCAAAGGATCCTCGTCGAGTAGGACCTCCTCGGCTTTGGATAAGCCGGGGGCCGCCTCGGGGGCTGCCTCGGGACCCGCAAGCGGAACGAACGGCCGGATCTTTTCTACTAGCTCGGTCACCCCGATGGGCTTGTGCAGGTAGTCCTCGGCGCGAGTGCGCAAGCGCCGGTGCTGCTCGAAGGTTTCCTCGGTGGAATCCGAACTCATGATAATGAGAGGGACACTCTTGAGGGCTGCGTCACGCTTGAGCTTGTTGCAGACGCTGAACCCATTCATCTTGGGGAGCTCAATGGCCAGCAAGACTAAGTCGGGCTTGTTGCTAGCGGCAGCTTGCAATCCCAATGTGGCATCATCCACCACCGTAACTTCACATCCGTAGGCTGCGAGGCCAGATTGAAGCTCGTGAGCGAACCCTGAATCACTCTCAAAAACCAGAACTTTGGTTGGCATAGGACTCTTCTGCCGCCGAAAGCGAAAGCTCTGGCCGGGCACTTCCTTCAAGATATCGGCCGTAGCCGGGGGGGTCAAACTCGGCTTTCCGTCGGCTCAAAGGTCGCTCGATCGCTAAGCCTTGGGTGCTTAGCCCTTGGGAGTGCGCGAGGCTTTTTCCGCGTGACCGCTCATGTGGGTGCGACGATCAAGGGCTTCAATAACTGCGCGCAGAGAAACATCTCGCAGCCGGAGCCCCACCATCAGATGGTAGAGCAGATCAGCGGCTTCGGAGGCCACGCGTTCGGTTGATTCGTGCGCTAACGCTTCCCCAAGTTCACCCGCTTCTTCGGTGAGCTTCTCGCTGACCTTTACAGCACCGGCTTCCAGCAGTGAGCGCGTGTAACTCTTCTGCGCAGTGCTTGCGCGTCGAGCTTCGATGGTTTGTTCTAGCTGTTCAAGAAAAGGAACGCATTCCGACGCAAGATCTTCGAGCGAGCCGTCTGGGTTGAGTTGCCGAAAGAAACAGCTAGGGCGCCCCGTGTGGCACGTCGGGCCCAGCGCATCCACCAGCACGAGCAGCGTATCGGTGTCGCAATCGGCGACGATGGAGCGCACGCTGAGAAAATTACCGCTCGTTTCCCCCTTAATCCACAGGCGTTGCTTGGAACGACTGAAGAACGTAACGCGCCCGGACGAAAGCGTTTGTTCGACGGCTTCGCGATTCATGAACCCCACCATGCGCACCTGCCCGGTGAGATAGTCTTGCGCCACCGCTGGCAAAAGGCCTTCAGCATCGAATTTGAGGGACACGGGCGTGGTAGCGTTGGAGTGAGACACGGGCTTGCAGCCTAACCGGCGCGACTTCTGGGCTCAACGTGTCGCTCCACAGTTCCAGGTAGAAGATCGAATCGAGGACACAGCCCAAGCCAAGCAAGCCAAAACAGCGCATCAACGCTGCACAAGGGTTTCGAGATTAAGGCCGGCGCCCAACTGGGGATAGAGAGAAGCGTAGGGGGGATGCGCTCTCGTTCTCCATCGGCAGGGGAGGGGCGGGAGGTCTGCGACACTTCCTTGGAAGTGCCCCCAGCGGGCGCCGACGAGAATTAATCTAATACCGGCCGGCGCGCGCGCCAGGTGTTCCAGCAAAAAAACTACACGCGTTCCAGAATTGTAGCGATCCCCATGCCTCCGCCAATGCAGAGCGTTACGAGTGCGGTCGCTAGCCCTCGCCGCTCAAGTTCATCCAAAGCCGTCCCGACCAAAATGGCGCCGGTTGCACCGAGCGGGTGCCCGAGCGCGATGGCGCCGCCGTTCACATTCACCCGTGCAGGATCCAGCTCAAGCTCACGCATTGTCTGCAGGGGCACCGTAGCGAACGCTTCGTTGATCTCCCACAAATCGATGTCAGACGCTTGCATTTGGGCTTTCTTGAGCGCGCGCCGGGATGCGGGAGCAGGCGCCGTGAGCATAATGATGGGTTCGGAACCGACGGTCGTGCAAGCGCGGATCCGGGCGCGAGGCTTAAGCTTTTGGTCGCGAACATAGCTCTCAGAAGCTAGGGCCACGAGGGCAGCACCATCCACAATTCCGCTGGAATTGCCTGCATGATGTAAATGGTGGATCTGCTTGGCCTGCGGGTAAGCGGCAAGGGCCATTTGATCGAGTGTTTCACCGTTGGGGCCCGCAGCCATTTGGCCTAGCTGTTCAAAGGCTGGTCGAAGCTGCGCGAGTGATTCGGTGGTTGTTTCTGGCCGTGGGAGCTCATCCTTTTCGAGGACAACTTCGCCAGCGTCGTTTTTCACAGCAAACAAGCTGCGCGCGAACCTGTTCTCCGCCATGGCATGCCCGGCTTTGCGCTGGCTTTCGGCGGCAAAGGTGTCCAGCGTTTCACGGCTAAAGCCTTCTAGTGTGGCGATCAGATCGGCGCTAATACCTTGGGGTACCTGGAAAATTCTCTTCCGAAGTTCGAGATTGTTGCCATCCATGCCGGCTTCATCCGAACCCATTGGAACCCGAGACATGCTTTCGACACCACCGGCCAGCACGAGATCCTGCTGACCGCTCATGACGCCCATGGCCGCGAAATTGACGGCTTGGAGGCCTGAGCCGCAGAACCGATTCAAAGTAACGCCCGTCGTGGTTTGCGGCAGGGAAGAGCGAAGCACTGCATTACGAGCGATATTCGCTCCTTGTTCCCGTACTTGGGTAACGGAGCCCACGATCAGATCTTCCACATCGGACGCGCCAAACGTTTTGCGGCCGATGAGCTGTTCGATTGTTTGTGCTAAAAGCTCCTGAGGATGAAGGCCGCTCAGGGCCCCTTTTCCGGCCTTTCCGCGACCACGGGGCGTGCGTACAGCATCGAGAATGTAGGCGTAAGTCATGCGTTGTTTTCCTTATTCGAGGTGGGTGCTGGGGGCTGTTGGTCTGGCGTTTCGAGGCTATTCCTCAGGCGTTAGCGGCGGCACGGAGGCGCGGGCGAGGCCAGGAGTGGTGAGGCGGTCGGCAAGGTGTGTCACCAGGTCGATCTTGGTAACCAGCCCGGCAAGCTTGCCGTTGTCGAGTACGAGCGCGAGCTTCGCTTGCCCAAGCACGGTTTGAAGGAGCTCCACCTTCGTGTCGGGAGAAACAGTGGCGTAGTCGCTTTCGATGAGCGGCCCAATTGCAGTGTCTAAGGTGCCTGTTTGCGAGACGAGATGCCGCAACAAGTCCACCTCGTGCACGATTCCGAGCAAGGTATCCCTGTCTAGCACGGGAAGTTGGCTAATCCCCAAAGAGCGGAGCTTCGCGATGGCCTCGCGCACACTCGTTTCGGGGCTCGCGGTGATCAGGTGGTTCGACTTTTGGAGCAAGATATCGCGCACGGTGCCAAGGCTCGGCGCCTCCTCAAGAAAGCCATTTTCTCGCATCCAATTGTCGTTGAAAATCTTCGAGAGATACTTTTGTGCGGAATCGGGCAAGAGCACCAAGATGTTCATCTCGCGGTCCATCTTCTTGGCGTATTTGATGGCGCCAGCAACGGCCGCACCGGCGGAGCCCCCCACAAAGACGCCTTCCCGCCGCACCAGGTCTCGCGTCATCAAGAAGCACTCTTTATCGTCCACCCGTACGATATCATCCAAGATCGAGATGTTCATGGTTGAGGGCAGAAAGTCCTCGCCAATGCCTTCTACCTTGTACGAAAACGGCTGCGTGAGGCGCCCTGTTTTCACGAAATCGTAGTAGAGCGAGCCCACCGGATCTACGCCGATTAACTGGATGTTCGGGTTCTTCTCTTTCAGATATTTCCCGACGCCGCTCACTGTACCGCCCGTGCCCATGCCGGTTACAAACGCGTCGAGCTCGGCACCACATTGCTCCCAGATTTCGGGGCCCGTGGAGAGGTAGTGGGCTTCGGGGTTGGCGGGGTTGTGGTATTGATTGGCGTAGAAGCAATTGGGTGTTTCTTCAGATAGGCGCTTGGCCACGCTGTAGAAGCTCCGCGGGTCGTCGGCCTCCACAGCCGTGGGGCACACCACCACGCGCGCACCAAAGGCTCGAAGCGAATCGATTTTCTCCTGACTCATCTTATCTGGCATCACAAACACGCAGCGATAACCTAAAACGGCTGCGTGCATGGCCAAAGCCGCCCCCGTGTTGCCGCTCGTGGCCTCAACGATGGTGCCGCCAGGCTTCAGGCCATTTTCAACCGCACGCTTCAGCAGGTTCTTAGCCACGCGATCTTTGTGGCTCCCGCCGGGGTTTAGAAATTCGCACTTCCCATACACCTTGGCCTTTATCCCCTCGGCTACCCGATGCAGCTGAATAATCGGCGTGCCACCGATGGCGTCAGTAATGTGCGAGAGAGCGCCCTTCATCATGGGCTAAGTATGACGCCGTTTAGCCGTGGTACACACATGGTGCAGATCCGGCTCTGGGCCCGCACAGGGGAAAGGGGGAACAGTTGGGTTGTACGGCGCAGAAGTCCCTTCGGAACCAATATGCAAGCTCGTCGGAATACACAGTACGGCGCGCTTTTTGGTGGGGGGTACCCAAAAGTGGGCGAAGGTACACCTCCGTTGAGGAGCCAGCCTATCGCTATCTTAAGATCAGCGTGGAGGCAGCTGTGACCGGTGACGCCCAGTGGCGGCTCACAGCATTTCATGGGACCACTCTTGCAGGGCTAACCTGCTGAGAAAATTCCGTGCCTTGCAAGGGCGGCTTTCGCTCGCCGAGTCCAATTGGTGCCATGCAGTATTTTCATCGCAGCGAGGTCAGTGCGCTTCAAATCGAGCCGGGCACTCACGTTGCGGGACCTTAGAATTGGCAACACGTGCTGCTCAAATGCTGCACGCTGGTAAACATAAGCTGCATTCCCAGTCTCAGAGAACTCGACAACTACGATCTTCTCAAAGAACATGCAAAACGCGCTTGCTCCCTCGCCGGTTCCACGAATGGCCCGGCTAAGGACTGCCCGCCCCGTTTCGGTTCCGTTCAGGGTGCGTTGAAGGCTGCTGTAGGCGCTGCTGGCTAACACGCACTGCGTGCCACGAATGCTAGGCAGATACCGCAACCAGAACCGTTCGCGATCCTCCTCCTTCATCGCGTGACGGAAGAATAGCGACAGATCTTCCCTCACCAAGATAGCAATAAACTCATCAAAAGCTGCTGGATTCTGGATGCGCACCTCGCTCCACGCATTCGACATGGGTGGCACACGGGGGTCCCCAAAGGCCGATTTCAGCAGAAGGTCAACAAGGCGGGATGACGCCGGGCTTGAGTGCGAATTGCAGTTAGCAAGCATCGCTGCGACTACTGTGACCTGACTGCGCAGTGGAGCGATGCCGCCACCGCCAGGCGGCCAGTTCTCTACCCACGTGGATCCGTTGAGTGCTGGGAGAGTGGGCTTAATCGCGCTCGAAAATGGGGCCAGCTCGGCCGCAATGTTCTCCCATGAGCGACAGGCGAGGGCGTTCGCCAGCCACTCTGCCGTTGCGGCATGCGTGAACTCCCAGTTCCGGCGGCAGCCCAGAGTTTGATAGAGGTAGTTGGTGAATTCAGCAAGCGTGCGTGGCGGCGAGAGCGCGACGTCCCGATGCCCGTCTTTGGCGGTTATGAGCCACGCATTTAGCCCACGATGGATTACTCGTACACCAGGCGGTGCTGCGCGCACTAGCTCGGCCCATTCTTCGCGAGTGGGGTCCTCTGAAAGCTGGCTCCAGTGTGAAAAGAAGGAATCAACAAGCCAGCCGTGGGCTTCTGGGCGCACTCGAAGCAGCGCTCCCATGGTTGCCGGAGAAATTGTCTGGAGCAGGTTGGTCGCGACGCGCAATTCGCGCCGCGAAAGAGAGGCAAAATCTCCAGCTAGAACGAGCGTTTCAACGCGCTGCATCAGATCCTGAGTCGCGCGCTCCTGGTGTTTCGCGCTTACAAGGTCCTGTTTCTCAAGCGACGCCGTCAGGTGCGAATCTAGATTTTTACGACTACGCTGGAGGCTTTCCCAAACCGCAGCATGCGCAGATAACGCGCCTTGGACGCGCGTTTTCATCTGTGAAAGCAAACGGAGGGGATCCATCACGGCGCATTCTCTCGGTACTCGAGACCTGCGCGCACTCGGACTTTGAATACGACACGGCGATCGGCAGTGCGTGTTTCATGGTTCGTTCCCTTGGCCTCAACCGGCCCTCTCCCAGATACGGTAAACTTGTCGTTCAAGCACGCAGCAAGCGCACGGTCGCTGGCGACGGCCTGCCGCAGCCCGAAGAATAGATTCTGCGCACGGGCTCCGCTCAAGCGGACATTGTTCTCGAATCCGACGCTCTCACACTTGCTGAGCAGCTCGTTCTCGCAACCCGGGATCGGTCCCATATTGTTCGCCAATTTTGCGTCTTTGCAGCCATCAAGGAGATTGTTGCTGCAGCCTGGGGGCTTCTGTGCCCCGCATCGCGCGTTATCCGCAAGAAACGGTCTATCGTCAGTATGCCCCTCAAGACTGATTGAAAGCAAATACTGCCTCGCGCCTGCCGCCCTGCAGAGCGTTTCAACTAACTCGCGGAGACTGTCCTCCGTCGACGGGGACAGTTGTTCGTCCAGCTCACACTGCCCTGACTTGAATAGCGGGAACCGGTCTTCGTTTAGGGTCAATGTCAGAGAGTAAGGGTCGCTATTGCGATCGCTCTTATCGGCCGGAGGCTTCACAATGGAGTCTTTCTTGAAAACCTTCGAGAGACGATCAAGAAATTCTACTGCGCCTTGGTCTTGCCTCTTGATCCTGTCAAGTTCCTCCTTGTTTTGGGCCTCAACTTTCCGCTCCTTTGTTCTCGCTGCAATGGCCTGCACCATGAATATTGCCGCGATTAAGAGAAATGTGACCGCCACGCCCGACATTAGATCCGTTGTGGCATGCGAAAACGCGTCCTCTCGCTTGCTCACGTCTGTCTACCGTCCTTCAACGCTTTCGTGAGCTGGCCCACCGCATCCTCGAGCTCCTCGGCACCAACGCGCCACTGGGATGTCGTGCTGTCCGCCAGTTGCCTAACCTTTTCGTGGAGGTCGCTCCAGGACGCAGCCAGTTGATTTGATTTGTCCTCAAAACTCCTGATGTAGGTCTCCAGTAACGTTGGCCAGACGCTCTGAAGTTCCGAGATGAGTTGCCGGTGATCTGCCGTTAGCTTCACTTCAACGAGCGATTGATCCTTAGCTTCCTTGACGACAGCGCTAGTTTGCTCAAGTATTTGTTGAACAGATGCAGATTGAAGCGCAAGTTGGTCTGTCACGCGTCTCAGGCCCCCCACGGCTCCCTCTGTCGCCCCGATCATGTGGCTCGCCTCACCCGCTGCAGATTTGAGCGCACCCGCCGATCTGGTCAGGGCATCCTCAGCGCCAGAAAAAAGTCCGACGACAGCGCCAAGCCTTTTCTCCAGCGATTCCAGCGTTTCTCCGTGGAGAGTGGCCACCTTAGCAGTGGCTGCGATCGTATCGCCTCGCATTCTGCTGAATTCTTCCGATGTTGCAGTCTGGTGCGCGCGAAGGTGTTGCAACAATTCGTCTACCCGCTCAAAGACACGCTGAGCAGAAGCCTCGCCGCGACCCTGTTGTTGCTCAACGGTCGTCACGAGCCGTTGCCCCACGGCGTCAAGATTGCGCGCCATCTCAGGTACCACTCGTGCAAACTGTTGGAGTGCAGTGTTCAACTGGGCAGTTTCCCCGGAATAGCCTTGGGACAGGGCGCTATTCAGCTGGTTGAGGAGTGTCTCAACCGGTGCCTGAGCTTGCCGTGAGATCTCGATGCGAATAGCGTCCAAATTGGCGACGATACGTTCCTGCGTCGCGGTAGCGATGCCGTCTATGCGTTCGAGCGCCTTACCCATCATGGCGCCGATCTGGTCGCCAACATCACGTGTGAGAATGTGTCTCAACTGTTCGGTGACATCGGTGGAGAGATTCTGAACGCTGACCTCAATGCTATTGAGCCGTTGCACGTCGCCCTGCAATGCTTGCAGTGAGCCGACCGTCGCGACCGACTGTTCGTGAATGTTTTGGAGAACCTCCAGGTGAAAGCGCTGAAGCAGGCCGTCGTAATCCTCTGGAGAGGCGAAGACATGCCGCATTTCGCGTTCAGCGTAGTCCAGAAGCTTCACGTGCTGGATCTCCTTGCGCATTGAGAACAGCGTGTAAATGACCGCGCACAAGACTCCGGTCGCCGAGATTATGAACTTCGCTCCCATGCCACTGACCGCATTCGACAGCTCTTCGTTGGCCCTGAGCACATCAGTGTTGCTGTGTCCGATTGCTTCGCGAACGCTCGTCATCAGAACCCAGGCGATAAGCGCAAACGTGCACAGGAGCGAGAACCCCGTAAATATGGACGCCCACGGTAGTGGCTTGGCTCCCTCGGAAAGCTCTTGAAGAACCTGGAGTCTCGGCAACCGAAGGAGAAACCTATCATCCCCAGGATAGCCCACGCGCTCGCGGCCCGGTGCAAGATATTTTTCAAGCTCCCGAATGCTCGCATCTTCTTCCGTTTGCGGATCCCATTCCACGGAAATTCGTGAAATGCGGGTAAGCAGATTGCGGGTCCGTTTTGTTCGAAGCTCTTCGTGCAGCAAAAGCCCAATCAGCAGTATCAGGAGAGTCGCCACGGGCACCGCCGTAAGCGAGTCATGCATTACAAGGTCAATCAAAACGACCCTCCTCAAGTGGCAAACACAACGTTCTGGAGTTCAACTTCATTGTCGGTTGGGGCAAGAAAGTCCCGCGCTATGCCCCGTTTTTTCCTCACCAATTCGTCCAGCTTCACGTCGAATCCTGAAGTGGGATCCCTTTCGTGGTGCAGAACCAGGTAATGCTCCTGCACTTCTTGGCTTTGTCCAATTCGGTGGGCACGTGCTGTCGCCTGATCCTCCTTGGCCGGGTTCCACCACCTGCCGTAGTGAATAACGTGACTTGCAGCGGTAACATTGAGACCAGCACCCGCTGCAAGTGGGCTCATGATGAGCACGTCAAAACCACGTCCTCTGGAGAACTCGTCGATTAGTCTTTGTGAGCGATTTTGGGCGTTGGAATCCCCATTGATAACGTGCACACGCGGCAAGCCGAAACGGTTGCAAATGAGATCTCGCAACATGTCTTGCATCCGAACCCAAAGAGTAAAAACAATGGCTTTTTGTCCCTGCTTTTCGATTTCCTCCAACAACTCAAGGCACTTGGCCAGCTTGGGGCTTGAGGCCACTGCCTCATCCGGTGATAGCTCCCTGGTGTCATCACCGCGAAGAAGCGCAGGATGCTGATACAGCTTCTGGAGCTCCCCTAAGATCGGTAGGCCGCCCTTGTGGGTACGAACAATCTGCCGTTCGAGTTCTTCCTGTTCAAATGTCATGGCGATCGGGTGGACGGTGGTGCGCAGGGGCATCAACTCTCGAAGCGTGTCCCTTTTTTCACGATGCAATACGGGTGAGCCTATTGATGGGTACCTGAGCGCCTCCCGCAGTAGCAGAGGCCCCGCGGAGTTTTTCTCAAAGTCGCGCGAGAATGAAGGTGAGTCTCCAAATGGTGTTCCAGGGCTCAGGAAATCGAACTGCGTCCAGAGATCTCGCAGGCGATTTTCCACCGGCGTTCCGGTTGAGCAAATACCAAACGAACGTTTGAGCCCTCTGGCGGCTGCGGCACGATATGTCCCGGGGTTCTTAATGTTCTGGGATTCGTCCAGAATCACCGTTGCCCAGTCGGCTCGGAGTAACATTTTCTGGTGACGGGCCAATGTGTCGTAGGACATGACAACGACAGCCGGTCTGCGAAGGGAGAGCAATAGCGGTCCGAGCTCGCTGCGCATCGAAGTGGCGGTCACGGCGATCACTTCCGGCGCTGCACCAGTTCGGAAATACCTGGCTATTTCCTTCTTCCAGTTCTCCATCAGTATGAGGGGGCATACGACGAGCGATGGCAGCTCGCGGTCGTGCGCTGGCCCGAATCGAAATTGGAGCGCCAGGAAACAAGCAATCTGCAGCGTTTTGCCAAGTCCCATCTCATCGGCAAGTAGAACCCCACCACGTCCGGCCAAGTAGTGTCGCCACAGCCACTCGACGCCCTCTCGCTGGTGAGGTTTGAGGTGACATTCAGGCGTAATGATTGATTCAAGCTCCGCCCAAGGAACGACGAACTGTGAGTTGTCGATATCCTGAGGTAGCGCGGAGATTCCATCGGGGTCGGCGATGACTGCCGCATCCCGCTTGGGTTGCGGTAACCTGTGGTGCTCACCTGCATCGGTCGGTTTGACTTTCTGCGATTCTAGGCGAGCTAGCTGAGCTACCCCATCTTCGAGGTGTCGCAACAGTGCTTCCGTTGGCATCACAGACTGGCCGCCGAGTTCGACAACACGACCAAGTCGGCTGGCTTCGCGAGCCTCGGATAACTTGATCGGCGCTTCATCTTGCCGAAGGCCAATGTCTACAAGGGCGCCGTCGGTTGTGGATATTCTTAACCGGAGGATAGGGAGCGAGTCATCGCTATCCTTCCGGTACCACTCTATACCCGAAGTTAAGTCAACTTCGCGCTCGGGTCTGAGGATGGGTTCAAACCCGCGAACGCGCGGGCTGTACTCAGCAAAGTCGACGTCGTCGTAACTAGGTCCTTCCGGCAGCAGTCGGATCGGATCAGCTTCTACGTCTCTGGCGAATTGGTTCTGAAGCGGCTTCGCCGCGCGAGCAGCAGCTTCCATTCCTTCGGACAGCAACAGGTACTCCCGGGATGACTGCGCAACTACCGGCGCATCGGGGGAAAGGCGTGCCAGATCAATCTGAGCGCGGCTCCCGTCGTCGTGAATCTCATCCAGCGTCAGGGAAAGTAGCTGAGACGCGAACTTGGCGGGCCTCCACTGGAGGGAAGCTTTCCTTACTGTGCGGATGCTGAATCCGGCCAGATGAGGATGGTAGTTGACGCTGATGGATCCAAAAGATCCTTCCATGTGCTCCGCTGCGCCATCCAGCTGCGAGCGTATCCTTGCTAGGCGATCAATTTGGGCGTCACGCGTGGTGGCGTTTGGAATTGCTGTGATTGCCTTCTGCGCTGCAAACACCACTGGAAGCAGTACGCGATTCCCAAAGATGGGCGACTCGTTTTCTCCAACGCGTTCACCATCGACGACGAGTTCAAAGCGGCAATCAGTGCCTCCGACATGTCCTCGCACGTCAACAAGGACATTCTGTTTTTGCACGCCTAAAAGGCTAGCAAGATGGTCCTGTCGAGCGCTCCAGATGTCGACCTGCTCAGGATCCGTCTCCTGAGTTGGAACTTCCCCCACCGTGGCCCAATGCTGGACAGAAAACCGAACTCTGCGTTCGCTGTCAGCGATCAGTCCGCATGATTCGTCACGCTCCAGGGCGCGGAGCGCTCTGCTTTGTCGAGGATTCGGCGCAGCGCCGAGGTCGAGCAAGAGGTAACCTGATTCTATCGAAGTCTTCATTTCGCGTCTCCCCGGCGTGGCAGCAACACCACTCGATCATTCGGCCGCAGCACTTTACTGGCGCATTGGGTGGGCACTCAAGTCTCGCGACGGCCGGGATCGGACATTGATCTGTCAGAGCGCGGGTGTTCAGTATGCTTGCGAAAGCAACTTTTCTGGCTGGCCCTGCGCAGAGCACGCGGGCAATTAGCTCAACGACAATTCTCCTGCAGACCGTTAGATTTCGGTAGGCCGCATGCCCGAAAATTAGGACCGAGCCCGGTGCAGCTCGGGACATCGCCAGACCTCGCTGACGTCGCGAGTAGCCAACTACCCAAGCCGAGACTCCGTTGCATGGGTGCCATGTGTCAATAGTTGTTGACACATGGCGGGTCGCGAGCTACAGAAATACTTGTGACGGCGCGGGAGTTGCTTCGTGTGCTGAAGCGCCTTGGGTGCGTGGAAGCTCGGAGGCGGGGGTCTCACATAGTCATCAAATGCGAGAAATGCACCACCGTAGTGGCGATGCATTCCGGTGCGGATATCCCTCTGGGGACCTTGCGCGCAATTGAAAGGCAGCTTGAACCCTGCCTAGGGAAAGGCTGGCTGAAATGAAAAAGTACAACATACGTCTTCTGCACGACAGCGAGTCTGGGCTCTGGACGGCGAGTTGGGACAAGGTCGGAGGCGGTGGTGTCGTCGCTATCGGGATGACCATTGAGTCGGCGATGAGGAAGTTCCGTTCTGCGCTGGGCATCTTTTTGGACGATAAGCAGGCAGCCAAGGGGGCCGTGTTGATACCGGAGGTTGCGGGTCTCCCCAAGCCTCTCCTTGCGAAGCTTGAGACCGCTCAGCTCGCCAAGGCAAGAGCAGACGCCGAGCAATTGCGGGCGGGAAAAGTCATCCGGCGCGTAGTGGGTGATTTGGCCAAGCGAGGGCTGAGTACACGAGACGTTGGAACATTGCTTGGGGTTTCACGCCAGCGAGCCCACAAGCTATTGAAGGCTGGCTGAGGCTTCGATTGAGCCGCTGTTGCTCCCACGAAGTCGAAGAACCTCGTTCCGGCAACGATCTCTGGCTCCATGGTGAGCAGGTGAGCACATCCCCACATTCGGCATCGACGCCGAAGCGTATGCCTTACGCTTTGCCTGCCAACGTCCCCTGGGCTCGGAAGCGCTGGCTTCCGTACACAATGCCGTCACCCTCGATCTGAAGTTGATCCGGTTTTCCGGACACCCCAAAAAGAGAGTAAATTGTGGGTGTCCGAACCATGTCAAAGAGAAAACAACACAACGAAGAGTTCAAGCGGGAGGCCGTGCGCCTGATGCAGAGTCGGGGCGAGCGCACAGTC
>JANRKO010000075.1:0-2443 GCA_033763455.1 Polyangiaceae bacterium
AACAATCTGACCAGCCAGGAGATAGGCTTAGTTTGTCCTTGGTGTTGCTTCCAAATTCTGGCGGCGGCCAACGCGCCGATCAGCAGTTTCAACTTGGGAAGATCAGGACCGAATTTGTGACCGAAAGGTGGGAGCTAACAAATACACAATTGCGGTCGCATGATTCCGGCGAAAGTCCCGCGTAGCCATCGCAAATCAGGTCCGAGCGTATCGTAGACTCAGCGTTGCACTAAGACGCCGTTTGCCAGACGGCATGATGCGCAAGTTCGGGCTCTTACGACGCGCCGTACAAAACGAAAGCGCCCCACGGGGCAGTAGAGCTGCTCCCGCGGGCTTTCTGTTTTCCGTGTGCAGTCTAGAAGATTGCGTCCGGGCCCTTGAGCCAATGTGGCTGCTGGAGGACGCGACTCACCAGTTTTCTTCGGAGGAGCGCACGATGAGTGCGAGGGCGTCGTCAGTGAAAGTGTTGTGGGCGAGAGCAACACGGTTGAGCTGAGCGCGGACAAAATCAGCGGTGACATCGGGGGCGAGTTTGTGTAACGTGACCGAGTAGGTCACGCGGTTTTTGGGGGTCTTTGTTGACGGTGAGAGCCGCTTGCTGAGGAGCTGCGGCTGTGCGACGAGGATGAGATTGGTGTTCTTGGTTGCCAACGACGTCTCGAATCTCGCCTCGGCCATCCTCGGTTCCTTTGCGCCGTTAGACCACAACCGCTACTGCGGCTTTCGTTGCACGGAATCGCTGAGACGTTGAGACACGCGCTTAGGCGCGCGATCCTTCCTCCAGTGCTTTTGAATCGGACGCCACGTCCGTGAGATCCGCTAAGGCTTCCAGACGGCCGGCTTCGCATTGAAGATCGGCCAGGGTAGCCAATGCATGCCCCACGATCCCTCGGATAGCGTTCGAGTGCTGACGGAGATCCCGACGTCATGACCACTGCTTGTTCACCAATGATCTGGAGGCGACTGGCCTGTTCGTCCACGCGCTGGGAAGCGTGTTGGATGTCACATGCGAGTCGGGCTGCGAACTCATCCACATTTACCTGCTGACTCGGCCGAAATTTCACGGGTTTCTTAAGGTTCATCTGGGATGAACTATCCTCATCTGAGACGAACCTAGTGTCAAGCTCGCATGCCACGCCGAGACCACGTAGATCCCATAGGAGCCAAACTTGGCCAAAGGATCCGGGCTTTGCGGGAGGAACAGGGCCTTACGCAAGAGAAGCTGGCCTACGAAGCCGGCTTGAAGTCCAAGGGGCACCTGAGCGGCATCGAGAAAGGTCTGGTTCTCCCGACGATCCAGACGCTTTCGCTCCTCGCAGAGAGGCTCGGAACCGAACTCGTCGATCTCCTCACATTCCCCGACGAATCAGATCGGCACCGGCTCATTGATCTGAGCCGCAGCATGAAGGTGGGCA
Source organism: Polyangiaceae bacterium (assembly GCA_033763455.1). Classification (GTDB taxonomy): domain Bacteria; phylum Myxococcota_A; class Polyangia; order Polyangiales; family Polyangiaceae; genus JBBRRP01. Next base: position 1,416 of record JANRKO010000075.1, read on the forward strand.
CGATCAGGCGACTTGTGCGGGATGCGAGTTAGCCTATAGGTGTGCCCACAGTTTCCAACCTGGTTCCCAGCCGTGTTAAATCTACTCTATAGTCACGTCAGTGTTTGCCCGGAAGGGAGCCCTTTAAATGTCTGACGAGCCTTCGCTGAAAGACTTGCCAGAGATCGGCAAACGGTTGTGCGCCCTCATTGGGGCGGTCCCTGCGCAGCCAGTGAACGCGTTCGCCTTACGGCGTGTCCACGACGACCACTTCCACTTGGTCCCGCCCCAACGCCATGGGGTTCTCCACGCTCTGAGCATTTGTGCCGATGCGCTGGCACGTCACGAGCAACCGCCCGAAGTGAGAGCACTTCGCGACTTGATAGACGAATTTGCGGCCGCCTCCCAGCGTACGGGGAAACTGCAGGAGGCTCTCTTGGCGGCCACGAAGGCCGCCATTCCGGTACTTGATGCGGAAGCCGAGGTGCGTGGAGCCGCTCAAGCTGCGGCGTTAACAGTAGAAGAGGCTGCGATTGGACTCACCGCCAACATCTGGCCATCACCGGCATCCTTATCCACGTTTCCACGTGCTCTCCTGGTAGTCATTCCGAGGCAACGATATATTGTTCAGTGGCTACAAAAAGTGCTCCACGACCTGCCACGTCTCAGAGCGGATCCGAGGGTTGTCGGCGTCCTCGCGCCCACCAACATTAGAATGGCCAAGGCGCTGAAAGCTGCGGGCCTTGAACCGGGAGAGATTGCAACCGTGATCAAGCCGTTCGAGCGGCGCGGTCGAGGGCGCGCTCAAGCGCGAAATACGGTGCTTCGCTACCTGAAAGCGAAATCGGAGGATCAGATGTATCCGACCTACGATGGTGTCGCTGACCAGGGCCAGCTAGAGGGAGCCTATGTGCGTCACGAAGCTGCAGCTGACCAGCGGGTGCCGGCCTGGAGACGATCCGGGTCGAAGTCTCGTCAGCGGAAATACCGAAAGGTCGTTGTATCGAGTCTTGCGTCTTGCATCGCGAGGTGCCGGGCGAAGCGTAGAC
>JANRKO010000076.1:0-82835 GCA_033763455.1 Polyangiaceae bacterium
GACTTTGCAGAGCCGAACTGCCCCGGCTCTGAACTCCGGCGTGAACACTCGCCGTTTCCTTCGTTGATGTTTCTTGACCATGGATCACTCCTGGCGCATTCTCGCGCTTTCTTGGGTGTCCACCAACTCGGGGGATCTTCAAAGCTCGGGGTTTTCCCGAATACCGAGTCTGCAGTCGCCGGGCTATCTGTTCGTTGAGTGACAGATCCTGATTCAAAAGTCTTCCCCCACGATGCGCTAGTGCGCCGGATCTTTAGTGCACCAGAAAATGCAGCAGCGCAGTTTCGCGCGACGCTTCCGGAAGGGCTCCTGGCCAACCTGGATTTGAGCACTCTCTCTGTCGAAGAGAGCAGCTTCGTTAGCCAGGAGTTGCGCGGCACTGTAGTAGACATGCTCTACAGCGCTAAGTATCGCGGAAGGCCTGCGTACCTCTACGTGCTCTTCGAACACATGAGCACGGTGGATCCATTGATGCCCCTTCGCACCTTGGGCAGCGCCCTACAAGTTTGGGAACGCCACACAGAGAAGGCGCGCTCCGAAGGGGCACCGCTTTTGCCGTTGCCACTCGTGCTAGTGCAAGTGCTGCACCACAGTGAGCGTGGTTGGACAGCAGCGACGCGCTTCGAAGGGCTTTTCGATCCTGAAGGTTTACAGGATCCAGAAGTGCGCGCCGCAACACCACACTGGGGATTTTTGCTAGATGACGTCAGCCGCGCAAGTGACGAAGACCTGCGACAGCGTGAGCTTGGGCCGATGCTAACGGTGGCCTTGGCGTTGTTGCGAGACAGCCGCCGGGGAGCACGCCTTTTGCGCACGATTGCGGCCTATACCAAGGAATTTGAGGCCATCCTAAAGCGCAGCGGAGGCCGCGAAGCCTTCCTAGTTTTCGTGCTATATGTGTGGACAGTGACACAAGGCACGGTCGGGCAAGACGCGCTGGAAGCCTTGAAGGCGGTCAGCGGAGCAGGAGAAGCAGTCATGACATTCGCAGAGGAGTTGGAAGCACGAGGCGAGGCACGAGGCAAAGCCGAAGGCGTTAGGCTGGTTTTATTGAGCCAGCTGGAGGCAAAGTTCGGCTCCATCACCGACACCGTTCGGGAGCGCGTCAGTGGCGCCGGAGTTGCCGACTGCCTCCGTTGGTCCGCGAGGCTCCTTGAAGCACGCTCCGCGGGCGAAGTGTTTGGGGACTAGCGTCGCCTCACACCAAATCACGATTCATGCAGCGATACCGTGCCCAGCCGATGGAAGCGGCGCACACCCCGAGGCACAGCACGCCAAGCCAGCGCGGGACGCTCAACGTCGCCCCAGAGATGATAAGGAAGGGAATTGCGAGGCCTGGCACGAGCACAAGCACCAAGACTCCTGCGCGCTGGTTAACCAGACGCATACCCAGCACCACAGCAAACGGGATGAACCACAAAGGCCAGGTACCAAGGAGCGCACGTGAGAGGCTCATGGGTCCCCACGGCGCGGCGGGGCCTTGTGAGAGCTTTGCGCCCAACAAAGCGCCCAGCCCAACCAACAGAAACGACAGGGTAAACGCGAGCCCGGCGCGCACCAAGGCGATGGCTATCGCCTGTCGAAAGGCGTGCCGGCGGCTCACAGGTGATCGCCAGCGACTGAGTGCAGACTGCACCAAACCGGCAAGGCCAATGGAAATCATAACAGAGACCAGCGCGAACACCAAAGCCATCTTGGCTGCACCATCTCCGAAATGCGCGGGGGAGCTCCACCGCAGCCACGCAGCCGTGGTCAGGAAGAGAAGCAGTGCGGGTATGATCAAGGCGGTTAGCGGGCTGCGCAAACTGCGAGCTAGAAATAGCTCCGAGAGCAGCCACTTTTTCCAGCCCGAGGACGCTGCAAGCTTCTCCAGCAGCGCGGGCTGAGGCGCGCGCCCGAGGCTCTTGGTCTTCGCCCCCTCCGCCCCAATACGACGGTCGAACGGTGAACGAGTTCCACTAACGCTTCGCTGTAACTCATTCGAATCAGTTTTTCGCCAGATAAAAACACCCAGAACCACGGCAACCAAGACGAATAGGGGCGCGAGCTGGCTGACTCGCAACCTCACGGCCTCCTCGGTTACCCAGTGGTTGCTGCTGTATAGCCCCACAGAAAGCCATAGCTGATGCGGAAGTGAGCCAAGTCCGCTCCATTTGGGCTTTAGCACCATGAACCACGTTCCGAAGAGTACAATCGCAAACGTAAGAGACACGTTTGCGATGAGGACGCGAGCGACAAACGCCGGCGTACCCACCCCAAGGTCTCGATACGAACCAAGCAGTGCCAGCAGAGCGCCGAGCCCAGCGCCGCCGAACAGGACCTGACGGACCAGCTGCCGGACGCGAGGAAGCGTGAAGCTGAAACGGCCGCCCAGCAGAGGCTGCAGCGATAGCGCCAGGGCGAATGCCAGAGCAAAGCCCATTGCGGGCAGGAACATGGTGCTAACCAGGGCAATAACGAAAAACGGAAACGCAATCCAAAAGTGCAGCGCCGCCACCCACGGCGCGCCCTTAAACAGAGCGCTCAAAGGTGTCATCTTAGCCGGTGTCACCGTTGACGCCCTAACTCGTAACGATATATATCTTCAAACTTCACCGGTACCACCCGCGCCTGAGCGTTGCCGCGAGCCGCCGCTTCGATCACGGCTGATTCGCTGGCGTTGCAAACCACCAAGCGCGATTGCTCGCCCGCGCGCGTGTGAGCCACAACGTTTCCAGGCAATAATCCCTGCGGATCTGGACCCCGCCACTCTACGTCGAGATACTCTTCACGTAAAGTGTCGAGCTCTGCGTCCCGAATCACCTCGCCTTGCTTCATGATCAACACGCGATCCACCACCCGCTCGATGTCGCTCAAGATGTGGCTGGAGATGACGATGGTGCGTGCCGTGTCTTGAATCAGCTCCATCATGAGATCGAGAAACTCCGCGCGCGCCAGGGGATCCATGGCCGCGGCAGGCTCATCGAGCAGCAGAAGATCCGGGCGATGCCCAGAAGCCAGCAAGACGGCGAGGCGCTGGCGCATCCCCGTAGAAAGATCACGCACGCGTTTCTCGCGCGGCAATTCGAATCGCTGGATGTAGGCGTGGGTGTAATCCCAATCATAACGCTCGTAAAAGGCAGCCACGTAAGCAATATGCTCATCAACCGTTAACCAGTCGAGCAAATCTCCCTCGGCATCCACAAAGCCGATCCGTGCGAGCTCAGCGTCCCCGAGCTCGTGCGCAGGCTTGCCGAAAGTGCGCACACTGCCTTCGGTGGGAATAAGCAGCCCGATAAAATGCCTGAGCAGCGTGGTCTTTCCCGCACCATTCGGCCCCAAAAGCCCTATTACCTGCCCCGAACCCAGCTCGAGATCGATCCCCGAAAGTGCGCGCGTCGAACCAAAGCGCTTTTGCAGCTTCTGTACCTCTACCAAGTTATCGTTTGCCATCGCCTCGCCCTTTTGGTTCCAATTGCTCCCACACTTCACCCAGCAGCTTAACTACCTCTGTACGCTTCACGTGTAGATTGAGTGCTTGCAAAACAACATCGCGCATCGGCCTTTCAAGCGCTCCGAGCCTGAGGCGCGCGCTCTTCAGCTCCACCCCCTCTGCTACAAAAAGCCCGATGCCGGGGCGGCGCTCGACCAAGCCCGAGAGCTCAAGCCGCGTGTAGACCTTACTCACCGTCATCGGGTTAACTTTCAGGTCACCCGCTAGCTGGCGTACGGACACGAGCTGTGCGCCGGGCGGCAGCTGCCCAGACGCGATGAGATGTTCCATTTGTTCAAGCATCTGTTTGTACACAGGCACGCCGGAGCGCGGATCGATCCGGGGGATCGGCATGGCTCGCAGCTCGGGAGGCAGCTCCGGTGGTTTCTGTGGGGACACGAAGTAGGCGTTGCTTTCCGCTGAATCTAGTGTATTACTTCACTAATACACCCATGACCGCGCTTCGTCAACCAAAACTAAGAGCCCGACGTGTACTCGTATGGATACTTCCTGCCCCGCTGCTATTGATCGGCATCGTCGCCGTCATAGCCACCGTGTCGCAGTCATCCGAGGGTAACGAACGGCGCATCGATAGCTTTCTGAAGATTGCCGATCCTTTGCAGCGTTGGCAAAACCTAGATGAGGTCGCTCAAGCCTGTTTCGAGGAAGAGCGGCCCTGTGCCGAACGCTACGGGCGTGAGGCAATGGAGAGCACACGACGAAGCGTCGAGGCCGGCCTTGCCAACGCCTGGGAGCTTGAAGCGTCTCACGACGGGCACGTCGTATTAGGGGAACTCGCGCTCGCGAAGGGCGATGTTACTCAAGCCAAGGAGCATCTGAGGCTTGCCTCTTCTTTTCGCACAGACGCCTTGGGAAACTCAAAAATGCCGTCCATGTTCATCCTCAACATGTCCCTCGCGAGTGCACTCATCCGCAAGGGCGAGCTCGATACAGTAATGCGCTATCTAGAGCGGCTCGATCAAAGGTGGGATCGACCTGAGATCAAAGATTGGAAAGGCTACGTGCCGCACGGCGCCGTTCCCCCTTTCGGTAAGTATACGGAATAGGGGCCACCTCTCCAAAGCAGGGCGCCACGTCGCCCTCTGGTATTTCGAACCCCCGCTCCACGCTTTAACCTGACCTCCAGACCGGTCGAAAGAACGCTACTACACGCCCTGATTGGCCGCGCGCAACACGCCAGCGAGCCCCTTCATTTCAGCCTGATCTGCACCTCCGCTGAAGTGACGGCCGAGATGTCCGTCTGGGAGAAGCAGCAGGATGTCGGCAGAGCGAACCTTTGGTGCAAACCCCGCAACCGTGACAGTAGCTCTGGTTGATGGAGCCACCCACGTAGGCCAGCTGGTGCGCTTTAATCCTGCAACCCCAGATCTAAGCTTGAGCTTGCCACAGGGTCGCAAAGCGACGTTTGCTTCCGAACGAATTGCGTACCTTGGGTTTCACCGAAACCCAAGCGACCCGCCGCAACGTCCGAGCGCTCGCCGTGGCGAATTGAAGGTGCACGTTTCGAGCAGCGCGGCGTTTGTCGTCGACCCTGAACCCAACTCGGCGGAAGCTCTGGGATTTTACGCCAGGCCCGCTGAGCCCTCGAGCCCGTTTCGCGAGATCTTCTTCTACAACCACGGCATTCGTCTGCGCGAGGTCAACGAACCATTGGGCAGCATGCTCGTCAAGGACGGTAGGGTTGGCGCTGCGGGGTTAGAGAAGGGGCTGGATGCGCAGAAGACCGAACCACGGACGCCGATTGGGCAAATTCTTGTTCAACACCGGCGCGTGGAGCAGGGCGCGATCGATCAGGCAACGGCACTCCAGAAGCGCAAGGGCACCCGGCTGGGTGAGGTCTTGATTGAGGCCGGCTTGGCCGATGCGGCCGATATTGAATTTGCCCTGGCTGAACAACGAAGGCGGGGCGGCAAGCGAATCGGCCAAATCTTAGTGGAAATGAGCCTCGTTTCCAAGGTTGACCTTTCGAGCACGCTGGCAAAAAAGTTCCAGCTGCCGTTTGTGAATCTTGATATCTGCGTGATTAACCTGGCAGCGGTGGAAGAGCTACCACGTGAGTTCATTCAAAAGCACAAGATCTTACCGCTCGATGTCGACGCCAAATCCCTCACTGTGGCTATGAGCGATCCGTTGGCTATCGACGCTATCGACGAGGTTCGCAAGCTCGCGCAGAAGCAGGTCCTCGAGGTAGTGGCAACTCCCAGCCAGCTTGAACGCTACATTCCCACTTACCTCGACCAGCTAGATTCTCGAAAAGTCGCCAATGAGATGGACGCGATCCTGAAGGGGCTCGCTTCTGACGACATCCAAGCCGTCGCAGACGTCGAACGCGATGAGGTGGGCGGTGTCAAAGAGTCTGATAATTCCATTATCAAGCTCGCCAATCAGATTGTGATCGACGGCTACCGCCAGGGAGCATCCGACATTCACATCGAACCCAACGGCAAGGAGCGCACGGTCACCGTGCGCTTTCGGATCGATGGGGATTGCATCGCCTATCAAGAAATTCCGTCCAACTTTCGACTCCCGCTCGTGGCCCGTTTCAAGATCATGGCGCTACTCGACATCTCGGAACGCCGGAAGCCTCAAGACGGGAAAATCCGCTTCCGGGTGGGGGAAAAGCAGATCGAGTTGCGCGTTGCCACCATCCCGACTGTGAACAACAACGAGGATATCGTGTTGCGCATTTTGGCAGCCTCCAAGCCACTGCCGCTTGAGCAAATGGGCATGAGCCCGCTCGTGCTCCAGAATCTAAAGTCGGTTATTACCAAGCCTTACGGCTTGGTGCTGTGTGTTGGCCCCACTGGCTCCGGCAAAACCACCACGCTCCACTCCGCACTTGGCTTCATCAACACCGTGGACATGAAGATTTGGACCGCCGAAGATCCCGTCGAAATTACCCAGGCTGGGCTCCGGCAGGTTCAGGTGAACCCCAAAATAGGCTTCACCTTCGCGCACGCTATGCGCGCGTTTTTGCGCGCGGATCCAGATGTCATAATGGTAGGCGAGATGCGCGATCTGGAGACGGCGGGCACCGCTGTGGAAGCCTCACTGACGGGCCACCTCGTGTTATCGACGCTTCACACGAATAGTGCACCCGAAACCGTGACGCGCTTGATCGACATGGGGCTCGATCCGTTCAGCTTTGCCGATGCACTGTTGGGCGTGCTGGCGCAGCGGCTAGCCCGTGGGTTGTGCAAGCAGTGCCGTCAGCAATATTCACCGAGCACCACTGAGATGGATGACCTGGGACAAGCTTATGGCCCCGAGGCGTTTGCTGCGCTCCTCGAGCGGGATCACCCCTTCGGGCTCAAATTGTGGAAGAGCCCTGGTTGCTCGGCGTGCGGAGGTTCCGGGTACAAGGGCCGAGTAGCACTCCACGAGCTTTTGGTGGGTAGCGACAACTTGAAGCGTGCAATCCAAAAGAAAGCCCCAGTTGACGACATTCGCAAGCTCGCGGCCGAAGGTGGCATGGTGACGCTTCTCCAAGACGGTGTGGAGAAGGTACTGGCTGGCCTCACGGACTTGAAGCAAGTGCTCGCGGTTTGCAGTCGCTAGAATGCGACGACTGCTCAATGAGGGGCGGGAGTCGAGGAGCGATCTCCCCGTCAACCTCGCGTTAACCGCAACACAAGCTCTCGATGTTGCGGAAGCCGCGCGAAAAGTTCTTCCCGCGTGGGCATTGAAAAATCTGCGAAATCGAAACCTGGCGCAACGGTGCAACCAAACAGAGTAAAGCCTGAAGCTGACGCACACGTGGCCTGGAGCTCTCCCGCGCGAACCACGTGTTGCGGTCGCTCCCCCGAGACAATGTTGGAGCCAAGCCGTACGGAGCGGTGGGTGCCACTCTCGTCAAAGCAATGAAGCTCAGCCGGTGCGCCCAGGTAGTGGTGCCAAACTTCATCCGAGCGAACGACGTGCAGCGCGGAAAATTCTCCCGAGCGAAGCAGATAATAGATGGCGGTGGAAGCTGCGCGTACGCCTCTTTCAGGAAGCTCGCAAGTGAGCGGCAGCGCCCGAAATGTCTCTACGTAATACCCGCCCTCGGGATGTGGCTGCATCGAAAGGGCGGATATGATCTGCTCGGCGGTGGGCATCCGAGGCTAACATCTCACGTTCCGGGAACCAGAATCCAGGTCCGAAGCGCGGCGATAGCAACACCCGGCGACGATTTCAGAACGTAAGCCCAAGCGCCCCATCTAGGACAGGCGAAACGCCCGCAAGCTCGGTCTTGATGGTTTCGTCGCCCGACTTCGCGACGGCTTGAAAGGCCAGGAGCCCGCCGCCCAACCGCAACGTAAAGGGCTTCCAATGCCACTGGTGCCCGACGGTGGCCTCGACGCCCGCGAGGGTTGCCGATGCCGAGAATTCACCCAGCAGATCGTCTTCAATGCTGGCAGTGGAGTGAGCTACTTGCAGCACGGGCGACACGTACCAGCCTCGATACATTTCATCACCGAAGAAGTAACGCACGCCGCCCCCAAGGCCCCACGCCGTGGTCTTGAGGCCCAAAACATCGAAGCTCCAATACGAACCTTCGCCAACCACGGCCATGTTCTTGCTTACGGTTACATCCACTTCAGCGTCGATGAGCCCAAACAAGAGCCCAACCGGATTCACATAAACTGCCCCTGTAGCCGGGCTCGCCTTCTTGGCTGATTCGACCGCGCCGTCGGCCACGGGTGAACTCTGGTTCGCGCCTGAGGTGCTACGCGGGCTGCTACCGGGCGCCAGCTCATCCACCGAGGCAACTTCAGTGGCACTTGAGGCTTCGGCGGCTTCAGCTGCGTAGGCGTGGCAAACGAGGCAAAGAATAGGGAAAATGGACGATGCGGACACTTTGAGATTCACGATATGTTCTCCTTGTGCCGCTCCGTTCGGCCGCTCCCGAGAGCGGTTGCGGAAAAAAGTACCCCGTGGTGCAATCTCTTGAGTGCAGCCCGGGGAGCATTTTGACGGAACATGAACGCACGTTCTTTCTTCAGGTACGCGGAGGGCCTAAGCCTTGGCGCTCTCATGTGCGCGTGCGGGGAGGGCGCTGGGCGTTACGGGCACGCGCGTTCCTACGTGCCGTACGCTGATGAAGCGGAGCTGACTTACCTTGAATTTCGGCTCGCCGGAGCTCGCAACGATCCAGCCTCCTTTTTTCGCAACCGGGCGAGAATATTCGGCACGGTGGTTCGCAGGGTGTCAGCTCCAGGTGCGGTTACTCTGGTGCTGCGGCAGCGAGAGCTTGCGCCTGGAAACACTTGCATATCGAAGAACAAGGACGCGTGGATGCAGGAGGATAAACCCCCGGAGTCGACATGCCGCGTTACCGTGACGGACGAACGCCTGCCGCTCATTCGCGCGGTCTTTGGGGAGGGGGCTGGGGCGGCACCAGAACTTCTGCCGGGCGATCTCGTCATGTTGGTCGGATTGATCGACTACATGGACGGAGAACCAGTAATCGCCGCAAGTGCCTACCGCGCCTGGCCCAAGGGCGAATTCATAATGTGGGAGTCTACCGCGCTTTCCCGGCTCGCCAGGTTCGATTGATGCGCCGGTTACAGCTCCCACTACTTGGTTGCCTGAGCGCGCTTGCTTGCGAACCGCAATGGCACCTTGTGCAGGTACAATCTGGCCGCCTCCGCGGGGAGTTCGTGCGCTCTTCGCCGTGTGTGGCTACCCCTGCCGCGAAAGCGCCACTTACCACCGGTGTTTATGTGGGGGAGAATCTGCGCAACGTGGGCGGCGATCGAATCATCCTTCGTTTCCTCGAAAATGGCGAAGTTTGGGCCTTTCTCACCTACACGCCCGGCGAAAAGGTGCGCTGTGAACCTGTAGATATTAAGCAAGCCGCACAGAGATCCAAGAGCCGCTGGCCGAAGCCCCTCCTCGCCCGCTACTGTGCAGGCGAACGAGAGCTCGAATTCGAGCTCCGTGGATTTAACCATCGAGAGGCCTCTCCGGTACGATATACGTTCACGGTGAGCGCCGACGCTCAGCAGCTACGCGGAGCTTCTGACTACGACGAGAACATTGAGGCTCACTGGGTGGAATTTGAGAGTGTTTGCTTGGCCCCTGGTACTGAAGAGCCCGCCACGGAAAGCCCGTGCGCGCAGGGAGCGAAAGATCGCTCCCCCACCGCTGCCCACTACTCCTCGACGCGCTGAGAAAGCACGATGTCAGCTGACGGAGAAGCGGGCGCGTCAGGCGCGTCGGCACCCGAAGTGCGGCGATAGTCCGGTGGCTCTCATCACGGGCACAAGTAGCGGTTTTGGATTGGGAGCAGTAAACGCCTTGGCGGAAAAAGGCCACAAGGTATTCCCAACCATGCGAGAACCGTGCAGGGCAACATTGAGCGCACTGCGGAGTTTCACAGCGGTTTCAAGTCGCGCTCCGCACGAAACGCAAAGGAATCCTGGTAATCGACTTCCACTACTGCCCCATTGGTCTCAAAGTAGTACGTTTGCCGAGAGAAGGTTCCCGTGAGTGTCAAGCTGGACTCTCCGATGTACTGAAACCGCTTAGGAGCGCGCTCTTTTTCGTGTTCAACTCCGCTCGGCTCAGCACGCGCTGCGTCCGGCGCTGGACCGCCTAGTGCTTCACGCTTCCATTGTGCACGCTTATTCCCGCAACAGCTCATGTTCTCGCTTTCAAGATGGGCGGTTAAAGGCCTTGAATAACAGGCTCGCGCCTCCAGAAAGCGCCAGCCAAACAACAATGCCGGCCTGCCAGCTACTGCTCAAGTAGTACGCGAAGGGAACGGAAACCCAGATGCTAAGACAGTAGAAGCAGTCCAAAAGGTCGCCCCAGACGCTCTGACCGAGGAACTTTCGAAAACGGACCACTATGTCGAATGGCCCGTCCTCGGCAGACAAAAGGTGCGTTACTCGCCACACTGCAAGTGTGGCGAGTAGGAACCCCAGTGGAGAGATCCGTTCTATGGGCTGAACCTTTCCAAGTAGATGCTGTGCCCCTGCCAATATTGACCGCTAAGGCCGGTGTTGTACCCGTTGGTAACGCGCTTGTAGGCGGTGAGGGTGAACGAAAGAACGGTGAAATACTCCGAACTTTTGACCCAACCACCTTCTGAGGCGGCAGGCTGAAAATCGACCGTTATTAGCCCCGCGTCACTGAACTCCGCGAGCGTTCCGGTGTATCCGGGGCAGGCATTGTGAACGTTGATGGGAACGTGGGTTGCGGCACTTCCTGCCGAGAGCGTTGAAGCACCTGAGATCGTATCTGTGAGAGGCGGCGTCGGGGAATTCACCTTCAGGGCTAACATGGGTGCTGGGCAGCGGCCCATGGTGAGCGCGTAGGAGTCTACGAAGCCTTCCGGGTCATTGGCTTTGAACGAGAGCTGCATGGGCGTGTTCATCTGCGCCTCGGTCAGTCGGTAGAGGCCACACCCTGAATTGAGAATCGACGGATCGGCGAAAGAGGGCCCGAGCAGTTGGAACGCTAACGGGCGATTGTGAATGTAGAGAGGGATGAGATCCGTCGCATTGGGGACAGGATTGCCGGCGGCGTCGTAGCCATCAATCCTCACGTAGAAGGTTCCCGGAGTTACCACCCCGGAAATGAGATCATAAAGACCGGTATTTAATTGCATGAAACGATCAAAGTTCGAAAATTCCCAATCCACCCCGTCAGCGAAGATTTCCCGCTGGATATTCTTGTAGGCGGCCACATTGGTGGCCGCGAGGCCGTCCACGTGCAGCGGGGTGATGAACGGCCCCACGTCGTCACCGATGTAATTGGGCAGGTTTCGTTTCGAGAACTTGGGGTGCTTGTAATTCTGGCTGACGAACGTCCAATTGGAAGTTCCTTGGCGTCGAATGCGAATAGTGTACCACTTGATAAGATTCTGATCAGCTGGCTTGGCGGAATCGTACATGCAACCTCGCATATCGATGACTCCACCCCAGGCCGCGCATTCTACGTTGAAGAGGGCAAGCGAGCTCCCAACAGAAATCTTTCCGTTCGCCTCCAGATGATTGCCGTAGCCATAGCGGCGCAACGCAAGCGTGGTGGTCGATGCCGACGTATTTTGGTTACCACCGATAAAGACATTGCCTAGGCTGCCCAGGAGGTTGCCATTGAAGCAGGCTGCTGTTGCCGGGACGCTGGATTTGGGAAGGCACAGATTGATGCGCTTGAGATTTGGAACGTTGTAGTACGGGGCACTTTCATACAGCACCTCATAAGGCGCAAATCCGGTTACTTTGACGATAATATCCGGGTAGGCCACCACATTGATGTCTTCCCCGGGGGCAATGTCCATCGAGTCTGAAATGCCAGGGAAAGTCATGTCGAACTTGAAACGGAAGATGTAGTTGCCAAATACATCGGTGATAGTGTCACCAAAAAGTTGGCGATTCCCCGTCCCTGTGTACGCACCTCCAGCTAGCTCTGCAGCGGTTCGATCGTACTCTTCGAAGGAGAGGGTAATATTGTCAGCCGGCTCAGTGGAACAACCCGCCAAGAGGCCATCGATCACGGAGGCCACGGCAATGTTGTCTGCTCGCTGCAGCGGGCCACCGGCTCTTTCGGCGGTAATGGCTGAGCGAAGTTGCGGAGCTTGAACCGTTTTTAACAACGAAAAGTTGTTGACGGAGAGCTCCTCTGTTTCCTTGCTGCGAGCTTCACCGGCCGAGACTCTCTGGAACACTTGGGCCATCTTGGGTTGAGTGGCCTCTGATGAGAGATCGAGAACCACGGGCTTGAAGGGGCCCGGATCTGGAGGGTTAGGGATGGGAAAGGGCACCCGCTCCGGATACAAACTCTCTATCAGGTCGCGCAGTTTTGCATTCTTCAATGCGTCGGACAGGCCAGCCGCAGTATCGATGACGAAGGGAAACCTCCGGCAGGGGTTAAAGATGCAACGACCGCTGTAGAGCGTTACGTTTCCGTACAGGATGAAATCGTTGATGGTGGCCGGTGTGGAGCACGTGAGCACCAGGTCGTTAAAATCGTCGTCGCCCGCGTCCTCAGAGCCTATCTCGAATACGTAGTTGCTCCCCACCTTGTGAGGAAATTTGATCTGAGCTTTGGAGAGCCGAAATCCGGTGCCAGGGTTGTTTTGCACCGCAATCGACCACTGGCTCCCTGTCACGTGAGCCGTGACTCCCACCGTGCCTGAATACGTTCCGTTTCCCGTGGCAGCACCGCTCACAATAAAGCGCTGATCGAACGAAGCGTTCTTAGATTTGACTGTGATTGTCCAATTTCCCTGCATGGAGATGATCATGGTAAATCCTCTGGGTAATGCAGCGCAGCGACCTTCGAGCCCGTTTGCTCGTCGTTCGTGCAGCACAGCGCTCAGTAACAAGCGGGCGGAAGACAATCTATAGGTAATAAGTTGACGTTGCGCGCATCCGGGCGTTCGGTCGGCGGCGGGGCTAACAACCCACGATGCTTGCACCTGGGCACACCCGGATGCATTCGCTCCGTCAATCCTTCGAAAAGCAAGACCCAACTTAACGCCGCTTGGTTACCCGACAACTTGCACCGGAAGCGTTGCCCTGAATTGACGAAGCCGGAACTGCTCTGGTGGGCTTGCTCGGTTTGCGACGCCACCGTTAATCGGCGTGGCGCAGCCCGCATTCAAGCTGGCTCTCAGTGCCGACGGCTGAGAGGATCCGCATCTGGCGCGGGTGTAGAGCTAAGAGCCCGCGCCTTCGCTTTCGGCTTCAGCCCTGGCTTTGCGGAGGGCAGAGGAACTGCATCGAGTGTGGCACTTGGTTGTGGAAGGCCGATGAGAGGGCTCCCATCGGATTCGGTAGCGCGCGGATCCCGGATCGGTTGTTGACGGGAATGTTTCTCCGCTTTCGGAGCATTGGAGTTAACTTGGGCGGGCGCCGGGGACGACAGCGAACTACTCGGCCGTGTTCTTTGCCAAATAATGGCAGCCATCGCGCCAGCCAGGATCACTCCCAACACGAAGCCCCACATCAGGTGACGTCGACTGCCGGGGGCTGGATATTCGGCCACAACGTCCACGCCTCGCACCGGCCACACGTGGGCAAGTGCCAAGTCCGACTTAGCAACCTCGGTTGCCGAAATGAGTTCGGGCACGTTGCTTTTTGGCCAGGGGTGCTGATTCAGATCTTCTGAGGTTGGCTCGGGAGCTCGCGAGGGCTCCTCAATAGTGCGTTGCGAAGCGCTCGACACGTTTCGCCCAACTCGAAATGTCCCAGATTGGCTGTGGGCCGAGATTTCGCGAAGCAAGGCAGCGCGTTCCTTCAGCGTTTGCCCTGCTACGCTTTCGACCCAGAGCCCAACGTCCTTAGGCCGCGCAGGCTGTACGGCCTCCTCAAGGGCGACCGCAAACTCCTCGGCGGTTGCGAACCTGCGATTCGGATCTCTTTCCAGGGACTTCGCTACGACGGCATCGAGCGCCCCTGAGATATGTGGAACAATCATCGAGGGTTTGCGGATTGGCATATTCAATACGCGATACAACATGGTTGCTGCATCGCTTTGGTTGCCGAAAACATGACGCCGGGTCAGCACGCGAAACAGTGTTATCCCCATCGCAAAAATGTCCGAGCGCCGGTCAACCTTTTTGCCTCGCACTTGCTCGGGCGACATGTAACGAAATTTGCCCTTGAGCTGCTGCCCATCGGTGGAAAAAATTAAACCCTGAGCTTTGGCTATCCCAAAATCTAAAACGGCAGAACGCCCATCCGTGTCCACAACGATGTTTTCCGGGGAAATATCTCGATGGACGATGCCCAACGCTTGCCCGCTTTCGTCGGTAGCCTCGTGCGCCGCATGCAAGCCTCTAAGTGCGTTTGAAATAATGGCAATCCCGATGGGCTCGGGTACCCACTCGGTCGAGTGTCGAGCGGCCTTGAGCAGGTGCGCGAGCGTTTCCCCGTGAACGTACTCCATGACCAGTAGGAGTTCATTCGTATCGCGAACAACGTCGTACGTTTGCACTACGTTGGGGTGGTGAATATGCGATGCGAGGCGAGCCTCATTTACGAATTGCTGTACGAAGCTTTCGTCGCTCGCGTATTGGGGATGTAGCCGCTTTACGGCAACCGTTCTTTGAAACCCCGCTTCCCCGATAAGGCGTGCAAATTGCACGACAGCCATGCCGCCGGATGCGATTTCGCCGTAAAGCGCGTAGCGACCCACAACTTGAGGGGCTAATAGCTGGCTCTCTGGTGCTGACATCGGCCAAACCCTCAGCTCCCCTTTACGCAAATGTTCTTGTCATTGCAGCGGCGCCCATTCTTGCAGCTTCCACAGCTGAGCATGCCGCCACAGCCATTCGATACGTTTCCGCACTGCGCGCCGAGCTGATCACAGAGCTTGGGTGTGCAACCACATTGATTGGGGAGCGGCCCGCCGCCGCACGTTTTGGGGGCTGTGCAGGTTCCGCAGAGCAGCGTTTTTCCGCATCCGTCAGCGACAGAGCCGCATTTAGCTCCGAGCTCAGCACACGTCTTGGGAGTGCAGGGGGCAACCCCGCACTTATTGGGCCCGCCGCCTCCGCAGGTTTGCTCGGGGGCGCACTTGCCGCAATCTAGCATCTTGCCGCAACCATCCTGGATTTCACCGCAGGTAGCGTTCAGCTCAGCGCACGTTTTAGCTGTACAGACGCAGCGGTTTTGAGTGCACGCGGAGTCCCCTGAACACGTTCCACAGTCCAGTACCCCACCGCAACCATCGTCCCCTAGGCCGCACTGAGCACCAAGCTCAGAACACGTCTTCGGCTTGCATCCGCAGGTGTTAACCTCTCCCATGCCGCCACAGGTTGTAGGCGCTGCACAAGCCCCACAATTGAGGGTGCCACCGCACCCATCGGCTACGGTGCCGCAACTGGCGCCGGCGGCGGCGCACGTCTTGGGAGTGCACCCGCATTTTCCGGCAACTCCAGCGCCCCCGCAGGATTCGGGGGCAGTGCAGCTACCGCACTTGAGAATGGCACCGCACCCGTCAGTCGCCTCACCGCAACTCACCCCGAGCTCAGCACAGGTTTTGGGGGTGCAGGTTCCCGTTCCACATTGATTAGGGCCGCCTGCACCGCACGTCTTGCCCTGCTCGCAAGCCCCGCAATCCAGGTGGACGCCACAGCTATCCACGATTTCGCCGCAACTCGCCCCCAATTCGGCACATGACTTTCTGCTGCAGCCACATTGATTGGCAACGCCCCCGCCACCACATTGTAGCGGGGATGGGCACGCCCCACACTGCAGGGTGCGCCCGCAGCCATCGTTGATTTCGCCGCAAGTGGCGCCGAGCTCCGCGCAGGTTTTTGGTGTACATCCGCACTGATCCCGCACAGGCCCACCTCCGCAGGTTTCCGGGAGTGTGCAGGTTCCACAGTTTATCGTGTTGCCGCAACCGTCAGAAACATCTCCGCAGGTGGCCTTAAGATCGGCACATGTTCTCGGCACGCACGGCACAACCCCGCACATGTTGGGTCCACCACCGCCACAAAACATGCCTGAAGGGCAGGCGCCACAGTCCAAAATGCCTCCGCAGCCATCGCCAACGCGCCCGCAAGTGGCCTGCAAGAGCGAGCAGGTTGCCGGTTGGCACGCTTCTGGGCCACCGGATGGGCGCGGGGGACTTTCGGCTTCGGCGCTTGCACCGCCCGCCGCTTCGTGAAACTCCGAGAAATCATACTTGCCGGTGAACGTGCAAGCGTGGAGCAGTGGGGAGGCCGCAAGGGTTATGAAGAGGGCTAAAATGAAGGCTTTGACGGCGATGCCCCCAGGCGAGCGCACTCGCCTAGAATTGTGTTTCATAATCCACCCCGAGTGTCTCCTTGGTCAGCGTAATCGCTAGTGCAGGCACGCGCTCCTCTGGCTCGTCGCTCGCCACTGAGGTTAACCAATAGATGCCTCCGGTAAGGCCGAGCGCGGCTACGCCGAATGACACGGTGTTGACCGGAAGCAGCGTCCTTGTGCGTTTCACGGCGTCGAAGCCCTTGCTCGAGCACAATTTGCTCACGGAGTCACACTCACGTTCTACGGTGCTGCGATCCCTTTCTAAGAGGAATGTCGTCGCCACTGCGGCCCCAAGCCCAGCCCCGCCAACCCCTACGGTAACCCAGGGCCAGAGCGTAGAAGCGCGCGGGGCGCGGGTGTCCTCCTTGGTAAGCCCAGGGTGCTTTTGGGATACTTTCTGTCGAACACCGACATTCAGGCTCAGTGTTTCGGAACTGCCTTCCTTCGCCGTGATACTGTATTCGCGCGTATCGTAGCCGGGTGCTTGAACTCGGATCGTGTGTGGACCGGGATCGACTGGGATGGGTAAATTCATTCCCGCGTGGCCCAATTCCATCCCGTTCCTCGATACCTTCACCCCTTTTGGCACCCCGCGTTCGAGGCGTAACGTTAGGTACGGCAGGCGAGGCAAGAGAAGATTGAGCTCACGGGTTGCAAAAGAGATGCGCGAGTCGCCGGGCGGCAGAATTTCTAGGGCCTCGCGCCAGAGGCTCCAAGCGCTCGCTAGGCGCCCGCGTTTTGACTCGCAGGCGGCAAGGTTGAGCAGTGTTCCAGTGGCTC
Organism: Polyangiaceae bacterium; assembly: GCA_033763455.1. Classification (GTDB taxonomy): domain Bacteria; phylum Myxococcota_A; class Polyangia; order Polyangiales; family Polyangiaceae; genus JBBRRP01. The sequence continues at coordinate 17,005 of JANRKO010000076.1, forward strand.
GTTCAAGCTTGAGGCTATCCTGAAATTTCTCGCAAGCGGCATCTAGCTGTCCAGCAGCTAGGTCCGAACGGGCCGCTGAAAAAAGAGCCTCGGCGGCAGCTGCCTTAGAACCTGGAGTTGCGTCTTTGGCGAGGCAAACTCGCGGAAACACGAGACCTCCGACACTCACAAGGAGGATACCGAGTGCACACACCCATCCATGAATCGCCCGCGCGGGCCTACGCGAATCTTGGAGATGAGAGAGCTCAAAGTTCACTCGCATGATACGGATCCTTCCTAATTGAGCGGCGACTTACGTGGAGGCTTAAGGTCAGAGGGGCGAATCAGTCGGCCTACCAGGCAAGAGGGCGCTGAGCATCGGAATGGCGTCCACGCGCTGCCACGTGCTCATTCCGGGACGCCACAACAGAGTCTCCGCAACTATGTGAGTTTGTTCGATGGCTGCTCTCAAATCGGGAAGGGTCATTTCCGCGTCGCGCTCTTTAAGACAGACGACCCAATAGCTGGACTCAGACTCTGGGGGATTTACCGCCGAGACTGAATCCAGCGTCCCTCGCGTGAGCGCAACGGGTGCCTTCGCGGAGACCCGACCATCGACCGCAATAGAAGCGTTGCAGTACTTGCACCGCGCCGTCGCCATGCGCCCCTTCACAAAGCGCTGGTACATTGCCTCAGGGATCTTGAAGCGCTTCCTGCACGAATTGCAGCGTACGATTTGAGATGTCATGAACCACCACCCGCTCCGCTCGGCCAACTGGCCCACCACGACGGAACTCTCTTCATGAGAGGTGTTACGGTCGCGACCTCACGGTTCGAGAGGGAAAAAAACTTTTGACCCAAAAGAGCTCAACCGATGACTCTTACCTCTCGACGCACTGAGAAAGCACGATGTCGACCGACGAAGAAGCAGCCAAGTCGGCCTTCTTTCAAGGCACGCCCAGAGAGCCCTCCATGCGTCAGTAGCCGTGGCGTTGCGCTCTCGGGGCATGACTGTTTCCACTCAACGATAGGTACTTTGCATGCTAAGCACCTCTCATTCCAAGAAACACCGCGCGCTGGAAGCCGAACGTGGGGTTGCCCCACGGAAACCGGACACGTTAACTCGCTAACCTTTGCCCGCGCCCGTTTCAGCTCCGACGCTGGTAAAGCTTGGGGGAACTTGAACAGCGCTCAGGCGATGAACAGCTCCGCAAGTTTTCCGGTATTGCTTTCCGGTTTCCCAAACCTATCCATCGCAACTCCGAGCTTCGGAGCAACCGTCGCCCAGAAATCGTTCGTCGTGTGCCCGCTGTACTGAAGGCAACGGCCACCCTCATTTCCCAATGCCTGGCCGCCGATCATCAGCAGGGGAATATTGCGTGAATCATGCTGCGCGTTGAGGCCATCTCCCGTGATGGCTACTTCGCTGAAAAACACAATGAGCGTGTTATCAAGTAGCGTTCCGCCGCCTATGTCAGGTGTATTCGCCAAGCTTTGCACGAACCCGACCAGATGATCCAAGTACCATCCGGTGATGAGGCGCATGTCGAGATTTTTTCCCTGATAGTCCACGTGCGTCACTTCGTGGACGTTCCCGCTCTGGCTTACGTTGGGCAGATAGGATTGCTTCATATCGACCCAGTTGTGCCCGCTCGAAAACATGAAAGTTCCGACGCGGGTAAGATCCAATGCAAACCCAGCCTTCAAGATTGAAAAGAAGGAATTGATGATCTTTTCATGGTCCTCGGTGCTGTTCAGCATCAGATTCTGCATGGTCGCAGGATCTGGCAACACCACGCCGCTCGTATTCTGAGTAACTAAGAGGCGCTGCTCCAGCTCGCGTAACCCCTGCAGGTGTGCATCGAGCTTCTGTTTCTCGTAGGCAGGGGCTCTCGCAATCATGCTGTTAATGCTCGCATCCACAAAGTCGAGGACGCTTTTGTTCTGCGCGAGCTTGGCTGAAGCGGCCTGGGCGTCCCCGGGTGGGGAAGGAGCCGCGGCGACCCCCGAGAACAGCGACCGATACGCCTCATACGGGCTATTCTGCGGTTGGATGGGCTGCAGATTGTGATCGAATGAAATGATGTGAATACGGGTGCGTTCGCTTTCGCCGGTCGTATGAGCGGAAAGGGTCACCGAAGGAACAAGCTGCCCGGCTTTAAGAGTTGGTGAATCCTTCGCGAGGATTTGATCGACACTCGGGGAGAAGCTCCCTTCGGTATCCGATGGATCCACATCTCCAGACATGAAATGGATCTGAGAGGCGACGTGCGGATCGCCACCCGGCCGATCGATCCCGATCCCGTTCAGGATGGTGGTGTAATGTCTAATCGCCTCAAGTGGAGAGGAAGAGAGACCGTATTGGAACGCTTTGGCGTCGCCAGAAGCTTGCTGAACATTCCGCCCCCCCGTCGGCACCCATTCGGGAAGCCACGTACAGTTGGGCATATCGATAACCAGTAGACGCTGCGGAGCTGCTGCCTGTGCGCGGCTCAAACGGGGATCCAGCAGGCGTGCCAAGGGCCAACCGAGGCCGGCGCCAGCCAAACCGCGAAGCAGGCTCCTTCGGGTGGATTCTAGGCGAGGATTCCTTCGTTGCATCTCAAGTTCCCTTCGTCCTTTGGAGGAAAAGTTGGCTACTCGTTAGCAAACGGAGGAGGTCATCCAGCCTTTTTGGGCCTTTCGTCCACGGTTCAACCAACTGTTTCACGGAGCAGGCCTGTTGGTCATCGAGCAGACGACCCAGCGCAAACGACGCTACCTTCTGCGAGAGGCAACTGGCTACGTCACTGCTTGTCGAAAAGCGACTGCTAAGCTCCAAGACACCGTCGAAGGGTCCGTCAACGTCTGTTCCTGTGATCACTCCAGTAGCGTTAACTGGTGCGCCATCGCGTTCGGTCAAATACGAGCCGATGAGATCATAGTGCTCGAATGCAAGACCCAGCCCGTCGAACTGCGCATGACACGCGCTACACTCTGGCTTGGAGGCTCTCAGATCCGCGATCTCCCGCTCCGTGAGGTTCTGCGCGCGGAGGCTGTCAATTTGCGACTGCAGGGCAGCGGGTGGGGTGGGAACCTGCCGGCACAGGTAGCGTTCCAACAAGAAGAGGCCGCGGTGGACCGCCCGCGACCCGGGGCGAAGGCTGAGCAAGGTCCCTGCGCGGGTTAGAATTCCCGAACGCTGATTTGCCGGAAGATCTACGAGCTCGGGAGTTGTGGAAGCGCCCGCGGCGACCCCGTAAAACGCACGCAACTGGGCGTTGATCAGGCCGCGAGTGGAGGTAAACAAAGCGGGCAGTGAACCGGATCCCCAAACGTTTTCATTGACCAATTGGTTCACCTCCTCCGCCATGCTGCTCCTTAGAGCGGCGTCGAGTTGAGGAAAGAGGGCTGGGTCGCGCTCTGCAGTCAGTGACTTGTCTGCACCCAACACCTGAATCAAAAGGCGATTCATTCGAGCTTGCACGTCCGGCATCGCCATCAATCGCGCAATCTGCGCCTTTACCTGGTCCACGTTGGAGAGGGAGCCGAGCGATGCCGCCTGCAAGAGTTCGGCATCGGGACCGCGGTCAAGAAAGAAGAAGGAGAGAGAAGAAGCTACTTCATGCGGTGTGAGTGCCAACTCAGGTCCAGGCGCTGTCGCCTCGCCAAGCTCCGTGCGATAAATAAAGTCTGCTGACTGCAAGACGGCTTGCACCACGAGCTCAACACCGCGCGAAAAGGATTCAGCGGCACCCACCTCAAATACAGCTAGCAAAGCGGCTTCCTCGGCCGACGCTAGGGGCCGACGATAAGCACGCGGAGCGAAGGTCCGGATGAAGTCTGTGGCACAAGAAGTTCGCGTGGCGATATCTGAAACGGCCGTAGAGCACGGCACCCATGCGCTCAACTGACGGACAACCTGCGCTGCAGTGTCGACAGCGGCAAGGTAATACTGGTTCGCCAAGGGGCCTCGAACCACGAACTCGTCTGTATCTTTGAGCGTCGCGCTCTCGGCGCCCGGTGTGACAACCGCCAGGGGTGTTATCCCGGGAAAAAGATCCGACACCAGGTTTGCGTATTGCGCGTCCGTGACCTTCCGTACGCGCGCGGGGGCGAGCGCAGCCGTTGTGCACAGTCCGGGATTTGCAATTGGGGGCACCCCAGAACCTGGCCCGCCCGGCATCACGACTTCAGGAGGCAGCGGCTGCGCGGAGCCTGAAGGCCCATCTAACTGACTGGAAGGCGCGCCTCCGGGGCCGGACCTGGGCACCTCTGTGCTGCATCCGAGGGACGACAACAGGAGCACCAAGGGCACGCTCCGGGATGGCTTGAGCCGCATTGAATCTTTCCTGGGTACAGGCATGGCTGTGACTTCCGAACCCAGAGGATACGTTACCGGTAACGTTACCGCAAGGCGTTTTCGCTATCCTTAGGGTGCCCGGCCGACTTGGGTTTGGGGCGCACTCGTGGCAGCCGCTACGGCTGGGGTTTCCGAGGCGGGGAGACAGTTTTCGGCAACTGTGGATCGTGGCATGTGGACTGCGTGGGCATCGGAATTCCCGAGATCGCCAAGCTTTGCGGGGTCTCCATCGCCACGGTGGACCGCGCACTGCACAATCGTCCCGGTATTTCAGAGGCTACTCGCGCCAAGATCCTCGCCTGCGCCAAGAACAACTCCTACCAACCCAACCTGAGTGCACGTGCCCTTTCGCGCGGTGCATCGTTCGTTGGGGCCCTCGTGTTCGCAGGTGCTCTGGCGACCCCGAATGAACTCCAGGTTATCCTAGGTGCTCGGAAGGAACTTCGAGCCCACGAATATCCATTGTTCATTGTTCCCTACGCGACGGATGCTGAGTTTCGCGCGGCGTTTTCTGATCTTGAGCAACTAAATTGTGCTGCCCTCATTCTCGTTGGCATCGGTAAGACAAAGATCCCCGAGACTTCGACACCCGTCGTTGCTGCGATTCACCACTTGCAGGGAACGAATGCGTTTGGCGTAGCCCCCAATGAAGAACGAACCGGACGAACTGCCGTAGAGTACCTGAGGGGAATGGGGCATCGCCGGATCGCTTTCCTCGACCATAATGCCACTCTTTGGGCGAATCTGGAACGCAAGCGCGGATTCATGCTCGGCGCACAGGAGCTCGGCGTAAGTGTCGTTTCAGGGGTTGCAACAGACCTTCCTGAGCTTGTCCAGAGAGAGCAAGTCACCGCTGCCTTCTGTCACAATGACGGATTAGCGATTCAGGCCATCCGTGCGGTCGAGTCTCACGGTATGTCCGTACCCGAAGACGTTTCCGTCCTAGGGGTCGACGATAGGACTGATCTCCCGTTCCTGCAGCCCAACCTCACAACACTGCGTTACGACTTTGAGTATCTTGGGGCGCTCGCTGGTCGCCGCGTCCTTGCTCTACTCAGCGGACAACCCTTCAACGAGCAGATGCCAGATCTGCCAATTATCGAGCGCGGCACCGTGAAACGCATTGCGCCGGGGATCTGAAAGCTGATCGTCGCGTTTGAGGGGTTCAGTTGCGAGCGAGTCGTGCCCTTCCTCCAAGCGAAGCATTCCCAGGCTTGAGCCGGAGGAAACTCCGACTCTCACCGAGGTGCAGATCACTCCCCCACCACTCGGCTCTACTTCTCGACGCGCTGAGAAAGCACAATGTCAGCCGACGGAGAAGCGGGCGACTCGGCCTTTTCCACGCTAACCGTGAGGTCGAACGCCACCTCAGGCACTGACCCGCTTAGCTTTGCCTCACGCGAACCCTCATGGTATTTGAAAGCCCCTACTCGAGCCCACACGCTTGCCGAGCTCTTGCGATATCAAGCAACAAAGCTCGTTGCGCCCAGGTCGAGCATGGCGGTGTCGAGCTCCACTGGATTTTCAAGCCCGCAAAGAATACGCTGCGTTCCAATCGAATAGGCGCTCACGAGGTAGAAGATGGAACAACTCATCGAAGGTCTGGTTGCAAAAGTTGGATTGAGCAAAGAGCAAGCCGCCCAAGTAGTGGCGTTCCTTAAAGAGCACGCACACGAGGTGCCCGGTTGGCTAGGGCTCGACGTCAACGCACTCAAAGACAAACTTCCGGGCGGGCTTGGGAAATTGTTCTAAGTCCATTGGATGCGAATGCGATGCTGCGGTCCGGTGCGACCGCCATGCGGAGCAGTTATAGCAACTGGCTGAGCGGACCCTGCGCGGGCACGTTGGGGCCGAGGCCGTCTGGGTGCGTGCCAAAGGCCGCTGGAGGCACGCTGAGTGCAGCGCCGAGTGTCGAGTAAAGATCAACCAAGGGTCGATTGTCCGCGTCCGGATAACGCACGAAGCGGCCGTCGAGCTTGAGTGACCCCGCAGAGCCCGCAAGCAGCACCGGCCAACGCCTATGTTGCGAGTTGTAGGCTTCGCCATTGTCGCTCGTGAGCATGGCCAGGGCACTTACGGCGCCAGGCAGCTTGGCAAACTCATCCAGATTGGAGGCGATCTTGCCGCTCAACCACGCGTAGAGGTTCCGCATCGCCGGCGCTTGGATGCTGGGATCGGCGCGGCCAAGATCGGCGAGGCTCGTCGCTGAGCCCGTAACTCCACGTAGCCCAGGCGCGTTGTCGTGCGGATTACCACTGCCTATGTCCACACCGATCACGTTCGTTATCCCACACACAAGTGCCAGGCTGGCCAAAGCATGCAGCGCGTCGAAGACAGCTTCTGGATCGCCGGTTTGAGTTAAGGTGGGCCGCTGCCCTGGACCACAAAAAAAGTCGACAATGGGCTGAAGCGCCTTTTCGTAGGTCTCCATGCTCGCCAGATACTTGGAAAGCTTGTCACGCTCGGGCGCGGCAAACTGAGATTCCAACTGGTGAATATCCGCTCGCATCGCATCGAAAATGAATCGAGACGTTGGCTTCGCGGGCAGTTGGCTCCCAAACAGATCTTCAAACAAGAGCGCGGGGCTCTGATAGGCCCCTATTTTTTGATCAGATCCGGCGGCGAACAACTCACTCCTCATCGCCAAATCCGTGTGACTCGAAATTCCGATCAACACAGACTTGCGCGGCGCGTTCGCACTCAGGGTTCCCGCGACGTGCTGGTCGAACGTGAGGTTCCCCGGCATGGTGTGATCGACGTCCGTTCCGGGTACGCAGCTCAACGCCATATGAGAGCACCCGTAGTTTGCCGGGGCGCCCTTTCTCGGGTGATTCTTTAGCCCATCCACCAGCAACAATTGGCTTCGATACGCTTGCAGAGGTGCAAAGGCTGGGGGCAAAGTGAACGCCGCAGAATCCACCAGCGCGCCCTGAATAGGGGCCGGCAACTGTGGATCGACCCCCGTGAGATCTTCTGCAAACTCAGGCGGCGTGAAGACCCAATAGGGATTCAACCCGCCGCATGCGAAGTAAAACATCGCCACCTGCCGCCCCACAGCTTGACCGTTGGCTTCCTTGAGAATGTTCTTGGCGAGCGGGGCAAGCAGCGCAGCTCCAGCTCCAAACCCCATTTTCTGCACAAATGAGCGCCTGCTGAACGAAACTGACCTTCGGCTATAGTTCGTCATAAGGCCTCCTTTAGAAGCTCCGGTTGAGAAAAGGATCTGAAGCGGCGAGCGCTGCTACGAACTCCACGTAGCTGCCACTTGCAGCATAGGCATTCGCCGCATTCAGGAGAGCACACGAATCCTGTGCCCCCTCCATCCGGCCAAGGAAGTAGCGAAAAGCGTTGCGCATCACGCACTCTTGCACGCGCCGTGTGTTGGCAAGCTTCATCGAAAGATCAGCGCCATCCGTGAACGAAACGCTGGCATCATCCACACCCGTCAATGCGCCGCTGGCATCGATGACTTTGCCTGATTCCATGGTTCGATAGGCGCCGACCGTGTCATAGTTTTCAAACGCAAGGCCGGGCGGATCTAAGAGCGCGTGGCAGGGTCGGCACGAACTGTTTGGCGCCGCGTGGGCCGCGAACCTCTCACGCATCGTGAGAGATGGGTCATCGCCAAGAGGCGGTACTGAAGAAGGATCCATCTCAGGAATATCTGTGCACAAGACGTCCTCCGTGATGAAGAGGCCACGCCTGACCGGCTTCGTCTCGTCACGGGTGGCCATGGCCCCGAGCCAGGCAGGATTGGTGAGAAAGCCGGCGCGTTGCCCCGGCAGGGCCAGCATTTTGGCAGGTGGGCCAGTATCTGGCGGAGCTCCCGTTAACCCGTAAAGATTCTGGGAGCCGCAATCCACGAACACATTCTGTGTGGTGAACAGCGTACTTATGAAGTTGCTTTGGTAGTTGGATTGATAGACATCCTCCACCAACGCCTCAGCCTGAAGAACTAACCGATCTTTGTTGTAACCGCAGGCAGCAGGGGCCCCCGGTTGCGCGTCCTTGGCCACGCCACGAATGGCTCGCAGCTTGAAGTACTCGGTCACGAAGTTACGCGCTCCTGCGGCCGCGGGTAAGCTCATCAAACGCACTACTTGCGCCTTGATTTGATCTGGGGTGTTCAACGCCCCATTGCTGGCCGCATTCCAGAGCTCCACATCTGGCGGAGCCATTGTCAAAGCATAAGCGAGCATGGCAGCCACCTCATACGGCGTAAGCTTGTAAACGGATTGGATGCCCGCGTTCACGCCGATTTCTGGCTTGAATAGGAATTGCGGCGCCATCAGCATGGCTTGAAAGGCGGCAGCCAGGGAGGTGTCCGCGTCCGCCTCAAGATGCGTATCGGTAGCGACCTTGAGATAGCGCGCCGCTTCCTCGGGCAACAACGGCCGACGAAAGAGGATGGCACCCTTCTCTTGAAGCAATGTGGAGACACAACTTTCAAACGCCAGTGCGCTATCGGTGGCCCAGCAACTGCCTGTCTTCAAGTTTTGCACAAGCAACGAAGCGATATCCGCGGACGTTCGAAACACGCCACGCATTTCGGGGTCCGAAAGCGTGACCGCCCCCGACGTCGTTGTGTACCTTGCATCAGGCTCCGAAAGCGGATTCTCGAAGGTGCTTGGCATAGGCACCACCGGAGCCGAACCTTGCCTACGACCGTTCAGAAAAGCGCCAACTGTGTTGGCGTATTCTACCGGAGTTAACCGCCACAGGCGCCTTGGCGCCGGCGCAGATCCATTCTGAGAGTCGAATGAGCAACGAGGCGGCGGTGGTTCCACGATGCCACCCGTGCCTCCAGACGCAGCTTCCGAACCGGCGCCACCAGTTGCGACATTCCCGCTGCCTCCGAGGCCTCGGCCACCTAAGCTAGACATTCCGCCGAGCGCTTCCCGACCTCCTGAGCTCGAACTTTCGCCGAAAGCTCCGTCGTACTCCGTTCGGCCGCAGCCCAGCGCAACAGCGACACACGTAGTTAGCAGCAGGAAACGCATGCGGTACTCTCCGTCATCCAAGTGAGGCCAAGCCCCGGACGTTGCTAAGCAAAGCTACGGGGTTTTCTCCCGCTATGTCAAATGAAAAGCAAGAATTCCAATGTTCGTATGCCGCACTTATTCGCGCCTAACCGCCACGGCACGAAAAAGGTACCGCAGCCGCGAAATGGTACGCCTCCGTACCGAGGGTAGCGAGTACGCACTCGTAATGTTCTCCACAGATTACCTTCTAAACCAACCCAATCCCCCACGCAGGCCAAGTGGTAGTTACCTTGAACTCGCGTCAACGACACGCTCCCGTAGCCGGCGCTCTCTCTGCGTGAATCCGAGATTGATCAAAGGTGAAGTCGCGAGGTTCTCGTAGCGAAGCGGCTGCCACACGTGTGCGGGCTCTGCGGAAAGGTCGACGTGGTCCAGCTCAAGGAAGCGCGGGGTGAGGCGCGTGCTAACGAAATTGTTCCGCGGGCGAAGGAGCCGCCCGGCGAATCGTGCGTGCGGCGTGGAGGGTTCAGGCGCACTACGGCATGGTATGAATGCTGCGTCTCCGTGCTTCGGTTAATTCTAGGCTGTAAGGAGTTGTGAAATGGGTGGCAACCTACGCTTGAACAGGACGTTGTGGATCCTAAATGGTGTCCTTGCATTCGCGGCTGCGGCTGGCGGTGTGATTAAGCGCGACATCTATACGGGGCTGTTCCCTGAAGACTTTCTGCCCGGGGCATTCCCGCAGGACATTCTGACGATGTTGATGAGCGTGCTGCTCGTGCTGCTCGCGCTGAGTACCCGCGCGGGCGACGTCCGCAAGCAAGTTGTGATCACGGGGCTAATCGGCTCGCTCTTTTACCTCTATGGGATCTTCACCATCGAGAGAGTCTACAACGGGCTTTATCTCCTCTATGCGGCAATTTTTGCCCTTTCATTCTGGACGCTCATCAGCACGCTTGCCAAAGTTCGTTCCGCTTCTTTTTCCAAGCTGCGTGTTCCCAAGGCAATTCTGAAAACGACAGCTGTCACGTCGATCATAATTGCAGGTGTCTTCACGGTGTTGTGGACGGCCGCCCTGATCCCTCTGATGAGAGACCACCATCGAATCGAGTTCATGTATTCGATCTACATACTTGATTTGTGCTTCATCATGCCTGCGTTCGTCATCACAGCCGTAATGAGCCTGCGCGGCATGCCGCTCGGCATTCTCATGGGGCCCGCGATCATGATTCTCGGCTTCTTCGTGATCTTCCCGCTCGGGCTGAATGAGCTGGCCAAGCCATCCTGGGGCATGCCGATCAACGTCGGGCCCATGGTTGTGTCGTTCGCCTTCGCCGCGGCGATGTTGACCATCGGGGGGCTTCAGATCGGGAAGATGCACGTCGATTGAAGGACGCCCGAAAGAGCGACATCCCTCGGGCCAAGACCAGCTTCCCCGCGTCCAAACCGCCCCCCCGCCGTGCCCCCGCCGCTTATTCGCCCTACAATTGGGCCCAAACCACAAAATTGGTTACCCTCGGTAAAGGAAGGCCCGTGTGATCCGAGGACTGATTCGATTCTTGCTGTGGACCGCTATCCTTTTGGGAGCGCTCGTGGCTGCGCTGCGTTTCACGGCCATTCGCTGGTGGCGCGTGCCGGACGCCGATCCTTTTTTGGAGGCCTCCATCGCTCCTACGTTGCGCGCGGGCGATTTGGTGTTGCTGTGGCGTTTTACGCCGCCGAAATTTGGGGACTTGGTGTTGTGTCCCGAGCCGAATGCGCCGGAACGCGTGGTGATTGGTCGGCTCGTGGGTGAAGCGGGCGACGAACTTTCCGTGAACGGCCAGGAAGTACGGGTCAACAATCGTGCGATGTCTACCGAACGGCGTTGCGAACCAAGGAGCTTCAGCGTGATCGACCCCGACGTAGGCACCGAAGTAACTCAAGATTGCGACGTGGAAGCCCTCGGTGGCCACCTTCACATGCGCGGCTCAACGTCAGGGCACCTCGCGCCTAAGCCCTTCTCTAAGACCATATCCGAAGGGATGGCGTTTTTGCTGAGCGACAACCGCCTCTACCCGTACGACTCCCGCGATTACGGAAGTGTGGAACGCATCACCTGCAAAGAGACCGTCATCTTCCGAATTGCCCCCAAAGAGGGCTTCAACAGCCCCCGCCGCCTCACTTTTATCCAGTAGCGGGGAGCGGGCCAAAGGCTGTCTGCCCACGGGCCTAACGACAATTCAGCTCCCCAAGGTCGGCGCTTGTGGCTACCATCCAAGCCCCGGCAAACATCAGCCGTTTGAACCTTGCCCCCGGCCCCTGGCCGGCCTCTGCCTAGCCCCTCGCCAGCCCCCCCGCAGCCCTTCAAGGAAGCGACCATGGACCAAGCTAAATTCTATGTTTGCGACTCGTGCATGACGCCGGTGCCCACTGGGCACAAGTTCTGCGGTCGCTGTGGTGCTCCGATCCCCGACGCCGTGTTGCACATGCACTCGAAGTACTTCAGCGACATGCAAGATCCATTGAAGGCACGGCTGATATTGATCCGTGGCGATGGCATGGATGGGTTGAGCTACCACCTGAAAGCTGAGCAACACGTTGTGGGCCGCAGCGGGCAGCTTGAGTTCCCCGATGATCCGTTCGTTTCCCCACGCCATGCGAACTTCTTCTATCGCGACGGCCATCTCGTAATTCGCGATGAAGGCTCGCTCAATGGCGTGTACGTCCGGGTGCGCGGCACCGTGGAGATTGCCGCGGGCGATACCTTTATGGTGGGCGAAGAGCTCTTCCGTTTGGATCGCGAACCGGCAGCGTCGGATGCGGCCGGCCAAGATGGAACCTTCTTCTACTCGTCGCCCCGCTATCCCAGCATCTTCCGGGTAAACCAAGTGCTGGAGGGTGGAAGCCCAGGCATCACCGTATGTGCGCGCCTATCGACCCTCAAGATTGGCCGCGAAAACTGCGACGTGAACTTCCCCGAAGACGTGTTTCTCTCGGCAGAACACTGCAGCATCGAGCTCAATGGTGATCGCTTCTTCCTCACGGATCACGATTCGAAGAATGGCACCTACGTGCGTATCAAGAGCGAGCGTCCGCTCACGCATGGGGATTACCTCTTCATCGGGCGCAAGCTTCTGCGCGTTGAGCTGAACAGCAACTGAACCGACGGCGCGCTTCGACTACGCGGACCCTGTAGCCCTAGCGATAAGCACTTTGTACGCAAAGTACTTCGTTTCGGGCCTGAACCCCCTCGCGCGCCAACGTTAGGTACTTCGCATACCAAGTACTTCCCAAGCGCCTGTACCCCCTCTCCGCGTTCACCGAACCCGCGCGCGCGTTCACGCCGCTGGAACTGCAGACTTTTTACGGCTGCGGCGACGCGCTGTTCTCTTCTTCGGAGGTGCCTCTTCAGCTTCAGGCTGCGCACGCTGCACATCCATAGCCTCTTGCCGGATGTCCTGAACCTGCTGAGCGAGCTCGTACAAGCCGCTCCGTGCCACGCGGCCCCCGCGGCCCGCTTCAAGCTTCGGCAACACACCCACAATGCGGCGCACTGCATCGGCGATACGGCGCGGCATATTCAGGCGATCTACCAGAGGTTCCAGAAAATCTAACGCCGCGTTCACGCGATCACGCGCACCCTGGCAGGCCTCATTGAGAGGCCCAAGGAGCAACACCGTCCAAAGCACCGCGTCGTCCAATGGGGGGCCCCCGCGGGCCACGCGCTTATCGACGGCGGAGAGCATTCGCCAGGCGGTGCCGTCGTCCGCATCCGACAGATAGGCGGATAATTCGGGCAAAAGCACATCCAAGACGCCTGTTTCCCAACACAGCCAGAGGGCTCGATGGGCCGCAGCGCTGCGCATAAGCCGCAAGAGCTCTTCAAATAGGCGCGGCTTAGCGGCTTGTGAGAGCGAACCGCGGCAAAACACGATCGCATCGTACACCTCAGGAGCAATGCCAAGATCGAGCCGAGCGCTGAACTTGATGGCTCGGAGGATGCGCACCGGATCTTCAAAGAAGCGCACAATCGGATCCCCAATAGTACGCACGGTGCGCGCCTCGATATCAGGCATGCCCCCGATCCAATCGAGCACCTGTTTGGCTTCTACGTCGTAAAACAGGCCGTTGATCGTAAAGTCGCGTCGTTGCGCGTCTTCGTGCGCTTCACCAAAGGCATTGTCGCTGCGAATGAGAAGCGTAGGGCCCCCCTGCTCGCTTTGACGCGGAGCACTACGAAACGTGGCCGTTTCGATAACTTTTCCGGCCCCAAACAAAATGTGCACTAAGCGAAACCTACGCCCAATAATGCGCGAGTTTCGAAAGAGCTTCCGAATGTCTTCAGGGCGAGCGCTCGTTGCTACGTCGAAATCTTTTGGCCGCATGCCAACTAAAAGATCGCGCACGCAGCCGCCCACTAAGTAGCCTTCAAAGCCGTGCCGCGTGAGGCGTTGCACCACTTTGACAGCGTCGGGATCGATGCGAGCTTCATCCAGCTCAACGTTGTGCAGCGTAGGTTCAGGCTGCTCGTCGTCGAACGCATCGTCGAACGCGTCGTCGCGCTCGCGCAAAGCGCGCCCTTCACGGCTATCGTCTGCATCGTCATCCCACAGCGACCGCTGTGCCGTTTCCGTGACTCGACCCCCTGCGGATGCAGAGCGACCCGAGTGAAATGAACGAGAGCTTGGAGGAGCGGACCGACCCATGGACCTTTCGATAACCCGGAGTGTGGGCCCGAACCCTAACCCGCTTTGCCTGGCACGGTGGAAGAATAGAGGCGCCGGGGCGATCTCTTTGGGCCAATCGGGCGTTTTCTTGGTCAAGAAGTGAGGGAATGGGCGGCGAGGACGCTTTTTCGCCGCGCCCACGGCCGGTGCAATGCCCCGAGCTCAGCCGAGGGGGTGGCGGTGCCGCAGCCCAGGGAAACGGCCGAAATCGCTATCGGCGGTGATGAACTCGCAGCCGTGCTCTATGGCAAGGGCGGCGTGATAGGCATCAGCAACCAGCTTGCCGCGGGCCCGAGCGGCTAGGCAAAGCTTCACGAAAATATCCCAACTCGCTGGGCCGTGTGTGAGGAGCCGTGCATTCGACCTCTGACGAAGCCTCCGAACGAACTCAAGCGCATCTTCAAGCGGCGTAGGGTTTTCCCAAATCCGCGAGTTGGTAACGATGCGAACAAAACCGGAGGCACTCAACTCCGAAAGCGCGAACGGCTCCGGCCCCTCTGCGAGCCGAACCAACCATTCAGCGTAGCGCGTGTGCTCCGGCGATTCGCTCCGGTGTGCGTAAACAAAAACGTTTACATCAGGGAGCTGCACGGCGCCTCAGCCCCAGAACCGCCAGGCTCGCGACATCTTCCTCTTCTTCCGCCGCGAGGATTTCGGCCTGTGTGGGGAACCTACTCAGGCTATCGCCGCGAACCAAAAGCTCAAAGGGCTCATCCTTCACCGCAGACTTTCGACCCCCAAGGTATCCAGCCAGTGCCCGATTCACGACAGACCCCAATGTCTGCCGCTCCTTCAGCGCGAGCTTTTTGGCGCGCTCCAGCAAGGCGTCGTCAATATCCACCGTTGTGCGCATACGAGCAATTTAGCATGTACGCATCAACTCGCAAGCTTTGATGCCATCGACATCATATACCGCATCACCGCATCACTACCCCTGGGAACCATGCAATATCCGCGTTACGTGGTCGTTTTTCGCTGGCGGAGAGGCCGGGTGGAAACCCGATATTGGCCCAGCCGACCTGGGCGCCGCCTTGACACGTTCCAGCGGCAGCGCGTTAGGCTGCAGCGATGGGCTCATTCAGTCTGATCCACTGGCTTATGGTACTCGTTCTTGTCGTCGCGACATGGATCGCCCCAGCGGCCAGCCTGATCAAAAAAAATACTGACGCCACTTGAGCTGGAAGTGGTGGCTCACACCGTGCTCATCGTTCTCGGTTGCCGGCTAGCACCGGGCGCAGGGGTGCAGGGAGCCATACTTCGACGTTTGGAACGCGCTCTTGCCGCCTACACATTTGGCTCTGAAGCTCAGTTCGTCGTGAGCGGAGGCGCAGTTTGGCATGGCGTAACCGAGGCGCAGGCGATGGGGGATTGGTTGCGCTCAAAAGGGGTGCCAAAAAGCGCCATCTTGATGGAGGCGCATTCCAAGAACACTTTTGAAAATGCACAGCGAGTGGCCGAGCTTCTGCGCCAAACCCACGATCAACCCACCGAGCTCGCCCTGGCCACCTGTGCTTGGCATATGCCACGCGCATTGCGCGCGTTTCGTCGCTATGGGTTGCACCCGGTGGCACTGCCCGCAGTGTCCGCAGAGCCTGCGCGATTTTCAAACAATTTCCGGGTCGTTCGTGAGTTGATAGCCACGGGCGTCGACACTCTACGCGGTTGGGCGGCGCCATGAACTGGTGTTGGCGTGCGCGAAAAGTGCGAATCCTTAAACTGCCGGCAGCTCTCGCAATAGTTGTCCTCAGCGCCTGCACCTCCAACGCTCCAACCAGCACGAGCCCTCAGCCCGGCACCCCCAATGCTAACGTGGCGCGAGCCAAGCGAGATGCGCTAGCGCCGATTCTGAAAAAGTGGGTCACCCTTGAAGCTCAGCAGGGCCACCCCAAGCTTGAGCTATCATCGCTTGCAGCCGCCGATAAAGACGAACGGCGCCTCCTTTCCCGCAGCATTTCCCGCCTGGCGAGCCCGGGTGCACGCTCGCTCACCGAGGCCCTCCTTCTCGACGAAGATCCGGAGGTGGCCGGCTGGGCGGCTTTCGGCCTTGGCCAGAATTGCACGGGCCGAGAAACTGCAGCGGTTGGCAGCCTAACACTCCGAGTTGCACGGGAGTCAAAAGAGCACGCTCGGGTGAATCCGTTCTTTGCCGATGCAGCCTCCGACGCCATCGCGCGTTGCGGCGGACCAAAAGCCGAAGCTGTACTTAGAAGTTGGCTTGAAACAGATCTATCGGAGAGCGCCACTCGCGCATTATTTCGCTTAGCCACGGCCAATGGCACATTAGAAGAACCAACGCTCGTAGCCTTGCTGGGTCGCGCTCCCGAGCACCCCTCCGCAATCCTGCCCTTCGCACGCCTGCACATCCAAAGCTCCAACATCTGCCGTCGCTTGATTGCGCTCACCCGGGATCTGGTTGCCAGCCGCGACCCATTGAAGGCGTTGCCGGCAGCGCGCGCACTGGGAGCCTGTGGTGGCGCAGCCACCGCTCAATTGCAGTCGCTCTTGCTGGATCAAGCCGCCGGGGTGCCCGCACGCAGCGAAGCGCTGCGCAGTCTGCTGAAAGTTCAAAAAGCCGCCGCTCCAGCGGTTATTCTGCTGCTTGAGCCGTTAGCTGCGCGCGGAGCCTTTGCCGACTTGGCGTTCTTGAATTCACCCGAGTTCGGGTTGGCCAAAGCCGCCTTGGCGGGCCTCTCCGAAGTTCCAAAAGGCAAGGAGCAGCTATTGCAAACGCTTTCGCAGCTTCCCTTGACGCCCGGAGAAGGCAAGTCACCGAGCCCGCTAGATCTTCGAAAGATCTGGCTCCGTTGCCAAGCAGCAGAGCTTTTGGCGCATGCACGCGGGACGCTTCCCAACAATTGCGCCCAAGGCCACCACACAGATCTCGAAGCGTTAGCCAAGCTGGAGGTGCTTGCTCAACGAGATCTCGACAAGAAAGCCGAAACACTCTTGGAAGCCTCGCTGCGATCAGAACACCTCACGGTTCGTGAACGAGCGCTGCAGGTATTGAGCCGCCACCGCGATCTGAAAGCCACCGAGCGCGCACTCATAGCAGCCCTCACCTCCGAATCTTCAGGCATGATCACCGAGGCCGCCTACGCTCTCACCGCCAGCGCAGGGACCGAGCGGACCTTGGATGAGCCGCGCCCGAGTGCCTCGCCCGCGCTAGCAAAAGCGCTCACTTCAGCGTTTTCATCGCTCGATGCTGGAGCCTCGGAGGGGCGAATCGCCTTGATTGAAGCAGCCGCTGCCTACGGTGTGTTGAGCTTCGTCCCAAGCCTAGAAAAGCTTTGCACGTCGCCCATATTCGCACTGCGCACCAGCGCCGAACGTCAACTGCGGATCTTGGGTGACAGCACGCGCTCTTGCACCAAGTGGCAGGCGGCTCCGGCTCCAGCCGAGCTCGCATCGCTTCCTCAAGCGCCCGTCACAGTGAAGCTCGAAACGGACCAGGGTGAGCTCAGGCTCATCCTGGATCCTCGCGTGGCTCCACTCGCCGTGGCGCGTATTATTCGGTTAGTCGAGCAGGGCGCGTGGAACGGTATCCAAGTGCAACGCGTTGTACCCGGCTTTGTCGTGCAGTTTGGGGACGTGGACGGCGACGGGTATCAGGGGCCGAGCCTTCCGCCTCTTCACTCCGAGCTCTCACCGGTGCCATTTGGTTCGCTTGAAGTGGGTATGGCACTCGCGGGGCGCGACACCGGCACCAACGAGGTATTCGTAACGCTGGCCCCCGCACCGCACCTGCTCGGTGATTTTCCGTGGGTGGGGCGCGCAGAGGGGGCGTTTTCCTCGTTGATAGAAGGCGATCGCATTCAGAAGGCCAGTATTTTGCGCTGAGGCCACCTCGAGGAAAAACAGTCGCGCCAGCCTCAACCCGAGCCGCTATAAAGCCCACATGCTGCTCGCGATCGACATCGGAAACACCAATATCGTGCTCGGCCTGTATGACGGCAAGGAACTCAAGCACACCTTCCGCATCTCCACCCAGCTCGAAAGAACGCTCGATGAACATTATGTCTTGCTCTCGCAGCTCGTGGCGCTGCGTGGCATCCCGGCTGACAAAGTTAGCGCGGCCATCATTGCGAGCGTAGTGCCCAGCGTCACCGAAGTGGTCGCAGGTTCGGTGCGGCGAGCCTTCGCTCGAGAGCCTCTGGTGGTAGGTGGCCCAGGGCTGAAGACGGGCATTGCCGTGCGCTACCATAGCCCCCAAGATGTGGGCGCTGACCGCATTGTGAATGCTGTGGCGGCATTTGAGCGTTTCGGCGCGGGCGCCATCGTTGTAGATTTTGGTACGGCCACCACCTTCGATTGCATCTCGGAAAAGGCCGAATACCTCGGCGGCGTGATCGTTCCGGGAGTGCACGTAGCCCTAAACGGCCTCCTAGCGCACACCGCCAAGCTCACCCGCGTGGAGATTGCCGCGCCGCCTGCCGTGCTCGGCAAAAGCACGCCGCATGCACTTCAATCAGGCATCGTGCACGGCCATGCGGCCCTGGTAGATGGCCTGGTCGACCGCCTTGTGAAAGAGCTGGGCTTCCCCTGCAAAGTGATTGCCACCGGCGGCCTCGCCAAGCTCATTGTGCAGCACACCACCCGCGTCGACGTAACCGACGAAAACCTAACGCTCGAAGGGCTCCGCGTGCTCCACGAACGCAATAGTTCGTAGAGCACCACGGGAACTGAGCTGCAGAAGCAGCGATTTTACTTCTCGTACAGCTGAGCAGCGGCGAGGCCTTGGCCTGCAGCCACTTGCACCACCAGCTTTACGGATGCCGCAAATGGCAGCGACCAACGGTAGCAATTCGGCTTCTTGCCGAGCACTGCCTGGGGCCCGGTGTCCTGATCTTGAGCGAGGGTCGGAGCGGTGCCCGGAATCGGCATCACAGCTACGAGCTGCAGATTGAGCTCAGTGACCGTAGGAACGGCTGCGCCCACTACGGAATAGCACTTACCGGGCTGCATTTGCGCCTGAACCTCCAGCGTTTGGCCAGCCTGGAAGTTCCCCACAATTGCGGAGCCCACGGCTTTGGCACCTGGAGGGATCTGACCACTAGCTAACTGCGAAATTACGTTGGTTACGATACCAGCAGCCGCCGGATCGAGCGGCTGCGCACTGCCACCCGAAGCACCAGGAGCGGGAGCTGCGCCCGGGGCAGGAAAGCCTGGGATCCCAGGAAAACCGGGCGGGGCAGGCTGTGCGGCGGGAGGGGGCTGACCCGGAGCCGGTGGCGGAGCTTGAGGCGCTGGCTGCGGTGGTGGGTAACCAGGCTGCTGCGGTGGCGGGTAGCCAGGCTGAGCCTGCTGCGGAGGCGGATAACCAGGCTGCGGCGCGTAACCTGGAGGAGGCTGCTGACCATAACCCGGTTGGCCCGGAGGGGGCTGACCGTAACCAGGCTGCTGACCATAACCCGGCTGGCCCGGAGGGGGCTGACCGTAACCAGGCTGGCCCTGCTGGTAACCTGCGGTGTTTACCTCTTCGTCCTGCTTTTTGCAGCCACCTAACGCGAGTGCCGCGGCGACCAAAGTGCATGCTGTAAGCTCAGTATAACGCTTCATAAAGTCTTCGTTTCATCAGGCCCCAATGGGCGGTCCCAAGTCAAAGTGCACCCAGGCTATACGTCCCCGGGCCTCGAATCCACCCCCACTAGCTTCACTTCGGCGCGAAAAGCACCGAAACGGTGGCTCTCCAGGCTATTGCGGGTGCGCCTTCCCACCGGACACGCGGTTACAACGCCGAGCTTCCCGAACAAGCCGCTCATTGGCGCCGAAGCGCTCGTGACAAATGTTAGCCTCGCTTGCACACATGCTTCCACGTTCCAGTCGTGCAAGGATCTTTTGTCTGGCGCTGGCTGCTCGTGTAGTTTCGCTGCCTCTCGCACTCCTACTAGAGGTGCGCTGCGTTCCTCAGGATGGTTGGGGGGAGTCCGCACCCGAGCCCGAATTGCCAGCGCCGGTCAACGCCGCGTGGGCAGATAACTACGAGCGGAGAACATTGGGCGCGAACTACCTGCCAACCTATCCCGCCTATCGCCTAGTGAACGGTGAGCTGTGCGTGGCGGGCTCCAAGAACCACCCACTCTGGCTCAAGCGGCCCTTGCCAGAAAACGTGCGGATTGAATTCGATGCTCGTAGCGACACGTCCGAAGGCGACATTAAGGTCGAGCTGTTCGGGGATGGGCGGAGCTTTGCTCGAACAAGTTCCTACACGGACGCCTCAGGCTACCTCATTATCTTCGGCGGGTGGCGGAACCGCTTTCATGTCTTGGCCCGCCAAAACGAGCATGCCCCTGAGCGCTTGGAGCAGCGCCTCACGCTTGGGGCAGAAAATCCAGCATTTGTGCCACTCAGAGCGGGCCGCAGTTATCACATCCGGCTGGAGCGCCGTGGCGGAAGAACACTCCGCGTCTGGCTAGATGGCGCCCTTGTGTTTACCTTGGTGGATCGGAATCCCCTTACTGGAAAAGGCCACCAACATTTTGCTTTTAACAACTGGGAAGCGCCCGTGTGCTTCGATAATCTGAAGATCGCACCCCTTTGAAGGTCCACCTTGCAGGCTGAGGAACTGGAACTTGAAATCGATGAACTCGAGCAACGCCTTGAGCGGCTGCGCGCGTTGTACGAGCAGTACTTCATCGGTATCGAAAAGATGGAGCCGGCGATCCCGCGGAAAGATGTGGACAGGCGCATCTGGATGCTCCGGCGCGAGAAGATCCGAAATACGGCCAAGCGCTTCAAGCTGCAAACCATCATCCAGCGCTACAACACATATCAGCAGTATTGGCATCGCGTTTTGCGCGAGATCGAGCTTGGCACCTTCCGGCGGCACGTGCGAAAGGCCGAGCTTATAACCGGTGAAGATTTGCTCACCATCCGGAGCCGCCACCGCCATCGGCACACGCTGAAAGCCCAAGAAGAGGCACGCCAGCTAGAGGCCTCCCAGGCCGCTGCTCAGGCTACGGCACAAGAGTCCGCCGAGGCACGCGAATCAACCTTTCCCCGCCCGGCACCCGTGCCTTCGCCACACCCGAGGGCCAGCCGTCCGCCACCGGACGCCGGCATTTTACCCCGCCCAGGCGTGAGCACAGGTAAACGCCCAAGCCAAGCACCCGAGGCGCTCCCAGGTCAACGCCCGCAGACGTTGCCCGGCACGACACTGAGTGCGCTATTAGCTCAAGCCGCCGCGCCGAACGCCCCGGCGCCGGCAAATTCCCCACTCCGACGCGCACCGCTGCCCACCCAGCCCGGCGCACGCCCAGCTCTCGGCGCCGAACCACCTGCCGCGCCAGTTGCCCCGCCCCCTGTACCGCCAGCACGCAGGGCGCCTCCCGCGAATCTACCGCCCCCCGCAGCCGCTCGAGCCCAGGCGCAGGCCCAGCAGCGAGAAGCTCCTAAGCCTTCACCGCCGTTTTCTCCTCCCCTCGCAGCCGCCGCTCCTAAGCCAGCTTCACCACGCGTCGCGGCTCCCGCCCCTAAGCCTACGCCACAGGTTTCTCCACCACTCGCAGCTCCCGCTCCAAAGCCAGCCTCTCCGCCCGTTGCAGCTTCCGCTCCGAAGCCAGCGGCGCCGGCACCGCGGCAGCCTCAAGCCTCCACTGTGGCCGCAGAAGCCCTCAGCGAAGCTCGCATTCAGCAGCTGCACGAACGCCTCGTTGCCACGCGCCGCCAAGCTGGGGACACCACCGAAACCACCCTCGCAGGGCTTGCCCGTTCGTTACGCGCCACAGAGGCCAAGCTTCGGGAACAGCACAAGGGTCGCGCCATTGACTTCGATATCACCGTGAAAGACGGCAAGGCCGTCCTGCGGCCCGTCCTTAAGAAATCCACTACCCAATAGGCTGACGTATGCGCGGCGAAGCGTCGCGGTGCCTGAGGTGAGTGAGCTTTTATGGAGGAGCGCTCTGATGCTTTTGTCTCTGCCGCAGAAGTCGAGTTTACTTCGGGAAATTGGCCACCGCCCAAACTCCTCAAAGGGGTGCGATCAGCCCCGTTCGAAAGCGGCGTCTTGCCCTGTGTTCGGCCAGGCTATTGCGGCGAGAACAAGTGCTGGTGTCACGCAGTACCGGCCGGTGAGCGCCGGTAGCGCGCAGAGGGCGTCCTTCGTTTTCGGTTCGCGTTCTGCATCTGAAAGGTTCGAAACCCGAGCCCTAAACTGGGAGCTGGCTAGGTCGAATTCCACTTCTACCTCAGTGAAGCCGAGGAACGCCCGCGTCGTGAGGTATTGGCATTTGTAGAAGGCTTCCTTCGCGCAAAAAACAATCTTCGCCATCAGGCCCGCGTCCGTCGCGGGGGTAGCCTGGAGCCAGCGCAGCTCGCTACTTCCCAGCACCCGGCTCCAGAGCTCGGTTCTGAGCGGCGTAGAGTCTTCAGCATCGATTCCGATGCCGCGCCAATGCTCGGCACGGCCGACGGCAGCACCGCACCATCCCTGGTGCCCCTTTCCGGTATGCGCAATGCTTCCTACCACACCTTGTGGCCAACGGGGCGAGCGATCTTCATTGGCTAACAGCGGAGCGGCAGAGAGCCCAAGCTCCGCAAGCGCCCTTCGTGCGCAGGTGCGACCCGCACTGAACTCATGACGCCGGCTCTCAACTGCGCGCGCCACGGCCGCCGCTTCCTCAGGAAATAGCGCCTCGGCTTCTTGTGCCAGCGTCATTTCCTGACAGAAAACGCCACGGGGTACTATCTGAGAAAGCAAACGCGACACACCGGAGTCGCTCTAGCAGAAGCGGTGACCGCCCACTATGCTCTTCCGAAACATGAACAAATTCCAAGCCGCTGTTGCCCAGTTGACGTCTACGGAGGACGTGGAAGCCAACTTGCGAGCTTCAGGTCAGGCTATCGCCGAGGCCCGGGAGAGGGGCGCACAAGTTGTACTTCTCCCTGAGAACTTCGCTTTCATGGGGTCGGAAGCAACGCGAGCCCAGATCGCTGAAAGCGTGGGAGGCGGAGGTCGGATCCATGAGTTTCTTCGCGCTTCAGCGAAGCAACACCAGATCGCCATCGTTGCCGGCGGAATGCCCGAGCAGAGCGACGATGCGCGCCGGCCCTACAATGCGAGTGTTGTTTACGGCAGCGACGGATCCATCCTGGCTCACTACAGGAAAGTGCATCTGTTCGACGTCGACTTGCCGGACGGCACCACGCTCTGCGAATCCGCTTCCACCAAGCCGGGCAGCTCCCCGGTGGTCTGCCAACTCGGCGAAGTGCGCTTGGGCGTTTCTATCTGTTATGACCTGCGCTTCCCTGAGCTCTACCGACTCTTGGTGGGTCAAGGTGCCACGGTCCTTGCGGTAACGGCCGCCTTTACGTTGCACACGGGGAGAGACCATTGGGAAGTTCTGCTCCGCGCGCGCGCCATTGAGTCGCAGTGTTGGGTATTGGCAGCGGCACAGTGGGGGCGTCATTCACCGACGCGAACGACGTACGGGCGCTCCATGATCGTGGATCCTTGGGGTACGGTGGTGGCGCAGGCTTCAGACGGCAACGGGGTGGTTGTGGCGGATGTCGATCTAGAGCACCAGGCCCGCATTCGCTCAGCGCTCCCGTGCTTGTTGCATCGGCGACTGTAATTCCGCTCAGGTGAGCCTACATCCGACACATCATTGGTCATTTTTGCAAACACGCTCAATCCCAAGCCTTCCTTGCCGTTGGCTAGTTGGCAGCATTTCGGAGGGGTGGGGAATTGAAAGATCGTGTGCCAGGCAGTATCCGAGAAAGTATGGCTACAAGTACGCTTTGCCTAGGTAAACGTCGCAGCCGCCTGGCGCTCCTCGCTGGGCTGAGCTTCGCGGCGTGCGCCCAGATCGAGCGTGATGGCCCGCGTATCGCTGAGGTTCAGCCTGGAGTGGTTCCGCTGGGCGTTACCAGCGCCCTGGCGATCCACGGCGTAAACTTCTATGCGCGTCCAGAGGTCAGGCTCTCCAGTCAGGATGCCGTGAAGATCCATTGGGATTTTCAGGTGTTCATTGATCGAGCTCCCCTCGCTCCCGGCATGGTCAAAGTTGAAAGCTCCCGCATTATCCGCGTTCAGAGCCCTGCCAACTTGGCGCTCGGGCCTCATGCGGTCACCGTGAAGACGCCTGAGGGGCTCTCGGACACGCTCGAGAACGCGTTCGTGGTGGCCGTGCCCGACACGGACACTGGCGCGGGAGGAAGCGGGGCGACCGGAGGAGCTCCGTCGACCCAGGCCGGGGGCAATGGCACAGGCTCCGCGCAGAACGTAGAACCTGCGCCAACGCTCGCGAGTGGCGGCAGCACCAACCTGAGCTCCGGCGGGAGCCCAGCGAACACGGGCCTTGGTACGGGAGGCGCCTTGGTCGGTGCAGGTGGTAGCGCGCTCGGGAGTGCTGGTGGCGCTGGTGCTACCGGGGGCAGCGGAACCGGAGGCTCCCCGGGCTTGGTAAACGGCTGCAACGAATTGGACCCGGTGACTGGCAAATGCATTCACACATGCGCCATCAAGCCAGGAGGCGCGATAGACTATTGCACACGGCACTTTTTCGCCAAGACCGCCGATTGTGTCTACTCCGTGAACCCCAATCCTGATACCTGCGCGGCGGAGGCGGGGCCCGGAGAGATCGCGGTGGGTCTCGACCGACCAAGTGTCGGCTCGAATGCGCACGCATATTACTACTTCGAATTAGACAAGGCTCTCTACCCCGGTGCGATTGTCGATGCGGTCTATCTGGTCGCGCGCTCGACCAAAAACGCTGTTGCCGGGTCTGACGCCACCGGCACCGTGTGGTTCAGCGAACGTTTTCAGCGCTCAGATCTTTTTTCTAAACTTCCCCTGCAAATCGGAAGCGCTCCCATCGCTCAGGATTCAGGTTTGATACGGGTCGACGAGGATGTTTACTGGCCGCTGCCTCGTGCAGCGTTCACGTTCCCGAGCCAGGTGTTCATGACCGTCGTGCCCACGAGTGCCGATGCGGTGCACTACTTTGGTATGCAGGAGCCCAGCGCGCAGGCCTACATTCAGGTGGATTACCACTGAGCGTGAGTTACTGAACCTGAGCGCTCTGCACAGAGTAGATTTGGCCAAGCCCGGTGATGTCGTTCACCCACGTCAATGCCCCGCTCACGGGATCGATCGACCAGGTGCTGAGCCGACCATTCAAATCGCCGACGTGGAGATGGCTGCCGCTCGGAGAAAGCGCGAACACCCGTGCTTGAGCATTGAGTACAGCGCGACTACCCCAAACCAAGCTGTGATCGGCGTTCACACGAAATGTAACGATGTCCTGGTTGTAGCGGTTGATGGCGAAAACGAATTTGCCGTTTTGCGAAACATGCAAATCTGAGCTGTGAGCCCAAGATCCACCGCTGACGGCGGCGATGACCTGCCGTGCGGGGGTGATCAGAGTACCCGTCGTCTGATTGATATCGAAGACGTACACCTGACTGCTTGATTGAGTAAGGACGTAGAGCGCAGATCCGTCGGGGTGGAAGTCCATGAATCGTGGGCCGCCGCTCACGCTCACTTGGGGAACTACCTGGGGAGTGAGAATGCCGCTGGTGCCATCGAACGCGAACTGCTTAACCAGCCCTGCGTCGAGCGCCGTTACAAATGCCCAGCGATTGTTGGGATGAATCACCGTTTGGTGCGTACCCGCGCCAGGTTGGTAGACGGTAGAGGCGCCGAGCACGCCGTTGATAAACGGGACGCCCGAAAGCTTGCCTGCGGAGTAATGGGTGGTGAATACGTGGCGGCCCGTGGGGCTAATCGCCACGTGGCTTGCGGGCCCCGCGGTGGCCGCCATGCTGCCCAAGCTCAATGTTCCAGCGAGCGGGTTGAAGTTGTACTCGCGCAACTCATTGCCCCAATACCCACCGAATAACGTGAGGCCATCAGAGGCTACCGCGGCCCACCCGAGGCCATTCGGTGTGGCCAAAGTGGTCACCCAAGTGAGCTGCCCGGTGCCTTCGTTGACTGAATAGATTCTAATGTTGCCGTCGTAGCTCCCGACGTAGAGGTACGTAACGCGCGAGGTTGTGCACTCCAAACCGTCCGCCCACTGTCCCTCGGAGCAGACTTGCTTCAGACTTCCCTCGTTGTTGCTGCCACACGGGGTGGTCCCTCGTTGCGTTGAGCCATTCGTGCACACGTCAGGGTCGGTGCAAGTGGCTCCGTCTACCCACTCACCTGCGGCACAAACGCGCACCAAGGTACCGTTTTGGTTCAAACCACAGGCGGTCGAACCGCTTTGCGAGCTGCCGTTCACGCAAACGTCAGTGTCCACGCACTGCGAGCTGTCCACCCACTGTCCGCTAGAGCAGATTTGTTGAAATCCGCCTGCGAGGTTGATTCCACACTTCGTCGAACCCACGCGGTTGGTGCCGTTCTCGCAGACGTCTGGATCGGCACAGGATGCCGCAAGCGCCCACTGGCCGGCCACGCAACTATCGAGCTTGGTGCCGTTGTTGTTGAGCCCGCAGGTGCCGCTGCCGGGGCGGCTGCTGCCGTTCACGCAAGCATCCGGATCGGTGCAAATACCGTTCGAAACCCACTGCCCTGCGGTGCACGTCTCGCCGAGCGTGCCGTTGTTGTTGAGGCCGCAGGCGGCTCCTGTGCGCGTGGCGCCTTCGACGCAGGTGCTAGCGACTGCGCCCAACTGGAAATCATCAAGGTAGTAAGTTCCGGGCGCTGCAGCCGTCCATGTGATCGTGAACTTCAGATCGCTGAAAGGTTTGGCGAGCGCGTTGGACACCGTGGCGGGCACCTGAAACGACGCCCGTTGATACACATCACGCGGCCAGCTGCTGAGATCCTTCTGACCGAGGGTGACCGACCAAAGGTTCAAGGTCGGTGAGTTCACCTGAAGCTTCAGCGTTCCGGCGGGATTCGCCATAGCGGGAGCCTTGAAGAGAAAACTGACTTCACTCGGTGTGCCAATGCGATTGTCCACCTTGACGTGAGTGACGCCAGCGGACGCGTAGTTCATGACGACTTTAAGCGCCTTGGTGCCCTGCGCGGCTTCCGAAGACGCTGAGAGCTGGGACCAGTACCAAGTGGCCGCCCAATCGGAGGTGGGGTTCTCAAAACCCATGATCCTATCCACTTCGGCTTGCGTGAGGGCCGCAGACAACGTGCTCGTGTCTTCTGTGTCCCCCACCGACCCACCGCTACAACCAGCGGCGCCGAGCAACAAAGCCGCCAACCATGCACCCGCCCTGCACATTCCGAAGCCAGACTGTTTCATAGATCCTCTACACGTACATTGGGACCGGCCAGCGACTCAATAGTTAATTGTATGCAGGGCGCATCCAATCTCTCCCGCTCCGGCCGGACGGGCATGGCCGGGCTTGTTCCAATGTGAGAATCAGGCTAGCCTTTGGCGATTTTTTACAGATGGGCGTGGGGTTTAGAAAGCGAGAATTCCGAATGAAAAAGGCACTTTCATGGAGGGCAGCTCTGCTTGCCACGATGGCCGTTACGGGCGCAGGTTTCGGTGCGGCGGCGTGCTCTAGTGACTCAGACTCGGCAGCCGGCGCTTCTGGGGCCGGCCTGGGCGGTGCCTCAGCAAGCTCCGGCGGAAGTAGCTCGAATGCCTCTTCCGGTGGGACTGCCCAGAATCCCTCTTCCGGCGGGGCTACCCAAAATCCTTCTTCCGGCGGAGCTAACCCCGCTGCTGCGGTTGGCGGAGTTAGCTCCTCCGCAGCCGGGGGAACAGCGTCGGCAGCAGGCGGCGCGACCAGCAACGGAACGGCTCCCGCCAAGTTCGCTCTCTGTGCCGCGTGTCACGGCGCAACCGGGGAGGGTACGGCGCTGGCACCCGAGGCCCTCCACCCCGATGCGGCGTACGCGGAGTGGCTCGTGCGCAACGGAATGCCAGCGCGCAACGGCTGGATGGCCATGCTTGCGATGGACGAGAGCGTAATTACAGGTCCGGAGCTTCAGGAGATCATCGCGTTTCTCAACGCCCCGCCCCGCCCAACCGAAGGCAAAGCCATGTATGAGGACTACTGCATTCATTGCCACGGCAGCAAAGCCGAGGCGGGAGGCGGTGGCTTGAGCGACGCATACATCAAGGGCTTGGACGCCGGTCTCTTCCTGGAGGGCGTGCGTAAGGGTGACGTGACGGGAACGCCGGCGACTCGAAACGTGTATATGCCCCCGTTCCCTAGCAACTTGATCTCGGATGCGGATGTAGAAAAGATCCGCGTGTACACACAGGGCCTTTGAGCTGCGTGGGGAGCTTCCACGTTAACGCTAAAGCCGCGTTGAGGTTGGGTTGGGTGCTGGCCCTACTTCTAGGGCCTGCATGCCGTCCGGACTCGCAGCAGACCTTGCCCGTAGCGCCCGCGTCGGCTTCAGCCGTTGCTCCTGGTGTGCGCGTGGCGAATACGGCGAATACGGCGAATACGGCACCCGCTCGATCGCCCTCCCCAGCACCTGGGCCAGTGCGGCGCCCAACTCAAAAACCTCCGAAGCGCGTTCTCTTTGTGGGTAACAGCTTTGTGCACTCCGGACCCCTCCCGGAAGTGCTGGGGCTCCTGGTGAAGAGTGCACAGATTTCAGATGTTAGCCTGGAAATGAGTGCTGAAAGCGGTTGGTCCTTGGCTGATCACCGCAAGAGCCAAGCTACTCTCGCCAGCCTCGACAAGCCCGGCTGGGACGTGGTGGTCTTGCAGGATCAGTCGACGCGCCCCACCGCCAAGATGGGTAAGCCGGAAGAATTTCGCGACGATGCTTTGTGGCTCATCGAGCGCTTGCGCCAGAAGAGCCCAAAGGCGCGTGTGGTGCTGTTTCAGACCTGGGCTCAGCACCCGAGTGCTTGGGTCTACCAAGAGCACTATAAGGATTTCGCGTCGATGACGGAGGATCTCCGGCGTGGCTATGTTGGCGTCGTGGAAGCTTACGTTCGCAAGTTTGGCACGGAAGAGCCGCAACTCGTACCGGCGCTAGCCCGCGTGGGCGACGCTTGGGAGCGTTATCTGGCGCAACCTGGGGCTTTGCGTCTTCATGGGCAGGACGGCGTCCATCCGAGTGATGCGGGTAAATACCTGAACGCCCTGGTATTTTTTCGAGTGCTCTATCAGCGCCCAACGGCCAAGCTAGTAGGCTGGACACTTCCGCAGGCAGACGCTGCTGCATTACAGGCGCTTGCAGATAGCCTGCCTGACGAGTAGCAACGTATCGCCTGCAGTCGCACACGCCCTAGGCGTTCTCTTTACGCGCACGCTTACTGAGTGCTCCGCGCGCCAGGCGTATCAATTCGGAAGCGTGGTTCCGGGCGACCCAAAAAGCCGTTGCCACGTACGCAGCGGCGCCGGCACCAATTTCCAAACCGAGCCTTAACAAGGCGTTCAGATCAGAAGGCACGAGGTAACGCACGCCCCACACGGCAGCGGCAAGCGGGACGCACGCCAAGAGCGGACGGAGCATCGGGCCGATCAGGTCCGTGGGCGAGATGTTGTCGGCGCGTCGGACCAACAGGGAAGCCGCTAGGGCATGCGCGCCAAAAGCCAAACCCACCGCGGCACACGCGGCGAGCTCACCCATGGGTGAAAGCAATGCAATGAAACCCACGATGCCCAGCGCCTTGATGGCTTGGAGTGCGAAGATCTGCCCTGTTCGAGCGCCCGCGAGAAGGTACGAAGAAAGCAGCCAACCCAATGGGCGGACCACGGATAGAACCGAGAGCACCATCAACAGGGGAGCTATTCCCTGCCACTTGGCATCAAACAGAGTCTCTACGAGCGTGGCCGCCACAGCCCCCAGCCCTACGGCTAGCGGAAACACCAAAAGGGCCAGCAGGCCCCCTGCGCGAACGAGACCACGCTTACGCTCCTCAGGATCGGTCATGCGAGAGAACGATGGCAACAACACGTCGCCGATGTGCTCCCCGACTTGAGCGGCCGGAACGTCCGCGAGGTTGTAGGCCAAGCTATAACGCCCAGCTGCGTCCGTCCCAAAAAGGGCTGCGAACATCAGATTGTCCCAGCGCCGTGAGCCGATATCTAGGACCGCTGAGCCACCGAAGGGAAGGCCGAATCGCAACAGCTTCTTCACTTCCTCGAGCCGAAGCCGGACGGGAGTTAACCAGTCAGCAAAATTGACTGAAAAGGTTACGATCGCAGCAACTAGAATGTCCCGCCCGAGCGCTGCTACCACCAGGCTCATCGCCCCAAACTGATTGAAGGCCAGCAGTAGGGCTGAGGCAGCATAGGTGAATTCCCCTGCCACTTGGCTCAGGCCAATAACCCTGAACCTCATGTCTCGAACCAACAGGCGCGTGGGGATCCCCCCGATTCTTTGGCAGGCGATCCCTGCGGCGAACCAGGGGATGTACTCGGTAACGCCAGGCTCTCCGAACCAAGCGCCCAACGGTGCGGCCAGCGCGCACGCGCACGCGACGGCCAAGGCCGCCGCACTCAAGTAGATAACGCTCGCGTGGAAAGCGACGTCTCGCCCGGCCTTGGGGAAAGCCACCAGATAGTGGCCGACGCCAAGTGTGGAAACGCTGTTGACGGTCAGCAAGATGACCGACGCCACCGAAACGGCGCCGAACGCCGAGGGCTCGATGAAGCGGGTAAGGACCAGCGTACTTGCTAGGCCAACTGCCCGGGATCCGATGCTACTCGTGATGGTCCACATAGCACCGAGAGCCGCCTTGTAGCCGAGTGACACGAGTTGCAGTCCTAACGCATAGGCGCGCAGAGAGCTATACGCCAGCGCGGGTGGTACCATTCACGACGGTCGCTGAAAAGGCGCGCGGCGCAGCTCACACCTTAAATAGGACGACAGCTCCTCCCCTGATCCGGCGGTAAGGCGCGGCACTGGTGTGTAAGTGATCAAAAGAGCTCCATAGTTATTGAAAGAGGTCGTCACCTTATTGGTTGGATGCCCACCCCGGATTAGGGTCCACACAGACCGATTGCTCTTGAAGGAAGGACCCGCTATTTACCGAAGGCGGCTGTCCCTCGCGCAGAGTGCGACCAAGCGGCAACAAGGAAGGCATAACGTGCGAATATTGGTAACCGGTGGGGCAGGTTTTATTGGGAGCCACGTTGCTGAGCAGGCGAAGGAGGCTGGCCACGAGGTTGCAGTGCTCGACAATCTCTCGACAGGGAAACGCGCGAATGTCCCGGCGGGCGTCGAGCTTCTGGAGGTCGATCTGCGCGATCGAGAGGCAACTCGAAACGCGGTGCTGAAATTCAAACCCCAGGCTGTCAGCCACCAAGCCGCTCAAGCCAGCGTAAGCGTGAGCGTGCGTGAACCCAAGCTCGATGCGGATGTCAACATCAGCGGCGGCTTGAACCTGCTTGACGCTTGCGCCGAGGCTGGCGTCGAGCGAGTGGTGTTTGCTAGTACTGGTGGCGCCATCTACGGGGAGGTGCCGGAAGGGTCCCGGGCCACGGAGCAAACGCAGCCTTCCCCCATCAGCCCCTATGCCATCAGCAAGCTAACGCTCGAGCATTACCTCGGGTTCTACGAAGCCTACCGCAAGATCCAGCGGGTGATCCTGCGGTACGCCAACGTTTACGGGCCACGCCAAGATGCGCACGGGGAAGCCGGAGTGATTGCGATTTTTCTCGAACGTGCCTTGCACGGCGAAGCTCTTCAAGTGAACGCCATGCGAGAAGAGGGCGATGCGGGTTGCGTTCGCGACTATACCTACGTGACGGACGTTGCTCGCGCCAACGTATTGGGCTTGTTGGGTAAGCTCGAGGCCAATGTCATGAATATCGGCACCGGTGTGCCCACTACGACGCTTGAGCTCGCACGCGTAGCGTTTCAGGCTGCAGGTCGCACCTGTAAGGTCGTCCATGCCAGCAAACGCGCTGGCGATATTGAGCGATCTTTGCTCGACCCAACGTTGTGTCAGCGTGCACTCGGCGAGCTGGTCGGGCTCGGCGTTGGCTTGACTGCCACCGCGGAATGGTACCGAAGCCAGGCCGGGTGACGCCTGGCTAGCCTCATCGGCTTAGGTTCGTGATTCCACCAGCAACCGCTCGATAATCTGGATCACGGGCATCGGATAGAGCTCACGCCCGCGATCGTAGTGGTGGTGCATTCCGGGTGTTGTGTTCACCTCGTTGATAGCACCCCTCGTTTCAGCCAAGGGCAGCTCAATATCGGTCGTGATCACGTCCACGCCGAGCAGGCGTGAGCCGACCACCTGCGCCGCTTGCTCCACCTGCTTTACTAGGCTTGGATGGACATGGTTGACGGTGTAGTCGTAGACAGTTCTTAAGCTGGGGCCCACGCGTTCTGCGCTTGGGATACCCCTTGCCAGTACGGAACCTGGAGCAGGTACGCTCGAAAGATCGAGCTTTTGCGCACGTAGCGTGAAGTCGCAGTTGGCATCTTTCGGTATGCCTGCTTGCTCCAGCAAGGTTTCGACGCGGGTATGTCCGTCGGCCCTTAATCGCAGCCCAGTGCGTCGTCGCGTGTGTACGAGCCGTCCGTCAAATACGAGTAAGCGAAAGCACTCACCGGGTATCATCTCTTCAATCATCAACTGCTGGCCGTGGATGGAGGCCAGTACCGCTGCCGGGCGTACCTGGGCGGGTTCGGTGACGTGCAGTGTGACGCCCTGCCCGCCATAGCCGTCTGCGGGCTTGATGACACAGCCGAGAGCGTGTTTTGCGAGAAAGGAGCGGGCCGCGTCCAACTGGTTCAGATCGAAGGCCAGGTGCGCCGGCACGGGGAGCCCTTCTGCCTGGAGCAGCCGATGCACGAGGGGCTTTCTTACCGCCAGTTCTAGGACCACCGGATGGTCGATCGGCAGTAGCTCTCCTACGAGCCGTAGGCGTTGTTGCCCACGCCTCAACTCCCAAATATCGGGACCGAGCTCCAAAAACTCCGCGTGGACGGCCGTCGCGACAGCACGCCAAAGCGCACGGTACTCATCCACCCGGTCGTACACGTAACCTGTACCGCGCAAGTCGCGAATCTGTTTTTGAAGGCGGCGCGCGAGCCTTTCAGCCTGGAGAATGCGGCGCGTTTCGAACATCTCAGAGCTTTAACCCGCAGCGAATCAAGCCGTACCGCGAACTGACTTGAGCATCCACAGCGCCATCTTCTTGGCGAAGCGTTGACCACACACGAGGCCAGGCAAAGGATCCGCTGGGTTCATCCAGGCCGTTTCTTGAACGGTGCCGTAAGACTTCACCCACTTGAGGACGTCCAGCGTGCCTTCTTTGTAGTAGTTCAAACTGGAGACCAGATCGAAATCCTCGATTACCCAGCGCCGCCCTTCGATGGCGGGGCTCTCGGGTACGGCTTGGCCTGTAAGATCGAGGTAAAGGGCCCTCGCTACGTCCATGCCATTTTCGGCAACGAAGATCCTCATCGCCTGGCCGAGCCGTGGATTGATATCCAAGACTTTGTATTGGCCGTCACGTGGATCTAGCCGATAGCCAATATCGAGGATGCCCTGGTAGCCCACCGCCTGCATGAGCCGGATGGTTTGATCGGCAACCGTTTGGTTGGTGCGGCACTCCCCGAGTGATGCGCAGCCTTTGTGCACCGGGAATTGGCGCAGCTTGTGGCCTGTATAGCCAGCCAAACACTTGCTCTGCGCGTTGAAGTACCCGTTGAAGATGTACACCTGGTCGTCATCCCCAGGGATCATTTCCTGCAGCATTAGGTTGGGGACTTCCGGGTCTTCGTACTTCTCATACTCCGAGACCAAATCCTCCCGCGCAGCAACGGGCACCATGCGCTCGCCCGTGCGCTCCTGCATGCGATCCCCGCGGATGCCTTTCAGCATGACGGGAAAGCGAAGGTCGTCGAGCGCCGCGATGACATCTTCGACGTTCTGAGGAAAAAGCGTGGTCGGCACGGGAACTTGGTGCTCGAGCGCAAGCTCATACATCCGGCGCTTGTCGGCCAAGCCATGCACCAAATCCCCAGAATTATACGGGAAGATGAAGTGCTCTCGAAGGGCTTCCCGGTTGCGCGCGACGAAGATCGAAAGCTCGTCGGACGTCGGAATGAGGATCGCTTTTCGCCCGATGTCGCGAGCGATTCGCAGCAGCAGCGCCAAGTAATCCTCGGGGGCGTTGCGATTGAACTGCTGGATATAGCTCTGCTTGCAGTAGCGCGAACGCAACGCGGGCGAGTCCGGATCGGCCTCAACAGCGTACAGATCAATACCATACGGCCCCAGGCTACGCAGGATAGCGTAGCCTCCGAGTTGACAGCAGATGATCACAACTGGGGTAGTTGTGTCGGCAATGGGCGGTCGCTTGGAAGTCAGAGTGGGCTCTATTTGGCTTAGGATGCGTTGACGTCGACCATCGCTCCGCCCTTGAATATGGGCACCAGCTTAAGATCGTCGATGTTGCTCAGGACGAATTCAAGGTCGAAAACCTGACCTGAACGCCGCAAGTAGTCTGCGCTTTTGCCTTCGCGAATTGGTTGCAGATCGGAGTTGTGCCAACGGTCCACCAAGGCACGCGTTTTGTCGTCTTCAGCTTCGAATCCGGCAGCCAATAGCTTCTCTGCAATCCAGGCGCAACCAAGTTGATCTTCGCGTCGGAACTCGCCGCGTGTACCGGCACCGATAAGAGCCACCCGATCGTGGTGCCTTGCCAGGTGCTCGGCCATGGCGCTGTAGTTGCGTAGGCACCCGGCGTAGGTGGCGTCGCTATTCTTGGCGTCCAGCAGCAAAGGTACCCCAGAGGAAGAGGTCAAGATGATCGGCCGCTCCGGAGCCGTGAAAGCCCCACCGTTGACGGTACTCAAAGCGGTTACCAAGACTGGGCTGTTGGTAAGATCATACCCGTACGGAACGTTCCCGCCGAGCTCACCGACGAGCAGCGGCTTATCGAGCAACCGAGCCATGGCGGCGGCTTCATCGGTCGATCTCGCGGGATAGATGCGGCGACCCAGACTGAGGGCAGTTAGAAGAGTGGTCGTGGCGCGGATAACGTCCACGGCGACTACTGCGCAGCCTTTGCCATACTTTTCGGCACTGGCAGCGAAGCAGTCAATAACGACGGTGCGAGCCATACAGCTAATTCCCTTGTGTTTCGAGTAGCGCGTTACTTCTTCGGACCGAGCGGCCGCAGGTTATCGCGTCGGAATGCATCAGAGTGTAGGCCGCGACGATAGATCTCCACGCGCAGCAGCTCTTCCAGCCGAATGTTGCACAAGCCCACTTCCGGACCGAAGTGATCCAGCAACGCGAACTGGCTGCGCTTGTTGGGAGCTTCGAACATGAGCTTGCTCATCCCAAGCGCCTCTACTAGCTCGTCCGCGCCGGCAGCGTTAAACTTCCCGGTGCTGTCGAAAAGGCCTACATCTTGCGCACTTTCGCGAGCTTCTACGACAAGCTCCACAGCGCCCGCACCCAGCCACTCTTTACCCTCTTCGATCAGCTCCTTGAGCTGTGCGGGGGTCATGGGCCCGGTGTGCTTCTCGCCGATTTCATACTGCACCTCGAGGCCGATCTTCTCGCCCAGCCGACAGATCTCTGCGGGCTTGAGATTGGTGTGCGTGAAGCCTTGGCCGGCCTCAAAGCGCGTGAGGCCAACGTCCTTGCACAACTCGAGGTACTTTTCGACGACGCCGAAGGTTGCGGCAACCTCAAAGGGCCCGCCGCCCGCGCAGGTCTTCACGCCCAGTCGATTGGCGGCTGCGATCTTCTTGCGAGTGGCAGCTTCGCCAGCGATTTGCCAGCACGCCATGGAGATCTTGAGCACCGACATGAGATGCGCGCTTTGCTCCAGATGGCTCTCCGTGGTCGCTGGATCGTACCCGGGGTCGAATGGGCTGGTCCGCTTCGGGAGCGACCGAACGCCAATCAATTGCAAGTAGGAGTTGAGACTGCCGGTATTGGTGGGTGATGTCATGGTGTTACTCGACGAATCGGTGTTGCAAGGTCAGTGTCGCAGAGCGAAAGGAAGACCCAAGCTCGCGACGTACCATACGGCGACGCAGGCGGAGGACGCAAGAGCCACAACACGTGTGTACAAATGCGGCTTGCCAAGGATCGCGCCATGGAGCAGCCTCGTGATGATAGGCTCGGGATAGAAAGAAGATAGGCTCGGGATGAAACAGGCGCTGGTCGGCTAACAGATGTCACGAGTTCTCTTGTTAAGTGATGAAGAAGCCAGGGGGCTTCTTTGGTGCGCCAAGTCCGGCGGCCACACCGTCTTCGTCGCGGGGGATGCGGCCAGGAACCGGGCACTTTCGGTGAGCCCCAAGTGCGACGGCTTCTTCGGGCTCCCGCCCGAGCTGTCGTTTGCCGAAGCCTCCCCGGAGCTGGCCGAGGAAGTGTTGCGGGTGGTTCTCCGCGAAAACATCGAGGTCGTCGTTCCGTCCAGCTTCGAAAGCTTGAAGTTCCTCGTCCTTCACCGCGCGCGCTTCGAACAGGTCACACGCCTAGTACCCCTGAGCGACCTAAGTATTATCGAAACCCTGGACGACAAGTTCAAGTTCTATGAGTTCTGCGTCGAGCACGGTCTACCGCACCCGCGCTCGCTCCTATTAGCAAGCGCCGAGGATCTCGAGAGCGGGCAGATTGAGAGCCTGGAGTTTCCGTTGCTGTCAAAGCCGTTGCTCGGTGCGGGGGAAAAAGGAATTGAGAAGTTCGAATCGCTTTCCGCCCTGCGTTCACGCGTCAAGAACGCGGAGCCTGGTTTTTTCCCGGTGCTGATTCAGGAATGGTTTGAAGGCGAGGACATCGACTTCAATGGCTACGCCCTGCACGGAAAGGTGGCCGTGTGGTCGGTCATGAAGACGACCTATTTCGGCCCATCGGCAGAGCCCGTTCGCTTGACGCAATTCGTGCGCAACGAACGCGTGGAAGCCCTGGGTCGGCAGATCGTCGAGCGGGCAGGGTTCACGGGCCCACTCAACGTGGACATGCGCATTCGCAAGAGTGATGGGCAGGTCCTTCTTATCGAAGTCAATCCGCGATTTTGGCACCGGAGCGTCACCTCGCTCATCGACGGGCTCAATTTCGTGGATGCTGCGATTCGGCTCAGCACCGATCCGGCGTGGCGTGCCAGTTCCAAGTGCGAAGAGGTCGAGTGGGCGTCGAGTATCGGGTTGTTGCTGCGCTCCGCGATACTGCAGCGGAACAAGGAGGCCTGGCAGCATTTGTCCCGGTTGAGCGGCGTGCAGCTCAGGTATCAGTTGCATGATAAGGCCGTGAACCTGTTGGCTCGGGCACGCGCGACGCTGCGACCGGCGTAGGCATTGGCTATTTGAGGATGCGATCCGCTTTCGTGGGCAGAGCACTGACAGTCTTTCAGCGGTTGATGACCGCATTGGAGCGAGTGAGCGCGCCCGGGCTGCTGTTCACCGCCGCAGCCTTTCTACTGCTCACGTTGTTTCCTTGGATGCCCTTGAATCCGTTCGCCGCTTCGCGCTTCGAGGAGGTGCCGGGCGGCGGTATTAGCTTCGAGAAGCCCAGCCTCTTTCGCTCGGCGTGGGCGCCTGATTTTGCGCGATCCGCCGCTATGCGCGAGGGCCGGCTCAGCGTGGAGTTCGATGTTCTGCCAACGTTCTTCGAGCAAGATGAGTCCTCGCGCATCCTTTCGTACTCCGCGGACGAGGCGAACCCCATCTTCACGATAGCCCAGCGCCGGGGCGATCTGCTGTTGGGCTACAAGAACGACAGCAATTACGTGCTCGGCCTTTTCGAGTCGAACGTTCGCCATCACTACGTCCTAGTCCTCGAAGGTGGCCGCGTTCACGTTTACGTAGATGGGGCGCATTGGCGCACCGAGCCGTTCTACGGGAAAGACATTCCTTGGGGTGAAGGCTTCATCTCCCTGGCCAATGAGATCACCGGGGATCGGCCATTCGTGGGGAACATCTATGGCCTGCGCCTGTTCGATCGGCCGCTGACGCCCACGGAGGCCTCGGGCCTTTTCCGCCGGGAGGTACCTCCGGTACCGCACCTGGCGCTACGGCATGATGTGAATGGTCAGAAGCTGACCTTCGTAGGGTCAGGCCTCGCTGATCTTCCGCTCGAAGTTGAAGCTTGGCCGTTTATCTGGAAGTGGCGCTTGCCCCTGCCAGCGCCTGTCACCAATGCGCAATATTGGCTCGACGTTGTGCTCAATGTCATTGCAACCATGCCTGTCGGCGCCTGGGGCTTGGCATGGCTACTCCGGCGGGGTCGACCAGCCTGGCAAGGGATCCTGATGGCATCTGGGTTTCAGTTCGTGCTTTCGCTCCTGGCCGAAGCGTCCCAGTTCTTCTCCATGGGCTTCCGCTTTGGGAGCTGGCTCGACGTTGTAGTCAACGTGAGCGGCGCAGTGCTAGGAGGCGTGCTCTGGTTAGGCCTGACGCGAGGGCTCGCTCGATCCGAAGGCACCCGTTAGCGGAGGTAGAACGTGGGTTGGAAACGAAAGTGGGCACAAGATACCTTGAAGGCGGCGCTGCCGTTTCAAGACTCATTGAGGCAGCTCAAACGCCGCCTCCTTCCATATCAGACCCATCCGGGCTTTGACGAGTTCACCTTCGAGCAGGGGCTTGAGCAGGTGCGGCTTTTGGCGGAGGCAGGTGCGCCGCTCGCGGGTAGAACGGTGCTTGAGTTGGGCACTGGCTGGCAACCTCTAATCCCTCTGCTGTACCGAGTTGCTGGCGCCGCGCACGTAACGCTCACCGATCAGGAGCGTTTGATGGACCCCCACACTGTGGCCAATGCCGCGGCCTTCTTGCGGCAGCGCCGTGCTCGAATCATCGAATGTCTTGGCTTGACGGAGGTGGACTTCGAAAAGCGGCTTCAGCTGCCTACCACCACGGATCTGAGCTCGCTGCTCGATCACCTCGACATGAGCTACCTGGTTCCGTACGAGATCGACCGTACGCCGACCGCTTCGGTGGACGTGGTGACCTCTCGCGCCGTGTTGGAGCATATTCCACCGAAGGTGATCGAGGGGCTCTTGGTCGGCTTCCGGAGGATTTTGAAGCCGGAGGGTGTCACCTGCCATATCGTCGATAATTCCGACCACTGGGAACACAAAGACAAGAGCATATCGCGCGTCAATTTCCTCAAGTTCGACGACTGGATGATCGGCGTCTTGGGCCTGAATGTGCAGAATTACCAGAACCGGTTGCGGCACTTCGAGTACTTGGAGTTGGTGCGTCGCGCGGGGTACGATGTGATCAAAGAGGTGGGTGTCGTAGATGAATCCGCGCTTGCCGCCGTCTCGGGTCTGAAGTTATGTGCGCGCTACGCTGACCGTTCGCCACAAGAGCTTGCGATTCTCACGTCTTACATCGTGGCACGGGTGCGCCCGCAAGCATGAGCCTACGACGGCGTTAGCCCATGTTGGGCAAGGTCAGCCGGGCCTGAAATAGTGCGAGCGGCTCACTCTTATCCATAGCGAGCCTTTGGATGCCGAAGCGTTGCCCTCGCTGCAACCTACGGTTTATCCCGGTGTCGTTGCTGAAGCCGGCGCCGTAGCCGGCGTTGGCTACAGCCTGGCACAAGTCCGGACGCTCATCGATCACAAACCCGACAGGGTACGCAAGCGTGCGCACGGGTTTCCCCAATTCGCTCTCCAGCTTCATTCGGCAACCCAAGAGCTCTTCGCTCAGCTCGGTTGGCGTGAGGGTTTGCAGGACGCGATGGCTGCGGGTGTGGCCCTCCACGTCCATTCCCGCACTTGAGAGCTCACGAATCTCGTCCCAAGTCATGATAAGCTCGTCGGCGAGAATGCGTTCTCGCTCCCGGTCGAGCGGCACCTTCGCGCGTTCAGCAAGGTGTGTGACGAAGGTGCGCACGTCGATGCCGTAGGTTTCTTTTGCCAACCGGAGCAGGAGCGCAATGCTGGCCGTCCGGTCGCTCAAGTCGAGCCGCAGCGGATTCGGGTAGCTCAACTCGATAGCCGCCTCAGTGGTGCTCTTGAAGACGTAATGGATGATGTCCCACCAGAAGAGGCGCCGTTCCTCGACGTAATCGGTGGCAATAAAGAACGTCGCAGGCAGCCCGTGGCGTTGCAGCAGGGGAAATGCGACTTTGTGGCAGCTTTTGTAGCCGTCATCGAACGTAATGAGCACAGCGTTGGGTGGGAGCCGGCCGCCCCCAAGCGCAGAAAGTACGTCGTCTATCCGAACCACACTGCAGTGTTTGCGCAGTATCCTAAGCTGTGCGTCGAAGCTTTCGGCGGTCGCGTCCACAACTTCCGGGTCAAAGGGGTAATCGGGCCTAACCGTCCCCACGCTGTGGTACGTGAGCACCGTCAGGGATTGCGCGCCGCTCAGCCGCCGAAGACGAAAAGCGGCGTCGAGCGCCCCGAGTCGACCCAAAGTTGTGGCCAAGAGTGCTTTTTTTCCTCTGATCGGGGGCATGGAATTTCATGGTTATAGCGGTTTTTTCGAGCGCCGTAGCCCCCATGAGGCTCGGCTTGGATACCCGAATGCAAAGAAATCCACGCGGTGACTTCGTGTGAATCCTCCCTTGCAGCGCAAAAGTCGCCGTACTAACGATGTTAAGGATGGCGCAGGATGTTCCGAGCACAAGTCGGCGGCCTCCGCCCGTGCAGGTGCTTGGTGAGCGGCTCGGGGGAGGCAAGAGGCATCGCGCATTTCTTGAAGTTCGCAGCGATGCGAACAACGAGCAAAGCGTGGTCGGCTTGGTGCCTGGC
Source organism: Polyangiaceae bacterium (assembly GCA_033763455.1). Classification (GTDB taxonomy): domain Bacteria; phylum Myxococcota_A; class Polyangia; order Polyangiales; family Polyangiaceae; genus JBBRRP01. The sequence continues at coordinate 57,576 of JANRKO010000076.1, forward strand.
CGCCATGTGGTTGGGCGCAACGCGGATCTCCACATTCATCTTCCGCACCATAGCGTGTCTCGAATCCATGCCGAGTTCGTTTCCGATCCATCCGAACGCTGGTGGATTCATGACCTTGGGAGCACCAACGGCACCTACGTGAATGGAACGCCGATCGGGCAACGGCTGCTCAGTCCGGGTGACGTTATCGTGGTTGGCGAATACACCCTCCGCTACCGAGTTCCGTCCGAGGAGGGCCAGGACATCAATCGAACCATGCCGCCACCCGGCCTGGGTCATGACATGACCCCGGCTACCATGCGGTTCAGAGCTGTCAGCGAGACGGATTTGGCTGGCCTGAGACTGCTGACTGCCAGCGAATTCGCGAGAGAGGTGATTGAGCTTGAGGACAAACGTGCGCGCCTGAAGCGCCTTTGCGAGTACATGATTGGGGACACGTTGAGTGGCTTGTGTGCTTGTGTTGCACGGCTCCGCCAGGGGGCCCGGCCGCAGATCCATACTGGCCCCTACAATCGGCCGCTGGTGGTCAGCGAGGGTTCGATGAGAACTCGGAGCCAGCTGGAAGATATGCTGGCGATTGACCAGGAAGAATTCTTTCGCCAGCCCAACGTTACCCACCCCCTCTCCACCAGAACGGGTGCGGCAGGCAGCATTCTCATCCTAGGCTGCACCATTGATGCGGTCGATGAGGGCTACGATGTGCTGTTTGTGGAGCTCCAGGGCTTCTGCATCGCCTCGGAATGGAGCCCTCTTCTGAGCTTGTTCGCCGATAGCTACCGTCAGGCCAATGTGGTCTGGGAAATGCGGCAGCATGCGCGGCTGACCGCCATGGTGGATCGCGAATTGGAAATGGCACGCCAGATCCAGGAAAGCCTCGTCCCCAAAGCGCCACATATCGAAGGCTTGGATCTTTCGATTGGGTTTGAGCCCTGCCAGTGGGTGGGGGGAGATTACGTGGACGCCGTGCGACTGGCAGACGGTCGGGTGCTGCTCATCATGGCGGACGTTTGCGGCAAGGGCCTTCAAGCGTCGCTCATTGCTTCAAGCTTGCACACGTTTGTCCATGCGCTCTCGGATGCAGATCTACAGCTGCCGGAGCTCGTGGACAGGATGAATAAATATCTTTGCCACTACCTGCCGGAACACTCCTTCGTTACCGCGGTGTGCATTGCGTTCGATTCCAAGAGCGGTCGGCTTGAGTGCCTGAATGCCGGGCATCCGCCCGCTATCCTCGTCTCATCCACAGGTAGCGTTCGGTTCTTGCAGTCTGGCGACAACGTCGCCCTGGGCATGATGGAGGACATGCGGCCCGTCGCCGAAAGCTACGATATGGACTTTGGTGACGTCCTCTTACTTTACACCGACGGCGTAACCGAAGCTGAGGATTCGAACCGAGCACCGTTGGGTGGGAACCGGATAGCGACTGAATTCGCGCGTATCGTGTCCGATCTTCCGGATGCCCCTGCCGATACCATGCAGCGTCGCCTTTCCCAGACGGTGACGATGCATCGCGGCTCCTCCATGGCGGCCGATGACACCACCTTGCTCATTGCCAGGCGCAGCCGCCCAAGCGGGGCGCCCCGCGCGAGCAACCAAGAAGGCCGTACCAGTCGGCCCCCACCCAAGCCGCTGTAGCGAAATCGCGCGTGCGCACTGGAGCAGACACACCTAGGCTCCGTTTCCATGTCGCCGCCGCCCTCTGAAGCCCCCTCCACCCACCCACCGCTGATCTCCGTGGTGACCTTGACCTGGAATAGCGCACGCTACATCCCGGCAATGCTCGACACCTTGATTCGGGACGCCGAAAGGAGCGAGCTTTGCATCGAGGTGCTCTTCGTGGACAACGGCTCCACAGACGAATCCCTCGTGCTGCTGGATCGTTACCAGCAACGCCACGATTTCATTCACGTCGTCCCGCTGAGCGAGAATCGCGGCACCACCGTCCCACGGAATATTGCGCTGCGCATGGCGCGGGGCAAATACGTTTTCATTCTGGACAGCGATACGGAAATTCCGGCGGGAGCGTTGCTCGGGCTGGTTCGCGCTGCAGAATCGTTAACAGAAGTGGGCATTATCTGCCCCAGGCTCATTTATCCGTCCGGAGATTTTCAAGAATCCGCTCGGCGCTTCCCCACTCTCAAGACCAAGGCCTACCGCTTGTTGGGTATGGAGAAGCTCCGAAAGGAAGATGAAAGCGTCGGAGACGTGCTGGAAAGCAAGACGGTTCCAGTTGATTTTGCGATGTCAGCGGCGTGGTTCTTGCCGCGTAGCGTGCTGGAGCGCGTGGGCTTGCTCGACGAACGTATTTTTTATGCGCCCGAAGACGTTGAATATTGCGCACGTGTTTGGAAGAGCGGCCTCAAGGTTTGGTACTACCCAGACGTGAGCATCGTGCACAATTGGCAGCGCATCACCAACAAGAAGCCGCTATCACGCCTGGGCCTGAGCCACACCAAAGGCCTGATGCGCTACTTCTGGGAGTACGACTCATTTCTCCGGCGCCCCGCCGTCAACTCGAGCTCCCAGGCCGCGGCTGCACCTACTAGCGCCCAAGCCTCCGTTTCCGGAGGACCCAAGCCTGCATACCCCAAGGCCTCGTTTCGTGCCGCTCGAGAGCCACAGGGCAACGGCCTTCCTCCGCTTCGAATCCTATTCGTCACCGAAGACGATCCGCTCTACGTGCTCAAGTTCTTTGAGGTCTTCTTCGCACAATACCCCAAGGATGAGTTTTCGATCGTCGGGGTAACGGTGGACGCCGCCTTCCACGAACCTCTCACGAAGACGGCCGAACGAATGTTGAAATTCTACGGGCCTGTCGACTTCGCTCGCATGGGATTGCGCTTTGCCGAAGCCAAAGCTGAAGGACGGTCCATCGCGGCGCTTGCGCGGGAAGCCTCCGTTCCCCTCGTACCCACTCGTTCCGTGAATAGTGACGAATACGTGGCACGCGTTCGAGCGCTCGCTCCGGACGTGCTCGTTTCAGTAGCTGCGCCGGAGATATTCAAAGAACCGATCCTGAGCGTCCCCCGGCTCGGTTGTATCAACATTCACTCTGGCCGCCTCCCCGTTTACCGTGGCATGATGCCTAATTTTTGGCAGATGCGTCATGGTGAAACCTCCGCAACCATTACCGTACACGAGATGGTTCCAAAGATAGATGCCGGGAGGATCTTGGCCACTTTGGATTTTCCCCTCCGCGAGCGTGACACCTTGGATCGCGTCATCACGGAGACGAAGCGCGAGGGTGCACTTCTCATGATGGATGTGCTGCGAAAGCTCCGTGCCGGTAGCCTCACCCCGACACCGATAGACATGTCGACGAAGAAGTACTTCTCTTTTCCTAAGCCCGAAGACGTTTCCGCGTTCCGGGCGCGGGGGCACAGGCTCCTATGACCGCTTTTTCCCCCACCGCCGCCCGCCTCGCCCTTTCGATCGACGTCGAGGATTGGTTTCAGGTCGAAAATCTACGTGCGGCAGTGCCAGCTTCCAGCTGGTCCCAACGGGAATTGCGTGTTGAACAAAACACAGCTCGGATGTTGCAAGCGCTCTCCGAACAGAATGTGCGCGGTACCTTTTTCGTGTTGGGCTGGGTTGCGGAGCGTTGCCCCGAGCTCGTACGTCGCATCGTAGCGTCCGGCCACGAGTTGGGCTGTCATGGCTACGGGCACGACCTGTTGAACAAACTCACGCCGGACGCATTTCGGGAAGACCTAAAGCGTGCCAAGGGCCTGCTGGAGGAGCACACAGGCTCGCGCGTGCTCGGCTATCGCGCGCCCAGCTTTTCCATCACCGATTGGGCCATTGATGTGTTGAAGGAGGAGGGGTTTGCTTATGATTCCTCTGCCTTCGCGACAGTGGCTCATGATCGTTACGGAAAGCTGCAAGGCTTGGAGCGAGGGGAACCGATTACCGAGCTTCGGGACGATTTCTACGAGGTCTCTATCTCCAGCTTGAACGTATTCGGACACAGCTTGCCCTGGGGAGGTGGAGGTTACTTTCGACTCCTTCCGTACGCAGTGTTCAAGACTGGCATTCGCGAGATCCTGCGGCGAGGCGACCCTTACATTTTCTATATCCATCCGTGGGAGATTGATCCGGCTCAACCGCGCGTCCAGGTGAGAGCAAGCTACGCGTTTCGCCACTACCTCAATTTGGATCGCTGCTTCGCTCGCTTCCAGGCGCTGCTCTCTGACTTTCGCTGGGGTACCATCCGAGAGCTCCTGCCGGCCGAGCGTTAGCCCCCCATTAGCCCCCCGAGCTTGCTTGACACCCCCCCCACTTTCCGTTCACATCACGCCAATTCTCGCATGCCTGCCGACTCGGTCAAACGCCTGCTCCGCCCCATCTTAAGGCGGCTGCCGTATGCAACCGTGGAGCCGGGCCCCTTGCTGCGCCCCTTGTACGCCAGCCTTTTTCGCGCGCAGTGGGTATCGCGTGAGCTTTTGGAATGGGCCGAGCGCGCCCTAATTGCAACTCCAGCTTTCCTGGCTCGCTGTGCGTCACACGGTACGGACATCACCTGTGACAGGCTTCCGTACTTGATTGGTAACGTGTCCATCTATCTGGGTAGCCAGATACGGATCTCCGGCAAACTCGATATTATCAGTCCCCATTCGGGTGCACCGGTATTGAGGATCGGCAACGGAGTATTCATTGGGCATGGAACGGCACTCAGTGTCGCGCGTTCCGTCGAAATCGGGGACTACGTGTCGATTGGCGCCGGCTCCTCGATCGCGGATACCGAAGGCCACAACACCTACAATCCCATGCGCCCCATTTGGGAGGTGCCAGCGGGCCCCGACGATGTGGAGTCTGTTGTCATTGAAGATAATGTGCAAATCGGCAAGAAGGTAACGATTCTCAAGGGTGTGCGCATCGGTGCTCGTTCAGTGATTGGTGCAGGCGCCGTAGTTCGCAGCAATATTCCCGCCGATTCGGTGGTTATGGGGAATCCGGGGCGCGTCGTTCGCAGCCTGAAGCCCGCCGCTAGCCAATCTTCCCCAAATCTTGCGGCAACATCGGGGGAAGCCGCCGCTAAGGAGGCACTGTCATGATGAATTGGGGCGCGCACGATCTCACCAACATCGCCGAAAAATACGGTACTCCGTATTACCTCTACGACCTTGATGCCGCTCGGGTGCACCTGGCTGCCCTGCGCGAGCATCTACCCGGAAACGTGGAGGTGCTTTACTGCGTGAAGGCCAACCCCAACCCCCGCATCATCACGGCTTTTCAAGAGCTGGTGCCAGGCCTGGATATCTCATCCGGTGGCGAAGTGGAGCTGGCTTGCGCGGCTGGCTGGTCGCCCAGCAAGATGAGTTTTGCGGGTCCCGGAAAAACCGAGAGCGAGCTGCGGTTATCTATTAGCCGTGGGCTTGGCTCTATCAGCATTGAGTCGGTTACCGAGCTCAATCGAATCTCCGCGCTCGCGCTGGAGCAGAAGCGCACTGTGCGTTGCCTGTTGCGCATTAATCCAGCAAGCGCGCCCAAGGGCTTTGCGATGAAAATGGGGGGCCTGGCTTCTCAATTCGGTGTTCAGGAGGAAGATAGCGCAGCCGTCTTCAAGCAGGCTCTCAATGCTCCTGGGATCAAGCTTGCAGGCATTCACATCTTTTCTGGCACGCAATGTCTAGAGCTTCCAGCTCTGGTGGAGAATGTCGAGCAAACGCTGGGAATAGCCGCAAGCTTAGCTACGGCCAATAACGTGACGCTTGAGGAGATCAATCTCGGGGGTGGCATTGGCGTCGCGTATTTCCCCGGCCAAGAAGATCTCTCCCCCACACAGGTATCGCGCGCCCTTGCAGACTCCATTCTTGCTTTTAGAACTAGGCACCCGCGCTTTGTGCAAACCAAGATTGTGGTGGAGCTTGGGCGCTACCTAATCGCACGTTTTGGCGTCTACGTGACGCGAGTGGTGGATGCCAAGCTCACGCGCGACCGTCGGTTTGTGATCATGGACGGCGGCATGAATCACTGTTTCCCAGCGACGGGCAACTTTGGCCAGCTGGTTAAGAAGAACTACCCTGTCGAGAACCTTTCTCGCTCCGTAGCAGAGAACGAATGGGTGCCCCAGGAGCTCGTGGGCCCACTGTGTACGCCCCTGGATTCAATGGCACGCAACGTCGCTTTGCCGCTCTGCGAGACGGGTGACCTCATCGCCGTCAAGAATTGCGGAGCGTACTCCTTCAGTGCGAGCCCGTTGATGTTTCTGAGCCACGCCACGCCGCTTGAGTTGCTCTCCTTCAAAGGTGAGCTGAGCGTGGCCAGACGCCGTATCCTCGCCAGCGAGTTTGTTTGAGCTTTCGTTTAGATTTGCCTCAAATCCCCACTTACCACATTGTTGTTCAGGACCCCCGCACCATGAATGAATCTGAAGTCCGCCGTAGAGTTCGGCAGTTCATCGAGAGCACCTTCCTCGGAGAGATGGACCCCTCTGAGCTCCAGGATGATTCTTCCCTGGAGCAGCTGCACCTGGTAGATTCCATGCGCTCCATGGATTTGATCCTCTTCGTTGAGGAAACGTTCGGCGTCACGGTCGAAAACGACGAGGCGCTGCCCGAGAATTTTGACAGCGTTAGCAACGTTGTTGGGTTTGTAACAAGGAAGCGCGCCGGAGGCTGAACATGCTCGTAAGTCAAGTCACGCTGCTGCAGGAATACCTGGAACGGAACGCCGCCAAGTACGCGGCGAAGACGGCGCTTGTCTTCAAGCAAGAGCGGTTGACTTGGGGTGAGGTGAACGAAGCTGCCGATAGGCTTGCCAATTGCTTGCGGGCAGCGGGGGTCGAGCGTGGTGATCGCGTCGTTATATACCTCGACAACGGCGTCCAATCGGCTGTTTCCATCTTCGGTGTGCTCAAGGCAGGTGCCGTTTTCAGCGTCGTGAACTCGCAAACTAAGAGCGACAAGCTGCTCTACATGCTGAATGATTGCCGAGCCAAGGCACTCATTACTAGCAAGTACCTTTCACGCACCTACGCGGAAGTGCTGCCTGACGCGCCGCACTTGAAAGTTGCCTTCATCGCTGAGTCTGAGACGGACATCGCGCACGTGCGGGTCATGGAGTACCAAGCTGCACTTGCGGCCGCTTCGAGCCTCCCTTTGCCGGTGCGCTCGATTACTGTGGATCTAGCCGCCATCATCTATACGTCGGGCTCCACGGGCGATCCGAAGGGCGTGATGCTCACGCACCAAAACATGGTGGCCGCCGCGGAGTCCATCACGACGTACGTTCGAAATGTCCATGACGACGTGGTAGTGAACGTGTTGCCGATGTCGTTCGACTATGGCTTGTACCAGTGGCTGATGGTGAACCAATTTGGCGGCACGTTGGTGTTGGATAGCTCGTTCAACTACCCAGCCGCGGTGCTGAAGGTAATAGCGGAGGAGCAGGTCACCGGGCTTCCCGTGGTGCCCACGATCGCTTCGCTGTTGGCGCAGTTCGCCCAAACTGGCACCACGCTTCCTGGGGTGCGCTACGTCACGAACACCGCCGCAGCCCTCAGCCCAACGCACATCGAAGTGCTGAAGAAGGTGTGCCCCAATGCTCGCATCTACAGCATGTACGGCCTCACCGAGTGCAAGCGGGTGTGTTACTTGCCACCCGAAGATCTTGATCGGAAGCCGGATTCGGTGGGGCGCGCGATGCCCAACATGGAAACATTCGTACTCGACCCTGAAACACAGCAGGAAATGCCACGTGGTGAGGTGGGTGAGTTGGTGGTGCGGGGTCCGCAGGTCATGAAAGGCTACTGGGAAAAGCCTGAGGTAACCGCGAATTGGCTCAAGCCCGGAAAGATCCCAGGCGAGAGTTGGCTGTGGACGGGTGATTTCTTCAAGATGGACGAAGAGGGGTACCTCTATTTCGTCTCTCGCAAGGACGACATCATCAAGAGCCGCGGCGAGAAGGTCAGCCCCAAAGAAGTGGAGAACGCGCTCTATGCACTTGCAGGAGTGCAAGATGCGGCGGTTATCGGAACACCAGACCCCGTTTTCGGCGAAGCTATCCGGGCATTCTTGGTGCTTTCACCGGGCGTCTCGTATACCAAGCAGCAAGTTATCTCTCATTGCGGCGCTCGGCTCGAAGGCTTCATGGTGCCGAAGTACGTTACCTTCCTCACCGAAATGCAGAAGACCACGAGCGGCAAAATCACCAAGAAGGATCTTGTGGGCTACGCGCGCGAACACTTTTCGGCTGGCGACGAAGTTTAGTTCACTCTCGCACGGCAGTGGCCTGGACGGGCTCGTGGTACGAATCGCCGAGACGTTCGGTCGGGGAGCACGAAGGCCTGAAGGCGCCTTAACCGAGGGCCTCAGAAAACTACTTCGCTCATGCCTGCCTGGCGCGCGGTGGGGGTTCGCTCTTGAGAGCGTGCCTCCACACGTTTAGCGAGTTCAGCGATTGTGGGTGATTCGAAAACATCGCGGAGTGAGAGCCGGCTGCGACCCGCGGCCGACACCTTGCTGAGCATGCGCATCGCCAACAGCGAATGGCCGCCCAAATCGAAGAAATCATCGTGAATGCCCACGGCTGGCTTCTGCAGCACGTCCCGCCAAATCTCCGCGAGCCAGCGCTCAGTCTCCGTTGTGGGGGCTACCATCTCGACGTCGAGCTGGCGTTCCCGTGGGCTCGGAGCCGGTAGCTGCGCGATGTCTATCTTGCCGCTCGGCAAGCGCACAAGCTCGGCGAGTAGCACGAAATGTTGAGGAACCATGGCCGTTGGAAGCCTTTCCCGCAGCTTCACCCGCAGTGACTGAGCGCTCACCACTTCTCCGGGTTTCGGCACAACGTAAGCGATCAGCTCGGGGCCCAAACCTTCGAGCTCTCGCACGAGCACCGCACACTCGCCGACCAGCTCTGAGGCAAGCAGCGTCGACTCAATCTCGCCGAGCTCCACACGCAGCCCTCGCAGCTTCACCTGGCTATCGGTGCGACCCACAAATTCCAGCGCTCCCGAAGCCCGGCGCCTGACGCGGTCACCGGTCTTGTAAAGACGGGCCCCGGGAACCTGCGAAAAAGGGTCAGGGAGCAAGCGTTCACGCGTCCACTCGGGGTGGTTGACGTACCCCCGAAATAGCTGGGGGCCACCGAGGTACAGCTCTCCGACCACCCCGATCGGCACCGGCTCCAGCTTTGGCCCAAGTACGTACGCCGTGCAGTTCGCAAGCGGCGAGCCGATGAGCACGCGTTCGGGCTCGGTATTGGGCTCCCAGGTCCAGGCTACTGCATTTACGGTGGCCTCTGTCGGCCCGTACAGGTTGACGAGCGGAATGCCGAGCGTGTCGACGCACTTCTTTCCGACTGCGTAGGGAAGCTGTTCGCCGCCGCACTGGAAGCGGCGCAGGCTCCGGCACTCGCTCAGCCGGGGATGTTCGGAAAACCCCTTGAGTACGGCGGGCACCGTATCGAGCACGGTGATCTGGTTGCGAATGACCGCTTCGAACAGCGCTTCGGCATCGCCGTCAAGTGGCCGTTCGGGAACGACGAGCTCCGCGCCCGAACACAAGGTGCCGAAAATTTCCCACACCGAGGGATCGAAATTGAGGCTGTACTGTTGCAGCACGCGATCCCCTGGTTGGAGGGGACAGACGAGGCTCATGGCGTGGAGCAAGTGCGCCACCGCCGCGTGAGTGATCTCGACTCCCTTCGGGCGACCCGTGGAGCCCGAGGTGAAAAGCACGTAAGCCACCGCTTCGAGTGAAGGCCCACTCGAGATGGGATCGGTGGAAGTGCGGTCGAGCGCTGCTTGATGCTCGGCCAACGTCACCACGCGCGCTCCTGCGAAGTTGGGGGTCGGTTGCGCCACTGAGTCCGCGGTTGCCTGCAGTTGCAGCACCACGCTCACACCGCTTTCCTTCGCCATCCACTCGAGGCGTTCCTCGGGATAGTCGGGATCGAGTGGAAGATAGGCGGCTCCAGCCTTGAGGATGCCGAGCAATACCGAATACAGGGCGGGCTCGCGCGGCATGTAGACGCCAACGGTGCTTCCAGCGCTTACGCCAAAGTTGCCCAGCCAACGCGCGATTTGATTAGCCCTGGCGTTGAGGGCGGCATAAGAAACCTGGCCGTCGTGGGTCATCAACGCGGGTGCATCGGGAGTGCGCTCCGCTTGTTGCTCGAACAGGTGACTCACCGGGCCGAGCTCGGGAACAACGACGCCAGTCGCGTTCCATTCGCTCTCCGAAGTTTGCTCAGCAACGCTGCCGAGCGGGATCTGTTGGATCGGGAGGTGCGTGTTCTGAACCAGATCCGAGATGAGCGCCTCATAATGCGCCATCCAGCGCCGTGCGGTTTCAGGATCGATCAGATCTAGGTTGTGGTCGCATTCCAGGAGGAGCGCGCCATCCGTTTCGATGACGTTCAATGAGAGGTCAAGCATCGCGTAGTCACGCGGCGTCGAGACGTATTCAGCCTTGAGGCCCCGGAATTCGAGCCCTGGCAGCGCTGGATCCACGTTGAAATCTACCGAGATGAGAGTGGGGCGAGCTGGATCCCGATCTACGCTCACGTGTTTGAGGAGCGTGCCGAGGGTGAAATCCTGATGCTCGTTTGAATCCAGGAGTTGCTGTTTGATTCTTAGCAGAAGATTCGCTAAATTTTCTGCTGGATCGAGTTGGATACGCAGGGGTAGGTAGTTCACGCAGTGTGCGATGAGGTCATTGGCGCCCAGTTGTGCTTGGCCCGCTGCCGGGATCCCGATCGCGAGATCGCTCTGCCCGGTGAGGCGATGCATCAGCACCGAAAAAGCGCTGAGTAGCACGGAAAATAGCGTGCATTTCTCTGCCTTGGCGTATTCCTTGAGTCGATTGCCCACCGAGCGGTCGATAGTTTTGGCGTGCCGCATCGAGCGGAACGTCTTCCGTGCTGGCCGGGGCCTATCGAAGGGCAGCTCGATGGGAGCTGGCACCGTAGAATACTGGTGGATCCAGAAGGCTTGGCTCTCCTTCGCTTCAGCCGATTGAGCGTGCTCACGTTCCCACTCGGTGTAGTCCGCCAACTGGCGAGGTGGGCTCAATTGAGAGGAGCGACCCGTCAGGTTCGACGTGTACAGCTGGCTGAGGTCATGAATCAGGATCGAAATCGACCAACCGTCGCAGACAATGTGGTGCACGGTGACCAACAGCTCATGATCGTCCGGGGCAAGCTTGATAAGCGTCGCCCGCACCAAAGGGCCGCGCGTGAGGTCGAACGGCGTGCGGCTATCTTCCCGGTAGAAATCCGAACGCGCCTGTTCGCGCTCGCTTTCCGACAATGCCGATAGATCCAGCTCGCGGATCTCGGGGTCGATAAATGAAGCTACCCTGAACCCGACACCGTCGTAGGTAACAGAAGCCCGGAGCGCATCGTGGCGCTGCACGACTTGTCGAAAGGCACGGCGAAGCACGGGCAAGCAAACGCTTCCGGTCAAGCGGAAGGAGCACGGCTCATTCAAAGCCAAGGCCGCCTCTTCGCTGACCTGGGTAGCGAGCCAGAGCTCGGTTTGGGCTTCTGTGAGGGGAACTTCCTTGTAGCTGAGGTGCCGTGGTCGGGCTTCTAGGAAGCCTCCTTCCACGAGGCGCTCGGCGGCCTGCTTGAAGCGCGCGATCAACGCGTCGAAGTCAGCATCCGTGTGCTCCGTCGTCATGAACCCGGGGCGGCCTTCCCAGATGTGGACGCCTAGGTAGCGGAGCTCTTGATAGAATAGTCCTTCAAACTCCGGGTCACCACCGTACTTGGGCAATACCACTGAGGCAAAATGCTCGACGTGGATCGGGATACCACGCTGTTCGAAATGATCGTTGAGCTCAGCCGCGAACCGTGCGCAGCGAACGTTCACGCGCTCTTGAAGTGCTGGGCCTTCGGCCTCCATCCGGTCCAGCACGGCTTCGATGGCAGCAAGTGTCAGTGGGTGACGCACGAAAGTGCCTGCGAAATAGGTGACCCCCGCTTCCGGGAAAGATTCATCGCCGTAGCGCCAGGTGCCGCCGTCGAGGGCGTCCATGTATTGGCGTTTGCCGGCGACCACGCCGATGGGCATCCCACCGCCGATGACCTTACCGTAGGCTGCCAGATCCGCCTCGACCCCAAAGAAGCCTTGCGCCCCGCGCGGGCCGGCGCGAAACCCGGTGATGATCTCGTCAAAGATGAGCGGAATTTGCAGGCGCTCGGTCAACCGACGCAGTGCGCGCAAGAATTCTCTGGGCTGAAGATGAGGTGCACGGCTTTGCACCGGCTCCACCAACACAGCGGCGAGCTCGTCCGCCCGCTCTTCGATGATCTTGAGGGACTCCGGGTTGTCGTAGTCCAGCACAACGATGTTCGACGACGCATCCTGCGGGATACCTGGAGCTACGGGAACGCTGCGTTTTTTCCCGCCCACCGTCTTCGAGCGCACCAGCACTTCGTCGAAGATGCCGTGATAATCCCCGGTAAACGTGGCGATCTTGTCTTTGCCGGTGACGGTGCGGGCCAAGCGCATCGTAGCGAGCACCGCTTCGGAGCCCGTGTTGCAGAAGGTGGCGCGGTCCATTCCCGTGAGCGCGCAGATGCGCTTGGCGAGCTGACCTGCAATGGGCGAGGTCGGGCCATAATCGAGATTGCGGTGCAGCTGCTTCTCGAGTGCCTTGACCACCATATCCGGCGCGTGGCCGAACAGCACCGCACCAAAGCCTCCCACACAATCAATGTATTGATTGCCATCAATGTCCCACATGTACGCGCCTTTGGAGCGGTCCACAGCGACGGGATAGACGATCTCTTTCCAAAGCTGTTTGAACCCGCCCACGGCGCGTGGATCGGCGAAGTGATCACGGTGTTCTGCCGTGAGTGCTTTGGATGAGGGCGTCTTGGAGAGAACCCGCTCGGTGAGATCCGCCAGGTGCCGTCGCTGCCGATCATTGAGGCCGCCGTCGCGCCCGCGCTCGATGGGCTTGTACGGGCCGAAGCGCTTGGGGCCATCGGGTTCCATTACGGCCGAGGTGCCGGAAGCGGTGGGCTTGGCAGAGGCGGCACCGACTGCGCTCGATGGGCCTGCGGCCGCCGCTGGTGCGGGTGCTGCCAGAGCCTGCGGTGCCAATGGAGCAGCGGGCATGTTTTGGCCTTGAGGGGTGCCACGGAGAGCCGCCAACAGGGACGAAGTGGTTTGAAGTTGTTGAGCGAGCACCAGCTCCAACAGGTTGGCTGGGCCTCCTCCGGCAGGGAACGTAATCGGGGCGCCGCTTGCCACTGGAAGCTGGGCGTTGCCAGCTGGAGCTTGCACAGCCACGGGCGCTGCCGCAGCCTGCGCCACCGGTGCTGCGGGCAGCGCGTCCGGGGGCAACTCTCCGTCGATGTAGCGTGCCAAGGCACTCAAGCAGGGTGCATCTTGGAATAGCTGGCGAAAGGTTACCTTGACGCCGAGCGCGCGTTTGAAGCCCAAGCTAGCTTGCGTAAGAAATAAGGAGTCGAAGCCCATTTCGACGAACGGGGTATCTACTTCTTGTTGATCGGGTTCCAGCCCACTGAGTTCGAAGACCACCTCCTTCAGGCGGAGGAGGATGCGGTCGTAGCGAGGTTCGGAGGAAGGCATGTTGATCACCACGGGTTCGGCTACAGGAATTGGGGAAGTCGGTGCTGGCAACGCACGCTCTTTTTGCGGAGGGTCGAAGTAGAAACGTTTGCGTTCGAAAGGATACGTGGGGAGCGCTACGCGCTGCCGGTGCTCGTTGGGCCAAGGCTTTCCCCAATCAAGATCCACACCGGCGAGCCAAAGGCGAGCGAAGGACTCCAGGAATGCCTGCTCATCTTCCAGCTCTTCCTTCGGGTGCCTCAGCGAAGCCACGATATTGGCGGTGGGAAACTGCGCGCGCCCCAGTGAGCCGAGCGTCTTTCCTGGGCCGACCTCCAACAACACGCGCCCCGCGTTCTCGCTCAACAAGGTCTGCACGCCTTGTCCGAAGTGAACCGTGCCCCTCAAATGCTGCACCCAGTACTGAGGATCTTGAGCTTCCTCGGGGCGGATCCAGGTGCCGCTGCGATTAGAGATGAAAGGGATGCGAGGCGGTTCTAGATCCAAGCTCTCCAGATACTGCTGGAAAGGAGCGAGTATGGGTTCTACGAGCCGCGAATGCGCGGCGATCGAGATTTGGATGCGGCGTGCGTCTACGTCGCGCGCACGCAGCACTTGCTCCAAGCGATCCAAAAGCTCGTTGGGCCCAGAGGCAACGCACATGTCTGGGGCGTTGACGACTGCCAGATCTAGGTCACCCAGTAGTGGTTGCAGCTCCTCAGCAGCGAGTGGGACATGCAGCATGCCGCTCTCGGGAATACGTTCGAACAGTTGGCCACGCAGTGTGACTAGGCCGAGCCCAGCCTCGAAGCTCATGACGCCAGCCAGGTGCGCTGCGGTATTTTCGCCCATGCTGTGGCCGATGAATGCCTCCGGTTCCACGCCCCAGGCGCGCCAGAGGTGGGTGAGCGCTACCTCTAACAAGAAAAGCGCGGGCAGCTGCACGGAAGGGCGCTGGAATTCCCGCTCGAAGGCTGCGGTGTCTTGGCCAAACCAAAGGCTCTTCAGGTCAACGTCTAGCTTGCCGTGAAGCCACACGAACCCGCGATCGAGCCACTCCCGAAAGACGGGTTCGGCCTCGTACAGGCCCGCTCCCATGCGTGCGTATTGTGCGCCCCCGCCGGGGAACATGAAGACTACCTTGGCCGCTTTGGTACGAGTGGCCTGCGTGAACAACCTCGCTGGATCGCGTGCCTCCAAGGCCGCTAGTACGCCAGCGGCGTTTTCGGCCACCACTGCGCGCCGGTGGTTCAGAGCGGCTCGGCCTTGAGCGAGCGTGAAAGCCACATCGGCCAGGTTCGCGTCAGGTCGCTCCGCGAGGAAGCTTACCAACTGAGCGGTTCTCGCTTCTAGGGCTTCTTTGCTGCGCGCCGACAAAACGATGGGATGAAATCTGCGAGCGCTCGCCTGGCTTTGCACTCTCGGAGGCTCTTCCAGCGCCACATGAGCATTCGTGCCCCCGAGACCAAATGCGCTCACCCCAGCGCGTCGAGGCGTCGCGCCTTGTGGCCAGGGTGAAGCCTCTTGGTTTACGAAAAATGGCGTGTTCGGGAAATCAATCTGCGGGTTCGGCTGCTCAAAGTGTGCGGTGGGGACCAAGCGCCGGTGGTAAAGGCAGAGAGCCGTCTTGATCAGGCCTGCAACTCCGGCAGCCGCAATCAAGTGCCCCACATTGCTCTTGACGCTGCCAAGCGCGCATGAATGCGGAGGCAGCTCTTCGCCCGAGAATGCGCTGAGCAGGCCCTGTACTTCAATCGGATCGCCGATGGGTGTCGCGGTTCCATGGGCTTCGATGTAGCCGATGGTGCTGGGCGCGAAGCGCGCGAGCTGATGAGCGCGGCGCACTACCTCGCTCTGTCCGTCGGCGCTCGGCGCGCTGAAGCTCATCTTCTCGGAGCCATCGTTGTTGACCGCCGCACCCTTAATCACGGCATAGATGGTGTTGCCATCTTCCAGCGCGGCTGAGAGCCGCTTGAGCACTACGGTTCCCACGCCGTCGCTGAATACCGTGCCATCCGCACGCGCGTCGAAGGGCCTGCACCTGCCGTCTGAAGAGCCGATGTCTCCCGGTTGGAAGAGGTAGCCTTGCTTCTCGGGGAAAAGCACGCAAGCTCCACCGGCTAACGCCATGTCGCAATCCCCGGCCAGCAGGCTCTGGCACGCCTGAACGACCGCGACCAGTGAGGTCGAGCACGCCGTCTGCACAGACACGGCAGGGCCGCGCAAACCGAGCTTGTAGGCCACGCGCGTCGCGATGTAATCGTTCTGGTTGCCGATCATCGCGGTAACGCGCTCTTCAGGGCCGAGCGCCGACGGGTCACTGTAGAGATTGTGCAGGAGGTACGTGTTGCTCCGCATGCCGGTGCTCACGCCACCCCAGACCCCGATGCGCCAAGTAGCGTCAGCCACGGCGCCCTGCCCCGCGTGTTCGAGCGCCGTCCAGCATGTTTCCAAGAACAGGCGTTGTTGCGGATCGGTGAGCGTAGCCTCTCGTGGACTGATGCCGAAAAAGGCGGCGTCCAACGAGGTGGCTTCGGCGCACAACCCCCGGGCTTTGACGAAGTTGGGGTCAGCAAGCAGCTCTTCGGCGACGCCTTCGGCGCGCAACTCTTCGTCACTAAAGTGCGCGATCGAATCCACGCCCGCCTGCAGGTTAGACCAAAATGTTTCGAGGTTGGGAGCGCCGGGCAAGCGGCAGGCCATACCCACTATGGCAATAGAATCGGAATCCCAGCTACTCGCCGCATGGGCGAGCGCTTCGGATTGTGTAGAGCCCGGCTCTGCTTTGGGAGCGTCCAGATGGCGCGCCAGGCTCCGTACTGTCGGCCTCTGAAAGAGCACGGTGGTAGGCACGCGCACTTTCAAGCGTTCGAAGATGCGCGTGGCGAGTTGCATCGTCATGAGCGAGGTGCCCCCCAGCTCGAAAAAGCTATCATCGACGCCCACGCGATCGATGCGCAAAAGGTCGCGCCAAAGATCCGCCAGCACCCGCTCCGTGCTTGTTCCGGGTTCGACGTAGGCTTCCGAGAGTTCAGGGCGTTGCCTGTTCGACGCCGAAAGAGCCCGGCGATCCACCTTGCCGCTAGGGGTTAATGGTAATGACGCAAGGAACGCGAACGCCGAGGGCACCATGTAGTCGGGCAATTGCTTCGTCAGCTGCTCGCGTAGTGAGGCTTCCGTTCTCTCTCCAGCTTGCCCCTCCAGCACCACAAACGCTCGGAGCCTCTTGTCCCCGCTTTCTCCCTCGGCCACCACCACGGCTTCGCGCACTCCGGGACAGGCGGACAAGCCTGCTTCCACCTCACCCAGCTCCACGCGGAAGCCTCGAACTTTGACCTGTTGATCGGCCCTGCCAAGAAAATCAAGCTCACCATTGACAGCCTGGGACACGAGATCGCCCGTGCGATACAGCCTGCCCTGCCCCGATGGATGAGGAACGAAACGTTCTCGGGTCAGATCCTCTCGGCGCCAATATTCGCGTGCTAGAGCCACACCACCGAGGAACAATTCGCCAGGCTGCCCGGGGGAAACGGGGTGACCATCGGGGTCCAGCAGGTGGAGCTCCACGTTGGGCAGAGCACCGCCGATAGATGGCAGCGTGACCCACTCTTTAGGATTTCGGCTGAGCGTGTGGGCGGTGACAACGTGGGTTTCGCTTGGGCCGTAGTGGTTGTGCAGTGTTGCGTTGGGCGCACGCTCGAAGAAACGACGGATCTTATCGTTGATCTGAAGTTGCTCCCCGGCAGTTGTTACCTCGCGTAGGCTTTCTGGAATAAGGCCCGTGGCGACGGCAGCATCGGCGAGCTGCAAGAGCACCACGTACGGAACGAAGATGCGCTCGATGTGGTGATCGTGGATATATTGGAGGAGGCCGAGCGCGTCGCGCCGCGTGCTCTCATCAATGAGCACCAGGGTACCCCCCGTGATCCAGGTACTAAAAATCTCTTGGAATGAGACGTCAAAGCTCAAGGGTGAGAACTGGAGCGTTCGCGCAGGTGTCCGGTACGAAGGGTGAGCCGCGTGCCAACGCATCAAGTTCGCCAGGGCAGCGTGAGGAAGCGCGACGCCCTTGGGCTTGCCGGTCGAGCCAGACGTATAGATGACGTACGCGAGCTCACTCGCCGTCACCGGAGCAGGTATAAGCGTGGATGGGACGGAGAACTCGAGATCCTCCATGATGAGAACGCGCCCTGCGAAATTAGCAAATTGCGCTTGGTAGGCGCGCTCGGTGATCAGCACCGAAGCCTGGCTGTCCTCGAGCATCCAACGCAGGCGTTCGGTCGGGTAGCTGGGGTCGAGCGGCACGTAGGCTCCGCCGGCGATCAGCGTCCCGAGAATTCCAACCGGAGCGTGGAGACTGCGACCGAGGCAGAGGCCAACGAGCGAACCCGGCGTGACCCCCAGTGTCAGCAAGCACGCCGCCAAGCTCTTGGCTCGGTCGCGCAGCTCGCGATAGGTGAGCGTTTGATTTAGGTGGACCACGGCAGGCGCATCACCTGTCTGGGCTGCCTGAAGGAGCACGGCTTCGTGTGCGCAGGACCAATTCACGCTAACGCTTCCTTGTGCCAGCTACTGAGAAAACCTGCGCCGTGAGCTGCGAGCATACCTCAACCACCATCCGCCCCGCGTGGGGGCCGCCCAACACCATAGGTGAAGGGGCTCGCCGTGGCCACCCATTAGCCCATATCTGGAATCGAGGCACCGCCCTTATCCGTTCCTCAGAACACGATGCGTTCTTTGCTTGAACTTGCGGGAGGCGCCGAACTTCGATGGGAACGCCGCCGTGTGCTCGGTGGGGTTTGCGAGACCTCTAGCTCAGAAAACCGGCGGCCTAGCCACGCCTCGATATGGCAGACCAAAGATTCACGGTCAGCGAGAACTGTATAAGTGTGGTCGGCCGGGCCCAGGAAATGAACGTCGGCACATTGGGCAAGCTCAGGGGCAGGGAACATCTCCGCGAATTGGCGCTCATGGTTGAAGTAGCCCGAACCGCCGCTGTAGATGAAAAGCAACTTCGCCCCACGCTTCGCTAGGCGCGACAAGTGGCCGGCAACCACCGACGCTGGCGGGAACTGCCGGTCAAAGATGTCGAGCGCTGCCCCGGCTGGTGACCCCGCACTTGCGGCGCCCTTTCCGGGATGTTGGAGTGCCTTCAACGCCGCGAGTGAGGTCGCATTTTTCACCTGGCGGCTGAGGAACGCTAGCACCTTCTTGGGCTGCAGGGCGCGGGCCAGGTAGTGTCGTCGATAGAAGCCTGCCGTGCGAAAACCAAACCCGTCGAGCAATACCGCGCCCACAACGCGCGCATCCGCTACAGCCGAGGAGAGAGCGTCGTCCGCACCTGAGCAGAGCCCGAGCAGCACGAAGCGATCGAAACTATATTGTTGCTGCAAGTAGTCCATGGCGGCTTGCACGTCCACGACGGCACGTTCCAATTCATTGAGATCATCTACAGGAAGCTCGCTGTCGCCGAGACCGGATAGGTCAAATCGCAAGGTTGCGAAACCAACGCTCGCGAGCCGCCTAGCCAGCTCCACATACAAGCGGTAGGGGCCAACACGATGCAGCACGCCCGCGTTCACGAAGATCAGCGCAACTTCTCGACGCTTGTCACCTATGGGAAGGGTGAGCACGCCCATGAGGTTCTTTCGTGTCTCGCGACCAAAACTGCAAGCGCGTTCAAGCATGATGCCTCGCCGTAAGGAGTGAAGTGATCGTGCGCACACTTGCCGGAACGAGTAGGGCCTCCTCGATCTGGCTCGCATCGCCCCAGGCGCCCCGTTCGGGGAGGTCGACCCAGGCCACCTTGCCGCCTGCGGCACGGTAGGTGTTTGAGAGGACCGTGGCTTCGGCGTCGTTTGGCTCAGCCAACAACACCGCCTCGCCGCAGGTCGGCACGGGGGTACTTGCCAAGTTGAGCGCCGCAAGGTCTTGGCGCAGCAAACGGGGGTACGCGAAGCCTACCAATTCATCCGGACCTGTTTCGCGTCCCTCGGGAAAACGCAGCGGATCCCGAAGTACCCCACGCTGGAGCTCCCCCAGCTCCTCAAGATACTTTCGACCCGAACACACTGGGTCCCAAAGCACAAGGGTGTCGACCCGGAGCGACGGAGTCGCCGCCAGAGCAGCAAGCGTCGCTCCGAAGCGCCATCCAACCACCGACAGGGTCCGGAGTTCTCCCAACGTTCGGAGTTCGGCCGCGGCGCACTCGGTATCTTCAATCCAGCGGGTGAGACTGCCCTCCCCGCTCGCGCCCGCAGAATCGCCCGTGCCGAAGTAATCGAAGCGCAGTACGTGGAAGTTGGCCTGCGTGAGTTGTTTGCCCAGCAACTTTAGCGCGCGGTGGGTGCGGATGTGCTCCTGGCCGAGTGGGGGGCAAATGAGCACTCCACAGGTGGAGGCGAGCTTGGGAGCTTCATAAATCGCAAACAGGGGTGAGTGGGAGGGACCGAAGAAGAATGGGTGCATCGCGCGCTCAGGTTCCGTTTTGGCCTGCAGGTAGCTGGCTGGCGATGTGACCGAGGGAGTTGAGTAGGAAGAGAGCAGGGCTCAGCTCCACACCCTTGTCGTGACGGATTCGAGCAATAACCTGAATGGAGAGCAGCGAATGCCCCCCGCGATCGAAGAAATTGTCCCCGATGCTAACATCCTCAATTCCCAGTATTTCGCGCCAAATGGCAGCCAAATAGCGTTCTTGGATTGTGCGCGGTGCAATGCTGCCGGCATCGTTGGGTGCAGCCACGGCGGTAGGTGGGGGTAACGCCATACGGTCCAGCTTTCCGGAAGGTGTCAACGGTAGCTGATCCAGAACGACAACATGCTGCACCACCATGTAGTCTGGCAACTGACGGCGCAGGTGCGCTCTTAGGTCCGTCACCGTGGGCGGGCGCTCGTGGCACGTGATGTAGGCGACCAAGCGGGCGTCTCCGGCTTGAGGCTGCCAAACGTTCACGAGACAATTCTTGATGGCCGGGTGCTCCGAAAGCACGCTCTCGATCTCAGCGAGCTCGATGCGAAAGCCACGGATCTTGACTTGCTGATCGAATCTTCCACCGAAGCGGAGTGCGCCATCGCGTTCTTGCCAGACACGATCCCCCGTTCGGTACATTCTGGCGCCCGGCTCGGACGAAAAAGGATCTGCAACAAAGCGTTGCCGCGACAGCTCTTCTCGATGGAGGTAGCCCGCCGCTACTCCTGCGCCCGCAATGAACAGTTCGCCGGGTACTCCGTAGGGCACGGGTTGGAACTCGGGGTCGAGTACGTAAAGCGTCGTGTTGTCGATGGGCTCCCCCAAGGTGATGGGGGAAGTAGCGCTAAGGCGAGCACAGGTGGACCAAACGGTGGTCTCGGTGGGGCCATACATGTTCCACACTTCCGAACAACGCTTGAGGAGTGGCTCGAGCAGGTCCAGCGGGAAAGGCTCACCGCCCGAAAGCGCGCGAAAATTAGGCGGAGGTTGCCACTCCGCAGCGAGCAATAGACGCCAGGTTGCTGGCGTTGCCTGCAGCAGTGTGGCACCACTTAGACCAAGCTGACGGCCGAGCGCTGCCCCATCTCGCCCGACTTCTTCACTCACCAACTCGACGCGAGCGCCTACAGTGAGCGGCAGAAAAAGCTCTAGCACGGCGATGTCAAAGGAGAGCGTCGTCACCGCAGCAAGAACATCATCTGCTTTCAGGCCCGGCCGGCGCGCCATGCTCCCCAGGAAATTGACTACGTTTCGATGCTGAACCCGCACGCCTTTGGGCTTGCCGGTGGAGCCTGAAGTGTAAATCACATACGCCGTATCATCGAGTGAGCGGGTAAGATCCGGTACCGAGTTGGAGTCGCTCTGAAGGGCAGTGTAACCCTCATCCAAACACACCAACCACCCTGGAAGTGCGGGCAGCCGCTGCTGGACGCTTTGGGTCGTGACCACTCCAACGGGAGCTGCATCTTGGACGATGTAGCTGAGCCGTTCCGAAGGATCCTGAGGGCTCAGCGGCAGGTAACCAGCACCCGTTTTCAGGATTGCCAAAAGCGTAACGAGGAGATCCAAGCTGCGCGGTACCGCGACGCCCACTAAACATCCACGCCCGGCTCCGCGCTGAATCAGGTGCTGGGCTAGATCATTCGCACGCTGCTCCAAGCCTCCGTAGCTCAGATAGGCACCCTCGAAGCTCACCGCAATTCGCGCCGGTGCGCGTTGTGCTTGAGACTCAAAAAGCTCATGAAAGCCGCCGATCTGCGGCAGGGCTACGACGGGCCCATGGTGGCGCCGCAAGAGTTGTTCTCGATCGGCGGGAGCGAGCCATGCGGTAGCCGCAACGCGATGATCGGGGTTTTGGATGAGGGCCGAGAGCAATCTAACGTAGCGCTGTCCCAGCTCGACGATCGTCCCTCGCTCGAACAAATCCGTAGCATATTCGAAAGCGACACTTAGGCCGCGCGAATTGCGGCTCAGCCAAACGCTGGCGTCCGTTCTCGACACTCCTGCGGAGATCGAACGACGCTCGCTCACTGAGAGTGGTGCTTCGGGGCGGTACGCTTGCTCGCCCGCATCTTCGAACGAGAACATCGTCTGGAAGATGGGTGTTCGCCGGAGGTCCCGAGCTGGCGCTACTGCTTCTACTAACTTCTCAAAAGGAACTTCCTGGTGTTCGAACGCCTCCAAACACACATCTCGCACATGCCGAAGCAGCGCCTTGAAGGCCCATTCGGGATCCAAGCGTAACCGTAGCGGGAGGGTATTTACGAACATGCCGATCAACGGCTCGGTTTCCTCGGGTGAGCGGTTGGCTACAGGAATTCCAACCACTATCTCTGAATCTCCAGTGGAACGCGCGAGGAGCGCTACATACCCAGCAAGAAGTGTCATGAATAACGAAGCACGTTCCGCTCGCGCTAAGGCCTCAAACTGCTGCAACAGCGCGTTGGGCAACTCAAGGGTTACCACATCTCCCGCGCTGGAAAGGACTGCCGGCCGCGGAAAGTCGGAACGCAGCTCCAGGCTGGGCAAAGGCGGCGCTAACACACCCTTCCAATACGCAAGATCTGATTCAAGGTCAGTGCCCGACGGGTACAGGCGCTGCCAAGCTGCGTAGTCGGAGAATTGAAACGCTAGCTCGGGCAAGTCAGCGGGCTTGCCGGTAACTTCGGCGGCGTACAGCGCCAAAAGCTCGCGTTCGAACACGTTCTGGGACCAACCGTCCCAAATAATGTGGTGGACAACGAGCACCAAGAGGGATCGCTGCGGTTCGAGAAGGAATACGCGACAGCGCAGCAAGGGGTCCGTTTGTACGTCAAAAGGCAAAGCCACTTCGGCGCGCTCCGCGGCCTCGCATTGGTGCACAGCGTCCGGTACCCCGCGGAGATCGGTAACCTGAAGCTGCACGAGAGGTGTGTTCGAGATAAGCAGCTCCGGGCCTTCGGCTCCGAGCGGAAACCTCGCGCGCAGGACCTCGTGACGGTTCGCCAACGCTTTCAACGCCACTCCGAGCGCTCGTACGTCGAGAGCGCCCTGCAGTTCGAACTCGACCCCAATGGTGTGAAGGGGCGTCCCTGGTTCGAGCTTTTCGAGGTACCAGATCCGCTGCTGCGAGGAGGACAGGAGCGCTTTGGTACCCGCTGGTCGAGGGCAAATCGGAGGACGCCCGTCCCGTGAGTTCAGGAGCGCGATCAGTTCGGCTTTGTGGGTTCGGATCCGTTGACCCAGCTCGGGCGAGAGAACCCCCGGTCGCGCCTCACAGGCTAGGTTCTCACCTTGCACGCGGACCCGAACCTGCAGGGCTTGAAGGTCCGACAGGAGCGGCTCTAGCGAAGTTGTAACTACGTCCGAACCTCCCATTGTCTGCTCTTTGCGAGCTAGCACGGATCCACGCGCCTGCGCACCCCTTTGGTATGTCCGTACGCGACCCGGGGCACGCGCTTATTTGGAGCTAGCAACGTGCGCCCGCCTCATCTACGAAAGATGGGGCTCATCTTGCTAGCGCGGAAGATCTTCGGTGGGGCCCTATGGGTGGTCGGCTCGGGCCTGGTGGCCCGAGTGGTAGGGCTTTTCGGAACGCTGGCCATCACGCGTTTTCTTTCACCCGAGCAAATGGGGGAGGTGGGTGTCGCTGTCATCTTGACTACGACGGCCACCGAGCTCTCCAACTTGGGTTTCGGGCAGTACGTCATTGCGAACGTGAAACGGGAGGCGCGTGCGTTTCATGTGACAATGTTCAACTTGGTGACCGCCGCAGTGGCACTGGTCATTACCTGGGCGTTAGCGGGGACACTCGGGGTGGCTTTCGATGCCCCCGCCATGGTGCGGTTCATTCCCGGCATGGCGGTGGCGATGTTTTTCCACCGCCTCTCGTTGGTCCCAGAGTCAATCGTACTTCGTGATCTACGCTTCCGGGTCTTCTCCGTAGGCGCGGGGACGACGGACTTGATGTTCACGGTGACCTCACTCGGGTTGGCTACTCTCGGCTTCGGGGGCGGGGCCATCGTTATCGGGAATCTGGTACAGCACGGCGCCAGGCTGTTGTACTTTGCTGTCGCCGCCGGCTGGCGTGCTTGGCTTCAACCCGAGAAGCTGAGAGTGAGCGAAGCCCGAGAGATCTTGCGCTTCGGCTTGCCACTCGCAGTCAGCAATATTTCCGGCTTTGCGGCAGTGAAGTGGGATAACATGATCATGAGCCGGGCGTTTGGTCCGGGTGTGATGGGTACCTATGGCTTGGCCTACAATTTGGCCACCATCCCGGCGGATCATGTCGGCACTGCCACGAGCGACGTGCTCATGCCGAGTTTCGCCAGTATGCCGGATGGGCAGGTGCAGCGTGCGTTCGTGCGCTCCATCAAGCTCCTGGCTCTTGTGGTCTTTCCACTCGCCACAGGGCTCGGAGCCATTTCCGGGACGCTCGTGGTGGCGCTCTTCAGAGCTGAGTGGCAAGGAGTCGCTCCGTTTCTGCTCATCTTGGGCATGCTCTCTTTGGCGAGCCCCATCGGGGATGCGATTCACGTCTATCTGTGTGCGCGGCGTCGGACGCGTGCAGCGATGGTCCTCTCGCTGTTCGGAACCGCCCTTCTGCTTTCGCTCGTAGCACTGGGTGCGCAGGTGAGCCCTGAGTGGGCAGCCGTTGGGGCAGGCCTGGGCGGGTGGTGCCATGCGGCTGCTGGTTTGGCGCTGGCCCAACGTTTGGATGCGGTCCCGGCGCGCGAAGCACTGCGCCAGCTCGTGCCGCCAGCGTTAGCTAGTGCTGTTATGGTCGGGGTGGTGTTCGGGGTGCGTGCCACGCTCACGGCGTTGGGGGGTCTGCCGAGCGTCGCACTTCTGGGCGTCGAGGTCCTCGCAGGGGCCTTGGCATACGTGATAGCGGTGTTCGCGCTGGCCCCCGGCGCCAGCCGCGAGCTGTTGGGTCACCTCCGGAGCGCCCTTCGGCGCCGTGCGAAAGGGGCGGAGCAGGGGTAGGGGCAGGCTATTCAGCTGCCGGGCTTTCGGCCGTCACGGGCTGGCTTTCGCTGCTTCAGTCGCTGATACCTTTCAATCTCTTAGTCATTAGCCCCCTGCGCAACGTCAGGTGTGAAAGGCTTGAAGGCATTCGATATGGACCAACCCGTGCCCTGATCCAGCGATAAGGCGCGGCCTTCATGTGTAAGTGATCGAAATTGCTCCATAGTTGTTGGTAGAGGGCGTCACCGAATTGGTTGGATGCCCTCCCCAGCTGCCGCTTGTTGCGGCAGCTTGCCCCTCGCCAAGCGCCTCCCTGTTC
>JANRKO010000077.1:0-7896 GCA_033763455.1 Polyangiaceae bacterium
CGAGTACCTCACGGTTTTCTACAACCGCCAGCGAAAGCACTCGGCACGGAATGGGCTCAGCCCTGAACAGTTTGAATCTTGCAATGCAGGCCGCCTAGCGGCATAACCTAACAACCTGTCCGGGAAAGCGGATCAACTCCAATCGTTAGATGGTCCGGATCCGGCTCGACGGTAAATTCGCTGCTCAAGAGCTTGGCGAAAGGCTTCGGGACTCTCGTAAGCCCGAATCACTTCTTCCTCGCTTTCTTTGGGAGGCGTTTCTTCACGTCTTCCTTCGAGAAGAGATCACGTTTGACTCCTTGCCGAAGGGCCTGCTGAACCAGCTCCGGCTGAACGTGATCGATCGAGGCGTCGATCACCGTTTGTAGAGGCGTCGTTACGGGGACCGGCCCCATCCAGGTAATTCCTGCCTTTGGCAGATCGCGCATCTTGAGGATGAGACCTTTGGGTACCCTTAGCCTTCTCTTCGACCAGGATGACGGGACTGTCATGTGACTCTTGGACGGGAGCGCATCCGAAAGATCGTGCAGCATGAGCGCCGTCTCATGGCTGAAGATCCCTTCCTTGCCCGACCAGAGCCAGAGTGGAACGAGCTCCTCGTGATCGGACGCGGGGTAGTGAACGAGACGCAGGATCCCCCGTTGTGTTCGTTCCAGCCTCCCCTTGTCCACGTAGAATTGTAGGAGCCGGAGCGAATACCCCGCTTCGGCCGCCTGCTTGTTCGTCACGTAGCCTGCCTGCGCCGAGGCCAGCTCAAAGAGCCGATCCCAACTGGGAACGGTGCCAGCGGAGGAGGGACGGAGCATTGCACGAATATTACAACCTATTACATGTTTGTGCAAAGCCGGTTTACCCTACCGGGGCGAATAACAAGCCTTCGCGATGCCCTCGCGCCACAATTGCCGATAGGTGCCGGCCTGAACGCACTCCAGAACGGCGGAACGAAAAGAAGCGGTCGGGCTCGAGCAGGGTGCATCCCAGAACATCGTCAATCTCGGTTACGCCATTAGTGGCTAACTGCGCATGAACGATCTTCCGGAGATCTGCGTGCGGCTTTGGGAATGATATACGGTCGACTACCCCGTTGGCGGATGAAGCGCTTTCCAGCGCTTGAGCCACATCGTCAGAAATCTCAAAGGCAGCCAGCGAAATATGCGGCCCTACGGCGGCTACAAGCTGCCCGCCATTCACCGTGAGGCGCTTCAAGTTTTGGAGCGCGCTCTCAACCACGCCGGCGACAATGCCTCGCCAACCTGCGTGAATCGCGGCTACGGCGCCGCTTTCAACGTCGGCGACCAAAATGGGTACGCAATCCGCTGTGCGGACAGCGCAAGCGACGCTCGCACACTCGGAAATGAGCGCGTCGCCATCAAGGGTGGCCGTCGCTGAACGTACGGCTTGCTCCGCTAACTGCACCACACCTCGGCCGTGCACTTGATTCAAGTGGCAGAGGCTTTCGTTGGGCAAATGAAGGAATTGACCCGCGCGTTCGAAGTTTTCGTGTACGTGTGTCGGATCGTCACCGACGGAGGCTGAAAAGTTGAGGGACTCGAAGGGCCCTCGTGAAACCCCGCCTGTGCGCGTAAAAAAAGCGTGGCGAAAGCCGGCTTCTGAGAGCAGCTTGCTCGTAAGGGCGTGGGGCAGAAGCATGATGAATCCTGAGGATAGGCCGTGTGTGAGGGCTTTTGCGAGGGGTGGGTCGTGGCTTTGGCGGAGTTCTGGTATTGGAAGGCCTGCATGCGGCCGCAAGATCCTTTCATAGGTCGACAGCTCCTCGACGGGCAATTCGAGGTGCTCCAGAAGATCGGCACGGGGGGCATGGGGTCCGTGTACAAGGCCTCGCAGCCGGCCATGAATCGCATGGTGGCGATCAAGATCTTGCATCCGAAGCTCGCCAATCGCAAAGACCTCACCTCGCGATTTCGCCGAGAAGCACGGGCGATGAGCCAGCTCACGCATCCGAACACCGTAAAGGTGTTCATGTACGGGGAACTGGAAGAAGATGGCTCGCTTTACATCGTGATGGAGATGCTAGAGGGGCGAAACCTAAACCAAGCTATTCGCAAAGACGGGCCCATGTCGGTTGAGAAGAGTGCTTCGGTGCTAGTGCAAGTTTGCGCCGCGCTCCAAGAAGCGCATGAGCTTGGGATTGTGCATCGTGATTTGAAGCCCGAAAATATATTCTTGTGCACTCAGGGTGGCATGCAGGACTATCCGAAAGTGCTGGATTTCGGCTTGGCCAAGGTAACGGAGCAGCAAATGCAACCAGGCTCGCTTATCTTGACGCAAGAGGGAATGGTGTTCGGAACGCCCGAGTTCATGAGTCCAGAGCAGGCCCAGGGTCGCACGCTCGATGCTCGGAGTGACATTTATTCATTAGCCGTCATTCTCTACGAAGCTCTAACGGGGAAGCTGCCGTTCGTTTCACGCACGCCGATGGAGTTCATCCAAAAGCACGTGAGCGAACCGATTATCCCACTCGATCAACGCGTGCCGGGCATGGTGTTCCCACCCGGCCTCGGGCAGGTGGTGGCCAAGGCGCTCGCTAAGAAGCCCGAGCAACGCTACCAATCCGCGGCAGAATTCGCGGCTGCTCTTGCTCCCTATCAAGGGGGAGCTGTGACTCCAGCTGTGCCAAAGGTTTCCGCCAGGCCGAGTTCCCCTGAGCCGGCGGTTGTGGAGCGAGCACACCCAGCGCGCGGGGCACGTTTGTCCTTGCTAGTGGGCGTGGGGCTGGCGTGCCTGATTCTGGGGATTGTGCTGACGGTTCTGGTGCTGCGCTTGGTTACGGGCGCACAATGAGTTGGCTTAGCGGGGTGCGTGGCGATGAATTCTTCTCCTCCAAGTAAACCCAACGGTAATCTGCAGTCAGGCAGAGCGCCCGAGGGCAGGCGCGGTACGCGAGGTAGGCAGCTTCTGCCGGAGGAGGAAAACCAGCCCCTACGTCGTGATCTGCAGAGCTCGCCCAAGGCAACGCGAGTGGGGTGGCGCTTGCTTAGGGTAGCGTTCTTCAGCTTGGTGATTCTAGGGTCGCTTGGGGCAGTTGCTGTTATCTTGGTGGTGCAGCATTTCAGTAAGGGCTTGCCAAGCGTCGAGCAACTTCAGGCGGGATACAATCCTCCTCAGGTAACGCGCGTCTTGGCGCGCGACGGTACCTTGCTGGCTAATCTGTTCACGGAGCGCCGCACGGTGGTCGCTTTCGAGGCCGTGCCGGACCACGCGAAGTTGGCTTTTTTGGCAGCAGAAGATGCTGGGTTCTACGAGCACGAAGGGCTCAACTACCTCGGGATGCTGCGGGCGTTGCTCGCCAATCTGAGAGCGGGCAAGACGCGCCAGGGGGGCAGCACCATTACCCAACAGGTGGTGAAAAACATCTTGCTGGATCCGGAGCGATCGTATGAACGCAAGATCCGCGAAACGATTTTGGCACGCCGGCTCGAACACGAGCTCAGTAAGAATCAGATCTTCGCCCTCTACCTCAATCACATTTACCTAGGGCATGGCAGGTTTGGAATTGAGGAAGCGGCCCGCTATTACTTTGGGAAGAAGGCGCAAGAGCTCACGGTGGATCAAGCGGCACTCCTCGCGGGAATCGTGGCTTCGCCGGAGCGTTTCTCTCCTAGGCAAGCTCCGGAGAAATCTCTAGCCAGGCGGCGCTATGTGCTCGATCAGATGTTAGCCAAAGGTTTCATTACTGAACCCTTGCATGCTCAGGCGCTGCAGGCGCCTTTACGCTTGGCTCCGCCTGTGGAAGCCGAATCAGAAATAGCTCCCGAGGTGGTGCCCATTGTAAAGAAGCTCTTGGCAGAGTTAGCGCCCGAGCAGGCAAAAATCGGTGGTTTTACCGTCGAAACAACGATCGATCCGGTGATGCAATCCATGGCCCGGCAGGCGCTACGCGAGAACCTCAACGCCTATGCTCGCCGTCAGAAGTTGCTGCCGCCATTCTTGGCCAAGCCCCGCAAGCTTTGGGGTGATGCAGCTGTGGGGCACCCCAAGGAACACCATATCTACGTCGGAATTGTGAAAGCTGTGGATGATGCGGCGTGGACGTTAGATGTAAAGGTGGGGGATGTGATGGGGCGCGTGCAGCTGAAAAATGAGCTTCGTCATAATCCTGGGCGCCTGCCGCCGAGTAAGTTCGCCGAGGTGGGAGCACCTTTGCGCGTTGGGTTGTTAGCTGAGCCTGAAGGGGCATCGCCGGTCCCGTTACGGCTGGAGCTTGGGCCGGAGTCAGCGTTAGTGGCGATCGATCCGAGGTCCCACCAAATTTTGGCGCTTGTCGGCAGTTACGAAGCAATTGTCGGCGGGTTGGATCGCGCCACCCAAGCGCGCCGGCAGCCCGGTTCTGCGTTCAAGCCCATCCTCTACAGTTACGCGTTGCACTCTCGCCGCTTTACGCCCGCAAGCATCTTGCGCCTCCCGGTGAAGGGTAAACCGGGAGAAATTCGGGAGGTTCGCTTCCGAGTGGGCGTGGCGCAGAGTGACAACGCTGTCGCCGAAAAGGTGCTAGAGGAATGTGGTGCGGAGAACGTGGTTCAGTGGGGTGCGGCTCTCGGCATCGAATCCCCGTTGAAGCCAACTCCGTCTTTGGCGCTGGGTGCCTACGAAGTCACGCCGTTGGAGCTTACCAACGCATACACGACCCTCGCGAGTGGCGGCGAGTACCAGCCAACATCTCTCATCACGAAGATCACAGGCCCAGGCGGCACGGTGTTGGCATTGCCACCAGAGCCCCCCGCACGCAGGGTGATGCCACCCGATGAAGCCTACCTGATGACCAGCGTGCTCGTGAGCGTTGTGACTGAGGGCACAGGTAAATTCGCGAGCTACCTGGGGCGCTCCTTAGCGGGCAAGACGGGCACCACCAACGCTGCCAAAGATGCCTGGTTCGTGGGGTACTCGACCGACCTCGTGGCTGGCCTTTGGGTTGGCTACGACGACGCTCTACCGCTCGGCCCAGGTGAATCCGGCGCACGCACGGCCGTTCCAGGTTGGACCAGCTTTGTAAAAGCCGCGCTCTCGGGGCGCCCCAATACGACGTTTACCAGGCCACCGAAAATATCGGCGGTACTGATCGATCCGCTGACGGGCCTGCTTGCCCGTCCTGGCCAGACCGATGCATTGGAAGAGGAATTTTTGGATGGCACGGAGCCAGAACAGCAAGCGGAGTTAACTGGCGCAGATGCCGGAGTGCCAACCAGCGATGCCGGCGTCGAATCCGGCGAACCGGCAGCGACCAACACCCAACTCCCGCCGAATATTCCTGAGCCCGTCGTGGTTGAGCCGGACGGGGGCGCACCCATTATCCAGTCACCGTTCTGAGGGTTCGGGCAGCAAGGTGTTCGCAACAGGAGCACCGCTAAGCGACTAGATCTTGAGCTCCGGTTTGACTATCCAGTGTAAACAACAGGTACCTATGAACTCGCGTTTCTTAGCTCTTCGCCTTCGTTCGGCCCTTTGGGGTGTCTCCAGTGCGCTCGCGCTCGTTGCTGTTGCTGGCGTTGTCGCCTGTGAAAAGAAGGATGAGGAAACCGCTCCCGCGCCGCAGGCCGAAGCCTCAGCGGCTCCTAGTCAGAAGAGTGCAGCGCTCGACCCAGCGCTCAGCCGTGCGATGCAGTCGGTAACTGAAGGCAACAAGGGCCCCGGTGCCGGCAAGGAAGACGGCCCTCCAGAGAACGGCATATTTGCGCCAGGCATGGCCGATAAGCAATTGCGGGTTTCCGACCCACCCAAGATAACGCTGGGTGCTGCCGGCGGCGTTCCCAAGGTTCGCCTTGGTGGTGTCGCAAAGCCTGGCCTTAAACGCCAAATCAGCTTGAAGATCATGCTGGATATGGGGGCTTCTCAGTTGCCGGTGGAGCTCCTCTTGGCGCTTGAGACAAAGAGCGAAGGCGCCAACATCAGAGTGAGCGCTAAGGTCACGTCTGCGGGCCTTGCCGGGGAGGCTGGATCTAATCCAGAGGCAAAGGCTGCATTTGCGGCGCTCAAGGGAAGTGAGGTGAGCTACCTTCTGGCTCCAAACGGCGTGCCTTCAGGCTTTGCCTACAAAGCTAGCTCCAACAAGAGCAGTGGTTTGGCGCAAGTACTCATCGCCGCAAAAGACGTATTGGCCACCGTTATTCAGCCATTCCCCGAGCAAAGCGTGGGGCCCGATGCTTTGTGGATGGTGACTACCCGGCAGGGCGTTTGGGACCTCGACATGGTGACCTACGAAATGGTGAAGGTGACCAAGATAGAAGGGGATGCGGTAACCCTCAGTGTGGACACCAAGCGCTACGCCGCCAGCCCAAACTTCGAGACGCCATTCGTGGCCTCAGATGCCCCTCTCTCCCTGCTTCGATTGGAGGCTCCAGGGCAGGCCCAGATCACCTTTGTTGCTGGGGATTTCTTTCCGATTTCCGCAACTGTAACCGATCACGTGTCGGCGGCCGTTGGGCCACGTGGCGAACCAAACCCGGCCGAGCGAGCCCAGATGGTGCAGGCTTCATGGTCAGCGGATCTGTCCGTCATCAAGAAGCCGTAAAGCTCAAAGCTGAGGAGCCGGCCTTCTTGCTTGCACAGACCTCTACCTTAATCTGCGCAGACTGCTGCCAAGCTTCCGAGCCAGTTCGCAAGGACTACCCGTTGCAGCCAGAGAAGCTCTGTGCCTGCTAGGCGGGGCGCCAGTGCCGCGCCTCCCGCCCATCTTGTAGAAGCTAACCCTTAGAAGCCAAGCTTCTGTTTGCGCTCTTCGGCGCCGGGCAGCGGATCCTGCTTGTTATTAATAACGGGCAGGCTTGCGGCAAGCTCGGCATTTTTCTGGATCCAACTGCGCTTGTCGTCGGGCAGCTGACCTTCGTCGTAAATCGCTTCAACAGGGCATTCGGGCACGCAGGCGCCGCAATCAATGCACTCGTTGGGATCGATGTAGAGCATCTCGCCGTCGCCATGAAAGCAGTCAACGGGACACACAGAGACACAGTCGGTAAACCGACACCCTTTACAATTGTCGGTGACAACGAAAGCCATGCGGACCAGATAGTCCGACTGCCGGCCGAAAATCAACTACTCGAACGCAGAGGTGTCGCCGGCCCCAACCCGCACAATAACGGGCTTTGCATGGGTCAAATCGACCACGCTCGTGGGGATGACGCCGGAGGCCCCGCAATCTAGCACCAGGGCCAGACCCGGAAATTCTTCTTCTACCTCTCGGGGATCGGGCAAAACATCGCTGCCGGGCCGAGCTGCCGTGCTTGAGATAATTGGCCGGCCTAGCTCGGCGGCTATGGCCAAGGCGACCGGATGCCGGGGGATCCGGATCCCGACCGTCTTTCGGGGCGTTTGCACGATCTTGGGCACCTCACGCGTGGCCTCCAAGATGAAGCAGTAGGGTCCGGGTAAGTACTGCTTCAAGATCCTGTAGACCGAATCGTGCATCACCGCGTAGCGCGAGATGTCACCCAGGTCCCGGCAAACGAACGAGAGCATCTGAGTCTTCGGGATGCCCTTGATTTGGTAGAGCTTATCGATCGCCTTCTTGTTGAAGAGGTCACACCCGAGGCCGTACACCGTGTCGGTGGGGTAGGCGATAACCTCTCCCGCTTCGAGTGCTTCAACGGCTTGGCGAATCTTCCGAGGTTCCGGGTTCTCCGGATTGATCTCGATAATCATCAAGTAAACACCGGGTGTTGCCACCCGGTGCTCCTTACAGAACCGGACTTGCGAATTTCCCGCATCCGGCTCTTCGGTTTGTGTTTATTGGAATTGCGTTCGGAGGAAACATCGCGCAGGTCTTGGCCAAATGGTGGGATGGGTAGTGGATTGAATTGCAAACGCTTTTCAAAACGTTCCCAGGTGAAAGACCGCTTCTGGGAGCGGCGATTCAGCCATTTGTAGAGTGCGCCGACGCAGGCC
>JANRKO010000078.1:0-25342 GCA_033763455.1 Polyangiaceae bacterium
CACCATTTGGCCAAGACCTGCGCGATGTTTCCTCCGAACGCAATTCCAATAAACACAAACCGAAGAGCCGGATGCGGGAAATTCGCAAGTCCGGTTCTGTAAGGAGCACCGGGTGGCAACACCCGGTGTTTACTTGATGAACTTTGGGGTCCCCAGCATGAAAATCCAGCTCAAGAACCTTGTAGCCTTTGTCACTCTCATTTTCGCCGCTGTCGCCGCAGACGGCTGCGGGAAGAACTTCGACAACTGCGCGGAAACGTATACGTGCCCCCCTAAGGCGGCCACGGGCAGGACGAATCCGACTGGAGCGGGAGGGTCAGCGGGCACTGCAGGCTTAGCTTCCCTACCCACAGGGGGCACAAGTTCGAAGCCATCGGTGGGGGGCTCAGCGGGCACCGAGGCAGTCGACGTTGGAGGCCCAGGCGGCACAACGGGGATGGCGGGAGCACCGGCGGTCGCGCCCATTGGAATTCTCGGTGAAGCGTGCGCGCCAAACGGCGCGTATGCATGCGCGGGTGTCGCCCAGAAGGGAAAGCTGATCTGTCAGGGCGGCCATTGGGCCTCCAATGGCACCTGCGACGGCCCGAGCAACTGCGATACTTCGGCGATCAATCTCGGTTCGTGCCAAGCAATTGTTCCAGAATGTGCTGGAAAGGCCCCCGGGGCGCTCAGCTGCCAAACCAACAACGTGATCCAATGCGGCACCGATCTTGTTTCCTCTACGTCCGTAAAGACATGTGCTTCGCCGACTCCACTCTGCAGCGCGGGAGCATGCGTCACCCCGAGCTGCGACGGACTGCCGAACAACTGCGGACCCATGGGAAATGAGAGCTGCTGCGAAAGCCCGCTGGTTGAGGGCGGTACATTCAACCGTGGCAACGCCACGGATGGCACAGCTACCGTGAGTGCCTTCCGCCTGGACAAGTACGAGATCACTGTCGGGCGATTTCGCAAGTTTGTTGACGCTTGGATCGCGGGTTGGCGTCCCGCGGCGGGAGCAGGCAAGCACGCGCACCTGAATAACGGCAGCGGCCTGGTTCAGCTCACTGGAACACTCGGGTCGAGCGCTACGCCCGCCACGGCCGGCGCGTTTGAACCGGGGTGGGACGCAGCTTGGGCAGCCAATATCGCGGGCACTCAGAGCGGTTGGAATGCGAACCTCTCCTGTGATGCGACCCACCAAACTTGGTCGATCACCCCCTCGCTCGAAACACTGCCGATTAACTGCGCGAGCTGGTATGAACTTGAAGCGTTTTGCATTTGGGATGGAGGGTTCATTCCGACCGAAGCTGAGTGGAGCTTCGCAGCTGTGGGCGGGAACTCTCAACGCGCTTACCCATGGGGCGCAGACGCGCCTGATGCGAGCCACGCCATTTATAACTGTAACTATAGTGGGCGTGTTTCTTGCGACCTTGCGCCGGTGGGTTCAGCCTCTTTGGGAAATGGAAAGTATGGACAGGCTGATCTTGCGGGGAATCTTAGGGAGTGGACATGGGACTTCCGCCAGGCGTTTATGTACACGGAGTGCTCATGCAGTGACTTCGTCGAGCGCAGGACTGCTTCAGCTGGCGTCCTTGCGCTAGGCGGAGACTATAACGACACACAGGTGCCGTATTCGGACCACTTCGGCTACGTTGAGTCCAGCCGAAACAGCTATGTGGGTGCCCGTTGCGCCCGAATTCCCTAGTCCGTCACATGGGGGCGAAGGTCACACGACGAAGAAGCGCTAAGAGCGAAAGCTTCCCTGACGGCGCCGCCCCGCGAACGCTGCTAGCCATACTGAGGCCATACCGAAGGTCAACATCGAGTTCCCGGATGGATCGGTACCAGCCAGACTACAGCCTGATGAGTTCCTGGTAGTGCCCGGAGTATTGGCGGCCGGCACACTCCCCGCGCCACCACTGGTCGACGGCTTGGCACCGCCGCTGCCCGAGGAAGCGCCCCC
Source organism: Polyangiaceae bacterium (assembly GCA_033763455.1). Classification (GTDB taxonomy): domain Bacteria; phylum Myxococcota_A; class Polyangia; order Polyangiales; family Polyangiaceae; genus JBBRRP01. The sequence continues at coordinate 1,946 of JANRKO010000078.1, forward strand.
TGCCGCGGCGGGCCTGCCACCAGCGCTTGGAGGAAACGGATTGGGATTCGAAGCTCCACCCGAATTGCTTGCTCCACCTAAACCTGAACTCGCACCACCGGTCGCAGTGGCACCACCCGTTCCGCTGGAAGCACCGCCGGTGCTTCCAACTGGCGGAACATACGGAGTGTAAGGCATGAGCTCAGCGCCAGCTGGCAACGGGGAATCACCCACTTTGAAAGGCGCCGCGTGATACACGATCACCTCGTTTCCCCCGACGCTCGAATGAGCAGCCGCAATGACGATCGCACTCGAGGTCAGTGTGAATGGCCCCGCATATTGCGTGCCCACATGAGTGACAGGGTTGGGAATCGTCCCGTTGGTGGTGTAGTAGACCGAGTCGGATTGAGGAGTGGTGGTCAAGGTCACCGTCACACTCGGACCGGCCAGCTCCCCGCCCTCTGGAGAAAATGTGAGCGGTGAAGCCGACGTTGCCGGTACCCCGCGACGTTGCGCAAACATCCACGGTACAAATCCCTCATCAGAGGCAAGGTACATTCCAGTTCCGTGCCCACCCGCTACGGCCTCGGTGTAGTAGGGGCGTCCACCGGCCTTCGCGAGGGTCTCGAACATGAGCCTATCGCTCGCAACAGGAACCCCCGTGTCGCCGGCCGCATGGAAAGACCACACCGCCATGTTCTTCATACTAGACGCCGCCTGGGGAGAACCTCCACCGTCGGCCGGAACGCCTGCCGCAAAGAAATTAGGAGTGCGCGCAATCATGTCCCATGCGCCAAAGCCACCCATTGAAACGCCCGTTACGTAGATTCGGTCGGGATCGATGTTCGGGTACTGCGCCTGGAGGGACTGGATCATTGCGCGAGTAGTCTGAAGCGTTTTGGACTCCCCCAACGTCGTGATGTCATAAGAATCAACGTTCGCCCAATCCCACAGCACGAAGGACGCGGAGTTCGGGTTCTCGCTGAGCGTGTTGTCACAATTGGGTGCCCTGGGCGCCATTACGTACGCCGGGTAAGCGGTGCGATTATCCATGACCTCCTGCAACTGACACGTGTAGCCGTCGTCAACTTGCCATTTGAAGTTAGCATCTTGCCCCTGCGCACAACCCACGGACGCGCCCGCCCCATGCAGGAAGATCACCAAGGGGTACTTGGTGTTCGGATCATTGGTTGGTGGCTCCCAATATGCGCAAAACATGCCATCTCGAGTGCACTCTTTGGTGCTGGCATCTGAAAGGGAACGACTCCCATCACACGCAGCTTGCGCAGCGCCAGCGGCACCAACAGAAGCCAAAACCAACAGGCTGGTAAGTAGCAAACGCATCTGAGACTCCGTAGGAATAGGAAGCAGGAGATTGAAACCAACGCACGCGAGTTCGAAGGCTCCGGTGACAGTGCTCGGTACCCTACGGGCGCGAACGCTCGCTGTCCCGAAGTTTGTTCGGATACGCGGCTTCACTCGGGAAAACGAGATTGCTCTGCGCAAGGGCACTCTCGTGGTCAATGCGGTAAGACGTTGCTAGGAGCGCGAGCTGCGGTTACGGCGCCGTGAAGCAAACGCCGCTACAGCAACCGAGGCCAAGCCGAAGCTCAACAGCGAGTTCCCTGACTGATTGGTACTAGCCAGGCTGCATCCTGACGACTTGGTAGTACCCGCAGGCCTGACGACCGCCGGGATGCTCGCTGCGCCACCACTGGTTGACGGCTTGGTGCCGCCGCTTCCCGAGGAAGCAGGAGCACCACCTGTTGCGGCGCGAGCGCCGCCAGCGGCAGGAGGAAACGGATTCGCCACTCCGCCTGAGTTGCTGCTCGCACCGCCAGCTCCGCTCGAAGCGCCACCAGGCGGTACATACGGAGTGTACGGCATGAGCTCAGCACCGGCCGGCAAAGGCGAATCACCCACCTTAAAGGGTGCAGCGTGGAATACGTTCATATCCGTCCCCTCAACATTATGGTGGGCTGCGGCGATAACGACAGCGCTCGCGCTCAGCGTGAAAGGAGCTGTGTACTTGGTGCCCACGTGGGTGATCGCGTTAGGGATACTCCCATCGGTGGTGTAGTAGATCGAATCCGACTGTGGCGTAGCGCTCAGGCTAACGGTGACGGTGGGGCCATCCAACTGCCCGCCCTCCGGAGAGAATACCAACCACGGTGCAGGTGTGGAGGGAACTCCCCGGCGCTGTGCAAACATCCACGGCACGAAACCCATTGAGGCCGAGAGACCCATTCCTAGGCCATGGCTACTGCTAACGGCCTCGGTATAGTAAGGCCGCCCGCCGGCTCTGGCTACTGCCGCAAACGTTTCTTGGTCCCCAATTGCCGACACCTGGTCTTGATCGTCGTGCTCAGCCCAGATGGCCATGTTTTTAAGGCTGGGTGCAGCCTGTGGGGAGCCCCCGCCCTCAGCGGGAACACCAGCTGCGAAGAGATCGGGTGTCCTTGAAATAAGGTCCCAGGTGCCGTAGCCACCCATCGACACTCCGACCACATAGATACGATCGGGATCGATATTGGCGTACTGCGTCTGCAGGGCCTGCATCATGGCACGCGCTGTGATTAATGTCTGAGACTCGGCAAGCGTGGTGATATTGTAGGTTGCATCTGAGGTACCCCAATCCCAGTGGACAAACGCTCCACCTTGAAGGCCGGTGTCGTAGTTCGGAGCCCGCGGGGCCATGATGTACGCAGGGTACGTCGTGCGGTTTTCGATTAACTCCTGCAACTGACACGTCCAACCGTCGTCTACTTGTTGCGTGTTGTTGTTCGTCCCAGACGCACCAGCCCCGTGCAAGAAAATAACCAGTGGATACTTCGTGTTCGGATCGTTCGTCGCCGGTTCCCAATACCCACACTTCATGCCATCTCGACTACAATCCTTGTAGTTCGCGTCGGACAACTTTGGGACACCCCCTTCACACACCGCCTGCGCGGCTCCCGTCGCAACAACTACAGCCAACCCAAACAAGCTCGTGAACAAAAGACGCATAAGAGACTCCTTGAAACCTTGGACAGAAGGACAGAGAGGTACGGTCGCGGGCAGGTGGTGTAGCGCTTTGGGCGCCAGCCGCTGTGGCACTCTACGACGAAGTGGCGCAAAAGTCCCTCAAAATAGGGCTTACTCGCGATTCCTCTAGGCCCCAACTCTGCCGGCCGCTGCGGGAACACTACCAGCCCGTCCCTTTCGCGGCCCGCGCGTCCCCGCTGAGGTCACAAAGGAACCTGGTACACAGGCGTACTACGCCGCCGCCAAAATCTCCGTCTCGGCAAGCTTCCCTGCCAGGAGCTTCCGCCCGCGATGCAGCCTGCTCATCACCGTGCCCACAGGTATCTCGAGAACCTCCGCGGCCTCCTGATAGGAAAATTCGTCGAGATCGACAAGGCGAACGACATGTTCGAAGGAAGAAGGCAACTCCTTCATCGCGCCTTCCACGCGAATTGGCAGATGCTCTAGCACGGGCGCCGAGAAGGATGTGGGAGCGAGATTGGGATCGTTTGCGAAGGAGCAAAGGGCGCGCCTTTCGCGCCCCCGGCGACGCACCTGAGTGATAAAAACCGAAAACAAGATCTGGCAGAGCCAAGCGCGGAGATTCGTGCCGGCGCTGAATGAATTCTGAAACCTGAGAGCGCGCACTACCGTATCTTGCACTAGGTCTTCGGCCTCTTGGGGGCGGCGCGTAAGATGCAATGCACGCCGCCTTAACGCGGGCAGCTGGGCTTGGATCGATTTCCCGAAAGGACACTCGGCAGACGTTTTCATGGGGGACCTCGGGCACTCCTTTCGCAAGGTGCGTGCCAAGGTCACTCAGGCGCGCTTCCTCGAAGAAATAGCTGGATCCGCCGCAGATTGCCGTGCCCGAACGGACACAGCTCGCGTGTCAAAGTGGCAGGCTTAAACTGGGCCCTGCCAGCGCGGCAAGCACCTCGGGCACACCGTCGGCGATTTCACGAGCCAAAAGCCCGCGATCTGCGCCCGTTATGTCGCTGAAATTTTGGCCACTCTGGCCGTGCAGAAACGCAGCACAAGCCGCTGCTTCAAAAGGCGATAGGCGTAGACAAAGCGCGCCCACAATGCCTGACAGAACGTCGCCAGAACCACCAGTGGCGAGTGCGGGAGAACCCACGCGATTGACGAACGGCACTTCGCCTGGAGCACCAATCAATGTACGTGGCCCCTTGAGCAGCACCGCTTGCCCGGTGAGACGCACGGCGCGTTCGAGCACAGAGAATCTGTTAGCCTCAACATCCTGGGCGCTAATACCCAGCAAACGCCCCATCTCACCAGGATGCGGCGTAAGCACTAGGCGGGCCTTGGAGGCCGCAAGATCGGCAGCACGCCCGGCAAAATGCGTGAGCGCGTCCGCATCCACCACCACTTTGCCTGAAAATTCCGCAAGGATCGCGGCAACCACTCGGCGCTCCCTCTCACCCAAGCCAAAGCCCGGCCCCACCACGACCACATCCATACCGCGCAACGCTTCGCGCACGCTGCCTTCGATATCCGCACCCTCTAGGGTTGCCGTCATCTCTTCTGTTACGCGCTCCGCAAACACACTCGTGGTGTCGGCGAAACCTACCAGCGTGACCAAAGCTGCGCCGGCCCGCAGGGCTCCACGCGCACAGAGGAAGGCTGCGCCCACTTTTCCGGGAGAGCCAGCAACTACAGCAACACGCCCCACGCTCCCTTTGTGAGCCGAGACGGCACGGGCGACGAGCAACTTGGATACATCGGCGGTTTCAAGGATCCGCCCCGAAATACCTGAACCTAGGGACGGACCTGGAACCCCAATCGGCACAATGTGGATCTGCCCCGTGTGGTCGGCTCCCACTGTGGTCAGCATTCCAAGCTTCGGCGCTGCGAATGTGACCGTGTGGTGGGCAACCAGTGCAGCGCCCAGGGGCTGCCCGCTATCTGCGTGAATTCCCGAGGGAATGTCGAGCGCCACACGCACGGCATTGGCGGCATTAAGAAGCCCGAGAAGCTGCGGCCATGGCGGTAGAAGCTCGCGATCTAGGCCGATTCCGAACAAGGCATCCACGATCACACCTGCCGAGGAAAGCTGCCCAAGGAGCGCCCCTTCGGCCGCCTCAGGGGTCACCAGGGCAACATCACCACCGATGGCAACCAATGCCTCGAATTCAGCCCGCGTTTCCGCGGAGAACTTGGATGCGGCCCCAACTACTAACACTTTCGGTGTTAACCCACGCACTAACAGCTGGCGAGCGAGCACTAAGCCGTCCCCACCGTTGTTCCCAGTGCCACACACAATCAGTGGCGCAAGGCCACCGCCTGGGGCTGCACCAGCCCGTGCAAGCTTCTCCACAAGCTCCGCAGCTCCGCGCCCCGCATTCTCCATCAACACCAAGCCGGAGACGTGGCAACGCGCGCTCGCGTCCGCATCGAAGGCACGCATCTGATCTTTGCTGAGTACCGGAATCATGCCCAGCGCCTAGACCTTGGGGCCGCTTCGTGGTCGCGTTTCCGCAACCGCCTACCGCTCCGGGTTAACCCGGGTGGCAGCTCACGCACCGCTGCCGCGCTCCGAACGCTTCCGAACCCCGCGTTCGATGGCAGCACGAAAGCCCTTCACCGCCGCATCAATACCCACAAATAGTGCATCTGAGATAACAGCGTGCCCAATGTTGAGCTCTTCCACCTCAGGAATTTCGGCAATAGCGCGGACATTGTGCCGTGTGAGGCCGTGGCCCGCGGCCACTTCAAGACCGAGCGAACTTGCTTGATGTGCACCAGCCCGAAGTGTTTGAAGGATTTCGTGCGCTCGGCTTTCCTTGGCCAAACAATAATCCCCAGTATGGAATTCTACCTGGTTGGCACCCAGCTCTCGTGAAAGAGCTATCTGCTCTTTCTGGGCCTCAATAAAGAGGCTGAGCTTGACCTGATTGCTCTGGCAAACACGCGCGGCGCGTTCGATACGTTCGCGCCCCGCCACCACGTCGAGCCCACCTTCGGTAGTCCGCTCTTCGCGCTTCTCCGGTACCAAAGTGACCACATCTGGGCGGACACGCTCGATAATATGGAGCATCTCCTCGGTAGGGGCGCACTCCAGGTTCAGCACCGTGCCGAGTTGGGCCCGCATCCGCTCAAGATCTCGATCTTGGATGTGTCGGCGATCTTCCCGCAAATGCACAGTGATGCCGTCGGCTCCCGCCAACTCGCAAAGCTCTGCGATGAGCACGGGATCCGGATATTGCGACCCTCGCGCGTTCCTCAGCGTAGCGACGTGGTCCACATTGATGTGAAGCCTGATAGGCATAGGATCTTCTCTCTGGTTAGCTAGAGTTATTTGCCGTCAAACTCCCAGCCAGCACCGAAAGCCTCATTCTTTGGCGTAGGGAGGGCCTCACCCTTCGGGCCGTCGCGACGCACGACCATCGTGTAGCGAGTGGCGGTGTCCTCGCTTTCACGAGCGATCACGTTGATGATGTTAACACCGGGCTCTAGGGCTGCGTTGAGCGAGAAGCTCATGCTCGATCGATCCTTGCCCTGACGGTTGGAGGCGTAAAATACCTTGTTGCTGCCAACAAATATGTATGCGTCAAGAACTCCGTCTGCATCCGTAGCGCGACCCTCTATCTTGATGGTGCCATCGCGCGAAGCCAGCGCGGCGCTCTTTACCTCCAAAAGCGGCGGAGAGCGCGTGAACTGAGTCTCGAAGATGAGGCGTTCTGGGCCCGCACTCTCAGCAAGGCGCGCTGTTTCCACGAACCCAAAGCGGGCCCCACCCAGGTTAACCTTCGTAAACGCTCCCAGGCTGCCCACCCGTGCAACTACCGCTCCTGCCTTCAATACGCCCACGGCTCGCACCCCCGGTACCGGCTCGCCGCGCACTTCTGCCTCCACGCGCGCTTTCACAAACCCCGACTTGCCTTCCACGGCAAGGGGACTGGCCATAACCGGAATGCTCACCTTCTCGTTGGAGAACACTCGAAGATCGCGATCCTCAATGATGAGCTCCACCTTGGCTTCATCAGCATCTAGCTGACCGAGCACGTCGAACGTAAAGGCTACCTCACGAGATTCGTCCGGCTTGAGCGGGCCGAGATCAAAGCGCCCCGCCTTGAGCAGCAGCCCGTCACCGGTGAGGTTGCGAATGGCAGCCTTGGTCCCCAAAGACGTGCCTTTGCCGGCGTTCTTGACGGTCACATAGAGCGAAGCACCTTCGCCCCGGCTCAATTGGCCATCACCATTGCCTGGGCGATTGTCCACCAGTTGGTAAGCGTAGGCAAAAATAGGCCGCGGCAGGCTCTCAACAGTTGGCCGGAACTCCACATTCGCAGGTGGCTCGCCACCCTCTGCCGAAAACCGGACCTTCACGACATCTTGGCGTGTCACTGCGTCTTTTGGCAAACGACAGACGCGCCGTGCGTCGAGCGGCAGAGGTTCGGACGAGCCCGCCTTTCGTCCTTCAATATCGCAGAAACCAAGCGGCGCCAGAGCTTCCCGCGTCTCACCCGGGGCCAGCTTGCCGAAGACAAGTTCTTTTTCATCGTAATAGAAAGCGTCGCTCTTGGTGATCGCACGGAGTTGATATATCGGCTTGTCGCTCTTGTTCTTAACGCTCACCTTGAGCGTCATCGATTCTCCTCCCCTAACCGTGGCATTCTTCGGACTCGTTTCGAGCTTTACTTCGTAGTCGCCCGCTCTTGGCCCATCTATCCCGGCTTTGGGCGGCCCCTGCCAATCCACACCGAGCTTCTTGAGATCCTGCGCGATAGAGGCCATCTCACTTTTCTCAAATTGCGCGAGAATTGGCTTGCTTTGCTCCAGCTGCTCTTGGCGTTTACCGGGCTTCAGGTGCGTTACTAGCTCTTGCGCAAAGCGGATGTAGAAGTCTTTTCGAAACTCATCCTCCACCTGCCCACCGAGCTCACGCAGCTCCGCACGCTCCTTTTCTGGGACGTTGTAGCGAAGCTTAAAGAAGGGGCGATCGCGATTGCGCTTAGCCTTGCTATCTAGGCTCTTGCTGAGATCGCGTTCGCGGAGTGCCGACTCCGACGCAAACAAGTCCATCTCGAGGTCGTCCACCGTCATGCTGTCGAGCTCAATGTCGGGAGTCACACCGACTCCCTGAATGGAGACATCCCCGGGAGTGAGATATTGGGCAATGGTGAGTTTGAGTGCCGCCTTTTCGGGGGTAATGTTCTGAAAGACGAGCTGCACGCTGCCCTTGCCAAATGTGGTCTCTCCGACCACGATCGCGCGGTCGTTATTCTTCAGCGCACCGGCAACAATTTCGCTCGCACTGGCGCTCTGCCCGTTCACCAGAACAACAATGGGATAATTCGGCTCCGTACCAGCTAGGGTTGCCCGCTTCTCATCCCGCCCCTCGCTGTTACCCACGGTTGCCACAATCGTGCCTTGGGCAAGGAAGCGATCCGAGACGCGCGCAGCTTGGTCTAAAAGCCCGCCGGGATCGTTTCGAAGGTCCAACACCAAACCCGAAAGCTTTTCCTTGGCCTGCAGGGTTCGGAGCGCGACATCCAGCTCGTCCATGGTGTTTGACTGAAATTGCTTGAGCTGCACGTAGCCAATGCCGCGAGCCAAAAGCCGTGATTCCACGGACTTTATCTGAATGACCTCGCGCGTTAGCTCGATAGGCTTAGAGCCATTCCAGCCATCTTTGCCGTCCCGGTGGACCCAAATGGTTACCTTCGTGCCTGGCTCTCCGCGCAGGCGACTCACCGCGTCGTCGAGCGGCATGTTCAGCGTGGACTCGTTGTTGATATTGGTAATGCGATCGAGCCGTCGCAGTCCTGAGCGCGCGGCGGGTGTCCCCGGCATCGGGCGCATGACGGTCAAAAGGTCATCGCGTAAGGCAATTACGATCCCGAGCCCGCCGAAATGCCCCGAAGTAGACATGTTCATGTCCTCGAACGCCTCGGGGCTCATGAAGTTGCTATGCGGATCCAACGTTCGCAATATGCCGTTGCATGCCGCGTATTCAACTTCGGCGAGGTCAACCCCAGAATCTTTGAGGTTCGCCTGGAGGTAAACAAATACCTCTCGCAGGCGAGCCGCAACATCCCAGGGACCTTGCACGTTATCAACACGAAACTCCTGCGGAGGGGCTACATCCACTTGCACCTTCACCGTCGGAGATTTCTCCTCGTGAAGCACAATTACCTGGGCCACCTCAGTTTGAATTAGGGCCAGCGCACTTAGGAACATCTGGCGTGGGTTCACACGCTCAGGCTCAACATACTTCTCGACGATTTTCTTGAGCGTTCGGTTAACAGCCGTAAGCTTTGTGAGATCGTAGCGTTGCTTTTTGCGATCTTTGGCGGCCACGGCTTGGGCCACATCAAGCCCCTTCCAAAGCCCTCCTGTACCGAACCAGAGGGCAAACGCCGCCGCGAGCCCAAACAACAAAAGCAGTGTGGCTACTCGCCCTAAACGCTGAAGGAGTCGCATCGCGGAAAAGTATAGGCGCCTTCCCGCTTTGTTCAATTGGCGGAACCCACACCCACTCGTTAGCTTCCCTGGGACGGACGCTTGGGCGGAGGTGCCACGCTTCTCAGGGGGCTTTGGCGGCGGGGTCGCGCACTGGATGGTTGGGCGCCGCCTCGTCTTGCTGGATGGAATAACGGACGAGAGCGCGGAGGGCTTTATTGCGACCCACATTGCCTAACAAGATCTTCAAATCTTCATACACCGAAGGGTCGGTAAGCAGTGCCCCAACGGTGCCTTTGCCGTCACGCGCATCAGCGGCGATCTTGTTCAGGCTAACGCTCAGCTCTGTCAGGTTGCGAGTCAAATCTTCTGAGGCCGGGCCACCATAGATAAGGCTCTTGGCCAACCCATTGCCCTCGCGAACGCCCTTCAGGGTCAGCTGGAGTTCTTCGGCGGCTCCACCAATTTGAGCGATAGCTTGCGACGCCTCCTTGCCATAAACAACCTCATGAGCAAGCCCCGGGCCGGCCTTCACCTGCCCAACGATAGCGTTCACGTCTGCAAGTGTATGATCTAGGGAAGCCGTTGCGCGCTCCAGGGTGGTAATCAAGTTCGAAATCCGCGCAGATTCCTTCGGATCGCGCAGCAAACGGGCAGCATAGCCGTCGCCTTCGTCGACGTTGTGCAAAATACTTCCCATAGATTTCAAAGAACCCCGAATATCCTGATGCAACTCTTCGTTCGCGAGCAAGCCCGTGGCTCGCTCCAAATTTGCCACTGTTTTCTCTACTTTTCCCGTAATACCGCCCAAACGCGAAAGCGCTACGGTGAGATCTTCACCGGCCTCGCTCTGAATAATTCCTCCGGGTTCAATGGCAGGTTGTGAACGCGTACCGACACTTACGTTCACCATCTTGTCGCCCAACATACCCTTAGCGACGATCTTCACGATGCTATCTTTGCGAACACGCGCAGCCTCGTCTTTCACGATGCCGAGCGTGACGTACACCGTCGGATCTTTCGCCTCTTTGCTGTACTCCACGCTATCTACGCTGCCCACGGTGACGCCACCCATGCGCACCTCAGAGCCACGCCGCAAACCTTCGACATCACTGAAGAGCGCGCGGTAATGGACTTTGGAATCGAACATCTGCCGTTCGTCTCCGATGAGAAAGACGATCAGCCCCGCAGCGAGCAGCCCCAAAAACACGAAACCGCCAACTTTGACTTCTCTAGGGATACCCATGAAATAAGCTCGCTTGCCGGCCCCCGACCCCGACTTCAGCCAGGCACGGAGAGCAGCGGATGATTGTAGCCCCTAAGAGGTGCTCAGCAAGGTCTGCACGTCTTCCTGAACAGGGGCGCGACCGTGAATAAAGTCCTGCACCCGTGGGTCGTCGGTGTTCTGGAATTCCTGTACCGTCCCGGTGCAAATCACCCTGCCCCCGAGCACCATCGCCAGCCGATCGCTCACCGAGAATGCACTCTTCATGTCATGGGTGATGACGATGCTGGTGATATCCAGCCGTTCCTGAAGGCCCGTGATCAGGTGGTTCACGCGGGCCGTGTTGATGGGATCGAGACCCGTGGTGGGTTCGTCATACAGAAGAACTTCGGGCTTCACGGCGATGGCCCGCGCCAGCCCCACGCGCTTGCGCATGCCGCCGGAGAGATCAGAGGGACTCATATTCTCAATCCCTGGGAGGTTCACCAGGCTGAGCGCCCAATTCACTCGGTCCTCGATTTCACTCTTGCTCATCTTGTCGTGAAAGTGCTCTTGCAGGCCGTAGCCCACATTTTCTCCGACAGTGAGTGAATCAAACAGCGCGCCACTTTGAAAGAGCATCGCGATGCGGCGTCGCACGTCGGAAAAGGCGTCTTCGCTGAGCTTCGTGAGATCCTTACCATCGAAAGAAATTTCTCCGTGATCTGGACGCAAGAGGCCGATGAGCATCTTCAAGAGTACGCTCTTTCCGACACCGGAGCCCCCACACACAGTGAGCACTTCGCCGCGCCGCACCTCAAGATCCAAGCCTCGATACACAACCTTCTGGCCGAAGGCTTTCTTTACGTTCTTGAACGAGATGAGCGACTCGGTCACAAGCTCACAATCTCCTGTATCCCAAATTCCACCGCTCCATGTCCTCGAAAGCGATCCAGCCTAAGCTGCCCCACAAACCGAATACGCGAGCCTGGATCAAGCTTTTTGGCGCCGAGCCCTGGCGCAAAACCGCCGAGGCGTTGTCCACCATCTAGCTCAAGATCTAGCTTCAAGTGGCCGCCCTTCACCTCGCGAGCGCTCCTCACCGTGGCCTCCACCACGAGCTCAGGCTTTGGGTTTTTCAGGCCAAACGGTTCAAGCCGGTTCAAGTCCCTGAGGATATCGCTCGGTTGGTCGAGAGCAAAGTACTCGGCTCGATGGCTCGCCCGAGTGGGCAACGCCTGCGTTGTGCCATCGGCGCCCACGGGCTCGGCACAAGCATGCTCAAACGCGGTTCGCAGTGCCTCAAGGTTCGGCCACAAGATCTCAAGGCCTGCTGCGGCCTGATGACCACCAAAACGCACCAACGTATGCGCACATTGGCTGAGCGCATCGTGCAAGCGGGAGCCTTCCGGACCACGCACCGAACCACGCCCCACCTCTTCTTCAAACCCGATCACAATCACAGGCTTTCCAAAGCGATCGGCGAGCCTGCCCGCCACAATGCCCACGATGCCATGATTCCAGCCCTTTTCGCCAATCACGATGGCATTCCGCTCCGCCAAGCCTAAGCGTTCAATTTGCAGAAGGGCAGCCTCCACCATCACATCCTGAACACGACGCCGCTCTGCACTTTTCTGCTCAACCTCAGCCGCCACCGAACGGGCCTCGGACTCGGACTTCGCCAAAAGAAGCTGTAAGGCGAGTGTGGGCGAGCCGAGCCGGCCAGGGGCATTCAGCCGTGGAGCTACCCGATACAAGATATCTTCGGTGGTGAAACCTGAAGAGAAATCGAGCTCAGCAAGCCCAAAGATGGCTCGAAGCCCTGGCCGTTCGCCGCGGGCGAGCACGGCCAACCCCGCCCGCACGAGTGCGCGATTGTCTGCATCGAGGGGCGCCACATCTGCCACGGTGCCGATGGCCACCAAATCAAGCCACTGCCTAAGCTCCAGCTTCCGAGCCAATTTTGTGCGCACCGCCCCCACCAAAACGAGCGCGAGCCCACAGGTTGCAAGCCCCTTGTAAGGGAACCCGCACTCGGGTCGATGCGGGTTGAGGAAAGCGAGCGCTGGCAAGCGCTCCTCAGGCACCAGATGGTGATCCACCACGATGGCATCCACCTTGAGCCGGGCAAGCTCACGTAGGCTCACGTGATCCGAAGACCCACAATCACAGGTTATCACGAGCTGGGGCCTCTCAGCCAAGACGCGCTCAAGCGCCAACGCCGACAACCCGTATCCGCCCTCAAATCGACTTGCCAATATCGGAGTGACCAATCCGCCAAGCTGCGTGAGAGCCTCCGTGAAAAGAGCGGTAGCGGTCATCCCGTCGCAGTCGTAATCGCCAAATACGACAATGCGTTGCTGTTCTCGAACGGCACGAGCAATGCGCTCGGCGGCAAGCTCTCGGTCCCCCATGTTCTCGGGGTTGGTCAAATCGGCCAGCTTCGGCTCAAGAAAGCTGAGCGCATGTTGAGGCTCAACATGCCCTTCGGAGACCATCCAATTGGCGACGGTTCGAGTGAGGCCAAGCTCGGCCATTAACCTTGCAACCGCGGGGGAGGGCTCGGAGGGCAGGGCCTTGGGCGACGAGTCTGTCCCCGTTCCCCGGTCCAGCCTGGTCGCCAATAGCTCCATGTTCATGTCATCGCGCCCCTTGGGCACGAGTGTCAACCAACCGTCAGGCCGCTGGGACGACGCGACCCGAACGAGCCTTGCCAGCTTTGTTGCCGCCAAGCTTGGCAAAGAACTTTCGATCCATCCATTCGGTGAGGGGCAAGGCGACGTAAATGGAAGAGTACGTCCCAAGGATGATGCCGATAATGAGCGTCAAGGCAAAGTCCTTGAGAGCACCGGTACCCCAAACGAAGAAGGCCAACAGGCTCAGCACCGTAGTCACACCAGTAAGGATGGTCCGACTTAGTGTCTCCGATAAACTCACATTGATGAGTTGAGAGAACGTTGATCCGCGCATCTTCCCCAAGTTTTCGCGCACCCGATCATACACCACGACCGTGTCGTTCACCGAATACCCCACCAATGTGAGGATGGCCGCGACCGTGACCAGGTTTAGCTCTTTCTGAAGCGCAACCAGTATCGCCACCGCCACCACAGCATCATGGAATAGCGCCACGATAGCGCCCGGAGCGAACCTCAAGTCAAAGCGAAAAGCCAGGTAGATCAGGACGCCAACTAGCGAGATGGCCAGGCTCTTGATGGCAGAATCCCGGAGCAAAGCACCAGCCTTGGGTCCAATCCACTCCACACGCAGGGCTGCATCCGGCACCTTTGCCGCACCCAGCCGTGATTTGAGCGCCCCGAGCAGCTGATCGCCCTTACCGACGAGGAAAACTTCCACCCGACGATCTCGGGCATTCTGCAGCGACGGATTGTTGTTGCCTGCGCGCAGCGCTAGGTGCGGGACGCCCATCATGCGCTCCTTGATCCAAGCGAGGTCTGGATCTTGGCGAAAACGGATCGATATCTTTTCGCCGCCCGGGCTGAACTTCACTTCCGTTGCGCGCTTTTCCTCCGGGCACTCGGCGGCCGGCAGGTTATCGCCGAAACAGAGCTTACGCTGGACCTTGATGCGCGTAGCATCGTCGATGCTCGACACATCCGGCACGCGGATCATGAACCGGTTGGTTGTGGCCTCTGCGACCCGAATCACATCGGGCTGCGAGAAGCCTGAGGCCGTCACCGCTTGCCGAATCTCGTCGGCTGTGACGGGCTGCTTGAACTCCACCTCAATCTCAGTGCCACCGCTGAAATCAGGTCCAAACTTGGGACCCACGACGAATAGCAGTATGAGCGCGATGATGAAGGTGACGACGCTGGCCCCGAGGAACCAGTGCCGAAGGCCCATGAAATCGTAGATCTTGTTCGGAGGGAGGAATTCCATAGATCAGCCCATACTGAAGCGACTGCGACTGCCAAAGCCACGCATCCAAAGATCAAATAGGGCCCGAGATACGAAGACGCCCGTGAAGATGCTGCACACGACGCCCACCATCAACGTGATAGCAAAGCCCTTGATGGGGCCGGTGCCGTATTGAGCCAAAACCACCCCTGAGATCATCGTGGTAACGTGGCCGTCCACGATCGCAGTGAACGCCCGCGAGTAACCCACTTCTACAGCTGAACGGGGAGCCTTGCCGTTGCGCAGCTCTTCCTTGATGCGTTCGTTGATAAGCACATTGGCGTCCAGGCTCATGCCGATGGTGAGAGCTAGGCCGGCGATGCCAGGCAGCGTCATGGCGGCGCCAAAAGAAGCCAGAATAGCCAGCTGCAGCATGAGATTCATCAACACCGCCGTGTTGGCGATAAGGCCTGCTCGACGGTAGTAGATGTACATGAACACGAGTGCAATGAGCCCGCCGCCAACGGCACCTCGTACGGCGAGGTCGATGGAATCTTGCCCAAGTGAGGGACCAATGCGCTGCTCGTTCGAAGGCGAGATCGGCGCGGGTAGTGCACCCGACCTGAGCACGAGCTCCAACTTCTTGGCATCGCGAAGCTGTGCTTGTGGGTCTGGACCGCCCATGGTGATCTGGGCACTGCCTCCCGAGATCCGCGTCTGAATCACCGGCGCACTCTGCACGCGGCCATCCAAGATAATGGCAAAGCGCCGTTTGATGTTGGCGCCCGTAATGGTGTCAAAGAGACGCCCACCTTGGTCGGTAAAGTCGAGCGCCACATACCAGCCGCCCATACTCGACTGATCCTGATTGGGCATGGCCTGGGCGTCACGGATCATGTCGCCGGTTACCTCCGCTCGGCTCTTCAAAAGATAGGTGCGGATCCCATCTTCTTCCTGCTTTAGGGTTTCCGGATCTTCTCGGAACTCGATCTCGTACCCGATCTCCCGATCCGGTGGTAAGGCAAGTGTCCCAACCCACTCCCGAAAGCGAGTCAGCGCCTGCTGCATCGTTTCGGTCTTTTGTTTCCGCAGGTAGGCGTAGGTGATGGTGTTGGTGCGTGTATCACCCTCGGCGTCCAAACCGATGGTCGCGTTTTCGCGTAGGAACTCGAGCCCCGGCGGAAGATTCTTGGGCTCCTGTGCATCCAGCTTGCTCTTCACCGTGTCGAAGAAATCTGTTTCATCGTCAAGCAGCTTGAACTCAAGCCGCGCCGTTTGGCTGATGATATCTCGAATATTAGCGAAGCTCTTCTCGTCCTCGCCCGGCACTTCAACGATGACGTCCTCACCACGCGTGGAAACGGACGCTTCGCGCAAACCAAGCTCATCCACCCGGCGCAGGATAATTTCACGCGCCTGGTTTACAGCACGCTCTCGAATCGACGACTCCACCGAATCTTTGACCGCGAACTCGTAGACGCGAAGGTTCTGGGACCGCGAGAACGTTAGCTCCCCGCGGAACATGTCGAGGAATCGGCTATCCACGCGCGATGGATCCAGCCCTTCATTCACAGTGAGCTTGATTGCGTTGGGCCGCGTTGGCGAAGGTTCAACGACCACCTTCTCACGCAGCTTGGCGTACACCGCTTCAGGCGGCGGCTCGTCACCTTTGTGCAAATCTAGTACTTTGGCGAGCTGCCGGCGCATCTGCTCGTAGTACTGATCGCGCTTGTCCTTGATGGCTTCGTCAACATCCACGGTGTAGACGAGCCTGAGCCCTCCTCGAAGATCCAGGCCGGCGACCAACTCGAAAGTATTGCGCTCCTTCACCCATGCCGGGCACGGCACTCGGCCACCGGAAACTTTGGACAAGGTTGGCCAGAGGCCAATCAAGCCGAGCGCGCCAACGATGACCACTAAGCCGAAACGAAAGCGCCACCCAAAATCGATCCAATTCAGAGCTGTGAAGGCGGCCCACAAGGCTAACATGCCGAGGACTACCATCGACCAAAACGCATCGTAATAAGCGGAAACGGCGGCAGTAGCTGCGAACCCAGCTGCCAACCAAAGCGCATTCCGAGATTCACGCTTCAACAGGCCGGTCAGTGCGAACAGCGCAAACAGCGCAATGAAGATATAGGTAAGAAGAAGATTCGGGGTCATGGCCAGTTCCGGGCGGGCTACTTCTTTTGATCCACGTTGGCGGCAGTCTCGGGACTGTCCTTGCCCAGCAATCCTGACTTAACAACCTCAATTTTCACGCCTGGCGCAATCTCCACCTTGGCGTAGCGATCTCCAACCTCCAGCAATTTGCCAACGATGCCCCCCTGGGTGAGCACTCGATCCCCCTTCTTGAGCTCGGCCAGCATCTTCTGAGCCTTTTTCTGCTGGGAGCGAGAATTAAGGAACAAGAAGATGATCATGGGGATCACCACCAACAGCGGGATTAGCCCACCAAACCCGGGGGCCTCGGGGGCGGGAGCTGGGGGAGCCCCCGCCGCGCCGGGCGAAGTTGCCTTATTTTGTGGGACTATTTCGCCGGGTCGGCCCGGAACGTTCTGCCATGCGTAAGCCGCGGAGCTCAAAAGATGCCTCCTTTATGGGGCGGCGAGACGCCAGCCTCTAAAGTGGGGCGCCTATACCGTTATTCAGCCCCCCACGCAAGCAACGCGCCCGTGAAGACGCCCAAGGGAAAACTAGAGTTTTCTGCCGATCAGAAGCGCAGCTTGACAGCGGAAAACACGAGGGGTAATCGGATGCGCCCCGCTTGTACGCATCCAAACACCCAGCAGAAATAGGAAGAACCCTAAAGGCGCGTAGCTCAGTGGTAGAGCACTACCTTGACACGGTAGGGGTCGACAGTTCAATCCTGTCCGCGCCTACAATCCTGGGCAATTTGCATGTGGTGGGCGCGGGGCCAGCCGAAGCTCGAGCGTTCGATCTACGGCTGGGTGGGGTCTCCTTCGACATGCGATCGAACTGATGCCCGAGTCGAAGGAGCTCCCGGCGCACGAAGCGCTGGCCGAACGCGGCTTGCTCACCAAAGACATCGTTGCGGTGCGGGCGGGCGGGCAGATCTTCGATCTTCACACGCCCATTCCAAGCTCGCTCCTGGGCGAGCTCGAAGTCATTTCGGACTCCACGCCCGAAGCGCTTCCGGTCATTCGGCACTCGGCGGCCCACGTGATGGCAGATGCGGTGCAGCGCCTGTTCCCCGGGACGCAGGTAACGATTGGCCCCGCGATCGATCAGGGTTTTTATTACGATTTTCTGCGCCCCGAAGGCCCCTTTAACGACAAGGAGCTTCAGCAAATCGAAAAAGAGATGCGCCGCATCATCAAGGCCAACCGTCCATTCCTCCGGGAAACGGTGAGCCGCGCTGAAGCGCACGCTCTGTTCGAAAAGATGGGCGAAAAATACAAGCTTGAGATCTTGCAGTCGATTCCGGAAGGCGAATCCATCTCTCTTTATCGGCACGGCGGCTCTGGCAAGCCAGAAGATAACTGGGTGGATTTGTGTGAAGGCCCCCACGTGCAGAGGACGGGGCAGCTCGGTGCAATCAAGCTGCTTTCAACGGGTGGCGCGTATTGGCGTGGCGACGAAAAGAACCAGATGCTGCAGCGCATCTACGGTACCGCTTTCCGAACGCAGGAAGATCTCGATGCTCACCTGAAGCACCTGGAAGACGCCAAGGCACGAGATCACCGAAAGCTCGGGCGCGAGCTCGAGCTCTTCATGTTCCACGAATACGCGCCGGCAATGCCGTTTTTCCTGCCGCGTGGAGCCAGCATTTACCGCCGCCTGGTGGATTACATTCGCACCCTCTACGAGCGTTACGATTACCAGGAAGTCATCACGCCGCAGATCTTCGACCAGCGCCTGTTCAAGACCAGCGGGCACTTGGATAACTACCGCGAGAACATGTACCTGCCCGTGACCACGGACTCGATTGACGAGCCGCACGAGCACGGGGATGGCACGCTCCACACCCACCCGGCGCTCACCCACCTCGGGCAGAAGCCGATGAATTGCCCCAGCCATTGTCTGATTTTTGGGCAACGGCGGCGCAGCTACCGGGAGCTGCCGTGGCGCGTAGCGGATTTTGGTCGCCTCCACCGTTACGAACGCGGCGGCGTGGTGCACGGCCTGGCGCGCGTACGAAGCTTCTGCCAAGACGACGCGCATATCTTCTGCACCCCCGAGCAGATGTACGGGGAGCTTCTGAAGTTCAACAGCTTGTTGTTCGAAGTGTACCGAGCGTTTGGCTTCGTCGATGTTGCCGTAAAGCTGGCGCTGCGCCCAGAGAAACGAGTGGGCACCGATGAGCAGTGGGACCACGCCGAAGCCGTACTTGAGAAGGTTCTTTTGGAATCCAACCTCAAGTTTGAGCGCCTTCCAGGCGAAGGAGCTTTCTACGGTCCTAAGCTCGAATTTCACGTTACCGATGCGCTCGGGCGCAGTTGGCAGCTTGGAACTATTCAGGTCGATTACGCGCTCCCCACACGCTTCGATCTCGAATACGTCGCGCCAGATGGTTTGGCACACCGCCCCGTGATGTTACATCGGGCGATCCTCGGATCCATCGAGCGTTTTTACGGCATGTACATTGAGCACACGGCCGGAAAGTTCCCCGTTTGGCTTGCACACGAGCAGGCGGTGGTGGTTACCGTAAGCGAGCGGCAGGCCGAATACGCAGAGAAAGTGCGATCCCACCTCCAGGCACGCGGCCTGCGCATCAGCGTAGATGCCGGGCAAGATAAGCTGGGCGCCAAGATCCGTAACGCGCGCATGATGCGCGTACCGTACATAGTGGTCTTGGGTGATGACGAAGCGGCCAACGGCACCGTAACCCCTCGCTCACGCGACGACGGAGAACTGGGAACCCTGACACTTGAGGCTTTCACTGAACGGCTCGTGTCAGAAGCGCACCCGCCGAAGCTCGAAGAAAAATAACTACATGCTGGCACCTAGAACCACCCCTCCGAGGAGTATGGACAGACACACATGGCAATGAAACGACGCTTCCCGCGGGATACCCGTGGACCGCAAATTCGGGTTAACCACAGAATTCGTGTGCCCGAAGTGCGCGTCGTCGGCGAAAACGGCGAGAACCTAGGGGTGCTTCCAACCGATCAGGCGCTTCAGCGCGCACAGCGGGTGGGCCTAGATTTGGTGGAGGTGAACCCAAAAGCCGTACCGCCTGTCTGCAAGATCTTAGATTTTGGCAAGTACAAGTACGAAGAGAAGAAGAAGCTGCGCGAGGCAAAGCGCAAGCAGACCATCGTTGAGGTAAAGGAAATTAAGCTTCGCCCGAAGACAGACGACCATGATCTGGCAGTCAAGGTGCGTGCCTCCAGGCGTTTCCTCGAATCCGGCAACAAGGTGAAAGTCACCTGCCGCTTCCGGGGCCGCGAAATCACCCACCCTCAGAAGGCGCGCGAGAAGCTCGATTACTTCCTAACGAACCTCACTGACCTCGCGCTTGTGGAGCAGCCGCCGACGATGGAAGGCCGCACCATGGCCATCATCATGGCTACAAAGCCTCAGGTAATGCAGCGCCTTCAGAGCCAACGCGCCCAGCGCGACCGAGAACGGGCAGCAATGGGCTTGGCCGCACAAGAAGTGCAGGAGCCGGACGTAACAGATCTGGAGCAAGAGCTGCACGAGCAGGATGAGGACGACGACGATGACGACGTGGTTGACGGCGACGACGATGATGCGGACGACGTAGACGACGACGATGATGATGATGATGCGGACGACGAAGACGACGAAGACGCCCGCTAAAGCTGAGACAAGCCTGTGAGCGAAGCCTCCCGTTGGAGCTGGCTTCGCTCGCTACTTGGGCGCCCCGTGAGCGGAGCTAGCAGCGCACTAGCGAACTAAAAGTCCGCCGAAACCCCTGCGCACTAGCGAACTAAAAGTCCGCCGAAATACACTCCGGCACCCACCACAAGGGCCAAGAGCAACACAACGGCGGCGATGAACAGGGGCCGGTTGGTGCCCGGGCCTGGACTCAAAGAGACCGGGCTAGAAACTCGCTGCGGGCTCCTTTCCGGCTGCGCAGCCTGTGTACCAACAGAGGAGCGAGGGGCGGCCTCAAGGGCGGCAAGATTTCCGACTTCAAAACCGGCGGAACTCGAAGTCGGTGGCTTCACGGCCGTTACCAGATCTCCAAGATCGGTACTCCAGTCTTTGACACCGCCGAAAGACCCAAGGCTAAGTGGCGCGGCTCCTGGATTGGAGGTGTTGGACGTTCGCTGTTCGGTGCCCTCGCCATCTAACGAGGTAAACTCGATCAACGCTTCGTCGATCAAGCTTCCGATAATCGACTTCCGCGAGTCAAGCTTCTTCTTCGCGCGACGCTCTGCCCAAATCGGAGCTACCAGGCTCGCTAAATCGAACGAAGAAACGGAGCGGCCCGAAGCGAACATAACTGCATTCAGATCCGCCCCTAACTCACGTGCGCTTGCGTAACGCTGTGCGGGATCTTGAGCCAAGCTCTTAGCCAAAACACGCTCAAGCTCCGCGGAAACATTTGGGTTGAACTGGCGAATGGATGGCACCTTGGCCGCTTGAACCTGGCGTACTGTTTCAAGATCGGTATCGCCCAAGAACAAACGGCGCCCACTCAGAAGCTCCCAAAGGATGATTCCCACCGCAAAGATATCCGTGCGGGCATCCACCTCCTGGCCAAGCGCAGCTTCGGGCGAAAGGTAGCTGAATTTACCTTTGATGATGCCCGGCTCGCTGTGCTCCAACTGGCTGTTAGCTTTGGCGAGCCCAAAATCCACAATTTTGACTTCGCCATGCCGTGTGAGCAACACGTTGGGCGGCGACATATCGCGATGCACGATGTGCATGCTCTCGCCATCTGAATCGCGGAGCTCGTGGGCGTAGGCCAAGCCCTCGCAAATACGAACGCAGATCAAACATGCTTCCTCCACCGGCAGAAGCTTGCCGACCTTCTTCTGGTACTCAATGATCCCTTTAAGATCGGAACCATCCACATACTCCATAACAATGAAGTACGTGTTGTCGCCAACACCGATATCAAACACCTGTACGCAGTTCGAGTGGGAGAGATGGGCGGAAAGGCGCGCCTCATCCAAGAACATCCCGATGAACTGCTTCTTCTCTGAGAGGTGCGGCAACACCCGCTTGATGGCAACCGTCTTCTTGAAACCCTCAAGCCCGGCACTTTCGGCACGAAAGACCTCTGCCATGCCTCCGGAAGCAATCTTTTCGACAACTCGATAGCGTTGTTGCTGCTGGGCCACGAAATGGCAGCGTACGGCTCCTCCGAACAGGGGGTCAACCGCACCCGAGGCTCACCCTCCCCCCACGCCACTTGACCCGAGGCGCGCGCCCCGTTCATAAAGAGGCGCATGAGCGCTCATGATCACTCATGCGACCACGCCGAGCATGCCCCCTTCGATCCGGACGCCCTGGATCCGGGAGAGCCGCACTCGCCGTTCTGGCTGCCCTTCGTGGGGATCGGGCTTTTCTTGCTGGGTCTCGGCTTGTTCCTGGTAACTCGCGACCCTGCAAGCGCTGAATCCACCGACGGCGCGGCCCAAAAGACGCTCGAGGTCGCCAAGCCCGCACCGTGAAAGGTGCCCGGCTGGGAGCGCTCACGCGCCAAGAAAAAAATCGAACCTGAGCCCCCGATAAGCGGTCCAAATTCCGCACTTCGGGCTCGCGTTTGGGCCGGTATCGTGTAGATTCCCGCCTCCCCGATAGGGGCCGTAGCTCAGCTGGGAGAGCGCCTGCATGGCATGCAGGAGGTCAGGGGTTCGATCCCCCTCGGCTCCACAAAGAAACCGGAAGCGTCAACTGAGTGTGAAAGCGGCCTCTCACACATGAAGGTTCTGGTCACCGGCGGGGCGGGGTTCATTGGGAGCCACATTGTGGAAGCCGGGCTTGCACGTGGGCACGAGCTTCTGGTGCTCGACAACCTCTCAACGGGCCTGCGCTCCAACGTTCCCCAAGGCGTGGATCTCTTGGAAGTAGATCTACGAGATGCGAAAGCCACGCTCGAAGCCGTTCACAAGTTTCAGCCCGACGCTATCTGCCATCAAGCCGCCCAAGCAAGCGTTGGCCTGAGTATGGAACGGCCAGCTCAAGACGCGGAGAATAACGTAGTCGGCTCGCTAAATCTCTTGGAGGCGGCTCTAGCCTCGCACGTGAAAACCTTCGTGTTTGCGAGCACGGGCGGTGCCATTTACGGCGAAATCCCAACCGGCACGCGGGCAACTTCCGCAACTCTCCCCGCACCCGAAAGCCCGTATGCCGTGGGCAAGTTGGCCGTCGAGAATTACCTCAGGTTGTACGAACGCAATCAGGGGCTCAAAACAAGCATCCTTCGTTACGCCAATGTCTACGGGCCACGCCAAGGTAGCGGCGGCGAGGCAGGCGTTGTGTCCGTGTTTCTGAACCGAGAGTTAAACGGGCAGCCGCTACCCATCTTCGCGCAAGTCACGCGCGGCGACGACGGCTGCGTGCGCGACTACGTGTACGTGGAAGATGTGGTTCGCGCCAATTGGTTTGGCGTTAGAGGGAATGCTTACAGTTCCGCTATTGAACCTCGGAACGGGAGTTGGAACGAGCACGCGGAAATTGGCGGAAGAGGTGTGCGAGCGATTGGGGCGTCCCGCGAAACTTCAGTTTGAGGAGCCTCGGGTGGGACATCTGCGGCATTCCGTGCTGGATCCGTCGGATGCGCAGCGGGTGCTTGGTGAGCTTATGTCACTTGGGGGCGGGTTGGATGAGACGGTGAGGTGGTATCGGCGTATGTCCTCGCCGCGCCCCGTTAAATGGGTCTTTTCTAGCGTCGGACGCCCGAGTTCAGCCTTGACAACAAGCTAACTGAGCTGATGTGGCAAAGGAATTTCGCGTCCCTCAAGCGCAGAGTTTAGGGCGAGCTTGAG
>JANRKO010000079.1:0-26334 GCA_033763455.1 Polyangiaceae bacterium
TGCGTGGCAGCTCCGCGCTGCGACGGAGGGCTTGCGACCTGAATAGCCCCGGGCAGCGCGGCAGCTCGTTTTTGGGATTGGGGATAAACAGGGCGGAAGAGGCGGCGACTGTCTGTGGATGCCCAATCCCAAAAACGAGCCCGCTTGGGGATTTACTGGAATGGGTAACACCTGATAGTAGTTAACCTAGGACGACGCCAGGCAGGAAAGCTCGTGCTCCGTGGCCCACCTCGTCCTCCTTGTCGCTCTTCAAACGGGCCCGGTTTTCTGAGGCGAGGCGAAGCTTTGCCCCCTCTTCAACAACTGCGCTTTCTCTCTCGCCTCGCCTCAGAAAATCGAGCTCCGCGCCCGCCCTAACTCCTCCAAATTGCTCGCCCTTGCGCGGGCGCGGCGCCGGATCAACATCCAGCGACCCCTCAAAATCCGCATCAACATCTATGCCACCGGATCGAGGTCCAGAGAGGCGTATTGCCCCCCACTCATGTCCTAGCGTAGGAAACTTCCTGCGAGCCACCACTGCGCAGCGAACCCATCCGCAAATCAGGTCCGATCCTTCGTATGCTAAGTATCCACCTCTCTCTCCAGAGAGGCTTATGCCCCCGCTCATGCCCTAGCGTAGGATTTGAGGATGCTCGTCTGCTAAGTATCGATCTCTCGCTAGAGAGGCCCATCTCTCGCCAGAGCGAGGCGTTTCCTGGCATCCCTTCGGCTTGGGGGACAATTCTTAATGTGTTCTGGCAGCGAAGGTTATTGCGGGGTAGCCAGGAATGCGCACAGCTACAGCGCCCGCATCGGGCTCCTTGATCTGAACCGACCAAGCGTCGATGTCTGAAATTTCAGTGACGTACGCTTCCAGATAGCCAAGGAAGTTGCCGCCTGCATCGAGCGCCTCGGCCAACATAGGTTCACCTGCGGCTAACGACGGCTGCGTAATGGGCACTCCCCAGCGTGGACCTTTGGGATCCAAAAGTAAAACCCGCCAGGTAGAGAGTGCCTCAGGTGCGACGTACATATCGGTGGCACCGTTCACCGTGGCGATACGATTTAGGAGCCCGTCGTAGGTGTAGTCGCTGACCCACTTGCTGCTGCAGTACCCCATAATGTCCGTGCGGCTAGCAGGCTCGAAGAGCGCCTGCGAACGCCCGTCGTAACCCCAGACGC
Organism: Polyangiaceae bacterium; assembly: GCA_033763455.1. Taxonomy (GTDB): domain Bacteria; phylum Myxococcota_A; class Polyangia; order Polyangiales; family Polyangiaceae; genus JBBRRP01. The sequence continues at coordinate 1,162 of JANRKO010000079.1, forward strand.
CAATTTTCGCTCCTGCATAGGGGAAATTAGGATCTACGTTGGAGATATTCCCACCAGATGGCGAACAGGGCGCGTGGCTGCGCCCGTGGTTGTGCGCGATTTCATGGCTCATAGTTTGCGCTGAGGCCGTATCCGCGAAGCCTACACCCAAAGCCGCCCGCGTGGTTGCCTGGTTGTTAGTGCCCACGTAGCCGATGCCCGTGGTGCAAGAGCTACCGCAGAACGCCTTGAATGTATCTTCAGGCTTCAAGAGCCCATAGTAGTAGACATCCGCAGTCGGCTGATCTGTCTGCCTTTTTGCGCGCACCTGATCCAGCGTACCGCTCCAATCGATTGGGTAATCTGTGGTGATCATATCACCCACGGTCATCTCAATCGCACTTATCGGATACATCGCCAAAAATTGTGCGCGGTACACGCCAAGCGCGGTCTCGGACGTATCAGGAAGCTTTCCGTTCGCTTGAATGGGAATGATCTTGATCTTGAGCGCCCCGGTAGTTCGCGCCAAAAGCTCCGCATCTCCGTCGCCGACGGGAAAACGCGGGTTCGCCAAAGTGCCTGCTGCCGCCGCACCACATTCGACGAGCTCCACGTAATAGCGAGTGGCTGCGGTGATCTTATCTTTGGGCACTTGAAGCTGAAACGTGCTGGCCGTATCTGCGTCCGTGGATGCCTGGCTGATCATTTTCTTCTGATAAAAGCTGTCGGTCGCTGTACCGTTCACTATTACTAGCCGAGCCGAGAGTTCACGCGCGGTAAATCCCGGCAGTGTCGTTACGAACACGCGAAAAAGGGTGTCGCGCCCCACAACAACATCCGTATTGCGATCTGCCGCAGGGATAGCAGCCCCTGCGTCCATGATCGGAACCTTCACACTCTGGTAGGCAGCAATTTGGCTCACCGTAACGTCATGCGCCAAGCCCATGCAGCCATCAGCACCAGAGCCGCCACCACCAGTGCACTGCGATTGAACGCAGGATTTGCCCAGGGCACACGCCGTGGTGCAGCCGCCGCAGTGTGCATCGTTCGCGGTGGTATCGAGGCAATTGTCCGTACAAAACGTGGTGTTTTGTGGGCACGTACAAACGCCTGTTTGGCAGGATTGGCCGCCCGTACACGCCATTCCGCAGGCCCCACAGTGCTCGTTCGTTGTTAGGGTGTCGACACACACGCCATTGCAAAACGTCATTCCGGGATCACATTCGCACTTTCCCGCGACACAGCTTCGCCCCGTAGGGCACGCTGCGTCACATTGGCCACAGTGCGCTGCGTTCGCGCTTACATCAACACAGGCCCCGCCGCAAAAGAGTTGACCGCCTGGGCACTTACAGGCTCCGCCTTCACAGGTTCTTCCAGCCGTGCAAGCGTTGCCGCACGCCCCACAGTTGCTCGTGTCAGTTGCGAGCATCGTGCAAGTTCCAGTGCAGTCTGTCTGACCACCGGAACACGGGGCACTGCACTGGCCCCCCAGGCATGCCAGCTCCCCCGAACACACTTTGCCACACACCCCGCAGTTCGCCTCATCGCTCTTCACGTCGACGCAACGCCCCGAGCACAGTTGCTGCCCAGCGTCACACGCCGCATTTTCTGTCGCCGGAGCGCCGGCTGCCGCACCCATTAAGTTCGTACGATCCGCGCTCGGCCGAGCCCGGCGAGATCCGGAAGATGTATCCACGCTACCTGTGCATGCGCTCAACAAGAACCCGAGCATCAGCGCCGTCGCAGACCAAACCCACCCACCCCATTGGCTTCGAGTCCCATTCATGGTGGGCGAGCTATCCCACCGTCGAGGCCTCACAGCAACCACCTACGCTGTGACAGGATGTTTGCAGCAATCAGCTACGCTACGAGGGGATGTTTACAGCAGCCAGCTATGCTGTGACGGGATGTTTGCAGCCCCAGCTGTAGCGATGTAAGAGGCGCCACACCCAGGGGCCCACGCTTGTCTCTAAGTGCGACAAACCCGGAAGCCGAAACCCCAAGAAGCTATCACCATGAGTCATCGAGCCTTCCCGATCGTGTTAGCAACGTGCTGCATATTGCTCGCGATGGGATGCAAACGCACCCCACCAGCTTCTCCCCCAAAGAGCCAGGCTGAGCTCAACGTGGAACAAGGTCGGGAGACGTACCAACGCATGTGCTCGGTGTGTCATGGCGCTACGGGTGAGGGATACAAAGCCGACCAAGCGCCGCGCCTGCGCGGTGCGAACTTCCTCTCAACCGCGAGCGATGAGTTTCTGCGCGTGGCCATCGCCAATGGGCGCGAGGGCACCACCATGTCAGCTTGGGGCAAAGAACGTGGCGGCCCGCTCGCGGCGACCGAGGTGGCTCGTGTGATTCAGTACCTGCGAACCCTCAGCACCGCCCCCCGCCGAAACGACAGTCGAAAGCACTCTGGCGACCCAACGCGCGGCGACGCAATCTATGCTCGCGAGTGTGCGAGCTGCCATGGACCCCGCGGAAAAGGCGGCCAAGCCCCCCAAATAGGCAACAACGAACTCCTAGCCACCGCGAACGACGGCTTTCTGAGGATCGCGATTACCGAAGGGCGCCCTCAGACCTCCATGCCAGCGTTCGAACACAAGCTAAGCGCACAAGAGATCGAGGACGTTGTGGGCCTTTTGCGCAGCTGGCAAACGCCGGTGGTTGCACCAAGTACCCCGAGCAAACCTCCGCCTCTACCGCTTGGTCCAGTTCCGCTAAATCCACATGGCCACGCTCCCGTGGGTTTCAAGAAGTTCCCGGAAACCACCAAAGTAGACGTGGTGAAGCGTGAGCTCGAACGCGGAGCTCGCATGGCTTTTCTCGACGCGCGGGCTCCATCAGATTACACCCGCGAACACATAGCAGGGGCCGTGAGCGTGCCCTTTTACGATCCAGCGCCCTACCTCAACAAGCTTCCGAAGAACGCGTGGCTCGTCTGCTACTGCGCATGCCCGCACGCGGAATCTGGCAGGTTAGCCCAACAACTCCTCGACCATGGTTTTACCCAAGTCACGGTGCTGGACGAAGGGCTCGGGGTTTGGAAGTCTAAGAAAGGCCCCACCAACGCGGGCGAGAAGCCCTGACCTATACGCGAAGCCTGAAACATCCGAAAACCACGCACCGATACCGCTCCCTAAGTAGAGATCGCACCCATGCCGCTCGTAGACCTACCCCTTGCTCAACTCGAAACGTATTCCGGAACCAATCCGTGCCCCACGGACCACGCTGAGTATTGGGAGCGTGCGCTCACCGAAATGCGGAGCCTACCGCGCACCATTGAGCTTGAACGTGCGACCTTTCAGGTACCTGGCGCCGATTGCTTCAACCTGTATTTTAAGGGAGTTCGCGGCGCTCGCGTCCACGCCAAGTACCTGCGCCCGAAGGCTCCGGCGGGCCGTCACCCGGCGATTGTTGAATTCCACGGCTACTCAGGCTCAAGCGGTGATTGGAGCCGCAAGCTCGGCTGGCTTGCGCTTGGCTACAGCGTCATCTCCATGGATTGCCGCGGGCAAGGCGGGCTGAGCGAAGACACCGGGGGTACGCTGGGGCCCACGTTGAACGGGCATATTATCAGGGGTCTAGCGGACAGGCCCGATAACCTACTGTTCCGTCACATCTTCCTCGACACTGCCCAGCTTGCCAGCATCGTGTTTGAACTGCCGGAAGTGGATCCAGAACGTGTGGGCGTTACCGGAAATTCTCAGGGCGGCGGCCTAGCGCTAGCGTGCGGCGCGCTAGAACCTCGCATTAAGCGTGTTGTGCCCGTTTTTCCGTTTCTTTCAGACTACCAACGCGTGTGGGAAATGGATCTGGCAGAGCGTGCCTACGCAGAGTTGAAGAATTTCTTCCGCAATCACGATCCTCGCCACGAACAACACGAGGAGTGGTTTCGGCGGCTAGGCTATATTGACGTGCAGCACTTAGCACCGCGCATTCAAGGTGAGGTGCTCATGGGCATCTCCCTCATGGATAACGTGTGCCCGCCCTCAACCCAGTTCGCCGCGTACAATAAAGTTCGGGCTAAAAAAAGCCACATCATCTACCCGGACTTCGGGCACGAAGATCTGCCCGGTTTTCCCGACGCTATCGTGCAATTCATGCTGAAGCTCTGAGCGAAGTCATCGAGGCCTGCACTAACGTTTTGCAGCTTTGCGCGCCCTGCGCGACGCCTGCTTGCTCTTTGGCGCTTCGCCAGCAGCCTTTTTGGACGCCTTCTTGTGCACATTCGTGGAACTCTTTGCCGAGCCTTTGCGCGCCCCTCCTGCCTTCCTCCGAGGCCGGCGGGTGCTGGAGTGCGACTCCTTCAGGCGCGTATGCGGGCTATCCCTCTTAGCCTTGCTCGCAGCCCTAGTGAGCAACCTTTCCAAGGTCGGAAGGAGGTCGCTCTGACCCAACGCCCCTTGGATCAGCGTAAGCGTTTCCCGGATAAGCGCGAAATTCGCAGTCTTTAGGTTCGCGCGCAGCACGTCGAGCACGTCTTCCTGGTCCTTGCTCCTGGCAGCCAGGATCTTCATTGCAACAACGTCTTCTAACCGGGCTACCGGTAGCCTGACATCTCCCAGTTTGTGTTGGACTGATCGTTTGAGGAACAGCTCCTCTAAGCCGGGACCGGACAAGACCAGATCCGCGGCGATTCCCGTTTCTCCATGCACCACGGGAAGCACACGAGTTTGCTCGATAAATCTGGCACCACTGAACCGAGCGCGAAACCCGGCTTGTCGCAAACAAGCTACGAGATCTTGGAGCGTTACACTACCAAGTCGAACGGCCGACATCGATGTCGGCCGTGGCCCGCGTGGAGCCATAAATCAAAGCCGCCTGCGCGCCAAACAAATACCAGCTAACTCCTAAGTCCGCCAAAGCCTCTTTGAGTGCGCCTAATACTTCAACGAACGGTGAACGCAGACGCTGCGGCATCAATGAGCCCCTTCAATCGAACGTGATGAGCAAGATCATCGTCGCGGAGCAACCGAGCAAGCGCCGGCGTTCTTGGGCGTGAATGGAGCGCAAGCGCATGTGCCAATTCCACAGTGCGCCGACCGCGGGAGCTTCCGTGCAACTTCACCCAGTAGCGACGCTTGCTTTGCTCAGCGAGAGCCCATGCGCGACTAGCAAAGGCCCTGACATCTGCTGGATCCAGAGCGGCGGCCATTACCCGGGCTAGGCTAGCAGCTCAGCCCGCGGTGCACCAAGCCAACGCAGAAGTGGCGTATTCCACGTTGGTTGGTGCTCCAACCATCTCACTTGAACTACGGCCGGGTGAGCTCGATCACGAAAATGGGCTTATCGGCTGGGATTTCGAGGGTGTTGCCTGAGATGGTGCCTTTGCCGATTTCCTGCATGTGCCAATCACGGAAAGTGTAGCTCATGCCACGGAGGGCTTCGGCCTCTACGGTAGCGCCAACGCGAGCTGTTAACACGGGAAGGCCACCCGCGGTAATCTTCTCGTCGTCGTCGTCATCTCCACCTTTCTTGAGATTCTTCTCGATCTTGAATCCAGTGTTGAAGCTGGTGCTCACGAGCGAAATCGAGGCGCGTTTGGCTGTAGCGAGTGGCTCTCCACCCGTGTAGAACACGAACGAGATGTACTTCTCTTTGTCCGTGATCGGCTCAAAAATGCCCTTAGGATTGACGATTTTCACCTGGCTCAAGGTGACGCCGTTGTTGAACTTTACCTCTTTCCCATAATTGGCGAGTAGGCCCGTAAAAGCCGCCGCGCTCGGGGATTGCAGGCTCAGGTAACCCTTCTTCCAATCGAAAACAATTTCGTCGGTTGGGTTGTAGGGATTGTGGGTGAGCCTATCGGCGAAGGACACCACCGGGCCAATCACCTGATCGTCTTCGCGCGTGGGATCGATCTGCAAGCGTACACCGTACTGGTAGACCGTCTGCAGCATATCCATGCCCTTCGGGCCGTACGAGCCGCCGTAATCCATGGAATCTGGATCATGCAGACTCTTACGCCCAAAGATGAACTTGGTGGGGTTAGGCGCAGGCTTCAGCGACATACCGCGGAACATCGAAGAAGCCGCGCGCATCGTGGCGTTTTGCACTTCGTCGTACGTGAAGTGGTAACCCTGCGGGTGGCTGCCCGTGGTGATATCCATCGGCTTGTCGAAGGGGCGAGCTGCTGTGGCAACATCTTCTTCTGGGCTGAAGTAGTGCCAACAAATCCAATCCCAATCCTGAATTGCGGCGAGCGCAGCCAGGCGCAACGGGAAATCCGCACGGTATTTGGCCGGCTGCATGATCTGCGTTTCGTACGCTAGGTACGGCTTGCCCTCGACACGGTTGTGCTCCAGCCACGGCACACCTTGCGAAATGCCCGGTGGCTTCTGCAGCCAATTCACCCATGGCCCACTGTTAGCGCTGATGCGCTCTGCATCCAGCGTCTTCAGCATGCGCTGCGTCTCGTTCTTCAGCTTATCCAACTTCGGCTTCTTGTACTTGGGGCCCATGCCGTTCACATAAGCATCATGAGCCACAGCATCTGCCTGCTGGTGCATGTATTGGCTCTGAATTTCGTAACCAATGCCCGTATCGTACACGAGCGGTGATAACCGGGTGCTCTTGCCCCATGTCTTAACGGCTGCCGCCATTCGCTGCTTGTGGCTCAGCTGCACTTGCAGCAAGAACTCGAGCACATCGGCACCGCGCGCAGGTGCGAAATCCGCGCGGCTATACTTCTGCTTCAACCCTTCAAGCGCTTTTTTTGCGTAAGGATTGGCATCATTCATCGAAGTGCTAGCCGAGGTATCCCCCGCCATCGGCGTCAAGATAACGGTACTCTGACCCAAGGTTTCGCCGGGAAGCACACCGGACCAAGCAGCCTTCAGCTTTTCATCGCTCCCGTACTTCTTCTGGAGCCACGTGTTCCACTGCGAAATGAGCGCGTTTTTGAAGAAGCTTGGCAACCTCTGCCACTGCCCGCCCAACATGTGCATCATCCACCACTCTTCATTCGAGAGCTCCCACACTGCCATCACTGGATCATCCGCCCAGCGTAGCCCCGTGTGTTTGTTGGTGTGCATCGCAATCGCTTTCATCCGTTGAATGTGAAGCGCTTCGAGGCGAGGGTCCCAAGCGCGCGCCAAGTTGCCACGTAGGCCCATACCCTCATCGCCCGACTCCTTCACTGCCTTCTTCCAGGCTTCCGCTGTACTCGGATCTTCGAGCACGTTCACATCTTCAGCCTTAGCGTTGCCAACGTTGTTGAGTGCGGCCACCCAAATGCGCGAACCGCGCTTCTTCATCTGCGCGATGAAGTAATCCACCGAGTCCGCGTGGGAACCATCCCCCACCTGATAATCTTCGGTATTCGGCAGCGATTCCCATAGGCGATTGGCATTGAAGCCGAGGTCCTGGAAACGTTGCTGGAGCACGTCCGTGCCGTGACGAGCCGTTTCGATCTTCTTCTTCCGAACCTCAGCGCTATCGCCGTTTTCCAAGTGAGGCGTGAGGAACGTCTTGCCAATCACCGCCCAGAACCGCTGACGTTGCCCGGCCACGGTAAGATGCCCATCTTTGGCAATAACGTATTCAGAATCAGCGGGTAACACTTGAGCTTGCTCCTTCGGGGCGACGGGCGCAGCAGCTGCTTGTGCCGCAACGGCAGGGGCGGCCGGCGCCGCTTGCGTGGCCGTGGGGCCACAAGCAAAGCTCGATAGCGCAACCACAACACCACCTAGAGCAGCGAGACCTGGAAGGTTCGACCAACGGAGTAATGACTTCTTAACATGCATGAGAGTGCACGAAAGCTACTCGACTGCCGAAGGAAAGACAGTCCCCAAATGCAGTTCATCCGGCCAGATTCGGCCGGATGAGTACAAACTTCCACAGGCTCCCACAGAAAACCCGGTGCTCTATGAACGCCCGTGCCGCAGCATCGCCCGTGGCGAATCTATCGGCGCCCACCGCCCGCGTTAATAATCGGAGCCGCCGAGCGCGAACCCGCGAGGGCCGTAGGATTCGGATTGATCACAAGATCCTTCCCACCAAAGTGGACGCGTGGACCCGTGCCACCTGTAGGATTGACGCTCCCCGGGCGTGCACCCGGCCCGATCCCACCTCGGATCTTAGATTCACCCGTTACGGGATCGTGACTCACTCGGGTTCCATCTGAATACGAAATCGAGCCATCCCGCTGCACCTTACCTTCGTGCCCACTGGATCCGAGGCGCGCACTCGCGTGCCGTCGCGATAAACGAAGGATGTGCCCTCGCGCCTTGGCGCACTGGACGCCGCCTGGTTTGCATTGGCCACCTTGAGGCCAATCCCAGCGCCCGCGTTCGCCTCACCCACGAAAAGAACCGCGCCGGCAGCAAGGCTCACGGCAAACAGAAAGTGACTCCAACGACTTCGGCCAATCATCCTGTTTCCTTTCGGTAGTGCGGCACAGAAGCACCGCGGTTGCCCCAACCTGATACGCCCAAACTGTGGGACATGTTCCCGATGGCTGGCAAGCGAGGCCCACTTTCCCCAGGTTTCCGCCTCCAAACGCCCAGGCCACGATGATTGCAGAGCGCTGCCGGACTGCCAACTTCGATCGCGCTGAAGCTCAGGCCGCACGTTGACCAAACAGACCGAAGGAGTCATGTTCGCCGATTCAGATTAACGTCATAATGCGGATCGGCACGCGGCTGCCACGCCCGCGCGAGCGGTGGGCGGGTCTGAGCGGCAAAGATGATCCCAGGAACGCCCGCGTAACAGCGTCATCGGAACAAGCATGTCCGCGCGTCACAGCGTCATCGAACCGTAACGTACCCTGGTACAGGCCTGTTCGTACAAATGTACGGGGGATCGCCGCCTTACCGAACCGACCACCAACCGCTCCAAAATCCCCGAGAGTGCCGATTCGCTCACACGGGTGAGCGAATTACAAATTTGTGTCTAGTGTCTAGTAAGTCGCAACGATAAGTTCCTGCCCAGGTACTACAATGTAGTTGACTTGCAGTGCCATCACGCGTTATCGCCCTCCCCATGGTCACTCGCTTGAAGTTTCTTTTGGGTTCGGGTTTCGCGGTAACGTTCGCAGTTGCTGCTGTTCCCGCTTGTTCTGATGACACCTCTACGCGCCCGCTCGGCGGCGGGCCCGGTACCACCGGCGGAACGAGCTCTGGCTCCGGTGGCGCCATGGGCGCCTCAGGTGGCAACAAGGTTGCTTCCGGTACAGGTGGCGTCAGTAACGCCGCCTCAGGTGGCAACAAGGCTTCGGGCGGAACTCCCAACATCACTCCCGCTGCGGGCGGCAGCAAAGCGACCGGCGGAACGAGCAACGTGGGTTCGGGCGGCGCCAACAATAACAACAACACCGGCGGCAAAGCTTCGACTGGTGGAGCTTCGAACGCTAGCGGTGGCGCTTCGAGTGGAACTGGTGGTGGCGGTAGTGGTGGGCCTGCAGTCGGATCAGGCATGGTTAACTGTCCTGCGCCAACGGGCATGTCGGACTGTGCGACATTCTGCAATATGGCGTGGGCCGACGCAGGCTGCACCGGCGAAGCAACTGCTAACGTCAATTGCGCAACGGAGTGCCCCAAATTCACGCAGGATCAATTCTGCTGCCGAATCCGAGCGATCGACCCGGACAATTCTCCGCTTGGCGATATCTCCGGTAGTTTGCGCGGGGAAGCTTGCAAATGGGCCGCAGGTCTTGGCTGCAACATGGAAATCCCAGCGGCGGAGGGCGACCCGGCAATCCCCGCCATGCCGGCAGCATGCGGACCAGCGGTTGCTCCCATAGACCCCATGTATACCTCGTGCCCAGAGTAAAGAAATACAAGTTCTCATCCTACCAAACGCAAAGGGCCTCGGTCACACCAACCGAGGCCTTTGGTTTATCCATCTATCAAAGCGCCCGGTCTCACCGCGCCCAAGCGGGTCACAAGACCGCTTACAGATACGCGTTTTGACTCCGACCACGAGCCCACGCTATCTGCCCTCCGGTGAGTCATCGCTTCGACTATCTATTGCGTACGGCGGGCGTAGTTGCATGGGTAGCAACGGCTGTTACTGGCTGTTCGGATGAGATCGTAAGGGGAGAATCCCCAGTCAGCCCAAACTGCTGATTCAAGTTCGGGTGGCGCACACACGACGGCTAACGGCGAATCTTTGGGTGGAACCGGCTCGCGCGCAATGGGCGGCAACTCGAGCGCTAGCGGCGGCCGAGCGGGCCTAGGCGGCAGCTTGAACTTTCCGGCAGGGGGCAAAGGCAACGCGAACTTGGGCGGGGCACACACGGAAGGCGGTTCGGCGAGCGACGGCAACACGCGCTTGCCATGCGGCAGCAACCCAGCAGTGGTAACTCGAACGCGAACTTCGGCGCTTCTTCAGGGGGCGCTTCTTCAGGGGGAAGCACCAACACCGGGGGCCGGGTAAACCAGGCTCGACGATAGGATCAGCATCCTGCCCTACTGGCTTGGAGGCAGGCCGAACTTGTGAGGATTACTGCACGTCGTGAGGGCTTGATTTGGGATGCGTTGGCTATGCGAGCGTTGCAAATACTTTCGACTCTTATGGGAAATGCTTGAGCGCCGCCCAGGCGCACACCGCCGAGCAGTTCCGCTGCCGCATGGCAAGCATCGACCCAGACAATGCGTCGTCGCCGCTGAGTCTTATGTTTGATGACGGCTATCGCCTGTCCTGTGAATGGGCGGTTGGTCGCGCCTGTGGAGGCAAACTGTTCACGGACGGCTCAACGAGCTTGGATCCACGAATGCCAGCAGGGTGCGGCCCCTACATGGGCACACCAGTTGGCTATCCGTGGCTTGGTTGCCCGTAGTCGTGTCCACCCCGGACACCCAACCGAGGGCATTGACCCAGAACCCTTTCGGGGGCAAATCCGCAACTGACAACGCCAGTGGCCGAAGGGGTCCCAATGCCTACCCGAACACAGACATTCCGACGCCAAGGCTCACTCGCCGCCACCATTAGAGCCGGTCTGCTGCTCGGTCTCGTAGCCGCCCTCTCCGGCGCGTGCGATTCCGGTTTCAGTGACTGTGCCACAACGAAGACGTGCCCACCCCCAGGCAAGACTGGAGGGGCGCCTGGGCAGGAGGCTGCGGGTTCGGGGGGCGTTGCGTTCTCGTCCCCGGGCGGTACGCCGATGGGAGGCAGGCCAACGTCAGTTGGAGGTGCTGAAACCGGTGGGGCTGGACTGCCAGCTGGCGGGGTCGGCGGCAGCGCGATACCTCCCGGTGCGGGCGGCACCGGCGGATCTGCACCAGAGCCCGTACCTTCAACACTCGGCACGCTGGGGCAACCCTGCGCGCCTAACGGCTCCTATGCGTGCGCCGGCTTCGCTCAAAAAGGGCAGTTAATCTGTACGGATGGCAGATGGGCGCCCAACGGAACCTGCCCGGCCGGGAACAACTGCGATTCGAGCCCAACCAATGCTGGGTTTTGTGCCCCGGTGATCGCTGCTTGCACCGGGAAGCAACCTGGAGCCCTCTTCTGCGAAGGACAAAGTGTAGCAGCTTGCGGAGTTGATCTGGTGACAACCACAGCAGTGATGTCCTGTGTGAACCAGGCGTGTGTTGATGGGGCGTGTACGGGCGCTTGTACACCAACGGCCGGGAAATGCTTGGGCAATGCGGTGCAGACTTGCGATGCAACGGGCACGTGGGGGCTCGCTATGGAGTGCCCAGGCACTCCCCGATGCACCGGTGCGGGAGAGTGTGTGTCCCCACCCAGTTGTTCAGGACTTCTCGCAAACTGCGGCGCTGCCGGGAACGTGAACTGTTGCGCAAGCCCCGCCGTTCCGAGTGGCACCTTCTATCAAAACAACGACCTTTCTTCGACTCCGGTGACTGTGCCCGCTTATCGGCTGGACAAGTATGAGGTGACGGTTGGGAGATTCAGGAAGTTCGTGGACGCCTATCGGCAAGACATGATTCCCGCTTACGCAGGAAGGAACCTAAACAACCCAAACGACTCCGGATGGGACCCGGCGTGGAACGCGCAACTGCCGGCCACAGTTGACGCACTCAAGACCGAGCTGCAGTGCGATGGGCTGTATCAAACGTGGACGGGCAATAACGACAATCGCCCCATGAACTGCACAACTTGGTATGAAGCTGAGGCCTTCTGCATTTGGGACGGGGGCAGACTGCCGGAAGCATCGGAATCGTATTTTGCAGCTGCAGGGGGCACCGAACAGCGCGTGTATCCGTGGGGTACGTCCGCGCCGGGAGCTGACGCAACCTTGGCGGTGTACAATTGCTACTATAACGCAACGGGACCGGGAACTTGCACCGGCGTGATCAACATTGCTCCAGTTGGTTCGGTGATAGCGGGCGATGGAAGATGGGGCCAGTCGGACCTGGCGGGAAACTTGATGGAGTGGTCCAGGGGCACCTTCGGCAGCTACCGTCGCCGGCACGGGGGAGACTATCGTTCCGGCGCTCCGTTGATCGATACCATCAGCTCTGAAACCGCCCCCCCAACGGTTCGCCTACCCTATCTTGGGTTCCGCTGCGCACGGCCTCGCTGAAGAGTCCTGGCGGAACCGCAGAAGATGCCCGTGGTTTCCGGAGGATCCCCCGCAAGGGCACTTGAAGCGCGCCCGAGATCGAACTCAACCGTCCTGCATATCCGGCGAGAGTGAGGCATCCGTGCCGCGTGCCCAACACTTCGCAGAGCGCTTATGCGCGCTGCGATTCCAGGTAGATGCGCGTCGACCCCATCTGTGTTAGCCTGGCGTCGTGGTCGGAGTGCAACATACCGGCTTTCGCCCTCTCAAGCGAGATGAGTACGCACGGCTCGTGGACGCTGGCTGCTTCGAAGGCGAGAGCGTTGAGTTGCTCGGTGGAGAGATTGTTGAGATGTCACCGCACGGCGCACCTCACGACGGTACTTTGGACATTCTAGAGGGCCTTCTAAAACAGAAGCTTGGCGATCGAGCCAAAGTACGCGTCCAATCCGCCTTTGCTGCTAGCGAAGATTCGCAGCCGGAGCCTGACATTGCCGTGGTGCCAAGGGCGGACTATCGAACGGCCCACCCCGACAGAGCCTTCTTGATCGTTGAGATCGCTCACACTTCGCTCCAGCGCGATCGAGAGAAAGCGCTCATCTACGCCAAGAGTGGCGTGCCCGAGTATTGGATTGTTAACCTTGTGGACAAGGTGGTTGAGTGCTTTCGCACCCCCACCCTCACAGGTTATCAGACTGTAGATGTGGTTGATTCAGCAGGAACGCTTCACTGCAAAGAGTTCCCAGATTGTGTGGTGGTTGCTAGCGAAATTCTCTGAGCGTGCCCGCGGGTGAGGTTCGGTTTTGGACACGATCCGTTAGGAGCCTCACGGATAGCAGTCCACGCTCGCAGGTCCCAATTGGCACTTTAGCGCTGTCGTTGAGGGCCTCGAGAAGGCAGAGAAGATGACGGGCGTGCTTGAGCGCCAGTTCCGAAACCATCCGATTCGGACGCACTTGAGCGTCAAGGCGTCAAGGCCTAGGTGATGAAGGCTGGATATTTTCGCGACCCCCCGGATTGCAGCCCATCGTTTCCGAGGCTCTCGGCCATTCCGCTGGATACCGACGAATTCGGCTGCTAGCCTTGATCGTTATGGGCAGCGACTGGATCGTCTCGGATGTTGGGATGCTAGGCGGCAAGCCGTGTATCCGAGGCACGCGCATCAGCGTGCAGTTCGTTCTTGAACTCCTCGCAAGCGGTGCGTCGCAAGATGAGATCCGGCGAAAGTACCCGCACTTGCCGGCCGAAGGTATTGCCGCCGCGATTCAGTACGCGGCTCAGGCCATGAAGAATGAAGTGGTCTGGGACGTGAAGTTGTCGGCGTGAAACCGCTTGAGTTCCCGATCCTCACGGACGAAAACATCGATCCAGAACTTGCCGAGCGCTTGAAAAGCGCCGGTAGAGATGTCCGGAGCGTCCACGACGAAGGACTCGTCGGCGCACCGGATGTCGAGATTCTGGCGAGAGCTCATTCCCTTGGAAGAGTAGTGCTCACGCACGACAGCGATTTCGGCGGCCTTGCGATCCAAGCCGGGCAGCCCTACGTGGGAATCGTCTACTTGAGACCCGGCCACATAGAGTCGAGCTTCGTTTTCGAGATCATCGCTGCGCTTGATTCCGCAACCGTCGATCTCGGGCGTCCATTCATCCTGGTAGCCGAACGACGAGGAGATGCGGTACGCATCCGCCTTAGAGTTGAAGCTGAGCGATAGGTATCCGTTGCCGGCAGGATTCCAGCGAACCTATTCGGCGCAGCCCCGGAAACAGCGCAAAGTCTGTGTCGCCAGCACGACCAACAACTACGCTTACTGGGAGGAATTTTCGCGCATCAACGACCCCAAGCGGCCCGACGCGGGTCAGAGCGCGAGGATGATTATCCTTGTAAAATTGATCTTAGAACTCAATATATACAGGATATTTTACTGCAAGGGGCTCCGGGGATCGCGTTGTGGTTGCAAGCTCAATTCTCCGGTACCTCCAAACTCCTTTAGCTATTTTCTGTAACAGGTGAACGCTTCGTCCTGCCCGTTCGCACAATCCCGGATGCCGTCACAGACTGCCCCCTTCTGCACGCGCTTGCCATCTCCACAATCAAAGACTGTGACTGCGTCACTCCCCAAAGGCGCTACGCAATGCGCTTCGTCCAAGCCATTCGCGCAGTCCTTCTTTCCGTCGCAAAGCTCTTTGGAAGCAGTATTGAGCCTTCGTAGCCCATCTTCACAATCTAGCCAGTTTCCGCGACATTGGTCTTCGTCGGAGTGGTCGGGACACTCATAAATGCCGTTGCAGAGATACTCGTCGTGGCGCACGTTTCCGCAGTAATAGGCACCGCTACATGCGTGAAGCGCCGCGTGCACCTCCGGTGTTATCGGGAGACTAGAGCACGCTTCAGGCTGCAGCTGCTGACAGGGGAAGGTAAGAGATATTTGACTGCCTCGGCACTCAACATGTTCGCAAGCAGCTCTGCTCTCCAAGATCTTGGCTTCACAGATTACCGCCTCCGCAAGACCAGGCGTTGCCTCGATCAATTCCGAGACGCAACGGCGGCTATCCAAGCTCCCGCGGTCACTCCAACTGCCGAGTGCCGCGTCGGCGTCCCCAGATTCCCCTACAATGCAGCTGATGTTAGTTGTAGGGAAACACTGACAGATATTGACTCCCCGCTGATAGCCTGCAAGCGCCAATTCATTCACCGCCCGCTGTGCTTCGGTGAGCGCCGGAGACTCAGGGAAAAGAAACGGCAGGGGATCTGCGCCCCCTGTGTTGCCGCCATTGCGCACTGCAAGTGTGCCTCCAGCGGCCGGAACCGCACCAACACTGCCGCCGCTTTCGCTGCGGCCGCCCGCCGCTGTGCTGCCCCCGGCGCCAGTGACTACCTGCGACGCACCACCCGATGGAAGAACAGCGACCGGCGGCGAGCCATCCTTTTCAGCGCGCCCGCCACAAGCGAACACTTCGAAAACGGCGCCATACACTGCCCAACGTGTCCAACGGATAGTCTTCACAGCTACGCCCTTCCCTGTTCGAGCTCAAACTGCGGAGAGCCTATCATGCTGCTCCCCGCAATTTCCACCCAAGGGGTGCCTCCGCGGACGCCGACACCGCGACGTATCACCTTACGCTCTCGGCCTGAAGCGAGCAATGAACACCCACACCCGAATGTTCTAGCCCTTGCGCTGCCGAAACCCCTGCGGCGAGATGCCGTTAAACTGCTTATAAAGCCGACTAAAATAGAACTCATCGCAAAAGCCCAGCTGCGTCGCTATTTCTCGCAAGCCAAGCTCCGTATTCTGCAATAGCTCGGAGGCGGTTTCGATCTTCAAGCGGTTGAAGAACTGGACCGGAGAAGCCCCCGTTTTGAGCTTAAACTGGCGGATTAGGTAGGATTTGTTGATGCCGATGCGCGCTGCTACTTCGCCGAGATCGAGCGGTTCGGCGAGGTTCGACTGCATCCAGGCGATGAGCTCGTCGATGTAGCCGGCGGTGGCTAGCGACGCGCGCCGCTTTTCGTTCGAGGCCAACTCATAGATGAGGGAGCAAAAAAGATGGGCTCCTGATTGCTTGAGAAGAGGATTCTCGGACTGAAGCTGAAGAACCATCTCGCGAAAGCGCGCTTCAAAAGGCGGGCCAAGGCGTACAGCACCACGCGGCTCGAACACTTGGCGCAGTGCGGGAAGCAGACGAGCACCCGCTGCTCGAATGCGGAAGCGAAAGTAATACCATTGAACCATTCCGCCATCTTCACTCTGAGTAATGCCGTGGTGCGTGTGCGGCTCGGTGAAGGTTAGGCTATGATCCGGCAGGTGCACGCGACGCTGACCGCTCACCATGGTGCAGCGAGCACGTGGCAAATAGTGAAGTTCGTATTCGTCTTGATGCACGTGCGTTTCAAAGCCGAACGCATGCGCAAAGAAGCCCACGTAGGAGAGTTCAAATGGCAAACCACTCGCGATGCCTTGCGGTGTATCCGAGATTTTTGGCATGCGGCTCACTGCTTTTAGATTGCGCACCATGCTGAACCGCTCCATCCCGTGTTGTCATGCGCCGAGTCGTTGCGGCGCCCAAAGAGTTTGACATTTTACACATGCCGGTCAATTCGCTCTATGGCACTTAGCGATAATTTGCGCGAATATCGGCTTCGTTGGGCAAGTTAAGTGGGATTCCACACATGCCGATGCCGTGTCTCTTTCGGAGCAAGCTATGAACCACGCTTTCCCGCCCAAGCCCACCGGTTGGTGGACTCACCACCCTACGCTCCTCAACGTTTCTGTGCACGGAGCGTATGATTCAAATGGAGACGGCCTCGGAGATTTTGAGGGCGTTCGCCAGAAGCTTGATTTCTTTCTGGAAGCCGGCATCGCTGGCTACAGGTTTCAGCATGTTGGCGTGTATGGGAACGATCCGGAGTGGAGCGGCTTGGTTCAGCAGGATTGGTTCCAGGTGGATCCACACTACGGCAGCATGGTGGATTTCGAGCGGCTCATGGCAGCCTGCGCTGAACGGGATGTGAAGGTCATCATGATGGCTGTGCCCGAATATGTGGGCTGGCAGCACCCGCTCTACTTGAAGGCCAAGGAAGCCAAGCAAAGAGGAGGGGTTGAGGCCGCGTGGTTCGAGTGGAACGACGATGGCACGGCGGTGACCTGCTGGGATAGGCCTGCACCAGATTGTTCGAATCGGGAGTATTTTGATGCATTTCTCGGCCACTTAGGCTTCTGGATGGAAAAGGGCATCGCCGGGTTCGACGCCGATGCCGTGCCCACCTGGCACAATATCACGCCCGAGGTTCTCAGGCGCTTCACGAGCTATGTGAAAGAGCGCGGCGGCTTCGTTACAGCTGAGAACTTCGTGCTGGAGAAGGAGGTACTGCGCAACGGCGGGTTCAATGCGGGCACCGGAAGGCTGCGCCACGAGTTCTACAATGAGCTAGAAGCGATTACTCAGCATAAAGCGGAATTCATCCGTGACGCCTTGAAGGTCCGCGCTGAATTGATCAAAAATGGCATGTTCCCCTATCAGCAGTTTGGGGACGTTACGCACGCCAAGATTTTCAACAGCTGGGCCTGCCATCGCTTGGAGATGTTCAAGCTACAGGTAGCGTTCAATGCCGTCTTGCCAGACCAAGTGTGGCTTTTGGCAGCAGGGCTTACGTTCACCGAACGGGTGATTCGCCGCCCTGAAATTGTGGACCTCGGTATTGATTGGCCCGCTTTGGAGCAACAAGCTCACGATCCTGATTCGGCCTTCTCCCACGTAAAACGTCTTTTTGCGCTGCGCGCAAGGCGCCCCGAGCTCGGCATTGGCCACATCGAAGAGGTAGCTACCAACTGCCCCGAAGAAGTGTTTGCGGCCATCCGCTATTCGGAAGATCTCAGTGAGCGCGCTTTGGTGGTGTTTAACTTTTCGGACGAGAAGCGCTCCGCAAAGCTCCAAGTGCCTGACCTCTCAGGACGCACGCTCAAGAACTATCTCAGCCAAGAAGTGCTCAGCTTGACTGGAGCCGAGCTGACCCTCGACCTCCAATTGTTTGGTTACAAACTCCTCCAGGTGATCTCATGAAGTTCAAGTTTGGCGACTACGCACTCCTTCCCGGCATTTCAGCTATCTACCCGCTCAGCATCATCGACGTTGAGGCGAAAGACGGCGTGCTCACCGTCACGGGTTACGACAAAGTGATTACCAAGCGCTCCGAGATGCTGGACGGCACTATCATCACGGCGCGCTTCTCGTCCCCCGCGCCAGATGTGTTACGTGTAGAGCTCACGCACTTCAAAGGCAAACGCCCAAAGCTCCCCAGCTTCCAGCTAACAGCTTCGGCGTCTTCCCCCACTGCTAGCGTGGGCAAAGAAGGCACTTTAGCCTGGCTCAAGACGGGGAACCTCGCCGTAGAAGTGAACACCGAGGGCCCCTTTCGGATTCAAATCCTCCGCAGCGGCGAGCCGCTTACCAGCAGTGAAACACGCGCTATAGGGCTTTTCACCGATAAAGATGGGAACACATTCCTCCGGGACCAGCTCTCTTTGGATGTGGGCGAAACCGTGTACGGCTTGGGCGAACACTTTGGGCCATTTGTTAAGAACGGCCAATCCTGTGAAATCTGGAACGAAGATGGCGGCACCAACACCGAGTGGGCGTACAAGAACGTGCCCTTCTATGTCACGAGCCGCGGCTACGGCGTGCTGGTGAACAACCCTGGCCGCGTTTCCTATGAAGTGGCATCTCACCAGATCAACCGAGTGCAATTCAGCGTGCCGGGGCACAGCTTGGATTACTTTGTCTTCGGCGGGCCCACGATAAAGAGCGCACTGGAGCAGTATACGGCGTTAACTGGGCGGCCTCCCATCTTGCCAGAATGGTCCTACGGGCTTTGGCTTTCAACCTCTTTCCTCACGAATTACAACGAAGCCGCGATCTTGGAAAACCTGGAGCGCATGGAGAAATGTGGCATCAAGGTCGGCGTTTTTCACTTTGATTGCTTTTGGATGAAAGGACTCACTTGGAGCAGCTTTGTGTGGGATCCCGCCTATTTTCCGGATCCCCAAGGCCTCCTACAGAAGATCCAAAACAAAGGTGTCAAGGTGTGCCTTTGGATCAATCCTTACATCGCCGAGGCTTCTGCTCTCTTCGATGAGGGCGCTCGTGGCGGATACCTGTTGAAGACTCCGAGTGGTGACGTTTACCAGGAAGATCGCTGGCAGCCGGGCCTCGCTTTCGTAGATTTTACCAATCCCGCCGCGCGCGAGTGGTTTGCCGGAAAATTGCGTACGCTCATCCGCATGGGTGTGGACACCTTCAAAACGGATTTTGGTGAACGCATCCCTACGGACGTTCAATATTTCGACGGTTCCGATCCGGAGCGCATGCACAATTATTACACCTACCTCTACAACGAGACAGTCTTCAATCTGCTGCGCGAAGAGAAGGGTGAGGGGCAGGCCATTGTGTTCGCGCGTTCGGCCACGGCGGGCAACCAGAAATTCCCCGTGCATTGGAGCGGGGATAATTCTTCCTCCTACGTTTCCATGGCAGAAACCCTGCGCGGCGGCCTTTCTTTCGGCCTCACAGGGTTCGGCTTCTGGAGCCACGACATCAGTGGATTCTACGGAACGGCCACGCCCGATCTCTACAAACGTTGGGTGGCCTTCGGCATGCTCTCCTCCCACAGCCGCTTGCACGGCAGCGACAGCGTACGCATGCCCTGGATGTTCGGCGAAGCCTCTGTTGAGGTACTGAAGTTCTTCACGGAGCTCAAGCAACACCTGATGCCGTACCTGCTCGACGTTGCCAAAGAAGCCCATGATCACGGCTGGCCAATGATGCGCGCGATGGTGCTGGAATTCCCGAATGATCCGGCGTGCCAATACCTCGATCGCCAATACATGCTCGGGGCCGCACTCTTAGTGGCGCCAGTATTTCAGGCCAACGGCGAAGTGAGCTACTACGTGCCTGCCGGAAAGTGGAGGCACCTCTTGCGCGGCGAAGAGATCCAAGGCCCCGCCTGGCGTACCGATACCTGTAGCTTCTTTGAGCTGCCACTCTTGGTGCGAGCCGATCAAGCGGCGGGCTGGGCGTGCTTGAAGGGAGCTCCCAACACGCTCACGGGCAATTCAAAATCTTAAGCGCTCGATTGATGACTCGGCACTGTTGCAAGGGTTGAATTGCATCGAAGCTCGTCGCCGTGTGGAGTTCGAATTCTACGGAGGCGGGTGCCGTGCAGAGGTCGAAAGGGATGCTTCGTATGCAAAGTATCTGCACTCCGGTGGGCGATGCGTTTGGCGGCGCTTGCGTGGGGATTCTGCGGATCTGCTTCCGTTGCCTGATCGCAGGGCCAGGCACCCGAATGCCCCATTAAGTGAGACCAGGCAGCGGCCCTGAACCTGTATCCGTGGTGCCGTACGTCGTTAGGTCGAGCCCGAATTGATTCGCCACCGAAACCAGTAGCCGCGCGTGGCGCGTGTTATCGGTGAACTTCAAAAAGCGTCCGGCCTTGAGCCGAGAGGTGCCTCCCGCCAGAATGAAGGGTAGGCCCTGCTCCGAGTGTGTGCTGCCCACGGCAACCTCGGTGCCCCAAAGCACCAGCGTGTTATCCAACAGTGTGCCATTGCCCTCGGGGATGGCAGCCAAACGATCGAGGAAATACGCAAGCTGCGACGCGTACCACTTTTGGATCTTCGCCAAAGCCATCACGCCCTCGGGGCCATCGCCCTCGTCTAGGTGGCTGATTTCATGGTGGCCTCGCGTTTCCCCAGGTAAGACCCAGGTAAACCGCGTGCTGCTGTTCTCGTTCACGTCCATCTGCAGGCTTGCGACATTAGTGGAGCCACAAGCCAGAGCTTGAGCCAGCACATCCATCTGCATCTTGGTGACAGCGGGCATGTTATCGTTGGCTGTGGGATCCGTAACGCCAGCCGGGGCCACGGGAGCGCAGCTGAGCCCGAAACCATTTAGCCTGCCTTCGATAGCGCGCAAGGCGTCCAGATGAGCCTGCACTTTTGCGCGATCTTCCACGGCAACCGTGCCCTGAAGCCGCGTAAGATCTTTGGCTACGTTATCGAGGACGCTCTTACGTTCGGCGGCGAGTTTATCCATCGAGGCCGGATCAGTTGGCATGAAACCAGCGAAGATCCGATCAAAGAGAGCTTTCGGATTGTTCTCTGGGGAAAGCGGCTGGCCCGGCGCCTTGTAGATCATTCTATTCATCGGCCGGCTACCACCGCCCGTGCGAACCCCCGCCTCAATGGACTGAAATGGCGTTGTAAGCCCGACCTTGGCAGCTATCGTTTGATCGATCGACGTACCCAAACCCCAACCAAAATATCGCGGCATACCGCCCTGGTCGCGGGAGAAGAGCTTGCTATTTTCGTCGAGCGGCGAGCCGGACCACAAGTGTGAGGTGTTGCGCGTATGGGGCCCCTCTTCCGGAGCACCGTAGCTGCCGCCCGTCATGTCCAGCCCGTCGATTATAGTTAGCTTGCTCTTGTGAGCCTCCAGTGGCGAGAGCGTATCGCTCAGCGTGAGGGACCCTTGATCCCCCTGGGGCAGCCATGAATACGCTTCAAACGGGGCGGCGCCGCGAATAATGCCGTGAGGCTGATACATCAGCACCAGGCGCAGCGGCGGCCCACTTGAGCTTTGGGCTTTCGCCAGAAGCGGCAACAAAGGGGCAATAGCAAGGCCGCTTGCAGCGGTCCCTAAAAGTGCCCTGCGGCTGAGCATGCTTTTTTCGACGGAGCGTTTCACTTCACACCTCCTACGCCACGCAGGCGAAAGGGATCTGACTGGACAATCGCGAGCAACAGCTCGTGGACGTTATAGTCGCTTTTGGCGAAAGCATCGCGTACTGCCGTGACGCCGCAGCCGTCTTCCTGAGCTTGAAGATTTCGTCCGAGTGCGTACGTGAACCACTGGCCCATTACGCATTCGCGAACCTGTGCCGAGGTAGCCAGCTTGGCGCTGAGCTCAACCGCGCCGTCGAACGTACCATCGAGATCCAGGCTTGCAACAATTTCGCCCTTAGCGTCCACGGGCAACCCACCATCCATGGTGACGTAACGGCCGAGGGCGTCGTAGTGGGCGAACCCGTAGCCAATTGGGTCCATGAGCTGATGGCAATTCGCACACGTGGCATCCGTGCGGTGACGGTCGAAGCGTTGGCGGGTTGTTTCCCCGGGCTTCGGGGGGGGCGGCTGCGCCATCACGGTGGGAGGTGGCGGTGGCGGGGTTTGGCACATGATGGTGGCGCGAATGAAGGCGCCGCTCAACACGGGTGAGATATCGGCAAAATGGGAGTGGGCACCAAGCACGGCTGCCTGGGTCAACAGCCCCGCACGCTCACCTTGGGGCAATGCCGTTAACTGACCAGCGGCCGGCGCCGTTGCTGGCACCGGCAGGCCATAAAGTGGGAACAACGGCGGCGTCAACGGAGACTGTGCTAACGTAAAGAGAGTCGCCAGCTTGCCGTCCCCGTTGCGTATCACGCTATCTGCAAAGCTGGTGGTCTCAGTGAGCAACGCTTTTGCCAAATCGGGCGTGTATTCGGGGAAGACCTTCGTGTCTTTGCCGGCCGTAAGCAGCCGATCGAGGCCGAGCCACTGGCGGTGAAAGCTTGCCAGTGTGGCCGTGGCCTTATCGCTCGCTAACATGCGCGTGGCTTGCGCTAGGACTTCAGCGGGCGTCGTGAGCTTGCCCGCCTGGGCCTCTGCCATCAAAGCATCGTCAGGTGTGCTGTTCCATAAGAAGTAAGACAGGCGCGAGGCTGCTTCATACGGAGAAACAGCCACCGGCGTGGTTCCCGTGGGAACCGCTTCCACCAGATACAAGAAGTACGGCGACTGCAGGAAGCTGCGCACCACCTGCCGAATACCGTCGTTGAACGCACCGCCCGCGGTGCGCGACTCGGTGTACAAGCCTAGGTACTGCGTGTGTTCGTCAGGTGTCAGCGGGCGACGGAACGCTTTGGCACCAAACGTATCGATCATGGTGCCGGCGCAGGTAGCTTCACCGACCGCCACCGGATCGCACGGCAACAAAGAAGCCACATTCGCGAGCGCAGCTTCGGCGGCCGCTTCTGCTGCCTTCATGTATTTTTCGACGTGCAGCTCACCCACGGGGGAAAGCAGATTACTGTCGAAGACGCCTACCTTTTCATCCTCAGCAAGGAGCGCCGCTGAATCGAGGTTGAGCTTCAAAAGATCGTTCACGCTATTGGCGTATTGCAAACGCGTGAGGCGCCGCATGGGAGAAGCACCCGCTAGATGGGAAGCAGGGTCTGCACATGTAAACGACGTGGGAGGAACCACCGGCGGGGGCGTGGTGACGACGGGCGTGGTCGGCGTGGTTGGCGTAGCAGGCGGAGTGCCTGTGCCGGAGGGGGATGGAACCCCAACACTGCTGCCTGGAGGGCCGCCATCCGAGCTCGGCGAACCGCAAGCGAGCCCTGAAAGTGCAAGCACAGACAGAGCGAAGTGAGAGGGCACGCGAGAAAATTTCATGGGTCAGGTCTCCATGGCTCAAAGCAGGTGAGCAGCCTAGAAATACCACGCAATTAGTAGCACTTTTGGGTCAATATTGAGGGTAACCCGCTCGCACGCGCGCGGCCATCCCTACGTTGCGTCCACGAATTCCGTTTTTGCGTCACGGCTTGCGATGCTCCCTACGCCGCGCCGTGCATCGCATGCGAGGTGCTGGAAGTTGCGGCATTCCGAAGTTGCGTGGGCCGCACCTTACTGCCACTCACAAAGGAGGCACGACGCCCAATCAGTCGGCGGCCACTGACTAACGCTGTGATGCTCAGCTGACCCCTCATCAGGCGGTGCTTGGGGGTCGTGCGAAAGCCATTGCCGCGTTGCCAGCGTCAGCACATTCGTCCGCCCTCAGCGTCAAACGCCGGCCCAGCTTGGATTCGCGCATCACTTTACCACGAGCGCAAGCACTATCCTCACAGACCTAGACCTACTCTCACCACGTTTGGCCTCCTGGGCGGCACCGCCTGCAGCGCCACCGAGGGCGCAGAGGTGGACGCGGCGGATGTTGGCTCGGTGAGCCAGGCTCTCCAATACTTCCGCCAACTACTGCAACAATGTGAATAACCAGTTTAAGTGGGTGGCAGCACCCATCGCGACTTGCCCTGCGCCCGCAACAACCGGCAGCAGCACCAACACCAATGCACCCGCCACGTACTTCGACCTCTCGAAGTGGAAGATCACCCTGCCGGTGGACAAGTTCAGCGAAAGCAAGCCCACGGAGATGTACGAGTGGGAGTTGCCCAATTGGTTCGATAGCAACTTCTTTTTTGCTTCCAATGGGAAAATGGTCTTTAAGGTTCCGAATACGGGAGTGACCACCTCGGGGACGTCGAGCACTCGTTCAGAGCTGCGCGACGGAAAGCCCGGAGCAATGCGACGACGGCAACACCACTAATACCGATGCTTGCAGCAACACCTGCAAGACGCCAACCTGCACGGACGGCATCAAGAACGGCACCGAATCCAACACCGATTGTGGCGGTGTGAGCGGCGGCGTAACGTGTCCTGCTTGCCCGACAGGTGGCGCCACGTATCAAGCCGAAGCTTCGGGCATGGTTCGCAACGAATGTGACGCGCCCGCAGGTGGTTGGGTCGGTATGTGGGACACCACCGCTTCCTACATTCAGAAGAATGGCTCGGTGGCAGGCAGAAGTGTGACGGTTCGTTTCCGTAACCAAAATGAGGATTCATCCTCCGGCAGCCTCAGCCTTCGCATCAACGGTGCGCTCAAGGAGACCAAGGTTGCGATTGCAACAAGCGGCGCAGAGCTGACCTTTAACTACGCTGTGGAATTAAGCCAAAGCGTGCGGATCTCGAACGCTGGTGGCAGCGAAGGCATGGCCATCGACTACATTAGGATCAATCCGTAAGCGCAGCGCATAGATCGAAACTAGACGCAGGTTCCGCCCCCTCGCATGAGGGGGCGGACTCATGTTTGGGCCTCTTGCTGCAATCCATAGGTCATTGGTGGGGATCGGCGTTCCTGCCTTGGAGTGGTATTGGAGGGCGGTGGCTGGCTTTTGTCGCTCTTGCGCCCTTTGGGTGCTAGGGGTAGGGGCATGTGCGTCACGAAGCTGCAGCTGACCAGCGGGTGCCGGCCTGGAGACGATCCGGGTCGAAGTCTCGTCAGCGGAAATACCGAAAGGTCGTTGTATCGAGTCTTGCGTCTTGCATCGCGAGGTGCCGGGCGAAGCGTAG
>JANRKO010000080.1:0-94938 GCA_033763455.1 Polyangiaceae bacterium
CAAAAGCAAAGTCTGGATTAAACTTTCGTCGGGCATGGCTGGACCTCTGGCTCGGGGTTGTTGGTTCGCACCCAACCCGTCCCAGAAATCTCCCAGCCCTGCCCAATTTTCCGACTACCCACCTTCTAGCGACAAGAGCCCGCTGGCTCGCATCTTTGATGCTTGCTGCGCGAGCGAATCCCTGTCCGCGGATGCTTCGTAGAGGGCGCTCGGGGCCAAGTGCATGTACCGAAGCGTCATCGTGAGCGTACAATGCCGTTGAGTTGCGGTTACGGACGGAAGATGCATTCACTCAGGCCGCTTCCTCAGGGAAGCATCGCCAAGCCAACGCCCACGCCGAGCCAGCTGAGATTGTATGTCAGATCATGTTGGGTTGAGGCAGCAGCCCCGTCCACCGATTCGTAGCGCAGCTTGTGGTGAACTTGCTGGGTGGCCGCTTCGGTCTCAAAGAAGAAACCTGCTCGCGGCATGATCCGGAAGAGCCCCCCGAAGCCGAATCCGAACCTGAAACCGATCCCGTTGTCGATGCGCTCTCTCACGCGGGTGCCGGGCGCCCCTGAGGCAAAGCTCCAGGTGAATGACGCTGGGACCGACACGAAGAAGGATCCGCGACGGGCGTGACCCACGTGCCAATTGAGTGTTGGCGCCAGGCCAAAATCCCAGAGGCGCCTTTCTCCATAGCCGCCTTGCTCCGAAAGCTCCGTGTGCCAACCCGTGCGGCGCACAAAGGCACGGGCTCCGACGGGAGAGAATAGGAGATTGTCGTAGTGAAGCCTGAAGTTGATATTGCTGCTTGCGGCACCTTCGTGCCCGCTTCGGGCGTCGCTCTCGGAGAGGTGGGTGCTCACCCGTGGGAACGCAACGCCCGCCATCAAGCCAACCCAGCCGTTCGGGCCTTCCGCGGGAGCCAGCACGTTAGGTGGCGCTGCCGCGGGTGCGGTTCCTTCAGCCAAGGCACGAGCGCTGAAGGTCATCCAGAGCAGACCACACAAGAGGGCGCGCCGCATCACAAGGAGAAGCACCCAGGCTCGTAGTTGGAGGGTGGCACCGGAGTCGCCCGGCAAATCTCACTGATGTTCTGACGCAAAAGGACCATTGTTCCCGCGTCGGCGTCGATGTCTGGATCGCTGAAGCGGCGCTTCCACTCTTCGATGCCCGGATCCATCATGTAACTTGCGCCGAGGGCCGACCCGCAGTCACCCACTTCATACAAATCCAGCATCGTGCGGAGAGCGAGATACATGTTGAGCATCATGAACGCCTTGCCGTATTCGGGGTGAGAGAAGCTTGGCCAATTCTCAGTGGGGCGCTGGCCTGGCGCGAGCTGATTGGTCACCTCGGTTGAAAGCTTCACCGCGAGGTTCGTGTCGGCGTCCACGTACGAAGTGTCCAAATGAAAGGCGGGCTGGCCGGGAGCCATCTGTGCCCCCAGGGCGCTGTCAGCAAGGAGCTCCACAAAGAATCCTCCGCCTCCTCCGCGCCGCCCTTGCTCGACATCCTGCGCACCCGAGCGCGTACCCAAGAACAATGCGGGAGTGCGTAGCACCGCTCCACCATCCTCGACAAAGGCCCTACGCGCACCGTACACGCGACCCACTGTGTAGCCGGGGCTTGGCGTTATCTTGAGCTCGACATTCATAGCCAGCGGCAGGAGGCGCACGTTGCCTTCTTGTTGCACTAAGCGAACGAGATCTGCTGGATCCTGTGCGTAGGCGTAGGTGCCTGCGCCCACATCCGCGAGCCTGCGCGGCAATTCGGCTTGAAAGTTGTCGCCGACACCGAGCACGCTCAATGGGGTGCCCTTGCTAACAATGGCGCTTGCCAACGCCTCGATGCGGTTCGCATCCGTGATGCCCGCGCTAGCCATACCCGAAGTGACCAAAACTATGCGGGATCCCCCTTGGAAATCCGTCGCCATCGCGAGCGCATCAGCGGCGGCAGCGATCCCACCGTAGAGATCGACGCCGTCGTCCGACGAACGCACCGGAAAAGTGAGATTGCGGAGCTGTGCCGCGCCGGGAGCTGCCGCTTGAAGCAAGCTCGACGCGGATGTGGCGTAGGCAACCACGCTGAGTCGATCTTCTGGAAGAAGGCTGCCAAGAAGATCACTTACAACCGATGAACTTGGTGCCGTAATTGCTTGAGTAGCCGCTGAAACCTCCACCGCGAGCACCAAATGCACGGGCTTACGGGGGCGTGTGTTGGGATCGACAGAGCTATTGAGGGAGACAAACGCCATCGTCCACGTTCCATCATCAAAGCGTGGCGCTACGGCGAGCATGGGATGCGCGCAAACTACCTCACCACAGGCTGCTGGAGGTTGATCGAGCGCGTGCTCGGCGAAGAACCCAACCTGATCCAAAACGCTCGGTTCTGGTACCTTTCCCTCCGCCACCAGGCTCCTAAAGTGGGCCGCATCTTGAGCACCCGCTTGCGTTACACCCACGGAGCCACTGGGCGTGCCACCGGCAAACGCGCCCTCCGCACAGCCCACCAACATCAAACTGATCAGCCAGCACGCTTTCATAATGCTTTCTCCCAGGTTTTCACTACTAGTAGGTCGACGTGAGCTCCAGCGCTCGAATACCCACCGGGGCAAGCACGGGGAGCGACCACCACTTGCTCTGCACGACCCAGCATAAAGTGCGTTGTTAGCCCGGCGTTTGAGACCTGAACCTCTTGCCCCGCTAGGAGCTCCCTCTTGAGCGGAAGCACCTCCACGGCCAGCGGGATGGTCTGCGCGCCGCAGCGGGTTCGGCTAGCAGGCTGGTCGATTGGAGTGAACTTGCTGAGAAATTGCTGATCCAGGGTCGAATGGTTGACCCACAGCTCCACCTTTGGGTCCGCCTCGGTGGCTCCTTGCATCAGAAGTTTTCGGTAGGCGGATCTCGTCACGCGGTAGTTGTAGCCGTCGTACTCATAGATTTCAGGCTGAAACAGCGTAAATCTCAGGCTATCTCCCACCTCATACGGAAAGCCCCAAGTAGGAACACAGAGGAAGAGTTTGGAGGAGCCGCCTGCTCCAAGCAGGCCCACACTCAAGCAACCATCTGCCAAGGTTTCCTTGCGCTCCACTGAGACGAGCCCAGGGGGAGGTTCGCCGGACCAACCGAACGAGATCGCCATAGGTACTGCAACCAGGTCCGACGGGCTCGCTGGCGGCAGGGCCGTCACCTCTAGGAGGGCGCCATTTGCTAGGACGCGGTCTTCCCCGTCCCCCTCCAGGATCAGCGCTTGCTCTCGAAAGCCAGGCTTCGCCAAGGGCGCAAATTCAGTCTCGGTGGTGTGGGCGTAGAGCCGGTCTGACCAGAATACTAACTGGTCAGAAAAGCCTAGGATCTGAACTATCACCGCCCCGCAGCTCCGGGAGTCCAGCTCAAGCGGAAGCGCTGAGCCGGCTTGAAGCGTGTAGGTAGCCTGCGGCTCAAACAGATCTCGAGAAGCCAGCAGCTCCCGCGAGCGCCGGTTAACGTGAGTGCAGTCCATCTGCGCTTGAAGCGCCTGGATACGAACGGTGACCGGCTCGCGCGTGGCGTTAGCAAAGTAGGCCACGCTCGAGTAGTGGTAGCCTTCGCAGCCTGCCAACAGCAACGGGAGAAGGGCGCCGCACAGCCTCCCTATGCGCCTTCTGAACCCTTGGTGCGACTCGGCTGTCAGCCGGGCTCCTGATCCCCTGGCTCCTTTCTGCCTGGTTTGTTCGGCTGTGCCATCCACGCGGCGCAGCCTTGCAAATCGTATGCCCTCAAATGACGACCTCCGAGCAGGCCACTCGGAGCGGGTGGCGTTTTCCTGTAGACGCCGAGGCTTCTGCCCATCCTGTGCGGGTCGCCGAATGGTCGACTCTGCTGTCCACCTTGAAGAATGTGTGCTGCCCGCCATGTGCGTTGGGAAGTCCGTAGGCGTTGTTGTAGGGTCGCTTGACCCAAAACAGATACCCGGTGCGCCCGACAGGCCTTACCTTGCGAGTTAGATACTCTCGCCTCCACGCCAGCCCAGGGCAAGCGAGAAATACGGTTGCGTATTCCAGTCGCAGCCGCCACCACCGTTCCTGCTCACGGCCCCGCCGAGCCAGATCCCCCCGAGGAACCTTGGTCCCGGCGCGGTAGAGGAGAATTGAAGACGATTGGTGCAGCTTTATTACACCGAGCGCGCACGGTGCTTGCACCCAGGCCAGCAGCACGGGCGGCGCTGACCCTCCTCCAGCTCCTCTTGCGTCCTACGAATGCGGCGCTCCCGTGTCTTGTTTTGCTTTGCGTCCTCCACCCAACAAATGAACTCGTTGCGTGCTAGCGGCGTAATGTCCTCCCAAGCCGCGAGGGCGATGCTGTTCGCGAGCAGCGCTGCTCGTAGGTCGTCGGGGAGCTGATGTACCACGCCGCCGGGAACGCGCTTGTTGGTCACGAAGAGAGTAAGAGCGCAAACACGCCACAGCGGTCAAGTAGTGCGCCCCACGCCCGCTTTCAGTGTGCCGTAGCCGCTAGCCCCCTCAGACGGCGCTCGGCAAGTTGAAAGCCAGTGCGCGCTGTGCTGTCTTTGGAGGGCGGGACCTGCGAGTACGCGTAGCTTGCGGCTTCAGGTAAGCCCAAGCCTTCTGCGATGCGACCGAGCACCAGCCATTCGTCACCTTTCGCAGCGCCGTCGTCGTCCTGCCCAACCAGGGATTCCAGAAGCCGGGAACGGGCACGGTCAAATTGCTTCAGCTCTGCGTGAAGCAAGGCCAAGGTGCGAAGCGTGTGACTGTCGGACTTGAGCTTCACCGCCGCCTCGGAGAGTTGGAGTGCTGTGGATGGGGCACCGTTTGAGAAAAGCGAGGCCCACGCCACTTCATCCAGCTCGTCCGCATCAGCCACGCCTTGGCCCAAGCGCTCCAACGTACGCTTTTCCACTTCACGATACTTTCCGGCGTCCAGATCAAGTCCATTTAGATATTTCATGATGGAGTGTTCGGTAGGGTTGGCGCTCTGGAATTTCTCAATCTCAGCGCGTGCCTCGGTACCTCGCTTCGCGCTGAGCAGCGTTTGGATGTATTTTGACCAGACGCCGAGATCTGCGGGCGTGGACGCATGTAGTGCCCGCAGAGACTGGATGGCCTTTTCCTTGTCTTTTTGGACTGAGCTTGCGGCATAGGTGAGCGCTTTATGTCGAGCAGATCCTGGTGTTGCCTTCGCGGCCTCGTTCAAGAGCTCATCGCTGAAAATGTCCGGGCTGTGCGCTAACACCGCGGTGGCGAGGCGTAACTCCTTGGCGTTGGTTCCCCATATAAACGTCCGATAAATGGCGCGAAAAGCCTCTGCATCGGTGTACCAATGGCGCCGTGAAGCTCCCGAAATTTGGTCAGCCCAATCAAGCCACTTGCGCGCTGCTTTTTCGTGGCCTGTGCGCAAGGCGGTGGCCGCAAGTTGGGCAAATGTGGCCGTGGAATCTTCGGTGAGCTGAATCAATACGTAGCCTTGAGCGGTGCGCGCCAGGTAGTATCTTTGGATTGCTCCTTTGAGCCAAGCGGGCGCAGTGACGACGACCCGCACCGCGCCATCGACCTCCTCGGTCTTCCACGTGTACGCGCACGCCATAATATTCGCCACGATAGGTGCGAGGCCACTCTCGCTTATCGCCCGACGTTGAGCTGCAGCCCAGGTGCGCATTGCCCAGCTGTCGATAGTAACGTTGGGCAAAGAGGGGTATTGGTGACGGAGGCCTTCCCTTAGCAGCGAAGGTGCAGAAAACGTCTTAGACGTGTACTCGTAGACGAGCTTTTCCGCCGGCGACAAACGCTTCACACACGTCGCGCTATCTCCGAGCTTCGTGTACAGTGCGGCACGCTCCTCGACAGGGTGGAGTAGCGTAGAAAGAAGGGGGGAATGAGCCAAATCAGAGGCCGTTTTGGCTTCGTTCAGTACCAGCAGGTTGGCAACGGCATTCGCTAACGCTTCGCTCGGGCTGTCTGGTGCAATATCCCGAGCTTTGGCTTCGGCGCGTTCACGCCCGCCCTGCTTTGCTACAATGGCCAACCAAATGCCATTCGCGTCGCTGCTTTTTTGCATGGTGTCGGCGAAATCAAGCGCCTGCTTATAGTCGCGCTGCCAGATGAGATTCTGGAGGAGCGCAAGATCGGTTTCAGCATCTTTCCCATCTTCCCTTGCGGCTTGGCGCAGCGCGAGCGCCTTAACAAGCTCCGCTCCCGCGCCGAACCGGATTCCGTGTTTCCCAAACTCCGAATAGAACGCCACCTGCTGCTTGTAGGATGCACTTTGGGGCTCAAGCGCGAGTGCCCTAGAGTAGGCTTCCACCCCGTATCCGGCGTTCGGCAAAATCTCGGGCATCTGTCCAAAATCATCAACCTGGGCGGTCCATCCAGCGCTCGCCCAGACGCGCGCGGAGTCCGGAAAGCGTTGCAGATTTCGCTTTGCTAGCTGTCGCGCCCAAAAGCCCAAGCCGACGTGTGTGAGATCTTCGGCAAAACGCGCCATGATCACCGGCTCTTCGGGATGTTTGCGCAGAAGCTCTAAGTGCTTCCCAACCCCAGCTTCAAACTTTCCAGCAGAGATGAGCTCTGAAGCTTCGTGGGTAAACCTTAAGCTGATGTCGGCTTCCTGTCGAAACTTGCGAATCAAGTCGCGCAGGTTCTTTTGGTCTTTGAAGCTGATTACGCGGCGCGCTAGGTTAAGGCTATACTGAACGCGCAGATGCCTTGCATCTATCGATTCAACGGTGCGTCGGAGCGAGAAGTCCGCGTTGCCCAATTCGAAATCGCGCGGCGGCGCACCCAACACGAAGCTATCAGGCAAGGTGATGTGGTACGTCTGGGTGCTTCGATGCGGCTCACTCACGTAGAGCGAGAGTTCCGGTGCGGGAGCAAAGCGCTCATCGGTGATGCCCTTCTGGCCTTTCGCTTCATCGGCTTCGTCTTCAAGAAGTTCAGACGGCACGCGTTCGAGTAGAGCAACGGGGCTCAGGCGGATGAAACCACCGTCGTCGTAGGCTTCAAAGTAGGAGGCATTCTGTGCTTCGACGTCGAGCCTTATTGGATTTCCCAAATCGAGGGCGTCAGTGGCAACGGCAGAAGTTATCTGGGCACCGTACCTATCTTGCACGTATTTCCCGAGATCTCGAGCGAGCTGATCGGGGGTCTTGTGCCAATCGTCGCGCAGCGAAATATCGAACGTCCCGTTTGCTATGGTTGATTCCTTGACCCTAGCCAGGCCGGCCTCTGCAATATTGATGTAAACGTCTTCCTCTAGGCGATTGTCAGCGGCTGTAGAGGTAGACGTGTGCGTCAACCCCGTCGTGTTGGGTGATGCAACAAGTGCCGAGCGATTCTGATCCATAGCGGGTAAAATGTTCAGCCCGGCGTAGCCGCTCGCGGGATCGATCCACTGCGAACTCAAACCGGAGACATGGACAATCGCGTGATCAAAACGCCCTAGCCCGGGTATATTCTGCGACACGTCTAGCCCGGGGCCGGTACGCAGCAACGCAACGTTGGCCTTTAGCCCGAGGCTGCGAAGCAGTGCTACTAGCAAGGTCGACTTGTCTTTGCAGTCGCCAAACCGACGCTCCAAGGTTTCTTTGGGTGGCGTGGGAACAATGGAGCGCGCCCCGAGTTCGAGGCCTGTGTATCGGACCTCGCGGCTCATGAAAGCCAAAACCTTTGAGACCTTCTGCTGCAAAGTGTCGCTGGGCTGCGTGATGGAGGTTACCAACGCCTTTGCGTCGAAGCCTTCCAATGCTCGGTCTACTTCTGCCGAGTAGGCGGCCGCCACGGCACGCCAAGATTTCGCTATCGAAAACTCCAGCGTTGGAACCACAGCAATTTCGGGCTCCGTATCCGAAGGGGCAAAGCGCAACGGTTTCAATGCATATTGCGTGATGGAATAGGTGACGCGCTTTGCCTTTGTCACAAGCAACGGGAGCTTGCTGCCCGTCAATCGTGCCCGAAGGGGCACACCCTCGGGTGCGCTTACTCGAACGCGTGACACATCCGTGTACTTATCCACCCAAAATCCCCAGAAGTGAGCGCCGCCGGCCACGAAAAAGGGTTCCTTGTCTGTGGTTATCGCCAACTCCTCCACTACCGCTCCCGGCTGCATGTTTGGCAACGGCCCACTCAGTTGTCGGGCGTCATCATACAGTGTTGGCTCGTTCCTTGCGGCGCCCTCGACGAGGGTCTTCGGATCGAGCTCTTGCGAGCTTCCCGATTTCGAGAGAACACGAGCGCGCAGTTGGGGCCGGAGCTGGTACCAGGGAGAAAATGTCGCACCTGTACTACCCCAATCTTCAGCTCCGTGTGCAGTTAACACCCGATAGATTCGATGCACGGACTTGGTTGCCCGTCCGACGGCGTCGTAGTTGAAGCTCACATCCTCGAACAACACCTCGACATCTAGCCCTTTAGGTGTCGATGCTGGCTGATACCGCACAAGCTCGGCCGCTCGGAGACTAAAGGGCGGGGCTTTCAGCAGGTCGTCTCGTGTTAACGCTGCTGCATGTTCCTGACAGAGCATGCCAGCGAGCGCCATCAACAACAGAAGCCAGTTCTTTAGAGCCACATCATCCTCCCGGTTACCAAGACATACCCGGCGACACGAACAGCCACCCTGGCCGTTGCGAGCCATAACATGGCTCGCGGGAAATTCCTCGTAGCTCACCCAGTTGGCGTTCCGAAGCGTGAAAAGCTCCAGGTTTTGTCACGGACTCGATGGTTTCCGTGGGCGATTGATCAGCTGTCGTGCCTCCGCTGAATTACGCCGAAAGGTGCGGCCTACAGCAAAAAGGCGCCTGAGCGCTGTGGTCTAAGGCGTGGACACTCTGCCGAAACCTTCGTATGCGAGGATTCTATGCGAACAGAACTGTTGGCCCGCATACGCGACCCGAATCTCTGGCGCATCTACCGTACCACTCTGGCGTTGGGCTTGGCCTACGGGCTTTCGATCTCCCTACTGGCAGTGTTTCTGGATCTGAAGGGTTTCAACAAATCCGATATCGGCTCACTCGCTGCCTGGTTTGCGTCAGGGATCGTCGCGGCTTCTATTCCAGCGGGTTACTTGATTCGCAGGTTCTCCGCCAAGGCTATGCTGGTAGTTTCTTTGACCGGCTATGCGCTGACGGTCACAGCTTTTCCTTTTGTGACCGACATTTGGAGCTTGTCGCTCTTGAGATTCGTTGACGGGGCTTTCTCCGTGGGCGCTTGGATAAGCCTGGAGACATTGCTCCTGGCCCGGGCAGACGCGGATAGTAAAGCGTTTGTTACAAGCATTTACGCTGTGGCGATGGCCGTGGGCTATGTTGTTGGTCCGCTGGGAGCGCGGGCTTTGGCGGCAGTGCTACCTCTCTATTGGGGGTTTGTTTGTGCCGGAGTTATTGCGCTAGGCGCCGCCATCTACGTCGTTTTTGCAATGGGCCAGGACCCTTTAGCTACGCATTCAAGTGCAGCGGAGCCGCGGGGGGCTGGCGGCAAAAACCCAGATGGGAATGCCCTTCTGTGGCGGATAAAGACTTCTTGCTTAGGAACGTTTGCCTATGGATATTTCCAGGCGAGCGTGGTTCTGTTCCTGCCGCTTTTCTTGATGGGTGAGAAGGGGATTGCGCGAGAGCAAACGATTATTATTCCCGCATTTTTCGCCTTCGGTATGTTGCTGTTTTCGAACTATGCCGGCAGGCTCGGTGATCGGTACGGGCATCTGATGTTAATGCGGGTGTTGGCTATCGTCGGTGGTAGCATGACCCTTGGCTTTGTTTTCTTAGACTCCTTCGCTTTGATGTGTTCGGCCGTATTCGTCGCGGGTGCGAGCCTTGCGAGCATTTCACCCCTTAGCCTCGCCCTCCAAGGCCTACAGACTGCGCCCGGGGAATACAGCCGAGCCACCGCACTCTATAACGCATTCTACGCTCTTGGGATGCTTGGTGGCCCCGTGATCTCTAGTCGAATTTTTGAGCACTCAGGTGGGGCGAGCATGCTCTATCACCTGGCACTGTTGTGGCTCACCTTCATCATCTTTACGATGGTGTTCTATCGAGATGATCCCAGGGTGCAGGGTCAGGCGGCGCTTTCGTCTTCCTGAGCGCGCTGCTCGCGGAGATGCTCACCTCTTGCACTTTTCCGCCTCGGCGGGGCCCCGCTTACTCTTGCGGCTCCCGCTGGTACGTGGTGTGACAAGCCTTTGATTTTCACCTGTTCTGCGGCTCTAACGGTGAAGTGAAGTGGGCTGTTTGCTTGAGAGTGCGACACCAGTATACTTCTTGGGATGCTTCCTGCGTTCGGCGACATGCCGCAAGTCGACTTGCTCGCGGACATGGCCGCGTTCCCGTTGACTGCGTTCCCTGTCAAGAACCACCACCCGTTTGGCCTGCATAGCCACGGATCGCTGGTGGAGCTTGTGGTAGTGACGCATGGTAGCGGCAAGCACCTGCTCGAAAAGGGCTCCTTCCCCATTCGCCCGGGCGATGTCTTTTTCGTGCCAGCTGGGCTTCGGCATGGCTATGCAGATTGCAACCAGCTGGGGTTGGTCAACGCAATTTTGGATCCCGCACGTCTAGATCTACCAACGCTGCAGCTTAGGCGCATCCCTGGCTACAATGCCTTGGTTTCGCTTGAGCCGGAGCTTCGATGCCAGCATCGCTTTGAAAGCCGCCTGCACTTGGAGGAGAGCGTATTGCGCGAAGTGGTCGCGCAGCTCTGGGAGATGTACCAGGAGCTGCTGGCAAAAAAGCCCGGATACGAGCTCGTGGTACTGAGCCTCTTCACCGTGCTACTGAGCAAGCTCGCTCGCAAGTATGCAGAGCTCACAACACCCTCCTCGCAGGGCCTTACGCGACTCTCTGAATTGCTGGAGTGGCTGGATTTGCACTACCGTGAGCCAATCACAATTCCAGATCTTCTGCGCCGTGCGCACATGACGCGGAGCACACTGGAGCGCCATTTTCACGCTGCGTTCGGTGTGGCCCCTTGGACGTACGTGAGAGATTTGCGCCTGCGCAAGGCTTCGTTGCTACTCCGCAATACCGATGCGTCCGTGGGTGAGGTGGCGGTTCAGGTGGGGATGAAAGATGCCAATTACTTCTCTCGGGCGTTCCTCAAGTACACTGGTTTGAGCCCTACTGAGTACCGTCGGCGGTCGGAAGCCAACGCTGTTGTTCCCTCCTTGAGTCCCGGTTGAGTATCGATGCACGTTTCCCGTGCGCGTGTTATGTACCACCCCCTACGCGGTGGAGGGGTGCTAGAGTGCCCTCCACTTTGACGCCCATATCCAGAGTGACCTCCATATGCTAGAGGTATGGATCAGCCGCGTTTTCGCACGAGTGGGCAGCTGTTGGGCTCCACGCTCCTTCCTGTGGCGCTCTGCCTCGCGTGTACTGGTTCGGTGGGTTCTCCGAATGCTCGGAGGCAGCCTTCAACGAACGGTACCCCGACAGATGGAAGCAACGTCGCGGCCGGAAACGGCACTGGCACTGGAGGTTCGGTGGGCGTCCCTGGGACTGGCGGCGCGGGCAACATGGGCACGGGAGCCACCCCCGCCACGGGAGGCCAAGCGCCTTTCGTTATCCCTGCCGGCGCTCCTGGCCCGACTGCCCTACGCCGCTTAACGAACGACGAGTATCGCACCACGGTGCAGGAGCTCTTGGGGCTTGCCGCTCCGCCGGCTGACCCCTTGCAGCCTGAATCCCGCCAGCTTGGCTACAACAATTTTGCCTCTGTGCTCACCGTGCCAGCCGTCTTGGGCTCGCAATACGCAACGATGGCTGCGCGGCTTGCGAACGAAGCGGACATTTCGAAGCTGGCGCCCTGCGCGGCTCCCGCCGCAGAGTCAGAATGCGCGTACTCCTTCATTGACGCGTTCGGCAAACAGGTGCATCGCCAGCCGTTAACCGCCAAAGAGCAGCAGTCCTATCGTGGCCTCTACGACCTAACTCGCACCACGGACACCTACGAAACGGGCATACGCCACGTCTTAGAGGTAATGCTCCAATCCCCTGCGCTGCTCTATCGCATGGAGTACGGCAGCGGCGCAGCGGAGCGCACGCTCTCCCCGTACGAAGTTGCGTCCGAGCTTTCTTACCTCTTCACCGGTACCAAGCCCGATGCCGAGTTGATGCAGGCTGCAGACACCAATGCTCTCAGCACCCCCGCACAAATTGAGGCACAGGCGCGCCGCTTGCTCGCTCTGCCCCGCGCTCAAACCAGTGTTGGTAAGTTTTTGGAGCAATGGTTCTTAGTTTCGGATCTCAGCCAGGTAGTCAAAGATCAAACCCTATTTCCCTCCTTCGCCACAGCACAGAAAGCTGCAATGGCAGCTTCCACGACGCGTTTCGTAGCGTCGGTGGTGGGTGAGGGCGATGGCACGGTGAAAAGCCTACTTTCCTCGCCGTTCGCTTTCGTGAACAGCAGCTTAGCGCCGGTTTATGGCGTTGCCGACCCTGGCCAGGGAGATACGCTCGTCAAGGTGGATGTCAGTGGGGTGAGCCGCGCGGGAATGGTCACTCTGCCCGCGGTGCTTGCCGTTCAGGGTAAGCAAAATGAGTCAGACCCGGTGAAGCGCGGCAAGTTTGTACTTACGCGCTTGCTCTGCTTGTCGTTGCCGCCGCCCCCGGCCAACGTCAAGATAGATCCCCCCGCACCTGATCCGAATCTTACCACGCGCGAGCGATTTGCCGCCCACGCCGCGAACCCGTGCGCTTCCTGCCATACCCTTCTAGATCCGGTTGGTTTCGGCCTTGAATCGTATGACGCGATCGGTGCCTATCGAACCGTGGAAAATGGGCGCCCCATAGATGCAAGCGGGGAATTGAAGGGCACAGACGTAGACGGCCCGTTTAATGGCGGTCTTGAACTAGCCACCCGGCTTTCCACAAGCGCACTCGCGCGACAGTGCGCGGCCACGAACGCAGCGCGTTTCGTCTACGGGCGGCCCGAGATCGAAACTGACACCCAACTCGCTGCCACACTCGAAACCCAGCTTGGAGCGTCGGGCATGGATGTGCGAGAGCTGCTCGTGGCTACCACCAAATCACCGAGCTTTACCACGAGGACCTTCGTGCCATGAGCAATCCCTCTCACCCCTTGTCTGTAAGAAGCGGCTCTATGTCGAAATCCCTCATCAAGCGCAGAAGCCTCCTTAAAGCGCTGGGTGGTGCCAGCTTTCTAGCCGCGCCTGTGTTCCGAGCTTCACTGGCCGAGGCGCAGGCGGCACCGGTGCGTTTGCTCGTGTTGTACTTCGGTGGCGGTGGGATGCCGGGTAGCGAATACAGCGGCTTCACCTTCGACAAGGTGTTCTCGCCCCTTGCACCGTACAGCTCAGATATTCTCCTCCTGCAGAATATGAAGGATCCCCAGAGCAGCGGCGGGGTTGATTTCGGCCATGGAGGAGTGCGGGTTGCGCTCACCGGGGACGGCAGAGGTATCGAGGAGGACGTATTTGCGTTTGTTCCGCCGGGCATGACGTCCATTGACCAGACTATTGCGCAAAGTGTTGGCAAAAATACGAAATTTGCTTCGCTGCAATTCGGCGTCATGAGCGGTGGAGGTATCTCTGGGGAGGGTTGGGATCCCGTAAGCATTGTCTACTCCAATGGTGCCCCCGTGACGGCGGTGCAGGATCCGCAAACCATGTTCACCCGGTTATTCAGCGGCGGAACGCCAGCTCCTGGCCCGGCTCCCACTGGATCTACGCCTGAAGATGCGGCTGCGTTAGCCAAGCTAAAAGCGCTCGCCGCGCAGCGTCGAAGCATGCTCGACATTCTGAAAGGTCAGGTGACCGATATCCAAGGCCTCGTGGGTTCTGCGGAGAAGTTGCGGCTGGAGGAGCACCTGGCGTCACTCCGTGAACTTGAAAAGCAGATCATGGACCCGGCGGGTGGCCCGGGCGGTGGCCCCGCGCCCACCCCAGGCGCC
The DNA here is from genome assembly GCA_033763455.1 of Polyangiaceae bacterium. Classification (GTDB taxonomy): domain Bacteria; phylum Myxococcota_A; class Polyangia; order Polyangiales; family Polyangiaceae; genus JBBRRP01. The sequence continues at coordinate 13,886 of JANRKO010000080.1, forward strand.
TCATGTGCTGCTCCCAGCCTGGGATCGGGAACCGACTTCCCGGCGCTAAGTGCCACGATGAGTGAGCTGCTCTTCCAATCCATCAACTGTGACTCAACTCGCGTTGCCACCTTTCAGTTGGCCAACAGCGGAAGCCAGATGGTCTTCACGTGGCTCGGCCAAAATACTTCGCACCATGACATGCAGCATGCGCCAACCCCGGATCTGCTGGTTGCTCAGACCTGGTTGATCTCCCAGATTGCGGTCATCATCAAGCGCCTCAAAGACACCCCGGAAGGCGCGGGAAGTATGCTCGACAACTGCCTCGTGTACGTCACGTCCGAGATGGGGGACGGTTCGTCGCACACCAACAACCCAGTGCCGGTGTTGCTGGCCGGTAAAGCTGGAGGTCAACTCAGAACTGGCCGCACGCTGGACATGGGCGGCAAGGCTCGTACTAACCTCTCGCTCAATTTGGCGAACATGATGGGTGTGCCGCTCACAACGCATGGCGATCCAGCATGGATTACAGGGCCGCTGAACCTCGGATAATCTAAAAGCGCTCAGTTCGATTTGTGGCGAGTACCTGTGTGGGCCTCGTGGGGCCGCGGGGTGCGGGTGAGCACTCAACCGGTGCCGGTGTTGCTGGGGCATGGCTGGCGGCCAAGTTCGTACGGGTCGTACCTTCGGCGCTGCCATGAAGACGGCGCGGATCTGCCATCAGCCTCTCCTGAGTCAATTTAGCACCCGCGTTTGATTGCCGCTTTAGTGCTAGCGCAGCGCCAATTTTGACGCACGTTTTCAGCCGACAACAGCTACGCTGAGCATTTCCAGTCCGAGAAGGATCGGACCGGAGAAAAGCAGAAAGTTGTTAGGCTAAGAGCGGAAATCCTTATGCGTATCCCCGAAATGAAATTGGCTGAAGTGTGGGATCGAGGCTTCAGTGTAATCGAAGGCTTTCTTGACAAGGAGACGCTCAAGGAGGCGCAGGAAGGCTTGTGGAGCCTTTATCCGCGCCCAGAGGAGTACTTCGCGAATCCGGAGAAGTACGCGAAGTTTTCGAGCACTCAGTTTTCGGGGTTGGAGTTGTTTCCGTATCCAGATTGGGCTTTGAATCGCTTGTGCGTACATCCGGATTTGATTGATGGCGCCGAGCGCTTTTTGAGCAGCAAAGACCTCGAAATCTACAAGGTGGAGCTTTGGGCAAAGTACTCGGGTGCTATCAATTACGATCAGCCCCTTCATCGCGACTATGGTAACCACTCCCTCGTGGTGCCGAGGGCTGATGGCGCCAACACCCAAATGACGACGTTTATCCTGCTTTCGGACGTCACTGAACACGATGGGCCCACCAAGCTCGTGCCACTCGAGTACAGCCGAGACGTACCCAACTGGCCGGTGTGGCCCGCAACGACGGCTGCGGAGCTGCGAGAGAAGGAGGTAGCTGCAACAGCTCCCGCCGGCTCCCTGATGATCTACAAGACGGACGTGCTGCATCGCGGCTCCGAATTTACGCTTCCGAATCGTTCGCGCTTTTGCCTCCTGGTAGATTTCCAGGAACGCGGCCTACCGTGGACAGGCAAGATGAGTTGGCCAAGCCGCGCGCTCAGCCCCCTCATGGGCCAAGCTCTTTCGCGTATGACTCCACGCCAGCGAGATCTCTTTGGTTGGCCTCCCGCCGGTAGCCCCTACTGGAACGAGCAAACACTGCGTGACGTCGGCCTGCGCTACCCGGAAATGGATCTATCCCCGTACGCCGCGGGTGCACCGCGATCCATGCGCAAGGTGCAGGGGATCTAGCAGGCGCGTTGGGTTTACCGGGCGCCTTTTCCGTGGGTGGGTTCTGCTACACGTGAGCCTTGAAGCCATCGAGGCCAGGCGTAGTCGTGTCGAGTGTGAAGAGGGAACCTGCGAGTTGATCCGACTCGTCGGTGAGTATGCTTGCCGTGGTAATAAATAACGTGCGGAAGTCTGTGCCTCCAAACGCGCAAGTGGTGACGTTGCGGACGGGCAATTCGAGTACCCGATCTATTCGACCTTCGGGCGTGACTCGCACGACGCAGCTGCCGCCAAATCGGCAATTCCACAAGCAACCCGCACTATCCACCGTCGAACCGTCCGGTGCGCCGCGTTCGTAGCCAGAAAAGAACGGGCGTTCATTCTGGATCTCACCCGTGTCCGAGTCGTAATCATAAGCCCAAATCATGTTCTCCTGGGTATCTCCGAAATAGAATGTGCGTTCGTCAGGCGACCAGCACACAGTGTTTGAGATACCCAGCTTAGATTTATGCGTCGTGGTGGGTGCACCGCGACGTACTCGAAAAAGCTCGCCGAGGCCGCGTTCGGCCTCCACCATTTCGCCGCGTGGGCCCACGTTGTTGGCCATTGAGCCCACCCAGAAGTCGCCGTTGGGTGCTGCTCGCCCGTCGTTGAGGCGAACCTTCGGCCACGACTTCAGGTGAAAGCCTTGGTCCCTCCGTTCATTGGTATCAGCTCGCCATAGGATCAGGCGTGAGCCTAGCGCCACCAAGAGCTCGCCTTCAGTATCGGTCAATGAAAGCGCGGTCACCGGCTCTTTGAAGAACCAGCTTTTCACCCCTCCGTCAGCTCCCATTCGGTGGATAAGAAACCTGTTAACGTCGCACCAATAGAGCGCTTGCTCGCTGGAACTCCAGGTTGCTGCCTCGCCGCAGCGATCGCCTATCGGGGAAATACACTGAAGATCTGCGTCCGACATGGGCGGCAGCCTACTCCAAAGGGGGCCAGATTCGGGGACAAAACTAGCCCTCAAACACCACCTTTTTCGCTGTTGGGCTGGCGTAGATCGAGCCGAAACCTGTTACCACCTTACGGTGCCGGCCGGGGCTGTAGGCCGGTGAGGCGTGTTAGCGGCGCAACACGTTTGCTGCACCAGCTCAGTCCCAGACGGCGTGTCTGAAGTTTTCGCGAATTGCCTGATCGCGGGTGACCAGCACGTTTTTTGCGAGGCTAGCTTGAGCCACGATGAAGCGATCAAACGGATCTCTGGTCCAAGATAGAGCACGCGCTGCCTCTGCCACGTCGGCAAAGGGAAGCGGACACGTTTCAAGCTCGAAAGATTCGCGCAGCGCATCGATGAACGAGTTAGGGCTCACATTGAGCCGCCCAATTTCGCGAAGCATTTGCAGTTCAAGAATAACCGCAGGGGAGATGCGAATCTTCTTTGCTCGGCGCAGAGTGTTGGCCGCGCTGCGGGGCAGCTTCTTGGCCGAATGAGTGATGAGAACCGCAACGTGCGTGTCGATATAGGCGATCACGGGCGCCACTCCCGGGACCAATCGATATCCAAAATATCATCGACATCCCCATTTACCCACTCGGGGCGTGGCGTCGGCCAAGTGAAACGTTTTCTCGGCGCGTCGCTTTCGCTTTCGCTTTCATCGACGCAGATGAGAAGCCGGCGCCCATTGCGCTCGATCGCGACGGGCTTACCCGATAGGAGCACTTGATCCAGCACGCTGTAGAGGTCGGCTCGCAGCTTGGTGGCGTTCATTGCGCGAACCGGTAGCGAAATTGGACCTGAAATGTGCTCATTGTGAAGTGATAACGTACGTACGTACGTACGTCAAGCAACTCGCGAAGGATCGCCGGTGCGAGCGTGCAATCAATGCTTCAGAATCGGCTTCGTGATCACTTAGGAGGCTGGAGAATTTAGTCACGTCGGAACACTGGCTCCGCGGATGGCGCAAATGTATACGTCTTGCCCATATGCCAACGGTTGCGCAGCAGACTCACATGCATGTCGGTGTTGACTACTATCCCGAGCACTGGCCGAGGGCCCGCTGGGAGACGGACGCTAAGCTGATGAAGAAGGCTGGGTTCAACACGGTGCGGCTCGCCGAGTTTGCCTGGGTGAAGATGGAACCCGAAGAGGGTAAGTATGACTTTGAATGGCTGGATGACGCCCTAGCGGTTCTGGGCAAGCAGGGGATCTCGGCGATCTTAGGCACGCCCACCGCGGTTATGCCGGCATGGATGGCGCACAAGTACCCTGAGACGCTTCTTACCAACAAAGGCGGGGACCGTGCCGTTTGGGGTGTGCGCAAGAACAACTGTTTCACAAGTGGTGCGTACAGGCTGCTTTCGGATCGCATTACGCTGGCCATGGCGGAACACTATCGCGACAACAAGTCTGTGATTGGTTGGCAAACGGACAACGAATTTCATGGTGGTGGGCAAGCTTGCTACTGCCACACGTGCCGCGCGGAGTTTCAGGAGTGGCTCCGCAAAAAGTATGGCGACATTGCCTCCCTGAATCAGCAATGGGGTGCCCATTTCTGGGGCCACCTTTATCGCGAATGGTCGGAGATCCAGCTGCCGGTCGACACCTCAGGGCACAACCCGGGGGCGTGTTTGGATTGGCACCGATTCGCATCATGGACCAACGTGCGCTTCCAGGCTGATCAAGTGCGGATATTGCGGCAGCATTGCCCTAAGCATTTTATCACGCACAATTTGATGGGCTTGTTCAAAGAGCTCGACTCTTTTGACCTCGCTAAGGATTTGGATTTTGCGAGCTGGGACAATTACCCGGTATGGGGAGATCAACCAGAGCTATCGCATTCATCCGCTCTTGCGGCCGATCTGATCCGCGGGCTGAAGAAGAAGAACTTCTGGATCATGGAGCAAACGGCTGGCCCCTGCGGCTGGGGTACCTTTGCTCGCAACCCACGCCCCGGGGAGATCCGCACCGTTTCCTATCAGCAGCTAGCACATGGTGCTGATGGGCAGATTTGGTTTCGTTGGAGAACCTGCACCGCGGGACGTGAACAATATTGGCACGGGCTCCTAGGGCATGACGGCAAGGCACTCCGGCGGTACGACGAGGCTGCCCAAGTAGCGAAAGAATACCACCGCCTCTGGCCGCTCTTGGAGGGCACAACGGTGAAGTCTGACGTTGCCTTCATCTATGATTACGACAGCCTTTGGGTCACCATGTTCCAGAAGAGCTTCAATGGTAATGATTACCAAGCCTCTTTACTGCGTTGGTACAAGGCCCTCAGCAGGGCGGGGGTAAATGCTGATGTCGTTTCTTCGGGCGCTGACCTGAGCTCATATCGCCTAGTTTTTGCGCCTAATTTGCATGTTTTGCCCGATGCGCTTGCGACCCGTTTGTTGGCGTACGTAGCCGCGGGTGGCGTGCTTTTGTGTGATTGCCGCACGGGTGTGAAGACAGAATCGAACCTCTGTTGGGATCGTACATTACCGGGTGCCTTGGCGCCGGTACTTGGCATCGAGATTGAGGAGTATGGTGCGCTCGACAACAATCAAGAGTTCTCAATAGAGGGTGAGAGCGAGCTGCCAGGTAGCTTCAACATTCACCAATATGTGGATTATGTGACTCCGAAGTCCGCTCAGGCGCTGGCCAGACACACTGCCTGGTTCTTAGAAAGCTTTGCGGCAGTCACGCGCAATGCGTATAAAAAAGGATCGGGCTGGTATGTAGGCGTCATCTCGAAGGATGATGCCTTCTATGCCGCGGTGACGGAGAAGCTGCTGGCGGACGCCGGGATTAAGCCGGTGGTTCGCCCCCCGCCAGAGGTTGAAGTCTCAATAAGGCAAGGGAAAAATTCCAAGTTGTTGTTCGTGATCAACCATTCGGAGAACAAGAAAACTGTGAAGGTTCCGAAGGCCAAACTGGAGCTGCTCTCCGGTGTGATGACGACCGATACTTTGGAACTGGATCGCTTTGGGGTAGCGGTTATTCAGCTGCGCTGACGGGGTTAGGCGGGCGTGACAAGGCCATATCTGCTATGGCTGATTGATCATGTGAGTGGCCATTTGCATGAAGGCGGCAGTAAGCTCTTCCCTCAACGTAAGATCGGTGACCACATCATCCAGCGCCTTTTGCATACAAAGCATCCATTGATCCCGGTGTCTTGCGCTGATGGCAAACGGCAAGTGGCGTGCACGAAGGCGAGGGTGTCCGTACTTTTCAATGTAGAGGGAGGGCCCGCCAAGCCAACCGCTTAGGAACAGCCGTAGCTTTTCGCGTGCACGATCTAGATCATCGTGAAGCGCCAGCGTCTCAGCCGCCTCAGGCAGCGCTTGCATGTGGTGATAGAAACGATCCACCAGGCGCCCAAGTGGCTCAGCGCCGCCCAGCAGATCATAGGGCGGGAGCGGTTCGGTATTGGACATAGCGGATGCTCACCTATAGCGTAGACGCGAGGAATTCGCGAACAGCCCGTATCGTTTCAGTGGGTTCTTCCTCGTGTGGCCAGTGTCCCGCGTTTGGAAGTTCCTTAATGTTGGCATGTGGAAATTCTGCGCGAAATTTGCTCAAGAAGGGTGGCCCGAATGCGTGATCCTTCATGCCCCAAAGGAGCAGCATCGGGACGTTGCGCAGGCACTCGCGCTGATGCCATAGGGCTTCATAGTAGGCATTCGACTGAGTGAGCGCGCGGGCGAGCGCCCACAGGACTTCTTCGCGCGGCCAGCGTGCGCGAAATGGCGCGAGGTACTGCTGCTGGATCTCCTTGGTAAGCTTGCGCTTGTCGCCCCATGCGGAGGGGCCGAGAATTCTTACCGAGAAATTCAGATACCGGTACAAAAAACGCGCGAACCCGCCGGCGGCGAGCTTCGCGCGTTTCTGCATGACAGGATCATCGGTGAATCCCCACATCCAGCTGTTGATAATAACAATGCGCCGCACACGTAACGCAGGATCCAGGGCGAGTGGCAACCCGATGGGGCCACCGAAGTCGTGAACGATCAGCGTGAAGTCTTGCAGCCCGAGGTGCTCCGTCAGTGCGCGCAGGCGTTTCGCATGCGCCTCGGGGCGGTAATCAGCGCCTGGTACTTGGTCGGAAAGTCCGAAACCCAGGTGGTCAGGGGCGATGCAACGGAAGTCACACCGTAGGGCTTTCACGAGGTGGCGATATTCAAACGACCACGTTGGGGTCCCGTGGACAAAGAGGATGGTGTGAGGTTCGGGCCTGGGTGGCGTGTTCGGAGCCCATGAGAACTCATCAAGGTAGTGCATTTGCCCCGATTCTCCGGGGGCCGTGAAGCTTTGCGCTGCGAAGGGATACGCGTCTTGATCCAGCCACTTTGGGCGCATTTTTTCTGGGTTTTTGGGGTTCATGACTTTTAGTCAATCACGATTGACTAAAATGTCAAGTGCGGTTGACTACACGGACGGATATCATTGGCGCATGAGGACCTCACGCGGGGCTATCAAGAAGCCGGTTTCCACCTCAGCGAAAAGACACGCGAAGAGAGTGCCCCGGCTCGAAGAGCCAAGGTTGGCGGCGCAGGTTAATTCGGCGCGCGTTAGGAGCGAAATACAGACCAGCACCGCGCAGCTCTTGCTCCAGTGTGCGCGCCTTTGGGACGAGCGAGCCACGGCGATTGTAAGCGCAGAAGCTGGTCAGATAGTGCTTCGGCCAGCTCATACCAAGTTGTTTCCGCACATTGCCTTGGAGGGCGGTACTCGCATTGGCGTTCTGGCACAGAAACTCGGTGTGACCAAACAGGCAGTCAGTCAGCTGGTTGATGATCTGGTGCAAGTTGGGGTGCTTGAAGTTGTTGCCGACAAAGAGGACGGGCGCGCGAAGTGTGCTCGCTTGACGCCCAAGGGATTCGCGGCAATTTCTCACGGCCTTGGCGTCTTGGGAGGAATCGAGTCCGCACTGGTCGAACGTGTTGGAGCAACCCCGCTGGCCGACTTGCGCCGCGCACTCACGGCTATATTGCCAGCGCTCGAAGCAATGGCCAACGAACCCCTCAAGTCCTGATTAGCTGGAGGTCAGCTGCGCAGCTTTCATTCGGCGCCACAACGTAGTTCGGCTTATTCCTAGGCTCTGGGCGGCCTGGTCGCGGTTGCCACTGGCTCGCTCCAACGCGCGTTGAAGGCGTTGTTTTTCTGGAGGTGGTGGCGGCGCGACCCCCGGCTCCGCGTGTGGTAGCCGATTGATCAGCGGGGGTATGCCAGCTTCAATGTTCGGATCTAATATCTCCGGCGGTAGATCAGCATCAACGATTACCGAGCCATCCCCAATAACAAATGCATATTCGAGCGCGTTGCGCAGCTCGCGCACATTGCCTGGCCAGGTGTAGCGTTCAAATGCCGCTTGTACTGAAGCCGAGAGCCTAGTGACCTGACGCTGGTTGCGAAGATTGAGCTGAGCGATGAGCTTTTCAGCCAGCAAAAGCACGTCCCCAGGCCTTGCGTGCAAAGGGGGCAAATGCAAGGGAACCACTCGCAGCCTGTACATGAGGTCGGCACGAAACCTGCCCGCTTGAACCTCTGCTCGCAGGCTTCTGTGGGTGGCCGCAACGATACGGACGTCCACGGAAACTGGGTCCCGCCCGCCAACTGGTATTACCGAATGCGTTTCCAACACGCGCAGCAACTTGGCCTGCAATTCAAGGGGCATCTCTGCAATTTCGTCCAAGAACAGGGTGCCGCCTTCGGCTTGCCGAAAGTGCCCGGGGTTGTCGCGCACAGCTCCGGTGAACGCACCGCGTTCGTGCCCAAACAGCTCGCTTTCCAAGAGATTTGCGGGCAACGCAGCGCAATTGATCGCCCGAAAAGGCCCGAGTGCTCTGAGCGAGCGGGTGTGGAGCGCATGGGCCACCAGCTCCTTGCCCGCGCCCGTATCGCCACGCACCAACACACTAGATTCACTGGCCGCAACTCGCTCAATAAGCTGAAACAAACGTTTCATGGCTGGGTCGCGCGTCCACATTTGCTCGAAGCAAACAGGGGCGTCGACCTGATCGACAGCGGCGAGCTCCTCCCGCAGCAACAATACCCATCCGAGCCGACCCTTGGAGCTCTGCAATGGTGTTGCTCTAATGCCGATCAGCCGCTCGCCTCCGCCGACCATTGGGCGTGGCACTGATGCCACTACGGGGCGCCCGGCAGCTAGTGCCTCAGCGATGGGACGAGCCGTCGCCTGGCCGCACAGCAAGCGTGGTGCGGGGGTCTGAAGTGCAATAGGGCCGCCAAGCAAAATCTCAGCACTGGGAGTTGCAGCCGCAACCTTCAGGTCAGCGTCGAGGACAAGCGCTGCGCCGCCAAGCTCCTCCAGAGTGGCCAACAAGGGGGAAATGAGGCCAGCGCGCTTGAGCATTGCGGGTTCGTTTAGCATGTTTCATGGCGTGTTTCAAGGTGTGAAACACGTGTTTCAATCTGTTTCAGTCGTGATCGAGGCGGAGTGTATTTCTCGCAGAAACGTGGGGTTTCTGAGCTTGAAACGTGTTGGCACGGTCGTCGCTATAGAGCTGGCAGGAGAAAAGCGACGATGATCTTTAGACAGCTCTTTGATGCAGAAAGCTCCACCTACACGTATTTGATAGCGGACCCGGAAACCCGACTAGCGGCGTTGGTCGATCCGGTGCGTGAGCAAATCGAGCGTGATCTCGCTCTTCTTGCGGACCTTGATTTGAAGCTTGCGTATGTTCTGGATACGCACGTTCATGCTGACCACGTCACCGCCGCTGGGACGTTGCGGCAGCGAACCGGCGCTCGTACCGTTGGTGGTGAGAAGGCCGCCCCGTGCGTGGACCTTAGGGTCAAACACGGTGGAGTGATTGAAGTTGGAGCCCTAAGAGTTACGCTACTGGAAACGCCAGGGCACACCGACGACAGCGTGAGTTACCTGGTTGGAGACTCTCTGTTTAGCGGAGACGCTTTGTTGGTCCGTGGTACAGGGCGTACAGACTTTCAGAACGGGAACCCTCGCGCGCTCTATCGTTCGATTACGCAGGTTCTGTTCGCTCTGCCTGATGAAACGCGCGTTTTTCCGGGGCACGATTACCGCGGCAACTCCGTCACCACGATCGGCGAAGAAAAGCGCTTCAATCCCCGTCTCGCCGGTAAAGATGAGGCGGCATTTGTGCAAATAATGAGCGAATTGGCCTTGCCTCCGCCCAAAAAGATCAACGAGGCGGTTCCCGCGAATCAAGCTTGTGGCATTCAAACGGGTTCGTACAAAGACGTTAGTCCCACGGATGCGCATGCGATGTGTACGCAAGTGCGATTGGTAGACGTTCGGGAGCGGGAAGAGTGGACCGGCGACTTGGGGCACATCCCGAACGCGGAATTGGTGCCCCTCGCTACGTTGCCTCAGGCTGCAAGCGCATGGGATCACGATAAGCCTGTGATGGTTGTTTGCCGCTCCGGGGGGCGTTCCTCTCGCGCCGCTCAGTGGCTGGTAAGCAATGGTTTTTCCGCTGTCTGGAATGTGGCTGGCGGCATGCTTGAATACCGTGCGGCTGGGCTCCCAGCGGTGAGGAGCTAAAGCTATGCTGCTCGCTGCTGCTCTCGCTGTTCTTGTCGGCCTTGCCGTGGGTATGTTGGGCGGTGGCGGCTCGATATTAACGGTCCCTATTTTGGTCTACGTCGCGCAGGTGGAGCCGAAGAGTGCCATCGCTACCTCGCTATTTGTGGTGTTGGTAACGAGCGTTGTGGCGGCGATTCCTCACGCGCTTGCCGGCCACGTCAAATGGCGCACCGCCTGGGTGTTTGGTGGTACGGGCCTCGTTGGGGCGTATTTCGGTGGCCGCTTGTCGTTTTTTTTGCCGGCCAGTATTCTGCTTTTGGCGTTTGGCGGGCTGATGCTTGTTACGGCCATAGCGATGATTCGTGGCCGCGCCAGCTCCGATATGAAGGGCGATATCTTCGTCCGGCAGAGTGGAACGCGCCTGCTGCGGTTTGGCGCGGAAGGGCTCGCGGTTGGGCTGGTGACAGGGATCGTCGGGGCAGGGGGTGGGTTTGTTGTGGTTCCCGCTTTAGCGATGTTGGGCGGTTTGCCTATGGCGACGGCGGTTGGGACGTCCTTGGTGGTTATTGCAATGAACTCATTCGCTGGGTTCGTTGGCCACGCTGCGGACGTGTCGATTCCGTGGTCCGTTGCCATTGCCGTGAGCGTTCCCGCCGTGATCGCGAGTGCCTTTGGCGCACGCCTTGCTCAGCGCATCTCTGATGCGTGGTTGAGGCCTATTTTCGGCTGGGTCGTGCTGTTGATGGCGGTGTTTATGATCGGGAGACAGCTTCCGCATGCCTTGCGCGAGCACGCAGTGTTTTCTCTGGTATTCGTGGAACGATGGCCATTTTTGGTTAGCGGGCTAGCAATCGGGAGCACCGTGCTCGCGATGCTTTGGTATGACGATAAGTTGTTGGGAGTGTCGACAGGATGCGCAGAGTTGTGCAGGCTTCATCGCGACTCTGCTTTAAGAGGGTCTTGGCGCTTGTTGTTTCTTCTTGGTATCGTTTTTGGTGGATTCGTCGCTTCGACGTTCGCGGGAAAAGGCCTGACATGGACCCATGGCGCCTTTGACGCACTGGTTTCGTCGAGCCTCTACGTCAAAGCTCCGCTATTGCTGGTTGGAGGGGTCTTGATTGGATATGGTGCGCGCGTCGCGGGGGGCTGTACGTCGGGTCACAGCATCGTGGGGATGGCGCAAGGTGCGCGTTCGAGTTTCGTGGCGAGTCTGGCGTTTATGACTGGGGGGTTTGCCACCACCACCCTCCTATTTTTCGCAACGAGGTGAGTTTATGAAAAGCCGCTATATCTTCTTCGGTCTTGTTTTTGGCTTTGTTCTTTCACGTGCAGGGGCCACAGAATTCGACGCTATCTTGGGAATGTTTCGCCTCACCGATCTGCATTTGTTTGGTGTTATAGGAGTCGCGGTGGCTACCGCTGCCCTAGGGTTTGCTGCGTTTCGGCGGGGCATGGTTCACGCGAAAGGTGGCGGCGACGTGCATCTAACGGCCAAGCCCATGAGCAAAGGCCTGGTTCACGGGGGGTTGTTGTTCGGCGTCGGTTGGGCCGTCACAGGAACGTGTCCGGGTACGGCATTGGCGCAAATCGGTGAAGGGCACTTGGCCGGGTTGTTCACTTTTGCAGGCGTGCTCCTCGGCGTGTGGCTGCATTCGCTCAGCCAAGCGCCGATGTCGGCTTCGACTGGACGAGGAGCTTCGAAGTTAGGCCGGCTTGGCCATGTCGGCAAGACCGCGGGTTGAATCCTACCTTGTGTGACGTTACGTCGTTGTCGAGTTGTGAGGTGGTCAGCGACGAGCGCGACAGGCTGCCAGCGTCCTACTGTCGCGTTAGCTCGTACAGCCCACATCCGGGGTTGGCGTACAGCTTTCCGCCAGAGGTTACGACATGCATCGTTTGGGCGCCGATCGCCCAAAGATCAACTTCGCTTCCGCCTGCCTTCGGAACCGCCGCAACTCCCGTGCTTTCACGTGCCACGATGACCTCACTCGGGGCCATAACAAAACTAGTGATGATATTCCCCACCGTGCTGATGAGTGTGGCTTGGCCACCAGCGCGGGGGACCTTGTAGACCGCGTTGATATCCCCACCGGTAACCACGTACGCATCCGTTGAGTCGAGGCCTACGCCCACGATGCGATTGCCGAGCCTACTGCCGCCCGGCTGGATGACTTGTACTGGGAAGACGTCAGGCGTAGTCAGATCGCTGCGCCACAACATTGCGGGCGTCGACGTTCCTTGGGGGGAGTACGTGGCGAAGTAGACGTCGTTACCATCTATTGCCACAGTACCTTCAGCAGCAAACGTGGTGCGTGCCACAGGCACAATTAGCTCCGATCCAACGGTAGGTGGGCGGATGAGCTGCAACCCTGCGGACCCTGGGACAAATACCAGGTTTGCTGTTGCCGTACATCCGGAGAGCGGCGAAAGGTTGGTTGCGATAGGGGTGCCCTGGGCAGCGTTGACAGCCTGCGAGAATACGCTGCCGCCATCAAGAATGTACGCGGTGTTACCCTGTGCACACATGCCATAGGACGAGGCCGTACTGGCGAAATTCGTAACGCTCTTGGTGTTGAGGTCGATCTTGAGAATTTCTGTGCCAAATTCTGCGCTTGCTAGCACGAAGCCATCTCCCGCCACCGCGCCAACGAACGCACCGTCAACGAGTTTGGTACGGGTGGTTGCGCCCGTTCCGTCGGTTGCAGCAAGGCACGGTGTGAGGTTAACACCAGATCCAGTGCCGCCTGTTGCGTTCGCTCCTCCCGCGGCGGGAGCTCCCCCTGCTTCCCCGCCAGCGGGAGCTCCGCCCGTGCCTCCAGCGCTAGCTGGTTCTGAGCCGCCGGCTCCGGGCAAACCACCAGTGCCTGAGGCCCCGCCAACTCCGGAGGCCCCACCGACGCCAGGAGCGTTGGCAGCAGCGCACGGCCACCCACAGTGCGAAGCTGCCGCGTACAACACCTGCGTGGGTGAAAACACAAGTGCGCCCGGCAAGCGGAGCGGGCCCGACGATGTTGGCGACTTACCGCTGCTGCCAGCGTCACACGTGCAAAGGATTTCGGTCCCGTTGTTGGATGCCTGGCACTTGGCGCCAACGGTGCCATTGCTGGCCGAACACGAACCTGAGCAGCTCGAAGGTGGAAAGGAGTCACTCGGTGAGCAGGTAAGCTCGCAGGCATCCGGCACCAAGCAGCCAGTGTTGGCGAAGAACGAAAGCCGAGGCTTGGCGACATACCAGGTGGAAAACTCGTCAGCGACACCCGACACTGTTGCCCCGGCTGTATTGGCGGCAGCAATCATGACTGGGACGGAGCCGGCAGCAGGCTCACGCATGAGGAAAGCGGGGCCGCCTGCGCCGCTACCTGTGGGCAGGGTAACGCGCAGGACTTTTTTGAAGCGAACACCTTCGGGCTCAAGGCGATACGCCTTTCCGATGAGCTCCAGATCCGTTCCCACTGAGGTTGCTGCTGCCTCAGCGATCTTGAACGCCACGGGCTCACCAACGGCTCCCGGAGGGACTTCCACGGTCACCCCATCAGGCCCAGTAATGGTGCCGCCCTCTGGGCCGATCAGTCGCGATACAGGCTGCGCCACGGGGGTGGTGGGCTTATCGCTGGTGCTACACGAAAGGACCAAGGCGTGAAGAGCAACGACAACAGGGAGCTTGAGTTTGGTCATGGGATCTTTAAGCAAGAAGGAATTGGGAGTCTTGGGAGCTTACCGACAGTGCTCTCTTTTGAAAAGGCTTGGCCTGAGCGCTCTGCTTTAGTGGCTCACTTAGGGGCCACATGCGTGGCCAATTGCCGCCAGTGACATTCACGCCGTCGATCGTGTTGATCATGTCCCTCACATTGAGATCCGTTCCAGCCGCAGGTCCGCTCGGATCGATGAAGCTCACCTCCACGCGAAACGACGCGGGGTAAATCCTTAGGCAGCTGAGGCCCGAATTGGCGCCAGAGCAACGTGGCGGTCCCGACAACGCGCCGGGCCAGCGGAAGTTGACGATCGAGCGTGGCTACATATTCACGAATTCTGTCACGGTTACGTCGATTATCCTTACCCACCCGCGGCCTTGTGGCCGAGAAGTAAACACAGGCTCTTGTTGCGTGAATCTGCGAGCTGAATCCAGAGTTGAGGGTTGCGGGATGCTGGTTGAGGTGTCTATCGTTCACGCCGTTTTCGGTGGAGGCACGGCTCCGCGTTCCTGCGGTGAGTGCGCCGAAACACATCACACAATAGGAGTGGCTCTTCAGTATGTTTAAATCCAAAAAAACTCTTGCTCTCGTTCTCGGTGCAGCTTCCGTTCTGCTCGCATCTGGCTGCTACAAGCACAGCTTTACGGTGGGATCCGGCGGGGATGTCAATGGCACCGCTGCCTACAGCAGCTGGGAATCACACTGGCTTTTCGGGATTATTGGTGAGCCAAGCGTTGATGTGAAGACGGTTTGCCCCTCTGGGAACGCCACGCTCAAGGACAAGGTCACCTTCCTCAATGGCCTCGTGGGGGCTTTCGTCGGAGCCATCTGGTATCCGACAACCGTCGAGGTTTATTGCGACAGCGGCAAGGCGGCCAAGGTCACATTTACCCCCGCGCAATTGCGAGCTGCCGCTCAGCGCCCGCAAGCGATGGAGTTTGCCCGAATGGTTTCCGACACGAAAGCGGTTGAACTTCAGAGTGCGATCGACGCTTACACTGAAGCCACGAAAAACGTCGCTACGAGCGGAACGCCAACCAAGTTCTAAATTGCATCGTTTGTTCGGCTGAATTCGCCGAGCTTATTCGCTGAACACATCACGCCCCGAGGCGCACACGGGTAACCGTTGCGTCGCGGGGCGTTTCTTCTAAGTGCAGCTTGATTCAGTGGGAAGCCAGGTTGAGTGACAGCTCCGCAGCCGATCAGGCGTTCCTTCGAATCGACTGCCAAGTCACTTGAATGTGCAGGGGCAAGGAAAGCTTGCCCGCACGTCGTGGTTGCCTTTTTTGATCGAATCGCAGGAAGCGCCGAGGAGCTGCAGTTCGGTGGGGCTGTTCAGACGCCAGCCATCGCTGCCTTCGTGTGAGATCTTTACGCCATCAACGGTAACCACGCCGAGATCTTCCTCGTCGGCGGCCACGCTGCCGTCTAGCGTGAATACGCACGAACGGACGCCTGTGACGATGTCCGACAACGCATGGGTGAGGGAGCTCGTATCGTTCGCGCGGTAAAAGGGAGCCTGCTCGGCACCCCCACCTTCTAGACCCGCTCCAGCGTTAGCAAGATCCGAAAGGTGTTTTTCTCCGACTTCGTTGCCTACGCTGATCACGTAGACGGAGATGCCTTTTTGATAGGCCTTCCGTGCAGCTTCCAGCGACATTTGTCGGGAAATTTCATCGTGGGCGTCTGGAGCGGCGCAGCGATCCGGTTCTCCGTCAGTGGCCAAGATCACGGCCTTTGGTCCACTTGCGGCGTCCGCATCGAGCAGGGCAACCACTTGGTCGAGGCTCTCGGCCGTCGGTGTGTCCCCAATGGGCTTTGCTTTAGAATACATTTCTGCGATGCGCGCGTAGTTGTCGAGTTCAAAATCTACGGTGCTCAAGAGTGGGCAGGTGCTGGCTACACTGCGGTTATTGCTGTACAATCCGAGCCCAAAGCGGACGTCGCTCTGAAGTGTTGCCATGAGGCCAACTTTCGGATCGATCAACGAATCGCGCAGCGCCGCCCAGCGCGTGCGGTTGCCTTCCAGGAGCTTGCTCATGCTTGCTGACTGATCAACCAAAACCATGATGGTGGGCTGGGTGCGCTTGAGACTGATTTCACTCACCACGCAGTCATTCTGGCGCACGCATTCCTTGTATTCGTTGCAGCTCTGCATGGGTAGGCTGAATTCTGTAGAGGTTTGTCGCGGTCCGGAGCTCGTTGCTTCAGTCACGGTGATGCGCGCTTGGGTTGGGTCGCAGCTCGTGCGTTCGATACAGAATTCTGCAGCCTTGCTGACCTTTGCCGCCTTTTCGTTCAAGGCGGAAAGGAGATTGTCGTAGTCGGCGATCGACACATAATCTCCGCCGCTTTCGTGACTGAGCTGTGTGAGCGCTGCGGCATCCACGTCCTTTCCGACGCCTACCGTAAAGATCGGAGTGCGGGCTCCGTCGACCTCCAGCTTGAGCAAGTCATCTAAAGTTGTGGCAATGCCATCCCCCGCTGCGTCGGTCGGGTGTTCGTCGGCAGAATTATTGTCCCCTCCGTCAGAGAAGACCACGATGGAGCGCAGGCCGCGCTCCATGCAGTTGGGCTTGCTGACGTTCGTTCCTACACCAGCAACCAGCGTCTCGTTGGCGAGTCGAATGCCGTCGTAGAGGGCCGTCCAGCCGTTGCTGATAAATAGATCTTCAACATGAGCGCTAGCTTGTGCGGCATCGTTCGTGAGATCTCCGCGGAGGGTTGCCACCGTGCTCACCCGCACCAGGCCCACCCGGTGCTCGGGGGAAATCAAGAGGCCCTCGACGAAGCCGTGAGCCGCGCGGCGTATGCTCTTCCCCCGGTTGCGTTCACTTCCGCTATTGTCTGCTACGAGCATCGTGTCCACTTTGACTGGGCCCGAGTTTACGGTGACGGTGGCGGGCACCCATTCGCCAAAAGCGTTCTGCACCTCAGCGGTGACTACAGCATCACCGCCTAGTGGCTTAGAGACACCGTCGGCGTCCTGAATGTACATGGCGCCGCCCACCTGTGGGCCATCGGATTCGGTCAAATGTGCGACCTGTACGGCTGATGGCTCTTCGCCTTTGCTGGACGTACAAGCGATCCCTGCTAACAGAAGGGCTAATACGGGATTGCAACGGAGGCCACGCGCTAGTTGGATAGATACGGTGCTTCGATATCGGTCGTGGTTCGCGCGTACTGCCATTGCCTTAAGCATGACGTTGATGGGCATTCGGACTCGAACAATCCACCCTCGCCGTGCAAATGACTCCCACCTTTGGCTGGGATACTTAACGTCGTCGGTTTCCGGTATCCTATCGGTGCGGCTCTGCTCGTTGGTGCGATATCGGCGCAGCCATCAATGCTGAACTTTCGGTTTCCGTAAAGGAACAATGTCGGCGCCGGGTTCGGTGGAAATCTTGGGGTGGGCACGGAGCAGGCTGATAATGAGGCTCGTTCCCCAACCTTCTTCGCTACGCAGTGTGAGCCGGCCGTGGCTATTTTCGACAGCCGCTGCCAACGCCCCGAGGCTCGCAAGCCCTGCGGGGGGATCTGCTGGCGCTGTCAACGTGCGTTTCAGCGCAGCTGTCGGCACGTCCAATCGTAGATCAAGGAGTGAGACTTCCACCCTCAGGTGTCGCTCACGGATAGTGACGACGGGTCCCGTGCCCGAGCCCTCCCGCGCTGCCGCTTCGACTAAAAATTGCTCCAATGTTGCGCTGAGTTCCGGGCGATGACCGATGACTTGAGCAACGACACGGGGGGCTTGAAGGCGGATATTCCCCTGGTTACGTCGCGCCACGGTATCTACAACGTCCGTTATTACCTGCGCCATGGAAAACACGGTGAGCACGTCCCGTCGCTCCGGAAATGCTTGAACATTGTCGCCTTCCTCACTCACCTGATGGCGCTGCACTTCCACCACAGACCCCACGAAGCCGGCTCCGCCTTGTTCCTCGCTCTCCATCGCCTTGACTGAAATCACGAGCGCTCGCTGGCTTCCGTCACGTCCGAGTGTTGGCAGTTCCACTAGCCAGCCCTTATCGGCCACTTCACTGAGGCTTGGTGCTGGCAGGCTGAGGCGGGAGCTTACCGCGCCGAGTAGGCGCGTGAGGGGCAATGTGCGCACAGGGATCATGCCGCTAGGTCCGGCCTCCGGAAGCTCGAGCTCACAATACCTCAACAGATCGAGCACTGCGCGGCCCGCGATGCGAATGTCGCCAAAGGCGTCAGCATACATTAGCCCCACCGGTGCCGACCGCAAAACGCTGCTGAAGAGCTGAAGTTCGTCCAGTGCGGTGCGGGCCTGTGTGATCAAATTGTGAGAGTCCGCTCCAGCTTCGCCGACTAAAAGCCCGGCGGTACGCCGCCAATCATCCTGACGCCCGCGCTCAATTCGGCGTTTTCTTATTAGCTCGGCAACATCGTTACCAAGCCGCAACGACAATTCTGGCTTTTTCGCGTAGGAATCTGCGGCGTTCTTGCCGATCAAGAAGATGTAGCCTTCGAGTTCGCCCGCTGCCTCCAGGGGGATAAACAGCATCGGCACTCCCGCCATCACCACGTAGTCGTGCAGCACCTTGATGGCGCGCGCGCCAGTCTCGTCGACGTACGGAGTGCGGCGAACGTCTCTGCGTCGTTCGCGAATAATGGACTCGTTGAGGTCGCCGTGTGGCCACACTTTCAAGCGCCAACTAAACGCAGGGAGCTCCGCAACAAGGACTGCGTCCGCCGGGTGAGATTGCGCGATTCTGTCAGCTAGGCGCTCAAAGAATTCAGCGTCTGGGAGTGCGTGTGTTCCTGGTGTGCCCAAGGTTGCGCCTGCGAGCAGCTTCTCGGCGCTGCTTCTCGCACGGCGTTGAGCGAACACGCGGGGAGCGTGAAGCGTGGCAGTGTGCACAAGCAACGCGAGGCCAAGGCTTGGAAGTGGCCACAAAACGCCAATTCCGCGGGCTCCAAAGAGCGAGGCCGAAACGAGTAGCAAGTAGATCGCGAGAGGAGGCAGGTGCCCGAGCGAACGCCACCGCCTATGCCGCCCGAGGAACAGGAGAAAAGCGCCCGTTCCAACTGCTACGAGGGCAACTTGCCAAAACACCGCCGGCTCGCGTGGCCCTTCCTCGATGGCACCCGCCATGGAAGCTGCCACTCGGGCACTCAAGGGGCCAAGTGCGTTCACGTGATTTCCGTCGATGAGTGCGTCGTCCAGTGAAAGCAGCGCGATCCGCCGCTTCAAGACGTCCGCTTCGACCCGACCCTCGCGTAGATCGGTCAACGAGATGCGTGGCACCGATTCCCAAGGGCGCGGGGAAACCCAGCGTGTTCGGGCGAACCCTAAGGGTTTCAGGCGATGGAAATCTGCAGGGGGCGCGTAGAATCCCAATATCCTTCCGTCGCTGTCACGCAGCAGCGTTGGAGCGGGCAGCACTGCTAGGTTCGACACCACGGCGTCGCCTTGCGGTCCGCACAGTTTGTCGAGTGGAGGCAACAGTAGGCTGAAGCGCGCCCCCCCAACGTGTGCGGCTTTCACTACCGAAGTAAAACAGTCGGAGCGGTGCGCCTCGCTTGCGTCGACGGATACCACGACAACGCTCGTTGGCGGTTCGCGCTTGGCCGTCAGCTCCAAAAGGGTGCGGTGTAGCCAGTGGTCAACGAACCCGAGCGGAGAACTGACCGCGACGAGTACGAGCAAGGTTGCTGCTAGAGCATCGAGTGAGACGTAGTCCCAGAACGGGTGCTGTCGTCGAACCGCGGACGCCATAGGGCGCGGCAGCAAGAACTTGCGCGGCACCTTTCCCGGCTTCGAACGGAACCATTTCATAGGGGGCTACCAGGACTCCTACGGCCGGGTTCGGCTATTTTTTGGGGGTCTTCTGCCGATTGAGCTCCGCATGGCCGGTTTGTCGCTTCGCTAAGTGACGGGCAAAGCAGGGACGGCGCCGCCTGGGGGGCGAAACCGCACTTATCTCAGTGCGCGGATCTGCCGAAGTGGAGGACACGCTTGTGTTGGAATTTCTCGGGATAGGCACCTCCCACGCCTGGAACGTATTTCCGGACAACGGTTTGGACCGGAGCTTGCACGCGCCGATCTTGATCGGGCTTTTGTTCCTCACGTTTTTCCGAGAAACGTTCGGCTGGAGCTACGCGGGATTGGTCGTGCCCGGCTACCTCGCCGTGGTGGCGCTTTCGGCACCTGTTACCGGTGCTCTCATCGTTGGAGAAGCGATCTTGGCTTACTGGTTGGCGTACGCCGTTGGGCGTCTCCTACCGCGGTTGGGGCTGTGGTCGCCACTATTTGGCAGAGAGCGATTCCTGCTGATCATACTGGCCTCTTTGGTGGTGCGGCTTGCGCTGGAAGGATACTGGATCAGTTGGTTGGTAAATCGCTACGGACTCACCCATTCTCGCGAGCTCCATAGCATTGGGCTGGTGCTCGTGGCCCTTTTGGCCAACGCGTTCTGGAATTCAGGGTTCGTTGCAGTCTTACCGCGACTCGGCTTGGTCGTAGGGGCTACGTACTTGGTTGTTGGCCAGGTATTGCTTGCCCATACAAACTTCACGCTAGCGCGCTTTCAAGTAGCCAATGAGAGCGTGTCCCTCGCTTTTCTGGAGACGCCCCACGCCCACATTATTTTGGCGCTCGGTGCCATCATGGCAGCGCGGGATAACGTCCGCTACGGGTGGGATTATAACGGAATTCTAGTGCCCGCCCTCCTGGCGGTAGCCTGGTATTCGCCCACCAAGCTCCTAACAACCGTCTTGGAGGCGCTGCTGGTGTTGTGGCTCTCCAAGCTCGTCACGCAATATGGGCCGCTTGCGCGCGTGCTGATGGTTGGCTCGCGGCGTATGTTGGTTGCCTATTCCGTTGGGTTCTTTACCAAATGGGTGGTTGGTTTTGCGATGATGCGGCTTCTGCCGGGCGTGCAACTATTGGATTTTTTCGGGTTCGGATACCTATTGCCGTCGCTCTTGGCGATCAAAATGTGGAACACGGGGCGCATTCCCACCGTTATTATGCCGACGCTTCAGGTTTCGCTGGGTGCCTTCATCGCGGGAAACGCCCTGGCTTATAGCCTTCGTTTGGCTGAAAACGCGTTGGCTTCTGCGCAGCCCGGATCGACGATTGAAACATCACGCTCCGTTGCCTGGGATCTTCTACGCGCGGACAGTGCACCGGAGCCGCGCCCACAGGCCCTGCGAGTGTTTGAGAGATCACCCGCTCAACAGGTGCTGCAAGTTATCGAGGCGATTCCTGGGGCGAGCGCAGATCTTGGAGGCATCGAATGGGAGCCGAGCATTCGAGTCGCTAAAACCCCAGATAAATGGTGGGTTTTGGGCCCGCGCTCGCTCGACCCGGACAACGATTGGGTATGCCCTCGTGTCGCGCTATCGTTCGATAGCAAGCAGAACTGGCTCGTAGTGGCCGAAACTTCCGAGGCCGCTTCTGCTAACATCGTTGTGGCATCTGAGCTTGCGAAGAGGATCTCTGCCAGAGCTGTAGTGGTGCGTTCCACACAGCCGGCGTTGGCACCCTTTGACGATGCCTTCATTGACGAGCTAAACCAACGTCTCAATATCGAGTTGGTGATCATTGTGCGCCAGAGTGCGGGGCCCGCTCGGCTGGAGCTTTCCGGCAAGTTGCCTGAGGGGCTCGATGCGGCGTGGATGCGGCGGACTGTGGGCGGGCAGTTGGCGCTTACCTGGCGTGCGCCGAGCGTGGGGAAAAGTCCCACGGACAACGCCCCGATCCTGTTGATTGACCGAGCAACCGCCGAGACAACTGCGGCGGCTTTGCTTTCCGCGCCGGAACCGGAACTTTGGGGCCCGAGCTTGCGCGAGGTGTTGGACGTGAAAATGCCAGCACTCACCTCCGTACTTCCCGGCCACCACAGGAATCCAACCATCGAAGAGCTTCGCATTTTCTCCAAAGGTGTTGGTCGAACCTTCCTCCGCTTCGCTAGAGGTGAGGCAGCCCCGACGGCCTATAGTCGAGCGATAGCTGCAGAGCTCGGGCTTAGAACGGCCAAGGTCAGCGATCCGACTGGAGACATGTGGGCGTTGTTCTCCCCACCGGGCGAAGAACGAGAGGGGCATGCTACGTGGATAGTTCGAGGTCCAGGGAAGGTTGAAGATCGAGGCCGGCGGCCGGTATTGCTCGAAGTTCCGAGTCCGCTGTGGGAACGGGGAACGCTTAGCGCCGCGCTGTCGTTCTCTCGCGCGCTTGGTTCACAATCGATGCTCCTATCCGGTTCCTTTCCCACGGCCACCCCAGATGGCAGTGCGGACGTGCGTAGTGTTTTCGGCAAGCGTTCTTACTTTCAACATATTCACGAGCTTTGGATACAACAGCAGGGCTTGGTTCTGAGCGTTCAAGGCATTGCACCTTCTCGTATCGCGAATGCTGACGTGATCGTGACGTTGCCGCAGGACTTGAGCGACTTCGGTCGCGCACCCAGCTGGGCACATCCGCTACTGCAACTTCTAAAAGGCAGTGGGCTGGAGGTAGCGCCGGTCGATGGCTCCCTTGAAAGAGCGCCATTCGAAGCCACGGCTCAACCGACGATGGCCTACGCCCGGCGCTTCGGCGATCAACAAATGCTGATTGCCTGGCTCACCGCCGAGACGCGACTACGCTTTGTCGCTGCGGACGAACAAGACGCCTTGACGCAGGCTAGGTTGCTGCGAATGGGCAAGCCCGTGGCCGCTCTCTCTGTGGCGGAGCGGGCCCGGTTCCTGGCTGTGTGTAAGGCCGGCGTTAGCGGCTGCCCGAGCCTTGGCTCCGAATGTTCTCTCGACACTCAAGCCCTCGCGATTGGAAGTTATGTGCGTGAACGCAATCCGTACTGGTTACGGAGTGTGCTTTCAGCAGAGCGAGGCTGCTTTGCCGAAGTTGCGCAGGATGCTGCGGGGGGAACGCTCTTTGCGCTTTTGGCTAACGCCAAAGAGGTTCGTTTGGTTCCACTGCGTACTGGGAGTCTGATGACGCTCGGGCGCCCCCTGCGGGACCCACCCAATCTTGAGCAGGCGGTTGCGCTAGGGCTCTCGGCCATCGCCATTGGGGCTGTGCGATGATTCGCTGGGTTGGTGTGACATTGGTCGTCTTGTTAACTGCGCTGGTGCTGTACAAAGTGCGAGAGCACGAGGGGGATACCGAGCTCGTAGATGAGATCCTCGCTTACGAATTGGTTCCAGGTCGCGCCTTGGAGGTTCCCCTCTATTCCGACATGACCGAAGTCAACTTTACCAGTTGGATGCTCTTGCCGGATTCTTATAGCCGCGATCCCTCGCAAAGATTCGAGTATGGCGTGCAGCTCTCCCTGATCGATGCCGCAGGGCATATGCTGAGCCAGCAGGTGATTCGTTTGGTGAGTCGGGTCAGCGGAGATCCAGCTGAACCAGCTGAGCTTGGTAGATTCTCCGCTCGGCTCGTGGATGGTTCCGAACGGGTCACCGACTCACGCACCAAGGTCGTGGATACGAGTGCACTGAACGGGCGTGGGCGTCTCCGCCTCACCACTGTGCCAGGTGAACCGGATACAGTGCTGGTGCGCTTGGCTTACCCCGAGGAAAGAAGCGAGCTCATGCAGCGGATCGCCGCCCGAACGTTAGCCCTCGGCAAGCGTCGCCGGCTGGTTGAGCAGAGCTTCAGTCTTGGCTTTTCCGATCTGCCAGAAGAAGCACGTTTGCGCGCAGTCACGGCCTGGGGCAGACGCCTTACTGCGGCTGGGCGCGCGGATACTGATTACGTGACGAGGCGGCTCCTGCTGGGATCGCTTCGCTCCGATACTGCGCCATACCAAGCAGAGCAGGTGGGTGTTCCGCTGGGCCCACTCCACAACGCCACATTTAATCTCAAGCATAGTGTCACGTTGCGTATTGAGGCGGAGCCCGGTCGTCAATTTTCCGTACGCGAGGGGGACGCGAAGCCAAGAGAGGTGTTAGTTGGCGACAGTGGGCGAGTCGAACTGAAGGCTTCTGGTGAGGTTCCGCGTACACTCAATATCGAATCCAAGAGCAACTTGAACGCGCAGTTCAGCCTACCCGCTAGCGATTCATCGGCCCTCATTGGCGATCTTGAGCCGATGTTGAAAGGTGGCCGTCTCTGGCTATCTCCGGACGTGCGGAACGCTCGCTTCTATCGGCTGGATCCTGCTGAACCTGTCCAATTCTCGATTGCGCCTCTGCAAGCCGTTCTGAGGTTGGTGGTGCGTGGGCTCGTTTTTGACTCCACGGCGCCTAAGCCTGTGTGGGTAAGAGTATTGTGGGATGGCCAGGCTCCAGACCAAGTTCCCGAGCTACAAGCCGAGCTCCCAGTCAGTCCCACTGATGACGCAGATGGAAGTCACGTGACGGCTGAGAAGAAGGTGTTGCTGCGCCTTCCGGCCCATGTGCGAAAGGTACGCGTCGTAGGCGACGGCAGTACCGTTGTGGCGGCTTTCAGCGAAGAACCGGGAGTTGCCGAGAGTCGCATTCACCCGGCGTATGATGTGCCTCTGGCGGCCAACCAGGTGTGGCGCGCTGCCCCCTACGATATCCGGCGCTTCGCCGGCCTGCGCCCTTCCAACGAAGAAGCACTTGTTGGGGCGGCTAGAGTTGCGCGCGTAGGGTCTCAGGTTCGCATCGAATCCTTGGCGGAAGGTGTAGGCGAGCGCATTGCAGAACGCGTCCTCATTCCTCTAGCGGCACCGATGGTGCGTTCCCTTTACACACCCACTTGGGCGGCACGCGGGCGACCTTCAATGGAGGCGATCTGGAGCGTGCAGCAGGGAGAACCAACAAGCGAGCAAGTCTACTGGGTTCCTCAGTCGGGGGAGAGAGCCGCTCGGATGCCGTTGATCTACAGGGCGGATCCACGAAGCCTTGGCGGAACACTTCGGGTCACGAGTGCTCAGAAGTCGATCGCTGAGCGCCCGCTCCTTGCTCTCGATGGTGAGCTCACGTTACGGGGCCTGCCGGCGAGCCTTCCGCTCGGTGTCTCGGGCTTGGGTGCGGGCGGCATACTTCTAATCGGTGCCGCCCCGGACGCAGGTGGCAAAGTTATAGTGCGAAGCCAGAAGGTCTTCGAGCTGACCTCCCAGCGGCCCTTGCTTTTCTCCTTTCAGGTGAAGGAAGGGGAGCTGCTGTCGGCCTGGCTCAACCTAACCTCTTTGAACAAGCGCCAAAGCTACCGAGTAAAGTACGCGATCGACCGGGGCAAGCCTCGACCCGCGCCGCAGCGCTTCTTTCGCAGGATGAGCCAATGGGAGGGTGAGCTTTTGGGTTCGACGGGAAGCAAGCTCGGCCTGATCTGGGAGGCTCCGCGAGAAGGCGAAGTTAACGCGCTGTTCTTGGATCACATCGGGCTGGCGCGCATTGAGTTGGGTGATGACTTGGCGCCCGGTGTGCATACTTTGGAGCTTCGGCTAATCGGACCGGAGCCCTTGTGGGTACGGGCCGTGCTTGCGGGGCGAGTGGCCGCCCCATCAGAAGATTTGCCTGCGCTTGCTGAGGAGGAATGATGAATGCTTGGAAGCTTACTGCTGTGTCCTTAGCCGTCGTTCTCACCGGCTGTCGCGGTTGCGAGCCGGACAAACGTGACGAATCCACCGAGATGACTCCGCCGCCCCCAGCTTCGTCAGCTCCGCCTGTGCCGTCTGCCACTTTAGGCGAGGAAAAGCCGCAAGCCGGCCCCCTTCCGCTACTGGAGCATTTGCGCTTCAGCCGCCGCAGCGAAGGCGTGCAGTTCGTGAATCCAACGCCTGAGGAAGGTCGAGCCTTTGTCGGTTGGGTAACGGCGGTGAGCCGAGCTGCTTGGTCGGATCGACTACCCGGCGCGGCCCCACCGGATGGCTTCGAAGGTGTGTTGACCCAGCTTGGAACGCTCTGGCTGCTGCGGGAGAAATCAGACCAGCGGCGTGGTGCGGGCGCGTACGTACTTCGGGCAAGCGCGGGGCGTCCGCTCATCCTGCAGGCGCCCCACACCTTCTTCGATGCAGGCACTCTGCCCATTGCTACGCGACTCTTCGAACGGCTGCAAGCCAAAGCCCTGTTGATCAACACCGTGCATCGATCGGGTGGCCAAGAAGGCGAAGGCGAGGAGGAAAAAGAGAAAGCCCGGAGCGGTAAGTCAGAAGCTGATGTCGCTCACAACCGTGAGAGCTTCTATTCGTTGGTTCATGAATCGTTGCTCACGGTAGATCCCACGCTGTTGGTTATTCAAATTCATGGTTTTCGAGATGCCAAAGTGCCCGGTGTCGATCTTGTGGTGAGCGCAGCAGACACGCAGGCTGATATCAGACCGATGGGGAGAATCATGAAAGGCCTGCTGGGTGCGAACCGAGTTCGACTCTATCCCGAAGAAATTAAGCTTCTCGGTGGAACCACGAACGCTCAGGCGTTTATCAGCCGCAAAAAGCGAACCGCCTTCATTCACCTTGAGCTGTCCGCAAAGCTCCGAAAAGCGCTCGAAAAGGACGACATTTTCTTCGCAAAATTCCTCCGAGCATTTTCTCAGGCAATCCCGGAGGGCCGTCGTTGACGATGCGGTTGAACGCTCGTGTTGCCCGCCACCTGTTCGTGAGTTTGGTCTTTATTGTAGGCTGGCTTACGTCGCAGCGTGCGAACGCCTGGGACGCTCTCGCCTGGGGTGTGCCGCAGCAGGTGCGCGTGTTTCGCTGGGAGGATGCACGCATGCCTGCCATGCTACTGCGAAGCGTCGATCCACTGGTGGATGCCGAGCTGTTGGATCAAGAGCTTTTGCTCTCTCCAGTGAAACCGGGGCAAGAGGTGCGTATCTTTGGTGATCCGGTTGAAGTTGGCCTCGGAAGTGGTAGTCGAGACTTACCAGACGTGATCACCTGGCAAGCTCCCGGGGCGTGGTTGCGGCGAGTTGCTGCAGGTGTGCATGAGCTCAGAGTCCCCACCTATGAGAGTGCGCGTTGGGTGGTCGTGCGCTCGCCATACCCGAAAACCAGAGTACGCTTGGAGGTCGCTTTGCCGGAGGTCAGCAATATCCTCTGGTACCGTGCAGAAGAGAATGTGTGGCGCATGCTCGAAGGCGGACCCGTGCCAACGCTTTTGGGACCTCTAGCATCGCACCAGAGCGAAATACGCTTTCTCGACGCGGCGCGCCGAGCATTCCCCGAAGGCGTGGGCAGGGAGTTCCTGCAGAGCCATTGGCTCGAATTCGCGTGGCAGGAAAGGGGATTGGGGCGACCCTACTTCGTGTCGGCACAGGTGGGCCCTGCGCCGGCGCCGGTGCCGTTGTTGCAGCAAGCGAGCGCACCATGGGTCCCGCAGCCCGATGGCTCCTGGGTCACTTCGCTGACTGAGGGGCACACCGCAGCAGTGCATTCCGATGAGGCCGAGGTCGTAACGCTCTTCGTCCGCGCCCACGCAGTAGGTCAGATCCGGATCGTCGTCCGCCAAGGCGCGGGGCTCGTCGCTGTCATGAAGCAGGACATTGCCAGGAATGCAGAAGATCCCGCGAGGCTGACTCCAGCGACAAGATTTCGGTTGCCGATGGCTCCTGGTACGCCAATTTCGATCCAAGTTCAGCGAGGAACTGCGGAGCTCAGCATTTCGGGGTACCGAGCGCGGCCAAGCATCACTGACGGCACTCCGATACGGCAACGCACCGAGCTCCTGCGATTGGGCATGCGGGGCAAAGGGGCTTCAGCCGCAGAGCGTGTGGCGCGTGTTCTCTCTAAGCTAGCGCTGTGTCGTTGCCCAGAAGCGGTAGAGGAAGGGCAAGAGCTGCTAACCATAACAACCGGAAAGGTACGGGCGTTGGTCCTGTTTGAGCTGATCTATCAGGGGATTGGCTTGGTGGATGTGAATGTGCTCCTGCCGCAATTTTGGAAGGCGACGGCCGGGCTCGAGGAAACTGACCGCTTAGCATTTCGGCGACAACTCTTGCAGCGTCTCACGGAGGTCGATGCTGAGCCCCTACAGGTGGAGCATCTGGAGGATGTGGCGATTCGCTCCGGTTTTGTCGAAACCGAAGCACTGAGTGAAGACGCGTTCGCCACCGCGGCACTGGCCGAGATGATCGCCGTTCCTCGGGACGGTGCACGTCCGTGGTTCGCTGCAGCCGCAGAGGTGCGGGCGGCAGAGAGGCCCGAGCGGGCGGATCTTGTCGAGCTCGGACGTCGCTCTTGGTTTCGCACGGCGCCATGGTCGTGGATCGATCCAAGCGGCAGCGAAACGATCTCCAGGGTGCGCAATGTATATGGGGCTCGCCCCGAAGAGCTCTGCGAGAGCCAAGGAGATCGCGGCCCGCGCTGGCTCAGGCTAAGCCATACGCCAGAACCCCTCGCGATAAGAGCCGATAGTGGCACCCATGCGCGCGTGCTGCTGCGGAGCGAGGCGGAGGTTCCGGCAGCGGACACAAGCGTGCAGGTGGGCGCTACTCAGATTCATGTTCACGCGGGTATAGGCCTTTACTCAAGCATGGGGCTTGCACCCGGCACACACGAAATTCATGTCCAAAGTGGCCCGGACATCCTCGCCCAGCTTCCACTTGCCCAGCCGGTGCCGTGCGGGAGGTTGCGTGAGATTGAGCGTTGGGTTCCCATACGCCAGAGCGTGCACTTCGCGATCACCCGCGGTGAGGTGGGTACGGTCGGTAGGCTCCTTCTAGATCTAGATCAGGCCAACCCCAAATTCGGCGAAGTCGAGGTGCGTGTACAGAACGAAGTGCACCGTGCGTGGGCGCGTGCACCTGCAACAGGAGCCGTGGAGTTTCCGCTGCCGAAGGATGTTGAGGCGTTTGAGGTTCGGTCTGGCGAACCAGTCCTCGTGCGTGCTCTCCAGCGATTGCACAAGATGCCAAAGGCCCAAGCTCCGCGGGCACTTGCCAAGCTTGACGTCCCCTTGAACGAACCCGAGCTCCTGGCTCAGGTTCGGCGGAGCACGCGTGCCCTTGGCACCTCTAAGTCTGCCAAGGAGCGAGCTACCCTGCGTTTGGCTCGCGCGAAAGCTCTACAAGATCTAGGTTACTTGCGCCTCGCGGCGGTGGATCGAGTGCGCGCGAATCAGCCGGAATCCGATACGGACCGGTCGGATGCCACAGCTGAGTGGTTGCTTCTTCCTCCGGGTAGTCCACCCGTGGTGGCGTTGAACCTCTTAGCTAAAATCCCGCCCCTACCGCTGCCAATTCCAAGCAAGACACTAGAGCTCGCGTTCCGGCAACGCCAGCTGGGCGCTCCTCCGGTCGATGTTATCTCCACGTTGGGCGCGTCCGCACAGTACTCCAGTGCCGTGGACGCCTTGCTACTGGCTGTGCTTGCCGAACAGCTCGGACTGCTAGAGGTGTCGGCTTCGGCGTACGAGCGAATTGGCCACGCGCTGCGCTCGGGCCATGCGTTGGCTCACTCGGCAGAGCTGCGAGCAGATTTCGCCGAAAAAGAACAAAGCCTCGACCAAACGATGACCGCCTACATCACGGCAAGGCAAGCCGAGGCGTCGCTCGTGCCGGCGGGGGATGTTCTAGCGCGCATGGATCGCGCGATTGAGTGGGTAAACGTATCCGTTCAAGGGGCTGCGGGGGTTCGTTGGCTCGAAAACGAAGGCCGTGGCGATGGCAACACCACTCTTGGGGAACGCACGCGCAGAGCGCTGACGGACGCCCCAGCGGAAGCAACCAGCAGCGGGAAAGATCCCATTGAGATTAGCCTTTTGGGGATGAAATCGAGAAGTTTGAGAGTGCATTCCTTGTGCCACGCCAGCGATGGTCAAAACGAATACTGCAGTTTCCGCTTTGAAATAGATCATCGCCCTGTCGTTTGCGGCGCATCGCCCGTAGCCTCAAGTGCGCGGGACTTCGTTGCTCTCCCTACGGAGTGTGAACTGACGGTTCCGGAGGGGGCAGCACGCTTAAGCGTGTTTCCGCCAGCGGACCGCGACGTCTTCGGGTGGATAAACGCGCAGGAGAAGACCGTTACGGGTTTTGCACCCTTGGTTCGAGCCACTCGGTGGACGGAGATCGACGTTCCTCGACCCATGGAGTTCCAGGTGGTTGGGCCAACGGTACTCAAGATCCAGACACGTGGTTTGATCCCAGGACCGCCAAGCTTTCGTGTGGACATAGTAGAGCCCGGTGGGCAGAGCTCAGAAGCCATGGAGCCAGTGTTGTCCTCCGCGGTAGATCCGGTGTCTGTATTGAGGGATGTGGGCTCGCAGGTGACCGTGGCTGGGCGACAATACGTAACGCTCCCACTCAAGGGACAATATCGCGTTCGTCTGTCCACACCGAGCGGGCGTATTTTGGCAAAGGTCGAAGCGGCTTTTGCCAAAGGCTTTCCGCGTGCGCGGACCGAGGATCCGAAGGAGGATGCTGCACCTGTCGTGCAGAGTGGCGCGGCTCCAGGGCCTGCAGTTTGGCCGGCGATTGGGCTGGATCCGAAGCCAGGAGCACTCACGTTAACAGCATTTTCGAAGTACATCGATGACCGGCGCTTGCTCGACGAGGACGCTGTTTTACGCACGAATTACGCCGAGTTGGGTGTCGGCGCGGGGCGTGAAGTCATCGACGGAACGTTGTTGGGGGCAGTCTCCCTAGCTCGACGTTTTCGCGCCGGGAGCGACAGCACCCACGCACGTTCGAGTTGGTCACTCTCTTTGGGCAATGGCTTACCCGGTGCTTGGCTCGACACTTCCTTTACCGTCCAGCGATTGCAAGAATGGCGTTGGGGTGCGGCGCTGGGCACAGGCGTATCTTACGGCGTCCCAGTTACCGAGGACTTTAAACTGATACCCGAACTAGCGCTCGCGTTGCGGAGAGTCGATGCAGGCGCCAGAGGTAACGGTGAAGTTGATTCGGATGTCTACTCCCCTTACGGCAGAACGCGGCCCGCGACGTACGACGCCATCCTGAGCGCGTTGCACCAGCCCTGGGTCGACGCGAAAATGAGTTACCGAGCTCGCGCACGGCTTTTGCCCTCATTCCAGGGGCTCGACCGCGTCGATGGCCGAGCGCGCTTCAACGCTCTCGTTTTGCGTGATTACTTTCCTTGGCTAGGTGCGGACTTGGAACTCAGCTACCGTCCCGTTTCACCATTGCGAACGCTGAGCTTTTGGCGTGCCGAGGTTAGCCCTGGGGCGTCGTTCTGGTGTTGGACGCATGCCTCGGGTCGCTTCGTACTGAGCGGATTGTTGGCCTATTCTGAAGACTTCCCGCGCAGTAGGGGTCGCGGTCGAGAGTTGTCGGCTCAACTCGGACTTCGCTATGACATGACTTGGCTTCGCGGTCTCTCGGATTACAGCGCCGACGAGCGGCCTTTTCAAGACAGGCTTGAGGAAGGTTCAGCGCCACCTCGTCGGGGAGTTGCTCCGCGGGATCCGAACTGGAGCGAGCCGCCGTGAGCCTGGACGCGTTAGCTGAAGATCTGGCTCGGCGCCTCACGCCGCTATTGCCACTATTAGATGCTAGAGTGCGCCAGCCGGCGCTGTTGGCTGTCACCGGGCGCGCCGTGATGCTCAACCATGGCCACGTGGAAACCTCATCTAGGCTGCTCGTGGGTCTGGTTCGAGCCGCTGCCGAAGCTTGTTCTGCTTTGGCGCAACATAGGAAGCAACGAGAACAAATCATCCAAACGTACCATGGCAAGGAGAGCCCAGAGGAAAGGCGCCAGGTCATTACCGACGCGCTTCCGGCACTCGCATCCTCGCCCGCCCAGTTGGCCGCCGATCTAGCAGCTACGCGGCGAAACTTAGGTATCGAAGCCCTGATGGAGCGCCTACAAGAGCGCCTCTCCGATGACGTGGACCAGGTGGAAGTCGCCTACAAGGCAGCGCGCGCCGTCGTAGCGCTCATCTCAGCCGAGGCGCAGAGTCTTGCCGGACATGAAGTCGAGGCCCTTTTGGCCCTCGCATTCAAACACGTGTGCGCGAACCACCACGATGCCATATCGATTGTGGCTTTGGAGTTTACCGAAGCACTTCTCGGTACTTTGCGAGCGAACGACCGCTTACTCGTGCTCACGCCGGATCGTTACACAGCTTTTCGCAAGCTCGCCTTAGAGCCGAACCTCAATCCATGGGTCCGCGTGGCAGCTCTGGGCGCATGTATTGTGGCGGCTCCGAAGCATGGCGTAGCGCTTCTCGAACAGGTACTCGATGACCGAACGGGTAGGGACGCCCAGATCCTGCGACATCGGGCGGTAAAACGCCTACTCGAGGTGGAACCAGAGAGGTCGCGGCTACTCGCCCTCATTCGGCAGATCCGAAGCGATCCGAGCGAACACGTGCGCCAAGGCCTCTGCTGGTTTCTGGCGCGAACGAACGATGGCGCACCAAATCTCGGAGCGCTGTGTCTGAGTGATCCGAGCCCGAGCGTACGTGGCTACGCGTTGCGCGAACTTTCTCGAAGTGCGGCGGCAAGCGGACAGGGCTTGGATGTCCTCTTGGCGACGGTTCTTGAACTACTGAAGAAGGCGGCAACCGGCACGGACGCCCCCATCGTTCTGCGCGTCTTACTGGAAGAAATTACCCGGCACGCGACGGCATCGCCACGGGCCTTTCCGCTGACGCCTTTCGTGAAGCCTCTAGAGGCGCTACTTGCGGCGACGTCAGTCGCGAGCAGCCTCAAGGCCAACGTCGCTGAGCTGCTCCTCAAGCTTGAGATATACTCGGATGCCGAGTTGTTAGATCTCTGTCGCGAGTTTGAGGCCCATCTTGAGGAGCTTGAGGAAGGGCAGAGCCGGATCGTGGATTTGCCGAGCCAGGCTTCCGAAGAGCAGGTGGAAAAGGCTCTTATGGTGGCCGGCAGGCATGATTTGTCTATTTCCGCTCGCTGGGCAGGCTCCGGAAGTCTCGTCATTATGCGCGGTGAGCCAAGAGGCTGGCGCCTTTGGCGGACGCTTTTCGAAGTCAGAACTCCGGCACCCGATAAACGCCAGGGGTATGCTCACTCCAAAGCACGGGTTCGGTTTGGTACCATCTACATTGCTCCTCGCGGCTTGGCTGAGGTAACGCCCACGCGGGTTCCTGGTGAACGCCAATGGTACCCGGACCTAGGCGGTTGGGGGGAATTTCTGCCGAGGGTCGATGACCTCCTGTTCGTTTCTGGCCTGAGCGCACGCGCACGGCGAATCGTCACCGCATTTGGGACGTTGGTGATCTCCCCTCCCGTAAGTTTCTACAGAAGGCTCAAGAACTACTTTCAGCTCACCTTCCATTACGAGCGCTGGAGCCAGCTGCGCGAACGATCTCTCCGAGCAAAGCAGCCGGATGAGCGGCTTCAGTTTTCTGAGCACGTTGCCTCGTTGGGGTACACTGTCCGGCTATCTAATACCGAAAGCGAAGCCTCTGGTGTAAAGTGCGATAGGCGCCCAGCTCACGCTGAGCATTACCTATCCTTGGCCCTGCCATTCTGGTTCGACGACTTGATCAACTCGGGGCTCTCGTCGTCCGGCAACAGTGCCTGGCATCTGGCGATTGTTATCTGGCTAGCATTTTGTGGAATGATCGTGCGTTCGGCATGGATTCGGCGAAATATCGAGCGGGCGCGGAGGCGCATACCCCTCAGGATCGGAGGTTGGGGTAGCCGAGGAAAGAGTGGCACCGAGCGGATCAAAGCCGCCCTGTTCCATGCCATGCGCTATGAAACAGTCGTAAAAACGACAGGCTGTGAGGCAATGTTCATTCATGCGCGGCGTGATCAGCCCGCGCGCGAGATGTTTGTCTACCGACCGTACGACAAGGCAACCATTTGGGAACAGCGCAATGTGCTTGAGACGGCTTCGCGCCTCAAGGCGCAGGTGTTCTTATGGGAGTGCATGGCCTTGCAACCTGTATTTGTGCGTCAGCTCATGCTCGATTGGATGCAAGATAAGCTGGCTACGCTCACCAACGCCTATCCAGATCACGAAGACATCATGGGCCCCTCAGGGGAAGATGTAGCGCGGGTGATTGCGAGCTTTATGCCCGAAAATGGCGTTGCCTTCACCGCGGAAGACCAAATGTTTCCGATCATTGCCGATTCGGCACGGCGCCGCCATACCGAGCTTCACACGGTGACCGACACGGATGCGCAACTCTTGCCTAAAGATCTGCTCGATCGCTTCCCCTATCAGGAGCACCCAAAGAACATCGCACTCGTTTTGGCGCTGGCTGCCCATCTCGGAGTTGAGCCTGATTGGGCCATGGTAAAGATGGCTGATTACGTTGTTCCGGATCTGGGGGTGTTGAAAACTTATCCGGAAATCGTCGTCAGAAATCGAAAGATGAAGTTCTCTAACGGCATGAGCGCCAACGAACGTGCGGGGTTTCTGTCCAACTGGCAGCGGCTTGGTTTTGATGTTTTGGACGCGGAAAATCAGCCTGAAATCGTCAGTGTGGCCGTTGTGAACAACCGAGCTGACCGGGTGCCGCGCTCACGGGTGTTCGCTGAGCTCCTGGTAAAAGATGCCGCGTGCGACGTCATTGTTCTTATCAATTCAAATTTGATCGCGATGCGACGGTTCCTTCTGGAGAATGTTGCGCAGGTAACCCTTGGCGTCGCGTTTCAGGCCACAGGAGGCCCTGCGGCCGTCGCCCAGGCAACCTCGGTATTAGACGAGCTTTGGCAGAGGTTCCGCATTCTGAATAAGCGTTCGGTGGTTCGACGCAAGTTGGAGCTTATTGTTCTCGCGAGCGGCCTCGACATTGCTCTCGTTGAAAAGCTCTGTGAAAAACTCGATGAAGTGTCGGTGCCCGAGATCGAGGGCCTCGTGCGTGCGGCGAGTCCGGCGGCTCCGCCAGGTTCGGAGGCGCTGGACCCAAGTGTTCCATCTTCGCTCCCAAGTGACGAAGACACGCTTCGTCACATCGTCCAAATGGTGGAGTCTTATCAGATCGCCGTGCAGGCGCGGCAGGCCGTTCTTTCGGCCGTTGAACAAGGTCAAGCTGGGCAAGCGCGACGAAAGCTGGATGAGGCGCTTTTGAAGCTTCTAGAGCGGCGAATTTGCGTTCTCATGGACGTGCGCGCCAATGGCGATCAGGTAATCGACTTCATCGCCGACCAGGTGCCTCCCGGGCACCGTGCACATTTGCTTGGGTGCCAGAACATCAAGGGAACCGGGCTTGATTTCGTCTATCGCTGGATCTCTATGGAGCAGGTGTTTCGTACTCTGGAGGGCCTTCGGTCAGAGCCGGATCGGCGCGCGGACCACTTGCAGGCACTCATCGAACACACTGACTACGGTTACTTCGATGCGCGGGACGCCCACGCACGGCTCTTAGAGTTGGCACACGACCCGGGGTTTGATGGCCTCCGGGCAGAGTTGAGCGTAGCGGAGCGGCACCTAGCCGGAGTTGTGGCTGCGCGCCTTGCCAAGCTCAAGGGGGGCTCGACAACAACACGGCTGAGCCAAGTACTCGGACACATCGAGCCCTGGTTCGACCACCTGGACTCCATCCATCGCACGCGGTTCGCTCAGCGCGTATTGCGCCAGCTTTGCGCACAGCAGATCGGGCAGGGGCGCGCGGCAGAACTTCTGCGAGAGGTCACGGCACGTGGGAAAGGCGGGTGGCTGTACGCGATGGCCAAAAGTAGGCTGCCTCGGCTCACCGCAAAAGGGGCCCCAAAAACAAGAGGGGCCCCAAAAGCAAAAGAGGCCCCGAAGAAGTCCGACCGAGGTTAACTTAGATGGGGGCTGGTTTTTGTTCCAGCGCCTTAGCCATCAGTGCAGGCAGCTTACCCATACGCTCTGCAACCGCCGAAAGGCGCGTTTCTTGGAAAGTTGCAAGCGTTGAGTGGATCGTGTTGTTGAAGGGTTGAAGCCAGCGTGGCTCTAGGCTGCCGGGTTCGTGGAATGCGCCGAGAATGGAGCCACAGGTGCAGCCAAAGCTGTCAGTATCGTTGCCTTGCGATACCTGCATGCAGATGCCCTCGCCAACATTTTTGGCGAAGCGGAGCGTGTTCATCACGGTGCCGATCTCCTGGTAGATCCTACAGTTACCAAAATCGCCGTACGCGTTGTGGACGCGCTCGTACCCCTCCAGCCAATTTGAGGATGTTTCCACCAGCTTCAGGCAATTGCGGTAGGCATCTGCGAAGCGGCTATTCTGCGGTACATATTGGCCTGCGATGCGGAAGATCTCCAAAGGATCTTTCACGACGAAGGCCGCGGCAATGGCAGCAGCTGTGAACATGGTCCCATAGATGCCGGTGCGCGTGTGCGTGAAGCTAGCGTCTCGCCAGGCGAGCTCGGATGCCAGAGCCGGGTTGCCCGCGCACGCATAGCCATAAGCGTCGGCACGAATCAGCGCTCCACAGAATTCATCGTGCGGGTTCAACAGGCTCACCCATTCATCGTAGGGAGCATCCGCATCGTAAAACGGGAACTCCGGATCATGGTGCATCGACCAAAGGCTGGCGCTGATGTTGACTACACGCTCGGGGCCCCAGCACCACCATGTTGCTAGGTTCTTAATCCAGGCATCCGCAAGGTGTTTTCGCTCCAGATTAAGCCCGTGTTTCTCCAGCAGCAACATCCCAAGAATCGAGTAGTTGATGTCATCATCGGGTGCCACAAAAGTGATGCGCTCGCGCACTGTAACCGGCCAATCCGGGTGCCGATAGGCGAGTGGTTCCAACATGGCCTCCGTGATGTAGTCGTTGAGTGGCCAGGCTCCAACCTTTTCGGCCGCACTTCTGATCGTAGGAAGGTCGAGCCAACCCTCGATGGGTTTCCCCAAAATGCATCCCGCCACGGAGCTCAAGAACGCGGCCTCCACGCATGGCGCAATCTGAACAGGATCTACGACAACGAGCGGGCGAAGAGCCCGTTTGGGATCGCTTTCGGCCTGGATGCTCAAAAGGTCATCGGGCTCAACATACTTCCAATCGGGGCGCATCGGTTGCTTCACCAAGCGCTGAGCTAGCTCCATGAGGGCGTCGTAGCTTTTTTGGGGAGCTAGGCGCTCAAGCTCTTCGTCAAAGCCATCAATGACATGGCCTTGGCTGCCTTTGCTTTTGATCATGCCTTTGATTTGCTTAACAACGAGCTCAATGGACGGCATCATGGCGTTGCACCTTTGAAGGAGGGGAATGTTCGCGGTCGCGCACTTCACACCTAGCGCGTTCTTCGGGCAATTCAAAGCTTCCGCTGTGGGTAAGGAGCACCGGCCTTGTTGGCCCACGTCCATTTGCCGTCGAGCAGGAGCCCCTTTAGGTCGTCGTCGGGGTAGGTCGCTTCGTCGCCTGGTGAGCGATCCCCAATCTCCAGGTACACCACTTCTTCGGTGCTGGTGTTAGCCAGACAGTGTGCGTTGCCGGTTCCTGCCTTAAAGCCAGCGCACATTCCTGGGCAAAGTTGGGTATCGCCTTCATCTGTTCGCAAAGTGGGTTGCCCTTGCAGGATGTAGACGAATTCGTCCTGAGTCTTATGGGCGTGGCGCAGCGCGGAGACGGCTCCTGGCGCCAGCCGTGTTAGGTTTACTCCGAAGTTGGTCAGGCCAAAGATGCTGCCAAGTACGCGTTTCTCACGACCAATCATACGTGAGGCGAAGGGCTCAGGGTACACAGAAGGTGTGGTGCGGAGGGGCGCTTCGGCCGCCACTATGGCAGTGGGTAGTTTTGCGTCAGTCATGTCGTTGTCCTTGGTTGATGCCCCAAAGTTGCGCTGTTTGCGTGCCATCGGTGATTGAAAGCACGTTGTTTAGGCGTCTTGGTCGCCGGAAACAAGCCAGGCACCGCACGTGCCTTGCTTGGCCTAATATCAGTTGCTAGTGCGTGTGCCGCAAGCAACTCCCCCATTGGAGCTACCCCGAAATGCGTTTTACACCGGAACACGTCTCGCAATGGCGAGAAGAAGGCTTCACAGTAATTGAGAATTTCTTCTCGGCGGAGGAGTGTGCGCCAGTTTTGGCCGACTATGAGGCGCTATATGGGCACATTCCCCAGGCGCTTGCGGCAAAAAGTAATGAGGGCACCCCGGTAAATGAGTCGCAGTTTCAGCACATCGATTCATTGCCGTTTCGCGGTTCTAGCGCCATCAACCTCATGCCGCTGCACCCTCAACTCATAGCTTTTGCCAAGGCGCTGCTCGGGGTGGATGAGGTTCACCTCTACCAGGCGCATACTTGGGCGAAGTTTACGGGTGCTACCGACTATGATCAGAAGTTTCACTGTGATTTTGGAAACCACACGTTAACTGTTCCGTCTGAAGACGTGAGTCAGCGCACGGTAGATTTTATCTTCTACTTCACCGATGTTACACGCGCGCACGGCGCGCTTCGTTACGTTACCAAGCCCGACGTGATCGCGACGCTCGGGCACCTGGGGCTAGAGCGCCCGAACGATGAGGAAAATCAGCGTTTGTTGCAGAAAGAGCGCGCGGTTGAGGTCCCCGCCGGCTCGCTGGTTGCCCATGGCATTGATACCATGCACCGAGGGAGCAACCTTACCGCGCCGAACGGGCGCAGATTCTCGATGACAGTGGGGTACAAAGCCGCGGGCAACGACAATATCGGCTTTCACGTCTGGCAAGTTCAGCCCAACAGCACCTGGCCGTTGGTGTTCAAACATGCGAGCCCGGAGCAATTGGCATGCCTTGGCATTCCGAGGCCTGGCGCTCCTTTTTGGACCCAGTGGACGCTTGAGCAGACTCAGGCTCGTTGGCCCGATTGGGACATGCGGGAATACTTCGCTCAGCGAAGTCGCTGAGCCTGCTCGTTAGGCGCTTGCGCTCAGCGCTTGCGGCGGTACGGCGACGGCGAGAGTCGGCATTGCAACGTCGCGCATGTCGATAGTCCCCGACGCGTGAGAGGTGAGCGCCATCGCTCGCACCATCAGCTCGATCCGATTCGAGCACTCCGCCTTTTTGAGGATGCGCGTGATGTGTGCCTCTACTGTCTTGATTGAGCGGCTCAATTCGCGCGCGATGGTGCTATTGGGCGTCCCCGTCACAAGTAGGTGGACAACGATTTTCTCCACTTCCGTAAGGTTCCAGTGGCTTGAAAGTTCTTCGATTGCGATTGACATGGTGCCTCCCTGATTGTGCTTAAAGCCTGCGTGGCTCTGAGGTGCCTGGGCTTAAGCATGGGTTGTGCCAATGCATTCTGCGCACTGAATTGGGCTCAATTGGCGGAGGTGAGCCAGGATGTGGCACATCAGAAGGGGCCTCGGAAGTGTGCCAATGTTGTGCCAAATCCGCGCCCACCGTCGTGGTACGCGGCGGAGTGCGGCCCCCATTTTTTCGTCGTCGTGGGTACTTAGCATGACAAGTATCGCTTGGCAGAACCGCAGGCGACCCAGGCGTCGACGCGTTGTGCCGCGAGCGGCAAGTTGTGCTTACCCCAGGAGTTCGATCGTGAACGGCGGCGCTTTACCAGAGGGGCACGCTGAAGCAACATGCAGAACAATGCCATTGCGACGGCCTCGCGTCGGGAACCGCCGGAAGACCGCGAAGGTTGCGGGCTGCACGCTGGTCGCTGCGGCCCTCGGCAGTTGCTGGGTGAGCATTGCTCCGCCCGCGGAGGATCTACCTTTCGGGCTAGCTGGTACCGGTTCTCTGGACACCGGTGGTGCTGCCGTGGTTTTGGGAGGCGGTGGGAGCATGTCCACCACCGGCGGCGCTGACGGCGTGGGTGGTGCCAACAGTGCGGGTGGCTCGGAGCCAGCAAATTCGGTCGACTGCAAAGCCGACGAAAAGGTTTGCGGCGGTCGTTGTGTAAAGCTTGTTGATCCACTCACGGGATGCGCCGATCCCGATTGCGCACCCTGCAATCTGCACGGGGATGCTTCCTGCAACAATATGGGGGCATGTGTCGTCGAAAGCTGTGCCTCAGGCTGGGCCAACTGTGACGGAAGTGCTCGGAACGGTTGTGAACACCAATTTGGGGACTCTGTGCTGGACACAAGCCCTGGCTCACCGCTTCTCGTTAGCGAAATTGCTTTACCGCCGATGGCAAGCGATTGGGCTATAGTGCCGCTAGCTCCAGTGGCAAAAGCGTGCGCTGGGTGCATCGCAAGCATGCCCGGTGGCAAAAATGAGCCAGCAATCGTGAACGTTGGAGAAGCTCCTCCGTGGAACGATATTTCAGCATATTTTCGCTTGGGCCATAACGCCAACGCGCTATATCTGGAGGCTCTGGTGTTCGACAATGAGTTGATTGCGGGCAGCTCCGCGCTCCCGCTCCCGCCTCTTGAGCAAGACTCTATCCTGGTGCTGTTCGACGGCAAACACGATGGAGGTGGATATGGCGCTGACGACCACTACCTCCAGCTCGGGCTCAATGGCGCGGTCAACGAGCAGGAAAGGGCGAGCGATCCCGCCGGGGTCACCCTCGGGATCGAGAGCCTAGGGCCCGCGTGCTACCGGATGCAGGCCACGTTCACCTGGGCTTTCATCTCCGGGCTGGTTGGTACGCCCAACGTGCGCCCTCCGCCGGGTACCACCCTTGGTTTTGACGTCATGGCGAATGACGTAGATAGAAACCCAGAGAACAACATGCCGGAGCGCCAATCGTTGCTATTTTGGCAACTGCCGGGAACTACGTTTGCTTACAATACGGATGGCTTCCCGGCGATCACGTTGCAGTAGGCCAAAATGCCAAATCGCCGCGGGCGGGGAGCCGGCGGCGACTTGGGGTTACGAACGCTGAGCGATTACTGGGTGATTGCCTTCAGATTTTCAATGCAGAAGTCGAATGCAACAGCTCCCTGCATGGTGGAAGGGATCTGAAACTGGATCGACAATACTTGCGAAGCATCGATAGGTGTCTTGGTGGTGACCCAGCTGCCTTGCATCGCCTCGGTGAAAAGGACGGTATTTTGTCCCACAACGCCGGCTTTGAAGTTGGAGTCCGTTGCCGTACTTGGGGTGGGTAGATTCACGCGGAGGCCCGGCGCCGTTCCTGTGAGCGTGAACGAGAAGCCCTTCACACCTTTGGACGCTGCGTTGTACGGAAGCTTCATAGCCATGGCTCCGCCGGAATTGTTCAGGTCGAGTGCGATGCCGGCGCCCCACTTGGTGGAGAATTCGGTAGGGGCCTTCACCTGAGCGGTGGTGCCGCTCGTGCACATCTTGCCGCCCACATTCGCGAACTCGCCCTTGGGAGGCATGTGGTTCGTCGTGCAATCACTGGGCGAGTCGTTGCAGTCGTTGTACGAGTACCAGGGGCCCTGGATACCGAGCGTGTTGCTGCCAGCGTCGACCCAACCGGTGGCGGTCGGAGTGAGGGCCTGTCCGCCCGTTGGGGCGGGAACCACGGGCGTGGTGCCGGTGGTGGTGGGCGTGACGTTCGGGGAGGTTGTCGTCGTGGTGGGGGCCGGCGTGGTGGGGGCTCCTGTGCCGGTGGGCACCGGAACTACGGTTGTGCCGGTTGGGACTGCGCCGGTAGTCATCGAACCTGTGGGGGCAGTCATTGCACGGTTGGGGTTTTGGTAGGCGTCGTCGCCTGCGCTACAGCCAGCGAGCGTTGTGGCCGTGAAGCCAAGCAGAAGGAACGTGGACGCGGAAGTTATGTGCTGCATAGTGTCTCCGATCGGGGAATAGCCCAGGTAAGCTGTGCCCTGGGTCGAAGTTGAATGTTCGACGCGCGCCCGGTTCGCGGTGTGCTGCGCCGACCCTGAGCGTTTTAGCTGCAGCTTAGCGACTTACAAGATGATCGATGTGATCGTCCCGGAGCTTGGCGGTTGCGTGGCGCTAACGTCGATGAAAATGAGGGAATCAAGTCGATTCGATGCGCCTGCGATCTACCGGATCGCTTCGTTTAGCCGTCGAAATCTAAAATTCGAACTTCGGCGAGCTGAGCAGCAAGAGCCCGGTTCCCGTCGAGGCTGCAGCGCCCGCCCAGGCGAGATTCGTAAAAAGCCGAAGGCTGTGCGCTTGCGATTCCTTGCCCTTATCGCGATTGCCGGAGTCGTCCCAGGCTTGATTGGCCTGGAGGAACTTCACTCCTAATACTACAGCACCTCCAGCTAACACCGCTCCGGTGCCGACCCCAAACCAGCCCCAAAACTGCCTGTTGCTATCCGTTCTTGGTTGCTCCGGTCTAGGTGCGGTGAAAGCTGCCATGGGCGCAGCTTTTTGCGCGTTGTGCGACGTGGGCTGGGGTGAAGGTGCCGGCGCATTTGTCGGGCTGGCCTCGGCGTTCGTGGTGGGCGAAGTGCTTGGCAGGTTGAGCGTCTGCGCTTCGCCCGCAGCAAGCTTAATTTGTTTCGATAGGGTGGCGCCGTTCGGGTACACGATGCGGACCAGGTACGTTCCGGCGCCTAGGTGCGTGCGCACTGGAATCGACACGCGTTCCAAGTGGCCCACCGAAAGCTGCCCGCCGACCGGCTCAGGCACTAGCAGATAGCCGAGCGTCCGCTTCAGAACCTCCAAACGCGAACGCGCCTGGTCAAGGTTGGGCTCCTCCAGGCCACCAACGGCGAGCGCTGTTTCGAAGTTGTTTGCTGCTCGTTCGGGTTCGTTCGCCTCTTGCCACGCAACGGCTGCGTTGAAGAGGGCTTGGGCACGTGGGGCGAGGCGATACGCCTCCTCGAAAAGCCGAGCGGCTTCGGCATGGGCTCCTCGCTCGTGAGCTTCGGCGGCTTCATGGAAGCGCTCTTTGGCCAACGAGAGTTGCTCCGAACTCTCCGCGGCCTCGGCCCGGAGGGCGCACAACGTCACGAAAAGAAAACAGGTGAAGGCGCGCATGAGCTAGTAAGGATCTTTGGCAAGGCTGAGCCCAGGTTCAACCGCCCTCGGCTTCTTAACAACTTTTTGCGGCGCTGGTGCGTCCGCGGCGGGCCTGACCTTCTGTGGTTGGGGGGTCACGACGGCCGGTGGTGCAACCGGTGGCGGCGCCTCGGGGGGCGGCGCGGTCGGCGTCAGGCTGCTCGCAGGTGGCTGAACTTCGACCCGAACCATGTTGGGCTCCGGAGCCGAACCAGCAGAAGGTCCAGCCGGCTGCTCCGGGCGACGAATCAACGCAAGCAAACCCAGAATCAGGATAACGCCTACGGCTGATAACGCCACAAGCATCGGTGTGCGCTTCTTCGGCGGGCTAACCGAGGCCGCTGAGATGGTGCTCTCCGTAACTTCGCGCGGAGCTCGGGCGAAGTTGGCGCTGGCCTTCGAAAGAGGCGTCGGGTTCCACTCAATGTTCCCGGGTGCCGCAGCGTGTTGGTAAACGGGAAGCTCGCCCTCGCGTTGTGGCGCAAGCTCGAGCTCGCGTGGGGTGGCGCTTTGGGGGCCTGCATCGCGAGCTATCTCCACCATGCGTTTTCGTAACTCTTGCACCTCGGCAATGCGTTGGCGCTGCGTGCGCAGGCGCTCTCCCACGAGCTCCGACACAAATGCCGCTACTTCCTCGCGGTCCGCGATGCCGTCGTGTTTTAGCCAAAACCGTTCCAGGTTCTTTCGAAGCTCAACGGCACTTGGGCAGCGCGTTTCCACGTCCATGCTGAGCGCACTCGCGACGATATCGTCGAGCTCGGGAGAAACTTCGGGAAGCACCGTGGAGAGGCGAGGCGGCGCTTCCGTAACGATTTTGAGCAATGTGGATACGGCATCGCTCTTGGGGAATAGCCTCCGGCTAGCTGCTAATTCCCACAAAACCACGCCTGCCGCCCATACGTCGCAGCGGCGGTCGAGCGCGTGCCCGCGCGCCTGCTCGGGGGACATATAGCCGATCTTTCCCTTAACCATACCGGTGCGCGTGCGCACGGCGCGGTCGCTCGCTTTGGCGACGCTAAAATCTGTGAGGCGAGCGACACCATCTACGCCCACCATGATGTTGTGCGG
The DNA here is from genome assembly GCA_033763455.1 of Polyangiaceae bacterium. Lineage (GTDB taxonomy): Bacteria > Myxococcota_A > Polyangia > Polyangiales > Polyangiaceae > JBBRRP01. The sequence goes on from JANRKO010000080.1 coordinate 57,506, forward strand.
TGAGAAGTCGCGGTGCACGAGGCCGAGAAATGCGCCATCTTCACCCTTAAGTCCATGCGCTTCTTCCAGCCCGCACAAGGCATCGCTCATGATGCGCGCCAAAAGGCGGTTCTGCTTTTTGGCATCCATGTCGGGCCACACCCGCAATAGGCCCGCCAGGCTGTCACCCTCAACGTACTCCAGCACCAAATAAAGCCCGAACGCCTCATCGCCGACCTCCAAAACCGGCACAACGTTGGGGTGCCGTATGCGGGCCGCCAAGCGGGCTTCATCTAGAAGATGGAGCTTGGATTCCTCATCCTCACGCAGGTGTGCATGCATCACCTTGACGGCCACGTCGCGCTCGAAGCCACCCGCACCTCGGTAGCGCCCGAGGTACACCGTAGCCATCCCGCCGCTGCCGATGGGAAGCAACAGCTCATAGCGACCCAAGCGTTCGGGGAAAGCCAGACTCGGGTCAGAAGGGGATATGGACACTGATTAGCCTGCCGGAGCCTTACCTAGCTTGGCTTTTAGCACTTGAAAGTAGCGGCGTGCCACCTGAGCGCCTTCGGCGGCCCGCGTGACGTTCCCCCCATGTTTGCTCATCATGCGACGAACGTAGGCTCTTTCGAACTGTTCCACGACACGTTGGCGAGCATCCCCGAGCGGAAGTTCGAGCGCCTCATCGAGGACGCGAGCCAGGGCGGCCCCGTCCGCTGGAGAAGAAGAGGGCGGTGCGTCCTCGTCGCCGGAGGCTCGCTCCATCAACTCAAGGCTTGCAAGCTCTCCGAGCGCAAGGTGTCGTGCGACAGTGTTCCTAAGTTCTCGGATATTTCCCGGCCATGGGAGCTCCTCCCAGCGGGCGATGAGGCTTTGGCTGATGAGGGCGGGGTCTCCGCCGAGCTCTTCGCAGAAGTGTTGAACCAGCACCGCGATATCACCGCGCCTTCGATTCAGTGGTGGTAGCTCGATGCGCGCAACTGCCAAGCGGTGGAAGAGATCATCGCGGAAGCGACCACTTTGGACTTCACGATCAAGGTCGCGCCGTGTGGCGGCAATGATCCGCACATCCACCTTGACCACCCGCTCCCCCCCGATTGGGCGGAATTCTCCCCGCTCCATCGCTCTCAAAAGCTTCGGTTGAAGGGAAAGATCGAGATCCCCGATTTCGTCGATCAGCAACGTGCCGCCGTGTGCCTGCTCAAGCACACCACGACGCGAGCTAACGGCACCGGTGAAGGCGCCGCGTTCATGCCCAAAGAGCTCCGTTTCGATCAGATTTACTGGCACCGCCGTGCAGTCGAAAACAAGGAACGGGGCTGCTGCGCGCGGGCCTTGTTCATGAATCGCCTCGGCTAGTAGTTCCTTTCCGGTGCCGGTCTCGCCTTCAATGATCACCGGGACACTGCTGGCCGCGAGGCGTTCGCATAAGGGGTACAAGCGGCGCATTTCTGTGCTCGCACCGAGCACTCGCCCAAATCCCATTGCCTGGGAAAGGCGTGGAGCTGAAGCGGCCCCTTCGGCTTCCAACCTGAACAGCGTGGACCCCACACGCACGAGCTCGCCCCCTTGAAGAAAGGCGTCAAGTATGGGGAGCTCACCCACGAAGGTGCCGTTCTTGGAGCCAAGATCCACGATTCTCACGCGTTGCCCCGTGGGCTCTAGAGCGACGTGGCGCCGCGATACCATCGGATCGGTTAATCGAATGTCACACGCCGGACCTTGCCCCACCAGGATCCGTGACGCTTGGGATCCATCCAGCCGAATCTCTAGCCCTTTGTCCGGCCCATCCACGACCTTTAGCCTGAAGGCTTTGGATGCTGGCGTTGGGTCGAACCGTGCATGCATGACGGTAGAGTTCTCGTCACCAAGGCTTCTAAGGTCGTTGGTATCAGCGAATGGCATGGTGCGTGGATCCTCTGTGGTAACAGCGGCGAGCGAACGGAAGTGCTCTCGTTCTTTTGCCGAGTATAGCGATCGCCCTTCGAAAATCGATGAGTCTGATGGGATATCGACGCCACAAGAGGTCTCGGTTTGGGACGAGCGCAGATCACCTATCGTGCATGTTTGCTGCCTGCATGTGATCTCGGCGCTCTAGCGTGATGGCGATAGGTGCGATCTCGGACTTCGCACCTCGTCATTTTGAGGTCTCAAATGTGCCGTTTTGTCGGCCAAAACGCATGTAGCTGAGTCGCTCTATTGCTGGCCCGTTCCTTGCGTACGCGGCGCGCAACGAGCGAGCGAGGCGACCTCGACGGCGCTCTTTAGAAAAACGCACAGGAGAGTTCTGACTCATGAAATTATTCGTGCCCACCGTCACATCCACACTGGTTCTCTTGCCAAGCTTTGCTTTGGCACAGGGGGCCACCGCCAGCGCATCCGCGGCCGCGACACCCGAAGTGGTTCAGATGACGGACACACGCTCCGCTTCCGCCACGACCCCCGCGGAGGCGGCGAAATCTGAAAGCACGGTAACTACGAGCGGAGGTGGGCCCGCGGCGAACTCTGACGGCTGGGACTTTGAGTACCACGGCTACTTTCGCGCTCCGATGCGCGTCGGCATAGCAAGCCGGGACACCCGGGCCCCCGGTCAGGGCAAAACTACGTACCACACGCCCATTGTGCCCGATGATCAGTACCTCAGTTGGCAACACACGCGGCACTCGCAGCGGTCCTGGGCCGAGGCCTTTCTTTCGGTAGGAAATAAGCTTGCCAAGGGCACCATTGCGCTCCAGGGCTTTCAGCTCACCGATGCTGCGTGGGTAGACCCAAGCTCGAACTTTGGGATCTCTCAGGCTTTCATCACGCTCACGCCTGACACGGGCTACGAGAACATGCGGTTGGTGGGCAAGGTTGGTAGCTTCTGGAATTCGTACGGTAAAGCTGGCCGTTACGATGCTGGTGCCTACGACACGTATCTCTTCGGGCGCACGCATGCACTCGGGGGCACGCTTCGCGGAGAGCTCGATACGGAGGGGACCACCCTCTGGGGCGAATGGGGCGTGGGCGCCAAGGAGCCGAACCCGAATGCGTACAACCGCTCGCAGTTCACACTTTTGAACCACCTGCACGCGGGGATCAAGATCGGCAGCTTGGCGGAATTGGGCTTACATTACTTAGACTCCTTCGCGAAAAGCGAGTTTCGCCCTGGTTCTATGACGCCGGATGTGAACCCCAACACGCCCGACGGCAGCCTCAGCGTGTACGGCGTGGAAGGCCGTGTGGAAGGCGGAATGTACGGCTACGGGTACCTCGGCTTCTCCCATGTAAGTGCGAAAGATGCCATCACGGTAGGACCAGCTATCGAGGTGATTCACGCCTTCGGCGGAGGTGACTTCTCGCTTGGGGTTAACGATCAGTACTTGAATGCTCCGGGCTGCGCTGCGCGTATGCAATGCAGCAACGGCAACGGGAGCGTGAACACCTTGCTCGGCCAATACGAGTTCAGCTTGGTGAACTTCACCCAAGGGCTCGAGGGGAAAGGCCAATTCTGGGGAGAGGGCCAAGATCTAAAGGCCACTTTGTACGGCATGTACAACATGGTGGCGAGCGATGACCCCGCGCAGGACGGTGTGAAGAAGCTCAAATTCGGAGCTGATCTTGAAGTGTCCGCGCTGCCCTGGTTGGCAGCGGGCCTACGCATGGACAGGCTGTCGCCAAATTCCAAGGTGCCCGAGCAGAAGTTTAGCGTTATCTCTCCGCGGGTCGTTTTCCGTTCGAAGTGGGTCACGAAGGAAGAAATAAGCCTGCAATATAGCCGCTATATCTACAATCAGCGCACTTGTGCCACGGCCTTGGATCCAACGGCAACACCTGCAGACGGCGTGTACACGGTGGGCGATGAACGCTGTGTGCAGCCGCCGAGCGCTCCCGTTTTGCCGGCTGGCTTCGGTGCCACTACCACCAACCAAGACGCTGGCAATCGCGCGACGGGTACGGCCCGCCCGGATGTAGATGTCGTTGCGCTCACCGCTACGATGTGGTGGTGAGCTGAACCGGAGGGGGGGCGGGGGAGTTAGCGCACGCCTGAGTCTGCTAAAGCGGCGACTCAGGCGCGGAGGCGTTAGCGTGCGGCTTGGTCTAGGAAGGCCGTGACCCAAGCGAGGGGAGCGTTCCAGTTGATCGTGATCTCGTTGACGGACCAAGCCTCAATGTTGTCTACGTAGCACTTTTCTGGGGCGCAGCCCTTCAGGCCTGCGGCTTTAACGTAAGGATCCTCAAGGCCAGAGTTGGGCCCTCCCGAAATCGCGCCGGGGGGTGCCATCGGATATTTGGCGTTGACCTGATGGGACCAGAAGCGATGGTGGGGATTCTCAACAGCGTGCTCCCCGTAGCCGGTGACATACGAGAGGCTCATGGGGTTGCGCCCCAAAAGGTAGTCCATGCCGGTGATAGTGGCAGCAAGGAAACGTTGATCGTGGCTGAGATCGTAGGCTGCACCCAGAATGATCAAATTGTTGAGCACAAAAGAGTTCGAGCCCCAGGGAAAACGCCCGCCTGAGCCGCCCTGGAATGGGAGCCCATAGCCCTGCTTTTTCGCTGTTGCGAGGTATTCCTCGGCCGCTGTGGTGAGCTGAATCTCAAGGGCTGTGCGCTCTGCCTGCGAAAGGGTGCTTTCGGCCGTAAGGAGCGAGAGCTTCCCCAATGTGTCGGTACGCGCCCAGTTCATGGACGAGAGCGCACTGCCGGCATTCATGGTGAAACTCTTATGATGAGGCGAACGCACCAAAAAATCCCGATACACCGCGTTGCCCGTGGTGATGAAAAGCTCGGCCGCAGCCCAATAGAAATCATCACTCACTTGTGGGTCGTCATACGCGCCGCCTCCCGAGCTGTCGCTTGCCGGTGCGATCATGTCCGGGTGCGCTTCTGCTGCACGCCAGGCTCGCTCAGCTGCCTTCAAACACTTTGCGGCAAAATCTTTATCGAAAGGGCCGTAGAGGCGTGCTGCCTGAGCTAAGGTGGCCGCTGTGTTCAGCGTTGCTGCTGTGCTCACCGGCCGCAGGTAACGCTTCATTTGGCTCTCATGCGGCGCCATACCGAGGGCCGTCCACGCCTCGTCGTGGATCTTGTGGTGCACCATTCCTGAAAGCGGATTGCCCTCGGGAACCTGCATCTTCATGAAGAATTCCAGCTCAAAACGAGCTTCATCCAGGAGATCCGGCACTTGGTTGCTGTTCTCCGGAATGCTGAGCTTGCCGTCGTGGAAGGCAGCCGTTTGGTGAAGCTTGTGTGCGCGCTCGTAGAGGTTCAGGAGTGTCCACACGCTGATCCCACCATTTACGACGTATTTCCCGTGGTCCCCTGCGTCGTACCAGCCACCGGAGACATCCAGGCTGTAGCTGCAGCCTGCATCTTTTGCACAGCTCACCTTGCTATCGGATAGGTGCCCAGCTGGGCGCGCCCATTCGGCTTTCTTGACGAACGGAAGCTTTATCTCGATGCCACTTCGATTGTGGTAGAAATAGGCCAACGCATCGTACTTGAGCTCCGCATAGAGATCGTTCGCTATCTTAAACGGCGGGCTTTCTTCCGTGCCCACGCGCACTCGATAGCCTGCGCCAGGCTTCTGTAGCGTCGAAAAGTCAATGATGTGTAGGGGCTCTCCCGAGTCGCGATCGAGCCCAAATACCTTCGTTTTGCCTGTCTGAACCACAGCGCCATCGGCGTCAACTACAGAAAAATCCACCGAGCTTGAGGCTGGGCTCACTAGTGTTGCGAGCTTTTCGCGCTTCGGAAAATAGCCCACCTGGTTAACTCGCACGAGCGCCGCCGCTTGCTCGTGTTCGCGAGGCTTGGCAGTAAAGGCTGGGTCCGAAAGGCTCACATCGTCCACACAAAGCTCAAGCGGAGCACCAGCGGCCAGATTCCCCCCCACGTGAAACGCAAGCTCCGCGGTGGGGTCGTTGTCAGATGCCATAGTGAAGCCGCCTTGAAACAGGCGCGGAGCAGTTGTGAGGTCGATCGTGCTCGTCCAATATTCTGCGTACGGAGGCCCCGCCATACCGATCTTGGCACGGACTTTTGTGGCTCGATTGGCTCGGGCCACGAAGCTTACCGAGTAGGCGTGCCCCTTCTCTAGAATCATCTCGCGGTGACGCACCTGCGCGTCCCAAGGGTTCTTGCCAACCTCGACGACATTCAGGCAAAGCGCTCCCTCCTTCACACTCGCTTCACCCGTGGCCGGAGCAGAGAAGGAGGTTGTCCAGGGGAGGCTCGTTCCGTCCTCGAAGGTGCTGTTCTTCAGCAGATTGTTCTGGGGCGAAAGCGCGGCAGTTGCGGAACTTCCAGGGCTCGCGGCAGCTTTGGTGGCTTGGGGCGCGCAGCTTGTGAGGCTTGAAAAAAGTGGCGAACAAAACGCAAGGTAGCTGAAGCGGCGTAGTATCATGGGTTTTTCTTTTCTTCGAAGAGCCAGCCGTAGGTGCCGTAGGCCAACGCTAGGTGTGCTTGAGCCCAGAAGCGGTGGTACTTGAATTCCGGTGGGGCGCCGCCATCCAGGTATTTCTGAACTTTGGGCCAATCCGTGTCGCGTTTGAACTTGGAGCGAATGCTGAGGAAGGTGGAGTGGTTGTCAATGCTGTCCCCATTTGGCATCTTGCCGACCCAGCCCTTCGGGAGCTCTAGCTTATCGGCGAAACGCTTATAGTCCTTACGAACTTCTGGGTTTGCGAGGCCCAGTGGATCTCGGTACTTGGCCCACATTCGATCGAGGAGCTCGCCTGCAACTCTCTCTGCTTCACGATCGTTGGCGCGTTTGGCGTAGAACGATAACGTGTGCACGAGCCCGGCCGTAGTTCCTACATCATCGGTGGTGCTCGTTACCGATACGTGGAGCGTGGAGTTGAAGTTGGCTTCCTTCGGATCGAAGTGAGTGTTGTCGGCGTCCCAACTTTGGCTGGGCTTCCCGCTCCACTTGAGCGATGAAGGTATAGAATAGCCGCCGTTTGGATCCAACCGAACGTTGGAAAGGGCCCAGCTTACCCACTTTTTGAGAATGAGCTCAGCTCGGGGATCACCCGTTACATAATAGTATTCGGCTACGCGCTGTAGCGACCACACCTGAAAACCAAACCACTCGTTGCTGGGCGGGTCCGTGAAAACCGGCGAAGCGTCGTAGGCCATACCGTAGAATTGAGGTGTGTTCGGAGGCGGTGCCTCGTAGCGCCCTTTCCAGCTGTTGGTGGCACCGCCCGCAATTCCGCCTTCCGCTGCCTGGAGCCAGCGGTAGAACTCAAGCTGCCGCGATAGGCTCTCAGCCCAGTCGCTCGAACCGCGGGGTGAGCGCGGCTTTAGAGTATCAATATTGCTCAGGGCGTAGGCCGCCATCGGGTTTTGATAACCCGAATGCACGTGGCTTGAACCAATTCGCCACGACCACACACTGCGTTCGGGGATCGCACCGCCCCACGCGAAGTACCACGACACCAGGTAGTGTGCCGATTCGTATTCCTTGGCGGGCGCACAATCTAGACTGGTGCAGCCCATAGTCTTGAAATACTTGTCAAAGAACGCGTAACGGATGTTGTCACCCATTTGCGCTGCGCGTTCGCTGAGATCATTGACACTTGCGTCCCCGCCGCGCTCATCAGCCCAGCGCTTGGCCCAGTAAATCGCCTGGATGGCGCGCGCGTCCGCATCAGGAGCGTTGGTGTATTTCCACTGTTTTGCAAAGTCCCCGGATTGCGTGAAAAGGTCCAAAAACCCGTGTTTCCCGCCCCACCGGAAGTTGTCCCACGCCGGCTGGGTGATGGCCTCCCATACCGATTCCTGGGTGCCTCGCTGAAAAGTATTGATGAACGAAGGCTTACTCGTGCCGTCACCACGTTGGCCGAAGCCAAACCAATTATCGACATCTAAAAGCCAATGCATCGCATACACATCTGAAGTGCCATAAGTGGCCTTCAGCTCATCACCGATCGGGTCCCGACCGACCGCAACGGAGCCATCGAGCGGGACTGGATAGGCGCTCGGTTCATCCCCCTCGGGTGCGTAACTGGCAGGCTTGTTGGGTCGGTAAGCGGAGGTCGAGGGCTGATCCGCGGCGGCAGGGATCATGAAATATTCGAGGCTTTGCCAAGAGCGCTTTAGGAACGAAAAATCGCCGCTCACTTTTCCGTAGAGCGCCTCCATCCATACCCAATAGCTGTAGGCCTCAGAGGTGGTTTCGTGGCCGTGGTCGGGAGCCTCCACCAGCAAGGTCTCTACCGAGTGATAGGGGATCCCCTCCGCGCTGAAATAGCCGTTGTCGAAGTCGTGGATGTCCGTCCAAAGTTCTAGAAAGCGACCCGTATTCTTAGAGTTTGTTGGCGCTGCCGGAGGCTTGGGTGCGCGCGGCGCGGGGCTCGGAGGTACCCGTGGGGCGGGCGCAGGCGCAGTTGCAAGGGGTGGCGGCGCTGTTGTTGTGAGGGGATCTGTGCCCTGGCTCTTCTTCACGCAAGCATTGCCCAAAAGGGCCAAAATAACGCCAACTTGGGCTCTAGATACGCGCATTCGAATCTCCCGCTGAGGCTTTGAGCCCAGAGATCAAAGCAGAGATTGAGTGCTCGGAAAAGTGCGATCCTTGGGATCATCAGAGCGCTCGATTGTGATCAAAAATGTCAGCCTGACACCGGATCCATCAAGCGGTATGCGACTGCCATGTTGACTCTAAGATCTTTGGGAGTTGGGGTAGCGATTGCAGTTGTGAGTGTTGGGTGTGTCAAGAAGGTGGACCCAGCTTCTCCCGATGGTGCTTCCTCACCGGAGGGCAAAGCCTGCCCTCCGAGTGCTGTTATTAGTGATGGGGAAGCCAATAATAACCAAGTCAATGTCCAGGAAGGTCGCGGCGGCTACTGGTACACGTTCGTGGACAAAGCCGGGTCAACTGTTACACCTGCGGCGGGCGAGCAAGGTGGCATCTTTGAGATGACGCCCGGTGGTGCCAACGGTTCCAAGTTCGCGGCACACATGAAGGGCAAATTAGGTGGGGGTGGAGTGCTTTTTGCCGGGATGGGCCTCAACTTCACCGATCCAAAGGGGCCCTACGACGCCAGCCGATACCAGGGTATCTCATTTTTTGCCAAAAAAGCACCAGGATCGAGCGGAAGTGTGCGCTTGAAGTTGCCGGATTCAGATACCGATCCGGACGGAAAGGTGTGCACCGAGTGCTACAACGATTTCGGCACCGACCTAGAGCTTACTGACGAATGGCAGCGTTATACCGTTCCCTTTAATCGCATGCGCCAAATGCAGGGTTGGGGAAGCCCCATCGTTGCGAGCATCAAGCCGAACGCCATTTACGGGGTCCAGTTCCAAGTCAATCAGCCTGGCGCAAGCTTCGACATTTGGGTGGATGACCTGGCATTTACAGGCTGCCCCTAAAGCGCCAGGTGAAACAAGTCGTCGAGTGCCTCGAGGCACCCTTAGGCACTCGGCGAATCACAAGGCCAGCTCGTAACTATCAGCGTATGATAACAGCCTTGCATGGGAAATCGAACAAGATGCCCGAAGTTGCCGGATCTTGAAGCGATTTGCAGGCGGTGCCGAGCAATTCGATCTGAGTGGTACCCTTCAGTTGCCAACCGTTCGGATCCTGGTAGGGCAGAGCTGTGCCGTTGAGCACCACTTTTCCGAGGCCTGCGTTTGCTGGATCGAGCTCTAGCCGTGATTCTAGGTCAAATACACAGCTTTTCACTCCAGCAACTACAGCGCGCAGCTGATCGGTGAGGGCCGTTTCGTTGAGCTCTGGGGCAAAAACCTTCGCGTTGCCACCGGTGGGTGCGTAGCTTCCCTTGAGAGGATTACTCCCGCAGTACCCAAGATCTTGCCCTGGGTTCTTTACGGGTTGGCCGGCGCCCGCGTTGGCGAGATCTGCCAATGCATCCACGCTCCCCAAGCCCAAGACAAAGGTGGTGATGCCCTGCGTGTACGCGGTCTGCACCGCCGCGACCGATTGATCTTTGGCGCAGGGCTCCTGACCATCATTGCAGAAATCTGGTTCGCCGTCAGTGACGAGAACGAAGTACTTGGAGCCTGGGCCAGGCGCCGCCACAAGCTTCGGGATCATTTGTTCAATCGCGCGCATGGTGGGCGTTTCCGTCTTTCCAGCACCGGATTCGATGCGTGGATCGGCGCTTGCCATATCGTAGGCTTGTTGGATCACAGGGGCGTTGCCGAGCGCAAAGCTATCCACCACATTGAGCATTGGGCAGGTGCCGCCATTCACGCCAGTATAGGCGGCAAATCCGAAATTAACGTCTCGGTCTAACGCTTTTACAACGTTCAGCACAGCCGCCTTGAGCGGTTCCCAGTAGTGGCTGTCGAACATGCTCGACGAGCGATCTACGACGAACATGACAGTGGGCGTTTGGGGTGTGAACTCCACTTTAAAATCGTTGCAGCCGTCGCCCACGGCGCCGTTTACCCCAGCTCCCGGATTGAGCCCCGAAGCACCTGCGGTGGGGCCCATCAAATTGAGCGTCGGTTGTGTGGGCGCCGCGGTGGCGCTCGTGTTGCCCTCGGGAGAGCCCGATGCAAACGGGTTTGTTTTCGAGCCGCCAGCGCTGCAGCTCGCAACGAGGAACGTGAATCCTACTCCGATGGGGCCTATGCGGAACAGTTTGGTGTACGCCACGACGTAAGAGTTATCATGTGAACGCGGCGCAAGCAGGATGATCAAATAGATCACCTTCGAAGGGGTTCCGCGAGGTGGTGGATCCAATTGTAAAGATTGCCGCTATGCTGTACCTGAGTATTCAAGAAAGGTGGCTCATTTGCCCCACTATCTCCGACACTTTGTGCTGGCGTTCGGTTTCTTCTGCTCGTTGTCTGGTTGCGAGGAACCAAAGACCCAGGGGGTGCCTTGGCGGCCGTATTACGGCTGCCCGAGTGGGTCGCTCAACTGCGGGGGCGAATGTTTGCCGGTGCTTACGGATAACAACAACTGCGGCGAATGCGGCCGCGTGTGCGCCACGGGGGCAAGCTGCACCAACGGCACCTGTACGTGTCCGATTGGTGTAAGTTGCACTGGCGGCGTAGTGCCGATGAGCTCAAACAGCCCCACAAGCCCTACTGCGGCTCCTATGGGTGCGCCTAGCGGGACAACTACAACCTCCGCGCCCACAACCACCACAAGCTCACCTCTGCCCAAGCCCCCGATCGACAACACGCCGGGCATCGACAGCACGTACGAAACGGTGCTCCGTTTGGCCGTTCACTTCTATGGTGCTCAGCGCGCAGGCACGCAACCCAATTGGCTGCTGCGTCAGGTGAATGGGGGCGGCCAAGGTTGCTTTACTGCCGACGGAAAGCCCTACGGCGTGGATCTTTCGGGCGGTTGGTTTGACGCCGGCGACCACATTAAGCCTACTCTCACCATCAGCTACGCAGCGCTCTTGTTGCTGAAAGCGTATGAAGCTTTTCCTAACGCATTTGACGATCTTTATGGGCCAACAGACGCCGCTCCGCTTGTGGGCGCGAGCATTTCGGGTACCCCCAACGGGATCCCGGATGTGCTGGACGAAGTGAAAGCAGCGACTGATTATCTAGAGAAGATCGTGGTCAACGGATCGCTTGTGATGCAAGTTGGTAACACCGAGTTGGATCATCGCAGGTTTTATTCTTGCCCCGCTCAGGCAAATTTCGACCTCGCAACCGGTGGCGAAATGCAGGGCGCAACGCGGATAGGGCGAGAGGTAAGCCTAGGTAACGGGGGTGCCGCGGGTGGTCTTGCAGCCGCAAGCTTAGCGTTGATGGCTCAGTTGTACGCGCCGTTTGATCCCACCGCAGCGTCCCGTTATCTTGCGGCGGCTACCGCTATCTATCCTCTGGTAAGTGAGCAGGCCATGGGTGTTAGTCCATATCCAGGCAGTAAGCCTGCCGTAGGCAAGCTCTGTGCGGCTGCGGAATTGTTGCGCACCACCAAAGGAGAGAATTACCGAGCAGATACGCTGCGGCTCTTGGGCAGCACCGGCCCGCACTATTGGGTAGCGGGTTGGGATAATCCCCACGAGTTTTGTCTACAGAGCGCGTACGTTGCCACGGACGATTTTACTGCACTTGCAAAGTGGTCGGAGAATCTCAACCTTGGAATTTCCCAAGAAGCCAACGTGCGAGGCCTCATCTTGAAGCCTGACTGGGGCGACTGGGGTGTCTTACGAAACGCCACCACCGCGGGGTTTTCGGCGGCTCTTTTAGGTCACCTTCGCAAGACGACGGATTACCAAGCGCTGGCGAAGAGCCAACTGGATTGGGTGCTCGGGCAAAATCCCACGGGGCGTTCGTACGTGGTGGGGATCGGCACCAATCCGCCGAGGAGCCCGCACCATCGTAACGCTTGCGAGCAGGAGGCCTCTGGCCCAAACGACAGCGTGGGTTGCAAACATCTGCTCTACGGAGCCCTCGTGAGCGGACCGAGTGTGGGTCGCGCTTACGCGGATAACGTGAGCGACTATGTTCAGAACGAAGTGGCGCTGGATTACAACGCGGGCTTGGTAGGTTTGGCGGCTTACGCTGTGTACCTGGAGCGCGGTGGGAATTGAGCTGAAGGGGGCCGCTTGCAGGTTGAGCCCCCTCTTTAGAGCGGCTTTTAGAGGCCCACTTGGTAGCCGACGAGCAAGCCGGCGTTCGTGGAGCTCACCCCAAACATCTGGAGTGTTTTTATTTCGATGGTCGGGCCCTGGCCTGGAGCCAACGCATATAAGCCCCCGATGCCAGCTTCAGCGAAGGTTGTTCCAGTCTTCAGCCAAGCGTCTACTTCACGCCGCGAACCGCGTGCGCTGGGGTTCCCACCAAGGCCATCAAACACCGTAACCTTCATGTGTGCGTCGATCTGGGCCATCCCGCCGCCCAGCACGAAGAACGGGTGAAAACCTTTGGTGGCAAACGGTAAGGCTCCGGGCCAGTAGGTGATCCGGCCTTCTGCGTGCCAAGGAACAAAAGCGGCGCCACCCGGAGCTTTGGGACCACCCAAGAACGCAAATCCGGTGCGCACACCGAGCCCGAAGTGATCACCAAGAAAGCGATCATACCCAAGCAGCACGCGCAAGGTTCCTGTGGTTGGCCCACCCACTATCTCGTTGCCGTTCTGATTACCCTCAAAAGGCAGCTGATCGTAGAACCCTTCGGTGGACTCACTCTGAAAACACGTCCAGTCCCCCGTGCCTGAGCAAATATTCTCGGAGGAGTTCAGAAATAGAATGTCTTGCTGAAAGCCAAGGGATAACCCATTTCGTGAAGGCTTCGGTTGCCCACACACCCCGGCCGTACACGTGAGCCCGGCGTCACACTGGGCATCGCTCGTGCACGCGCTAGCAGAATCTTTAGCATTGCAGCCAGGGAAATCCGGCGGGCAAATGTCGATGGTAACCGCACCGTTGTCTGAAGTCGTGAGCGACTGGGAGGCGGGTGCCTTTGCTGCGGGAGCCTCGGTGGCGTCGCTATCCGGTTCATTGCTCTGTGGAGGCAATTGGGCACTGGTTCCTGTCGCGGCGGGTGCCACCGGAAGCGGCTCCCGGACAGCATCCGGATCGCCTCCGAGTGAAACAAAAAGACTTCGGAGTTCAGGCGTAGCAAGCTCCGCGTCGAGAGCTGCCTTCGGATCGAGTTTCAGTGCAAGCTCTAAGTTCGCTTTGCCTGCATCCAAAAGCCGTTGCCCCACGACCTGCACAGTCGCCAGATCACACAGAATGCGTGCGTGAAGCGGTTTGGCGCAGGCGAGAGTTTCACAGGCACGCTTAGCGTGTTCGAGCTTCTTTGCGGCGCCAATGAAGTCCGCGGAAAGGTACTCTTCCGACATCGCTCCAGTTGCCAATTGTGCAGCCTCCGCTTCCGAGGTGGGCTCTTTCGTGGGTGTATCAACAGCCTTGGCCGCGTGACCCCACAAGATGGCTAGCAAGATGGGCGAAACCCTGATTGCGGAACGAAAAATGCGGCGGTTCATAAGATGCCTAGAGGGCGCATCGTGGCCGCGATATCAGCTAAAAACAATGTGATCGATAGGATCGCAGCGTGCCTCAGACTGGGACCTGAAAGCCGCGCGTTGCTCGCAACGATGATCTAACAGATCGTCTTTTCTACTGCCTCCACTCGTGTCAAGCCAACGTATCGACATGCGAAACAGAGAGACGAGAGCTGTGTGCGGTTGGGTGGCGCTGGCTTTAGGATGTGGAGCTGCAGCTGCATGCGCCCACGCGGTGGAGCCCAACTACGATGAAGGCGTTTCGTTCACGGAAGCGGGTGGCGGATCGGGTGGGGCTCTGCCGGTTTCAAGCGGCGTACCTTCTGCAACGAACACCAGCCCGAGTGTTCCCGCTTCAGGCGGTGGCGGAAGCGGCCCCGTTTCGGCAAGCGGTGGTGCCGTTGGGATGAGCGCTGGAGGCACGGGGGGCGCTAACAATGTTGGAAGTGGCGGCGTTTCCGCGAGTGGCGGTGGTTCCGCGAGTGGTGGTGCTCCTCCCATGGGAGGCAGTACATCGAGTGTTGGAGGTGCGCCGGGCCTCGGCGACGCCTTTGAATGCACCCAGGGAGTTGTGGGAGCGAAGTCCTTTGAAGTAAAGGCCAAGAGCAATACAGGTTCCGCGCCGACCAACCAGATCAGCTTAGTGCTCAACTTGCGGCACACGGGCGTGATCACCAACGCAGTTCCACTCAATGAGCTGAGCATACGCTACTGGTTCAATGCCGACGGTGTGACCAACCTAGTAGCAGACTGTGATTACGCGGTTGTAGGTTGCACCAACGTACGAACGCGCTTTGTCTCGGCTTCTTCGGGCGGTGCAGATACCTACCTCGAGGTCGGCTTTGTGGGTGCGGCTGGAAGCCTCATGCCAAACTTTGAAACCGGTGAGATCCAGTTGAGATTTCACAACGCCAATTATCAAGGAAGTTTGGCGTTGGGTAACGATCCTTCCAGTGCTGGTTTGGGTGTCGACTACGCTGTTCAAACCGCTATTCCTGCTTACCAAGCCTGCCAACTCGTTTGGGGCACAGAGCCCCTTGCAAACTGACTGACCCTGTGTGAAGGCGCGATCATGAAAGCAGAGAAATTTCCGGAAGGCTTTGTCTGGGGTTCGGCTACAGCGGCGTACCAGATTGAAGGCGCGGTGAACGAAGGTGGGCGAGCCCCGAGCGTGTGGGATACGTTTTCCGAGCTGCCCGGGCGCGTGCGTGAGGGCCAGACAGGGCGCGTGGCGTGCGATCACTACCACCGTTTTGACGAAGATTTTCGCCTGATGGCGGAGCTCGGCTTTAGGAATTATAGGCTCTCGCTTGCCTGGTCGCGCATATTGCCGGATGGCACGGGGAAGGTGAATCAGGCAGGGTTAGATTTTTACAAACGTCTTCTAGATTCGCTGCAGCGCCACAACATAACTCCCTACGTGACGCTGTTCCATTGGGATAGCCCCCAAGCGCTGGAAGATCGTTTTGGATCCTGGCAGAGCCGCGAAATGGCGTCAGCGTTTGCCGAATATTGCGGCGTCGCCGTGGGAGCCTTGGGCGATAGGGTCCAAAATTGGTTCACAATTAACGAGATCCACTGTTTTACGCGCATGGGGTACGCAGTTGGGAGCACCCCTCCTCACGCTCCTGGAACGACGGTGGCGAGCGAGCAGGTGGTGAATCAAACGGTGCACCACGCCATCTTAGCTCATGGTCTCGGGATGCAGGCCATTCGTGCAGCGAGCCCCGTGCCGTGTCGCGCCGGCATTGTAGATAACGTGAACGCGTATGTGCCTTTGGCTGAAACCGAAGCACATGTTGAAGCTACACTGCGCTGCTTCCGTCGGAAAAATGGCTCGATTTTGGTGCCAATACTCACGGGAGAATACGACACCGGGTACCTTGAGGATGCTGGTGCCAACGCACCAAAGTTCTTCCCGGAAGATCTCAAGAACATCCACCAGCCGCTCGATTTCCTCGGAGTCAATCTGTACAGTGGCTTTAGCGTGAGAGCTTCTTCGGCGCCGAGCGGGTTTGAAATCTTGCCGAACCCCACGGGTTATCCGCGCATGAATATGCCGTGGCTGCAGTTCCTACCGGATGTGATGTATTGGGCTGCCAAGGGCGTGGCGCACGTGAATGGCCATAGCAAGCTCGATCTTTATGTGACGGAAAATGGAGCCGCCTGTGAAGATAAGCTAACGCTGAGCGGTGAGGTTTTGGACACGGACCGCATCCTTTTCTATCGGCACTACCTCAGGGCCATGCAGCGTGCGATGCAAGAGGGCGAGCCATACAAAGGCTATTTCGCCTGGAGCTTCATGGACAACTTCGAGTGGGCCTGGGGTTACGACCGCCGCTTTGGGCTTGTCTACGTGAATTACGAGTCGCAGGAACGCACGCCCAAAGCCAGTGCGCGTTGGTTCTCCGAGGTGATGCGCCACAACCGCGTGCTTTAAGAGCGCGAAGGCCAACGCAGGCGAAAGCCGGGGCGTGGCTGTCGATCTCCGCGCCTAGCGCGAGTACCATCGCCATCAGAGTCCGAAAGGAGCTGAACGATGAGTGCGAATAATCCTGCCGTTGATGCGTTCGTTTCCCGAGCCAAGGCCTGGCGAGGGGAGATCGAGAAACTGCGGTCTCTCCTCATGGAGTGTGGGCTTGAGGAAGAGCTGAAATGGGGAAAGCCGTGTTACGCAATTGGTGGGAAGAACGTCGCCATCATTCAGCCGTTCAAGGAGCACTGCTCCCTCATGTTCTTCAAGGGCGCACTCTTGAAGGATACGCATGGCCTTTTGCGCAGCCAGGGAGAAAACACTCAGTCGGCGTTGCGCCTGGAGTTCCGGAGCGAAGCCGAGATCGTCAAGGCAACCGTCAAATCCTATGTGAAGCAGGCCATCGCCGCGGAAAAAGCTGGGCTTGCGGTCGAATTTAAGGCCAAGGAAGAGTTGACGCTTCCAGCAGAACTCACGGATATTCTGAAAAAGAACGGCAAGCTTGCGAAGGCCTTCAACGCGCTCACACCCGGACGCAAACGCGCGTACGTGATGCACTTCACCGGCGCAAAGCAGTCGCAGACGCGAACCGCTCGAATCGAGAAATGCATCCCGAAAATCCTCGCAGGGTTGGGCATGAACGACCGCTAGGCGGCGGGTAACGATGGGTCTCGAGTACCTAGGGGTTCCCCTAGACCCGTTGGAGATCGTTGCCGTCGACGCGGCCGGCAACGAGAGCGAGCCGTCCAAGGAGATCCGCATTCAGCATGGTGGCGACGATGCGGGGTGCACAACCAAACACCAACGTAGCTCCTCACCCGTCGTATGGCTGCTCCCCGGAGTGGTGGCCCTTGTGCTGCTGGGGCGACGTGCGGTGAGGCCTTAGGGCCCCACCCGCTTCCTCAGGGTGGAGGGCAGAGCCCGACCGGGACACCAACGTCGGTGGGGGCCTTTTCTGCGGACGAAATGTACTTAGCATGGCAAGTGTCTCGTGTTGGCGCGAAGGCGTCTGACGCCATCACAAGTACTGATCCCCCGTGCGCTATGCCGGAACTTCCGTAGCACCTGGTGCCCCCGAAGCTTCGGACACTGGGCTTTCTTCGCTTTCCTCCGCATCGGGATTGTTCGGAAAGGGCGCAAACCACGCTGCCAAGAGCGACGGAATGCTGGCAAACATGACCAGAAGAAAATAGGATTGGTAGCCCAACGCATCGGCAAGGGGTCCACTCAACATCTGCGTTGGCACTAAGGTGAGATTCATGATGGAGGTAGCAAAAGCGTAGTGCGTCATCTTGTATTTGCCCGGCGCAATTTGCTGCATCATGTAGAGCATGTTGCCAACGAAGCCAAAGCCATAGCCAAACTTCTCGATGCTCACGAGCGCGGCCACGGTGGTGAAGGGAAGCGTTGCCGCTGTGGACACACTTTGGCTCAGGTATACGAAGGCGAAGTGGGGCACATTGAGGCAAAGGGCGAGCACAAAGAGGGTCTTCTTGAGCCCAAAACGCGAGACAAACATGCCGCCGAGCAGCCCGCCAACGATACTCGCTACAGTGGCCACCGTGCCATCGATGATGCCCTTTTCAGCGAGGCTGAGCCCTACCCCGCCTCGAGCAATGGGCGCCTGGAGAAATAGCGGTGCTTCTACCAGGAGCAACCCTTCTCCGCAGCGGAAGAGCAATACGAAGGTGAGCATTCCCCAAATCTTATCTTTCTTGAAGAACTCCTTCACTGTATCGGTGAACGTAGCGACAACTTCAGCCGCATCTTTCGGCCGCTTCGCTACCTGCCCCCTGGGCAACATGAAGAAGTGATACGCGGCGAGTAGGCCCATCGTGGCCGCACTCAGTAAAAGTGCCCACATCCAAGCTGTGCGTGGAGCTAGGTGGTGGCTTTCCTGCAGAGTGCCCGCCACTCCGACAATCACCGCGGTCGCAAAGATACGCCCGACATTCCAGCACATGCCCTGAACGCCCACGTATTTGGCCTGATCGGCCTTGTCGAGCGCAGTGATGTATACGCCGTCAATACAGATGTCTTGAGTGGCCGATGCGAAGGCGAGGGCCCAGAGCGCCGCAATCGTGATCTGAAAGTAGTTTGCGAGCGGGAGCGCGAGCGCAATGCCGGCCAAGATGAGGGTCATCAAGCCCTGCATGGCAATGACGAAGAACTTCTTCGTGCGGTACATATCGAGGAAAGCGGCCCAGAAGGGCTTCAGGGACCAGGCAATACCCACGCTTGCTGTTGCCATGGTGATCTCTCCGTCGCTGTGGCCGAGATCTTTGAATAGAGTGCCTGCTACCCAGATAACCATCGCGAACGGAATACCTTCGGCGAGGTAAGAGGTAGGAACCCAGGAGATGGGACGGTGCCTTTTAGTTTGTTGCATCGTGGAGGCTTTCTAGTGAATCATCGGATGATGACAGTGACTGGGGGGACGTAGAATTCGTCCCATGCTGGCGTAAGGTTGCTGCTGCGTAGTTCGAAGACCTGTGCGTCGGCTCCGCTCTTGTTCACGAGGAATTCCTGATTCCACAGGTAAACAGCCGGAAACGTCTGCACGCTGCCGTCGGCGTTCTCAACCACGGGCGCCATGTAGAGTCGAGAAGCACGCTTGTCGGCCTCGCCCTGTACGTTGAGCACGAATGGTGAATTGCGCGCAGAAGAGAAGATCAGGAAGTAGTACTTTTTGCCGTTCGCGGCGCGCACAGCGGGTGACCACTTGGGCCAGCTATTCAGCGGCCCCTTCGGGTCTTGCACTGAACAGGCTGGTGGATCATTTGCCGCTAGCCGAATCGCGGTGCCACCGGCGGCGGGCACGATGTGGATCTCGCCATCCGGGCGATAGAACATATAGCCCGTCATGCTGGGCACCCGATTGAAGGCAACCCAACGATCATCTGCAGAATAGTCCGGATAATATTCCGCTACGTTCGGGAGGCTTGCCCCCGGCAGTGGAGTAGCGACTCCGCCCGCTCCGTTGGCGTAAGGCACCGTGTAGAGGTCGACAACAGTTGGGTTCGGCGTGCCTTCTACACCACCTCCACCCACGTGCCCGTCCAGGATACTGTCCGTTGAGGTGTAGACAATGCGGTCCCCCGCGTGACTGAATTCTGGAGTGATCGCCCCGCGTGGATCGCCCGTGCGTGCGAGCGTTCCCCAGGCTGTGCCCTTGCCACTCGCGAGTGTGCGAGCAGCTTCCTCACTCGCCGAGCCGTTGGCATTGAGCTTGACGTTGCCCGGGGCGCTGAGGTCCATCCAAACGAGCTCATCCGGCCCCTTGTTGGAGTTCTGCGGAATGAACGTTTCCCCGAGCACGTTGTTGGCATCTGGCGTGTACCCCGGCATCAGCATCTTTCGCGGACCCATCGAGGTCACCAAAATGCGACGATTGCGCATCGTCCAGTCGTCGCGAGAGAACGTCGCGATGCCTTGCCAAGGTAAGTTGAGCATCAGCGTACCGAGGGGCGTTACATAGTCCGGTGTTTTGCCGATGGCGGTGTTGATATCTGCAATGGCGAGATTCCAGGGCCAGTGGTCCACGATGGCGACGGCATTTCCGTCTGGCGTCGAGGTATGGCAGCCCACACATCGCACCTTGCCTTCGGGTGCGCCGCTATCCGGGCTCTTGAGGCCCCCGTTTTGCCCGTACGTTACTTGCTGCACGTCGGGTGGCGAGAGCGTTTGGATCACGGCCTCGTCTCCAACGTTGAATCCGTAGAGCGTCGTCGTGTAACGCCCGGTTGCCGGGTCAATGCCGGGCCGATTTGTGGTGGATGCCCAGAACACCAAGCTTCCTCCGGCCGCAATCGGCGCAATCGTGAAATCAGAAGTGCTCGATTTGCCCGTGGCGTCGGTGACGGTAACGGTAACGGGTTCAAACACATTCGCGCGGAGCCCGTCCCACACTGGCTTTGGCAAAAGTGCGATCGTGTCCGCCGTGTAGATGTCGAGCGTGCCCGTTTCTCGTGGCGTACTGAGCGAGATGCGATAGGGTGCCGTTCCTCCCTCGAAGTGAAAACGCGGCCGGAGCCAGTTGGCTGGCAGCAACGTGCCAGCTTGGGGCTCAAGGATGCACGGGCCAGAAGCTCCGCTCGCGCTCGGGAAGTTCTTCGCGATATCCGGACCGAGATTGTCTTCGAAGACTGGCCCACCCGCGAAGTGGGTGCAGGGGTTGCACGTCTGGGTGGGGTCTATGCTGATATCGGTGACCGCTCCGCCGAGATCGAGCGTTGGTGTTGAAGATGGCACACCGGGCATGGTCGCCTCGCCGGAAGGAACACCGCGAGAAGGTGTTTTTGAGCCACCCGCTGAGCAAGCACAAGTTAATGTCAGTATTGAGGTTGAAATAAGGAATCGCAAGTTCCGTTGCATACAACACCTTTCGAACTAGCCATGCTGCGGAGGGGCTCCGTGCAACATGGCTATACGGGGGCGTTGAGTTGTCGCCAATGCGATCAAGATCCTCACCCATAAGGTTTAGACGGGTGCGCCTCGTTTGCAGGGCTCCAGCGCTCGGGGCGATCTTCTGGATCACGTGAGTGTTCGGCGCGTTCGGCGTCTTCGGCGTGGCGTGCGGAGCCTCCTACGTGCTGGTGCTTTGCCTGCACCTGGGGCGCTGTGCGTGGTCGAAGTTACCCCTTTCGGACCATTGATACTGAGTTGTGCCCCCGGTACACGGTAGTGCCGTAGCTTGTCTTCGTTTCGGCTGTTGCCGTCAATCTTCAGTGTGGACTTCCGGGAACGTGTTCGCGTCGCCAAAAATGTCGAATTTGCTGCAATGTGGGCTTTGCGGAAAGGCTGAACCGCCTTGCCGAGCCGGGGTTTCCTTGATACGTAATTCTGCGTTTCGCGTCGGTGAGAGCGTTGGGCTCGCAGCCGGTTCATCCTGCTATCCACCAATAGGTTACCTATATGAAAATCAAGATGCTCTCTCTCGTCACAGGGCTTACGGTCGCTCCCTGGTTGATTCTCGCCTGCGGAGAAAGTACCGACACCAGGGACGGTTTCGGCACTGCTAACGCTGGCACCAACGGAGTGATCACGCAGTCTGGTGGGGCCACGGGCAGCGGTGGCGCGTCCAGCAAAGCTACCGGAGGCACCTCTAGCCCCGCTTCGAAGACGGGCGGGACTCCGGGGGTGAACAATCCCCTTCCCCTTCCGCCTGCTACTGGCGGTGCGGCCAACAACAATAACAACAACACGGGCGGGCGTACGAGCACAGGTGGGGCGCCAAGCACCGCAACGGGCGGTACGCCAAACAGTGGTACGGGTGGTTGCATGATGGCGGTTGAACCGCCTCCCGACGGAGAAGAGCCGCCTCCGGACGGGGGAGAGCCGCCTCCCGACGAAGGAGCTGCGGATCAAACAGCTCTCCAGGTAGAAGAGCCGCCCATGTGCGAGCCGCCTCCGGATGGAGGAGAGCCGCCTCCCGTCGACGAGCCATGAAGATGGCACAGCCTGAGTTCCAAGCTCAGGTGGTGTCAAGCTAAGTTTGAGTTCTCGCGCACAAAGCCCGGGCCTCTACCAGCACTTGCTCGGTAAGGTCCGGGTTTTTCCATTTCGCATCGCCGGGCACTTGAGGTTAATCAGGATATGCGTGTTTCGTGGGTGTGCCTGCGCTCAGCCTTGGTGCCGAAACTGCTTGAACGCGATCCGCTGCATCGCGCCTAGACCGCAACCGACGCAAAAGGATCATACTTTTCGCGCGCAATCGATTCCGATACTCAAGGCTTGAGGCGGCTCCTGTCATTTGGGGGCGTCAATCAGGAGAATCGCATGCGCGGCAGCAAGAAATACCTTTGGTTGGTGATTGGGCTTATAGGCTGTTCGGCGGGGGGCGCCAAAGCTCCGACAGGCGAAGATGGCCCGTCCCCAGCGGGCACCACGTCTCCCGGCGTTTTGGCAGGAATGCCCTCGGCCTCGGCTTCGAACACCACGGCGATTGACCTGACGTCTGGTGTTAGCACTAGCAGCAACGGCGCTGTTCCGGACCTCGGAAGCGAAGAGGCTTGTGACGGCATGGACGGCAATAAAAACGGCATCATCGATGACGTAGACAAAGGCAAAGATGGGCTGTGCGATTGCCTGAATATTGGATTTATCGGCGATATTGCCTCCGATGCGGGGACCATGACAGCCGCATTCCAAAATTGGCTTGAGGCACGTAGCGACGTGCCCGTGACGAGGCTCTCTGCAACTGCTGAGATCACCGAGCAGAGTCTCAAGCCGCTTCAGGTTCTCATTGTGGGCAATATGACCGCGCGCATCACCCAAAATAGCTCCGCCTACAGCCCGGCTGAGCTGCTCGTGCTCAAAAAGTGGGTTACAGAACGTGGCGGCGGTTTGATGACGTTGGGTGGGTTCACTGGCAACGAAACCCACATGTTGCCAACAGTGCAGCTCTTGGCGCCTTTTGATTTGAGTTACGACTATCTGGGCAGAGGCCCCGGGATCTTAGGCGAAGGCGCACCGCCGGTAGTTATAACGGGCATCACAGCGCCACAGCACCCAACTGTGGCCGGAGTAAAGGCGCTTGGCGTGTACTACGGCTACCCCGTTGTGGGTGATGGCGAAGTGATCCTCAGCGAACGAGGCTTCAACTTGGCAATGGCCAAGCAGGCGGGCAAGGGGCGCGTGTTCCTTTTTGCAGATGAGTGGATTACCCAAGACACACTCTGGACGCCCGGTGCGCTACCTACCCAGCTAGATGTGGCCGGATTTTGGCTAAATGTCATCAATTGGCTGTCCCCCGCCGATGAGTGCAAGGTCACGATCCCGGCTATCCTGAAGTAGTTGCTTGGCGCGCCCTAGCGCCTGACGCGCGCAATCTATTCGCCGCTTAGGCGGTTGACGCTTTCGGGCAACGTGCGCACCTGTTATCGCACGTCCATCGCGAATCTTGCATCGCCCACAGTAGTCAGGAGGTCCCGTAGTCGGAGCCAGAGCCACGCGTGGCTGGTGCTTGGGGCTCTTTGGGCCGTAACATCCTCCGCTCAGGCGCAATCAGAAGATCAGACGGCAAGTGCATTGGTGCGAACAGCTGAGCCTCAAGAAGAAGCGCCCCTGACTTTTTCTTACGAGGAAGCCTCGGTGGAGCGGCACTATCTTCGCGCCACGTTGGAGTTCCAAGCCGTGTTTACGGCTGGGTTTCTCTGGTACGCCACCACGACGCACAAGAATTGGCAGGTGGATTACAGCTGGCCCGTCTTCAGAAAGAAGGTATCTGGCCACGCTTTCGGGCTGGATACGAACCATTTCGGTACGAATTTCATCGGGCACCCGCTAGGCGGAACGGGCTATTACCTTTCGGCTCGCGGCAATCGCTTGAGTATTCTCTCGTCTTTTGGTTTTGCGGTGGCGGGGTCGGGGTTGTGGGAGCTTTTCGGAGAGGTAGGGGAGATCATCAGCACCAACGATTCTATAGTCACGCCTCTGGCTGGTTTGGCTATCGGGGAGCCTCTTACGCAGTTGGGTGCTTTTTTTGACCGCAGCTCGCCGAGCGATTTGCATCGTACGCTCGGATCCGTATTCGGTCCCTTCAAGAGCCTGAACGACAGGTTGGACGGTGTGCACGTGAGGCGCTCCGGGCGTTACGATGCGCTTGGGTTTCCCACCAACGAATGGCATCGGTTTGAGCTCGGTGCTTCGGCTGCTCTTACCGTTCAAGAGGCAGGGCAGGGGCACGGGGAAGCGCATTTTCCCGAGGGCCGGATCGAGTTGTCTTCGGAGTTAGCACGCCTCACGGGGTACAGCTCGAAAGCTAAGCGGAATGAATGGTTTTCGGAGGCGAACCTCTCCAATCTGTCGCTGGAATTAGCAATTGGTAGCGCCGGGGTTAGTGACGCCTGGTTCACCTCTCGAGCAGTGCTTTTCGGGCACTACTATAGGCACGCCGTACAAACTGAGCGGAGCCTTGAGGGGGGAGGAGTTGCGCTCGGGTTGGCCACTGGGTTCTCCTACGCTGTTCACGATTTCTCGCGGCAAGAGCCGGGGCCGCGTGATCGCATCGCGGGAGTTCGCCCGGCGGGCCTAGTAGTGGCATCCCACGTGGCCACTTCGGGAATAGATATTTCGTCTGAGCTCGACGCTGGTCCTGATTTCTCTGGGATTACGCCGCTCGCACTTGCTGGTTACCTGTCCACGGCTGAAGTTTCTGCTTTGCCTCCGGTGCTGCAGCTCCGCAGCTACTACTTCGGTGCCGGCTACCACGTAACGTCGTTATTGCGAGCACGGAGAGGTGCTGTCGAGCTGCGCGGAAGGCTGCGCAACGATCAGTTCTGGGGGCTCACCGGGACGCGTGGCATGCGTTCCCTAGATTCGGGCGTGCCCTTTCGAGATCTTCGTTCGGTGGGGGATGTGCGGTTTGGATATTACATAGCCCCCCACGGGGCCTTTACTTTAGATTTGCAGAAGAGGTTACGCTTAGGCTGGGCTGGTGCAGCGCGGGCCAAGGCGGCTGAGTGGTCGTTGGGCCTTGGTTTTCAGGGGGTTTTGTGAGGCGTTGGTTAATGATGCAAGTGTCCACTAAGGTGCGTACGGTGAATCACTCTCGCGTGGCGTTGGCAGTAGGGCTCTTTGCGATGGCGTTAGGTGTTCGCGCCTTAGCGCAGGAGGCTCCGCTTGCGCCTCAGCTTCCAACGGATTCCGGGCAGATTTCACCCAGCGGGGAAGCGGCCGCAGCTTCTCCCTCAGTGTTGCTATGGCGCAAGCGCTATCAGCAAGCTCGGGATGATATTGGTGCTGCCCGCTATGCTGAGGCGCTGCGTACACTGCAGGCCATCCAAGACAGCGCACCAACTCCCGCCGAGCGGTTGCTCGCCCATGAGCTTGGGTTTATCGCGCAAGAGCGTTTGGAGCACGAAGAAAGGGAATCGGCGGAGCCGCCCGATATTCGCACGGCCGATGAGATGTCCGTGCTGTACGCCACCTCGTTCCTTTACGGGCTAGGCACGAGCTCTTGGGTAACGCTGCAATTGAAACCAAAAACGGTGTCGGCTGCATTTCTGCCTTTCGCCGTGCTCACAACAGCGGCTGTAGGTGGGGTAACGGTCGCCGACGGTTACCGACCTCTTCGCCGCGGCGTACCCCAGTCCATTGCTGCTGGCCTGTATTTGGGCTTGGGGGAAGGGATCTGGGTGGTGGGTTATCAGCAAGCCGTGGCCAAGCGCAGGCCTAGCGTCAAACGTTGGCAAGCAGAACGCGTCTCCACAGTGTTGTGGGCTGGTTCCACGCTGTTTGGCTTCGGTGGTGGCGTCGTTGGCGGGCTGCGTCAGCCAACCCCAGGCCGTGTTTCCTACACGTCTTCCACCACTGTTTGGGGTGGCATTTTGGCTGGCTTTGGGGCTTCCGCCCTTTCAACCGATAGAAGCCGCCGCGCCGAGAACTCAATGTTAAGTGCGGGGGTTGGCTATAATCTGGGGTTACTGGGAGGCTTACTGACCTCTCCGATGGTTTCACCATCCGTAGCGCGGGTGCGTTTGGTGGATTTGGGCGGAATTGGCGGAGGCCTCTTGGGTGCCGGGGTCTACGCGCTGGCTGACGAAAAGGCTCAAACTCCATCCCTCCTTGGCGCTATGGCCATCAGTTCAGGCATCGGCCTACTCGGCACCGCATGGGCCACGAGCGATATGCCCAAGGTGCTGGCTCCCGGCACCAGCGCTGCGAGCGCTTCGCCGCAATCCACGCTTCAGCCTGCCATCACACCCTTGAAGGGCGGCTGGTTAGTCGGAGTTTCGGGTGAGCTGTGAAGCTTCGGTGGTTGCTCACGTGGGCGGTGCCGGTTGCGCTTTTAACCGCTGCCACACCCGTGTTGGCTGAACCAGCCGCTCGTTTCACCAGCGACACTTTCCGGTATTCGAGCCAAGAAGAGCGTCATTATGGGCGCGCTGCGCTCGAGCAGCTCGGCATCCTTGGGCTTGGTTCCGTCTGGTACTTCAGCAATCGCGACGCCAATTCTGTCGACTGGGATCTCAACTACGATTGGCCGAGCTTCCGGCAAAAGCTCGATGGCCGCGCGTACGCGTTTGACACCAATCATTTCGAAACCAACTTCTTATCGCACCCTACCGCGGGCACGCTCTATTACCTGGCTGCACGCGGTAATCGTCTGAGCCCGCTTGTATCTCTCAGCTACGCCGTCGGTTCCTCCACGCTCTGGGAGTTCGTGGGTGAGTTTCGGGAGCGCGTCAGCGTCAATGATATGATGGTGACGCCCCTTTCAGGGTTCGTCTTGGGTGAGGCACTCACCCAATTGGGAGGCTTTTTCGATCGCAGTTGCGATACCTCCGGGACGCGCGTTTTGGGGAGTGTGTTCGGCCCCAGCAAATCCTTCCACGATGCTCTTGACGGTGCCGTGCTCGATCGCACGAATTCGTGCGACGCCCACGGGTTTTCTCGGATAGGGTCCCATCGCTTTGGGTTCTCGCTTGGGCCGCGCGCCGTATGGCAGCTCAAAGGGCGGACGCAGCCATTTATGGAGATGGCCGAGGAGCTGAACCTCGCCGTTGAGAATCTGTCGGCGCTAGGGCTGCCGGGGCGTGGGTTTAGGTCCTTTTCAGACGGCAATATTGCGGAGCTTTCGGCGAAAATTGCAGGAGGAAGCTTCGGTTGGTCCGATTTTTTCCTGGCTGCGAAGGTGGTTCCCGTGGGGATCCACTATCGGGATATTCCGTGGTTGGGCGAGCACGGAGAGTCGGGTCGGGAAGCGATCTTTGGCCTGCTTCTAGGGGCTGAATATAGCTCCCACGCCTACGCGCGCGGGGTCGCGGCTGCCGATAAGATGTTCGTCCTTGATGCGCCCGCCGTGCGCCTCAGCTATCGCGTGCATCCGCGTGGAAAAGGGCTCGTGTTTACGCTTGATGGGGGAAGCTCGTTTGCCGGAGTGAGTGCGTTCGCCATAGATGCGTATGAGCGCACCGCTACCTTGGATACCTTGCCAACCATTGCAGAAGCACGCGGCTACAATTACTCCGTGGGTGCGCACCTTGGGCCCAGCATTCGGCTGGAAGGCAAAGATCTCGATCTTTCCGTAACAGCACGCGCGGATCGCTTCTGGGCGCTCAAGGTGCTAGATCGCGTACGGGAAGCACCCGGTGAATTCATGATCGTCGAAGGTCGGCGTGACATTAGCGCACGGCTGGATTTTCACCCCGCGCGCTTCCCCATTTCCCTGTTTGCGACGGCCGACGCTCGAAATCGCTTTGGAAGCATCGGTGAGGTGAGAGTGAGTCGCGCCGAAGTCGCGCTGGGCGCGGGGCTTGGCGGTAGGCTTTAGGTAAGTCCCGAGGCCGATAGCGTTGAGGTGTGGCTGATCTACGGCAGGCGGGTTGAGTGGGGCACGGACAAAGCGTTCGCCAGTTACTGCTCGCACGAAACCTGGCACGGGAGATGCGTGGTGGGGTCTGTCGCAGATCGCACCATCAGTCGCCCACGACGCCAATGGCGCACGAGGCTCGCCCATGCCTAGGACTGGCGTGGGCCCCATGCTCCGGCACGAGAGGTACTTAGCATACCAAGTACTTGTTGCTGAAACGAAGATGCCTGAATCTGCTCCTAACCCCTTTCTCAGCGCGTTGTTTTCAGAGCCGCATCGAGCCCATGACGATGCACCCCCACTCCCGTTCACCCTAGCTAATCACTCCCGAACTATGGAAGCTTACGTTCACTGTGAAACGCGAGCACCTCGGGTATCTGTTCATTAGCCCATGGCTTTTAGGGTTTCTGGGCCTCACCGTATTTCCGTTTCTAGCTTGCCTTTACCTTTCTTTCTGCCGGTACGATGTGATGGCGCCTCCGGTGTGGATTGGGCTAGGGAACTACCAGGAGTTGTTTTTCAACGATCCGCTTTTTTGGAAGTCGCTGCAAAACACGCTGCTCTATGCTGTGCTTGCCGTGCCGCTCGGGATCGCGGCGGCGGTTGGGCTGGCGCTCTTGTTGAATGTTGAGGTGCGGGGCGTCAGCGTTTACCGCACCGTGTTCTTCTTGCCCCACATCGTGCCAACGGTAGCAACATCGGTGGTGTTCATGTGGATCCTCAATCCGCAGATCGGCCTCATGAACAACGTGCTGGGTCTTTTTGGCGTGGAAGGGCCGGCTTGGCTGCAAGATCCGCAGTGGGCCATGCGTACCTTGATTTTCATGTCGCTCTGGGGCGTGGGGGGCAGTGTGATCACGTATTTGGCGGGCCTGAAAGATATCCCGCTCTCGCTCTATGAAGCTGCCCGTTGCGATGGCGCGGGAGCTTTGGCACGGGCGCGCCACATCACGCTCCCCATGCTAACGCCCGTTATCTTCTTCAATCTGATCATGGGTATTATCGGAGCATTCCAGTACTTCACCCAAGCGTACATCATGACGCAGGGCGGCCCCCAAGATAGTACGCTCTTCTACTCGCTTTATCTTTTCTACCGTTCATGGCGCTACCTGGATATGGGGTACGCGAGTGCCATGGCGTGGATTTTATTTGTTGTGGTGAGCACAACGACGTTCGTGGTGTTCAAGACGCATCGGCGCTGGGTGCATTATGGCAGCTAAAAAAGTGGCCCAGGAGGATAAGGTCTCCGTCTTTCACGCGCTCAAGAAGCGCGCGTTGTTCGCCCTGCAAGTGCTAGTTGCGGTTGCCCTGCTCGCTTGGGTCGTGAATCCATCAAAGGAGCCGCGCCTATTTCCTGAACGCATCCCCGTGCGCTTCTGGCACATGTGGTCGGGCGAGTGGAAAGACGTCGTGGATAAGATTGTGGCGCGCTTCAATGCAAGTCAAAGCCGCTACGAAGTGATCGCTCTTTCCGTGCCCTCGGGGAGCGCGGATCAGAAGCTACTGATGGGAGTCTCCGGCGGGGATCCGCCGGATGTGATGGCTCAGTGGAATCAGGTGATCCCTGCCTGGGCAGAAAGCGGGTTGCTCACTCCGCTCGATAGCCTGATGACGCCCAATGAGTGGGAAGAGCTGCAGGCAACAGCGTATCCGGTGGCTCTCAAGATCGGCCGTTACCAGGGGCACCTGTATGGGTTAACGACAGGGGTAAACGTCTTTGCCTGCTATTATCGGCCGGATCACCTTGCGGCCCAGGGCGCAAGGACCTTCCCTGCCACGCTTGAGGAGCTAACAGAACTTGGCAGCAAGCTCACGCGGCTAGACGAAAAAGGCCAGATCACTCGTATGGGCTTCATGCCCATGGGTTTCAATATTTATGCGCCCATCTTTGGCGGAGGCTTTTTCGATCGCACCCGAAACGCTTTGACCCTCAACACGCCGGAGAATCTACGAGCGCTGACCTTCCTTGCAGAAAGCAGAGGACGCTACGGCTACGAGCAAGTCGTGAAGTTTGAGTCGTCGTTGAATACGGGTGGGTTTGCGATCGAGTGGCCGTTTATCTCAGGGCAATATTCGGTCACGGTCGATGGACAGTGGCGTGTCGAGCAGCTCGCCAAGTACGCTCCAGAGTTGAAGTATGCGACGGCCCCTATCCCACCGCCCCAAGGCGGTAGAACGCTTGCAGGTTTCGCCAACGGGAACTTCATGATCATTCCAAAAGGCGCACGGGAGGCTCGGGGGGCCTTTGAGTTCGTCAAATTCTGGTCTGGAGTGGACCAGCCGGAACGTGCCGCAGAGTTTTACACTTGGGGCGGGTGGCTGCCTCTTTCCCCAAAAATAGCGCAAACACCAGTGTATAAGGCGTACGTAAAACAGTACCCACAGTTTCAAACCTTTCTGGATCTTCTGGCGAGCGAGAACATCCAGCCCACCGCACCTGTGCCCTTTCAGGTGCTACTGACCGACCGCTTAACGCGCACGGAGGAGGCGGCGGTGCGGGGCACGGCAACGCCTAAGGCTGCTTTGCTCGCTCTGGAAGTGGACATCCAGCGGGAGCTCGAACGAAGGAAGCGGTTCGGACTATGAAGAGCTCTACCTTCGGTAAGCCTTCTTTGGGGGTGCGTATTGCAACGCACCTCACGCTGCTGTTGTTGGCGGTGCCCTACATGCTCCCCCTCTTGTGGATGTTATCTACTTCCCTCAAAGAAGACACTCAGATCTTCCCACGCGAAGGAGCCGCCACCTCCGCTCTGGCGCTTGAGAATCTCCTGCCGCACCCCATTGCGTGGCACAACTACCCGGATGCAATGGCTACGGTGCCTTTCGGTGTTTATCTCAAAAATACGCTGCTTCTGTGCGTGGTCAACGTCGTTGGCGCTGTTCTTTCGAGTGCCATCATCGCGTATGGCTTCGCGCGTTTGCAGTTCCGTGGGCGGGATGCCCTATTCATGCTGATGATTGCCACCATGGCTCTTCCTGGCCAGGTTACGATGATCCCAACCTTTGCCCTCTTCAGGGAGCTCGGGTGGTACGGCACGTTTCTGCCGCTGACGGTGCCCGCGTTTTTCGGCGCGCCGTTCTTTGTATTTTTGATGCGCCAGTTCTTCCTCACGTTGCCCACGGAGCTTTCAGAAGCTGCGCGAATGGAAGGGGCTACCGAATGGCAGATTTTGTGGCGAGTGGTGCTCCCGCTATCCAAGCCCGTTCTGGCAACGTGTGCGCTCTTTCAATTCTTGGGCACTTGGAACGATTTCTTTGGTCCGTTGCTCTACGTGAACGATCCTCAGAAGTATACGTTGGCGTACGGTCTTCAGCAGTTCATGTCGAGTTACGGCGGGAAGTGGGCTCAGCTGATGGCGGCCTCAACGCTCTTCATCCTCCCCATCCTGGTGCTGTTCTTTCTCGCACAAAAGACCTTCATTCAGGGCATTGCTACGACTGGCTCGAAGGATTGAAGTGGGCTTAAGGCGAGGGTTTTCAGCCGTGCAGCATAAGTTCGCAATGCCGACCCGAAGGCCGATGTGGTGAGCTTGGCGTTGCCGTGCGCTCGCAGATCTATTCTTCACGTGAGTTTGCCCGTACGCTGCACAGCTACGGGAGATACTCATGGAACAGCAGAACATAGCAATCATTGGGCTCGGTAGGATCGGCTCTGCGTTTCTTGAGGAAATGCTCAAAAAGAAAGCTGGCGGCATACGGATTGCGTGTGTTGCCGAGTTCAACGAAACTGCCGGCAGGGCTCTGGCTGAGGCGAACGGGATCCAGGTTGTCACGTTGGACGATATCGTGGCCATGGGCAACGATATCGACGTCATCTTTGATCTTACCGGTCTGCCAACTGTGCGCAAAGAGCTTCGCGAAAAACTCACGACTGCGAACAATCGTCACACGGTGATTGCGTCTGAGACCATCATGCGTGTCATCTGGGCATTGATCAGCGACTCATCTTTGCCTTTCATCGCGGGACGCAAGGTCGGTTACTAGCGGTTCTGGTGAAACCCGCCATTGGTGCCGCGAGCCTCTTTTCGCTAGGTTCGCTCGCGTGCGCCCGTTTCAAAGGATTCAATGGCCGCCTGCGCTAGCTGCAGTGAATACGGGGCGAGATTTGACCAAATTCGTTTGTGATCGTAATTTGGTCAGATGGATCGTCGCTATCTTACGCCCGAAATTGAGTCTCTTGCTTTTGGAAGCTTTAAGATGGCTTTCCTCTCCGGCCCGCGTCAGGTCGGCAAAACCACCCTATCCAAGTTGCTCCTCGGGGAGAGGGAGCTAGGAGCCTACTACTCCTGGGACGATGTGGTCTTTCGAAGGCAATGGGTCAAGGATCCTAAAGAGCTCGTTCCGGCGGGCAAGCCTAACTGCAAGCCACTCGTGATCTTGGACGAAATCCACAAAGCAAAGTTGTGGAAGCGTTCACTCAAAGGTGTATTTGACGTCATGGGTGAGAAGGTTGATCTCCTCGTGACCGGCAGTGCACGACTCGGCGTCTATCGACGGGGAAGCGACAGCCTTTTGGGTCGCTATTTTCACTTTCGGTTGCATCCTTTTTCCATCGCTGAACTTTCGCGGGCTCGTCCGCGTGAGCCCGAGGAAGCGCTCAACGAGATCATTTCCCGTTCACGTGTCAGTTCGGAACGTAACCAAAGCGTGCTCAATGCGCTTCTGCGCTACGGAGGCTTCCCAGAGCCGTTTTTGGCAGCCAGCGATAAGCGTGCTCGTCTTTGGCGACGAGGGCGTGTGGAGAAGGTTATCCGTGAAGATCTGCGCGATCTAAGTCGGCTACCAGATCTCAGCCGTATCGAAATGTTAGCTTCACTTCTTCCAGAGCGTGTTGGTTCGTTAGTGAGCGTGGCCTCCCTCAGGGAAGATCTCGAGGTAAGCCACGACAGCGTCAAGCGCTGGTTGGGCGCGTTGAGCGAGCTGTACTACCTCTATGAGGTCAAGCCGTACCACCCAGGGATCCGGCGATCTTTGCGTAAGGAGGGCAAGATCTACCTGTGGGATCACAGTGAAGTGGAAGCGCCGGGCCCTCGTTTTGAGAACTTAGTAGCGGGGCATTTGCTCAAGGCGTGCGACTACTGGACGGACACGGGAGAAGGCGATTTCTCGCTACGATACCTACGTGACAAGGAGAAACGTGAGCTAGATTTCTTGATTGTTCGCGACAAGAAGCCATGGCTGCCGGTCGAAGTGAAGCTGAGTGACCTCGAACCATCACCAGCCTGGAAGCATTTCCTTCCTCAACTCCCCTGCAACGTCGGCCTCCAATTGGTCGCAACTCCCGGGCACTGGAAGTGGCACACTGTCGGCAACAAGCGGGTTCTAGTTGCATCCGCGGCAGCGTTGCTTGAGTACCTAATCTGACACTCCGGCACCCGGTGGTCCGCCTTCAGCCAACGGAAATCGGCGCGCCGCTTGATACACGACGATGGCCGCCGCCGTGGTGAGATTGATCGAACCGCCCATGCCATCCGTCGGGATCTCGATGAATTGGTCCGCAAGAGCTAGCACTTCTTTGGAGACACCGTGGCGCTCAGCGCCCAGCACCAAGCAAAGGGGCGCTTCGGTGCGTATTCCCTCTGGCGGCACGCTTCCCTCGCACAGCTCGATCGCAGCAATCGAGTAGCCCGCGGCACGGCTTTCAAGCACAATTTCGGTGGCTGTGGCGCGAGGTTCCCACGGAACCCACCCGAGTGTTCCGGATGCAGCACGGGTGAGCCTGCGCTTGTGAAGCGCAAGATCGAAACCACACACATACAATCGCTCGACGCGAAACGCGTCGCACAGACGAAAGAGTGTTCCGATGTTGGGAAGGTGGGTGACGCCGTCGAGTACGAGGCGGATCGGGCGCCGCGGTAAGCTTGGAAATTCACGGCGATCAGGGCGAGGTGCGCGTGGCATGGCGGAGCCACTTCATATCAAGCCCTGGCTCCGAAACCAGACCCACATGTGCCCCAAAATCGCTCATTCGCGTGAGCGATTCACAAAGCTCCTATATTTGCCGATAAATCGCAGCTGCGTGTGTAGGTGTCTATCCTGCCAATGGAGATAGCGCCCTGCAATGTGTGGAGTATCAATACTGAATTAGAGCTTTCGGTTGCAACTTCACTGCATGGGAAAATGCACAGCGCTTGCGAAGAAGTGTTGATCTTTCTTTCGTGCGTTGCAATCGTGCGGTCGACCTTCGGAGGTCTTCGCTGATCTCTGTTTTACGTTTGCCGTTGAGAGGAAGCTTACATGAAGTACGCATCACTTAGGTTGGTTAGCATCGTCTGGCTTGTCATCCTTTCTGTGCGTTGCGGCACCTCGCCGTCTTCGCCAGGGGGAGCGCCAGAGGTAACTACCTCCAACGCAACGACGCCAACGCCAGTGCTTGATTTGACGGGATCAGGGGGATCCATGTCTGGGCCCGTGAGCATCAACCTGGGCAATGCGGGAGCGAGCGGTGCCGGAATGTGCGCGAACATGTCGTGCCCTCCAGAAGGTATGCCGACGGCAACGTGCGGTAATGGGCTGATCGAAACCGGGGAGGTATGTGATGATGGCAATTCGACGCCGGGTGACGGCTGTTCGGGCCTCTGCCGTGTGGAAGCCAATTTTGCCTGTCCGGCACCCGGGGCAGCGTGCGTGACGACGATCGTTTGTGGCAACGGAACGCTTGAAGGCAGCGAGGCCTGCGACGATCGCAACGTTCTCCCACTCGATGGCTGCGATGCCGGTTGTAACGTTGAGACCGGGTATGGCTGCGCAACCCCTGGGCAGCCCTGCACGCCTGTGGCCCAAGCGGTTTGCGGTGATAGTGTCCCCAATGCCGGGGAAACCTGTGACGACGGAGGAACTCTATCTGGCGACGGTTGCAGCGCTAGTTGCCAGCTTGAGCCTGGCTACAATTGTCCCCAGCCGGGGCAAGCCTGTGTGCTCGATGAGTACTGTGGCAATGGCAATCTGAGCGACACTGAAGCCTGTGACGACGGCAACCCCACACCGGGCGATGGTTGCACGGGTCTTTGCAACATAGAGCCCTTCTTCGTTTGCCCGACGCCCGGCACGCCCTGCCAAAGCACTATCGTCTGCGGCGATTCTAAGGTGGTCGGCGATGAAGCCTGCGACGACGGCGACATGGCTCCAGGAGATGGCTGTGCCGGTGACTGCAAATCGACCGAACCTGGCTTTTCGTGCCCCACCACCGCCGGCGTGGGCGGATCTTGTACCGCGGTGCCTGTCGCCCGGTGTGGCGATGGCTCCCTCGACTTTGGCGAATACTGCGACGATGGCAATACCAATCCAGCCGACGGTTGCACCGACCTTTGTGAGGTCACCGCTGGCTACACATGCGCCCAACCGGGTTACGCGTGCTCGATCATTGAATGGTGTGGCGACGGCAAACTCAGCTTGGCTCGCAACGAGCAATGTGACGACGGTTCCAAGTGCGACAACGGCACAGCGTGCTCCAGCGATGCAGGTTGCGTGAATATTGGCAGCGGAAAGTGCCTACCCCGCGGAGGCGATGGCTGCGCGGCCACTTGCGTTACTGAAGCCAACTTCGCGTGTCCAGAGCCGGGTTCCCCCTGCGTTTCCACGGTTGTTTGCGGCGACGGTAAGGTTACCGGCAATGAAACCTGTGACGATAAGAATGGCGCCTCAGGTGATGGTTGTAGTGCCTGTCAAGTGGAAGCTGGCTGGACGTGTTTGCCGGGTAGCGTGTGCCTGCCGACCCAATGCGGCGATTCGTTAAAGGTTGGGTCGGAACAATGTGACGACGGCAACGGAACGGCCGGCGACGGATGTGGTTCAACGTGCAAGCTTGAATTACCCGGACCAACGGAACCGAACGGCTGGAAGTGTCCCACAGTGGGAAGCCCATGTGTGCGCACTACCTGCGGAAATGGAGTGGCGGAGGGTTCCGAGCAATGCGACGACGGCAACACCTACTCAGGTGACGGGTGCAACCCCTTTTGTAGACGAGAGCCCCAATGCCCCGTAGCGGGCGGTGCTTGCACGACGCTTTGCGGTGACGGGCTACTTTTGCCCGTCGATATTGCCGCGGGGCAAGAGTGCGATGATGGCAACCAGCTAGGTGGCGACGGTTGCTCTGCAACGTGCAAGGTCGAATCGGGGTACCTCTGCCCGGCAGTGGGAACCACGCCCAATCCGCTCATCTACCCCATCACCTACCGGGACTTTAAGGCGAACGGCCAAACCGGCGGCCACCAGGACTTTGAGAACCAGTGTTGCTATTCCTCCACCCCCGGCTCCGTACAATCGACGTTAGCTGCCGACGGTAAGCCTCTTTGGAACGGCAATGATGACTGGATAACAAGTGCAGCTTCATTCAACTCCTGGTACCACGACAGTAGCCTCAATAAGCCTATTCTTGATACGATCACATTCACGGAGGTGACCCCTGGCGTTTATCAGTTTGAAGATTCAAGTTTCTATCCGGTTGATGGTAAGGGCTGGGGTAATTATCAGCCATTTATGAGTGGTGTGCACAATTATCACTTCACATCAGAGCTTCGTTACTGGTTTCAGTACAATGGCAACGAGAAGCTCGATTTTTATGGCGATGATGATTTGTGGGTGTTCATCAACAAGAAGCTCGCTATCGATTTGAGCGGTGTGCATCCTGCAGCCAACGGTAGCGTGCTCCTCAATGCCAGTAACGGTACAGGGCGTGTGTGCGATTTCACGAGCCCCTGCCCGACGCGCCGCACGGTGGATTTTGGCCTTGTTCAAGGGCAGGTGTACGAAGTGGCCATCTTCCAAGCCGAGCGCCACACGGACGGCTCTGGGTACAAGCTCACCCTTTCGAATTTCAACATTCCACGCAGTAATTGCACCACGTTTTGCGGAGATGGAATCGTTGCTGGAACTGAGGCCTGTGATTTGGGCACTGCCAAGAACACAGGCGCGTATGGTACCTGTAACAGCAACTGCACCTTACCTCCGAGCTGTGGAGATAAGACGGTGCAGGCAGGCAACGGCGAGCAGTGCGACGACGGCATCAACCTCGCGACGTACGGTGGAAGCGTTCAAAAGTGTGGGCCAGGCTGCAAGTGGGCTCCCTATTGTGGTGATGGCGCGATTGGCGCGGGTGAGCAATGCGACGCGGGCGCCAACAATCAAGCAGGCGCGGCGTATGGTGGCTGTACCACGAGCTGCACGCTTGGGCCTGCCTGCGGAGATGGCGTTACCACCAATGGCGAAGCGTGTGACGCTGGTGTGTTGAACGGCACCTCCTCCAGCAAGTGCCAGCTTGATTGCAAGCTCAAGTGCGGCAATGGCACCCTCGATGCTGGCGAACAGTGTGACGAGGGCACCGCGAATAACACTGGCGGTTACGGCAAATGCACCAACACCTGCTTGTTCGGTCCACGCTGTGGCGACGGCGTCAAGCAGGTGAACGAAATGTGTGACGACGGGAAAAACGACGGCAGCTATGGGACCTGCGCCCCCCTCTGTGTACTTGGTCCACGCTGCGGAGACGGCGCGTTACAAGCCACAGCTGGCGAGCTCTGCGACAATGGAGCTCAAAACATGAGCGCTGCCTATGGCAAGAACCTCTGCAGCACCGCGTGCCGGCCGGCCCTGTCAGCGGGCATCCGAAACAGCGGCTAGCTGAGCGGAAAGGCGCCCAAGCTTATTTATCCGCTGGCACAAAGCTCAGATTCTGCGCTCAGGGGAAAGGCGTAAAATTGGTCCAAAGCGCGTTAGCTCTTGGATGATCG
>JANRKO010000081.1:0-47168 GCA_033763455.1 Polyangiaceae bacterium
CTGCGTTCCTGCCGCCACCTATCAACCTGCTGCGTGAATTTTTCGATCTCAGCTCTTGCGTCTCTCGCCAAAGGCATATCCTCCGGCCCCCACCTCACTTAGAAATCACCCCTGGGTCACGCACGTTTGCCGATGGGACACCTGCGGCGCAGCTCGAATGCACTGCGACCACCTTCGAGAAATGCTCTGTGTCAGCGAAGATTCTGCATGGCCTTCGCCACCACCCACCAGGGCCGATGCACCAGGTCGAAATAGCTGCAGACGAAAGCGGTTCGCCCCGCCCCCTCGATGTCCGCTACTGCCTCGGCCAGGTCAGGATGGATGTACTGACGGTCGCGATTCATCAATGGCGGCGCGGCAATCACGCTCAGATCGAGCTCTACGTGGTCCGCGGCTGCGAACCCGGCAACAGGGTCTCGCCGCTGAAACTCCGTCCCAAGGCCTTGCCAAGCAAGGCCGAGGCGCTGCTGCCATTGAGGCGTCGGATTTGTTTGCATCGTGCCCGACGCAACCAGCTCGACAACATCCATTGCGAGCCTCCAGTCCATTAGCCCGTGGTAACGGAGGTTTTCGTACGAGAGCAAGCAGAGGTAGCATGAGGCTGCACAGCAGCCCGGATCGGTGAAGTGATTGCGAATACCCTCCAGAGTGTGTGAATGCTCGCCTCGAAACATGTCGCCGAGGACCTCTTCGAGGATCCGGCGTTCACTCAAATGCCGGACGTAACCGGCACCATTCGCGAGGGCGTCGGCGAGATAGACCTGGACCCGCGGCGGCGCACCATTCTGTGCGCCTATCGACCGAATGCCGACGCGTAGCTCCGATTGCGAGACATCGAAAAATGCAGCGGCAGCACGGCGCAGAAGAAATCCGAACGACAGCATGCTTGCGCGTACGGCTACATCC
Source organism: Polyangiaceae bacterium (assembly GCA_033763455.1). Lineage (GTDB taxonomy): Bacteria > Myxococcota_A > Polyangia > Polyangiales > Polyangiaceae > JBBRRP01. The sequence goes on from JANRKO010000081.1 coordinate 907, forward strand.
CTTATCGCGAAGGTGAATCCGTTCGGATCGCCCATCGGGCGCGGCTCTAGGAGTAGGGCTTCACCGTTCTTTCGTGAAGCCAAAGCGTAGTGATTCGTCGGACGGTTAGCGATGTTCCGAAGATGCGGCGGCGCGTCCGGTCCATCGAGGAATTCTCTCCACAGATGACCGTGGTCACCGCAATCGACCAGCTCGAACAGATCTCCGCTCGCGTCGTTGATCGTGTAAAACGTGCCGTTTACGAGCTGGTACGGCGACGCGGCGACGGCTCCTGTCGGCGGCCGCTCACCCCCGGGGATGACAATACGGGCGGCGCCGGCGTGGGTGCGCTCTTCATCGCCGGTTCGCGGCGGGCGCGGCGGGCTGAAGTCAGCCCGATAGCCGAGCGGATAGGTCATCGAGAACGATCTGGCCATCGCCCCGACGCCTGTCGGCTCGTCGCAGTTAGGGCACGCCGGCAGCACACCCAGCGTCAACGTCCAGCAGGCATTGCAGACGGTGACGGGCTGCACCTGCGGAATCGGGTTCACAGGGTCTGCCTTCCCTCGGCGCTCGACATAGTGGATCAGGCCGACCGCGCGATAGCCGCGCTTATCTTTCACAACCTCGGCACCCGGAGCAAATGCGCTCACGCAAATATCAGCGTCCCAGTCGACGGCTGAGTAGGCTACTTTGCCGCGATACGAGGTCGGGCGAGCATGATGGAATCGGCGTTCCGTCGTCGGGAAGCCGAAAAGAGGAAGCACGCCGCCCGTGGCGAGCGCTTCGCTGAGCTGGTCGTCACGGCTCACCGTTGGGTCGTTGAACACCAGGTCTACTGCATCGACAAGACCACCCGTGCACACCCACTCTACCAGTTCGGTGCGGCTCGCCGCAATCACCGGAGCGCCGACGGACAGGGTGTCCACGAGTCCGCCGATTGCCGGCCGTTGCCCAGCTAACCAAGCCGCTACCGGGGCCCGCTTTCCTGGCCAGTCACCGACTTCACCAAAACGGCCATTGACAGCGTCCCAGGCGTCATCCGCAGTGGCGAGCCCGGTCCCATCGAACGCCAGTTTAAGCGCGCGCGCCGCGAGGACCCGGCGCGCAATTCGAGTTCTGCTCAAGTCGAGATACGGCGGTGGCGGTGATTCAGCCGTCATCGCCACAAGGTTCGAAAAGTAGTAGTCGTCGTGGCTCCGTCCCTTACAAACCGTGAGAACGGTAGAGAACCCACTGCCGCGGCGCCCGCACCGGCCGGCGCGCTGCTGGTAGTTGAAGCGCTCGGGCGGCATGTTCGCGAGCAGCACGAGGTTCAGCGACCCGATATCGACTCCCGCCTCCATTGTCGTGGTAACCGAAAGCAGGTCGATCGGATCAACCGATCGATGATGTGGCGGCACGACTATGCCGCGGAACAGACGCAGACGCGCGCGTGCAGCGCCTTCCTCGGTCTGCCCGGTTAACTCCTCGCAGTGAAGCCTTCGTCGAGCGCTTTCCTCGGTCGCAAGCCAGCGGTAGAAGTCGCTGTCGTCTGGTACGGTCCGGCGAGCTTCGCTTAGACGCCGGTAGCACGACGAACAGATGCCAGCGGATTCGTGCAGGTGCCGGGTTGAACAATGATCGCACCACCATTCAAGTTCTCCAGCGGCGAGAAAAACTAGAGCCTCCGGTTGTAGGCGCATGTCATCTGCGCTGACTACGAGCGCGCACGCGACAAGCCATTCGCAAAGGGCCTCTTCGAGGTCGCGGACTTGAACTCCATACTGACCCGCGACCGCGGCAACATAGCTTCGCACGCGACCTGACAGCCTTCCGGAACGTCCGTAGCTGCTCGCATAGCGATCCGCGCCAAAGGCGTCCCTCCAGTTGTCAATGTAGCGAAGGCTGGAGCGTCTCTCACCCATGAGGCGGATAACGGTAGCCAGGAATTCCCGGGACCTGGCAGCGTTGAGTCCCGGGAACCCAGCTGGAGGGGCGCCAGCCTCGGCCTCGAGCCACCCGAGCGCCAGCGCTTCAACGGAGCGTCCGCGGCCTGCGAAGATCTGTTCCAGACAAATATTCCAGGCAGCGCCACGCATCCGTAGACGGTGCGTTGCGGCGTCCTGACTCATTCCCGCCGCAAGAGTTGCCGACGCTATCTCGCCACTATCGAACTGCCAGTCATAACAGTTCGTCCATGGTGTTTTCGTTCCCCCCACGTCATCGAATGTGTGCGCCTCAGGAAGCACACCAGCGGGGTTCGTGCCGTACCCAGCGATTCTGAGATCGACGTTGTCCCAAATGGCACGAAGCGGAATGCCGCGCCGACGCCGGGCACGCGCCAGCTCTTCCGCTCGCGCGGCGGGCACGCGCGCAGGATTGATCTGCTCGAGTTGCATCGCCATCCAGAGGTCAGATTGCAAATGCTCAAACTGGTCGGCCGCAGCATTCTCCGCGGGCGACAACGCTTCGCCGCGCGCACGCCTCTCGGCCGCGGCAAACAGCTGCGCCGCGGGGTCCGCAAGCAACATGCGCAGCGCGAGATTCCTGACTAAGTCGAGATAGTGCGAATGTTCGACCTCGTAGCTCAGCATCGCAGCATCGCGACGGCTATCCGAGAACGCGACCATGCGGCGCGACGCGGCCGGCTCATCCGCCAACATGCGGTCCGCGAGAATCTGCGCCACCTTCGAAAACGCTGTACGAAGCGAACGGATCGGACTCATCCACAAGTTCTCAGGACGGTTCCATTGCGACCACTGCTCGTCGCAGTGCGGGCAGTACTTGATTGCAGCCTTATGTTTCTTTCCTTGCGGGATATGCGCGCGCAGCACCCAGCCTGCATGCCCCTCCTGAGTGTAGTTCACTCTTCCCTGCTGCGGCTCAAACCAGGCCTCCTGCCAGGTTGCACGACAGTCGTCTACGGTCCATTCCCGATGCCCCGGCGTTCGCCGGTGGTGCGCGGGCCAGAAGAACAGGTAGTCTTCCAGCACTCGGTCCTCGCGCGCGAGGTCCGGAAGTTTTTCAACCTCCGGAAATCCCGCCGTCATCACGAAATCGTTGCCCTGCGACAGCGGAATTCGAAAGCCTCCGAGGATGACGTCGCCGCAGCTCTGACAGTAGTAAAGATCCAGCATGCGAGCACCGCAGGCGCAGCTAATGGACGGCTCGGTCGATAGCCGCCCCACGGGACGGTTCGGACTCTGCACGAGCACTTGCCCGCACATGGGGTCCGTGCAAGCCCAAATGCCGGGAACATTCCTGAAGAAGATGTGCCCTTTGGCCCGCAGCAGCGGCTTGCCGTCACCGCGTTGCGCTTCGCCGCAGGCCGTCGCAGCGCCGACGAGCGCCTGTTCTGAAGCGGGGTGGTCCGGAAAGACCTTGGTTGCAAGGGCGTTTATTGATGCGACATGCGAGCCACCGCCGCCCGCGAGCTCTGCCGCAGAGTTCACGAGCGCAGAAGGAACACCGAGCTCTTCTAGGCGCCGGCCGAGTGCTCGCGTGACGGCGCCCTCCGTGAGCGTTGCCATCCCGGGCACATCGATCTCGACGGCGAGCTGCCGCAACGCCGTTTCCGTTCCGCCGGCCAATCGCGCAGGCAGGGCCGCGAATGCGGGTGCATAGCGGCGGTACTCATCGGTCTGCGCGCCTGGAGCCTGGGCCTGTGCGCCATCCAGGGTCTCGAAACGCGCGCCAGGCACGCCGAAGAATCCTTCGAGAAACTCTTCCGTGGACGCCCGATCACCTAGGGACGCCGACGTTGCAATTATCTTAAGTCGCGGGTCGCTAGGGCTCAGGCCGAGCTGATCGAGCAGAATGCGCAGCGTGAGAGCGACTTCGGTGCCGGCAGTTCCTCGATAACTGTGCAGCTCGTCCACAACAAGCGTGAAAAACCTATCCGCGCCGCCGCTGAGCCATTGGCGGGTCGTAGTAAAGATGTTCTGCTCGATGCCCCGCATAAGCATCACGTTGAGCATGGAGAAGTTCGTGATGAAGATGTCCGGCGGGTAGTCTTGCATGTACCACCTGGAGAGCATCTCGGCGCCACGCGGGTCTTGAAATAGCGCTCCATGCTGCGGATAGTCGCGAAGAATAGCCTGAAAATCCCCGTCGACGCCGTTAAGGGTGTCGGTGAGGCGGGCCTGCCGATCCGCGTTAACGGTGCCCGACACTTGTGTGCGCCCGTTGTAGCCGCCGAAGTAGAAACGGTTGCGCCCGCGCCGGGTTCTCAGCCAGGAACGTGCCTCGTCGGAATCGAGCGCATCCCGGAGCCTCACAAGCTGGTCTTCGACGAGCGCGTTGAGCGGGTACAAGATAAGCGCTCGGATGGCAGCGGGCCGAGTCTCGTTGGCCCTAGGATGCGCGGTTGCGCCGTTATCCCACCAGCGGGCGTACAACTCAGACGGAGCCGGCGCCCATGCGCGCGATTCCTCCGCGAGCCTAGCAATAACGGGTAGCAAGAAGCACTCAGTCTTGCCGGAACCGGTGCCCGTCGTGACGACAACGTGCTTCTCTCTGGGGTCCGCACCAAGGGCCAGGGCTCGCTCCTGGTGGGTATACGGCCGCTCCCCATGCGACCACAATCCAGCCTCGAGAAATTCCGCGACGTCAGCACCGAGCCCGGCCCCCGCAACGGCGTCGCGCAGCGTTCCGTCAATCTGCCGGTAGCCAGGAAGGAATTCAATAATGGGCGGTTGCTGAATGGCTCCGGGTCGCCGCAGCAATTGGCGACGCTCCTCTGCGAGAGCTGGATCTTTCAGTCGGAACGGCGTGTCGACGTAGCGGATATAAGTCTCAAGTAGATCGCTGTGGATCGTGCCAACGTCGCGTGTCGTCATAAGATCCCTTCTGTTCGTGGTTGATTTAAGCGCACGGCCGCAGCGCGCGCCAAGTCGAGTGGAATGTCTTCGTACACAAGCACACGGCCCACCCGAAGCGGGGCGAGCCCTGAAGCTACGGTGCAAATGCGTTTCCAGATGCGCGGAAGATCCATCGCAGTTGGCACGAGCAAGCGGTGCGCGTTCAGGTCATAGCGCAGGTATCCAGCGTCTCCGGGCGCAAGTAACCATTTGGCGGCGGCGGGGTCGAGTACGCTAACGCCAGTGGACCCGACAACCAAGTAGTGAACGCGCCGTCCATTTTCCCGCCAGCGGTATAGCCCACGATGGGTCACGTCAGCGGAGGCAAGCCAGCGAAGCTCCCGCGAATTCCACTGCTGGAGTGTCTGCTGAATCCGCGCAACAGGCGGCGAGAACGCCGCGCCCGTCCACCAACTGAGTTCGGCGATGGAGCGCGTTTGAAGGGCAAGTTGTTGCGACGGAGACTCGGGCACCACATTCAAACGAATTTCTCGAAGTACATCGGCTGCGCGCAATAGGCTATCTGTTGAAGCCAGGATGCATTCGGGCATAGGTTCTCGGTTAGGATCCGTGCTGCGAGGATCGACAAAGGCCTCGATTCCGTTCCGGCCCAGCCATTCGATCGTCTTAAGAGAGCGTGCTCCGGTAAGGATCGACAGATTCGTTCGATCAGCGCTGGAGACAGCGGCAGGCGGCGCGACGGCCCACCTCGGACCTTCATCCCACGAGACATCGACGTGACCGAGGGCGTCAAGAACCGACAGCGGCCGATGCCACGCGCCGTCTCCAGCGATCCCAGCACAGTATGTGCGGACAGCGTCGACCGAACCCGTGCTTCGCGCCGACATATACTCGAGCAGCCGATTCATGTCGTTTCGGTCCTGTCCCGAGCCCTCCGAGCGCGCACCGCTGATTTCTCCGAAGCAGGCAGCCGACGTCAGCGGGCCCGCTCCCGCAGAGCGCCCGGTGACGGTCACGTGCCGAATCAGGTCCGAGCTCAGATATTCGTGGATGCCAGCGTTTGGCGGTGCCACACCTTTAATGATCGCTGGCGCATACAGCCTATAGCGCGTTCCTGGCTGAAAGTAGGCTGCATGGCGTGGGCGCTCGACATCAAAAGTGGCGCCGCGCATTTGACCATGGCTGAGTGCGTTGCGCATGGAACGGTCCAAGGTCGGCTGGGAAAGCGACGCAATGCACTCGCGCCAGCGGGGCTCGAGAACGAAGAGTTCCGCCGTGGCGCCTTCGCACTCGAGCGAGTACTGTCCCTCGGGAAGATCCACGGACGCCAACGCTGCTGCTTGGACAACGACAACGGGTTCCGGTTCGCCATCCCGCTGAACCCGGACGACGGCGCCTTCCGGAGCTTCGGGCTGCGGAAGGCCGCCGCGCAGATAAATGCCGCGGCGAATCCGAAGGCCTCCGTTCAAGCGCAAGGAAAGCGGACGGCCCCTAACAAGCACATTTCCAGGTAGAATAGCCCCCGCACACGGCACGGCGGCGTAAACCGCATGCAGACCGGGGCCCGGCCAAAGCTCACCGACGAGCTGCATCGAAGGCCGTTCAAGCGCAGCGACGACCTGTGCGGCGTTGTCCGCAGACGTCGACACCAGAGTATGCTCAGTTCCGGCCGAGGGCGCAGGCACGAGACGCCAGCTCCCGGGCCGTCCCCCAAGCGCGCCGTCTTGAAACCATGATAGGGTAGCTGGCGAGGGCGTTATGTCGTTGCCGCTGTCATCGGTAACCGTGAGCTGGCCGCAAAGCAGACGGGCTGCATCCGCGCCGGAAATCTCGATGTCGTAGCAGGGCGGCTCGCGAATATCGAGCTTCCCAAGCGCAGTCTGATTCCCAACGGTCGCTAAACACTCTGCTTCCTCAGCCTCGTCGCTTGTCGGGATTCGCAGAAGCCATTTCGCTCGCGTCCAAGTCAAATTGGGGTACTTCGAAGGCCGCACCGCCAAGGTCGCTCTTTCGACCTTGAAGCCTCGCGCTTCCTCAAGACCAACCATTTGGCTAAAGCCCGAGCCCTCGATCCCATTGCAGAGCGCTTCCGCTGCCTGCAAGAGAGAAGCTTCGTCTGGATCACGGCCAAGCAAGCGAGCGAGCCGGGACTGAGCCCCGCCCCGCATCAGCCACGCTCGTAGGCTGGGCACTACCTCGTCAGGCTCAGGGACCTGTCGGGAAGAGCGGTGCGCTTCGCGCAGGACCGGTACAAGCTCTTCGAGATCGCAAGATCGAACCAGGCACTGAGATTGCACCGGATCTACATATGGATGCTGGCTGTTGAGGCCGTGCACGATGAGCTCACCGCGACGCTCCTGACGAAGCCAGTCGCGAAGCTTGCGCCACAAATCCGGCGTGCATTCGAACCGCTCAGGTCTCCCCTGGTTTTCGACGCCCATCAAAGCGTTCAGCCTGAAGTAGTAGTTGGCCTGAGTCGTCTTGCCGTCCGTCGCCATCTCGCTGGCGGCTAGGACCGCGAAGGCAAGACCAGCGATGATCGGTGGCTCGCCGCTGCGCACGTTCTCCGTCCAGATTTCCGCCTCTCGCTCCAAGCACACAAAAAGACGGGCTGGTGCCGTCGACAAGCCAAGCACGGCTCGAACGAAGTCATCTCGAGTACCGAGTCCGCTTCGCGCACCGCTTTCGTTGAGCAGGCCGTCGTGGACTGCGAGGTATACCGGGACCCCCGGTCGACCGCGTGGAAATAACTCATCGGCAAGCAGCGAATTCCATTGCCGGTAGGCTGGGGGAAGCCTCGCAGCAATCGCGAAAGGCGCGTGGCTCACAGGTTGACCCTCCACACGGAGGTACCGCTCACGCAACGCAGCGAGCCCTCCTCGGTGGACCGAGATCCGCAGATTCTGAGCCGCGAACCGGCACTTGGGGCGACGCGCACGCCGCTGAAGTCGACACGCACGGCACGACCGGTGGCGACAGTCACCTCAGCCTCCCATCCGTCGACGCTAGCGACCCTTCCCTCCACGTCTCCAGCGTTCAGGCCTGGCGCGGATGCCTGCCAGTAGGGTTCGCACCACGGGCGGTGAGGGCAATTGTTGCACCCTGCCTCCGATGGTCGCGCGAGCTCGCTAGCCACGGCCCCGGCCTCGATTCGCCTATTCAGGTCCTGCAGGGCCGCTCGCGCCCGCGCTACCGCGTCAGCCGCTTCGTCCGGCACGCACTGAAACTCGTGGGTCCCGCCGGCAAGGGAATGCACCCGCAGCAGGTCGGGGATGTGTCCATGCTGCTCTCGGTATAGCTGCGCGTAGATAAGAAGCTGATGCCTCCAGCTTTCCAACCGCTCCGGGGTGACCTCGCCGCTCTTCAATTCTTCTATGACGACCTTGCCGTCACGACTGTCAACACAGTCTGCAACGCCAACCACCAAACCATCGCGCGATCGGAGCCGAAGCTCAGCCTCAACTGCCTCGACACCATGCCGGAGCCGGCCACCCTTCTCTGAAGGCGGGCCATGGCCACGCTCGTGAAAAACCGGCTCAGTCCAGAGCCAGAACTCACCAAATCGCTGCTCAGCAAACCGAGCCAGACGGGCTCGCGTCATCCCATAAAAGGGCAGGGACCTCGCCTCCTCGGTGCTGTCGCCTGGTAGTTCGCCCCGCTCGGCAATCACGCTGTTGCGCCTACGGCACCCAAGAGTCAGGGCTTGGTCGAAAGCGCCGCGCGCAACCCCGCGCGTGCTGCCCAGGTTCGTCGACGAGCGTCCGTCGCCCTGCGCCTTGATCATCGCGGCCACCGCCTCGTGAGCAGCAGTTCCGAGCATCGCCGTGGCGGCATAGGCCTGCACTCGGCGCAAGGCCAAGTCGTGGTCGAACACAAAGCGAAGCGGGCAGATAGCGAGGCGCCCGACCTCCGATGCCGCCACGTGGGGAATGCTCTTGAATGAACCGATAGACGGCAAGACCGGAGGATCTCTCACGTGGAGTCCCCGTCGAGGGCTTCGACTATGGCTGAAAGCACCCCCCTTATCAGCAAGGGTGGAACAGAGTTGCCTATCATCTCGTAGGCGCTCCGTCGGCACGCGAGCGCCGACGGGAAGGCGATGCGGTCAGGGATGCCTTGTAGGCGAGCGTATTCACGGACCGACAGAGATCGCGGCTTGGCGTAGTGGTAGACGCAGTCATACCTCGTCGAAAGCGCTGTGGAGGGCGTGTCGGGATGCAGCTTCCGGTAGGCAGAATCGTATCGCCGTAAGAGACCGTTGAGGTGCTCGATCGGGATACTGCGCGCACAGCCTCCAGGGGGAATGTACCCAAGCCTCGCCTGCGCCTCCGCCGTGACACGGGGGGTCTGCATGTCCGTGAGCTTCTTCGGCGCGCGCTCCCGGGCCCAGCGCTGGAACGCCGTCCGCGCCGGGAACCGATACTCGCGCTCGTTGTCCACGGCGCCGGGGTTAAGGACCGGAAGGTCTGAAAGCGCCTGACTCGCCGTGGTGAGCGTTCCGTTTTCTGGGTCTTTCAGCGCAGCGAGATACTGACGAAGGTTGTCGGGGACCTCGCCCCCACGCCGGAGCGCTGAATAGAGAAGAGACAGATCGGGGCCGGGCTTAGGAAGGCACGGCCGGCTGAAGCCTCCTCGAATCCCCAAAATCAGCGTGCGGCGGCGTGCCTGGGGCGTACCAAACCAGGCCGCATCGTAGGTTTGATATTCAATAGAATATTTCAGCCCTCTAGCAGGATGGCGTAACTTCTGAAGCAAGGAACCGAGCGTCTTCCCCTCCCGATGGCGGATAAGATCGGGAACATTCTCGATCAAAAACATTCGCGGGCGGATAATCCCGACGTATTCAGGCATGGCTGCAAGCACCCGGTTGTGACCGTTGCGACCGTCGTGGCGACCGTTTCGAAGGCGGCTAAAACCCTTGCATGGCGGGCCGGCTGCCAATAGGTCCACCTCACCAATCCTCGTCTTAGCGCCCGCTACGAGGTTGCGACCGGCTGCCGTCAGCAAATTGCATTCTTCGGCCACTTCGCCGACAAAGTTGTGGTTGTAGATGGCAACGGCTTCGCCCCACGAGTCGAAAGCTCCCGCAACTTCGTACCCAAGGGACCGCAACGCAATGCCAATGCCGCCCATCCCTGCGCAGAGCTCAATCGCGATCGGCTTCGTCATGCCAGTCCAAAGGCAACCCAACACTGTTGCCGTTCATCCTGCTGTCGAACGTTGCTGCACGACGCCCCCATGAATGTCGCCATAACCTGTGCCCCGGAGCCAAAAGAACAGATTAACTCCGAAAATAGCTCCTCACGCAACCAGACTCGCAGAAAAGGCTTGCTGCGAATACTCGACCCACCGACCGACATTCTAACCACCCCTCAGCCCTTGCGGGCCCCACCCGACGCATTGCTCCGAAGTGTGTCCGGGGGCACCACACCAGGGACCGCGACGTTCGCCGCCGGAACCCTCCCCACGCCGACGTCCCCGGCAAGCCCCAACAGCGCATCAATGGCCACTCGCGCGCCCGCGGAATCGCCCTGAAGCAGCAACTCGCGAATAGATTCAGTGAGCACACCAACCAGCCGGTCACGCGCGGACGCCTTCCTATCGAGCTCATTGGCTTGTGTATCGCTTGGCGCATCCTGTTGAGGCTCATCAACCGTTGGCGCGCGCGACGTGGATTCTCGGTGACCTGCTTGAAACTCGGGGATCCCCTCATCCAGGGCCACCAGTGATCCCAACCCCAACTCCGCTGCCGTTCGCGCTGCTCGACGATATCGGCTGAGCATCTGGGACGAGCGATGCCCAGTCCGATCGCAAACCCAGGTTTCTGTGCGTCCACAAGCCAACCCAAGTGTGACAAACGTTGCTCTCAAGTCGTGCAATCGAATCGGCATGCGCGTCGCAGTGCGCTCAAATAGCTCCGCTCTGACCCCACCAGCTTTTCTCAGGTGCGTTCGGAAGACCGCGGCAACATGATCGCGATCGATCGTTTGGCCCTGACTCGAAAAAACGACATCACCTGGCAAACCCGGGCAATAGTCGCGGTGCCAAATTCTTAATGCACGTCTAACGTCTTCGCTCAAGACCCATGCACGCGGATCGCCTGTCTTATTTGCGTCAAGGGTAATAATTCCACGCTCAAGATCCACGCTGCTCCAGGTTAAGGACAGTGCCTCGTCGCGCCGCAAGCCCTCGCGCGCCAGCACTCCGTAGAAGAGTCGGTAGAGGATCGGCACGTCTGGGCAGGCGAGCAAGCGTTGTTCCTCAGCCGGGTAGAGCCAAGCTTGAGCTTTGTGTTGGGTGGGTTTCGGGAGAAACCCTTCAGGTATCGGGCTCGCCTCTATGAGTCGAGCGGGGTAGGCAGCAAGGGCCATCACGCGGTGGAGCAGTTGTGCAACTTGCCTCCTTGAGCCGACAGCCAGCACGGGATCGAGCTTACGCATCACGCGCTCGGCATCCTCTAGCCTCATGTGCCTGATAGGGAGTTCCCCGATGATGGGATAGACGTGGGCCACGAGGCGGTACACGTCCTCGTTGGCCGTCTTCTTCCTCTTCACATGATCAGGGAAACGCGCATGAAGGGCGCCCCCTGTCCACTCCTCCGCAAACTCCCGGAAGGTGGGTCCCGTGTCGGTCAGCGGGGTTTCGGCCTCAATGGGCTTCGCTTCGCCGGCCACAATCGCGTCCACGCCCTTGCGAATGCGTACCAGGCGCAGTTCATCGGCAACGGCGGCGAGCTCAAGCAGTTTTTCGGCGTGCCCTCCGTGTCCGGCCCGGCGAAGCCGCTCCAGCTCCGTTGCTAGGAGCTCCTGACGTTGGCGAGCTTGGGCGCGAGTCGAGCAGGTCACGAGGCGAATCGTCTTTCGACCGGACGTGGTGGTGAATCGCGCGTAGAAACGCCCCGAGTTCACGGGCTTTTCAAAGATCGTACCTGCTGCACCGCGAGCCACGACTACTTTCTCCTTCGTTTGAGCTTGCGGGGAATTGCCGAGCTAGCCACACCTTCGCGTTCTGCCAACAGCCGGATGGCTCGCCGGAGTATTTCCGCCCTGCTCAAGATGCCCGTGCGCTGTTGGATTGCGTCCAACAGCGCAACATCTTCGTCGGTGAAGCGGACGGTCGTCTGTTGGGGCATGTATGTCATTTGTATATCACTGAAAAGCTAATCACAAGAGCAGAGCTGCGAGCGGTGTCAAAACAGGGGGGCAGGCGGTACATGAGGAAAAACGGCAGGATTTCAAGCTCTTATGTGAGAGCACCGCTCCGGGACGGACGCACCGGGGGCGGGACGGGCGCCGCTGCTGTCCCGTACTGTCCCACATAAAAATAAGTAATCAGGGGCAGCATACAGGGAATTTACCCGGGGTTTCTCTAGTTTGTCCCACTGTCCCACCGTACCACCGCCTATCTCCGACGCGCCCAAAAGCGGGTCTGCTTACCGTCGATACGGCGCTGCGTGGGCTCCCACCCATTACGTCGCAAGATTGCCGCAACCCGCTGTTCTTCCCGCCGCGACAGCCGTTCGGTTGGAATTTTCAGGGCGTCTTGCAGAATGTCTGGGATGCGCGGGCTTGATTGGGCCTCGGCATACTTAATGACAACACCCTCCCATGGGTCAGTTTCGTTAAATTGCCCGACAAACTCTTGCCGACGAAGCTCTTCGGCTTCCGTTAGCCAATGTTTCTCGCCGCTGCGAAACGCGGCCACAGCCTCCGCGAGCAGCTGATCGCGCCAATCGCGAAGGAGATCTTGGTCAACATCCCCCACGGGAACAACCCAAAAACGCCGACTGCCCGTCGCATCGTGCAGAAAGCTATCGAGATTGGTAGTACCGACAATAATCGACGTTCGCAAGACAGTAATTGGCGCTCGCCCAAAGGGCGGCCGAAACTTGTCGCGGTCGCTCGCCACAAATTGTTTGATGCGCGATGTTGTATTTCGGCCAAACATATTTTCGAGCTCGCCCCATTCATAAATCCAGCTGCCCCCAAGCTGCATGAGGCCATCTTTGTCGAGGGACATGTCAGTGTCCGAGAACCACTGCGCCCCCATGATCCGAAAGAAAGAACTCTTACCACAGCCCTGGCGGCCAACGAGAATCATCACGGTGTCAACTTTGCTTCCAGGTTTCAGCGGTCGAGCAACAAGAGCGATGAACCAGCGGCGCAGAATGGCGGTGAGGAGGTCGCCTTCTTCTTCAGATTCAACCCGCGCCCGGAGGACCTCCTTCGCAACACGCTCGATCCTCTTGGTGCCATCCCAAGCCAGCCCCTTCAGGTACGTCCGCACCGGGTGAAATCGGTTTTTCTCGGCCACGTATTGGACCGCACGCACAGTGTCCGCTTCGCTAGGTCCGATCCCGTAGCGCTTGTCGACGTCCACACGAATCGCGCTAATGGTGGGGTCGCGGATTTCGTCGCTCCCTAGGTAAGTGGTTAGATTCATTTCATCGAACCGGAGCTTAGTCCCGTAAGCCTCGTCGTTTGCAAGGATAGTGCACACGTTCCGAAAATTGCATTTAAGCACACCTTTGTCACTTCGAGTCAGTTGGCTCATCCACGAATTCGCTGACTGCAAACTGTCCGCCGTGCGCCGGAGCTCGTCGAACGCGTCTTTTGCCGATCGACTCGCGCAGTGTGAATGTGAACAATGGAAACCTCCGATTGCCCCAGGTGATGAAGCAGCGAAGATCACCGTCGATGTGTCCAGGAGCTTTCCGCCACTGTGCTCTTGCTGCCACGGGCAAACCACCGACCATTTACCCTCGTCGAGAGCCTTGCCGAGCAACATAGATTCCGCGAACAACCTGCCCAAAGGAGTGGCCGAAGCATCCGCGACCGATGCAGCGGTCAGCTGATTTGGCGCGGGTTTCTTCAAGCTCTTATCTCTTGCTGCCCTAAAGAGCCATGCCGGAGCATCAGCGAGCGGAGTGTTTTCGGGCGCGAGAGTCCAGGTGTAAGCGCCACCGCTTGGGTGAACCGATCCGGGAGCGAGGACATAACCCCCCGCACCCTTTACATCCAAGCCTGGCGCAAGCACAAAGCTCTTCGCTCCGACCACGTCAGCAGGGAGCGCAAAGTAGTAATGCTGTCCACCTCCGCCCGTTTCAACCGTTGCAGTTTCCGGCAAGGCGCCGTGCGTGCGGATGATTTCTTTCAGGCTGTTATGTCCCCCGTTTCGAGGATCCACGTCCAAAACGACTATTCCCGACGGTCGCCCAGTAGCAATACCTACGTTTGCGCTGGGGACCCGCCGCCAGTGAGCAACGAGCTGATCGCGGTCGATCGTCGCGTCTTTGAAGCCGTGTGCGGTGGCTGGCGTCTTGTCGCGCGCTTTGCAGGGCAAAACGTACCAACCGCGGTTTGCGTAATCTAGCGCAGCGCGAAGAAGAGGATTGAGCGATTCCAAGCTCATGGCGCCTCCTTCCGAGCAAGCTCCCAATCCGCGAGTGGATCGCTATCAGGTTCATAGGCAACCGCAGGCACTCTATGAGCAACGATGTAAGCATGGACATCGACGTGTCTTACGAGCACCCGCCGACCAACTTTGTGCGCAGGAAGGGCGCCGCGCCGCGCCAGGTTCAGATGCCTGCGTTTGCCGAGTGGGCTAGTATGCTGGTCATAGTAAAGCTCTGCTTCCGTCTGGCCGAGCTCCGTAAGGTAAGGGGCAATGAGCCGAGCCAGCAGACGAAATACTTCCTCTCGATCGCCGGCTTCCACGCAACTATAGGTTTTCATCGCATCTTCGCTCCTCGCAGTCGCACACTCGACCGCAGAACACCGCTCCCGCCGTCGCCAAGTCGCGGCAGCCGAAGAAAGGCCTCAAGGACCTCCCGGTGGACGAGACGTCGCCGCCCCGGTTTCACGCTCCAGAGGCGGCCCTCACGAATCCAAAATCTCACGGTCTCCGGGGAAACTCGGGCGATTTTGGCAACCTCACCAATTAGTAACCATTGCTCGTTGTTTGCCATGAGACAAGCTACGAGTCCGTCTCGAAACCCAGGAGCAGCATCTGGGATTTCCTAAATGCTGCCCCCACAAAATTCGAAAGACGGCTAGGTTTTTCGCTTGCGGCCCATGTTCCGGTGGATCCTCCGTCTCTCGTCCTCCGGGTCCACTTCATCTCCTACCTTTTTGAAAATATCGACCACGCGTTTTGGCGGAATGCCATTTTCCCGAAGCGAGGCTGCTACCTCAGTTTCGAACTCTTTCCATGCGCCTCGGGAGGCAGGCACGGTCAAGCCTTCAAAGGTCACCTCACAGAGACTTTCGCGCAAAGCCTCTACCAGCGAGTGGAGAAACATGGCAGCTCGCGCCGGGAGTCTCTCACTTGCTTCGTCAATGACTTGGGGAGCGAAGAACTCGCCCATTGATATGATCCGCGCTTCTGCCTGCTTACCAAGCAACTCCGCAGCGCCCCGGATGTTGGCAGCTGCACCTCGAAGCAGCACCTCTGCTTCCTTTTGCTTGTTGTCATCAAATACCATTCGTAGGCGAGGAAGCGAGTCCGCCGTTTTCCCGGTTCTTTTGAAAATATCAGTTGCCCACTCCCCTCCCTCATAGAGCTTCTTGCGCACGGCGGGGCGCTCCGCGACCACGCTCGCAGCAACGCTGATGGCGTAATAGTCTGCCAATAGCCTCGAAAAGGGTTGATCAGGCCAAAAATGTTTCGCGAGCCAAGCGACGACTTCGGGATTGGTGATCGTTTTTCGGTCCTCGGCGCACCACATCCAGGGCGTAACGAGTTGGACGGCAGTTTTGTAGTTCTCAAACGCCCCGGGCTGTCCGACCAGGAGCGCCCCAAGGCGATCCCGAATAAGCGCGACGCGTGCTCCATCCAGTTCGCTACGTACAGTCACCCCACCCAGTGTCCACCACCAGCAACCACCCGTCCAGAATGGCCACGTGCTAGCCGACCCCGTTAGCTCTTATCCGGCAGGATTATCATGCAGCCGCCTGAGCTCCTTGAGCGCCTCAACGGCAATGCGCGCCCCCTCTGCGTCACCCTCTGCCAGCAGCTGCTCGCTCGCAGTGCGCAAGACCTCCGCGAGCTTGGCTCGCGCTAGTTTCTTAGCTTCTTGAGGGTCCTCAGCCATTCAATCGTCCACTGAATCGTCCCCAGCGTAGGGACGGCAATCGTCCAAGAAATCCAGGACTCTTCAGAAACCCAGACATTTCGCTTCAGTGCACGAGACAGGACTTGAACCTGTACACCTCACGGTACCGGAACCTAAATCCGGCGCGTCTGCCAATTCCGCCACTCGTGCTGAGTTAAGGCGCGTCGAATAACCCTGAATCTCCGAGGGCGCAACCGGCTTGCTCCCCCTCCAGCGCGACCCAGAGATACTTGTCATGCTAAGTACCTCTAGCGCAAAACAATAAGACCCCGCGCCGCCCCTCCGTCTCCCGACAGTAGGTCCGCCCGGCGCCTTCATCCGCTCGCGCCGTGCGAGTGGGCAGGCGAAGTAGCTCCGCGCCCTCATACCCCGATTGCCAGGCCACGCCCGCGCGTTGTGACCCAACCCGCACGCGTTAGTGCTGGAACTTCAGCGCCCGTCCGGAGTCTCGCCAGACGTCGAGCTGCGCTTTTGCCAGCCGGCACTCGGGCAAATCTGTAAGGCCAGATTCGGCCGCCACGCGGTACCACGTGTGGGCCACCTCTAGCTTGGCTTTGGCTTGCGCCATGAGCCCCAGGTAATACGCCACGCGCGCCGCATTCTGGGGCGACACTGCGAGCTTTACGAGAGCCTCGGCATCCATGCCCCCGACCAGATAGCGACCGAGCAACAAGGAGAGCCCCGGATCTTTGCGCTCCGTGTCTGGCGTGAAGTAGCCGACCACGCGCTTCCATTTTGGATCGCTCGTCTTTTGTGCGCGAACGAGCGAAGCCGCTCGAAGCACCCACACGAAATCGCTTTCGGTGAGAGGCCGCCCGGTGGGCTCGGCAAATTCCCAAAGCAGCTCATCCTGGCCCTGCAAAAAGGCGAGCTCCGCCAAATTCTGACGGGATTTTTGCGGCACTTTTTCCGATATCCAGCTACCGGCAGCACCCTCACCCTTTTGCTTCTTCAGCACAATGTACGCTCGCAGGAGGTTTCCGAGCTGCTCGGGACCTACCGCCGTGATGCGTGAAAAGAGCTCAAATCCAAGCTCTGGGCGCGTGTTCGCGACGCTTTCGGCAAAACGCGCCAACCGAGGAGGGCTCAGCTTGGCATCACGGAGGGCGTCGAACGCAAGCTTCGTCGCTTCGGCATCGCGACCCAACATGGCCGAGAAACGTTGGCTCAAGTCTTTTAGAAGAATGTCGAAGGAGGGCTGGCTTTGAGCTTCTGCTAACATTTTGGCGGCTGCGTCGTAGCGAGCTGCGCGCCAGAGAAGATCTACGTAGTTTGCTTGCGAATTTTGGGCGTTTGAGCCCCGTTGCACATCAGCTTCCACCAAAGCTACTGCTCGCTCGACATTCTTTTGGCGTACTAAAATCTGGGAAGCTACCTGCAGCGGAGCACTTTGCAGGCTATCAACGAGGGGTTCCACCAACTTCCAAGCCTCGGGCAATTTGCCCTGCTCCATCAGGATCGAGGCTGCCCGTGTGCGCGCGGCTATGAGGGATTCCGCACCACTTCTGGGCTCGGGAAAGAGCCACTCGCGAGTGACCTCAAGCGCTACATCGAGCTGTCCGCGTGTGCGCAGAAAATCCACGTATACCGAGCGCGCGGCCCAATCATCCTCTGTCTTGCTGAGCAGCTTCCGAAAATTCTCATCGAGGGCGCCAGCCGGAACGCCCTCGACACGGCTCAATTCGAGGACGGCGTGGGCGCGATCCGCCAGCGTCCAGCTGGGGACCTGCGACAATGCAATGAGCCGCTTCTCGTCCTGCAAAAAACCTGAAAGCCCAATGTTCTGCTGTGGGTAAGCGTTGGGGGCGGCATCAACAGCCACCCGAAGGAACTGTTCCCGGAGCAAGGCATCTGAAAGTGCCTCTCCGGCAACATTCGCAGCCATCCAACGATAGCGGGGTCGCGAATCTAGGTGCGAAAAATAGGCTTGCGCTAAGGCATATTGTGAGGCCGAGCCGGGGCGCACGCCCGCCGCCAATGCAACATACAGCGGTTCCCAGCCAACGCCGCCAATTTCCCGAAGCTTTTGCGCCTGCGCTAATAGCTCCGGTGCGCGGCCTGCAACTTTGGGACCAGAAGCCACGTTCAACCAACGTGAGAACTCCTCAAATACGCCGAGCTTTTGCCGACGCAAGCTCTCAACCAACGCAGCTTTTCCACTAGGATTTTCACCTACCGAAAGAGCACGCGCCCGCAGCGCCGAAAACATCAGGGTCGACAAGAATGAACGCGTGGCAGCCGACGATAAAGCATCAGCTGCACCTGCGCGCGCGCTGAGGCGCTCCGTCACCGTTTCGTACGCAACAAAGACACTCGTGTTCGGTGCGAAAAGACGCTCAATCGCCACGCCTACCTCGGTGAGCTCCTCAGGGCGTGCGCTCGAACTTCGGATCTCAGTTCTGAAGCGAAGCGCTTGAGGATCACGAGTGAGCCCATTGGCCTCAAGCAAGAGCAGGCTCGGCAAAGCTGCCACAAACTCAGGCTGAAGCGCCCCTTCTTTTCCCCGCAAACGCGCGCACAAGACCGACGCCGTAAGTTCAGCGCCGCGAAAGTACTGGCCGCGGTAGGAGGCTTCCTCGTCCGCCTTACCAGCCTCGTTGAGGCGCACCAACCACAGCAGACGGGTTGCAAAGCTCGGAGCGTTGGCCGTGGCTAGCCGGCGCAACACGGCGTCATTTCGCGTCACAAATGCCCGCAGAGGGTGTTCGGCGCCAAGCACTTCGGATAGGCGCTCGGCCTCTGCTTCATAACCCATGGTGTACGAAAGGAGCGCGGCTGGCTCAGCGAGCGAGACCCCGGAAACCTTCTCCGCGATCGCCAGCAATGTCAGGGCGCGCGCACACACATCATCAGCAGTACCGAGACGATCCGTCGCCTGAAAACAAAGGTTCACCAACGCACGGGCAACGCGGGGAGCAACATCTCGACCAAGGAGTTCCGAAGCGCGGAGTCCCGCGACCGAGTTGAGGCGCTGGAACGAACTTTCAATCGGCTCAAGCCATGGTGTTTCTGTGGCCGCACTTGCCGACAATGGGGCTTCGGGGGCACGAACAATGAGCGGCCCTAGGAACTCAGCGTACTTTAGAATGGCCGCCTTGGATTCGGCCAGCTCCGGAGCTTCGGAGAGCTCGGCGAGCTTGGTCTGGTCCCGGTACACATATTGGTGCTTCTTCTCGCTGGTCGAATGGAAATCAGCCTGCACTCCCGCGGTGAGCATCTGGTGCACGGCTCGAAACCCGCGCGGCACGCGCGCATCAAGCTTCAACCGATAGGGAGCATCAAGTCGCTCGCGCTCGGCACTTGCGTCCACCGTGAGGAGGCTTTTCGCGGCAGCTCGCTGCACCGGCACAGGGGATGGCGCAGGCTTTTGCTCGCACCGAACGAGCACGCCCAAGCCCAGAAGAACACTGAGCAATAGCTTCCAGTTGAAGGCGTGGCGCGTGGGCATATTTTCAGCCTTCAGGTTCCTGTTGGGTGCTGCAGTGCAGTGTCCCAAGCCCTAGCACGAGGTCGGCCGCATGGATCCCAATCACTGGACGATCTCCAAACAGCTTTTCGAGAATGCCGAGAGCCTGGCGATCATTTTCATCGTTGAAGGTGGGCACCAATACGGCTCGATTTCCAATGTAAAAATTGGCGTAGCTTGCTGGAAGGCGGCTCCGCCCGAAGTAGATCGGACGGGGCATGGGCAGGCCGATAACTTCGAGCGGCGTTCCAGAGGCATCTCGCGCACGGGAGAGGGCTTTTCTGGCCTCACGGAGTGGCTGGTGGTTCGCGTCGCGGCGATCGCGCTCTTCACAGATGACGACGCGCCCCGGCCCCACGAATCTACAGAAATCATCAATATGGCCGGAGGTGTCGTCCCCCACGATCCCATCTGGCAACCAGAGCACCTGCTCAATGCCCAAACATTCTCGAAAAAGCGCCTCATAGCCTGCCTTACCAAGCCTTCTGCCACGGGCACGGGTGCCGCTCACCAAACAATTCTCAGTCGTAAGGAGCGTGCCTAGACCATCCGTATCAATCGCGCCACCCTCCAGCACTACGTGCGCACCCGTGGAAGTGACGGGCTTGATGGCTTTCGCACTAAACTGCTCTGCCACCAAAAGGCCCGCGGCATCATCCAAGCGATGGTTTGGGTAACGCGCCCAGCCATTGAACCGCCACTTAACGGCTGCGGCTCGCGGAAGCTTGGCAACTTTCCGCGGCTTTATTCGGCTCACCGAAAGCTGCTTAGATTCGGCTCGAGCAATCGCCTTACTCGTCACGAACGTCGGTAAAAAATCCCGCGTCCAGGAGCGATCCGTCTTGCAAATGACCCAATCAACGGTCTCCAGATCGACGTGCGCGCGCCGAAGTGCACTCAGCGCTACACGTTTGCCAGCGGCATCATTTACCAAAATCCGAACGCGCTCTCCTTCGGCGAGATAACGCATAGCCTCTGCAAATACCCAGCCGATGGCACCATGTTTGCCTGGAAAATCCCACGCGTTGTGCGGCCAAGCGAACCAGGTGGCGGCGTGGGGCTCCCACTCAGCCGGCATCCGGTAGCGCACCCGGGGTGCATTTGCCGTCATGGCTTCGACCAGCGCTCCGTGAGGCCCGAGTACGCGTCAGTGCGACGGTCCCGGAAGAAAGGCCAAACTTGGCGGGACTTTTCCACGAGCGTTAAATCACAGTCCACCACGAGCACCTCTTCGCCCGTGCCAGCCTGTGCCAAAACCGTGCCGGTTGGATCACACACGAAAGAGTGCCCCCAAAACTCAATACTCTTCCCTTCAATCGTTTCCACGCCAACCCGATTAGCCGCGAGCACGAACACGCCGTTAGCAATCGCGTGAGACCGCTGTAGCGTTTGCCAGGCTGAAAGCTGCGTCGCGCCATGTTCGGCTTTCTCTTCGGTGAGCCAACCTATGGCAGTCGGGTAAACCAAGAGCTCGGCACCTTTGAGCGCGGTGAGCCGGGCGGCTTCAGGGTACCACTGATCCCAGCAGATTAACGTTCCGAGCTCTACTTTGGGGGTTGGCACATTCACGAACCCGAGATCTCCCGGCGTGAAATAAAATTTCTCCTCGAACTGCGGATCATCGGGAATGTGCATCTTGCGATACATCCCGAGGCGCTGCCCTTCGGGGCCGAAGACCACCAAACTGTTATGGTAAAGCCCGGCAGCCCGCCGCTCGAAAAACGGGACCACCAGCGTGATGCTGCACTCCTGGGCAAGCTTCGCCATGTGGGTGCACGTGGGCCCATTCAGCTCCTCGGCCAAACTGAAGTACCGCGCATCTTCGACCTGGCAAAAATAGGGGGCGGCAAACAGCTCCTGCAGGCACACGAGCTCGGCGCCTCGGGCTCGCGCTTTGCGGACATAACCAGCGGTTCTCGCCAGCATTTCTGGGACGTCGCCCGCAAGATGCGACTGAACAAGGCCCACCCGCAGGTTCCGCGGTTCCATTGCCGGCACCGTAGTTCCGAGTGTAGCCGAGGGCTACCCCTTGCCGCACTCCATGCACGGCACCCGTCAGCGGAAGGTGCCTGCACTTCTAGAAGCAGCCGCCTTGGGCCCCTCGGGGGCATAAAATGCCGACTTCGATGCACCCGAGAGGGATGGATGCTAAAACCTCAGACTTAACAATGCGACACCTTTCCGTTGCCAAGCAGCCATCGACACGGCGTTACTGCCCTTCTTTTTTTGGTCGCAGCGGGCGGGGCCTGTGGGTTTTGTGTGCAGCCGTTTCGGGGTTGAGCCTGAGCGTTGGTTGTGGAGGGCGCAGCGGGATGGAGGATCTCGAAGGCTTCGAACCAATCGGTGGTTCGGGCGGCTTTGGCGGTAGTGGTGGTTCGGGGGGTGTACGCGTGGGCGGCAGCGGCGGGCAACCTGTAACTGGCGGTGTCGGGGGTGGCGTTCCGGCAGGGGGCGGCGGCGGTTTTCCTGCAGGTGGTTTTGGTGGCGTCCCAGCTGGTGGCTTCGGTGGCGGTGGGTTTCCTGCAGGTGGTTTTGGTGGCGTCCCTGCTGGTGGCTTCGGTGGCGGTGGGTTTCCTGCAGGTGGTTTTGGTGGCGTCCCAGCTGGCGGCTTCGGCGGATTCACAGGGGGTGCCCCTGCCGGTGGTTTCGGTGGGTTCATAACCGGTGGCGCTCCTGCTGGTGGCGCTGGGGGAGGCACCAACCCCATCGATTGTTTGAGCTGTGCGGTCAACCAATGTCCAGCCGCTTCGGTGTGCTTTCAGAACCCCACGTGCCTGAACGGTACTGTCTGCGCTCTTAACGGTTGCTTCAACAATCAAGGCTTCGATTTCGGTTGCGTGCTCGGCTGCTTCGGAGGGGATGTGAACGCCGCCACCCAGGCGTTCTCGGCCTTCGCGTGCATCACGCAATCGTGCCCTTCGGCGTGCGTCGGGCAGTAGAAAGCTCAAGCGAAGGGCTCCCGTGAAGCTCGGTTGGCTCTCCCGCTCGCTTCTGCTCGGCAGCTTCGTCTTGCTGCTGGGAGACCCCGGCTTTGCCCAATTCGACCCACGTGGGCGCCACCGCTCAAAACCCAAAGCGGGCGCCACTACAAGCAAACGCCCTCCCTCGCAGGCAAAGCCGAGCGCTCCGTCAACACCACCGCAAACCAGCACCGCAACAGAGCCGAAGAGTGAAGCGCTCATAGCAAGGTATACGGGCATCGTACTCAGCCAACCTGAAGCCCAATTCCCCATCCGGCGCCTGTCTGACCTCTACCGCCAGCGCGATGGCAAGCTTGATCGGCTAATCGCGGAATTTGAAGAACGCGCGCGCGCAGATACCGACGAAGGAGCGCGAGCATTGGTGGCGTTAGCTGGGATTTTGCGGCAGGCGGGCAACTACCCGGAAGCGCAAGCCACGTATGAACAGGCCATTTTGAAGCGCCCAAAGGATCCGGCACCAGAGCTTGCGCTGGCGGAGTTGTTTAAGGAGCAAGGTGATTTCGCGCGTGCTCGGCAGGGTTACGAACGTGCGCTTTTGAACATCAAAGCTCCCAGTGCTCGCGAGCCCGTTCTGCGCACCCTACTTACGCTCTGTCTCGACCTTGAAGACTACGCCTGCGCCACCGAGAGTCACCGTGGGCTCGTGAAGGTGGCGCGTGGCTCCATCCTTGTAGAGGCCGAGCTCGGACGTGAGTTATTGCAGCGCGCACGCTACGAACGCGCCGTCGACGAATTCCGCCGTGTGGTACGGCTAGCAGCAGGCGACAATCGGGTGCTTTTGCCAGCTCTTCGAGACCTCGGGCGCGCATTGGCAAAAGCTGGCAAAACTGAAGACGCCCTCACCGAACTCCACAAAGCTCTCAATATTGCCGGACAATCTGGGATTGTTACGGAGGTCTACCAGACGATAGGAGACATCTATCGCGGTCAAAATCGCCTACCTGAATTGATCCGGGAGCTCGAATTACGCGGTGGTAAGGATTGGGACAGGCAGAAGCTTCTAGCAGAACTCTACGAAGAAACAGGTCGGCTGCAAGATGCACAGAAAACCTATGTAGCCCTCGGGGCACAACGGCCCAAAGATGTCGCCACACGCCTCAAGATTATCAGCCTTTTGGAACTCGAAGGCAACCTGAAGGGTGCGATTAGCGAATACGAGAAGCTGCGCGCGGCTGAGCCACGCAACCCCAACTTCGTGTTTCGCTTAGTGGAAGCACTCTTGCAGCAGGGCGAACGCGCGCGCGCTCTAACCGAGCTCGAAACGCTCGAACAGCGAGCTTCCGGCGATGAACAAGTACTGACAACGCTCGTTAACTTCTACGAGCGCTTGGGCAACCCCGCACGTGCGACTCAGATCCTTGAAAAGATCACCTCAGGTGCGGGGAGAGATCCTCGACACTTGGTGGAGCTCGGCAGCCGCTACTGGGAAGCAGACGATAAAAACCGTGCCCAGAAAACTTGGAAGCTGGTCGAACACGCGGGCAGTGATCGGGCGGCCAATCTGCTCATATTGGGGGATGTTTACCTTCAGCACGACCTCACCTCCGACGCGCTTTTTGCATACCGCGAAGCCAGAAAGCTCCGACCCAATGATCGAGCTATCGAGCGCGCCTACGCTCTAGCGTTAGAACGAGCAGGCGCCCAAGGCACCGAAGCAGCTCGTCGCCGTTTCTACCAAGACGCGGGAGAGGTGTGGTTCGGCTTGTTGAAGAAGGGTTCTCCCGACCGGCACGCCCAGCGCGAAGCGCGAGCGCATATTGTCACGCTCTGGAGTCTCGATCACTCGATAGAGGGGCGTCCGCAGGCTCTTCGCCTTCAGTTAGAGCAGAAGCCGCCGAATCTGGAAGCGGGGCGCTTATTAGCCGAGGTTCAGATAAAATTGGGGCAACCAGAACAAGCGGAAACGACCCTGCGGAAGGTGCTCGCTTTGGCTCCGGGCGACATCGATGGCTGGCTCACACTTGAGAAAACCTTAGCAAAGCTCGGGCGGCTAGAGCAGGCCCTCCGCGCGCTCGAACAACTGGTTATCTTGGATCCTACAAATGCGCGGCAGTACTACCAACGCATGGCCGAACATGCAGGTGCACTTTATCGCGATAAGGACGCATTGCGCTACGCCGCCCGAGCTCTTGAGCTCAACCCGGACGACGCTGAGGGGCATCGGCGCCTCGGCGAAATGTACAGGAAGCGAAATCTTCCGCAGCTTGCGATCGATGCCTTTCGCAAAGCTATCTCCAAGAACGATCGCCTTTTTGCGGTATATTTCGACCTCGCCGACCTTCTCTTGTCCGAAGGGCAAGCCACAGACGCCGATCGGCTGATGCGGCGAGTGATGCGAACGGCGGTGGACGATGAACTTCTCGCCCGTGCGGTGCGCATGAGTTCGCAGATCAACGTGAGCGCTGGCACGCTGCCGGACTTGGAACGTGAGTTATTTCAAGTAACGCTCTCGCACCCGAACAAGCCCCTTTACCGCGAGCTACTGATTGAGCTCTACGGCACACTCGCCTTCCCGCTCATCTCCGCGGCATCAGGCACCGACCCGGAAGTTCAAAAAGCGAGTGAACTGGCGCTAGCGGAACTCGGCGAACGCGCGGTGAAGCCACTCTTGGACGCGCTCATTGATCCAAAGAGCAAACAGAAGCAAATCGCGATCGAGCTTTTGAGCTATATCCACAACCAGGGCGCAGGCCCGGCGCTGGTTACCTTCGCAACGGGTGATTCCGATGTGCAACTGCGCACGCGCGCCATGCTCGCTGCCGCGAACCTTAAAGATCCCAGCCTTCTACCACGCTTCGAACAGGTGCTGTTTGTGAAGGGCAAGTCGCGGGCGTTTGAAGGGGACCCCGTAAGCGTGGCAGCAGCTTTCGCCATCGCAACCCTGCCGAATTCCAAGGCGGCCCCGCTCCTTGTGAGTTTGCTGAAGACTGATTCGCCGTCCATCAAAGCGGTGGCAGCGCTCGGGCTTGGCGCCCTCAAATACAAACCTGCTACGGCCACATTGGTGAGCTTGTGTCGTTCGACACTCAACGCTCCTGTGGTACGTGCGGCGGCCGCCCGTGCGCTCGCCCAAATGGGTGATAAGTCGACGGAGGTCGTTCTGAAAGAATTGGTGGGTTCCTCCGAGGCTACGCTCCGCCAGAGCGCGCTATTGGCCCTCGCCTCATTATCTCAGAACCCTGATCCTACCCCATTTGCACTCGCACTTCTGGATTCCGATCGCCAGACTCAACAAGTCGCTAAGCTCGCCAGCCTCATACGCACGACTAGAAGAACGGTGTGGTCAAACGGCTTAGCCTCCCCACGGGGTTCTCGCGTAGACGCGCTGGAACTCCTGGAGCTTGCTCCCAACTTAACTCAATTTTCGAACACGGAACGCGCCCAGGCGATGCTTTGGTTGAGCCCCACGCTCCTCGAAGTCGCAACCAGCCAAGCTGGCTCCTCTGTAGAAGCCGCTCGCACCGTAGCTCAGAGTATTGGCGGCACACGCACGGCACCCCTGTTCCTGCCGCTCATGGACTCGACTTCGGGCATTCCCTCCGACCTAGAAGCCCAGGTTTCCAAAGTTACCCAACAGCTAGTGGTGGCCTTGGTCGAACCGTTCGAGGCCCTTGTGACACATCCAGAAAGCGATATCCGAAGGCTCGCACTCGAATTTCTGGGGCAAAATGGAGATGATCGCGCGCTTGCCGCCGTGGTGCGAGCGCTCAACGATCCGTCGGAGTCGGTGCGTTTTGTAGCGCTCAACGTGCTCACTGCTAGAAAGGCGCACTCCGGAGCGTCCGAGATCGCCAAAGTGCTCACGGAAGCGTCTTCGTGGGTGCTTAGGTTGCGCGCAGCGCAGGCACTTGAAAGCATCGGCGTTCCCGCGAACACGGGCGTCCTTCTGGCCCTCCGCGCGCGGGCCCAAAAGGACCCCTACGCATTGGTGCGCGGAGCGAGCCTGCAAGCGCTCAGCGTGCTCGATCGATCCAACAATAAGGCCCTGTTGGAGGCGCGCTCGCGGGTAGATCCTGATGAAGATGTGCGGAACACGGCCCGGACTCTGCTACAAGCTCCGTAACCCCCATGTGGACCCGGTTGGCCCTCCCTCCTACGTTCTTGCTGAGCTTGCCATTCGTTAGCTTGTGGCTGCTTGGCTGCCAAGATTTGAGTCGTTTTGAAACACAACCGGGAGAAGCCTACTGTGGTACCATGGTATCTTCACCGGTGTTTCACGAAGGGCTTTTGCCTGCGGCCGTTCCGCCTGTATTGCCTATACGCTTGGAGCTCAACATTCATGCGCTCGACAGCTTGCCTGGTGTTGTTACCACGGGGGACAAAGCCACCGGCTTGTGTGCAGCAAGTGGGCAACCGTTATTAAATCACGCCCCCCTCAGAGCCATACCAACGCTAGCCCATGATCAGCTTAGCTTGTTGGAGTTCGGAGATGGCCGTGAGCAAAATCTCATGGCCTGGGTGGATTCCACCTGTCAGGGCACGCTTCTTGGCGTTCTTTCGTTGATGAAAGACAGCACTATCGAACTGCGTTTGTTAAAACCCAAACCTTTCCCCGCGCCTGGCGCGGCCCCCGCCGATCAACCCGGCTTTGGCCTTTTCACCTTGGCTCGCAAAGCCGAGAGCAACTGCTCGTATTAGGTTCGTTGTGCGTGTTCTAGGCATCGAAACTTCCTGCGATGAAACGGCCGCTGCCGTCGTCGAAAGCGATGGGCGCGTGCTTTCCGATGTCGTGCACACGCAAGTAGAGCTCCACAGCCGCTATGGCGGGATCGTGCCAGAACTGGCTTCCCGCGATCACCTGCGCTTCATCCTTCCCGTAGTTACACGGGCACTCGAAGAGGCCCAAACGGAGCGCGATCAAATCGATGGCATCGCTATCACCAGCCAGCCCGGGCTCACAGGGGCATTGCTCGTGGGTGCCCAATTTGCTCAAGGCCTGGCGTGGGCGATGCAGAAGCCTGTGGTGGCCGTCGATCACTTGACGGGCCACTTACTCGCTGCCTTTCTTCGCTACCCGAACGCCGTAGGCTATGAGCCACCTGAGTTTCCATTCGTTGGCTTGCTCTGTTCGGGCGGGCACACGGCACTCTATCGAGTGGAGGGCTTTGGCCTTGATCAAATCTTTGAGCTTGGAGCCACGCGGGACGACGCTGCCGGGGAAGCCTTTGATAAGGTCGCCAAGCTACTTGGGCTTGGTTATCCGGGCGGCCCGATTGTGGATAAGCTTGCGCGCGAGGGGGACCCACAAGCCATCAATCTTTCCCGCCCGATGAAGGCCAAAGCGTCCTTGGAGTTTAGCTTTTCGGGCTTAAAAGCGGAAGTGGCCCGTTACGTCCAACAGCACGGCGTCCCAGGAGATGAGCCCCGGCTACGTGATCTGTGCGCCGCGTTCCAGCACGCCGTGGTGAACAGCTTGGTGTCGAAGAGCGTACGGGCAGCCGTAAAAGAAGAGGTTAGGACGCTCGTGTTGTGTGGCGGAGTTGCCGCCAATCGGGGTTTGCGTGAAGCGGCCGCTTTGGCAACCAGCGAAGCTGGGCTTAAGTTACTGATCCCCCCATTTGCGGCCTGCACCGATAACGCCGCCATGATTGCGTTTGCAGGTTCACAGAAGCTGCTGCTCGGCCAAAATGATTCTGGGAACCTACGGGTAAGCCCACGTACCGCTTTGTTGCGCGTAACTCGCAAAGGGTCCGGGCCGCGCCAGGTTACTTCAAAGTAGCTCGCGCACGCCGCCTGAAGACCCCGAGCCCGATAACCAGACCCACGAGGGTGAAGCTAATACGCGAAGTTCCTCGGCTTTGGCCCACACGCACCGCACAGGCCGGCTTGGACTGCGGGGGCACCTTGGGGGGAGCGTTGGCTATGGGTGCCGGCGCCGCTACAGGCTTCGGAGCGCCGCTGAACGTCACCTCGAACAATTTCGGCCAATATTTGCCCGTAATATAGAAATTGCCGGTTTCGGGGATCACGGCGATGCCATTTAAGACATCCACCCCATCTCGTTCATCTGCAGCAAGCAGGCCCGCCGCATTGATTTCCGAAGCTACCTTCCCGGTGCGCGCATCAATCCCAACGATCACATCCGTTTGCCACACGTTAGCGTAGATTAACCCCTGCACGCACTCAAGCTCGTTGATGTTGAACAAAGGCTGCCCACCTCTCAGAACTTGCAGGCTTCGCACTTCCCCGAACGTTTCTGGATCTCGAAACGAAAGGCGATCAGTGCCGTTGCTCATCACGAGAAACTGCCCGTCGTAACACAGCCCCCAACCTTCCCCCGCGTAGTTGAAACGCCCTTGCTCGACGAAGGTATCCAAGTTGTACCGAATCGCGACTCCGTTTTTCCACGTGAGCTGGTAAAGGTTGCGATTGATTCTCGCGAGGCCCTCACCGAAAAAGGCCGGATCGAGGTCGACCTTCTTCTCGATTCGCCCTGTCGCAATGTCCGAGCGCTGCAGCGTTGAACGGCCTTCAAGCCCCGTGCTCTCAAAGAGCTTGCCCTCGAACACCAACAAGCCCTGGGTGAAAGCCGTGCGATCGTGCGGGAAGCTCCGGACCACGGTGGGAAGCGTGGCCCCCTGCGCACATACAGCCGCAGGGCTCAGCCCAAACAAAGCCGCCGAAAGGCTCAAGTAGCTGACAAGTCTTACGCGCATCGCGCGGGAGCTTAGCGCACCCGTGCTTATTTGTCTTTGCCGGAGCTCACGAAAAAGTCGACTCTGTCCTTCTGAAGCCGCGCCTTGTACCCGGGCACAGGCCCGCGAAACTGGAACGTGATTTCAGCGCCGGCTTGGGTGTTGTTGGTGCGAACCCGTAGAATCCTACGATCGCGCTGTTCAATGGCGCGGCCGTTGTCGAGCACTTTGCGACCCGGAAGGGTGATTTTGAAGCCTGTGGCCGTGGCTGTTCCCAAAAGGGCGCCACCCGGGGCGTCGAGCTTCATCTTGTAAACCACGGGCAATTCCAGCGCTCCCCGCTGGAAGGGCTTTACGTCCTCAGGCTTTACGACCTTCTCATCCTTCGCGTCGTCCGTGAAGCTTTCGTCTTCCTGCGCAGCTGCACGCGAGAGCTGTAGCTCACGTTCACCTTCGTTAAGCGCCACCTCAGGTTCTTCTTCAACCGCAACGGGAGGGGGCGCGGCTTCCAAAGTGGCCATCGGCGTGGGACCAAAAAGCGGCACCTCTGCCACGATTCCCTGCTTGGGATCGGACTCTGCTGGAGCCGTCTTTTGAGGTAAAGGTGCAGCCGTCGTCGCAGCAACCGGTCCGCCAGCGGTCGCAGCTAGAGGGGCCTGGGTGAGAGCTGGCGCGCTGGTTGTTACCTTGGAGGCGTCTTCTTGGCCCCCTCGTGTGGTGATGAGCGCTGTTATGCCAACGATCAGCGAGGCGCCGCCAACCGCCGCCAGTAGTTTTAGCTTGGGGGGCGCTGATGCCCACGCGGACTGAGCTTCGGCCACCGTTTGGGTCTGTTGCCGCAAGCCCTTCCTTGAAGTGGCGCGAGCAACAGTCTTTAGCTGTGGTGCACCCGAGAACCTGCTCTCGGGTGGCGGTGCGGTGCGACGTGGACGTTCGTTCTTTTCTACCGCGGACTTACCCATACGAGAACGAGCCGCCAAAAGTACGTGCCCCATTCCGCCGGCAGCCTTCCCCCCTACAGCTAGAAGCTTGGAGCCGGCGCCCTTTGCGAATACGCCGGCTTGCATTGCCCACTGGCCCATGCGGTGGCCGAGCTCGCTCAGCTCACGGGCGCTTAGCGCCTCTTCGTGCTCGCCGGAAATAGGTTCAGCGGAAACTGATGAGTCTAAGTGCTCGGTAGTCTGTTGGCGGTTGCCTTGACTCCGCGCCTTCACGTCAACGACCGCTGGTTGCGGCGTCTGGTCGACGCCAGGGCGCCGCAACGTCACAAGCAATTGCGGCACTTGTGTCCGCGGGTCGATACAAACCTCCACGCCGTCGATAAACGCCGAAAAATTGGCCTGATCATCCAGAGCTTCCACCTCGATTTCGCGACCCACGGAGAGAAACTCAAGATTCGATCCCACCTGCACTCGGCTCCTGGTAGTGCCCTTGACACGCGCCTTCATCGGCGCGGCCAGGCCCTCAATGTGGAGGCGCACTTTGGTACCCCGCTCAACCATTTCCGGTTGCGCGGACTCAACCGGCGCTTGCTTTGGGTCTTCGGATTTTGGCGCACAGAGAGCGCTCAACGCGTCTACGCTGCTGCCATCCAGCGCCGTGAATTGGACGCCAAATTCTCCGGCACCGTCCGACGCATCCCGACGCCATACCACTTGACCCTCCACGACGATCTGCCGACCCTGGCTCTCGAAACGACAGACCAGCGATTGACCTTTTTCGGGCACGTAGTTGGTGCGAAGGTGCATGCCACGGGCACTGACATTGATGGATTCGGCTTCGAACGCCGAACTCTGAGGCTCTTGGCCGCAGATCTCCACCATGCTTTCGACCTGCACACGGGTTGCATTCTGGGAACGGCGTTCTTGAATTTCTTGCATTGCTTCAAAGCCTCCGAGGGTGCGGTCCACGGGCCCTCACCTCGTCGACTACGGCAGCCGTGGCAAAATGGCCAAATTTATCGCCGTTTGGATGGCCCTTCCCCGAAAGCTGACGTAAGACCGAGCCCACGCCCCTCTGGTAAGGGCGAAACAGGGTATGGCGCTCTCGATCATCGTCCGTTCCGGCACTCCCCCTTCGCGGAGTGCCCCGCGCATCTCGCTGGATGCCCCCCGCATCGTCATTGGGCGCGCGCGAGGCTCGGAAGTCCGCCTGCCAGACCCCAGTGTGAGCCAGCGTCATGCGTCCATCCGGCAACGGGGAGCGGACTACATTATTATGGACGAAGGTAGCGTTAATGGCACCTTCGTAGGTTCCGTGCGGCTAGCGCCTCAGGCTCCCCGCGTTGTGCGCTCTGGGGATCTAATACGCGTCGGACGCGTTTGGCTTGAGCTCACCTTCGACCAAGCAGCACCCGATCCAAACGTGAAGCAGCACACGTACGAAATGGCCCTTTCTCTCGTGTCGCACGCCTTGGCTCTGGACGGCAGCCCCTCAACCCCCCGTGTCTCCATCGCGGGACCGCCTGGAAATGCGGACTACTTAGAGCTCATCGACTTCGAGCAGGCCTATGTTGTTGGACGTTCTCACGCAGATCTGGTGCTCGATGATCCAGATGTTTCGCGGCGCCACTTGGAAATTCTGCGCCGTGGCGAAGACGTACTCGTGCGTGACGTGGGCTCCAAAAATGGGTCCTATTTCAAGAACGAACGCCTCGATCCACTGCAATGGGTTCCTTGGGATCCGGCGTATCCGGTGAAGCTCGGCGCCGTGAGCCTGGTGCTTACAGATCCGGTCTCTCTAGCCCTCCGCGAGCTCGAAAAAGTTGCGGACGAGCAGATGAAAGACGATGAACTCATCGAACCACCAGAGCCTAGCCAGGAAGAGGATCACGCTGGGTGGACTGGCGGAGTATCACGCACCATCGAGCGATATTCGGTGGAACCGCGGGAAACCAATCCGAATCCGCTTGCTAAAGGCCCCCTCCACCCGACCGCGGGTCCCCTCAACAACCGGCGCGCTGGCATGGGGGAAGTGGCGATTGGGCTCCTTGCCTTGGTCGTGATCTTGACGAGTGTTCTCGGCCTAGTGTGGCTACTGAGCGGAACTTAACCGTTCTTCAGGAATACGAATTCTATCGCCTCGCAACCCGCAGGGCGCTCATTCTTTGCGCGGCCCCTCGTTGTAGCCGCGAGGCCGGTACTTCGGATCTACACCGTTGTACTTCTTGCCGTTATTCACGATGTCCGTCGCGAGGTAGGCAAGCCAAGTGCCTGGGTGTTCGCGACCCAAGCGCAACAGATCCTGCTGGCGTTCGGCGGTGAGCGCCTTTTCGTTCCACACGCATTGGAGCGCCAGCGCGATGAGGTTGGGGTCGTTTGGTCCGAGCTCGAAACCGCGGATAAAGTACGGCCAAGCCTCTTCGGTTCGGTGCAAGCGGCACAAGGTATCCCCCTGGTAGATGTGGGCCATGGGCCAAGATGGCGCCAATTCGAGCGCCATAGTGTTGATCGTCAGGCGTTCTTTGAGCTCTCCACGTGCGCCAAGCATCACAGAATAATTGAGGTGCGCTTTTGCGCTGTAGGGTACGGCTGCGCGAGTACCGCGCCAAAACGTAAGATCGCTTGAGTAATCAAGCGCATGCAAGCGCGCCTGGACGCCCTGAAAGCCAAGGAAACACCCTACCGCCAACCACGCATCCACCTTGAACGCACGCCGCTCAACCCACCATGCAAAGAGCACCCCCAAACACAAAGATGTCCCAATCGCAGGCAAATACCAGAACCTCTCAGCGCGCACGGTGGGCAGTAGCACCGGGATGTTAGAGTGCGGAAAGTAGGCGATGGGGAACCAGATCAAACCCAACACCACCAGCAGATAACACCCATAACGCTTACGCAGCTCGGTCGCGAAGAGTGGGCCGAGAGCGCCCGCGCGACTCTGATACTCCCGCCGCAGTGCGCGTTCCCGAACAAGCATGCGGCCCCACACCACGAGGCCTAAAATCGGCGCGCCCAGGAGAGCGAAGGCCCCTGCCACACTTTCCAGAAATACGGCTTTCTTGGGTACCAACTCCTGGGGAAAGGAGTAATCGGCGCTCAGTGTAAAAGGGGCCACAATCTGGAGTAAGCCACCGAAATAGACCCGCAGAGCACCGGCAATTCTGAGTGAAGTCTCAGCCGCCGCGAACGGATTGTTGATAGGATCTTTGGAGAGCTGCGGTTGGTGAAACCAACGCAGGAACTCGTGCAACGCGCGAGACACCCAAGGGGCGCTAACTGGCAGCGGCTGTGCTAGCTCGGCTGGCAACGGTACCGGGAACCAGCGCCGCCGCAAATACGTGTAAAGCACCAGCGCAGATACCGCTGCGGCAAGCGCCACCCCGCCGCGCAACAAGCGACGAGGCCGCTCCGGGAAGAAACTTGGCGCCAGGACCACAGCGGAGACGAACACCAACGGCACCGCAACGATCGCGCTTTCCTTGCTGAACAAACCCAGGAGAAGTGCCGAAAACACCCCCAAAAACCCATAAACGAGCCTCAAACGCAACGCACACAAAGCCAGGAGCACACTCAAGCCAGACAGGACATCCGCTAAGCCAACCACGCCGCAAATAGCCTCGGTGAGGAGTGCGCACAGCAGAAAAACCGCCCCGGTTAGCCACCCTACACGACGCTGCCGAGTAACCGCGAACGCCAACGCCCCCAAAAGGCTGGCATTGGCCGCGTGTATCAACACATTGGCAAAATGAGGAAGCCACGGCACCTTCATCACCGCCCAAAGCGGCCGCCAGATGAGGTTGGGGATAGGGCGATAGGAGCCAATGGTGCGCTCGGGTGGCAAGCCCCAAAAATCCCGCTGGAAGGCCTGCAGGTACGTGAAGCGGTTGCCGTTCACGTAGGGGTTCGCCAATAGCGCTTCCTGTTCATCAAAGATAAAGTTGCTCGCGGGGCTGCGCATAAACGCCAAGCTGGCGACCAGCACGCTCGGAATGAACGCGATCCAGAAACGCGGTGCCCGCACGAAGTGCCGAAACACGCCACGTCGCAGACCCAAAAACCCCTGCGCTAGGGCTGCGAGAAAACGCTTCCTGCCTTCCACTGCGCGGGAGTCTGGCACAAAACCGGCGGGAAGAGCATAGTCCGCCCTACGCATGTCCGAGGAAACGCCGAAGTTCGATGGGTGTCAGGTTCTGCGAAAGATCAGCGCTGGACCCGTAGCTGACCTGTACCAGGGCGTGCAGGAGCACCTTGGGCGAAAGGTACTCATCAAGGCGCTGGGGCTCGGGATCTTGCCGTCCTCACCCTTCGCGGCCACCCTGGAACGTGAAGCACGCCTTTTGGCGGAACTTCAACACCCGAATGTTCTTGGGGTTTACGACTTCGTTCGCGAAGAGAACCGCATGTGGACGGTGCTGGAGTGGGTGGACGGCTTCACCGTTCGCGAGCTCCTTGACCAGGCTTCACCGCTGCCGCTTTCCAGCTGTCTTGCGATTGCTCTCGAAGTGAGCATTGCCTTGGAGCACGCACACGCTCACGGCATCATGCACCGGGACATTCAGCCAACCAACATCCTGATTTCAAAATCAGGACGCGTAAAGCTGATCAACTTCACGGTTGCTGTGGATGAGCGACTAGTGACCGCGCCGGAACTTCTGGACGGCAGCGGCGGGGCATTTAACACCGCGTATATGTCACCTGAACAGATCCTTGGTGAGCCAGCTGATCCACGCTCGGACCTCTTCTCCCTCGGTCTTGTGCTCTATGAAATGCTGAGTGGCACACCTGCTTTCGCTCAAAGCCCGGGAAAAAGCGCCGCTCAGCGTATCCGCCATGAGCGGCCCGAGCCCCTAGGCCGCAAGGTGCACGGTCTACCGCTCGCGATAGAAAGGCTCGTCACCCGCAGCTTGGAAAAACTGGCCGGCGACCGATTTCACTCCGCACGCGAACTGACTGCCACGCTTGAGCAACTTTTCCGTGAACTTGGCACTGGTTCCAGTAGAAAAACCTTGCTCGCACACTTGGTAAGTGTGGGCCTTACAGAAGACGCGCCAATTAGCGACAGATTACCCACGCGTTCGAATCTGCCTACCCTGCACGAGCCCACGCCCCTCACCCGCCCACTTTTGGGGCTACTGGTAGCGTCTGTTTTGGTGGTCCTTGGCGGAGCTTCATTTGCGCGCTTGAGCGCTGCCGTCGATGATAGTCCACTTCGAAAGGCCGAAGGCCAACTGAGCTTAGCCCCCGCGAACGCTGCCCACCTTCGTGTGGTGGCGACCCCTTGGGCCACGATCAGTGTTGACGGTGTTAACGTGGGCACCACGCCCCTGGGGGCGGCTATTCCGCTGTCTGGAGGCGTGCACTACGTGCGGCTTGAACACCCGAAGGCGCCGGTTGAACATCGCAGTGTGCGCCTGGCGCCGGGCGAAAATGTGCTCTTGGACGTGGACATGAAAGTCCCGGTGCCTGTGGAAGCACCGCGAGCGGCGGCTGCACCTGTGGACAACACTCCGTAGCTCAGCACCGAGAACCCGCTGCGCACTTGGGGTGGGAGGGGAGCAGCCGGACGGTGATATTTGCCCCTTGCTGCATACCTCTGACCACCAGATAGCGATCTTAGGCTAAAACCAAGCCGCTAATCTTCGCAAAAAGCTCCGAGAAATGCTCCAATGGGCAAGGCTTCGGAAGATTTTAAAAACCCATCGCCGAGGCTCTCTACGCCCAAGCCCCACCCCATGGAATTCGAGCTCAAATGCGGGGCCACTCTCGGCCGCTACCAACTGCTCACTCAGCTCGGTCAGGGCGGGATGGCGAGCGTTTGGGTTGCACGTGAGCGTTCGTTCGGCGGTGCGGAACGCCTAGTTGCCGTTAAGGTGATGTTGCCTGCTCTGGCGAGTCGTGATGATTTTCGCTCTATGTTTCTAGAGGAGGGGCAAATTGTCCGCAGCATCTCGCACGCCAATGTTGTTAGCGTCTTCGACGTCGCAGAGGATTATGGCATACTCTACATGGCGATGGAGTGGGTGGAGGGGGATTCCCTACGCACACTGATCCGAGAAGCCAGAAAGCGTCGCGCTATTCCCCCTGAGATGGCGGTGCGCATGATTGCTGACACCGCTGCTGGTCTTCACGCAGCCCACGAGCTTCGGGATTGGGACGGTCGCTTGTGCGGGCTCGTACATTGCGATGTTTCTCCCCACAATATTCTGATCGGCTTGAAGGGGCAGGCCAAGCTCGTGGATTTTGGCGTGGCGAGTGCCACCGCGCGCACCGATAAGAGCCAAGATCTTTTGAAGGGCAAACTCGGCTACATGTCGCCCGAGCAAGTTCTCGGCACGGGGCTGGATCGGCGAAGCGACGTTTTTTCGCTGGGCGTAGTGCTCTACGAGCTCACCACGGGTGAGCGCCTATTCCGCGGGGAAACGGCCAAAGACACGCTGCGCTTGGTTGCGGAGGCGAAAGTCCCGAGGCCCACAGAGGTTGATTCCAAGTATCCCGAGCCCCTCGAAGGAATTGTGCTCCGCGCGCTGGCCCGCAATGTGGAAGAGCGCTACCAG
The DNA here is from genome assembly GCA_033763455.1 of Polyangiaceae bacterium. Classification (GTDB taxonomy): domain Bacteria; phylum Myxococcota_A; class Polyangia; order Polyangiales; family Polyangiaceae; genus JBBRRP01. The sequence goes on from JANRKO010000081.1 coordinate 37,378, forward strand.
ACCGCCGAAGATCTGCGCATTGCCCTCGATCGCTACCTCATCCACGAACGAATTTTGGTGCCAGAAGCCGGTGTTGGGCGGTTGCTCAAGCGCGTGCTCGGTGCACGCATCGAACAGCAACGGGAAGCCATCCGAGACGCGCTTCAAGCTATCGACGGTCACTTGGAGAACGGCCTGGTGCCCAACGATCCCACTGCCTTTGCCGAGGCCCCGGGGGATCTGAGTCTTTCAGGTAAGAGCTCTCCTTTTTCCGACGCGTCATTTAGCTCCACGCCGGCGCCTACCTCCTCTTTTCCCTCGGGCCCCCATAGCCTCACGGACCCCACCGGAACGGCTTCGCCGCAAATTCTGGAGCCGAACGCCCCCGTTGGGGCTGTCAAAAAGCCTCGAACGGCCCTCCTTGGCGCTGCGTTTGCGGCAGTGGCCGCGCTCGCCACCGGATGGATCTGGCTAAATGCACAATCTGGATCGGGCCCTGCGCTGCGTACGCTGGGTAGCCAGGCGAGCACAGCGGAAGGCTCAGAGGGAGAGGATGCTGACGCCACAAAGGCCGAGGGGGCCATATCGGCTGAAGAACCGCAAACGAAGAACCCCGAGCTCGCGCCCACAGAAGCCCCTTCCCTTGCAGCACCCGGGGCAGGTCAAGGTGTCCGCCCACGCAAAACATCCAAAGCCGCCGAACGTGCTGGGCGTGAAGCTGAAGAGGCCGTTCGCGCGGCCGATGGTTCCCGGCCCCTCCCGGCTACCCCTACCGCCGCACCGCCTCCGCCCACTCCCTTACTGCCCAATGAGAAGCGCCCTGATCTGAATCGCGGGGCAGCAACGGCCGCGCTTGGCGCGGGAGCGATGCGGGCGGCGGCATGCAGCAAGCCCGGAGGCCCCAGCGGTACGGGGCAAGCATCCGTGACGTTTCATCCGGATGGCTATATTTCTGCGGTCACCGTGTCGGCACCGTTTGCCGGGAGCAGCGTGAGCGGCTGCATCACGGCAGGTTTCAAACAGAGCCGCATCCCACCATTCCGAGGCGGGCCGCTAACGCTCACGCGCTCGTTTCGTGTAGCGGAGTAAGCCTAGAGCTTGCCCTGCCAAAAACGCCCACGCTCTTCGGCGAAAATCCGAGCGAGGCGGCGTTGCTCCTGCACTAGGCCTCCGTACGTTTTCGGAACCCGCACATCTGCGGTCAAAGCGGCGAATACCCGCGCGGCCGCTTCGGCATCAGATTCGGCGCGATGCGCTTGCTCTATTTCAATGCCCAGACGAGCGCACACATCTCCAAGCGCTCGACTTTTTTCGCCAGCCTGAAGCTCGCGCGCCCAAATGAGTGGATCCACCCATTCCACACGGCGCTGCATGGCTGGAGGCAAATCCTCAAACACAAGGCCGGAGCGAGCCAACTCCGCGTGTAAGAACGCCCGATCGAAGTCGGCGTTGTAGGCCATAGGAACCGCGCCGCTAAGGGCTGCCAATACCTCTGGCCAAACCTCCAAAAGCTTTGGTTTGCCAGCTACGTCGGCATCACTGATGCCGTGAACTTGACGCGAATCTTCTGGGATGGGTCGTTCGGGATCCACGAGCCAACTGTGCCGCGCCGAGACTTCCCCGTTTTCCCATCGCACGCAGGCAATTTCGATAACGCGATCAACATTAGCATCTCGACCCGTGGTTTCGGTGTCGATGCACACGAGAGGCAGTTCAGATACGGGGTGTTCCGCCGTCCACTCGGGTGACAGCCCGGCCACGGACACGCGCAACAGGTGAGCGATACCTGGATAGTGGCGCCCGGTGGGAAAACAACCTCGCCCTTCAGCGCCCGATCGCATGAAGCGGGATCACTTACTGCTCGGCGCGGGCGCCGTGGCCGCGCCGGTTGCCGGTTGCGCCGCCTGTGCGGCCTTGCCTTTTTGCAGTTCGATCTCCAGGCTGATCCAGGCTTCGAGATCGTCCTTTAACCCGGTGGAGGATTCGAAGCGCCGCCCATTGATAAATAGGGATGGCGTACCTTTGAGCTCGGCCTGTTCGCCCTGCTTTCGGTCGCGACTCACAAGATCTGCCACCGCCTCGCTCTCAAGATCTGCAGTAAACTGCTTCGCGCTCAGCCCGATATCTTTGGCCAGGCTGTCAATCACTGCCCGATCGAGCGGAGCGCCGTGCTTGAAAAGCGCGTGATGCATTTCCCAGAACTTGCCCTGGCGCCCTGCGGCTACAGCACTTCGAGCCGCCATTTCGGAGTTCGCGTGGATCGGGAGCGGGAAATTCTTGAACACGAATTTCAGGTCGTTCGAGTATTTGGCTACTACTTCGTCCACGACGGGAGCAGCCATCTGACACGCTGGGCACTCGAAATCCGCAAATTCAATCAGCACCACGCTGGCCGTTTCCGAGCCTTTAAACGGAGAGTCAGCAATGTCGAACGCTCGAACGCCGTCTGCCGAAAACCGACCCCGGTACGCGTTCTCCACCTGCGAAGTGGTGAGGCCCGCTCGCACCTGGCTGACCAGGTATTTGGCGGCTGGCAGGCACGCGGAACACGCAGCACCGTCCTTCACGCAATCTTTTAGCGTGGCCTTCACATTGTCGCAGGGGGCAGGCAGCGCGGAAACGTGGCCCGACCATTGACGCCGCTCACGACCGGTGAGAGCGGAGGTATCCACTCCGGGCAACGATACCTCGGGGGCGGCAGCGGCTTCTTGACCGGAGGCGGCGCCGCCAGCACCCTGATTTGGGGAACGGCAGCCGACCACCTTGCAATTCAAAAGGATAAGGGAAAAAAAGGCTGCCAGCCTGCGCCAGTCGGACATCGACCTGGAGGGTAACCTTGGCCCAGAGCGAGAACAACCCATCCACCCGGCCACAACCCCCCGCGCCCCCATCGCGACGCCAAACCCCCGATGACTAGCTCAACTTTTCCCAGCCTGCCGCCCGCCGAGCCGCGCAGCCCGTCACTTCGGGGTGTTCGCCACGTCATCGCCGTCGGTGGGGGCCGTGGGGGCGTGGGCAAAAGCATGCTCGCCGTAAACCTCGCTGTGTACTTGGCGCAGCTCGGCCGCAAGGTGGTGCTGGTGGACGCCGATGCCGCGGGAGCAGAGCTCCACACCATGCTCGACATCGAGCTCCCCAGGGCTCCGACGGCCCGTGAGGATTTGGACGAGTTTGAATTGCTCACGCATCCAACTCCCGTGCCCGGCCTCGTGTTGTTGCCGCAAATCTACACGGTAGGCTCCATTGCTCCCCTCAGGCCCGGACGGAAACCTCGTTGGGCTAGTCGCTTGCGTCAACTTGATGCGGACTACGTACTTCTAGATCTTGGAGCCGGCACGCTGCCCGCCACTGTGGATCTAGCGCTGAGCTCGGACTTCATGCTGCTCGTGACCTCCCCTGAACCGCCGAGCGTGGAGGCCACATTTCGCTTCACCCGAGCGCTCTTCCTGCGCAGTTTACGGCGCGCCCTTGTGCGAGATCGATTTCGCATCCGCATGGTGGAAAGAGCACAAAATGAACTTCCCCCGCTGCCTTCCCCACGGGAGCTTGTTTACGCCATTGCACGCTACGATTCTGGCGTGGCCGAATTGGCTGCCATCGAGCTTGGTAAGCTCAAGCCTCGGCTAGTGGTCAACAATGTTAAGCTACGTGCCGACGCGGATCTAGGCCCGAACATGTGCGAGGTGGGTCGGCGCTATCTCGGCTGCGAGATGGACTACGTAGGGCAAATCGAACAAGACGACTCCGTCTGGCTCAGCATTTCCCGGCGCCGGCCGCTCCTTATTGACAGCCCGACATCCAAAAGCGCGCGCAATATTGAACGCATCGCACGGCGAACTTTGGCGCTTGCTGCCAGTCGCGATCCCAGCGGACCTGAGCTCCCGATCAAAGTCTACCCATCGGATCCGACACTTTACGAAGTATTGGGCGCTCCCCGAGGAGCCACCGATGAAGAGCTGCGGCGAGCGTATAAGCGCCAAAAAGGGATTTACCAACCCAAGAGCTTAGTGCTCACTTCACTGCTCGATGAGCAAGGGTTGAAGCTCGCCCAAGCGCAAACCGAAGAGGCTCACGATACCCTACTCGATCCCGTGCGCCGCCGTGCCTACGATCTTTCCACCTTCCCGGAGACCGAGGAGGAAGCGATTCCACGTGACCCGGCTCACTTCAGAGCACTCGAAGCGGAGCGCGCCATGCTACGTGAAGAGCTCTCCCGCGAGATCAATGCGGAGACTGAGTTTTCCGGACCCTTATTGCGCAAGGTGCGGGAATCTCTCGGTGTAGAACTCGAAGACATCGCCGCTCACACGAAGATCAGCAGCACGCACCTTTTAGCGATCGAAAACGAAGACTTCGCGGCACTTCCTGCCCTGGTCTACACGCGAGGCTTTGTCCAACAGTTGGCTCACTACCTGAAGCTTGATAGCACGCAGGTTACCCGCACCTATCTACAGCGCATGCGTCAGTGGCGAAACTCCAGCGAACGTCCGTCCTCATTATGAGGAACTCCGCGGCTGCCCCCCTATCGGCGGACGCAAACTTCACCATTGCGCTCGGCGTGGTGGCGTTCCTCTTGCGTGCCGGAGTTGGGCTGTGGCTAGCACGAGAACCCGTGTGGGACGGGCACTACTACCACTTTGGCGCTGAGCGCATCGCGCAGGGGCTCGGTTACTCCGAAGATGTATTTGTGGGAGGGCTTTCCGTTTGGAAACCGTGGGTGCACTACCCGGTCGGCTACAGCGCATTTTTGGCTATATTTTATCGCATTTTCGGCAGTGGCCTGGAAGTAGCACCGCTGGCTAACGCGCTCGTTGGGGCCTGCACGGTGGTGCTCACCTTTCGAATCGCGTGCACTCTGCTATCCCCTGTTCGCGCACGAATTGCTGGAGCCCTGGTAGCCCTTCACCCGGGCCTCATTGCCTACACGGCTGCCGTGATGACCGAAGGCCTGGCCAGCTGCCTATTGCTCACGGCAGCCTGGTTCCTCATTCGAACAAGGAATAGCCACACCGGCGCGATCCTTTATGGCTGCGCCTTGGGCCTAGGCACACTCGTGCGCCCTACTTCCCTCCTAGCACTGCCGCTCCTTGCTTTCATAGATTTCAAGGGCTGGAAGGCCGTCATCGTTCGCCTCCTCATCGCGACTGCCGCTTGCCTGTTGGTGGTAAGCCCCTGGACGATCAGAAATTGCGTCCGCATGGACGGGTGCGCACTCGTCTCCACCAACGGCGGCTGGAACCTCGCGATCGGAGCCCTCACCGACACGGGTCGCTTTCGCACGCTACGCGGAAGTGATGGGTGCCCAAACGTCACCGGGCAAGTGCAGCAAGATCGCTGCTGGGCGGAAGTTGGGCTGCGCACGATCGCCAAAGACCCGGCACGTTGGCTCGGCCTCATTCCTGATAAGTTAAGGCAAACGTTCAACCATGAGAGCTTTATCGTAGAATACGTGCACGAAGCCGATCCCAAGCGCTGGGACGAAGCCCTTCGCTCAAGGGCTCGCGCCTGGCTCACAGGCCTTCACTGGCTGCTTTTGTGGGTCTCGGCCTTCAGCATCGTCTCGCTCCGGCCGTTCGCTGCCTGGTGGCGTTCCTCGAACAATCCAGTGCGCACCGGTGCCCGTGTCGCGCAGGGTGCTCTCTTCTTGTTGATACTAGTTGGAGGGATCGGTGCCCTCATGAGTGACTTTCACCCATTTTGGCCGTTTGCCGTGGCACCTGCCCTGCTTGCCTATGTGAGGCTCCCAGGTGCTCCCGACCTTGGGCCCGTGGCTCGCTACCTCTTCGGGCTCACTTTGAGCACGGCGTTGGTGCACGCGGTGTTCTTTGGTGATGATCGCTATCATCTCGTCATAACTCCGGTGCTCTGCATTCTTGCAGCGCGCGCCTTCTTCATTCCCACTCCCGGTCAATCGGAGGTAGGCTTCGAAGCAGCACGCAATAGCTAGTACGCATTTAGAGCTAAAGGAGGCCCGAGTTTTGCTACGCAAGGAAGAAGAGAGCACGTTCCCGCCCCCAGGCGGCGGCAAGGAAGAGATCAGGGCGAGCCACCTCAAGCCCTATCTGCTCCGCCTGCGCGAAGAACGCGGCGAGGGCGCCGTAAAGGCGCTGCTCTCTACCGCTGGGCTGCCGCCAGGCATTCTGGACGACGAAACTCGCTGGATTTCTGTGGCCGCAATGCAGCGCGGACTGCGCTCGCTAGCTTCTGCCTTGGGGGAAGACGCGATCGGCTCGCGAGGCCCTTGGATGGTTCACCCCGAGATCCTTGGCGGCTACGTGCGCATGCTGCGCATCGCCGCCACGCCAGAAGATGGCCTCCGCTACCTTGCCACCAATGCCGCCGAAACCAATCGCGCTGGCACGTTTATCTATGAAAACCTGGAGCCGGGGCACTCTGAGGTCCGCTACACCCCGCGCCCGGAGGTTGAAACCAACCAGAGCGACCGCTTGCTCTGCTTGGCACGCAAGGCCGAGTTCGCAAGCATCCCACGCATCTGGGGTCTAGAAGACGCACGCGTGGAGGATTTAGCGTGCCTCTCCCAAGGGGATGTCGCTTGCAAGTACTCCATTCACTACAGCTTCAAGCACCGTTCGAAATTGCCTTTTTTCGCGGTAGGTGGCGCGGCTATCTGCGGCATCGTGCTCGCCCTTTCCCAAAGTTGGGTTGCTGTCCTTATTGGCATCGCCATCGGTGCGGGCGTAGGTGCGGCCCTGGGCTCACTTTCCGATAAAGTGGCGCACCAGCAGTTGATCCGAACCTTCGAACAGAATCGTATCTCGGCCCTTGAACGCGGCCTCGAACTTCGTGGCCAAACGAAGGACGCCGCCGGCGATTTGAGCGGCTCTACCCTCGGCGGAAAGTACCGGATCTTGCGGCGCATTGGCTCGGGGGGCATTGGCGCTGTCTACGCGGCCGAACACGTAGCGCTCGGGTCACGCGTCGCCATCAAGGTGCTGCGTGGTGCAGCCGCGGCAGATGCCTCAGAGATTGCTCGCTTGCGGCGGGAAGCCCAAGTGCAAGTTTCGATCAAACATCCGAACGTGGTTCGCACGCTCGATCTCGATCAAATGCCGGACGGCTCTATCTATGTGGTGATGGAGCTTTTGCGCGGGGTGAGCGTCGCTGAGCGCTTGCAGCGGCGTGGCCCCTTAACACCTGCCTTCGCCGTCCCCATCTTTATCCAAGTGTGTCGCGCGCTCGCGGCTGCGCATCAACTCGGAGTTGTGCACCGCGATCTTAAGCCAGCCAACGTTTTCATCTGCGAAGACGACAGCGCCAAGGTTCTAGACTTCGGAATGAGCAAATTTGCGGAAGCCGATACGCTCACGGAACACGGCTATACGCTGGGCACTCCTGAATACATGTCCCCGGAGCAGTGCATCGGGGCCCCTGTAGAATCACGCACCGACCTCTACGCCCTCGGCGTACTCATGTATGAGGCGCTCACCGGAGAGCTCCCCATCCAAACCCGCAACCGGCGCGATCTGCTTGAATTGCACCAGCGCACCGTGCCCCCAAGCATGCGAGAACGGCGCCCTGATCTAGACATACCGCAAGCGTTGGATAACGCCGTAATGATGTGCCTGGCTAAGCGAGCTGCGGAGCGCCCGGCGAGCGCCCGCGAGCTGGAAGGCCTGCTTCTAGAGGTAGATCTTGCCGGATTGCCGCTTGAGTACCCGCCCGGCACCCCGTGGCGAGTGTCCTCCCGAAACGCGCCGTCATCGTCGAGTTTTGCATAAGAAGCTGTGCTAAAGGAGGATTGCTAAGACGCCTACGGGTTAGCCAAGGCCACCGGCACCAAGCCTGGCTCAGGGTACGGTGGCGTCTCATTGGAGCTTGGATGCTTTTCTGGTAAAGCCTGACCATGGCAAGTGCATTGCGTGCAGTCTCCTCTGGATTCGTCGTCAGCTTCATTGCGGTGGCTTGTGGCGGCGTGAGCGAACTCGATCCGAACTTCGGAGTCGGCCCGATGGGTTCGCTCACAGGTGGCAGCACAGGAAGCGGCGGAGCTCCACTTTCAGGAGGCAAGCAAGGAGCGGGCGGCAACAGCAACAACGGTTCGGGAGGCAAAGCAGCAACTGGGCCAACGGGCGGCGTTTTCTTTAGCACGGGTGGCGCTGCAGGGGCGGGCGGCAAAGCGGCGAGCGGCGGCGCGAGGGCGGCGGGCGGCTCGTTAGCCGTCGGTGGCACGCCCGGCAGCGGCACTGGCGGCACACCTCCCATCCCTGTTCCTCCAGAGCTCGCGGCTCAGTGTGATTTACTGTGCGTTCGGCAAACCGCAGCTCAATGCGCCATCGAGGATGACTACGCGGGCTGCATCACCGGGTGCCGACTCTTTGTGAACGCGAATGGCTGCGCAACCCCCTATCAAAACTATTTTTCGTGTGCACAAAAAGCCGGAGTCTACTGCAACAACCAGGGCAAGGCCGATTTTGCAGGCTGTGAAGGTCAGGAAGTCACAGCCCAGCTCTGCGTACTGAACGCCGCTATGGATCCTGCATTGCAGCAGCCTTGCGTCAAATACTGCACCACACGTAATGCCACCTTCTGCCCCAACAACGGCACCATTAGCGACTGCACGTTGGGGTGCGCGCTGTACGGTGGAGCCTCGCCCACGTGCACCGATGAATGGCAGGCCTACCTTGCGTGCGCACAGACCTCAGCTTTTGCCTGCAATGCGAACGGCGAAGGCGAGGCCCAGAATTGCACGTTGCAGGGCTTGGCCTTCTACGGCTGCATCCTCACGGCAGCCTCAGGTATGCCGTAATTTCACTGAGGCAGCGCCGTAACGAGAGCGCTCCCTGGAACAATTTCGCCAGCCGTGAGCGGGGATTCCGTGGGCTTGCTCCATTGAACCACGGCGTGAGTGTCGCCCAGATTTTCGCGGTGGAAAAAATCTAAGTAATAGAGCTTTCCCGCTTCGAGCCGAACCGGTACCGACTTTTGTTCTTCGCCGGTGAAATCCCCAACCGGTGAATAGGGAGCAATCATAGCGAGGAGCCGGGCATTGGCGGGAGATTCATCCGTGCTCAGCCAAAACTGGCACTCGTTATCGCCTCCTACCCAAAACACGTAGTCTCCGGTTGTCGGCGGCTTGATGAAGCCTCGAATGCGCTCCCCAAACTGATTGGCCCAATTCCTTGTTGTAGTATTATCAACCCAACTGACTGACTGCAGGCTGGAGAGCTGACCGGAGCCTGTAGGGGCATTCGGAAAGGCCGCGTTTGTAAACGGGGTGAAGGCTGAGATTTCGTCCACGTTGGCGGTGATGCCTGTCCAATATTGGCGGAGCACCGTTCCGGCGCTACCCGGCACGACGGTGCCTTCACATCCCGTAGCATTACGGCAGCCCCGTTCGCCGGTGCTGAAGGAACTTAAGTCTGGAGGAACGCTTGTGCCGCCGCTGCCTACCATGCCCCCAAGTGCCGAGGCGCCACCACTTCCGCCAACAGTGGGCACACTGCCACCGCTTCCACCCAGATTACCAATGGGGACACTGGGCGCGCCGCCGCTCCCGTTCCCGCCACCTGCCCCCATCTGCGAAGAACCTGAAGCTGCTATTGCACCTCCCAACCCACCCGTTGCGCCGGCTCCCCCGAGGGCTGATGGCGCTCCCCCGGTGACGGCTGCACTGCCGCCAAAAGCAGAGCCCAACCCGCCTCCGGAACCCGCCTGTCAGCGGGCATCCGAAACAGCGGCTAGCTGAGCGGAAAGGCGCCCAAGCTTATTTATCCGCTGGCACAAAGCTCAGATTCTGCGCTCAGGGGAAAGGCGTAAAATTGGTCCAAAGCGCGTTAGCTCTTGGATGATCG
>JANRKO010000082.1:0-78145 GCA_033763455.1 Polyangiaceae bacterium
CAAAAGCAAAGTCTGGATTAAACTTTCGTCGGGCATGGCTGGACCTCTGGCTCGGGGTTGTTGGTTCGCACCCAACCCGTCCCAGAAATCTCCCAGCCCTGCCCAATTTTCCGACTACCCACCTTCTAGCGACAAGAGCCCAAAAAGAGCACTCAGAAATACCTCGACCGGCACCACCTCAAATCCGTCGAGGATGAGTGAATTTCGACCTCGATACACGCCAATCATTCGGCGTACACGCATTACGGCTCAACGTTTTTCGTGCTGTCTCGATGACGAAGTCCACATCCACACCGGCTCCCGTCCGCCAGAAATGTATCGGGCGATTCTTCTCGCGAACGTGATTAAAACCGGCGATGGTGCGTGTCACAGGGACGCACTTTGTAGCACTGTGAGCAGCCGCTCCACTCGCAGTGCGGCGCCTAGATCAGAGGTTTGGTGGGCGTAATCCATGGCGGCGAAGAGGTGGCTCTGTTCCAGCCGAACGCGGGAAGGGTCACCCTCCATCAGTGGCACGTAGTGGTCGAAGTAACGATGCGCCGGAAAACGTGCTCGCTTCTGAATGGCGTAGCGAACCACGGCGTGAAGGGTGTACCGGCCTTGCAGTGGCTCTTGCACTAACCGCCACGCTAGTAGCGGTTTTAACGCACTTTTGCCCGCTTTGCAGCGAGCCAAGCCGTAGAGTGACGCTTCATCCACGTCGTCTCCCTCGGAGTATGCCAACGCTGCCAAGAGGCGTCGCGATCCAAAGGAGAGCTGAGCCCAGGCCCAAGCCACAAGTAACCGCACTTCCGCGACATCGTCTTCGTGGGCCATCACCGTGATGCGCTCCACCCCCTCACTTAAGAGCCAGCTTCTCAGCGCTGCCGAGCTTATCGCTCTTGAGCCCACCAAAGCGTCTGCAATATCAAGGGCTAGCGGATTCCAACGCAGGAGTTTAGTGAGCACCGCGACTTTAGGGAAAGCGACTTCCCTGGAGGTAACCAGTGGCGCCACAACCGGAAACACCTCAACCCCAGAGAGCAAACAGCGACGCGCAGTGATTACCCAAGTGATGGGGCAGTCACGTAATGCGTCAAGGAAGCGGGCGAGGGCGGCATCGTTTTCATGGTTGTCGAGAACGATGAAGGTGGGGCCGTTGCGTTTCAAAGCATGTTTCAGAGTTGCAAGATGCTCGCCGCCTCCGGTGCCCAATCTGCGTGCGAGCATTTCGAGTAGCGTTGCTGAATCCCAGGCGCCCACTCGGAGCCAGTGTATGCCGCCGTGAAAATGGCGCTTGATACGATGGCCGAGGGCGCAGGCTAGGAACGACTTTCCGCTACCTCCTCCTCCGACGAGAGCGATGCGGGTTGCATCGCCCTGGGTGAGGCGGGTTGTCAAAGTTTGAAGCTCCTTTGAGCGCCCTTTGATCGTTCGTGGAGGGGGTGGGAAGAGGTTCACCGGGTGTGGCACGTGAGCACGGTAACACGCGCATTGGAGCAGCAGTGTTGGCAATTTCTGTTTGGGCCGCTCCGGTGCAGAGCTCGGCTGCGCGAAGTATTGGCGTCGGTAAGATCTCAATGTTAGCCTTGGTTGCAAGGTGCCGATCCACAATTACATGCCAGGGCTTAAGCGGTTCCCTTTGACTGCCTTCCCGGTTGAGAATCACGTAGCGTATAAGCTGCACCAGCATAAGGACTATGCCGAGCTAGTGATTGTGACGGGCGGTTCGGGGAACCACTTACTCGAGCACGAATCTTTCCCAATTGCACGTGGCGACGTCTTCTTCATTCCGCTTGGGGTCACCCACGGCTATTCGGACTGCAAAGATCTTTGCCTCATCAATATCATGTTCGATCCTCGGGGGTTGCAGCTCCCAGAGGCGCAGCTCCAGCAGGTACCGGGGTATCATGCGCTCTTTACGTTGGAGCCAGCACTCCGAGCTCAGCAAGCGTTTGGTGGGCGCCTACAGGTTGATGATGTGGCGCTCAACCACCTCCAGGAGTTAGTGGCGCCACTGAATCGAGAGATCTTGGAGTGTAAGCCGGGCTACGAGGTTGCAAGCACGGCGCTCCTCTGCGGCATCATGGTGGAGTTAGCTCGTCGCTACAGCGCCCTGACGGCGCCTATGCCGCAAACACTCGTCAGGCTCTCCGCGCTCCTTGAGTGGCTTGAGAAGAACCTTGAGAAGCCCATTACGGTGGAGCTCCTCGCGGAGAAGGCGCACATGTCGCGCAGCACGCTTGGGCGCTGCTTTCGAGAGTGTTTCGGGGTTTCCCCGATGAGCTACGTTATCGAGCTCCGGGTTCGCAAGGCAGAGCAGTTGTTGCGTGACGGGGCCACGCAAATCAGAGACGTCGCCCAAAAAGTCGGCATTGATGACGCGAACTATTTTGCTCGCTTGTTTCGCAAACACACGGGGCTTGAGCCCAGCGCCTACCGCTCCCGCTACCGAGTCTCGCGTATCCACAGCGTGGCGTGAACCCACTAGGTTCGGGGCGGTGTGCGCCCAACGTCGACCTTTGCCAAGCTAACACGCCACAAGCTGGCGTGAGCCCGTTAGGTAATTTGCGCGAGCGGGCCGTCTTTGTAGGCACCAAAGCTGTTCGTATTCACTCCAAGCAAATTGAGGATGCTCACCATCATGCTGCTATAACTGCTGTCTGGCGCGTATTTGATGTGGCGGCCGCTGCGGATCTTCCCACCCGCGTTCCCCGCGAGCACAATCGGAATATTGTGATAATCGTGCCCTTCGCCGTGCCCACATTCACTCGCAAATAGCACGATCGAGTTGTACAGCATCGTCTGCGCTCCCTGGACGTTGTTTTTCATCAGGTCCAGCATGAACGCTAGCTGTTTAACCTCGTCCTCCACAATCCGCGTCTGTTTTTCCAAGCCAGCAGCGGAGCTATCGTGCGAGATACCGTGGTGGCCGTCGCCGCCGTCCGTTACGTCTAGGTCCTGGGTGCTAAGCCATGGGAACTGACGCTTATTTGACCTGGACCCCATCATGTAGCTGGTGAACCGGGTGAGGTCACAGCTCAGAGCAAGCACTTGGAGTTTGATCATCGCCTGGGCGCGAGCGACCGAGTAGTCTCCGTTGCCCTGGTCGTACTCAGACGGCTGTCCCCCAAATGCGGGATCAACAGGCGCGGGGGATTTGCAGTCCGCGGACAAGTTTTGGCTGCCAGCGAGCTGCTTTTCCAACTCTCGAATGCTTGTTGCGTGCTCATCCATGCGAGCCACGTCGGTCGCTCCAACTTGGGTCTTCAGGCGGTCAAGGTCAGTCAAAACATAGTCGAAGACGCTCTTGTGGTAGTCCACCAGCGGAGTGGCGCCTGTTCCGGCGGAGCTGAAGAGTTTTCGAAATAGGGCAACAGGGTCACGCTCCGAAGGCTCAGCGGCACTTGGGCTCTTCCAAGAAATGTTGTTCGCGTAGCTCGGGCCACCCACTGAACCCCCCATCGCCGTCGCGAGCACTTTGAAGGGTGTGGTAGCGCCCAGAGCGTCGGCCGCTACGTGATCGAGTGAAGCGAACTCGACCAAACCATTGGGCTGCACACCTCCTCCCGTCATGAAGGAGGCGTGCCCCTTTGAGTGAGCGTCATTGTCTATTTCGATGTTGCGATCCGCCTCAGCTTTGTAGAGGTTCTGGATCACCAGAAAATCGTTCTGAAATGCCGCCAAAGGCTGCAAACACCGGCTGAGCGCGTACCCTGCACCCTCTGTCTTAGGCCAGAAGGTGTCCACATTGATCCCGTTCGGCACGAAGATCACTGCAAGGTTTGGCTGTCGAATTGTCTGCGCGCCCGCAGGCCGGAGGGCGTTCCCGTTGTCATCTAACATTGCTTCGAGCACTGGCAGCCCAATGGCAATTCCGCCGAGGCCAAAGCCACGCAGCATTGTTCGACGTGAGAGACGCGGTTTCATTAGAGAGCTCCTGTGATGTGGCGGAACGAATCGCTGGAAACAAGGCTCACAATCAGGTCCTTGATGTTGTAGTTGCCGGCTTGGAAGGCCTTGAAGCCGTCTGCCACGGTGCACACGTCCACCTCGGCGAGCCCTCGCTCGAACGCGTAGCTTTGCAGGTGGCGGACAATGCAGCCGCGCGTTGCGTTGGAATCATGCAGGATTTGCTGGAGCTGCTTGGGCCCTAGGAATTCAGGATCTCCAAGCAGGCCGTACAGGCGCCCCTTGCCGATCAAGCTCTCCTGCTCGAACCCTTTGGGAACGAACCGCCCGATGAGATCGTACTGCTCAAGGCCGAAACCTACCGGATCGAGTTGATCATGGCAGGCTTTACACACAGGGTCCGTGCGGTGGGCGTCCAGCCGCTTGCGCACACTGACCGTGTCGTCTGCTGAGGGTGAAGAGATCATGATGTTTGCCGGAGGCAACGGCGGGGCACTGCAGAGGAACGTGTCGCGGATGTATTTGCCTCGAAGAATTGGTGCCACCACGTCCCCACCTACCACGGGCAGTGTGAGCAGTGCGGGCTGGGTCAAAAGCCCCCCGCGCGGCTCGTTGGCCATGAACGTAATCTTGTTCATTGAGCTCTGCGCCGGCAAGCCATACACGGATGCCACGTTGTTATCGATGTAGCTGTAAGAGCTGGTGAGCAGATCGGTAAAGTTGGCGTTATCGGCCCAATAGAAGTCTTCGAGGTAGCGCTTCGTCTCCCCGAGCATCGACTGTCCGAGTTGCTCGTTCCACTCGGGGTAACGGTTCTTATCTCGGGGGACCTTAGTTACCTTGGGCAGATCGAGCCAGTCCTCAACGAAACGGTAGATGCCGTCTTTGGCGCGCGGATCGGCCAGCATCTGTCGAGCAAGAGCCACTGCCCTGCTGGGCGTATCGTACTGCTCGGTCAAGGCTTGCTGCATCATTGCTTCATCCGGGAGCGAGCCGAGGATGAAGTATGACATGCGTTCCAAAAGCGAATAGCTGCTTAACTGCTTCCACGCGGCGTTTGGCACCGGGTTGATGGGGCCGTCGTTCGTGGTGTCTTTTTTGTAAAGGTAGAACGGCGAGTTGAGCACCCCCTGAATCACGAGCTTCGCGGGCCTATACGGATCCGGGTCGGCCGCGTTTACGGCAGCGCGCGATAGCGTGAAGAGGCCATCCTTCTGTTGCTGAGTCACGTTCTGTCGGAAACCGCGCCAGAGAACCTTGTCGATGAACTGCTTTAGGCAATCATCAGAGCCGGCGAGTTCGCAGCCGATCAGTGCCGACCGACGCTGGGGCGTGCTCAAGGCCTGGTTGGCGATCGACTCGGCCGCGTCATAGTAAAGGGCCGCATGGGCCGAACTCACGCGAAGAGCGGCTGCGTTGTTGCTCGTGCCTTCCTCGAAGAGCCTCAACGTTTCGACCTCGGCTTGCGGCACACCGAGCAAATCCCGGCCCGAAGAGAGAAATTCGGGGTTGGTGAGTCGACGGAGGTAGCCGGCGCCTGGCGTGATAGGCCCACCATTGCAGGTTTTTACGGGATCTTCGTCGAGGGCGAGATTCACGGTTGCAGGAGGTGGAACGGGAACCATGCCCACTCCGGTGGGCGATGTGGTACTTCCGGGCGGCGTGTTCGGGTTGGCGGAGCCACCACTGCCCGCAGCTATTGGCTTGTTCGTGCCGGAAGGCTTTGTGCCAACCTGGCTTGAGCACCCTATGGCCAGGCCAACGGCGCCCACAACGCAGGCGATGTAAAGGCCACGCATTTTTGGGGCCATAGGGCTGGTGCGGGAGAACCGCGGCTGCTGGCTAACACTAGCCTCGGGCGATGAGCTCATGAAATGTAGTATACACGTTCCGGTGGCATTGGATCTCGTTTTGAGCACTTCATCGGCGTTTCGAACTTGGTCGAAAAGATGCAGTACCGCGACGCGCGTCAGCGCAATTCGCTCAGGTAGTAAATTTCCGGCGTGAGCAGTTTGGAGAGAAGCTGAAGCGGCAATTCGTGGAAGCCCTGACTCACATCGGAGGCGGTTGCCGGTCCCCGGTGCACCCGGGTTGCTGGAGACGATTTCTACGCTAATTGGTGAGCCAAAAACGGCCCATCGCGCGGTCTTTTTGGATTTTCTCTCAGATCTCGAAGCGTCCCCGAGTATGGTGTCGCTATGGAAATCCAGGTTCCCCTGAATCGTCGCCGGAGCGGGTTGCTTTTGCATCCGACGTCCTTGCCCGGTCCCTTTGGAGTTGGCGATTTGGGTGCGCCGGCGTTTGCTTTCGCTGACTTTCTACAACGGGCCGGCCAAGCTGTCTGGCAAATGTTGCCCGTCGGGCCGACAGGGGGAGGCAATTCGCCCTACGACAGCCCGTCGACCTTTGCCGGCGCCCCCTTGCTTATCGACCTTTGTAACGTGGTCGCTCGCGGCTGGCTGCCGGAATCTGCTCTGCAGGTTCCCGCGAGGCTCCGCGGGTCTTCCGAGGTTCGCTATGGCGCCGCCGCATTGTTCAAAGATTTGCGGCTCCGTGCAGCGTTCCGAGCTTCAGGTGGCCTCGCTTCAGTGAGCGGCTACGAAGAGTTTGCCGAGCGCAACCGCGACTGGCTCGGTGACTACGCGCTCTATGTGTCTTTGCGTCGCGAACGCAACTACCGACCGTGGTTTGAATGGGAAGAGCCACTACGGCGGCGTGACACAGGAGCCCTGAAATCGGCTGAGGTTCGGTTGGCTTCGGAGATTTCCTACCAGTGCTTCCTTCAGTTCTTGTTTGACGGGCAATGGCGGGCACTTCGGAACTACTGCCAGGAGCGTGGCGTTGCCTTGGTGGGGGATGTGCCCATGTTCGTGCGTTACGACGGAGCCGACGTGTGGGCGAATCAGCATTTGTTCCACTTGGATGAGGCCGGCCGTCGTACCGCGCTAGCGGGCGTGCCCCCCGACTATTTCAGCGCAGATGGTCAGCTTTGGGGCAACCCTGTTTACCGCTGGGAGGCGCTGCGCGCCGAGGGGTTTGGTTGGTGGGTGCGTCGAATTCGAAGCGCGCTCGCCAGGTTCGACCTGGTGCGACTCGACCACTTCATTGGCCTCCATCGTGCGTGGCACGTGGCGCCCGGTGCACCGAACGCGCGCGAGGGGCAGTTTGAGTATGTGCCTGGTGGAGATTTGCTCGCCGTGATGCAGAGCCAATTGAAGGACCTTCCACTGATAGCCGAAGATCTTGGCACCGTTACCCCCGAGGTGCATGCCCTTAGGGATCGCTTTGGGTTGCCCGGCATGAGAGTGCTCCAATTCGCCTTCAACGAAGACCACAGCGACCATCAGCCGCACCGCCACGAACCCAATACGGTTGTCTACACCGGGACGCATGATAACGACACCGTGGCTGGCTGGCTCCTAGACGAGCGGACGCGCCGTGGCGATGGCCGCTGGGTCTACGAGCGGTTAGCAGGTTACTTGCAATCTGCAAACTTAGCACAAGCCGACGAATTCGATCATTTCACGCTCATCGAGCTGGCGCTTTCATCGGTGGCTAATATTAGTGTTTTTCCTGTGCAAGATCTGCTCGGCTTGGGCTCCAACGCGCGCATGAACGTTCCCGGAGAGGCTTTTGGAAACTGGAGGTGGCGTCTCCCAGAAGGCGCTCTCGCCCTGGAGCTTGCCGAGCGCATGCGAAGCCTCACTCAGGCCCACGGGCGAGAGAGCTCCTAGCAGCGAAGCCCGGAGCTCTCATGAGCCGCCCGAATGGTTAATGTCCGAAACGCCTCGCCATGAAGTCTGCGATCTTCTTGCGCTGCTCTAACGTCAAGACTTGAGAAATCTTCACAAGATTCTGGGTGAGGAGCTCCGAGCCGTTCCCAGCCATACCGAGCGCTTCTTGGCGCAGAAGCTCCAGCTCATCGGCCTTTACAGTGGGCGCTGTGAGGGCGGTTTTGATTTTTGCTTTGAGGGCACGGCGCTCTTCTCGCAGACGTTTTACTTCGGGTTTAGCGCTATCAACGATGGCTCGAATTTTTTCTTGCTGTTCCGGTGTTGCATCAATGGCGTGGAACACGAACTCCAGGCGATGCTCGAAGAACGCGTCCATCTTTTCTTCCGACATGCCAAAATGGCCGCGGCAGCCGCCATCTTCGGCCCAAGCGGTTCGGTGCTTGGCGAAGAACATTCCGGCAAAAGCAATCGCTGGGGCGCCAATCAAGAGCCATTTGAGCCCTCTTCGGCGCCGTGGATTTTTGGTATGGGTGGAAGTGGGTTGGGTTGGGTTGCTTGCAGTATTGTCAGTCATGTGGGCCATCTTTCGGGTAACGCGGTCGCTGTGTTGCGCCGACCCAATGGATTTAGGGCGGGAATGTTTTTGGAGATCTTTCCCTTGTGTGAAGTAACGTGAAGTCGCCCGCCAAGCGCGCAGGTGCGCTGTCGCCCAGACGGCGTTATGGTGGCCTGGCTGTGCGTGTGCTGATTGCGGGCTACGGGTATGTTGGGCAGGCCCTAGGGCGGCGTTTAGTTGCGCAGGGGGACTCGGTGGTGGCTGTCCGTCGTCGGCTTGGTGCCGAGGTGCTAGGCGTGAAGCAGTTGGCCCTGGACCTTACATCCCCTGACGCTTCTCGCTCGCTACCCAGTGACATCGATGCCGTGGTTTACTCGGTTGCCCCCGACGAACGCAGCGACGCTGCCTACCATGCGGCCTATGTTCTGGGTCTTTCGCAAGTGTTGAAAGCTGCGGCTGCCGCCAACGTGCAGCGTATCATTTTTACGTCCAGCACAGCTGTCTATCGCGAGCATGAAGGTGGCTGGGTGGACGAAAGCTCGCCCCTGAACCACGACACTTTTTCCGCCAGGCGATTGGTAGAGGCTGAGGAACTCGCGCGGTCCGCGTCGGGGGTGGTGCTCAGGCTCGCCGGGATTTACGGCCCCGGGCGTATAGCCTTCTTGCGTTCGGTGCAGCGCGGAGAAGTGGCGGCCGAGAGCGGGCCCCCGCGCTACATGAACAGGATCCATCGGGACGATTGCGCAGGCGCCATCCTGCACCTGCTTCAGCTTGCGCGACCCGAGCCAATCTATCTCGGGGTGGATGATGCGCCGGCGGAAAAGAACACCGTTGTTGCATGGCTCAGAAACGAGCTTGGGCTTCCCCCATCTGAATCGCGTACCGCTCCCTCGCCGAGCGCCCGAGATGTAGGGAACAAGCGCTGTAGCAACGCGCGCCTTCGGCGTTCCGGATACGCCTTCCGTTATCCCAGCTTTCGTGAGGGCTACGCTCCCTTAATTCAAGCTGACCTTGGGCTTGCGCCCCAACAATGATGCCACCTGGGCAAAGGCCGCTCGTGCTCGCCACCGGTGCTACGCTTTACGGATGAGCTCGGGTCAAGGTTCGGAAGCCGCAACGACGCGCGAGCGGGTGCCCGCGCACCTCCGAAAGTACGTCGTTGAGCAGAACCTCGCCGAATACAATGAATTGGATCAGGCGGTGTGGCGCTTCGTGTTGCTTCAGCTGCACTACCGATTGAAGGACACGGCGCATCCCGCGTACGTGCAGGGGCTTGCGGCGGCTGGAATTGCCATTGATAGGATTCCCAGCATTACGGCCATGGATAATCTGTTAAACCGTTCGGGATGGGGTGCTGTATGCGTAGATGGGTTCATTCCGCCGCTTGCGTTTCAGGAGTTTCAAGCGTTAGGCATTTTGCCGATTTCAGCCAACATTCGTACCCTCGATCATTTGGTGTACACCCCCGCGCCCGACATTATTCACGAGGCTGCGGGGCACGCCCCTATTCTTTCGGATAAAACCTATGCCGATTACCTGCGAGCGATCGGGCAGGCTGGGGCCTATGCTTTTTCCTCGCGTGAAGACGCTCGCGTGTATCAGGCCATCTTTACTCTGAGCGAGGTGAAGGAAAATCCCAGTGCCACTTCGGCTCAGATCCAAGCTGCCGAGGCCGCATTAAGCCGGGCTCAGTCGGAAGTTACGTGGGTAAGCGAAGCCACGCGGCTATCGCGTCTTTACTGGTGGACAGCGGAGTACGGGTTGGTGGGCGCGCCGAATGACTATCGGCTTTACGGGGCGGGGTTGCTTTCATCGCTCTCGGAGAGCCATTTCTGCCACGCGCAGGAAGTTGAGAAAGTGCCACTTTCCGTGGCGTGCCTCGACGTTCCCTATGACATCACACGCCCCCAACCGCAGCTGTTTGTGGCCGAAGATTTTGACCACCTGACCTCGGTGTTGCGCGAAGCTGAGGAGTCGTTGGCGTACACCGTGGGCGGGCGCCACGCGTTGCAGATGGCAAGAGCATCCTCAGAACTTGCTACTTTGGAATTTGAGAACGGTGTTGGATTAACGGCAACCGTTGTGGACTTTGACACGAGTGAAGAAATGCGCTGGGTGGCGGTTGCGGGGCCGGGGGCCTGGCTGGTCGACGGAGGCCTGAGGGCGCGTTTTGGTGGAGCGGAAAAGCGAGTGCTACCCGTGGGTTGGCCAGAGCGGATACCGGAAGGGATAGGTGAACGAGAGTTGGTGTCCACGGTGTGCAACAATATTCGCACCGTGGATCTTCGTTGGTCGGGAGGGATCCGCTGCATGGGTAAGCTCGAACGCTGCTGGCTCGATACGCACGGTTCAGTGGTTGGTGTAACACTTTCGGACTATCAGCTTGAGGTTGCCGAGTACGGGCAGTGCGGTGCACGCTTGGACTTGGGCCTCTTGTCTCGTTTTCGAACGGCGCGTCGAGGTGCTCTCTCTGCACACTACTATGAGGCATCGGAGTATTCGCACAACCGCATCCCACGGCCACGTACTTTGCCTGAAGCGCAGCAAACGCTCCTTAAGCTCTACGAACAAGCCATCCACGTCTTTCGGACAGAGCTCGGCGGTATTGCCGTCGGCAACTTCGCGAACATCTATCAACGCTTGGAGCGTGATTTCCCCAACGAATGGCTTTTGCGCTGGAATCTCTTGGAATGCCTGTCGAAGCTGCAGTTTGAGGGCAAGCTAAAGGAAGACTTGCTGGCGGATCTCGCGGATCTTGAGGTTCGGTTTCAGCACCAGCAGCCGGTCGCCTCCGGTTTGCGCTATCTCGCGCGAGAAGTAGGCTCGCGTGCTCCTCGCCGGGATTGACAGCTCGGCCGAGCCGTGGTCGCTTCGCCGCATGACCCGACCCGTTTATGCAGTGATTTTGGCTGGTGGAAGTGGCACTCGCTTCTGGCCCGCTTCGCGGCGGCTGCGCCCCAAACAGCTGCTGGCTATCGATCCGAGCACGGAAAGCACGCTCATTGCGGCAACGGTGGAGCGGCTCTCTCACTTCTGCACGCCGGAGCGAATCATCATCGCCACCGGGGAGGCGTTATTGCCAGCCACACGTGAAATCCTGCACCATCTCCCCGAATCTTCCTTCCTCGGGGAACCCCAAGCTCGCAACACTGCTGCCTGCATTGGTTGGGCAACGAGCGTGATTCGAAAGCGAGATCCGGAAGCGCTCATCATGGTGGTGCCGAGCGATCAGGCGATTGCAGGCAACGATCGCTACCGCATTGCTATTGAGCGGGCATTAGCCTCAGCAATGGAAGGCGTGGTTACTACCATCGGCATTCGTCCAACACGCGGAGAAACGGGCTACGGGTACATTGAGCTTGGAGCCGCCTTGGGTGAAGACACCTTTGTGGTCTCGGAGTTCAAGGAGAAACCTGACCAAGCTACCGCAGATAAGTACGCGCAAAGCGGCAAACATTTGTGGAACGCCGGGATGTTCTTCTTCTTGGCCTCTACGATGCAGCAGGCGATTGAAGCGCACCTGCCCGCTCTGGCTGAGGGACTAAAGCGAATCGAAGCGGCTGAGCCAGATTTCGAGCACCATGTGACCCGAGAAATATTTCCAAGTTTGCCGTCGGTGAGCATCGATCACGGGGTGATTGAGAAGCTCTCACCCCTGCACGTCGTAGCGGGTGACTTCGAGTGGAGTGATCTTGGGAGCTGGCATACTGCCTGGGAGCTGGCAGAGAAGGATGGGGCTGGAAATGCCGCACGGGGAGACACCCTCTTCGTTGAAGCGGAAGGCAACCTGGTGTTCGATTTGAGATCGGCGCCTGGTGACACACTCACGGCTGTCTTGGGAGTTGGGGGCCTATGTGTTGTCCAGACCGATGACGCTCTCTTAATCATGAAGAGGGAGCGCGCACAGGATGTCAGAAAGATCGTGGACGAGCTCAAAAGTCGGGGCCACCACCACCGTGTTTGAGCCTAAAATGCCCGATTGAGTGCGCCTTTTGCTCGGCTCCTTGAGATCGGGTTAACCTGGTTCCCAGGCGCACCAAAGCCGAACCGAACCATGACCGAGCCTGCACCCGACCAAATTGTAGCTGAGAAGTACCGATTGACTCGGGTGCTGGGGCGCGGCGGCATGGGCTCGGTGTGGGAGGGATTGCACACCACGCTCGGCATACGCGTGGCGGTGAAGTTCATTGACAAGCAGTACGCGGACAGTGAGGAGGCTCGCACTCGCTTTGAGAATGAAGCTCGAGCTGCCGCCAAGCTCACCAGCAAGCACGTCGTGCGCGTCTACGACCACGGCGTTACCGACGACGGCAGTGCCTATATTGTGATGGAATTTCTGGAGGGAGAGCCTTTAGACAAACGTCTGGATCGCCTCGGGCGCCTTTCGGCTGCTGACACTGCCACCATCTTGGCGCAGGTCTGCCGAGGGCTGGCAAATGCCCACCAAGCGGGCATCGTGCATCGGGATTTGAAGCCCGAGAATATCTTCTTGGTTTGGGATCCTGAAGATCAAGCGGACGTCGCCAAGGTGGTTGATTTCGGTATTGCGAAATTCGAGGAGTCTTCGGGCGTGTCGTCGTCGACGCGCACCGGCCTGGTGCTTGGCACCCCTTATTACATGAGCCCAGAGCAGGCTCGTGGTTTCAAGAACCTCGATCTGCGCTCGGATCTTTGGTCCATAGGCGTGATTGCATATCGATGCATCGTGGGTGCTTTGCCATTTAACGGCGAAGCCATGGGGGATCTGTTGGTTAAGATCTGTGTGGATCCACTGCCCGTGCCGTCGAAGATGGCTGCGAATGTACCCCCCGCTTTTGACGCTTGGTTCGTCCGGGCTTTAGCGCGGGAGCCCGAGGGCCGTTTCGAAAACGCAGCTCAGCTAGCCGAAGGCTTGCTGGTTGCTTGCGGTGTGGCCTCCCCTGCGCAGGTTTACCGGTCACAGCTTTCAAGCGGGGCGGTTTCGCCGGCTGTATCCACTCCAGACGCCGCCTTTGCAACACCCGGCCCCTTTGGCGACGGCGTGGCGCAAGATCCCCGTGCGAGCACGGGGGCGCCGTTGACGCAAACGGCACGCGGTTCGTTGCGTCCACGAGGGCTCACCAAGGGAGCGCTTTTCGCGGCTGTGATCGGTGGCGCTATCCTCACCATCGCTATTTTCGCCCTTGCGAAGCTGTTCGGTCCCCCGCAGGGAAATGAATCGCCGGGAATGGCTCAGCATAGCCCGACTCCAGAGCTGCCGGCGTCGACGCCCTCCTCCGCGCCGAGCGTGGAGCCGACGTCGGACCTGATACCTTCCGCAAGTGCCGAACCCAAGGTGGCGCCCGCGGCACCTGATGCAACAGAATCCTCAGCCCCAGCCCGCAAGGTGCCGGCGCGCACGGCTCCTCGCCGCGAAAAGAAGCCGGCTGGAACGTCGTCACCGCGTCCAAAATCACCCGAAGATTTGCTGGGGTATTGAGCTCGTTGGAATTCATGTGCCGAAGGTAGCGCGGGGGAGCGGGTCCCGCCCCGGCATAACCAATGACCTTGCGCGCCTACAGTTTCACGGCACTCGACCCGGCACAGAACAGCACGTTTCAGTCAATCGACGCACCCAAGCGCCTTGGCATTGATCGGGCTCTCGGCGCCGTGCCATCTTCCCGCTCATGCACGAACGCCCAGCCGAGTTCGCACCATCTGCGCGCCTTTTGTATCCAGCACCCACCCGTTTTTCCGCACATTGGATCGCCCCCGAAGGCGCTCTTCACGAGTACGGTGTCTACCTTTTCCGCTGCGTCTTTGCGCTTGAGCAAGTGCCGACACAATTCGTCGTTCGTGTGAGCGCGGACAACCGCTACCAACTGTACGTGAATGGGGTACGCGTGGCGCGCGGGCCATCGCGCGGTAGCATCGAACATTGGCATTACGAAACGTTGGACATTTCTGCGTATCTGAAGCCCGGAGCCAATGCCTTAGCTGCTATGGTCTGGAACCATGGAGAGTCGGCGCCGCTCGCGCAGATTAGCCTAAGAACAGCATTCTTGGTTGACGGGGAAACTCCGCTAGAGCAAGCATTGGTGAATACAGGCAAAGCGCGCTGGCTGTGTGTGCGCGACTCCGCGTATTCGCCGGTGGAGGTGCCCTCGCTTCTCACCCGGAAGTTCTTTGCCGTAGGCAAGGGGGAGCGGATCGATGCGAGCTTGCATCCGTGGGGCTGGCAGGATCCGACATACGACGACGCTGCCTGGGCTGATGCGGTGAAGGTGGTGCCCGCTGGGGGTCACAATGATGCGATCTCGGACAACGCGTGGATGCTTGAGCCACGAAACATTCCTCTCATGGAAGAGAAGTTTGAACGCATCCTCCGGTTGCGAGAAGCTCGGGGTATTGATGTCCCGGGCGGGTTTCCAGCGAATAAGTGCGCTTTGGTGGTCCCGCCCAACACACGGGTGGAGCTCTTGCTGGATCAATCCTATCTCACCACGGCCTACCTCGGCCTGGTGGTTTCGGGCGGGCGAGGGGCTTCGGTGCGTGTTGAATACGCAGAGAATTTCTGGTGCGAACCAGAGCTGAAGACGAAGGGTTCACGCGACGAAATCGAAGGTAAGCATTGGGTAGGGTTGAGTGACGAGTTTGTCCCCGATGGGGGCAAAGAGCGAATGTTCGAGCCGGTCTGGTGGCGCACCTACCGGTTCGTGAAGTTGAAGATTGAGACCCAAAGTGAATCGCTCACACTGGAAGATATCTACGGGCTTGCCACCAGTTATCCATTTGAACGGCGCGCACAGTTCTTGGCCGCCCCAAAGGAATTCGCCCAGATCCTCGACGTCGGCTGGCGAACCGCGCGGCTCTGCGCTCACGAAACCTACGTTGATTGTCCGTACTATGAACAGCTGCAATATGCTGGTGATACGCGCATTCAAGCCATGGTTTCGCTGTATATGGCGGGGGACGATCGGCTCATGCGCAATGCGATTTCGCAGTTCGACGATTCACGTTCCGGCGCCGGCCTTACGGCGAGCCGTTTCCCATCGTCGGTGCGCCAGTATATCCCGCAGTTTTCGTTGCTCTGGATTGGTATGGTGCGCGATCATCTCTACTATCAAGATGATGCCGAATACGTGCGGGGGCTGCTGTTGGGAATTCGACAGGTGCTCGCCTGTTTTGAGCGTTACCTTACGCCCGACCGTTCTGTGGGTCAGGTGCCCTATTGGGCCTATTTTGACTGGGTAAACCAATGGAGCGGGGGAGTGCCTCCGGGCTGGAATCGTCGTCCCAACTGGAGCTCTAAGCCAGGCGACGGCGTTCCCCTGAGTGATCCCCGAGGTGCATCGTCGCTCTTCGACTGGACGCTCGCACTCGGCTGCGAGTGGGCATCTGATATCGAGCGCGCAGTAGGTAGCGTCGAACACGCCGCCCGCAATATGGCATTGGCCAAAGAGATCCGGTCGGCGGCAAAGAAGCGCTATTGGGATGAAGCCCGGCAGCTTTTCGCGGACACGGCCGGCAAGGAAACATTTTCCCAGCATGCAAATACGCTGGCCGTCCTCAACGGCATCGTAACCGGGGCAGATGCGCGCGCCTTGATGGAGCGGGTGTTGAGCGACGCTTCATTGGCTCAGGCCTCTATTCACTGGCTTTATTACGTGCACCTGGCACTTCGCGAAGCGGGCCTTGCTGACAGGTATGCCGAACGCCTTGATCTGTGGCGGCGAATGTTGGCTCGCGGGCTTACCACCTGGGAAGAAGTGGAAGAGCCCTCACGCTCGGAGTGCCACGCTTGGGGGTCCAGCCCCAATGTGGAGCTGTTTCGCATCCTGCTCGGGATCGATTCGGCTGCGCCAGGTTGGAAGCGAGTACGCATAGCGCCAGCCCTTGGCAATCTAGGGCGCGCGAGTGGTCGGGTGCCGCACCCGCGTGGCGAAGTCGGCGTGAAGCTGGTGGTAGAAGGGAACTCCCTTTTGGCGGAGGTCGATTTGCCGCCCGGGGTCGACGGCGAGCTTGTGTGGGGTGGTGTTACGCGGCCGCTTACTTCCGGCCTGAGCGAGCACCGGATCGAGCCTATTTAGCCTTGTATTCGTGGCTCACGCTTAATCGGCTGCCAACTACCGAGGCGCGTCTATGCGGCAACTGGGGGTGCAGCCGTCGGCGCTGTTGCTATTGGCGTCGTCACACTGCTCAAATTCCGGTTGAATGATCTTGTCGCCGCAGCGGGGGGCTAAGCTGCAGGTGGCCGTGCATGTGCCGTAGCTGCCGTCGTTGACACCGTTGTCGCAGGCTTCACCAAAAAGGCTATCCACCACGCCATCTCCGCAGTAGCTCGGCTTCTTACAGCCGGGAGCACAGGCCAGGCTGTCTTTGGTAGCCGCATGCGTGGTGAGGTTGGTGCCGTCGTCGCACGCTTCGCCGCTGGCACTCTGAACGGTTGCGTCGCCACAATGCGGAGCGAGCGTGCAACTGGCTGTGCACCCGTTGTAACGACCGTCGTTGGAGGCGCCTTCATCGCAACCCTCGTTGGAGGCGAGCTTGCCGTCGCCGCAGGTGGACTTACAGACGCTCTTGGCGCTCAAAAAATTCTCAAGTGTGAGCTTGTATTGCGAGGCGGTGGTGTGGCGCTCCGCCTGGAAAACGACAACTTCGTAAACTCCGCCCACGGTGAGGCCAAGCGCTTGGGCGTCGAAGTAGCCGAAGGTTTCAGCATCGCCCGACGTGCTTGCTCCCAGCGTGATCGAGCGCTCGCGCTTGCCATGCACGCCCGCGATATCGGCAGCAAGCTTTCGGTTGATGAAGACCCAAACGTCATCGTCGCCGTAGAAGGTGAGCTTTTCGCCGCCTGCGTAGGTAAACCAATAGCGCACTTCGCTTGTAAAGTGGAAATTGTGGCCACCGGATCGAGCCTGCTCCTTAAGATCATTGGGGGCATTGAAACCAAGGCCATCGAGCGGGAAAAATGTCGTGTCAAAGAACTCGAAAACCGTTGGGTTGGCAGCGTTCGGATCGAGCGGGTTGAGCGTGATGCTACTGACCACGCTGCGGTTCACCAGTGGATCGCTACGGTACCATTGGGCGAAGCTCTGAGCGCTCTCCACACAGTTGCCACTAGAACGCCCGGGAGAGTTCCTCGTTTTGAGTACCGGCTTGCCCTGCATGTCCAAGACGGGCTCCACGTCTTCTTCGCAGCCGTTATATTTCTGGAAATCCGGGTGTAAGAACGCGCCGTCATTCCCAGGTACATTCGCGTTGCTCCCGGTGTCCGTGGTGCCGATGAAGTCTCGATACACCGCCGGCAACTGGGGAGGTGTGCGTTCTATCTCGCAGGTGAAGCCCGCCTCGACCTTGCACTGATCAGAACAGCCGTCGAAGTTACGGGTGTTCGCGTCGTCGCATTCTTCTTGGCTGAGCTTGATACCGTCGCCGCACACAGCCTGGCAAACGCCGTTCTGGCAGCGGGGCTCGTTGGTGCAAAGTGGCGAACAGCCATCACCTGTGTCGAAATTTCCGTCATCACACTGTTCGGTGCCTTCTTTCACCCCATCACCACAGACAGTGCGCGAGCACACCAGACCCACGCATTTGAATCCTGATTCTAACTCGCAGGCGCTTGAACAACCGTCCCCGTTGGCACCGTTACCGTCGTCGCAGGTTTCAAATCCGGCCACTACGCCGTCGCCGCATAGGGCCGCAATACAACGCGCGCCCAACATCGGGCATGCCCAGCCACTTTCAAGTTTGCAACTGGCGTCGCATCCGTCCCCGGCTACCGTGTTCTTGTCGTCACAGGTTTCAGAGCCGGTGATCTTCCCGTCGCCACACGCAACGGTGGAAACGCAGGCTTTGCCTGGAGTGGGGCAAGCAAAGTCTTTCTCAACGGCTTCACAATTGGCGCTGCAGCCATCAGCCGATGTGATGTTGCCGTCGTCGCACTTTTCGCCTGCATCCAGTCGTGCGTCCCCACACGCGTGTTCCGGCCCCATGCACGAGCTATCAGCGCACATGCCCCCGGCGCCGCCACTCGAAGCTCCGGCGTTCGGAAAGAACATAAAGACCTCTCCCGAACCGCCCACAGCGGCATTGCCTCCCACGTTCGAGGCGCCGCTCACTCCACCCGCTGGAGCCGAGGTATCAGAGGAGTGGCTGCAGGCGCTGGCGAGCGGAAATGCAGCGGCTAATACAGCTCCGAGTGCCAACCATCGCATCTGACTCATAACGACTCGTCCTCTCGACAGTTCAAGAAATACTGCAAACCGACAATATGCCTTGAATTTGTTGAGGCCGCTACCGCATCACACTCCACTCCGGCAAATACATCGGATGAAAACCCACACGCGGGCGTAGGGTAGGCGCAGGTGTAGTCCGTGATTAGCGGGCTTTGCGGTTGATCAATTGTTGAAGGGCCTCGCGCGTAACGCCCAGCCTTTCGGCGGTTTTCCTGGCGAGGGATGTGGTGGCTACCCCCGGGACGAATTGGTAGGTGGGCACAGAATGCGCGTCGAGATCCACCTGAAGGAAACGCAGCGTGAGTCTACCTTCGCGTTCCAATCGCTGTGCGAACTCTAGGAAATGTGTGGTGATGACCGCTACGGGTGTTAACTCAACGAGCAACGATACAACAAGTTCGAAGATCTCTTCGCCCTCTGAGGGGTTGGTGCCAGAGCAAAGTTCATCTAGCAAAACTAGACTATTGAAATCCAAGAGCTCAAACATGCGGCGGATCCGCGTGAGCTCCGAACCCAAGCGGCCCTCGTGTTCATCCGACGCTTGCCCGTGCACCAGTGAGACAAATAGGCCGGAAAGCAACGGCAGCTTAGCCGAGCCCGCTGGCACGAAGAAGCCGCACTGGGCGAGCATTTGACTCAAACCAAGGGCCTGAAGGAGGCGCGTTTTCCCTCCGGAATTGGGGCCCGTGAGCAGTGCGATGCTGCGTCGAGGAAGGTGAAGATCCGCGGGAACCGGAGCCTTCGGTTCCTCCAGCAAGAAGGGATTGAACAATTGTTGGATCTCTAGTGCTTGCTCGCTTTCAGACATCTCGGGCAAGCACACCGCAAGCCCATGGGTTTTAGCTTGATCGGAAAATGCAAGTGCCGCGAGGTAGAACTCCAAATCGAGCTGGAGCTGCAGAAACCACAACACGTCGGTCTCTACGCCGTCGAAAACGGTTTGAATCGAACGCCCTAGGATCTCTTCCTCGGGCAAACGGTATCCGCGAAGCGCACTGAATATCCAAACGAACCAGCGTGCGACGGTCGCTCCGAAGAGGCTCTTGGCCTGGGGCTCTCTCGCTGCTACGAGTTCAAGCTGACGAATCGATCCGTCGTACGCGAGGCTCAGGCGTAGATCGACCACGGCTCGTTGAGATTCGAAGTCGAGTAGGCTCCGGAGGCTTTGGAATGCAGAGCTTGCACCCAGCATTTCCCCAAATTCCGCAAGTACGCGCAAGTGTGAGTTGCTGTCTGAAAAGGTGCCGAGTTGATCCGCAGCACTCACTAGCTTGCGGAGGATTGTGACTCTGCGCGCTACCCCATGAGAGCGTTTTCCAAGCTCAGCTGACTCAAGAAGCTCCTTGAATTCTGCCAGAGTTCCCCAAAGCTCAGTCACCTTTGCACGAAGATCAACTCGTGCGAGCAGCTCTCTCAGCACGCCGTGACGCAGCTCTATAGTGTCCTTGTTGGTGGATGCGGTGGTAAGGATCCGCGTTAGGCGGAGATGGTTGGAACGGTGGTTCGGCCCGGTCGCGCGCTGCCAACGGCCTAGTAGTCTCACAAGATCATCGACGTACAGATCTGGGCGAAAACACTGCTCATTGAAAGCGGGATCCGTGCGGGCCCCCCGAGAAAACAGTTCGTCGAGTGCCTGGCCACTGCCGCCACTGGCAAACGAAAACGCGAGCTGTTGCCGCAACGCCGGGATATCGAATCGAAGACCGGGTTGTTGAAACAAGAGGTCAGGTAAGCTCATGTGCGCGCCTTCTGAGGCCGAAGCATTCGACCGCCGCAGGAAAGGATTCTTGGATGGTGCCACGACGGATGACGCAAAGTCGCGGACTTGTCACGCAGAAGCTTAAGTAAGCAGCGATCGCGCGTCCCGCCCACCGGGAGCAAGAGGTCTCCAAAGGTTGTTCTGCGTCGGCAGGATAAGGTAGATCTTGTCCAGATATGTTGAAGCGTCTTGTCTCGTTGGCCGTGGTAACTACCGTCTGCATTGCTTCTTTCGGAGCAGCTTCGGCGGCTCAGTCTGGGTCGAAGGCCGCCTCCAAGTCGCAGGGCAAGCAGCCTAAAAAGAAGAAGGACCTCGAGGCGGAGCAGCGAGCGGAAGAAGCCAAGCAGGCGGAAGCAGCCAGACAGGCAGAGGAAGCCAAGCAGGCAGAAGAAGCCAAGCAGGCGGACGGAGCAGCAGGTTCCGGAGGAACCGCGGATGCAACACCAGGTTCCGTGCATTCCAAAGTTCCTTGGACTTTGGCGCTTTCGGGCTTGTACTACACGGATGAAGGAAGGCTCAACGCACGAGACCGCACCAGCATCTTGGTCACGGACACCAAGACCGAGGTGGACAACGACAAGAGTCTCGCGCTCGCTCTTGAAGCATTTCTTCCCCACAAAGGCAGCTTGAGGCTCGGGGGTGGGCTCTTGTATTTCTTTGACTACCGATACCGACCGAAGGCTACCGGTAACAACGACACCCCGGCCGCGGTAACGCTTGGCCAACTACTCGAGCTCAATGGGCGGGCCGATTACCTGGTGGCTTTGAGTCAGAAGTTCGGGCTGGAGTTTGGGGTGCAGGCGGGCCCCGCAATTCTTTTTCCAAGTGGGCAGCTTCAAGCCGACATCGACACGTATTCTAGGCAGCAGCTTGGCGTATGGGATGTCCCGCGGTTAGGCCTCCAAATTGGGCCCCATTTTGGCGGTACTTATCGCCTGCTTGATAACCTAGCGGTGCGCGGGGAGTTCGCTTTGAGTTGGCAACGCCTCTTTCTATTCTCTACTTCCGACAAGGTAGCTGGTGTCGAAGTAGAGGTTTCAAGAACTCTTGCGATTCGGCGTGGTTCATTGAGCCTTGGCGTCGAACTTTCCCTGTAGTTCCTCGGGCTTCGTGCGGTGCACACCTAACGGGCCTTCACAGTTCCACACCGGACCAAATGTGGGTGGTTGCCTGAGGTGTGTGCCCCCTAGCCAGGTTGCAGTTTTAGGCTAGTTTTCCCAAGTCCTTGATATAACGAAGCATTAATGTCGCTTGCCAGAAAAATGACGTCACGTTACGCTCTCGCCCGTGGCACCAAACTCCAAGTTAGTTGGCGCGCGCAGGGGTGGCGCGTCGCAGGTCCTGAGTTCGCTTGTATGTGGGCTTGCGCTCACAGGCGTTGCGTGTAGCAGCGCGGACATCCCGAAGTTCGATCCGGGAAATCCCGCTAGGGGGCCTGGCTCCATGGTCGGCAATGGCGCTCCAGTGAGCGACGGGCAGTTTGGAGAGGCAACGCCCGCTGATCCAATGGCAGCTTCGAGTCCACGCGTTGTTTGCGATCAGGCCTGTCAGGATTACTGCAGCGGCCTAGATGCTACGCTTACCAACCCGGTGGATCGCGGGTTGTGCCGAAGCTTGTGGGGCGTCGGTCTTGATACCCAGCCCGTGGATGTCACTGAGGCATGTCGTCGTCTCTACGTAGATATGGTGGGTCGCTACCCAACTCGCGCCGAGGCAGAGCAAACGTGTGGCAATCGCCCGTGGGGCGAGGTTGTGTCCGAGCTGATAGCGAAGCCTGAATTTGTGTTCGTCAATCAGCGCCTCTGGGCGGATGCGCTTCTTTACAACAACGAAGCTGTCAGTGTTGAGCGCATCTACGATATGGATGCGCTGGTGGGTAAGCTGTATCGCGGGTTGGTCTCCTATGACGAATTTGCCGCTGTGGTGAGTGCTCACCCAGTGCTCACTCGCCGTTACGACACCGCGGGCGATCGTGCGGAGGCTCTTTTCAGTTTGTTCCTGCACCGTCCGCCGTTTGAAAACGAACGCGCGGATATGGCGCGCATGTATGCACTTTGGGATAACGGCTATTACGATCACCCAACGCTGAACATGCGTCTGCCGGATTCGTCGATTCGGTATCGGTGCGTCACGGCGTCGGGCGCTGTTGATGAGAGCACTAAGGGCGAATGTACCTCAATCCTCTGGGGTTTCAATGAGCTCATCTTAACGCCGGATATTCGTGCAAGCGTGGGAGATCGAGGTGAGCGAAGCATGTGGAGTGGGCTCTTGAAGCCAGCTGAGTGGCAACAGCTTCAGGTTCCCGGTAAGGTCATCTCGCAGCGAATTGGCTTCTGGGAAGCCGCGGTAGATCGCGTCATTGAACGTTACCTTGGGTATGATCTAGCTGGGCAGGTTCCTGAAGTCCGTCAAGCGCTCGTGGAACACTTGATAGCCCACAATGGTGACATTCGAGCTACTCACTTCGCTCTCGCCACTTCGCTCCCGTATTTGCAGTCGTCCGTTCTTCCAGTTGCAGCCGATCAGGTCGTCAACAACGTTCGGTGGAGCTATGGGCCGCTGAAGCAGGTGATGGTTGAGCCCTGGATCGATAGCATCAAGAACTCCACCGGAGTTGATTTGGCCCAGTGCGATCACAGGATTTCGCGTCCGGATCAGTTCTTGGAAGCGTCAAGAAGCGTGGCCGCAGTCAGCGTGATCCAGAATTCTCGCTGGCAGCTCACCACCGATGGTGTTCGCGAAGATTACAGCAGGCTCGCGCGTAACTTGGGCGGCTGCCCAGATAACCAAGTAGGTGGCCGGTTCACGGCAGTCAGCATTCTGGCCACCGCAGCCCAGGAGAACTTCGTCTATAACGTGTGCAATCCGAAGCAAGATCCGGCCGTTCGCGCGGCCGATATCTCTCGGCTGCTTCCGCCCGATGTGGCGGCCGATCGGGTGCTTGAAGCAGACGTTGCGGCACAAATTGCTGATCATCAAGTTGGTCTGTTCTTCAGTCGCGCTGCGAACGAGGCCGAGCTCGCCGAAGCTCGGCAGGCGGCGTCGGAGTGTTCTCCGAAGCCTTGTTCCGCGGAGGATCTGGCGCGTCCCCTGTGCTTTGCTCTGCTTTCTAGCAGCGAGCAGCTCTTCTACTGAGTGAGGCCCAAAGTCATGAACGATAACCAATCCAAAAAAGCCTCAGTTTCTCGGCGCGGCTTTCTCGCAGGCACCGCGCTCGCCGCTACGGGAGCCATTGCGGCACCGTACATTTGGGTGCCGAAGGCCGCTCGAGCCCAATTGATGTTTCGCGGCGCTATCAAGCACGTGCTGTACGTACGCCTCTCCGGGGGGTTCCGGTTCCCTACGGCCTTCAACGCGGATGTGTCTGAGCAGTTCAATCCATTTGGTTTGGCAACTGGCAAAGCTGCGGGAGCTGAATGGGGAATGAGCAAGTTGCTGGAACCCGCGCCGTACCTGGAAGGAATGGCCGGTGCTGCCCGGGTAGCGCTCGGAATGAGGCCGGTAGGGCAAATCGCCAACGAAATTTCGGTCTTGCCGTGTGTGGATCACGAGCCCAAAGCTGGCAGTGCGGACGGCAACCATGGCACCGGTCTTGAGCGCTACCTCACCGGATACGTGGGCGGCAAAGTGGGTCTCTTCACGATGCTTACGTACGGCTTGCGCGAACAGCAGCTGGCCGCGCAGGCCAAAGGGGAGCTTCTCTTGCCCCCATTTGTGCTCGGAAGCGCGGATATGGCACGTGGGCTCGGGAAGTACGCTGCTTTTCGGCCGCCCGTGTTCAACGGTGGGGGCTTCGATCAATTCGGCTTCAAAGCTGCTGAGCTCCCGGATTGGGCGAACCGCATGATTGGCGCTTACGACTCACGAATGAAGGATCGTCAGCATCCTTTGCTACGGGACAAAGTCGATGCGTATCTGCAAACGCGAAAGGCCACCAAGCAATACAGCGAAATCTTGGGGGATGAAGTGCTGAAGGTCGGCAATCGCTCCATGAAGGTGTTCGATGGCATTTCGAATGCAGAGCTGGATACCATGCTGGGTACGAGCGGCTCGGCGCGCAGCATCAGCCTGGCGCTCCGCTTGTTTCATTTTGGCAGCCCCGCAGTGTACCTTGATCAAGGTGGCTACGACATGCATTCGGGCGAAGAAGATGGCTTGCCCGGGCGCATGATTGAGCTTAGCCAGCTCATCAGTGGTACGGAGGCTGCGCTCAAAAAGATGGTCCATCCTGCTGGTGGCAGTTATTGGGACCACACCGTGGTGGTCTTCGGTAGCGAGTTCTCGCGTACAACAAGAGGGAATCGCTTCAATTCCGCGCGCGGCAGCGACCACAGCGGGGATTTTGCAACGCGTTGGATGAGCATGCCGATCATGGGCGGGCCCATCGTGAAGGGCAAGCAACTCGGCTCGACTGATCCTGGCACCTTGAAAGCTACAGGCACAGTTTACTCCTACCGCAGCCTCTGGAAGACGCTAATGGAAGGCCTAGGCGCAGATCATCAGGAATTCTTCACGGATGCGGCGGACGCGCCGTTTGCCGATATCTTCGCGTGAGGCGCTTCGAGCGCCCATTCAATCATGTTCCTGGAGTCGCAACGATGTTGAGAGAATACGTCGGACCAATAGGCATTGGCCTTGTTCTGCTTGCTTGCAGCAGCTCTATTGAAGATTCAAGTTTGAACGGGGCCATCTCTTTCGAGGCCAACCGCCCCACCGCAGGCGAAAAATCCGAACCTGCACCCTACACCGGCAACAACGGTACTGTGCTTGCCGCCCAAGAGCGTTTGAACACCGGCCTCGATCTACAACAAAAGGTTATCCACCGCACATGCGGGCCCACAGGTGGCGTTTGTCACAACAGCAAGGAGTATCCGGATCTGCACACGCCGGGTAATTTCTTGGATGCCGTGGGCGCCCCCTGCAACGTTCAATCGGGCACTCCCGAAGCGGTCTTTGACGGATGCGAGCCTCCTGGGGATAGGCTCGTGGTTGGTGACGGCGGAGAAGTTGAGGTCGGTTACCTCGCTTATTACCCGGGTGAATTTGATCCCGAAAAGGACGAGATAAAGTCGGATTCTCCGGGCCTCCATATTTCCCTTTCGGCGTCCGTCGGTGAGTTTAAGCGCCGGTATGTGAATGTGCAGTTCATTCGAGCCTTCGAGCTCAATTCCTCCGTACGCAGCCTCCCTTTCGCCAACTTTCAAACCGATTGGTGGACGCTGGATGGCGGCAAGAAGCTCTATGGTCGCGTCCGCGACTATCAGAACGATACCGTCCAACAACTCTTGGCTGTGGGCATTGAAGAAGGCGACACCAACCGCAATGGGGTGTTTGGTGCCGTGACCGCGCCCATCACCATGATCGTTCCGGGTAGCCCAGAAACTAGCTATTTGGTGGGTCGGCTTCGGGGGAAGATCGCAGATGCCCCAATCCCCGGGACACTGATGCCACTCGCGAATCAGCCGCTTGATGTATCGGAGATGCTTGCGCTGTATTGCTTCATTGCGGGTTTGAAGCCCGGAGTGCGAGCGGATCTCGCGTCACGCATCGACTACGCATCGTGCCCTTACTCGGCAGCTCCGGAAAGCCTGAACCTCTTGGGCGCCGGGGTTACTTGGGCGAGCCGTATTCAGAGCGTGCTCGAATTCAATTGCGGAGGCTGTCATTCCGGTGCCAATCCGCAAGGTGGGTTAGATCTCGCCGACGGTGATGTGTATTCGCGCCTGCTAAAGCCAAGTTTGGAGCGGCCGGATCTCAAATTGGTGGAGCCGAGCGACATCACCAAGAGTTACCTTTGGCTGAAGATGGTCGCCGATCCGAGCATCGTTGGTCTCCCAATGCCGCTCGACGCGATGGGAAAGCCGCGAATGATGTCGCAGGCCGAGCTGGATGACATCAAGACTTGGATCGAAACCGGGGCAGTGGAAAATCGGAAGTAGGCTAAGGTCTTGTCGGGCGAAGCCAAAGGGCTTGCGGTGAACGCCAGGCACGTGATCGAGCGGTCGCGTATGTGTCACAGCGACTGACACACTCTTTGTGACACTCGCCGCGCTCGACCACGGGAAAACCCTCGGTTTGTCGCGATCAACAACTTGGGCGCGCTGGGGCCCGATGGAGGAGGTGCGTGGCACAGATCCTGCTCATGGTCGCGTTGAGATGCGAAGAATGTTCCCCGTCGTTCCGTGCCGGCGCTGCCTTGAACAAAGAGCGATCGCTGCAACGAACAAAGTCACACGTAAGGCGATCGGAGGGGTGCGGTACCCATGACATCGAACAAAGTCACAAGCGAGCCCTGCTGTGTGGAAGTGCTTCTGGCTCAGGGTTTCCCCCTATTGGCCTAGCAGCCAAATCCGGCCAACAATCACCGGGTTGAGCTTCGCGCGCATATTCCTGTCCTACGTTCAGCTCGGGCTAATCGTGATGAACCTTATGGGAACATCTGGAGAGGCGAAAGCTGAAGTGCAGACTTGGGTATCAGGTTATCATCATGGCGTTCCAAGCTTTCCTCTTGAACGTTTCTCGTCAACGTGTGTTAGCCAGAGCCAATTCGTAGCCAAAGTCGTGGCACGTCTGCGGACTGCAGTGCCACCCAGAGGGCTTTCGCCTCACTACCTCGTAAGCATCCAGGGCCCCACGCTTGAGGGTCAAATAGTTGGAGTTGTTGATATTTTCTTTAAGGATGGGCAGGTGGTGAGGCGGCAAGTTAACAGCAACAGCTGTGCTTCGGTTAGTGATGCGCTAGCTATCGTGGTGGCGCTCTCCCTAGAGGCGGGGGAGGATGTGCAGGGTATTCCGCTGGTACTCATTCGACCCGCGCGTCTCGAATCTGCGCCCACTTTTTCCGTGGGAGGCGGAGCCTCGGGGATTGCTACTAATGTGCTCCACCATCGCTCTGCCCTGTTAGGGCTCGCAGGGCAGGTGCAGGTGCGTTTCGCCACCACGCTCGCTGATCCGATTGTGAGTGTGGGCTTTTACCGATTTGACGACGTCTTGATCGCGAGCCCAATCAAAGATCTTCATTTGGACCTAACCTTCGCACGCCTCACGGTGTGGCCGGCGGCGATTCCGTTAACGGAAACTCTCGAGTTCCGGCCGGGCTTATTCACCGAGCTCGGCCAGATCTCAGCCCTAGAAAGCCAGGAGCCGGACTCCTGGTGGGCGGGGGGGGCAGACCTCTCGCTCGGTTGGGTGGGCCCTTGGGTCACCTTATCTGGCTCAGTAGGGGCCGTACTGCCCTTAAAGACCCAGACGTTCAGCGCCAGGGGCACGGGGCAACAGATCCATGCCATCAAGGGTTTGGGAGTTTTCACCCAATTGGGTGCATCAGTGTGGATCTTGTGATCCAGGGGAGTCAACGTGAGACATAACACCAGTGAGATGAGTGCCCAGGCCGAGCTTGCCGAGCCGTTTGCGGAATGTGATGCGGGGCGTCTAGAGCGCTTGTTAGTGGCGCATTTTCAGCCCGTTTGGCGCATGCTGCGCCGCCTTGGGGTGGATGTTGCCTCGGTGGATGACGAGGCACAGCAGGTGTTCGTTATCGCAGCCGAAAAGCTGCATCTGATCGAAGAAGGCAAGGAGCGAGCGTTCCTTTTTGGCACGGTCTACCGCGTGGCAGCCAATTCGCGTCGGTCCCGGGGGCGCAAGCGCGAAGATTCTGACTCCGAGGCCATGGATATCATGCGGGATCCAACGCCTCATCAGGATGAGCTGCTCGGGCAGAAGCGCCGCCGGCAAATTCTAGATGAAGTTCTGGAGCAGCTGCCGTTTGACCAGCGCACGGTC
Organism: Polyangiaceae bacterium; assembly: GCA_033763455.1. Classification (GTDB taxonomy): domain Bacteria; phylum Myxococcota_A; class Polyangia; order Polyangiales; family Polyangiaceae; genus JBBRRP01. The sequence goes on from JANRKO010000082.1 coordinate 27,919, forward strand.
CTGGTTCTCAGCGAGTTGGAAGGCATGAGTCGCAGCGAAATAGCGGCGGTGCTTGATTTATCGGAAGGCACCGTCGCTTCTCGGCAACGCCTCGCTAAGCAACACTTTCTTAGGCTAGCCGCGCGCTTTCAAGCTCGGCTTGGTGCAGGAGCAGTAAAATGACGAATTGGGACGAGGCCGTCGCACCAGAGGTAGAGCGCTTTGCTGAAGCACTCCTGGATTCCGCGACAGCGGATGCTCCGAGCGACGCAGCATTCCGCCGGACTGCTGCGGTCCTTGGTCTAGGGTCTTTGTTGGGGAGTGGAGCTCTATTGGTTTCGGGGGCGGCTCGGGCCTCCTCCGGTATGTTTGCAAAAGTTGGTGCAACCACGGTGGCCACGAGCCAGGGAAGTGCCGCGGCAGCGGGTTCCACCTTGGTCTTGGCCAAGTGGGCGGGTACAGGCCTTCTCGTGGGGATCACGACGGTGGGGGTTTCTCAGGCGGTATTCCCACGAGATCCCGCTTCGGAGCTGTCGGCACCGGTGGTGTTGATGAGCCCTTCGGTGCAGGCGCCGGCCCTTTCGGTGAGGCGGCTGCACGGGCGAGCTTTCAGCCATGCGCCGCCTGAGGTGGCAGCAGCTGCGCCAAGTCAAGCTCCTTCGGAATTGGAAGTGGAGGCAGTTGTCCCGGCGGTTAGAGCGGAATCACGGAGTTCCGCGCAGTTGCGCTCTCAGGCTAACGCCAAGTCTGCGAGTGAGAATCACGTGGCTGATGTTGTGAGTGCGAGCCTTGCCAGTGTTGAGAGCCTGCATCTTAGTGCTCCAGCGGGCGAGGGAGTGGGGGGGCTCGGCAAGGATGCGCATGCGGGGGCGGGGCCCTCTCGGTCCCACGGTATGGTTGAGAAGAGTGCCGGCGTAGGGCTGCCTGTTGCGCAGGCTGCGTTCGCGGCGCCGCCGAAGTCGGTTGGTAACGCTTTTGCCCCAACCGATGGATTGCAAGAAGAAGTGCGCCTGGTGGACGCGTTGCGCGCTGCCGTCGTGCGGCGCGATGAGTGGTCTTTGTGGGCGCTACTTACGAAGTATGATCGGGAGCATCCCCGTGGTGAGCTCAGAGCCGAAGTGGCGGCGATTCGGGCCAGGGCATTAAGCGGTTCCCGTTAGAGCGCGCGAGCCTTCATGTCGGCTAAATCCAGAGCACTAGGCCTGTTGGCCGTCTCGTGCCTGATGCCCGCGTGCAGCAGTGCGGAGCATTTCGTAGATATTGGGCTTCCTCGTTCTGGCGGAATTGTTGGCTCAGGGGGAGCAGTTGGAGGCGGTGGCGCTCCTTCAGAGGCGTCGGGTGGCACGGCCTCGTTCCCTTCGGTGCCTGTGAGCACCACGGAACGCAGCTGGGCGAGTCCTCCAAAGCCTGGTGAAACGCTACCGGGCCTGTGTGACCCAAAGGCCGGCGAAGATGCTCAGGCTCCTTTGGGCATCAGCTCCGCTGAGTTGGCCACGCGGCTTTCAAAGCTTTTCTGGAACATCGCCCCCCCAGATTATCTCCTACCAGATGCCGAGAAGCGCAATCTGCGAACGCTGGGCGATGCGGCGTGTTTTGCCCAGGGGATGTTGAATGATCCGCGTTCGGCCGCTGGTGTCTCGCACTTCTTCCTCGATTGGCTCGATCACGGCGCCCTCCCTAACCTTGCCAAAGACGCCTCCCTATACCCCAATTTTACGGCTGAAACGGCCGTTGCCGCGAGAGCTGCGGCGCAGGCCTTTATCGGCCACGTCTTCTTTCCCGATCCATCAATGGCCCCGCAGCCCGCCCCGCTCATGGCCTTGCTTACCGCCAAGTTCGGCTATGTGAATCAAGCTTTGTCCCAGACGCTCGGGGTTCCCTCGAGCTCGGCCAACCTCGAATTCGTCGAAGTCCTGCCTCAGGATCGCCTCGGCTTGCTCGGCCAACCGTACTTTGCAATGGTGGAGTCCAGCGCCACTTCCAGCTCCCCCACACGGAGAGGGAATCGAATCGGGCAAAGCTTCCTGTGCACGAACCTGCCGCCACCGCCGATGGGAGTAATCACCACGGCCCCAGCGCCGGATCCCTCCCTCACTACACGCCAAGCCTTCGAGGCGAAGCACACTAGCAATCCGGCGTGCATGGCGTGTCATCAACTCATGGATGAGCCAGGCTTTGCTTTTGAACATTTTGATGCCGTAGGCACCTACCGCACAGTGGAAGCAAACAAGCCTGTAGACACTGCTGTGTCGCTTCCGAGCTATCGGTTCTTACAGTGGTCGTTTGGGCCAGATAAAGCCGCAGGTCACGCAGGGTTTGCGCAACTATTAGCCAAGAGCGAGCAAGTGCGAGCGTGCCTTTCGGCGCGCTGGATCGCGCATTCGGAAGCCGTAATTTGGGATAAGGCAACACCGAAACTACCCAGTGAGGTGGATCCTCAGTCGATTGCCTATGTGCTTCGGCGCGGCAGGTATTCAGCAGATACAACAGGCCCGCTTGATTTGAACTACTTCGATCTCAAGCAGATGATGCTGGCCGTAGTTGAACTGCCGACTACTTACGCTGCAGCGGCCTCTTTGCGCTGACACATGCCGGTGTCACGCGAAGATTATGCATTTGAAGTGATCACGCCGGCGCCACGAAGACATGTACTCAACAGGATACGCGTGCGGCGGCAGCTGAAGATGGGCTTCACCTTACCGCCGTAATCCTGTCCTGTCGTTCACGTTTTAGTTTGGGAGGCAATATGTCAATTGTTATTGAAGACGTCGCCAGGCACTGGAACCTCACCCCTATGGAGTGCGAGGTCGTGCGCATGCTCATCGCAGGTTCGCCGAACAGCGTGATTGGCCGGTCGCTTTGCCGTTCCGTTAAGACGGTGGAGGCCCACATCACCAAGGTCCTCAAGAAGGCTGGGTGTCAAAATCGGATCTCGCTAATTGTGAAAGCCATGGCGCTGTCGTCACACTCCTCCGGGACGATCGATATGCGCGGCATCAGCCTTCCCGACGTGAGGGAGTTGGAGCCGGTTCGTGAGCTAGAGGCTGCGTGCGCCTAACCGTTTAGTTTCTCATTGCGAGACGAGGCGCGCCAAGTGCCGGGGGGGCATACTCGCAATTTTGACTGGCAAGGCGTTTCGAGTCAGCTAGCGTTCTTGCACGCTGTCGCTGCCTCGGAAAACTGGATATGGCTGAAGGTCCTTATACTCCGCCTCATGTCTCCGCCTTGCCGAGCATCCCGCCTATCGCACAAGATGCGCGTGCGAACAGCACTCAAGAGTTAGCAAGGAGCGGTTGGTTCTTGAAGGTGCGAGTCGGCGTCTTGCTCTTGGTTCTGGCATCGGTGTCAGCTTGGGGCGTGTGGGATGCTCACGTTCGTAAGGCGCGAACGGCTTGGCGTCGCCCGCTTCAAGTAGCTTTCGTATTGGTCCAGCAAGGGGCCGTACCGGAGCCTGCCGTCCAGGCACTTAAAGCGCGCATTGCTACCCTGGAGTCCCATCTCGCGAACGAAATGCGTCGATATCGGAGTGAGCCCAGCGTTCCCTTTCGCATTTCCGTATTCGGCCCGGCGCCCGCCCCAGCCAAGCTTCCAGATCCCGAGCAACAGGACGTCTTCGATCTTCTCCGTTTCAACTATGATCTTTGGCGCTTCGCGTACGGTGTCGACGCAGCGCTCGATATCGAATCTTCGCGTTTCGATTCTCGCGTGTATTTGATTCTGCGAGAGGCAGCGAATCGTGATCGGAATTTCGTTGAAGGGTTCAGCCAGAGTGGCGGGCGGCTGGGCGTCGTTTCGGTGGAGCTAGACACCAGTATGGTGGATTTTGGATTGTTCGTGGCCACGCACGAGCTCTTGCACACGCTTGGTGCTAGCGACAAGTACACGGCAGACGGCGTGGCCATGGTCCCGCAGGGCCTGGCTGAACCTTGGAAAGTGCCGCTCTACCCACAGCGTTATGCTGAAGTGATGGCCCGCCATGTGCCGCTCTCGAGCACCGAAGATGTTCCGCCGGGGTCCCTCGATGAGCTTGCTATTGGTTTGTATACAGCGCAGGAAATTGGCTGGCTGCGCTAGAGTCACCGCGGCTACCCAAGCCGCAGAATAGTACGCGAAAGTACCACCCATGCGGCGTGCTGGATGGAGTGCTGAAATAGAGCGAAACTTTCCGTCCTCACTTCGATTGTTTCACTGCTCAACGCTCACGACGAAAAAAGGCGTCTGACGTGGAATGGAATCGCATCTAGCGTTAACAGTCTTTGTTGCACGCTCCCTCTCAATCGCGTTAAAGCTAAAGGCGTTCGGACATGTGCTTACGCCACTGTCCTTGAGCACCCCACCCCAAAAAACGGATAAGGCAATAGCACGGTGAAGCTCACCCACCTCACAGCCCTTGGCCTTTGTGCAACAGCGCTCGGCGCCGCATATGGCTGCTCCAGCCCCGAGGCAGAGCGTCAACCGATCTATGCTAATGCCAATAGCGGAGGCACCACAGGCACTACAGGAGGCAAGGCTGGTACGGGTGGTTCAATGCAGGCGATGACGGGAACTGGGGGCAAGGTAATCAACGTAGGCAGTGGGGGCGCGAGCGGCACTGGTGGGAACAAGGCTGTGGGCACAGGTGGAACGCCCGCGGCGATGGGTGGCACCTCGAGCGGTGCGGGTGGCGGGAACAACAATAATACGGGTGGTAAGTCGGGCGGAACCGGCGGTGGGAATACGGGTGGGGGCAACAATGCGAATACTGGCGGCGGGGGAGCGGTGGATTGCACGACACCGACAGCAGCGATCGTTGCGGCAATCCTCAAGGCGCAAGGCTGCGACGGATGTCATAAGCCCGACAACGCCAATCACCCCGATGTTTTCACCACTGCTACTGGCCTCGACGCGGTTGCGCAAGGAGAAGTTTCCGACGAGGGGTGTGGTGCTGGCGTGGTGATTTCGCCTGGAGATGCCATGATGAGTGGCCTTTATCGCCGCATTGCTGCAACGGACGTGGCAAATTGCGGGCGAATGCCGAGGGTTGACGGTGCGGTGGGCTCAGCGTTCACTCCATCGGAGCTAGCTTGCGTAGCCGCTTGGATCAACAGCTTGACGCCGCCGTGAGCGCGGCGCGTCCCCAAGGTATTGAGAAGTTGTCGGGTGTTTCGTTTCGGGTGTTTGCTATTGTTGCCACGCGTTCGGCACCAGCTGTCGAACGCATGCGGTCAGCGCGCGCCCTTCGCACGAAAGCCGGCGTGAAAATGCCTTGATAGCTTCGAGTTGCTCTGCCAATATTCCACCACTATGAAACGCGCGTTCCTTGTTATCGTTGCCGTGCTTCCTCTAGCGTTGGGGGCCGGGTCTTGCTCGGATGATGCAGGCAATTCCGGTCGCACCCGTCCGGTGTTAACCGGTACTGGTGGCGGCTCCACCGGTGGGGTACTCGGGGTGGGTGGCACGTCAAACTCTGGAGGCGCGAAAGCAAGCGGAGGCTCCGCGACGGGTGGGTTAGGTGGTACTGTCGGCAGCGGTGGCACAATGAACAGCACTGGCGGGGTAGCAAACACCGGTGGTGCGGCAGGGAGCGTCATGTGCAGTTCGGGCATGGTGACGCCGGATCTCACCAATTGCGACGCAACCAAGCTTGCCGAATTCTTTAAGGCTGGGCGCAAATGTGAAAATTGTCACTTTCAACCTGACTCTTCGAACCTCCAGTGCGAGAACAGACTTCACGAGTTCGATACTGTTGCAGGCCTGAATGGGCTTGTCGGGCGCGTTACCATGAAAGGAAAGTTGGCCACGTGCGCGATTAGAAAAATAGTGGACCCAGGCAACCCCGAGGGGAGCCTGTTGTATGTGATGTTGAAAGGCACACCTCCTGAAGGGTGCGGAGCTCAAATGCCCAAGCCAGAAGGGGCGCGCCCGCAGTGCACATTGACCACGAATGAGTTGAAGTGTGTGGCGGACTGGATCAATAGTCTGCCTCCCGTTGCCGCTGGCGGCGCTGGCGGCGCTAGCGGCGCTGGCGGCGCTAGCTGTGAGGGTGTTGTTCAATAGTTCTCGTGGTATCCCGGCGCCTCCGGCGGCGAGATTCACTGGGCGGAATGTCTCCAGTTGGGGACTGCCGCACCGGACTCTGCTAGCGAAACACTGAGATGGCGTTCCCTCCCGCGACGGCAAGGGTGCCTCCGTCTCCAGAGAGCGCACATAACCGGCCGAAAGCGCCACCCGCGCTAGATGCCTTGACGTAGGCTTGCGCGACCCAGGTGCTGCCAGAGCGGGCGAGGACGTATGCCGCTCCGCTGCCCAACGCATCGTTGTTGCTTTGGTTGCCGTTGATGCCTGTCGCATTGCTATCCTCCCCTGAAGCGCAAGCCACGAGGGTATCTCCATTGTTTGAGAGCGCTACACTTCCTCCGAATCCGTCTCCCGCGCCGAGGTTGGACGCCTTGAGATACGCTCCCTGATTCCACACGTTGTTGGCGCGCGCATACACGTAGACTGCACCGCTTCCCGCCGCGCCATTGTTCGTTGGATCACCGTTGCTGTCCTCTCCAGATGCGCCAACAGCCAAGGTCGCTCCGTCTTGAGAGAGCGAGAGCGAGCTACCGAAGTTATCCCCCGCTCCCGTGTTGGAGGCTTTGAGGTAGGCCTGCTGCGCCCATGCTTCGCCGCTACGAGCGAACAAATACACCGCGCCGCTCGCCGCCGCAGAGTTGTCCGTCTGGCTGCCGTTGCCAGGATTGACGCCGATTGCAGCGCCCGCTTCGGCGGGGGCCCCAACAGCTAACGTGGCGCCGTCCGCGGACAATCCCAGGGCACCCCCGAAGAAGTCGCCCGCCCCCGCGTTTGAAGCTTTTAGGTAGGCCTGCTGGGTCCACGTATTGGTTGCACGCGCGAAGACATACACGGCACCGCTTCCCTCCATACTGTTGTCTGTCTGGCTGCCATTTACGCCGGAACTGGCCTCATCCTGCGCAGTGACGGCCAAGAAAGATCCATGCTGAGACAGCGTGACCGTAGTCCCGAAGCGGTCGAAACCCTCCGTGTTCGACGCCTTGACATATGCTTGCTGGGTCCATGCATTGCCCGTACGAGTGAAGACGTACGCAGCACCGGCGGCGAGGGCGCTGTTGTCGCCTTGGCTTCCGTTGACACCTTTGGCTGCGCTGTCCTCTGCGGGTGCTCCCACCGCTAACGTGTCGCCGTTGCCCGATAGCGAGACCGAGAAACCGAAAAAATCCACAGGTTCGGTGTTCGAGCCCCTTAAGTAGGCCTGCTGGCTCCAGGTGGTTCCGGAACGAGTGAACACGTAGACGGCGCCGCTGTAGTCGTCCAGTGTCGCGTTGCTGCTATCCTGAAACGCTCCGACGGCTAGCGTGCTGCCATCATTTGAGAGCGCAACTGCATCGCCGAATTCATAGGCGGCCGCATTCGAAGCCTTAACATACGCCTCCTGACTCATCCCGCGATTCACGGTTAGCGTGTAATTCTGGCTCGGATGACCATCTTGGCTCACCACAATTGTGATCGCGTTGGCGCTGAGGTTCAGAACGGGCGACGTCCAGCTTGCACCGGAAATGACAGCCTGACCCGCGATTGTCACCTTTGCGTCCGTTGGTACGGTCGGAGTCAACGTGATTGTCTGCGCGCCGAGGCCAACTGCGGCCGAGTAAACGGTTACATCAGCGCTCAATGCTGGAGTTAAGGTTCCGCTCGATAGTGTCAATGCGGTCAAGGTCGGGGTGCACGCCGTGGCGCCTGTGCCGATGTAACCGGGAGGGCAAGCTCCGCAGGTTGGAGCCGCGCCCACGTTGTCTGTGCAAGTTGCTAGTGGGTCGCAACCGCCGTGGTTGGTGCTGCATGCCTCCGCCCCCACGCTTCCACCTCCAGCGCCGCCCGAAGGGTTCGATACCGAACCGCCCGCTCCAGCAAGGCTTCCTGCGCCCGCTGTCGATCCGGTGCCGCCCACCGTAGCTTCGCCCCCTCCGGTTCCCATCCCGCTCTGCCCAGCCGCGGACATCCCCGATGAGCCTCCACTCTTAGGCGAGGCCGGGCACGTGTACGTGGTGGCGCAGTCGGTAAACCCATCATCACAGGCCCCGGTGAGCCACAGAGCGTTCGCTGCGGCGCCAGCGAGAAGCCAGATTCGGGTTTTGGACGTGAATTTCAGGAAGGAGGCTTTGGTCATCTTGGTCCCCATCGGCAAGTGGCGGGCTCAGTTGCGGAGTGCCTGAACATAATGGGGGCGTCAACAACCTTGGGTCCCCAAAGCATACTCGCCATGCCCGACTGCTGCTGCCGCGCGGCTTATGCGGCCTCTTCAGCGCTCCTCAGAGTTGGGGCAACGGATGGCTCCACGTAGTCCCGGATTTGAAGCTCCCCGTTCATAGGCAACGCTTGGAGCTTGATGTTGATAGAGCCGTCGGCGTTCACGAAACCAACGCCTACCTTGTTCCATGTGGAGCGTTGGTGGTGTTCTGTGATGGCGTAAACGAGTTTCATTTTTTGCTTGTTCATGTGTCTGCTGGATTCGGGGCGAGCGTTTGGTTTTCATGGCCCAGCCGTCACGTAAGCCGTGAATCAACTGGGCAAAGGGGCTTCAGCAACGGCCGTGCCACTCGGAGTGTGGCCTGGGGTCTGGCGAGCCAAGCGCCGGGAAAACCCTAGCTCTGAGGGTGAAAACCCGGCTTGAGCGCCTTCGGAGACCTTTGGCTTGGTTCCGCAGGTTGAGTGGCGAAAGGCTGTCCGATCCTGTTCGACACTGTTCGAACGCTTGGACAGGCGGGATTTCCCCTAGTCATGCCGGGTGCCCAACATGGGGGAGGTACCGTTCTCCCGCAGTGCGCGGCCGTGCATTGGGATGGGATGCAGCCGTTCTCAGGGTCGCACTGAGCGCGAGCGACCACGCTCCAAAGCTTTTGGCTTGCCCGCCGTGGGCTTGGTTGCGAGAGTACTCTTGCTTTTAGGCGACGGCAGCTTTGCTTCGGCTGTTACCTTGGAATGCTTGGACGAGGTGCTGCTCTTGGGTGCTGCGTGTTCCGCCAGCAATGGCGCTAAGAATTTTCCGGTGTGCGAACGCGGATTCTTGGCGATGGCTTCTGGGGTTCCTTCGGCGATGAGCGTGCCGCCACTGGGGCCACCTTCGGGACCGAGGTCGATCACGTGATCGGCACACTTGATAACATCAAGGTTGTGCTCAATCACGATAACGGTGTTGCCTGCTTCTACGAGCTCTTGGAGTACGAGGAGTAGCTTGGCGGTATCTTCAAAATGGAGGCCGGTGGTGGGCTCATCAAGGATGTAGAGGGTGCGGCCTGTGGCTTTGCGGGCGAGCTCGCGCGAGAGCTTGATGCGCTGGGCTTCGCCGCCTGAAAGGGTGGGGGAGGGTTGGCCGAGGTGCAGGTAATCCACACCCACGGATTCGAGGAGCTGTAGCGGTTCAGCGATGTGGCGATGGGCTGAGAAGAGCTCGCGTGCTTCGCGAATGGTGAGGCCCAGAACGTCCGCGATGGAGCGGCCTCGGTAGCGCACTTCTAGCGTGGCGTCGTTGAAGCGGCGGCCTTGGCATTCTTCGCACTTTACGAAAACGTCCGGAAGAAAATGCATTTCGATTTTGCGCACGCCATCGCCCTCGCAGGCTTCGCAGCGGCCTCCGGGAACGTTGAACGAGAAGCGCCCGGGCGAATAGCCGCGCACTTTGGCGTCCGGCACCTCGGCGAATAGCTTTCGGATTTCGTCGAATACTTTGACATACGTGGCCGGGTTGCTGCGCGGCGTGCGGCCGATCGGATGTTGATCGATGTTTACGACTTTATCGAGTTGGTCGATACCGTCGATACCCGCGTGTGCGCCCACTTTCTCTTCGGCTTGGTTGAGCTTGTTGGCGAGCACTGGATGCAAAATGGAGCCAATGAGTGAAGATTTGCCGGCTCCCGATACACCTGTGATGACGGTTAAGGTGCCAAGCGGAAACGCAACGTCGAGGTTCTTGAGGTTGTTTTCGCTGGCTCCGCGCACGGTGAGCCAACCACTCGCGGTCCGTCTTTCGGTTGGAACTTCAATGCGTTTTCTGCCTGAAAGATAGGCACCTGTGAGCGAGGCTTCGCAGCGCCCCAGCGACTCCGGTGTACCTGCATGCACCACTCGCCCACCCAGGGTGCCAGCGCCTGGCCCAAAGTCGATCACGTAGTCGGCACGGCGAATGGTGTCTTCATCGTGTTCTACAACCACGACAGTGTTGCCGATGTCGCGCATGTTCGTGAGTGTGTCGAGTAACTTGCCGTTATCTCGCTGATGTAATCCAATGCTCGGCTCATCCAGCACGTAAATCACACCCGTGAGCTCGGAGCCCACTTGGCTGGCTAGGCGAATGCGCTGGGATTCTCCCCCGGAAAGTGTGGGCCCGGCGCGGTCCAAGGACAGATAGCCGAGCCCCACAGCCACCAAGAATCTCAAACGATTCCTGACTTCCTTGAGTACCTCTGTGGCGATCTCCTGATCGGTTTTGGAGAGGGAAATCGTAGTGAAAAACTCTGCCGCGCGCTCAACCGTCATGCCGGCAACATCTACGAGCGTCTTATCGGCCACCGTGACCGCAGCGCTTTCCCGCTTCAGGCGTTTACCTTCACAGGTGGCGCACACGCGATCGGCCAAGTATTTCTGTAACCATTCTTTCTTTTTCTCGCTGCCCGGTTGCCGAAAGCCCTTCAAAAGGCGCTCCAGTAAGCCGTCCCATTTGGTATCGAAGGTGCCGCGCCCGCTCCCGCCTTTCCAGGTAACGCGAAAGCTTCGCTCCCCTGTCCCCTCTAATATCATGCGTTTTTGCGCAGCAGGCAGCTTCTTCCAGGGCACCTTGGTGCTGATGCCGAGCTGCTTCAAGATCTGCCCGCGAAAGCCGTGGCTCCAACCGATCTTCTTGGAAACATCCGTACCCCAAGGATCGATCGCACCTTCATCGATAGTTAACGCTGGATCTTTGATCAGTCGCTCCGGATCGATTTGCATGCGGGTGCCAAGCCCGTTGCAATCGAGGCACATGCCTTGAGGGCTGTTGAAAGAAAATGCCTGGGGCGAAAGCTCCGGGAAAGAGATGCCGCAGTGGGCGCAGGCGCGGCTCTGGCTGTAGGGGCGATCCCCATGGGCTTCGGTGTGGGCGATGAGGTTGCCACTGCCTTCACGGAGAGCGAGCTCTACCGATTCGGTGAGTTGGGGGAGCAACTCCGGGCGTAACACGAGCCGATCGATCACGGCTTCCACCGTGTGCTTCTTCCGTTTATCGAGGGCTTCGAGCCCAGCCGTTTCAACGATGGTGCCGTCCACGCGGAGGCGCACAAAGCCGCGCTGCCGTGCTTTTTCGAGTAATTCACGGTGTTCGCCTTTGCGGTTCACGAGCAGGCTGGCTAGCAAGATCAAACGGGTGCCGTTCGGGAGCGCGGCAAGATCTTGAGCAATCTGTTGGGGCGTTTGGCCTGCTACTTTGCGACCACACTGGTGGCAATGCTGCACGCCAATGCGCGCGTAGAGTACACGCAGGTAATCTGAGATTTCAGTGATGGTGCCCACCGTGGAGCGGGGGTTGCTGCCTGTGGTCTTCTGCTCAATCGAAATCGTCGGAGAAAGCCCGCGCATGGCGTCGAACTTTGGCTTCTCCATGCGACCGAGAAACTGACGAGCATAGGCCGAAAGGGATTCGACGTAGCGGCGCTGACCTTCGGCGTAGAGTGTGTCGAAGGCAAGCGAAGACTTCCCCGAGCCAGAAACTCCGGTTAGCACCACCAGCTTCTTCTTGGGGATGCTGATATCTACCGACTTGAGGTTGTGCTCTCGGGCGCCCCGGATTTCGATGTGGTCGAGCTCCATGCGGCGCACGCTACACCTGAGCCTCAAAACGGGCCAGGCGTAGCCGCAAATCCGCGATTACTGGGGGAGCTTCGGCTCTTCTAGCTTGCCTTCGCAATCCAGGGATTTCAGAAACGCCACCAGCGACCCGAGCTCGCTCGCTGAAAGCTGGCGATCGGTGAGAAGGGGCGATTTGTTCTTGTTTGCTGCCCCGCCCGTAGCCATGAATTTTACGGCTTCTTCCAACGTGGCCACCGAGCCATTGTGGAAGTACGGTGCACTGCGGCTGATGTTGCGCAAAGTAGGCACCTTGAAGGCAGCCCAATCAGCGGGGTTTTCGCTCACCTTGGAGCGACCGATGTCAACCTTCTCTTCCGGGATGCCTTGAGTGCCCATTCCGGTGTTGAAATAGGTGCCGCTCGCAACGGTGTACGCACTCGAAAAGAACGGCGGCGCGTGACACATTACGCAACCGGCTTTGCCCATGAATAGGCCGAGACCTTCTTTCTGCTCGGCTGACAGTGCTTGGGCTTCGCCTTTCGCGAAACGATCATACGCGGTGTTGTTGCACACAAGCGTGCGCTCGTAGGCGGAGATAGCTTGGGCCACTGTGTCCACCGTCAGGCCTTCTTTCGGGAAAACTTTGGCGAAGGCCTGTTTGTAGCCCTTAATCTTGGAAAGCTCCTTGGCTTTCTTCTCAAGATTATCCTTGCCAACGCCTAGGTTCCCTCCTGCCCAGGCGCCTTTCATCTGCGCTTCCAAGGAATCTGCGCGCCCATCCCAATAAAAGCGCGGAAGGTAGCCCACGTTCCACATCACGGGGCTGTGGCGGGTGAGCACTTTTGACTCAGGACCAATTGCCAATGGCTCGTGCCCGCCCGTGCCGTCTTCGTTCTGGTGGCATGTGTAACAAGCTCGCGTTCCATCCGAGCTCAATCGCTTGTCGAAAAATAGCTGATGCCCGAGCGCGATTTTCTCAGGGGTTTGAGGGTTGGTCGCGGGGATCTTCATTTCTCCGAGATCAGAAATGAGCGTTTTCGGGTCGATCTCCGCGGGCTTCGCACTCGCCGTGACGGCCGCTGTTGCTGCAGGGGCAGAAGGCTCCTGCTTTGGCGGCTCCTTGCGCGCGCAACCGAGAAAGGCTAGCGCTGCCAACAAACTGAAGCCAACCCGACCAGCCGCGAACGGCTTTTCTGTTTCCACCATGGCCGCCTTTTACTCTCTCAGCTCTGTGGACTCAAGTTTGCGTGAGGGCTTCGCTCCTCTGCGGGTTGTTTGCATGGCTTCCGGAACGGGTTACGGCCAACGTTTGAGCCACACCAAGATTGCCCCACGCCCACCGAGCTCAATGGGTGCGGAAGCAAACGCCAATACCAAATGAGCGTAGCGCAGGCTCAGCGCCTCAATCGTGGCATCCCGCAACACTGGGCCACGCTCACCTGAGTGCAGCCCACGCCCACAGACGATAAGCAGGCAGCGTGCGCTTCTCTTCTCGGCTTCTTGGAATAGGTGATCCAACGCCTGCTCGGCTTGCGCCCGCGTCTTACCGTGCAAATCGAGACGCACGCTGGGACGGAGCCCTCCCTCTTTCAAACGGCGAGCATGCTGGCGATCGCCGCCATTCTGAAATCCAACCACCGTTTCACCGTCGTCCTCGACGGTGAACTCGTGAGTAGCTCCGCTGCTCACGTTGGGCGATGGGGTGCTCTTGGGTGCAATGCGCCGTAGCTCGGCTGGGCTTGGCCGCGAAGGGGGCACGCGCTGTGGGCGATTCGCTAGGGGCTTCACACCGCCCAGGGCCATTTTCAGCCAATCCTGATCTGGGGGAGCCTTCTTGGATGCCATGCGCGAGCGTGCGCACACTATGCAACATAGGGTGCCGGGTGTCATGCGGCCTCGTGCAGCGCAGAGTGAATCCTTTTGAAACTTTTCCGAAGCGAAGCTGTCCGTACCTGAACAGAACAGCCAATTGGGTGCGTGCCAACTTAGCGCGGGCTCAGCGGGCGAATGGCTTGAAAGGGAGACCAATATGTCAGAGCTGGTGCGTCGCGCTGCGACGGATATGCGGGATGATGTCGATCAGAGCGTTGCGGTGTCGCTTCAAATCATCGTGAATTGGGGCGCCTCCACACTGGAAGTTACTGAGCTATGTCCGCCGGAAAAGTTCGTTGTGGGGCCTGCAGAAGGGGAAGGTTGGGAGGGGTTTTCGCCGCCGGAAGGGGCTTTCCGGGGGGCGCCGTTTGAGCTCGTTCAAGTGGAAGATAACCAGGTGTGGTTGGTGGTGCCCAATGAGGCCAGAGCCACCGTGCGGTGGGCGGCAAGGGGCCAGCTTTACTCCGAAGAGTTACTGCCTGTGCCTGGGCTTTTGTCGGAATCAACACCGGCTGATGGGCGCGGCGCCCGCCGAGTGCTATTGCCAATGAATGGGCGCGCTTCGGTTCACGTCGGCGGGTTTTCTTTTTTTGTGCACCTGGGTGAGCGCGTAAAGTTGCCCGTGGGTGCTGTGGCGGGTTGGGTGGAGCGAGACGTGGCGGGTTACTTTGCCGCCTCCGCCGGGTTGGCTGCGGGTTTTTTGGGGCTCGCTGCGTTTTTTATGCCGCCACTTGGCCTTACGGACGGCGAAGGCACGGAGCAAGAACAGGTAATGCTGATGCAGCAGTATCTGCAAAGCCAAGCAGAGCGTGAGCGCTTGCAGGAGCCGAACGCGGGGAGCAGTTCTGGGGCAGCTTCAGAGGCAGCATCGGAGGCGGCTCCAGGTGAAGCGGGCAAGGCTGGCACGCTCAGTGCGCACTCACCAGTTACGCGCTTGACCCGTAAACGCGACGACAGCGCTCAACCTTCGCCGGCGATGTCACGGGCCGAAGCCATCGAAGAAGCAAGAACGTTCGGCACCATTTCGATCCTCACAGGTTCTGCTTTCAGCCACGTTTCGCCTGAGTTTGCGCGAAACTCGGCGCTTGGGGAGGCCGATGCGGACAAGCTCGGCAGCATGTTTGGAGCGACTTTGGGGGAACAAGCTGGCTCAGGGATGGGAACTTCTGGCATCGGGGAGTCTGGCGGTTGGGGGCGCGGCGTGGATATGGGCGACATTCGTATCGGAGATGGTGTGCCGCGAGGGGCCCGGGACCCGGGTCGGTTCATCGGCATTGGAGATGGTCCTTCAGGAGGTCACAAGGTCAGAGTTCCGCGCATGCGACCAGAGGGAAGCACGATTGTGACTGGCCGCCTCCCGCCCGAGGTCATCCAACGCACCGTGCGCCAAAATTTCGGTCGTTTGCGCATGTGTTACGAGCGCGGGCTCACGCGGAATCCCAATCTTGCGGGGCGCGTGGCGGTGCGTTTCGCGATCGATGCCCAGGGGAGCGTTATACATGCGAGCGCGGGCGAATCTTCCTTGCCGGACAGCGAAGTGGCCTCTTGTGTGGTTTCGGCGTTCTACGGGCTGAGCTTTCCTGCACGAGAGCAGGGCATTGTGAAGGTTGTGTACCCCATCGCGTTTTCCCCCGAATAGCCACCAAGAACCCTGGAAACCCTGTGTCGAAGGGGGGCGAACCACTTCGCTATTTGAGGAGCACCCAAGCCATGAAGCCACTTACCGGATCGTTTCTTCGTTCTTCTACCCTGCCCTATGCACGCATTTTGGGCGTGCTGGGGTCGGTGTTGGTAGCCACCTCGGCCTGCCACCATACGCCCGTTCCTGAAACCTATGGCGGCAAAACGAAGGAGGTGGGTGCCGCCCAACAAAATAAACGCTCGAATGTTGCGAGTGCTGCGAATGCTACCAGTGCTACGAACGGTGAGAACAGTGCAAATGCCCCCCGCGACCGCGCACCTGAGACACCAGGGGCGAGCGGCCCTGTTTCCAACAAAGACTCGGAAAAAACCAAAGGAACGGAAACCACGGAGCTCGACGCGAACAAGGGATCGGCGGCACTTGCTCCACCAATACAGCCGAGCAAGCCTACTCCGATTGCGGCCGCCACTGCAGCACCAGCCAACGAATTGCAAGACGAGCTCAAGTCAGAGGAGTCCTCCGTAGGTGTGGCCTATGGAGCCGCAGGGCTTGGCCTTTCGGGTGTGGGCCAGGGTGGTGGCGGTCGGGTCATGGCCGCAAGGAAGATGGCATCGGTTGGGCATGGTCGTTTGCGTGGAGTGGCTCGGGCCTACAGCGTTGCGCCTGAACCTGAATTCAATACCGAAGGCTATGCGCATGTTCCTGATTCGAAATTCCTTTCGGTGCGCGATCAACCGCTTTCAACGTTCGCAGCGGATGTGGACACGGCGTCGTACTCCAACGTGCGTCGCTTCCTAAATTCAGGGAGTTTGCCGCCGAAAGACGCCGTGCGTGCCGAAGAGCTGCTCAACTATTTCAGCTACGCGTATCCGGCGCCCGAAGCCGGGCAACCTTTCTCCGTGCACACCGAAGTGGCCAGTGCGCCCTGGAGCCCCAAGCACAGGCTGGTGCAGGTGGGCATCAAGACACCGGAGTTAAAGGGCGCCGGGGTACCGAAAGATCTCGTGTTTCTCATAGACGTGTCGGGCTCCATGGAGTCCCCGGATAAGCTGCCACTCTTGAAACGTGGCATGGAGTTACTGGTGGATACGCTCTCCGCTCAAGATAGGGTAGCCATAGTGGTCTATGCTGGTAGCTCGGGCGTGGTATTGCCGCCGACTTCGGGCGCTTCCAAAGATGTGATTCGAACGGCATTGTCGCAGCTCGAAGCAGGTGGCTCTACCAACGGTGGCGAAGGGATAGAGCTAGCGTACAAGTTGGCACAGCAGAATTTTATCAAGGGGGGCATCAATCGGGTGATCTTGGCCACCGATGGGGACTTCAACGTGGGCACAACGAGCGAAGGTGCGCTCACGCGGTTGATTGAAGAAAAGCGCAAAAGTGGTGTGTTTTTGACGGTATTGGGCTTTGGTCAGGGGAACGTGAAAGATAGCACTATGGAGATGTTGGCCGACAAAGGCAACGGCAACTACGCGTACATCGATGACCTCGAAGAGGCCCGCAAAGTGCTGGTGCGGGAGGCCGGGGCTACGTTAACTACGGTAGCAAAGGATGTGAAATTTCAAGTTGAGTTTAACCCTGCGCGCGTCGCTGCCTATCGGTTGATTGGTTACGAAAATCGCAGGCTCACGGCGGAAGAGTTCAACGACGACAAGAAAGATGCTGGAGATATGGGTGCGGGGCACAGCGTAACGGCGCTGTACGAGGTGATTCCAGTGGGTGAAGCGGCCCCAGGCCCCAAGGTGGATCCCTTGAAGTACCAAGCTCCCACGGCTCCCGTTGCGTCCTCCGCTAGCGCAGAGCTGCTAACGCTCAAGATCCGGTATAAGAAGCCCGACGGGCAGAAGAGCGAGAAGCTTACGGTAACAACGCTGGATTCTGGCGCATCTTTTGAGCAAGCCTCCGCTGATTTTCGCTTTAGCTCTGGAGTGGCGGCTTTTGCTATGGTTTTGGGAGATTCTCAGTCACGAGGCTCGGCTACCTTGGCCATGGCGGAGGGCTTGGCGAAAGGCGCTCTTGGAGCTGACGTCCACCGAGATCGACGGAATTTTCTCGGTATGATCCAGAAGGCCAGAGTGCTGGCTAAGTCGAGCACAGCGCAGGTTCTCCGCACGGAGTGAGCCCGGCGAGAGACAAAAAGTAGAGCTACTTGCAGAGCCAGGTGGGTGGGATGGATTCAGACACAAGATCGGCCACGCTGAAGGAGGTGAAGCCTTGTTCCCGGGCCACCTCCTCGGCAAATGCTGAGTGCCCGAAGCTGCGAGCGATAACGTACGCCTTGGGAAGCTTGGCCGTGATCCAGAGGGCAGTATGCAGGTTCGCACCATCATCACTGGAGCTGAGGAGAATGAGGGGAGCCTGGCCAGCAGATGCTAAAAGCTCACTCCAAACTTCAGGATCCCTGAGGTCGCCGTTGATAACTACGTGGCTGTACTTGTCGGAGAAGCCCACCTCTGCGTCGAACGTCATGGCGTGGCGTTTGGCGGTAAGGTCAACGATGATCACGCGGTCGAATTCGCCCGGCATGGTCTTCTGGAGCTCATCCAGGACCGTCTGCCCAAAGCGTCCAAATCCAGCCAAAACGACCGTGTCGTAGTGCTCGGTGCGCTGAAAATGTCGGAGTACGTCGGTGTGCACAAGGTGAGAGGCTGCGAGCTGATGGGTATTGAAAACCTCGCACTCTTGGCCCACACGGGTTCTTGCGACAGCGCGCATGAAGGCGAGGTCGCTCACATGGAGCAGGATTTTCCGG
Organism: Polyangiaceae bacterium; assembly: GCA_033763455.1. Lineage (GTDB taxonomy): Bacteria > Myxococcota_A > Polyangia > Polyangiales > Polyangiaceae > JBBRRP01. The sequence goes on from JANRKO010000082.1 coordinate 45,984, forward strand.
CCCAGCTTTGGGTAAAGGTGAATGATTTTGGAGGCCGCGTTGAGGTTCGTAAAGTCATCACCGGTGAGAAGCAAGATGCGCTCGGCATGTTCAAGATTGAGTGTGGTGAGCAAAGCATCTGTCGCGATATTGCCCACCACGACTCGGGCGCCAAATGCTTCAGCGAAAAGGTCGAAGTTAGGGTGATCGGCTTTTAGCTCCACCACCACCACGGGCAGCTCGACACCTTCGGCGCGCAGGCGCTTCAGGTAAACCATCGAAAGCTCGCCGGTCCCCGCGATCACAATGTGCCCTTCAAGACGCTTCAGGCTCCAGGCATTCGGATCCACGAGCCTGATAATCCCTTCGATGACGGCACCCGCGGTGATTGCCGGCGCGGCAAAGTAGGCGAACCACAGTAGCGCTTGCGCCCACTTGGGGCCGCCATTTGGCACACCGAGATCCATCCCACCCAAAACAAACAAACCGATGGTGTAATAGACTTTGGCCACCAACGGCGTGCTCTGACCGAGGTAAGGGCGGTCGCTCACGGTAGCGCCTGCCGTGAACGCCAGTAAGCCGGCAGCGAACACCAACGCAAGCACGAGTGCGCGCCACCAGAAGCGACGCCACGCCTTTTTCGTGGTGCGCGCTGACACCAACTGAGTCGGCATGAGGGTGCGGCGCACAGGAGCCATCTGGGTAGCTAGATTACGGACAAATCGTACAGCGCATCATAGCCTTTGACGGTGGCTTCCCAGGAAAAGCTCCGAGCCTTGGCCGCGACCCGGGACAACATGCCTCCGTAAACCTTCTCGTCCTGGAATGCGTGGGTGGCACTTTCGAGGCGCGCCGAGAGGGCTTGGACCATCTTTTGGTAGATCGGCACCGTCTGGCGGCCACGAGGAAACTTAGTGATGTGTACTTGCTTCAGTTCCAGCTCGGGGGATGCGCTCAGGGCTTCCCTAAATAGTAGGCCCGTGGACCGCTCGGGCGCCTCGTCGAGGTCTACCACCTGCGCGATGAGGCCACCCGTGGCCCGCGCGATTACGGGCGTACCTGCAAAATAAGCCTCGCTTGCCCCGCCAAAAGGCTCGAAGAGAGAAGGGAACACTGAGAACGACGACCCTTCCAAGATCTCTTGGTAACCTGCGTTCATCCTAAACGGGAATACCAGCACATCCCCCGCGCGGTATGCGGCGACCTCTCGAAAATCTTCAATGTAGCTCTCGGGGGCGCCACTCGTATTGGGTGTTAATATAAACTTGGCAGAACCTTTGGGCCAGGCTTCGATGGCTCTGAGCAGAATGTCAAAGCCTTTCTGGCCGGGATCGAGCCTGCCGAACATGCAGAAGATCGGCACGCGCGGATCCAGTGCGGAAAGGGGCGCATCTTCGCCTGCCGTGAGCTCACCAAATTGGCGAGGGTCGCGAAAGCCTTCAAGCCAGCTAAGGAGCTTCTTCCGCTTCTCTGCCTTTTCAGCGAGGATCCTTTGCGGCAGGCCGCGCTCAGCCGTGCGCATGGCACTTGCGGAAAATGGCTCGGCATCGCGCCCGAAGAAACCGTTCGGAACTCCTACCACAGGCATCTGCCGGAGCTGCTTTTGGAGATGTGGTGCAAACACGGCGGTTTGCAGGGGATCGTGCGTGAGATCTTGGGCAAATTCACGGCTGACGGTTGAGAGCGGCCCGTAAAGCAACGGTAGCATGATGCCGAGCACTGTATCCGGAGCTCCTTCGCTCTCGAACGCACGCTCAGTGATCAAAGATAACTCGGTGGTTAGCCCGTGGTCGTAGGAATTGTGCAAGGTAAGGACTACGGACGCGCTCTTTAGAATACGGGCCAACAGTGCTTCCCGCACGGTGAGAGCTGCGGAGGCCACCTCCCAATCTTGGGCGTGCACAATCACATTCTCCTGGTGCCCGAGCGCACGGAGGGCCCTTGGCAGTGCCTGGCAGAAGAACAAGCTATCTAGAAGGAGCTTTCCGGGTTGGTCGTGCGCGTAGGGATTCGTTCCATCGTCGCCGCCTCGTGCGTCAAAGAAGCCTTCGGCGGAGAGCAAGTACCAGGTAACACCGTTTGCCTCCACGTGTTCAAGTAGGTCCGCTTGGAGGGTGCTCTGGCCAAAGGGAACGTCGAAGGTAAGCGCAACGGGAAGCTTCGGCGCGCCCTTGAGGCTTCGATGATACGGCGAGAAGGCGACCACCGACACGTGGTGGTTGAGCTCGCCGGTCGCGTTGAGCGCCACGGGAAAGATCCCGCCGGCTCGGCCGAAGCGGTTTTCATACACGCTGTAGGCAACGGTGCGGGGCGTCGCGATGCCCGGCTGGGAGCGATGGAAGGCTAGAAATTCTCGCTCCTCCGCGTTGAAGAGGCTGCGTGATGGGTCTCCGGCGGCCAGGTAATCGCGTAGGCGAAGCAAGGTGCTTCGGTCCTATCCCTGAGGGGCATGCCAGTAAATCCAAATCTTACGCTGCGCGCGGAGAGCCGGCGATTTACATGCAGTTTTGTCGACTGACGATCCATGCGTCGATGAGCTCGACACCCACTGGATCCACGAGCGCTGAAGCGATAGGGGGCATGCGGTAGGCACCCGGCAAAGCATGCATGCGCAGGCTTAGGATCGACAGCGTCGGTTTTTGCGGTACCAGCACGAGCGCCCCCGGCACCCCCAAGGTTCCACCGTGTGCGTGGGGTTCCGCGTTGCAAAGGCCCGTCTTCGGGAACTCCGTTGTGAACCTGAGATCGAGTGAGTCGAAGCGGCCCCCGGGGGTGTGGCAAACGGCGCAGTTGGCGTGCAGATAGCTGCGCGCTCGGGCCTCAAGCGGTGCCTGGGTATTGCTGGGATTCGGGTACGGCGTGGGGCGTGAGGGAAGCGGCCAGGTTTGAAAGGCAGCGTGGCGTGCCAACACCTCTAGTTGATTTTCAATATGGCCGGTTGCATAGGTAAAGCCGCGATCCAGCTGAGCCGTTTCTAGGCCCAAGCTCACGCCCGCGGGCTCGGTGTGGCACTGAAAACACTCTGAGCGTGAAGGAAAGTGCCAGATTTGATTTCCCGCTGGTGTCGGGAACGAACGATCGACGCCCACGAGCGCATCGGGAAGAACTTCTGCGTCGGTCTGCTCCGCATTCCACGCGTAGCTGTAGCCCGCCCACGAGGTTTCCCCAAAACGCATGAGCAGCCGGGTTTCGATCAAACGCCCAGCGAGCTCGAACGTTTTCATCAGCACGGTGCCAACGGGCAGTTCCCAATCCCCATCCACGCTCGGCTTACCGGTACCGGGTGCACACGCATTTGGCGTTTTTTTGCAATCTTTGACGCGGATTTTGGCGTTTTCAGGCAACGCGATGAAGCGACCTTTCGTGGCTCCATCCGACCACAGTGGGCTGTTGACGTCGTAGGGGATGAGGCTGGGGGCCGCGGCTTTCGGGTTCTTGGGATCGACGCAGCCGGTTTGGCTGAGCTTCGCGCTCGGTGACCGAACGTTCATGAACAGCTTGCAGGTTTGTGCCGGGAGCTTGCGCGTTGGATCGTAAGCGACACTGGCTTTGGCCGCTTGAATTGGTGGTCCTGGGGATGCCTCGCGAGCCTTGGAACAAGCTATAGGAGCTACGGCCAGAAGTAACCGAGCGAAGCCCAGTTTCCATTTCGGGTCGGTCGTGAGGCTGAGGTGCGATGTCACTCGCGGCAGCATGGCGCGAATGCTAGCATTGCATCCGCTTACCTCTATGCCTCAAACACGCGTTACTCGTTCTTTGCTGTTTTATCCTGCGTTCGTGTTGGCCCTGGGTGTGGTCGTTGCTTGGCCGTGTGCGGCAAGTGCGCAAATCGAACCGGGCGACCCAGCGGCTCATTTGGAAGCCGCAGTGTTCATGGCGGGCTTGGATGGGCCGACCGACATCGCTGTGCTGGGGGATGGGCGTTCGGTGGTGGTGGAGCGTGGTGGTGCCATTCTCTTGGTTGGCCACAAGGAGGGCTGGCTCGACAAGGAGGCTGGAAAGATTGTGGTGCGCCCTGAGGATACCGAACAGGGGCTACTGGGCGTTGTGGCCCATCCAGACTTCGCTCAGAACAGCACCCTCTACTTCTACGCGTCTGTCGATTCCAACGCTGCCAACAAGAACAAGGTTCTGAAGGGGGTTCTCGGCATAGACGGCAAGGTCGTGGTAGATGTCGAGCATCCGGTTATCGACAAAGGCCTCGAAGGTCCACGCAATCACAACGGAGGGGGCCTGTTTATCCACAAGCGCCAGCTTTACATCTCGGTGGGTGATACGGGTTACAACCCCGAGTATAACGCCCCAGGGAGCCTCGCGATCCCAATCAATAAGTACGCGAGCTGCTTGAACAAGGCCAATGGGAGCATTTTACGCATCAATCTGGACGGCAGCATTCCGGACGACAATCCGCTGGTACAAGAGAAAGTGGTTACCGGTTGCGATCGCCCGAACCCTCCGCCGAACACGCCTGCGGATAAACGCTTCAACAAGCCGTTCAAAGATTCCCGAACGCCCGACAAGCGCATTTACGCCTGGGGTGTGCGCAACGGGTGGCGTTTTTGGATAGATCCAAAGACGGATTTGCTCTGGATTGGGGACGTTGGGGAGTTTCAGGAAGAGGAAATCTCGGTTGGCGGCAAGGGCACGCACTTTGGGTTTCCCTTCATGGAGGGCATGCACCGCTATCCGGAGCGAAAAGGCTGGCGCATCAACGATTGCACCGCCATGAAGCCCTCGCGGCCGTGCACTCTACCCGTGTTCTCTTACCCGAACCGTGCGGATCGCGCGACGAAGAAGGGTGAAGATAGCGTCGTGGTGGGTGGGCTCATCATCGACGATGAACGTTGGCCAACCGGCTACCGTGGGCACTATTTCTTTGGGGATTTCGAGAGTGGTCGGATTTGGACGTTGGCTGTGTCTGCGGACCGCAAAAGCGTGGATCCTGCTTCGTTGCGGCAGATAGCTAGAGTGCCCTACCTATCTGGCTTTCGCCTTGGCCCGGATGGCGGTCTTTACGTGGTGAGCTTCGGGGGGAACAACGTGGTGCGCATTTCTCCGAAGGTTCCGGTTGTGCCCCCACCGAAGCCTGCTGTTGCCACGCCCAAAGTTGAAGAACCCGTGGATAGGGCTGGTTATGCGAAGGAGCCGTCGTGGGGCCAAAAAGCATTCCTAGCTTTGGGGGGCTCGGCCCTTCTCGCGCTTGGGCTAGCGCTGTGGCGGCGCCGAACCAAGCGGTAGGCTAGTGCTAACTCTGAGGCTGGAGCGGTTGGCGTGCCGAGGCGCTCATTTGGCGGAAATGATGCATTACCTGTGGGCGACCGAGATAGACTAACACGAAAATAGCGAACGCGAGGTTGAAGGCCGTAAATCCAAATGTCCACGCGTAACCGAATATTTTCATGACCACTAGGCTAGCGTCCACGACGTGTTCCGCACTGTGGTTCAGATCGGCCGCTGGTTTCAGCACTCCACCCATGAGGTTCACGGTCTCAAGTTGGATCCTCACGGTTGGATAGACGGCGAGGAGCACTCGCAAGATGCTGACAGCTGCTCCCCATTTCTGGAGTCGAGGGCCCGCCTCGCGCCAACCCAGAGTCCAAAGGCTTCCCAGGGCAAAGGTTGCACATTGTATCAACCCAAGTACGGCCACGGGCACAAGCCACGGCCACAAGGTGCGCGGGAAGTTGACCGCTCGGTCCATCATGTCCTGCATACGCGCGAGGGAAACGCCCGGAGATTGCGGGAACTCTACTTTGCGGCCCACAAGCTCTCCGACGACGCTTACGCTTCCGACGAGCCCAATCAACGCAAAAACAAATCCAAGAATACAGAGCACTAAAAGTGCGTGCGGGCGCGTGCCTTGCGCTGCTCGGCTACGAATGCTCTGCGGATAACCAGGCACCTGTTGCTTCACGACGTGCTCGCTTCTTGCTTTTGTTCGAGCGCCTCCCAGCGAGCCGTGAGCTTTGCCACCTCGGCCTGGGCGCGGTCGAGCTCAGCTTTCAAGCGCAGCGAGCCCTCCTTGTCTTTGTAGAGCTCGGGGTTGGCTAGTTGCTGCTCGATTTCGGCCACGCGCGCTTCAGCCGCTGCAACCTGATCCAAGATGCCAGCGAATTCCTTGCGTTCCGCTTGGGTTAGCCCTGGGCCTTTGGGCTTGTTACTCGGTCTTTCTGGGCGCACGTAGGTGCCATCCGCTTTGTCGCGGGCAACATCACGGCGCTCTTCAGCCTTCTCGATCGCGCGCGTTGCCTGGTAAGCGGAAAAGTTCCCAGGGTAGAGTCGAACGCGGCCGTCTCCCAAAAACGCTAGGATGCTGGTTGCGAAACGGTCCAAGAAATAGCGATCGTGGGTGACCACGAGGGCAGCTCCCGCAAACGTCTGCAGCAGATCTTCAAGCGCTCCGAGCGTTGCGGTATCAAGATCGTTGGTGGGCTCATCGAGAAGCAGGACGTTCGCTGAGCCCTGGAGCATTTTCGCGAGACCCACGCGTGCTCGTTCGCCACCGGAGAGCGAACCGACAGGTTGGCGGACCTTGTCAGCAAAGAACAAGAACTTCTCAAGGTAACTGTAGGTGGAAATCTCTTGCCCCGCCCATGGCAACGATCGGCGATCCCCCGCAACGTTCTCCTGTATCGATAGCTTATCGTCGAGGTTGGAGCGCGCTTGGTCGAAGTAGGCAAAAACGGTGTTTTTTCCGATTTTTGCCTGGCCCCGAGTCGGGGCGAGAGCTCCGGTGATGCACTTAAGAAGCGTCGTCTTGCCGGTGCCGTTGGTGCCGATGATACCCACGCGATCACCGCGCCTCAAATGGAGCGTCAGCGAATCGATCAGGGTTCGCCCTTCTATATCTAGGCCAACATCCGAGAGCTCTAGAATGCTCCCTCCAGTACGCTGGCTGCTCATTGCGAGTTCAACCGTGTCGTGTGTTCGTTGCGGCGCTTGCGCTACAGCCGTTTCAGCGCGCGAAATGCGAGCCTTCTGCTTGCCGGTGCGCGCTTTGGGCTGACGCCTCAGCCATTCAAGCTCCGTGCGGAGAAAATTCTGGCGGTTGGATTCGGTGCGGTCTAGGTGCGACTGACGCTCGGCCTTGGCCTGGAGGTACAGCTCCCATCCGCCTTCGTAGCGAAATACATTGCCGCCGTCGAGTTCCCAGGTTTGCTGAGCGATGCGATCCAGAAAATAACGATCATGTGTGACTAGGAGCAGAGCGCCCTGAAACTGGTCCAAGAAATACTCTTCAAGCCACTCAATCGTCTCGACGTCCAAGTGATTGGTGGGTTCGTCGAGGATTGCCAGATCGGGTGCGAGGGTGAGCAAGCGAGCCAAAGCGACTCGTCGGCGCTCCCCGCCGCTCATGGTTCCGATCAATTGCCCTGGGCGTTTGATGCCTAGCTCTGTGAGCATGGCTTCGGCTCGTGACTGAACCGCCCAACCCCCGGCGAGCTCCAAGGCTGCTGCGGCATCTGCTTGCTGTTGGAGCAGGGCGTCGAGGTCGCCGGTTTGGGTCTCAAGCTGTCGAGAAACCTGGTCGTGTTCTTGCTTGGCGATGCGCCAGGCGGTTAGGCCATCAAGCGCCGTATCAAGCGCCGAGCGATCTTCGGGAAAACGAGGTTCCTGCGACAAGTATTCAATGGTGCTGCCTCGGCGGCGAGAAATTATGCCCCCATCTGCCTGCTGGATACCTGCCAAAATCTGCGCGAGGGTGCTTTTCCCCGTCCCATTGTTGCCCACGAGGCCAATGCGTTGACCCGAGTGAATCGACACTGAAACCCCCCGAAACAAGCGTTGGGGGCCGAAGCTCTTCTCTAGATCTTGCGCGGTAAGAATCGGCACGGTGACAACTTAACGCGAGCTGCGAAGGGGGTGGAATGGCGGCGAGGGAGGAGAGCCAGGCTTGTTTCGCTCAACGATGTGCCCGTTCCCGAACATCACCCAAGGCTCACGGCGCACGGCCTGCCAGGTTTACGGCGGAAGGTCAAGCGGTCGCCCGGTGGGCCAGTTGGGCCTCATTTGGCCTCGCGCATTGCAGCTGTTCTCTTTTGCATTGCAGTTTTGCAATGTGAGGGCCTGGGTGCGCTGCCGGGAATCGCAATCGGATGACAAAAGGAAATGTAACCGTTGATTCGGCGTTGACGTAACGCCTCATCTGATTAATGTTTGGGTCGAAACTTTGAACGGACAACGTTCAACCAACCAAGAGAGAAGAATACAAATGCCGAGACGAGGTAACCTCAGACATGGACACGCCCTGAGGGGGGACACGTCACCGGAGTATCATATCTGGCGATCGATGTGGGCCCGTTGCACGAATTCTAACGTTCCGAGTTACAAGAACTACGGCGGTCGCGGCATTACTGTTGCGCCGCGCTGGGAGAACTTCGAGAACTTTCTAAAGGACATGGGGCCGCGCCCTGCGGACACCCGCCTTGGCCGTGAGAACATCGACAAAGGCTACACGCCTCAGAATTGTCGTTGGGTATCGCTCGCTGAGAGCATGAATAACCGAACGGACAGCAAGTTCGTGAAGTACAAAGGCAAGGAACGCACGCTCGCACAGTGGTCGGACGTTCTCGGTATCAAGCGCTCCACGCTTTGGCACCGCCTTGCTAAGGGGTGGTCTGTCGAAGAAGCGTTCGCTCCGCCGACGCGTACATCGACGGGTGGCCAGAAGCCTGCGAAGAAAGCCGCTTCTAAGGCAGCCGCAAAAGGCGCTCCTAAGAAGGCAGCCGCCAAGGCACTTCCTGCCAAAGCAGCCGCTCCCAAGGCCAAGAAGGCACCGGCAAAGAAGAAGAAGGCCGCCAAAAAAGGCCGCGGTCGCTAAGCTTCACGCGTAAGTAAGTCGGCATCCTGTCCGCGCGTGCTTTGCAGCCTGAAGCGCGCGCGGCGGGGCTGGCGTCTGCCAGGCTTTGAAGGCAAGCTTGGGGACAATGTGTGGTCGGTATTCGAACACCGCGGAGTTAAGTGAGATCGCCCTCACGTTCGACGCCGATGTCAGCCAAGTGAGTGGTTGGCGCCCCACTTACAACATCTCGCCCTCGTGGGGCCCGGGTTTTGAACAGCTGATAGTTGTTGCACCCGGTGAAGCCGAGCGCTCGGTTCGGTTAGCTCGGTTTTGGTTGATTCCTAAGTTTTGGAAGAAGCCGCTCAAGGAGCTCCCTACGGCGTTCAACGCCCGCTCCGAAGACATTGAGCGGCGTGCGTTCTTTCGCGAATCATTGCGTGCCCAACGTTGTTTGATTCCGGCCACGGGCTGGCGCGAGTTCGTGGGTAATCAGGGTAAAAAGCAGCCTTTTCACTTTCGGTCGGAGGCTCCGCTCTTTGCTTTCGCGGGGCTTTGGTCAAGCTGGGTTTCTCCCGAGGGGGTGGGGGTAGATACGTTTGCCATCATCACCACAGCTCCAGGCCCAACCGCCCGGGCCGTGCATGATCGCATGCCGTTGGCTATGCCCCCGACTTTGTACGGGGATTGGTTGGGCAACCAAGTGGCTCCCGAAGCGTGCTTGGAGGAAGCCATCCAAGTCAGTCTGAGCGCTCCGCTTTCGGTCTACGCCTCCGATCCGATCGGTAACAATCCACGTTTTGAGGGTCCGGAGGTGTTAAAGGCGGCGCCGCAGCCACAGCAAGGAGCCCTGTTCGGTGCCACCGTGCAACGTGGGGCGAGCTCCAAGACGAAGCGCTAGCGTATCAGAAATGCGGCACCTGCGAGCGCCAGGATCAGCACAAGCCCTAGCGCCAGCAACCACATCTTGGTTGCACCTTTTGGTTCAGGCGCGCGCGGGGGGCGGGCCTTGGATGCAGCGTTTGCGGGGCGTTTCCCGGGGGGGAGCGAGGTTGGTGCTCCGCGGTTCTGTAGGCTTGCGTCCCCTTCTCGCGGCAAACCGACGTCGGCATTCTTGTAGTTCCGTAGGTCTTCTAGGAACGCGCGGATGGTTCGATACCGAGCTTGGGAGGCTCGTGCTGTGCCTCTGCGAATCACGCGGGTGATGCCGTCCGGCACGAGTTTGGAGAGCGCGTCGAGCTTGGGTAGGGGAGAAGGGTCAGGTGGTGGGGTTTCGCCCAAGAACACAAAGTGAGCTAGCTGCGCCAAGCTGTACACGTCGACAGTTGCGTCCAATAAGATGCCTTTGAGAACTTCAGGCGCAGCGAATGCCTTGTATTCGTTGTCGAGCTCATCGGCGCGTGTCATGTGGTCCGCGATGCTGATGGTGCCCGCCTCCGTGATCACGGGCATGAGATCGTCATTAAGCAATACGTTGCTCGGGCACAGGCAGCCGTGGATAAGGCCTAATTCGTGGATCGCCTGGAGGGCGCCCCCAACCGCTTGGATGAACGCTAGCTTCTGCTCCAGGCTCCAACGCAGTGCGGATAGGTCCGCTGTGCTGCCGACTGTCCAGAGGTCGCTCAAGAAAGCGCCTTGTTCTTCGTACACCGCGTGGACGGCCAAGATATCTCTGCGGTCCTGTAGCTCTCGCATGACCCGGGCGCCCGCCAAGAACAACTGCTGCTCCAGCGGCGCCGCGGTGCCACTCACACGGGTAAGTAGACGCTCTGTCCCTTCCGGCGTGCGCACGCGAAAACGTGACGTTGCGCCGCGCGAAGGTAACGCTTCAAGCAACTCAAATCCCAAACTAGCCAAAAGCGAGTTATTGGAAAGTGGAGCTGCGGAAACGGGGGCTTGAGAGAGCGGTGGTGCGGGCTCAGCTGGAGCTACGGGAGGGGCCTGAACTGGAACGACGCGAGGAGCAGCAGCAGGCTTGGGTGCAGCGACGTGAGGAGCGGCGGGTTTAGGAGCGGGAACGGGGGGAGCGGCAACAGCTCGGTTCGGTGTTGGTGGTGGGGGCGGACGCCGTGGCGGCGGGCCTCCCGGCGTGGGAGGTTTGGGGGCGTTGGGATCGCTCATGGTGTGCCTGCTAGAGGCTCGATCAGGCGGAAAGGCCGCGCCCGAACAATACGCCGACATAGCGACGAAGTTTGGTGAGCGAGCCGTCGTCGATAGTCGTAAGCTCGCCACCACAGGCTCCGTTTGGGATGCCGGCTGTGTGGCGAATGGTCAATTCTGCGGCGAACGGGGGCAAGTTGGGCAGCTGTACCATGACGTTCAGGGTTTGTCCGGCTTTCCACTCTGCGGAAGCTGCGTCTAAGAGGAACCCAAATCCGCTAATGCTCACGTCCACAACCATCAGCCGCGCGCCGTTCGCCTCCAGACATTCGACTAAGATGTCATAGTCGCTGGCAGGTCTAACCCGGACGTGGCGTCTTCGTTCTTGTCCCACGGGGTGAAAGACGGCACATTTGCCCCAGTGCTACAGGGCGGGGGCTTCGTTTTTCGGCGGTGTGCTGGGAAAAACAGGGTGCTAGGCTCCCGCCGATGGCTCCTTTTTCCGACGTTCCGGCGTCTTCCGTCCCCTGGGTCGACATTCTCGAAGCCCCGAATAGCAGCCTTTTTGAGATAGATGAGTCTCGCCCCGGCCCGGTGGGCAAGCTCCCACTCACCCCAAACGATCTGCTGCGGCGCCCGAGCGGGGACCTTTTCGGGTGGACGCAAAATGTAGGCATGGGGCTGCGGCCGGAAGAGTTGGGGCGGCCGGAGGTTTTGATCCTCAGTACGCAAGGTGGGATGCGCTCCTCAGATGGGCAGCCCATTGCGCTCGGGTTCCATACGGGCCACTTCGAGGTTGGGCGATTGGTGGAAGCGGCAGCGCTTGAGTTCCGCAAGCAGCGCATGATCCCTTTTGCCGGGCACTGCAGCGATCCGTGCGACGGCCGCACTCAGGGCACCAGCGGCATGTTCGACAGCTTACCGTATCGTAACGACGCGGCCATCGTGTTGCGGCGCTTGGTCCGTTCACTGCCAACACGGCGCGGGGTCCTGGGCGTAGCAACCTGCGACAAGGGTTTGCCTGCCATGATGATGGCGCTTTCAAGCTTCCCCGATCTACCCACAGTGATTGTTCCGGGCGGCGTTACGTTGCCCGCGAGTGACGGCGAAGATGCCGGCAAAGTGCAGACCATTGGTGCTCGCTTCGCTCACGGGCAAATCACACTCGAGCAAGCCCAAGATCTTGGGTGCCGTGCTTGTGGTAGCCCAGGTGGCGGATGCCAATTCCTAGGCACGGCCGCAACTTCGCAGGTGGTGGCGGAGGCTTTGGGTTTGGCTCTCCCCCACACGGCGCTTGCACCATCCGGTCAAGAGATTTGGCTACACGGGGCACGCCAAAGTGCACTCGCATTGCTTCGCCAGTTAACGCTAGGTATCTCGACGCGCCACATTCTCACGCCCGCCGCGCTCAAGAACGCTATGCTCGTTTTTGCAGCTTGTGGTGGCTCCACCAATTTGCTTTTGCATATTCCGGCCATTGCGCACGCGGCCGGTTTGCCAATTCCGACAGTTGAAGATTGGATCCAGGTTCATCGCGCCGTGCCGCGCATCGTTGATAGCTTGCCGAATGGCGTACATCCCACGGTGCGGGTGTTTCTTGCCGGCGGCGTTCCCGAAGTCATGCTCCAGCTTTCCGATCTTGGCCTTTTGGATCGCTCCGTGCTGACCGCGCTCGGGACACCCTTGGGCGATGTGCTTGACTGGTGGCGTGGCTCAGAGCGGCGTCAGAAGGTACGCGCGTTGCTGCGCGAAAAGACAGGTGTGGATGCCGGTGAGGTGATCTTCGAACCTGCGCGCGCAAAAGCACGGGGCATGACCAGTACTATCACGTTTCTCTCGGGAAATCTTTGCCCGGAAGGCGCGGTTATCAAAAGCACGGCCATCGATCCTTCGGTTATTAATGCGGACGGTGTGTATCGGCTAGTGGGGCCCGTGCGAGTGTTCCCAAGTGAGGCCAAAGCGATCGAAGCTATCAAGGATTCTGGCGAAAACGGCATCCAGGCGGGCGAGGTTCTGTGCCTGATCGGTGGCGGCCCCATGGGCTCCGGGATGGAGGAGGTGTACCAGGTGACCTCCGCTCTAAAGTATCATCCGCACGCCAAGCAGGTCGCATTGATCACGGATGCTCGGTTTTCAGGAGTATCCACGGGCCCATGCGTGGGACACGTGAGTCCCGAAGCGCTTGCTGGCGGCCCCATTGGTCGCTTACGCGACGGAGATCTCATCGAGGTGGCCATAGATACACGGACGTTGATCGGCAGGCTCAACGTGGTGCGAAGAGAAGCCGATGCCGTTATCCCAGATGCGAGCGCCCTCGAACGTCGTGGCCCTCATCCGGACTTGGCGCCGGCCCCAGAGCTTCCCGATGACACGCGGCTTTGGGCAGCCCTTCAAGATCTGAGCGGGGGCGTCTGGAAAGGTGCCGTTTATGACGCAGACAAGATCCTGCGCGTGCTCGACGCTGGCAAACGTGCGCTAGGTCTAGGTTAGGCGCTTACTTGGCGAACGCAAACGCAGTCGGGGCCTGTGCTGCCTGGACGCCCTTCTGTTTGCCGCGAGAGGTACTTGTCATGCGAAGTACTTGGGTCGTTCGAAAACATGGGTGCCACAGCGGCTGGCGACGCTTCGCGCGCGAGCCGCGCTTCGCGCGCGAGCCGCCTCCCGCGCGCAAATATTAAACGAGCTATCGGAGGATTGGCAGGCTGGCGTGCGAAGCCTTGTGGGTGAAGCTTGGGAGCTCGTTGAAATTCAGGTAGCGGTAAAGGCTCGGCGCCATGCTGTCGATCTTGCCCGCGTACTTTTGATATTCCTCGGCGGTTGGCAGGCGACCCAAGAGGGACGCCACCGCGGCGAGCTCAGCGGAGGCTAGGTAAACGTTGGCACCTTTGCCGAGGCGATTGGGGAAGTTGCGTGTTGAGGTGGATACCACCGTGGAATTGGGAGCCACGCGCGCCTGATTGCCCATGCACAGCGAACAGCCTGGCATTTCCGTACGTGCGCCAGCTTGGGCAAACATGCTGTAAAAGCCCTCTTCGCGAAGCTGGGCTTCGTCCATTTTGGTGGGCGGCGCTACCCATAGACGCGTAGGAACCGGCTCTTTGTGTTGCTGGAGCAAGGTAGCCGCGGCGCGAAAATGCCCGATGTTCGTCATGCACGAACCGATGAAAACCTCATCGATTTTCGCTCCCGCAACGGCAGATAGGGGCCGCACGTCGTCTGGATCATTGGGGCACGCCAAGAGGGGCTCTTTGACTTCGTTCATGTCGATTTCAAGCACAGCCGCGTATTCAGCGTCGGCGTCGGCCACCAATAGATCCGGGTTCGCCAGCCACCTCTCCATGGCCTGTGCCCGCCGCTCTAAGGTGCGGACGTCGCCGTAGCCCTCTGCTATCATCCAGCGGAGCATTATTACATTCGAACGCAGGTACTCGGCAATCGGCTCGGGATTGAGCTTGATGGTGCACCCGGCTGCGGAGCGTTCTGCGGTGGCGTCGCTCAACTCGAAAGCTTGTTCTACCTTCAGATCGGGCAGCCCTTCAATTTCCAAGATCTTTCCCGAGAAGATGTTCTTTTTGCCCTGAGTGTCGAGCGTGAGCAGCCCTTTTTGGAGCGCAGCGTATGGGATTGCATTGACGAGATCCCGGAGCGTAATTCCCGGCTGCATTTTGCCTTTGAAACGCACCAGTACACTTTCGGGCATGTCGAGCGGCATCACGCCGAGGGCGCCAGCGAAGGCGACCAGGCCTGAACCTGCTGGAAAGGATATGCCGAGTGGGAAGCGCGTGTGTGAATCGCCACCGGTGCCGACTTGATCAGGCAAAAGCATGCGATTGAGCCAAGAATGAATGATGCCGTCGCCGGGGCGTAACGAGATACCTCCGCGATTCGTTATGAAATCCGGCAAGGTGTGCTGTGTCTCAATGTCTACGGGCTTCGGATAGGCGGCCGTGTGACAGAAGGATTGTAGCACCAGATCTGCGGAGAACCCGAGGCAGGCTAGCTCCTTCAGCTCGTCGCGCGTCATCGGTCCGGTTGTATCCTGGGAACCCACCGTTGACATTTTTGGTTCACAATAGGTACCGGGCCGTACGCCGGGTACGCCGCAAGCACGCCCGACAATTTTCTGCGCCAACGTAAACCCTTTACCGGTGTCAATCGGATCCTTGGGGCGCTCGAATACTTCGGACGGTGGCAAGCCGAGGGATTCCCGTGCACGCCCCGTTAAGCTGCGACCGATGATGAGCGGAATGCGCCCGCCAGCTCGCACTTCGTCGAGCAAGATGCTCGTTTTCAGCTGGAAGTGCGCCACCACTTCGCCTTTTTCGTTCTCTATTTTACCTTCGTAGGGGAAAAGGTGAATCACATCACCCATGTTGAGCTTCGAGACGTCACACTCGATGGCGAGCGCACCGGAATCTTCCAATGTGTTGAAGAAGATGGGAGCAATCTTCCCACCCAACACAAAGCCTCCCGAACGCTTATTGGGAATGTAGGGAATATCCGTACCGAAATGCCAAAGCACGGAATTGGTGGCGCTTTTGCGGGAAGAGCCGGTGCCCACCACGTCGCCAACATAGGCCACCGGGTGCCCCTTAGCCTTAACCTCTTTGATTTGGGAGAGCGCATCATGGATACCCTCTCTCGGGTTTTTCAGCATCGCCTGAGCATGAAGCGGGATATCAGGCCGCGACCACGCATCTTGGGCGGGCGAAAGATCATCCGTGTTGGTTTCGCCTTTTACTTTGAACACAGTGAGGGTGATACGGTCGGCGAGCTTTGGCCGACGCGTGAACCAGTCTGCATTGGCCCATGCTTGCATTACCTGCATGGCGTGGGGGTTTTTAGCTTTGGCTCGGGTATCCACATCGTGGAAAGCATCAAACATGAGGAGCGTTGTCTCAAGTTGACGTGCGGCGTGGGGTGCGAGTTCGGCGTTGTCGAGCAAGCCCACTAGAGTAGAAATGTTGTAACCGCCGAGCATCGTGCCCAGAATTTCGATGGCTCGCACTTTGTCGATCAACGGTGACGTTGCTTCGCCTGCCGTAATCGCTGTGAGAAACCCGGCCTTCACGTACGCGGCGTCATCCACGCCACCTGGGATGCGCTGGGTCAGCAGATCCAACAAGAATGCTTCTTCGCCAGGCGGGGGGGCTTTCAGCAATTCAACGAGAGCTTGCGCTTGCTGAGCGCTCAAGGGCTCGGGGACAACGCCTAAGGCGGCGCGCTCTTCAACGTGTTGGCGATATTCTTTAAGCATTGAGGCAGCTCCTAGGATGGGCATATGCCAGGGGTCTGACTGGGAAGTCTAGCGCGGTCGAGCGCCAGAATTCGTCTCTCGGTCGTCGGGGCGTGGATGAGTCAGCAGGTTCTGTGAAGAGCCGCCTCGGGAACGTTTCGGGATGCACAAAACGGGAAGAGCCCCGAATTCCTTCAGGGCTCTTCGAACCATTAATGGGTAGCTGTAGAAGCTTCTCGCTTACCAGCCGCCGCGACCACCGCCGCCACCGCCGCCACCGCCGCCGCGACCGCCGCGATCGCCACCGCGACCACCGCCGCCACCGCCGCCGCGACCACCGCCGCCGCCGCGACGCTCACCGCCGCCGCCACCACCACCGAAGCCGCCGCCGCCGCCACCATGGCCGCCGCCACCGAAGCCGCGACCACCGCCGCCACCGCCGCCACCGGTGCGCTCACGCGCGACGTTAACATTGAGCGAACGGCCACCCACTACGGTGCCATTCAGGCTCTCGATTGCGCGCTGGGCGTCCGCATCGGACTCGAATTCCACGAAACCAAAACCGCGGGATTGGCCCGTCATGCGGTCGAGCACGAGGGCAACGGACTGAAGCGGACCAATCGCTTCAAACATTTCTCGGAGCTGCTGCTCGGTTGTTGAAAAATCAAGGTTGCCCACGAAAAGCTTGTTGTTCATTAGATCGTCATCTCTCAGTTTGCGCTAGATTACTGGTTGATTCGGCGAACGCTCAGCGCTTGTGCTTTCTCCGACCCCTCCATCGAACTGGAGGGCGGTTCTACAGACTTAAACGCGGGCGGGTGAACCGAACAGCGACGCATCTCTAGTACCAGGCCGAGGGCTAACACGGCCTTCGGCGCCGCGCGAGCAGATTTTGGGGGTAGATGCGCGCTCCGGCTCCTAGGCCTAAACCGCCCAGGTAAAGTAGGCAACGAGGGCAAGGTAGACTGGGCCCAGCGTGAGCAACGCCATACCCGAATAGCGAAAGAACGATGGGGTCTTCCACCCAGCCTGATCCGCCACCGCCTTCACCATGAAGTTGGGCCCATTGCCGATATAAGTGTTGGCACCCATGAACACCGCGCCAAGGCTAATGGCGGTCAAGTGCAGGGTTGTGACGCCTCCCGCCCATTCTCCTTTCAGGCCGAGCCCCTCGGCCGCGGAGAGCAGCGCAAGGTACGTGGGGGCATTGTCGAGGACCGACGACAGGGCTCCCGTGGCGAGGAAAAATTCCACCGGACTTGCCAAGCCAAGGCGCGGCCCCTCCACCTTCAGAAGCTCAAGCGCTGGCACCATCGTGATGAACAGCGCGAGAAAGAGGATGCCGACCTCGATCACTGGGCCGAAGGAAAAGGCATTTTTGGAGTGTAGGTTGGGCTTCGTCAAGAAGAACCCGCCGAGGCCCGCGCTGAGCATTACAAGTTCACGCCATGGACTCGACAGGAAGACGGAACCGATAACAAGCCCGAGAAACGCCAACTGCCGCCAACCGTGGATCTTGATGGGGAGGCGCTCGGCTCGATCCAGTTCCAAGGACGTGATTGGTTCCTTCGCGTATGCTCTCCGATCCACCACCCAAAGCACGGCTAACAAGTACGCAATGGTAAGGGCCCAGATGGGATACAGGCGCAACGTCCAAGTGAACGGAATGCCGCGTAAATAACCTAAGAAAAGCGGCGGGTCCCCGAGAGGCGTGAGCAAGCCTCCGCAGTTGGAAACGAGCAGTATGAAGAACACCGGAAGGTGAACGGTATGTTGGCGTTGCCCGTTCGTGCGAAGTAGCAGACGGATGAGGAGCAAGCTTGCGCCGGTTGTCCCGATAATGTTCGCGAGGGTTGCCCCAAGTGCCATGATCGCAACGTTGGTCTCTGGTTTCCCTTCGAGATCTCCCTCAATGAATATCCCCCCGGTGATGACGAAGAGTGAGCCAACAAGCAGCAAGAAGGCGACGTATTCATGCAGGCTGTGCAAAAGGGCAGTCGGTTTCTGCAGGCCGAGCCAAATGAAGATGGGTGTCGCAAGAATGCCGGACACTATTGCCTTGTTGCGGTTGTGTTCCCAAAAAGCAGGAGCCGCCAACGGCAGCACGGCAATGGCGCAGAGTAGGGTGGCGAATGGGGCAGCCGCGAACCAGGCTGGTAAACTCCCGTGAGGCATGGGGCTGCCAGTACACGAACCAACTCGTATCAGCAGAGTTTCACGCGCGAATCCCTCACAACCTTGACTTAGACCGGGTGTAGATTAGTTACTGGTCGTATGGTAAAAAATTGGAGGCCGAGAAATTACGTATACTTGGCCGTAGTCGTAGGGCTCGGCGGCTGCGCCCGCCTGGGGTCGAACGGGGAGCCGGAGGGCTACCAAGGTGTGGTTGAGTTTGAGGAAAGAAGCCTTGGGTTCGAGTTCGCAGGGCGGGTGGAAAGCATCGCCGTGGTTCGAGGCCAGACGGTCGCCAAGGGTGACGTCCTGGCCAAGCTCGATGACACCTTGGAGCGGGCAACGCGAGAAGCGCGGGTTGGCGAAGCGGCGGTCGCTTCGGCGGATCTCTTGTTGGTGCAGTCGGGAGCCCGTTCAGAGGATGTGCGTGCAACCTTGGCGCGACTGTCGGCTAGCCGAGCGACAGAACTCCAGCTGAGCCAGGCCGTTGAGCGTGACTTGAAACTTGTAACGGCGGGTGCGATTTCGCAAGCGGTCCTTGAGCAGAGCCAGACGCGTTTGGCCCAAGCGAAAGGTGAGCGCGAAGCGCTTGAACAGACTCTGCGGGCCATGAACAACGGTTCGCGGCCACAAGAGGTGAAACGCGCCTTAGCCAGGGAGCATGCGAGTGCCACTTTGGTAAACCTAGAGGATGTTCGCTTGCGGCATCACGTGCTTCGGGCACCGCTCGGAGGTCAGGTGCTTGAGGTGCATGTGGAGCCGGGAGAAGTTGTTGGTGCTTCGGTACCGGTCGTTACCGTGGCTGACGTCGACGCGCCGTATGCCAATGTTTTCGTGCCCCAGAGTGAGATAGCAACGCTCAAGCAAGGTGCCGAAGTGAAAGTGCGGGTGGATTCGCTGGGCGCAGCTCTGAAAGCCAAAGTTGAATTTATCTCCCCGCGCACGGAGTTCACGCCACGCTTTCTTTTTAGCGAAAAGGAGCGTCCGAATCTGGTGATTCGGGTTCGCGTTCGGATTACCGACCCCGGGCATCTCCTGCGCGCAGGTGTGCCCGCGTTTGTTACGTTGAGCGAGCCAAAACAAGGGTCAAAGTGAGCGCTGCTGCCTCGGAATGTATAGTAGAAACGCACGAGCTCTCGCGGAGCTTCGGCGATCTCGTAGCCGTAAGGAACGTTTCGCTAACGATCCATAAGGGAGAGATCTTTGGTGTGTTGGGCCCGAATGGTGCCGGCAAATCGACCACCATCCGCATGCTCTGTGGCATCTTGGACCCTACCTCGGGTAACGGGCGAGTGGTGGGTTATGACATTGCCAAAGATGCCGAGCGCATTAAGCAAAACATTGGCTACATGACCCAGCGTTTTAGCCTCTATGAAGATTTGAGCGTGGAAGAGAATCTGAAGTTCTACGCTGGCATCTATGGCGTGGCGCGGTCGCGTAGGCGTGCACGCGTCGAAGAAGTGCTGGAGCGCGCTGAGCTTGGGCCGCGTCGGCGTCAACTCGCAGGGACGCTTTCAGGGGGTTGGAAGCAACGCGTAGCTCTGGCCAGCTCCACCATCCACGAGCCCCCGCTGTTGTTCTTAGACGAACCCACAGCAGGGGTAGATCCGGTGAGCCGGAGGGATTTTTGGCAGCAAATTTACCAGCTTTCCAGCACCGGCACGACGGTGCTCGTGACTACGCACTACATGGACGAAGCCGAACGTTGCCATCGCTTGGCTTTCATTTTTCGAGGTGAATTGCTCGACACCGGAACTCCCGAGCAGATCGTAGAGCGCCGAGCCCTTTCGGTGGCTGAGCTCGAAGTTGACGACGCACGGCACGCGGCCGAAGTACTCCGGGCAGACCCTCGTGTTGAAGAGGTGGCCCACTATGGCCACAGGTTGCGCGTTGCAACACGGGGAACGGATAGTGCTCTTGCAATTGCTCAGGAACTGCTAGCGGCTCACTCCACCGGGGTGAGCTCCGGTCGCGACGCGCGCCCGAACGTAGAAGATGCCTTCGTCTCCATGGTGCGTGAAGATCAACGCCGGCAACCAGAGAGAGGCAACTTGTGACTGGCAGAATGTTCGTGATTGCGTGGAAGGAGCTCCTGCAGCTCCGGCGCGACCGAATGACACTCGCAATGATGGTGGTGCTCCCGATCCTCCAGCTTACGCTGTTCGGGTACGCTATCAACACAGACGTTCGGCATATTCCTACAGTGGTGTACGATCAAGATCGCACCGCGAGCTCACGCGAGCTCGTTCAAAGCTTGGTCGCGACTGGGTTTTATGACCTCGCAGGCTCGGTGCAAGGCTACGCAGACATTTCGCGGGCCATGCGCACTGGGGTCGCGCGGGTGGCCCTGGTGATCCCCGCTAAGTTCGCATCGAAATTAGCCCGGGGGGACGCATTTAAAGTGCAGCTCGTGGTGGATGGTTCAGATCCGCAAATCGTGGCAAGCGCTACGAATACGGCCGCATCGCTCTTGGCTGCGCGCTCCACGGCAATGTTGTTAACAAGGCTCTCACCGGGCGCCGCTGCGACGCCAGAGCCGGTGCAGCTTGAGGTCTCTAATTGGTACAATCCGGATCTGCGTACGGCAGTGTACGTGGTGCCAGGGCTCATTGGTGTGATCTTGACGATGACCATGGTGATGCTCACGGCGATGGCGATTGCCCGGGAGCGCGAACGCGGAACGCTCGAACAGCTCATTGTATCGCCCGTGAAAAAGTTGGAGCTCGTGGTGGGGAAGATATTGCCTTACGTGCTGATGGGGTACGTGCAGATGACGTTGATTCTGCTAGCCGGGCGGGTAATTTTTCGAGTCGCGTTTGTGGGCTCGCTGCCTTTGCTGTACGGGATGGCGTTCCTTTTCATTTCAGCGAACCTAGCGCTTGGCTTGTTCTTCTCTACGCTCGCCAAAACGCAACAACAAGCGATGCAGATGTCCTTTTTCTTTATTCTTCCCAACATCTTGTTGAGCGGATTCATGTTCCCCTTCGAAGCCATGCCCAGGCCCGCGCAGTGGATCGCCCAGATGCTGCCATTGACCCATTTTTTGCGCATTGTGCGCGGTATTACCCTAAAGGGCAGCGAATTTGCCGATGTTGTGCCGGAGATGTGGTCGCTGATGTTCATCTTGATGGGGCTGGTGCTCTTGGCTTCGCTTCGCTTCTCAAAGAAATTGGTGTAACGCGTGGCACGCCCTAAGAGCGACATCCAGCCGCGAATCGTGCGAGCGGCAAAAGTGAGGTTCATTCACGAAGGTGTGGATGGTGCATCCCTGCGTCAGATCGCCAGGGAGGCAGGTACAAGCCTTGGCATGATTTACTACTACTACCCGACGAAAGATGATTTGTTCTTGGCGGTGGTAGAGGACGTGTATTCGAAGCTATTGAAAGATCTTGCGTCAGCGCTCGCGCCGGATACCCCGGTGCAAGAACGTTTGCTCCGCCTCTATGTGCGGCTTGGGCAGGTGAGCGAGAGCGAGCTTTCCGTGGTGCGGCTAATCGTACGCGAAGCGCTGGGCTCGTCCGAACGCTTGCGGCGTTTGCTGGAGCGCTTTAAGCGCGGTCATATTCCGCTTGTAATCCAAACGTTGCAGGATGGGTGTGCCCAAGGCGTGATTCGGAACGATCTGCCGCTCGTTCAGCTCCTGCTAGCGACCATGGCCCTTGGCACCATTCCGCAGTTCGTTCGAGCCTTGGCCGCCGAACACTTGCCCTTCGACAAGGCGCAGGATCCAGACGAATTCGCTGCAGGTTTGCTGGGCGTGTTGTTTCGCGGAGTGGGAGCGGCCACCTAAGCGCTTGCGTTTGGCTCCCGAAGGCTTGCTAGGCGGCGTGTGGACGCAAGCCAGCCAACAAAAAATCGCTAGCGGCCCTTGCGGCTAGTGGATCCTGGCCCTCTACTCCCGGCATGTCCCACGTCAGGAAGCTACCCGAAGATTGCCTCATCGTTATTTTTGGCGCCTCCGGCGATTTGACCAAGCGCAAGCTCATCCCTGCGCTGTATGCGCTCTGGTCCAAGAATGAGGGGCCAAAGAACTTCGCGGTGATTGGCGTGTCCCGCACGACTGTCTCCGACCAAGCGTTTCGAAATGATTTGTTCGAATTCGGCCAAGGCGCGTACGACAAAGAGCGTTGGCAAGCCTTTGCCGAGCGCGTTTTCTACCATGCCGCGGACGCCACCAATACCGATGCCTGGGGCGCTTTGAAGGCGCGCTTTGCCACCGTTCAAGCGGAGTTCCAGACGGGCCCCAATTTATTGTTCTATCTGGCGATGGCACCGCAGTTTTTCGAGCCCGTTATTCGCGCCATTGGCGCTTCCAACTTGGTGAATTCAGGCCTACCCGCGGCGGATGCGGAGGGCGTGCCGTGGCAGCGCATTGTTGTCGAAAAGCCATTCGGCCACGATCCAACATCCGCAGCGCGACTCAACCGCACCTTGGCTGAGGTCTTTCGTGAAGAAGCCGTGTATCGCATCGACCATTATCTGGGAAAAGAGCTCGTGCAAAACCTAATGGTGGTTCGTTTCGCCAATTCTATCTTCGAGCCGATTTGGAATCGCCAATACATCGATCATGTGCAGATCACCGCCAGCGAAACGGTGGGCGTGGAGGGCCGCGGTGCGTACTATGACGGCCCTGCCGGGGGCGCATTGCGCGACATGGTGCAGAGCCATCTACTTCAAGTTTTGGCCGTGGTGGCGATGGAGCCCCCGGTGAGCCTCGACGACACCGACATCCGTACGGAGAAGATTAAGATCTTCAAGGCACTGAGGGTTCCCCAACAGCGGGAGGTGGCGGAGCTTGCCGTGCGTGGCCAATACGGAGCCGGGCAGGTTCTGGGTAAACACGTCGACGGCTATCGAGAAAACCCAGACGTGAACCCCGCGTCGCAAACCGATACGTATGCCGCCGTTCAGTTCCATGTGGATACTTGGCGCTGGGGTGGTGTCCCGTTTTACCTGCGAAGCGGCAAGGCCATGGCCCGGAAAAAGACCGAGATTGTGCTGTATTTCAAGCCCACACCGCATTGCCTTTTCCGTGAGCATGGCAAGATCGCCAAGGCTAATCAGATCGTGATCAACGTGAACCCTAACGAAGGGATCCGTTTGCGTTTCGAAGGCAAGGTGCCCGGAATTGGCCTCGATATTCAGCCCGTTGTGATGGATTTTGACTACGAAAAGCAGTGGAAAGCCACGCCCAAAGACGGCTACGAAACGCTGCTGAGTGATTGCTTACGAGGGGATTTGACAAACTTCAAGCATCGCGATGAGGTGGAAGCTTCGTGGAGCGCCTGTCAGCCAGTACTCGACGCCTGGGCTGAGGAGCCCCAAGACGATCTTCCGAACTACGCTGCGGGTACTTGGGGGCCACCAGCGGCGGACCTCATGATGGCTAAGCAGAAGCGCTATTTCCGCAATGATTGAGGTGATTTCACGAGATGCTAAGTGGCGCTATTTGATTCTTGCCACGGTGTTCTTCGTTGTCGTGCACGTGTTCATCTGGACACTATTGCGCGATAGGCTCGTGGAAGCTGTGGGGCTGGCTGGGTTTTCCTTGCTCTCAACCGCTGGCATAGTGGGCGTGTGTGCCGCGTACCGCGTACGGCCTGCTCGAGCTTTCGGAACCGATTGGGGGCGCTACGCTCAGCAAACGGCGAATGTTCCGTTGTTGGCGATTTCCCCACTTCCAGGATAAATCTCCCTGCTAAGGGCCACTTTGGGCGGGCCGGCGCGAGTCGCTTGACCTTGGCTCGCGGCTGAGTGTGTCTGGGGGCCCCGCGGGAACACCTGCGCGCCATGCGCGTTTTTCCGAGGGGTGGTTCGTTCCGAGCCTCTGATCTGATAGGGTGCCGCCGCGAGCGCTGGCGAACATGCTTCGAAAGCGCACCAAGTGAGAGCTGTTAACTGAGTGAGATCTAAAACAATGGCCACCCTACGCACCTTAGACCACCCATGCGGCGCATTGCCGCTCCTCCTGTTAGGCCTCTACGCACTTGGTTGCCAACCTGCCGTTCCTGTCAAAGCTGCCGCACAGCCCGCGCCAAGCGATACGGCTGCAGCCGCGCAGGTAGTTGTAGATGTGGAGCCTGCGGCGGAGCCGCCGACGAATCTGCTGAGAAATGGCAGCTTTGAAGGGTCAGGCCGGTATTGGAATGGCGCTACCGAGGCCATGCTGGATACAACCAATCCTGCCTTCGGGCGCTATGCGTTAAAGCTTTCTCGCGATCCGACACCTGAAGAGAAGCGTCCGAAGGGGCAGGGGCCGCGTACCACTACAGATATTCGTTCGGGTGCTTTTTACTTGGAGCGCGACCGTGAAGTGACGGTGAGTCTCTCGATCCGTGCGGACGAAAAGCAAGAGGTAAAGGTTTGGTTGTTCCCGGCCAATCGCCAAACTGCTCAGAACCTCAAGCTCGTTTGGGACGACAACGCCGCCAAGCGCTTTGAGGCAGGGCCGGAATGGAAGCGGGTGAGCTTCAAGGCGAAGTACAATATTGGCCTTGAAAAGTGGTTCAAGAGCCACGCTTTCATGTTGAGCATTTCGGCGGGTAACACCTGGGTGGATGGTGTCACCGTCTCGTATACAAAAGGAGACGCGAGTTACGAGCCGCGCGCGAAAGTGGAAGTTGCGGCCGATGCTTTGGACATGCCGGGCTATCTGTCGGAAGCGGCCAATCTGTCTGAGCCTGGCTCGCAGGTTAAAGTGCGAGGAGCTGTACACAACCCCGGCACGCAGCCCCGGAAAGTGCGCCTGGCTTGGCAGCTCTACGATTACACCGGGGAAAAGGCTTACGCCTCGCCCGTGACCAAGGAGCTCACTCTGGCCCCGGGCGCCACAGAGATCCAAACGGTGCCGATGACCCTGAGCGCAAAGGGGCTGACGTTGGCGAGGGTGTCGGCATTTGACGAAGGAGGCAACCGCCTCGACAAATCGGACTTTCCGTTCACAGTGTTAGCTTATCCGCAAGCTAACACCACACAAGATCCGAGTGAGCGCTTCGGTATCGGTGTGCGTGGTCCGCATACGTTGCGCTTGGCCCAGAAGATTGGTTTTCGCTGGACTCGCTGGTACACGGATGTGGACTGGGAGAATGTCCAGAGGAAGGGGCCGAAAGAGTCAACCTGGCCGGATAAGCAGCTGAAAGAGATCGAAGAGCGCGGTATTCTGCCCATTTTTGTGCTGTTTCGTATCCCTGATTGGGCCAAAGACAAAGACGAAGATTCGCTTCCCAAAGACATGAAGTGGGGGGTGAACGATCCGCGTTGGGACGATCTCACTATCAAGACCTGGTTCGATCAGCACGTGGAGCGCGCGGTGACGCGCTACAAAGATAAGGCGTATGTGTGGGAGCTCTCCAATGAGCCAGATCTGGATGTCGCCTTACCTCCGGATATTCACTATCGGCTCGCCGTGCGCACCTCGCGCATCATCAAGCGCATCAAGCCCGACGCGATCTTCATGGTGAATTCGACTCTTGGGCGGCAAACAGATTTTTTTCAACGCTTCTTCGAGCTTGGGGGCGCGCGCGACATAGACGTGTACACCTGGCACGACTACCAGCCAGCCAAGATTGGAGACGGGGACAAGATTCGGCACCTGCGCCAGATGATCGACGCCTACGGCCCAAATAAGGCTCAAATTTGGTTTGATGAAGGCTTCACATTCGTGAATTCAGCCACAGATGACGCTGCGCCGGCGGTGACGCAATCCACCTCTCGGGAGGTGGCGAACTGGATGGTCACCAACTGGGTAGAAATGCTCGCGGCGGGCTTGGAGAAATGCGTTGTTTTTCACATCGGCTATGAACACCAAGGAAGAAGTTTCTGGGACTACACCGGCGCGGGCACCGAGCTGTGGGATACCGAACAGCTCCCAACGGTGGGCGTTTCGATGTGGAATACGATTATTCAGCACCTGGGCCGCAGCACACCGAAGGGAAGCTTCCGCCCACTCGGGGCCACTGTGCATGTGTTTGACGATCTTCGAAATCAGCGCGGTGTAATGATCGCGTGGTCCAAGGAAAAACGAACCTTGAAGCTTCCGATCAAAGATCTGATCTTGGAAGACGTCACCGGCAACGCGTGGCCCGCGCCCACAGAGGCTGGAGTTTCGATCGTGACACTGAACGAAGGTGAACAACCCCTCTACCTTTACACGAAAGACAAGCAATCGGCGCAACGCCTAGCGGATGCGCTCAAAGGAATGAAACCATGAGGCGCTCACTCGCACTTTTTGCCCTCGCATTTCTTGGCTGCAAACCGGCGCAGACGCCGGCAAGCGTGAATCCCGTTTCTCCAGATCTAACGCCTCCCGCGGAAAATACCACATTGGAATCGGTGGCCGTGGATGTGACTCCCCCCGCCGTTTCGTCCGCTTCAGGCGTTGCGGGAGCCTCGGCCACAGCGCAGGCTCCAGCTGTTTTGCCCGCACCGCCGGGAAAGCTTGCAGCGGCGCTGTGCAAAGTGAACGGCAAACCGTTTACACCCAGCGCTTTGATTGGAGCCAACCAGCGCAGCATTGCGGCTGACGGAAAAGGAGGCCTCTATGTGCCGGATGATACAAGCGTTCGCAGGTACCTCACTCAGAGCGAAGGGGACCAATGCAATCTCGTGCCGGACGCCAAGTTTGGCAGAGGTGGCAGCATTGACGTCAAATTCCAGGTGTATCGGCTCTCCATAGATCCGGCGGGCAACGTGCTGGCTTGTGGATGGAATCAGTGTGCGTTGATTTCAGGCAAAAAGGTGCTGCCTGCGTGCGATGCACCGTTTGGCCGTCGCAAACGCATCGCTGAGGAGCCCGAAGATACGCGTAAAGAGCGAAAGACGGAGCCGCACGGGATGTTAGCATTAACAGCGTTTGGTTCGGTTGGCGGTGGCGTGAGTCGCATGCGGACACTCATGGGCGTAGAGATTGAAGATTTGCAATGCAAGGTGGAAGCCCACTGGATCCTTGAGGATTTCGCGATTTCGGCCGTGGCGCGCTTTGCTGATACGTTCTACGTCACAGGGCGCGACGGCCAAGGCGTGAGCAAGCTGCTCATTCACGATCTCAAGCAAGGTCGATTGGGTGAGGTGGTGAGTGAGGAGCCTCCCTCAGAGAAGGCAATGTGCTGGGTGAGCAGCATGGTGCCGTGTGGGGAGGGGTTGTGCATGCTCGATACCCAGTGCAATCGAGTTACCGTGGTGGATAAGAAGGGCGCCTTCGTGAACAGCTACAAGCTTCTAGATTTGCTCCATACGGAGCTCCCCTTGCGTCCGGTTGCCATTGCTCCAGCCTCCAGCTTTGAGCACTTCTTGCTGGCGCACGAGCCGGCGCCGAAGGGTGCGGAGCCCCGCATTTATCGGGTGAGAAATTTACCCGGCGTGCGGGAATGAAGCTCATTCACGCTGGCGCGGCTGCTTGATGGACGAGGTCGCATAGACCTCGAGCAATGCGAAAATTAGCCGGTGGCTTCGGCCAAGGCGGTGCCCTCTTGGGGCGCGGCGGAAAGGTCTGTGTTTGTCTTACCCCCGATAGAGCGATGCAACTCTACCAAGGCGGCGTGCACCTCGTGCATCAATGCTTCGCTTTGGTTCTTTGATCGCCCGGCCGTGAGGATGGGTGTGCCCAACTTGAGCCGAACTTCTCCCGGAACGATATCGAAGCCGCCCGACGGTAAGACTCTACCCGAACCTTCAATGGCCACCGGGATAATGGGCACGCCTGCCTGCAACGCCAAGACAAATGGGCCGCGTTTGAACGGTAGGATGGCGCCCGTTTTTGAGCGCGTGCCTTCAGGGAAAACCAAGATGTTCGCGCCGTTGCGGATGCGTTCTGCGGCTTTGGTTAGGCTGCGGAGGGCTTTGGTGCCTTTGGAGCGATCGATGAAGATCATACCCGTGGCCCACATGTACCAGCCAAGAAATGGGATGTACTTCAAGACCTCTTTGGCCATGAACCGGAGGTGCGTGGGAATGCTGTAAAACGCGCAGGCGATGTCCAACATGGACTGGTGGTTCATCACGAAGATATGGGGCGTCGAAAAATCCACGTCGGGCAGAGGCTCCGCGCGATAGCGGGCGCCCGTGGCCCAAATGAGCGGGTAGGCCCAAAGCTTGCGCGCCATCCATAGCGGCACATTGCGGTTCCAGGTTACCAACGCTGCGATGAGCGCCAGCGTGATCCATGTGGAGCACCAAACAGCCAGGAACAGAGCCTGCGCGAGCTTCTTCAGGGGTCGCATTCGGCGGGAAGCTACACCAGGGCTGGGAGGCCCGCACAGGAAAATCGGCTCCCGCGCGGCCGTTCCCGGCCTGTGTCGTGCGAGACACATATCTTGGTCAAAAAGCTCACAACTTGCCGCCAAACCGAGGCCCTTTCTGAGTGGGTTAGCTCTCGAAACGGGCCAAAAGCGAGTGCCTCGCGCCTCAAGAAGCTCCAAGATCCATGACGGCACGGAGCTTGCGCTGGGGGCGGCATGCACGTTCCTTCAACACCCTCCCCAAACACTTCAACCCATCACGTCTTCTTCAGCAGGCGATTGTATCTAGCGGCTGTCTACATCATTGCTGCCCTGACTAGTTCAAAGTTGACCTTCGCAGGGCAAGCATCGGCTGACGCCGAACGTACCCTTTCACCCTACTTCGTGGTGGAGGGCGGGGACTCCGGTATCGAAGGCTTCCCCTTGCTTTCCACTGCGGTGAACGTCGCCGTAAGTGGCGTGATTGCCGACGTGAGGGTCACTCAAACGTATAAAAACGGTGGCAAAACCCCGATCAACGCTCGCTACGTGTTCCCGGCGTCCACACGCGCGGCAGTGCATGGGCTCAAGATGAAGCTCGGCGATCGCATCGTGACCGCCAAGATCCGCGAGCGGGAACAGGCAAAAGCTGAATTCGAAAAGGCAAAGCGCGAAGGCAAGACGGCATCGCTCCTTGAGCAAGAACGCCCCAACGTTTTTACGATGGGGGTAGCAAATATCCTCCCCAACGATCAGATCGAGGTAACCCTCGAATATACCGAGCTTTTGGTTCCGGAGGGTGGCACCTATGAGTGGGTGTTCCCCACGGTTGTGGGGCCGCGCTACTCGAGCAGCTCAGCTAGGGGAGCTAAGAGCAGCGAGCAATTCGTCGAAAGCCCCTACCTCCACGTGGGACGAGCGCCACACCAAACGCTCACGCTCCAAGGATCCATCGCGTCCGGAATTGCTGTAGCCAAGGCTGGAGTTGAGACGCACAAGGTGAACATTACCTGGGAGAACCCAAAGCTTTTACGTTTTGAGCTGGATCCTAGTGAGAAGTTTTCCAGCAACAAGGACTTCATTCTTCACTACCGCTTGGCGGGTGACGTCGTGCAGACGGGGCTTTCGCTGTACGAAAAGCACGGTGAGAAATTCTTCATGGCGATGGCACAGGCACCGAATCGCGTGAGGCCTGAGCAAATTCCCGCTCGCGAATTCGTGTTTGTGGTGGATGTATCCGGTAGCATGGCTGGCTTTCCTCTAGAGACGACCCAAGCTTTGCTTTCAGACTTGGTGCGCCACCTGCGGCCGGTGGATACGTTCAATCTGCTGTTTTTCTCTGGAGATTCGAAGCTGATGGCCCCGGCCTCGGTTCCCGCTAATGAAGAGAATCTGAAAGCGGCTGTGCGCATGTTGGGGCAACTGGAGGGCAACGGCGGTACGGAACTGCTGCCTGCTCTAAAGCAGGCACTTTCGCTGCCTGTGGATGCACAGCGTGCTCGCAGCTTCGTGGTGGTTACGGACGGGTTTATCAGTGCCGAAGCCGGTGTGTTCGAGTACATTCGCAATAACCTCGGCAGAGCCAATGTCTATTCATTCGGCATCGGCTCAAGCGTGAATCGATTCCTTGTGGAAGGTGTCGCAAAAGCCGGTCTCGGCATCCCCTTTATTGTAACGGAGCCAAGCCAGGCCAAGGCGCAGGCGGAGAAGTTGCGAGAGTATATCGAAGCCCCACTTCTCACGCACGTCAAAGTGAGGTTCGAAGGGTTTGACGCCTACGCGGTGGAGCCAAAAGCTTTGCCGGATGTGCTGATGGATCGCCCGGTGGTGATCCAAGGCAAATGGCGAGGGAACGCGGTGGGTGCGGTGGTGCTCAGCGGGACAACTGGCAGCGGGCCTTATCAAGCGAAGCTTGCGCTGGCTGACGCGACCCGGGGGGAGATGAATAGCGCGTTGCCCTATCTGTGGGCGCGGACGCGCATCGGCAGCCTCTCGGATTTTGCTGCCGAAGAGCTTCCGGCAACCGAGCGCCAAGAAGTCGTGCTCCTGGGACTCAAGTACAATCTTCTCACGCGTTACACGTCATTTATCGCTGTGAGCGAACAGATACGGAACCCATCAGGGAATGCTAGCAACGTGGTACAACCTTCGGCCTTGCCAGTGGGTGTGTCCGATGCCGCTGTGGGTGATGACGTAATGGGCGCTGATGAGCCAGGCTTTCTGCTGCTCCTGCCTGCGGCACTGCTCGGGCTTGGGTTGCTACAGTGGCAGCGAGCGCGTGGCGCGATGGTGGTGTCATGAGGCGCGTACTCGAGAAAAATGCCGCGAGTCTGCTCATTCTAACTCTCGTGGCGGGAGCCTGCTATTGGCTAAAGGCCTACTACTCAGCGGCAACTCCTGGCGAGCTTCGCTTCATTCTTCTGCCTACCGGAGCGTTGGTACAAAGCCTGAGTGGGCACGTCTTTCAGTTCGAGCCGGGTGTGGGAGTTTCCAGCAATTCCGCACAGGTGGCGATCACTCGCGCCTGCGCTGGGGTCAACTTTCTTATTGTGCTGTTTGCTGTATTAGCAATCACGGGTACCTTGCGCTTGAAGGAGGCTTGGCGCAAGGCGGCGTGGGTTCTTGGGTCAGCCGTTGCGGCGTATGCGGTAACCCTGGCGGTAAATACGGTGCGGATCTTTCTGGCTCTGCATTGGCACCGGGAGCATCTGCTGATGGGCACCCTGGTCTACCTGGTTGGGTTATGTGTAGCCTTCACGGTGGCGCAGAGCCTGCTGGATGGGCCGGTGGGAGCTTCGTCAGCTGCGCGCTGGCTGCCGCTTCCCTTAGCCCTCTATCTTGGGATGACTCTGGTGGTTCCGGTTGTCCGGGGTGCGGCGGGCACCGGCGTGTATTGGGGCCACGCCTTGGTGGTGCTCAGCAGCACCTTTGTTGTGGGCGGTTTCTTCTGGCTTGTTCTGGCAGGTTCTGCACGCGGCATGATTTCTTCGAACTCATGGTTCCTCTCGCGGGGCACTACTCGTGTTCGGTAAACGGAGTGGCTTTGCGGTTAACAACAGTGCAAACGCTGCTAGTTCGCCCTGGAGATCTGCACGAAGGACGCGACCCGTGTCTCGTGTCGGCTGTTGGCGGTGAGGTTTCTCTGCTGGGCGTCAATCGCGCTTTTCACCATTGGGGCCGGAGTGAAGTGCGGCCCTTTCTGACTTGACCAACCCTAAGAGGACTCTTCGCGAGCGCAGAGCACGCCGTGTGCGCCCCAGGAATATTCCAGTGAAATCCCCTGGTACCACAGGGAAATGTGCTAAGTTTGGACTCCACATTGGCCGCATAATGCTAGCTACAGCAGCTAATATTCAGAGCGAAGCGAGGTCCTCGTATGCGATTTCATTACACCGCTGTCCGCTCGGTCTCTGGATTAGGATTGGTAGCTCTGGGTGTGCTGCTGGGTGGGCTCTCGGCCTGCAGTGGGTCCTCAACGTCGGGGCGTGATCGAGCGAACAACCCAAACAATCCAGGAGCTGGCGTAGCATCGGGCACTGGAGGAGCAGGGTCAGTTGTAGGCGGGCCCGGTTCGGGAGGTAGTGGGAACCCGAACGGAAGTGGGGGCAACGGGGTAGTGAATCCCCCCGTGAATCTGCCGGCGGAGGGTGCGTTGGGTCCGGTGGCGCTGCGTCGTCTGACC
>JANRKO010000083.1:0-1931 GCA_033763455.1 Polyangiaceae bacterium
AATTTCCATTCCGCTGAGGGCTGGCTTGGGTTCGGTGCGGAGCTGGTGTGGGCGGGCGCATCAGGCGTGCGGCCGGGCGAGGGTTCGCCGAGACTGCAAAACCTTTATTCGGGGGTTCGATTCCCCCCCGCGCCTCCAACAGTTCTGAACCGTGCATGAAGCTGCTCTCTCAGCTGTAGATGCTCGATTCAGTGCCGGGCCGGTGCTACAACACCGGCCCGGCTCCTAAATCGGCTCCCACAGGGTACACCCTTTTGAGACACCTGGGCAATGGGACTTCAGGGCTAGTGCCCCCACCATAGGCGGTTCTCACCCAGTGCGTTCACCCTAAAGTTGAAAATTCCAACTGTCGATTTGCTCCACGGGGGGACAACGGCGGATGAACGATGGCACCTTCACGGCTCTCGCGCTGATTTCTCTGGCGGCGTTTGGTCTCTATGCCGGGCAGGTTCTCAGGGCGAAGCGTGAGTACCTTGCCTACAAACTGAGGCGCGCGCTTTGCGCAACGGGGGCGTATCTGGCGGTGGCGTGGCTGGCAGTACAGATTGGCCGCTCGATTGTTGAAGCGGTTCTTGCTGGGGTCGTCGTCGCGTTTGGGGTGGCCCTGTGCTATCCGAGAATGAAGTACTCTCGGCGCATACCTGCCGACATTCGGAGGCGGGTGATTGAGAGGGATCTGAAGGGGGAGCCATTCGATCCGAACCGGCACCAGATCGACCACATCGTGCCGTTTTCAAGGGGGGGCGGGCACACCATGGACAACCTTCGGGTTGTCGAACGCAGCCGGAATCTTCAGAAAGGGGCGAGAATGCCGACCTTCGGGGAAAGCGCTAGCTCTGTAGCGAGGAGCGTCTTTCGTAAATAGGGCCTGGCTGGTCTGCGTCTTCTGTTGGTGGTCTCGTCGGCTTTGCCAGATCTGAGACCAAGTCCTCTACCGATGCGCGGATGCGAAGAGCACGTTTGGCGGAGTACCACAACCCAGCCGAGCACGCTAACAGTGTGCCCAAGTGCCAGGGGGTGAACCTGAAATCGACGACGAGCATCGTGGCCGGAACAATCGAGGCGATGGCAGAACTTGTCCAGAAATTCTTTGCCGCCCGTCGATCCAACCATGAGTGGATGGTGAGCCAGGCCCGATCCTCCGTGACAGCGATGATATCGACTGCGGTGTTCACAAAGACTCTGGAACAAGCCATGCCCACAGGATACCCCTAGTGAAAAATGAGTGGATTGTGTGGGCTTAAAGCCCTAGGTCGCGCTTCACCTTGTCCCATTCGACGCGAGGCTCCTTGCGGCTGGCTTCAATCAGTTTGAGGTCCCGCATGTCGGTTTCGGCCGCCTCGCGCTTGACCAATTCCCAGGGGTACTCCTTCTGTCTGCTGCGCGCCTTGAAGTCACGGATGTCTTCGGCGTCCATGGTTTGTTTCGACTGCTTGCTGGTAGGCATCAGCTGAGGAACCCCCGCACGCGCAACAGCTCCACGTAGCGCTCGCCGCTGAGCGTGCATTCGACCAGGTCGCGGAGTTCGGCCTTGGTCAAGTGAAGCTGGCGGGCCATCAGGGAGAAGAGGTTTTCCGATACATCGCGTTCGCCATGGCTGATGAAGGTGCGAATCCCCATCTTTTGGCCATTGATGAAGAGGACGAAGAAACGCTCGGATTTCAGGTCGAGTTTGAAGCCCTTGGCCTGCAGCGCTCGCTCGATGTCGCGCGCCGGGTACTTGCTCATACCTTCTCCCACACCCCGGAAACCGCCTTGAGCATACGCTTTTTCAGCGTTCGCGCCGATGGGTGGAGCTTCTTGTCCTCCTCCTCCACGATGCCATGCCATGCCGCAAAAAAGTCCCTCGATAGAGCATCCAGCGCCTCCTTGTCGGACTTGCCGTAAGCGAAGAGTGAAAGGCCCGTGTTCTCGAAAACGATGTGCCCGTG
>JANRKO010000084.1:0-50879 GCA_033763455.1 Polyangiaceae bacterium
ACATCGAGAACTACTACAACGCGAAGCGGCGCCATTCGGCCGCAGGAAACCAATCCCCCATCAACTTCGAGCTGGCGTATTCCGCTCAGCTTGCGGCATAATCACATCAACAATCTGTCCGGAAAATCCGGGAAACTCCACTGCGCACTTTCCTGTTTTGCTGGGAAACAAGGAGATATCGTTGCCGCACTTGAAGTGTTTGCGTGCGCGGTTGCTAGGTGTCCGAATGGGTGCGCCGGGCTATAGTTATCGCGGCCTTCGGCAATGAGCTCATTGCACAAGCCACGAGACCGCTTGATGGACCACGGAATGTTCGGGCTGGTCCAGAGAAAAAGGGGAGGGCGAGGGGGGCCTTACGCAGCCCGACGGAAGGTGATCTTTGCCGAGACGCCGAGCGCGCCGAGAACGCGGAGCATCAGATCATTCGAAATGTCTTTGGTGTTTCGATTGAATAGGGCGGTGATTCGCGTTCGCGAAGTACCAGCCAGCGCGGCTACCTGTCCGTGAGTCAAGCCACGCCTCTCAATCACCTGAATGACTTTAGCGTTGAGCGCGCTCCGTACCGCAATCTCGATACCCTCCGGACGCTCAAGCCCAAGCACCTCGGCGAGGTCACCGGCCGTTCGTGCCACGATAGCTTTGATTCTTCTCTTCTTCAAGCGCGAGCGGCGCGAGTAAGTGATCGGAATTGCCCCATGGTTGTTGGGGTGTCCACTGAGCAGGGCGCTGGCTGGTCCTCCAGCGGGCTCGCCACCAGTCCCAGACAGGCTGGTTGGCCCCCCGTTGCGGCAGCCCCCCCGGTGGCACCCCCGTTGCCAGTACTGCCGGGGAACGGAAACGGGTCAAATGAGCCGTTCGCAGCACCAGCCGCTCCAACTCCTCCTTCGGACTCAGAACCGTCGTTACAGGCGCTGGACGTGGCGAGCAGGAAGGCAAGGAACCATAAGCACGTAGGTAGCGGAATTTTCATCGGATCAAAGACGCTCAACCTTCGCCCAGTATTCACGCTCATGCGGGCGACCGTTGCACGTTCGAGGTCGACACCTATGAACCCGGTGGACGTGGACCACGACGCGCACTCTGCTCGGCGCACGCTCAATGGGCATCGATTTAACGGAGAGCTTGGCCATGACGCCCGCCGCAAGCGTGAGCGGCATCTACCTGGGCCACCCGAAATCTCAGTATTTTTCCGTAGGAAAGCTCGGAAAAGACCCGTTGGACTCGTACGCGGCGCGAAAAGGGATGACCATTGCTGAGGTAGAAGAGTGGCTTGGCCCGAACCTCGGGTATGAGCCGGAACGAAGCTGAGAGATTTCATGAAGTGGATTCGGGTCGCGGCAGCCAGCCTCAACCAAACACCGCTCGATTGGCAGCATAACCGCGATAATATTCTCGGTGCGATCGCTGAAGCACGCGCCGAGGGTGCCAGTGTCTTGTGTTTGCCAGAGCTCTGCATCACAGGCTACGGCTGCGAAGATGCATTCTTGTCACCGAACACTCTCCGCACTGCAGAGGCGGTGCTCCTAGAGATCTTGCCCCACACCCAGGGGCTCCTCGTGAGCCTCGGGTTACCCATTGCTCACAATAAGGCCATCTACAACGCCTGCTGTTTGGTGGCGGATGGGAAGGTGGTGGGCCTCTCTGCCAAGCGAGCGCTCGCTGGCGACGGCATTCACTATGAGCCGCGCTGGTTCAAAGCGTGGCCACGCGGCGCACGCTCGCTGCACACGTTGGGTGGCCAAGAGGTGCCTCTCGGGGATTTCGTGTTTGAGTGCGACGGTGTGCGGCTTGGTTTTGAAATCTGTGAGGATGCCTGGATTGCTGAGCGGCCGGGTGCGGAGCTCGCACTCGACGCAGCCGATATTATCTTAAATCCTAGCGCGAGCCATTTTGCCTTCGGAAAGCACGAAGTGCGGCGGCGCCTCGTGCTTGAGGGTTCACGCACGTTTGGCGTGGCGTACGTGTACGCGAATTTGCTCGGCAACGAAGCGGGTAGAGCGGTTTACGACGGTGATACGCTGATCGCTTCTGCGGGCAGCCTGTTGGCGCGGGGCTCCAGGTTTTCGTTCGCAGATCGGCAGCTCATCTACGCCAATGTGGATGTGGAGTTGAATGGGAGCCAGCGCTCGCGGCTTGCTAGCTACTCACCGCACGCCGAAGTGCATGCGCTGTGTTTTGACTTTAAGTTCCCAGAGGTGGCACCGCGGGCAATAGTTGGGCACACACGGGCGGAGTGGGAAAGCGGCTCTCACGTTAAGGAAGAAGAGTTCACTCGCGCCGTTGCGTTGGCGCTTTTCGATTACGTGAGGAAGAGCCGCTCTTCCGGCGTCGTTGTCTCGCTGAGCGGTGGGGCTGATTCGGCGGCAGTAGCCCTGCTCTCGCGCTTCATGTTGGATTTGGCGGCCGCTGAGCTCGGGATGCCTGGCCTGCGAGCGAAGCTTTCGCATGTTGTGGGGGTTGAGCTCTTATCCACCGTGGATGAAGCCGCTACTCGGCTCATCACCACAGCTTACCAAGCAACCGAAAATAGCGGCGAAGTTACCCGAAAAGCGGCCAAATCGGTGGCGGAAGCCATTCACGCGGAGCACCTGGAGTTGGACGTGCAGCGGCTTGTTGAAGGTTACCTCGCGCTTGCCGAAGGGGCGCTCTCCCGAAAGCTCACTTGGGAAAAAGACGATCTTGCCTTGCAAAATATTCAAGCTCGCGTCCGAGCTCCGAGCGTTTGGTTGCTTGCAAACGTAAAGCAGGCGCTGCTCCTGGCTACGAGCAACCGATCGGAGGCGGCCGTGGGTTACGCCACTATGGACGGCGATACAGCCGGAGGTTTGAGCCCCATCGCTGGCATCGATAAGGCATTTCTGCGCACCTGGTTAGAATGGGTTCAGAACATAGGTCCATCATCCTTGTATCGGGTGCCAGCGCTTTCGGCCGTAACAGTGCAGGCGCCCACAGCTGAGCTCCGCCCCCACGCGCAGCATCAAACCGACGAAACGGATCTGATGCCGTACGAAGTGCTCGACGCGATTGAGCGCGCCGCCATTCGCGACAAGCGTTCGCCGCTGGAGTGTTATCAGCTCCTCAACGTCAGCTTTCCGCGATATCAGAAGGAGCTGGGCCTTTGGGTGCCGAGGTTTTTCCGCTTGTGGAGCCGAAATCAGTGGAAACGCGAGCGTTATGCACCCTCTTTTCACTTGGATGACGCTAATTTAGATCCGAAAACCTGGTGCCGATTTCCGATCTTATCCGGTGGGTTCGAGCGAGAGTTGGAGGAGCTGCGGCTCTATTTGGAGCTCAACTAGGCCATGGAGCCGCCCACAGCGCCCGAGCCATTCAAGGTGTGGACCAACGACCGCGGTGAAGCGGGGTTTCTCCACGGGACGAAGGCAGATTTAGAGCCGGGGGATCTCATCGAGCCCGGGCGCAGATCGAACTACGGCAACAGGGACAACGCTGCCTTCGTGTACCTTACCTCGACGTTGGATGCCGCAACGTGGGGCGCCGAGTTGGCTATCGGCGATGGCCGCGGCCGCATCTACATCGTCGAGCCGACCGGCCCATTCGAGGACGATCCGAACCTCACCGACAAGAAGTTCCCGGGCAACCCGACTAAATCTTACCGCACGCGGGCTCCGCTTCGGGTCACCGGGGAAATCACCGATTGGAAGGGCCACGCGCCCGAGCAGTTGCAAGCGATGAAAGACGGCCTCGCACGTCTCGCGGCGCAGGGCGTCGAGGCCATCAACACGGTGAAGCCTGGGAGCGGGTGAGGTTGGGGAACGTGCAACAGAGCCGAGTGGTTGCGAGTTGCCCTGCCGTCTTACGTTAGAGCCTTTTGGATGACAGCCTCGTGGGCAGAGTCCGAGCCGAAAGCAGCCTGCGCCTCGGGTCTTTCTGAAGCGCTACACGCTAACGACAGGATTGAACAGCAATGGCATCGGCACCGTTGCAGTAGCGAATGTCAGCTGATTGACCACAAGCCGGGACCGAACTTTGGAGCCAACAGTTGCAACACGTATTGTCTCGCGAATAGAGCGCCGTGTACTCAGGCTCGTGCGCCCCGTCGCAGTTAAAGTCGAACGAAAAACTGCTCGGAGAGGCGTTGCTAAAATACGAAGTTTGCCCTTTGAAAACCAGCGGATCCGCATCATCGCAGTCGCCGTCGCAGCCTCGCACGTTGTCCCCATCCCCATCATTGCAGCAGCCGGCCGAACATTCCGAGCACGTCTGCTCCCTGATGCGACCGTTCAACGTACAGTAGATCGCCTTGGTTCCCTCGCACCGGTTCACGAAGGTTCTAGGGTCACATTGAAAACACCCCACAACCCCGGTTTCTTCGATGTGAACACATGAGGTTCCGGCGTCTAGGCAGGGCCTCAAATCCACCTTGCCGTATTGGCAGAGAACGCGATCCGGTCCTTGGCAGCCGATCATTTTCTGAGCATCGACGGGTTGGCACTCCGGCTGAGCACCGCTGGTGCCTCCCGAGCCATTCCCTGATCCGCTTGTTCCACCCGAAGCTATACTGCCAGTTTGTCCACCACTCGCCCCGGGAGTGCTGCCCCCTTGGCCTCCGGTCGGACTATTTTTGCTACCACCGTTGGTGCCCCCCATAGACGCGTTCCCTCCCCCGGCTGTTGCTCCCCCTGAACCTGGCAGAGAAGGGCTCGACGCGGAGCCCCCCGCGCACCCGACCGCAAGCAGCGCGCCTAGAACAATCGTTGTGGAAACCTTCAATTGCCGAAATCTTGCTAGGTGAGTCATCTGTCGAAGCTTTTCGAGTCTAACAGCGTACGCCACTCGGCACACCCGCACTTTGACGGAAACCGAACGAAAGTATTCAACTCGTGGCCGAAATTGTGCCTATTTTAGCGCTCAACGCTCGGGGGAAAGGAGCGTAGCCTTGCTATCCCTCTGTTCAACCCGAAGAAGAATCACCGAGAGTTCGGATGTAATTGCTTCAGATTAACGGCTGGGAGATTCTGGGCTCCGGTGGAGCGGCGACTGGTTGAGGCCTTCGAGCCGCAGCTTCCACGTAGCCAACGGGTGGGAGGGTGTGCGAACTCGAGGCTACCGCAAAGACCGATGGAGGTGCCGCGATGCACACGCAGGGTGCGACCAAGGAGAAGCTCAACCCAATAGCTCGGTCAACCCTCCACCTGAGTATTGAGTGTCACCAAAGGTCTCGCCGGGAATGCCGAGGGCTTTTTGCACGGAAACCCATAGGTCCGCTTGGCTGCGGTTCCTCGAGTCACGGCCTGTCGTCACTTTGCCCGAGTCATTACCGTAGAAGGGGTACTGGATGTATTGGCCCAACTTAACGCCAAGGTTCTTTCCGCCAGCCACTAGCATCACGAAATCGTTTTGGTTGTGCTCTTCGGAAATTTCCGTTGCCCAGACCACAACGGTGTCATCAAGCACGCCTCGAGCTGACAACGAATCGAGTGTGTACTTGAAGCGCTCCGCGTACCAGGCATCAATCTTTGGCCACTGCGCGCTTGAATCCGGGGCCTCGTAGTGAGACACCTGGTGGTGATTCCCTCCGCCTTGGTTTGGGTTGATGCCGTCTGAAGCAGGTTGCCAGAATAGCGTGGCTGAACGACGAAGCCCGCATGCGAATG
The DNA here is from genome assembly GCA_033763455.1 of Polyangiaceae bacterium. Classification (GTDB taxonomy): domain Bacteria; phylum Myxococcota_A; class Polyangia; order Polyangiales; family Polyangiaceae; genus JBBRRP01. The sequence goes on from JANRKO010000084.1 coordinate 5,619, forward strand.
ATGTGGAAATGAGATCCACCATCGTTTCCCCTTGGCCCTTAAGGTTAGCCACTTCGTTGGGGTCCTGTTGCGCTTGGGCTCGCGCTTGTAGCCCCGCTATGTCGCATACGGCGGTCGACGGCGTTGGTCCAGGCCCAACGCTTCCAGGAGCAATTGCAACGCGTTTCTCCACTTCGCGCAAGGCGTCAAGATGAAGATCGATCTTCGCCTGGTCAGCGGTCGATAAGCGTGCCCTGAAGGTCGAAAGGTCGTCCCGCACGAAGTCTAGGACACTTTTGTTCTGAGCATACTTTGGGTCCGGAGCGGTAGTTGTGCTCGTCGGCGTCGGGTTGGGCGTCGTGAGCCCTGAGAAGACGCTGTCGAACACGGCGCTTGGGCTCTTGACGTGTGGCTCGAAGGCGTTGGCAGCGACCCAGCTTATCTTGGTTTGCCAGTTGGGCGCATCATTGAATTTCTCAACAGCGAGCGTGAGAGGCCGACCGCCGAAATGCTTGGCCACAACTTGATCAATCGATGGGCCGTAGCCTTTGTAAAGATCGTTACCGCTTACGCAAGTGAGGATCTTGACGCAATCTTCATGACTCGACTTATCAGACGCGGATTTGTTGCACAGCCCGCGTATCACCGTGATCTTGTCGCGATGATTGTTGAGCGTTTGAAGTGAAGGCAAGAATGAATATGCCGAGCCGGGATTGGTCGCTCCAAACTGGCTGCGCTTGAAGCCGTTGGGCGTAAAGAACACCAGCAAGTTGCCGTTGGCTGCCCCCGCTCCCAGCGAAAGCCTGAGGCGCGAGAGAGGGGCCAAGAGTGCCAGCCCGGCTCCGATTCCAGAAAGTAATTGTCGACGCTTCATATGGCCTTTAGGGGTTCTGTTCATGGCACGATGGTCCTTCGGTAGAAGCTGTCATTTTCTGTGTAGAGCGCACCAAGGTCCGTGACTCTATGACCCACAGTAGCGAAGCGCCCTGCAACCTGCTGGACGGCGCAGGAGTTTTCTGGGGTATTCCAATTGCGCCCAGTCGTAAAACTTAGGTAGCGAGTAACAAAGCAATCTTGCCCCGTCTTACTAGCCGCGACTCGTTGGCTGAGCTCAACCGCGTTGGCAAATGCGCCGTCTGCGTCTCCAGCACCCACGATCTGTCCGCTTGGGTCAATCTGTCGGCCCGCAGCATTTTGAGTGCGAAAGCGCCCCAGCTCATCAAAGGAATCAAACGCAATACCAAGAGGCTGAAAAGTTGAGTGACAGCCGGCACACGCAGTTACCTGCTGGAAGTTCACCCACCTCTCCTGCTCCGTGGCATTAGGGTCCGGGCCCTTCAGGGTATCTGTTTGAGCACTGGCTCCTGGCGGAGGGTCCGGGATGAAGCCACAGAGGAAACCTTCTTTGATCAACCGGCCACGATGAATCGGCCCCAATCTAGCGGAAAGGAAGCCTAGCTGCGTAAACAGGCCAGCACGTTGTGTGGGATCGAGAGCGACTTCAGTGAAGCCCGTACCCGAGGCGCTCTTTCCGTAAAGGGGGGCGAGCGAGGCATCAACAAACGTTCTTGGCGTGGAGAGTAAGTCCTGGAAGGTTCCGCCTTTCTCCCAGACTATTCGGTTGGAAAAGGCCAACGCTTCTCCCACCATGCTGGGCCCGAGGGCTGCGTCTGGCCCCGTTAGCCTCAATGCCAACTCCTCCAAGTGAAGGTACTGACGGAAGAATGTTTCCATCTTTTGTTTTGCTCGAGGCTTGGCAAGCACAGCTCGCGCGAGCTGGCTTACTAGCGCTGGCGTTGCAAAGTCTCCGCGTGCCTTCGCTGCAAGCACATCTGCGTCTGGCGGTCCATCCGTGAGGGCGTACGAAAGCTGTGTTGCGAGCTCGTCGGGCGTCAGAGCTACGCTTCCCGAATTGGCATTGCCTAGCTCGGAGAGGTAGAGAAAGTGAGGTGAACTGAGGACTGCCTCCATCACCATCCTTACGGCGACCTCGCCGCCGTAGGTCGTTTCCTGGGCGCGGAAGAAGGCCCTGTAGCGGTCTGCTTCTGAAGGCTCTACCGCCCGGCGGAATGCGCTTGCTCCAAACTCTTTTATGAAGGTAGCGAAGCAAGCGTCTGTTGCAGGTGGAGTAAAGAGGCACCCATGGTTCGTGCGCACGTCCGCCAAACGCTGAGTGGCAGCGGCCTTCCCAGTGTCGAAGTAGACATCTGCAAGCGCCTGGGTGACGTAATTGCTGCTCGAGTCGTTGCTGAAGCCGGTAAGCTGGCTTATTCCGTCCTTCGGCATTACGTTCTCATCGACGCTAAAGCCAACAACGTCTGATACGGAGTTGCCGTATTGCTCCGAAGACAGCCGCCAAATGCGGGTTGGAGGCGGAGTGATAGTTGAGCAGTCCGCACCGGTTCCTGGTGTCCCCGGTGTTCCTGGTGTCCCCGGCGCTCCAGGCGTCCCCGTAGAAGACGTCGAACCACCCACCATTGTGTTCGTTCCAGCTGGCCCCGCGGCTGTTCCTTGTCCTGGTAACTCCGCCGAGCACCCTAGAAAAACGGTTACGCCGATCGCCGTGAAGGCTCGCCTCGCAAGTGAACTCATGCCAAGTGAGACGCCGGAGGGATATCGCTTGAGCTAAAAAAGATTAAAGTTCGTGAGCCATCCAGAGGCTGAGGCCTATCGCCATCCAATCAGGGCCGAAGCGACGGCTACCGTCGAGCTGAACCGCTGGTGTTAATGGGTAGAAAGTAACTTCTGGCCCAAGCTCAAGGCGAACTCCGTGAAGCATGAAATTGCCCCTAATAGCAACAGGACCTGCAACGGCCCATGTCTGCGCGCGAGCTGGGGAGAATGCCTCAGGTGGGGACACGGAGATGCGCAGTGTTTCTGCCCCTGTGGAAAGCGTTAGCGGGTGGAGGCCTCGGTATTGAACAGTAGCCCCGAAAAGAAGCCCTTCGGCATCCACACCAGCCCCTGTCTTGACGGTCGTAAATACTCCCGCAAGAGCTGCCAGTTGCACCTGATCGGTGCCCCAAGCGAGGGCGAGGCGTGGTCCCGCGAGTAGTGCTCGACCTGTGGACCAATATTCAGCACTCACTCCGGCAGCGGCGTTCCATCGTCTTCGAAGCCGTGGACTCTCTGCTACCCGAAACGCTAAAAATTTACCTGTCACACGGCCGGCAACCGTTTCCGTTTCTGGTGCGGAAAGCTCCCAAACAGCAGAAAGGAGATGATCGACAAATAGTCCGGCATCGGGCTCAACTGGCAGTGTGCTGGTGCGCACGCGGGAGGGCGACTCCGTCAGCTTTAGGTACGCACGAGCATCGTCACAGCTGATCTCGAGGACACCTTGAACTCGTCTGAGCGTAAGTTCGACCAGGGCGCGAGCTTCAAGTGCTGCACGGTTCTCGGCGTCCTGATTCAAAATGGGACAATCGACCGTAACCGCGACTTGTGGCTTCTTCACTTGCGCGTGGGCAAAGCCAGGACATCCTAAGACCAGCCACACCATTGCCGACTGGCAGACAGGCAGGATCCCGCTCAGGTTCGGCACGCATGGCGCGAAAATTTTCCGCTCATCCGCTAACACTCCGGCATCAAAGTACACTGGAACACACACCTTCGCCTGGAAAATCATTGCTGAGCTACCGTAGAGCCTTGCCCGAAGCTTCTCCAGGGAGCGGCCCTCGGCCGCTTCCCGCTACGCATTCGGAAGCTAAGCTCGTTGAGGAAATTTTCGAACTTACATGTCAGCATATGCGAAAGATAGCGGGGCTGCACGCTCCGGACTTCGAGGATCTCGTGCAGGCTGCCAGCGAACGGGCTGTGCGCGAGGTCTCCAAGTTCGAGGGTCGGTCGAGTCTTTCAACTTGGGTTTTCCGCGTGTGTTATTCGGTGTTTCTCACCGACCGGCGATGGTACCGGCGATGGTACCGGCGGTTCACGTTGTCAGAGTCGGGGGAGTTGCCAGAAATGAACGCTAGTACGTCAGAGGCCCCAGAGCTTATTGAGGTCGGCGAACGAAACCTCAGGTTGAGGTCGGCGGTGGATCGTCTTGCGCCGAAGCTTCGCACTGTGGTTGTCCTGCACGATCTTGAAGGGTTGAGTGTGGCCGAAGTCTCAGAACTTTTGGGGGCCAAGGAGCTGACGATCCGCTCGCGTCTTCGCGATGGGCGGAACAATTTGCGCAGGAAATTGGCTAAGGATCCCTATTTCGGTGAGTTCGCTTGTGAGGCGGAGGGAGGCACGTGAAGGTGGCTCGAATCGCGTCCCAAGAACGCTGTAAAGTGCCTCGATTCAACTCGATGATTTTGGAGGGTATTGCTTGCGCTCCTGCTGAGGTGCAAGCAGACCTACGCGGGCATCTCGCGAGCTGTTCGGTGTGCCGCCGCGAGCTTGAACTCTTGCGCCGCATGCAATCCTCTTGGGATAAAAGGGAGCTCAGTCCTCAACAGATTAGCTATCTTCGTCGCAGGATTGCGGCGCGGTCGAACGATCATGGCGCGCGCTCGCGTTATCGAACGCCTGTGCGCGTGGGCCTTGCGATGCTGCTCGTGGGTACTGCCGCTACTGCGGCCGCCGGTACGTTCATTTGGTCAGGATTCGGTGCTCGCACTGAATCTGCGGGATCGATTCCTACCGCCTCTACCGCCATCATCGCACCCGCACCCGCTCCTTCCGTCGGGGCAAGCGTTCCAGTCGAAGCGGGGGCCTCCACTGCTGCGAAAGCCCCCGAGGTAAAAGGCGTTGTGCGTGCTAATCGTAGCATTCCACGTTCAGCCGTTGTAGCACTGCCAGGGGAGCAACGAGATACAAAGTCGGCGGCTACCCCCAATGATGCACGGTGGGGCAAAGTGGCAGAGGCGATGAAGCAGGGGGACGAAGCCAAAGCGGAAGTCATGTTGAATGGGATCGTTCGGTCTGCAGACAGTGAGTCTAAGGACGCTGCACGCCTTGCACTCGCTGAAATGTGGATCTCGTCGCAGCGTCGTGAAGAAAGCCGACCAGTGCTAGCCGAACTCTCACGTACAGGGTCGACACCGCTCATTCGAAAGCGAGCAACGGAGCTGCTGCGTACGCTGAAATGACGTTTCCCCTTAGGGCTGGGTGCGCTCGTATATTCGGACCCAGTCGATGGCTAGTACGCCAGGCCAGGGTGTTGTGGCGTCAGGGGGCGGCGCTGCCTCCCCTGTTGCGATTGAGAGGTTGAGCGTCGGGTAGAGAGGCGTGTTTAGGCTGGGGATGCTCGCCTGGTCGCGAAACCGCTCGATTCCATCCACGTAGAAGATGAGCTCATCGGGGCGCCAATCGACTCCAAATACGTGATACTCGAGCGTCCAATCTTCCGCCACAAGCGGCGTGCCGCTGCTTCGACTGCCCGACGCCGCCTCCCACCAGACGCTTGCGCGGACGCTTGTGGGACTGTCACCAAAAAGATCCATGACATTGATCGCTGGGGGCCAGGAATTCACGCTCCGAAGCCACCACACTGTCCAAAATCCGCGCCCACTGGGCGCCTTGATGCGAGCCTCAAAGAAGCCGTAGCGCTGCTCGAAACGTTGTGCCGTATTAAGGACTCCGGAAGTATACGCCCGATCACCTGAAGCGCGATTTTGTGCCGTGATGCTACACACGCCCCCGGAAACGGCGATGCTTTCGTCTGCCATCCAATCCGCTCGTTGCCCCCAGCTCCGAAACATTGAGTCCCCGAGGATCATCTGAGTGTTCCAAACGGCGGAGTTGAGCGTGGTGCCATCGCACTCTTCGCGAAAGCTGAGGTGAAACGTCCCGACCCCTCCTAAGGGGCTCGGATCTTCCTTCCGGGAGGTGAAGTCGACCGTATTCGTGCAGCCAAGCGACACGACCCCAGCCACAACGCTTACCCACAGCACGCTCCTGCTCTGCATTACCTGAAACAGCCTACCTTATTTTGCGGGCCGTCGCCCAGGCGTTCGTGCTTCTAGTAACAGCCGATCCGTGAGGTGCCGATCGCCACATCGTCGATGAATGCTTCAAAAGCTGCATGTGGCCAGTACATGATCACGCCGAGATCCAGGGTATCGTACGACGCCATCTTGAACCAGGTGGGAGTACCGTAAGTGTCGAGCTTCAATGTGATCCCGTTCACCGAGACTTGCGTGGCTTTGCCTTCGGTACCGTTGAATTCCCATTCGACGCAACTCCAGGCATCAAGAGGGATTCTGGCCGCTTCAGCGTCGGATGCGCTACACCCATTTCCTGCCTTGCGGCACTCGGTGACAAGTTCCTTGAAAGGGGATTTTCGAACGAAATTGGCCATGAAACGCTCGAATTGAACCCCGAAGTCGTACTTTGAATCGGCGCCATCGATATCCTTGCCTGCTAAAGAGACAAACGAGCCGTGATTGTTAGGCGCCGTAGGGGTGAGGTACATGTAAAAGCGACCCCAAATATGGGTGCCAGGGACATCAAAGGCTGGCTTATGAAGGTAGATCCGCTTACCTCCCGAGGTGCTTTCAGGCACCGCAATGTGCAAGGACTTTGAGGAACCATTGGCGCTCCGCACGCCGTCTACGGTGATCCCTTGGCCCTTCACCTCCCAGCCGTTCGGTAATTGACCATCTTCAAAGTCTAGGCAGATGCCAGCTGCCGCGTTGGCGCAGGACGCTACCGGATGACATGATGACGTCTCGTTCCGAGCCAGGCGTCGAGCTGCAGCCGATGGCAATCAGGAGACCAGACGCCGCAGCGGTGTAGGGCTGAAGGCGGACAGTAGCTAGCATGGTGGCTTTAGATGCCGCACAGGGAGGAGCTGAGCAAAGAATCGCTGCGCGCGGTGATCGAAGAAACCTGGATGCGGCGAAGTGACCGTGGTAACTCAACGTGCTCGTTTTGGTGGTTGGCCGTCCCTTCTCCCACCGTGTTGCCAACTTCGAGAATTTCTTGCCTCACGATTGCAATGGTCGTTCAGTCGAGCGTCGGGATCTCTCGGCGGGGAATGTAACCTCGAATTTCGCATACAGCGAAGATGCTTCCGGCGCGACTCCCGGCCGCTCGAACAGCGGCTCCTCCGACCAAACTGGCAATGTTTGTTTCTGAGCCGGATGAGTTGCAAAGGAGGGGCCCATCGGCGAAACGGCGCCCCCTCCTTCGTGCCGGCCCGCGCCCACGAAGCAGAGGTTCGGCAAACCCCAATGCTAAGGACGCGTTGTGCGAGGCCCCCCGGACCAGCAATTGTGCGACTACGCATGCGAGGCTGTTACCCCCCAGGGACCCCAACAATGCCATAATGTCCGCTTCCCCAGCCGCGTAAGGCGAAGGGCCCGAAGCGCTTTGTGCGGTGTTTGTTGCGGATCCCTGTCACCTGGCGCGAGTTCTGCACTTGTGCGTTTGTTCGCGGTGGTGCCCTGCACTATCTCGAGGAACGAGCTACACCCTCACAGTCCGACCGGCTGACCCCGGACGCTGTGGAACAGCCTCCCGTCCCCTCAACCCATGCCCCACGCCGCACCGATAGCCGTTAGCGAAGATGAGCATCAACGCCGAGCGCTGGCTCGCGTTGGAGACGTCATCGCTGACAAATGGGAGATCAATGCGCTGCTCGGCCTAGGCGGAATGGCTGCTGTGTTCTCCGCAACGCATCGCAACGGTAAGCGGGTAGCACTCAAGATTTTGCACCCTGAGATGTCTCGCTATCCTGAGGCGCGCGAGCGCTTCATCGAGGAGGCGTACACCGTCAACAGCGTTGGCCATCCAGGGGTTGTCTCCGTGCTTGACGACGGTGTTGCCGACGACGGCTCCGCCTTCCTCGTGATGGACCTGTTGCAGGGCGAAACAGCTCAAGGTCGCCTGCAGCGTTTAGGTGGCCAGCTCGATCCCGCCGAGGTGCTGAGTATCGGCGATCAGCTCCTCGACATCATTACCGCAGCCCATGCGGTCGGAATCGTGCATCGCGACATTAAGCCGGAGAATATCTTTATCACCGAAGAGGGTCAGGTAAAGCTGCTCGACTTCGGTATCGCGAGGATCGCCGAATCCCGCCGGACCACACGGACCCAGATCGGCGCTACCATGGGCACGCCCGCGTTCATGGCGCCCGAGCAAGCGCGCGGGCGATGGGAGGAGATCGACGCACGCACCGATCTTTGGGCCTTGGGCGCGACGCTGTTTTTCCTACTAACGGGGCGGGTCGTGCACTTGGCGGATACGGCGAACGAAGAGCTCCTAGCCGCCATGACTCGAGCTGCACCGAAGATAGAGACGGTGATGCCGGCAATCCTCCCTGAGCTTGCGTACGTCATCAACACAGCGTTGGAGTTCGAGCAGGAGCGTCGCTTCGCCGACGCTGCCGCAATGCAGCTTAGCGTGCGCGAGGCGTACACGGCGATAACTGCGCCCGGGACGCTCCCCGCTGCACTGAAGCCGATCCCACTCGCTTTTCCGGCGGAGCTCCAGGTTACGCTCGGCAACGCGTCCACAACGTACCGACCCGTCGCGACCACCGAGCGACCTCCGCAGGGTCGGAGCGTCTCACGTGGTGGAGTGATTGGTCTCTTGGCGCTGGCCGCGGTGGCCCTCGGAAGCACGCTCTTCGGCACGTTCGCGAGCGAACCCGAGGGGCCCGCTCCGGCGTCGGAATCAGCAATTACTCGAACCGGCAGCCTGCCACCGTCACCGCACACCGCATCTGCCCCGGCGCCACTAGCCCCTCTAGCGACGCGGGAAGCAACGGCGAGCGTCAGCAACGGCGAACCCAATCGTTTGGCTGAAGACCCCAAGAGCGCGAACGCCGAGGTGGTGGCGCCGAAGAAGCGGAAGCCGAAACAACAGAAAAGCGCGGAAAATCCCCAGACTCTGCAGCCTCCGCCGAGCGCTGCAGCCCCACCGCCGCCGGAGCCGGTTGATCCACTCAGCCGTCGCAAGTGAATGAAACGTCGAGTCCGTCGCTACAGTATGGCTTGCGCGCTTGTCGCGTCGATGGCGAGCTCTTACAGCTCGGTTCTGTTCGCTCAGCAGGCCCACGCGCGAGACCCAGCAGCTGCAGAAGCGCTGTTCTTGCAAGGACGGACAGCACTTGATGCCGGGGATTTTAAGAAAGCTTGCGAAAAATTCGCCGAGAGCCAGCGACTGGACCCCGGCGCGGGCACGCTGATGAACCTCGCTACTTGCGAAGAGCAACGGGGGCGGCTCGCAAGTGCCTGGCAACGTTGGCAGGAAGCGCTCACGTACCTCCCTCAAGAAGACGAACGGATAGCCTTCGTGAAGTCGCGACTCAAGATCGTCGAGCCACTAGTTCCTTGGCTGACGATAACAGTGGCGGGCGCCCCGGACCACACCACCGTGCTGCGAGATGGGGTTCAGCTCGGGCCAGGCAGCTTGGGGGAAGCGCTCCCTGTAGACCCTGGGGATCACGTCATCCTCGTGCGCGCCGAGGGCTACGCGGAACGGCGCTATGACGTAACGCTCGACAAAGCCGAGCGCGAACGAGTCGAAGTTAGCCCGGGGCGGCGCCTGCCGAAACCGCCGCCTTCCGTCACCCGGGAACCCACCCCATCTGCGCCAACGCTCGGGTACGTATTGGGTGGCGTGGGCATCGCCGGCGTGGCAGCGGGGATCGCCACAGGGCTCCTCGTCAACCACCGTCAGCAGCTCGTCGACGACAACTGCAAGGGCGACCTCTGCAACCAGACGGGGCTCGACGCCGCTTCTGAGGGTCAAACGCTGCTGATCGCCAATGCGGCCGCTTGGGTGGTGGGCATTGCGGGCCTGGGCGCGGGCGCGTACCTCGTTCTTTCGCACGACTCGGGCGGCCCCTCGCAGAGCGTCGGTATCGCGTCGGTGTCAGGAGGAGCGGGGCTTTCGCTCCGCGGAAAGTTCTGATGAATCCCGTGGGTCACCTTTGGTTGCGATTGCTTCCGGCGTTGCTCATCGGCATCGCCGCTGCAGCAAGCGCGCCGAGCTGTGTCGTGGTCGGGGGCTACGAATTCGAGGGCAAGAAGCTGGCGAGTGGCACTGGCGGTGCTGGCGGCGGCTCTTCCGGCAGCGGCGGCGACGTCGGATCTCCTGGAACCGGAGGGGCTCCCGCCACCTGCGTGCCCGCCACCTGTGGTCAGCTGCAAGCTGAGTGTGGTCGGGTCGGCGATGGGTGCGGCGGCATCCTCGAGTGCGGCGCTTGCGCCGAAGGCGACTTCTGCGGGGGCGGCGGGATCAATCGCTGTGGAACGCTGCCGTGCAAGGCGCTCACCTGCCAGGATGTTGGCGCCAGCTGCGGCGTGGTTTCCGATGGCTGCGGTGATTCCCTCGACTGCGGCGCCTGCAACACTCCGCAAAGCTGCGGCGGGGGCGGCGTTCCGCGCCAGTGTGGTTGCACCCCGATGCTCTGCATGGAGATGCAGGTCGACTGCGGCACCGTGGACAACGGTTGTGGCATTCCGATCGATTGCGGCGCCTGTGTTGCGCCGGCAACCTGTGGCGGCGGTGGAACCCCGAACGTGTGCGGCTGTAAGCCCAAGAGCTGCGAGGCACTCGGCGCCGAGTGCGGTATGGTGCCGGACGGCTGCGGGGGGACCGTCGATTGCGGCAGCTGTCCTGTGGGGGAGTTCTGCGGTGTCGTCGAGGGCATGCAGCGCTGTGGTCTTGAACCCTGCGTACCCAAGACCTGCGCGGAGCTCAACGCGGAATGTGGCCAGATTTCCAATGGTTGTGGGAGCGTCCTCACGTGTCCCGCCTGCCAGGCCCCGAAGACGTGTGGGGACGCGGGGGTGCCCAATCGATGCGGCTGCACGCCGACGACCTGCGCCGCACAGGGCAAGGACTGCGGGACCATTCCGAACGGCTGCGGCGGCACGCTCAACTGCGGCAGCTGCGACCTGCCCGAGACGTGCGGTGGCGGTGGGGACGCCAATCTGTGCGGGTGCACGCCGGTAACCTGCTCGTCCTTGGGTGCTGAGTGCGGATTGGTTCCGAACGGTTGCGGGGCAACGCTCAACTGCGGCTCATGCCAGGCCCCCGAGAGCTGCGCCGCGAATGGCAACGCCAACCAATGCGAATGTAAGCCAAAGACCTGCAATGAGCAAAACGCCGACTGCGGCATGCTGCCCGATGGCTGTGGCGGGATGCTCAACTGCGGCACTTGCTCAGGCTCGAACGTTTGCGGGGGCGGTGGCGCAAATCGATGTGGACCAGGAGCATGCCAACCGAAAACGTGTGCCTCAGAGAACGCTGAATGTGGCGTCATCAATGATGGCTGCGGGGCAACGTTGAGCTGCGGCTCGTGCCCGAGCGGCCAAGCGTGCGGTCAAGGGGGAGCGAATCGCTGTGGCTGCCGACCCCGAACCTGCGACGGCCTCGGTGCGCAGTGCGGAACGATCGGCGATGGCTGCGACGGAATACTGAATTGTGGCACCTGCAATTCACCCGAAAAGTGCGGCCTGACGATGCCGAACATCTGCTCGCGGCCGGGTAAGGGCTGAGCAGAGCTGCAGTTCAACCAAGGGCGTTCGGCGCCCGACTTCGAGCTGCGAGAGCTCAACCCTGCCGATTAAACCAGCGCAGGCGGCGGCTTGAACCAAAGTGGTTCTTCTGTGAGCGAAGCTCCTCGGAGGGCGGGTGGAACGTACCGGTGGGGGAGGGGCCTGAGAAAAAATCAACGTCGACGCGTCCGATGCGCCCAGCGCCGAACTCGATGTAACACGACCTTTACCTGAATAGAGGCCTGCTTCGCCGTTACCTTGAATGCGCGCGATGAGTGAATCGGCCACCGCGCGTGCGGCACCTTCCGTGAACACTCCTGCTTTCGGAGTCCCGACGGCTGCGCCAAGCGCCTCTGAAAGCTGTGTTGACAGCTCCAACCCTCCAAAGCCCGCACGTAAAACCAGAACCCGTGTTTTCATAACCGGGCACTAGAACCCGGGGTGCGGGTCCTCGGAAGCAAATGGCGAATCTGCGACAAAAGAACGCCATTTTTGGATGGGGCGGGCTCGCCTCTAGAACGGCGCCATTAAGGAAGGTTGAGCCTCCACGGCGCCCACAAAGCCGAGCGGTACGATACAAGTACGTATCATCAAAGGAGCTTCAACAGCGAGCGTGAAGTTAGCTTCTTGGCGGAAATAGCACACAAAAAGTCTACCTTTCGCTTGGAATACAAGAGGCTATGGATGGCAGGGATCAGCATACTTTGAGGGTTCCCACACGGAGTTGATTGCCCCTCATGCGAACCGTAGCTCGGTCTGCTCTTGCCATTTCCTGTTGTCTTAGCCTTGGGGCCCTGGGTGCGTGTACGGGTCAGGTTGATTCGACGCGCGCTGCAAGCTCAGGGCCCTCTGGTACTAACGCTCCAGGAGCGCCCACCGCATCGAGCTCTTCGGGTGGATCGCCAGGGGCATCGGGAGTTGGCGGCAACGGAACGGGAGGCACGCCCGGAGTTGGGATGCTGGGTTCGGCCATGAGCTGCAATGTGGATGGGGATCCCGGTCGAGTCACGCTGCGGCGCCTCACGGGGCCACAATATGATAACACCGTGCGGGATTTGCTCGGCGACGCGAGCTATCCTTCCAGCGCCTTTCCCAAAGACGATAGCTTTGAAGCCGATTTGATGGGGTTTTCAACGCTCCTTTTTGAGAAATACGAAGCTGCGGCAGAGCGAATAGTTACGGACGCATGGGCGCGCGAAGCCGCCGGCCAGCAACCGCCAAGCGCAAAGCTTTGGACGTGCACCCCCGTGACGGATGCGACGTGCGGCGCCCAGGTGGTGAAAGATTTTGCCCGGCGAGCATTCCGGAAACCTGTAAGCGATGCCGATCTAGCCCCGTACCTCAGCTTGCTGGGCACGGTGCCAGGTGCAGAAGGTGTCCAGGCGGCGCTCCAAGCGCTGCTGCTTTCGCCGCAGTTCTTGTTCCGCGTTGAGTTGGATCAAGTGGCCACCTCCCTCACGCCTCACACACTAAGCCCTCACGAATTGGCGACACGCCTGTCGTACCTCGTGTGGGGCAGTACTCCGGACGCTCAGCTACTAGCGAAGGCTGACGCCGGGCAGCTTTCGGAGCCGAGCGCGATCACGAGTGAGCTCACGCGCATGTTGGCGGATCCCAAGGCTAGTGCTCTCACCGAGGACTTCGGGCGCGAATGGCTTGGTTTGGATGCCATTTCGAAAGCCACCCCCGATCCTGTCCTATTCCCTGAAGGGACGTCGGCGCTGTTGGCGGATATGCGCGAGGAAACTCGGCAGTTTGTCTCCGAAATCTTCCTCGGTTCGGCTCCGCTTTCGGGGCTGCTGGGTGCTGACTTTACCTACTTGAATGATCGCCTTGCTGCGCACTACGGGCTACCAAGCCCTGGAGCTGGCTGGACGCGCGTGACGCTTCCTGTGGGGCCGCGTCGAGGCATGTTGGGCCAGGCGAGCATGCTCACGGCAACCTCGACCGCGTCGCGCACTTCGGCGGTTCGGCGTGGGAAATGGATTGCCACCCGCATGCTTTGCTCTTCGCCTCCACCCCCGCCTCCCAACGTGGGCGGGCTGAAACCAGAAGCCGCAGCCTATACGAGCGAACGGCAACGGCTTGAGGTCCACCGTGCGGATCCACAGTGTGCCAGCTGCCACCAGCTAATCGATCCGCTCGGCCTGGCGATGGAGAACTTTGACGCTCTCGGGCGCTTCCGAAACGCATACGCCGATGGTACCCCGATCGATCCTTCAGGAGATGTTGGCCCAGGAAAGGCTTTTCAGACGCTGGAGCAGATGCGCGAGCTTGTGGCGGCCGATTCGCGCTTCGACAGTTGTGTTAGCTCTGAGCTCTCAACGTACGCTTTGGGCCGTGCTCTGCGCGCCGAAGATGCGTGTTTGGGAGCCCAACTCGCGGAGGGCGTAAAAGCTGGGGCACCGCTTTCAAAAGCCTTAGAGATAGTCGCTACAAGTCGCGCCTTCACGTGGCGTCGCGGCGAAGCCCAAGGAGCCCTGCCATGAAGCCAAGTTGGTATATTTCACGTAGAACTTTGTTGCGCGGTGCGGGCGTCGCGATGGCGCTGCCCTTCTTTGACCAAATGGTGGCACCCAAAGCTAACGCTCAGGCGCTGGTGCCGCTCAGGTTTGCCGCAACTTTCGTACCGAACGGCGTGTATCTCCCCGGGTTCTTTCCCGCCACCGAAGGAGTGAACTACGCAACGTCTCCGATCTTGATGCCCGTGGAGGCTATTCGGAATGATGTTCTAATCTTAAGTGGCCTCGATAACTCTGTGGCGCAGCCCAACGGGAACATGCATACCGCTGGCATCGCCGCCTTCCTGACGGGCGCGTTCGAAGCGGGTGGCCCTAGCCTCGATCAAGTGATTGCCCAGAAAACTAAGGGAATGACGCCCTTTCCCTCTTTGGAATTTCACGGCGGGGAAGAGGGCATCGAAGGCTGCGAACAGCCCTGCTACCTGCATGAGACTCTAGCCTGGTCAGCGGCTGGCCAAGGCATCGCGCCGGAACGAAACCCGCAAGCCGCGTTCAACCGTTTGGTGGGCAGCATTCCCGCGACCGTACCCTCCTCTACAGAGCCAACACCGCCAGTTGTGGACCCGAAGCTTGCCATTCGGCGCAGCGTGCTCGACGCCGTGCAGGCTGACGCTACCACGCTCTCCGCTAAGCTCGGGCCAACGGACAAGGCTAAGCTGGACGCGTACCTAACGGCTGTGCGTGAAGTGGAGCAGCGCCTTGCGGTCGGAGTGACACCCGGTGGCGGAACAACCTGTTCGGCCCCGAGCAGTGCGCCAGCCCCGTTTGCCGACGACTACCCGGCAAGGATTAAGGCGTTCATGGATGTAACGGCGCTGGCCTTGCAGTGCGACCTTACCCGCGCAGTGACCTTCATGCTCGCCGGCTGGGAAAGCCGCCACGTATTTAGCTTTCTGGGCCTCAAGGATCAGCATCACATCGCCTATTCGCATCACGAGAATAACCCCACGCTCGTGGATGGCTGCACCAAGATCGATCGCTGGGAGGTGGAGCAATTTGTGTACCTAGCAACGCTCCTGAAGGGCGCAATGGAACCGAATGGCCAAAGCGTGCTGGACAATTCGGCGCTTCTCTTCGGTAGTGAAGTTTCGGATGGGAATGCGCATTCTCGCGACAACATGCCCATTTTGGTGGCAGGCAAGCTTGGCGGCGCGATCCAATCAGGGCGCCATTTGAAGGCAACCGGGCCTCTCGCCAATCTCTACCTGTCGATTCTTCAGTCGTTTGACCCTGTGGCGAGTAAGTTCGGCAACAGCACCGCGGCGCTGAACCTTAAGGCGTAGCCTCCGCTTGAGCGGATCAGAAAGACCATTGACGTGATCTGATATTCCGCAGGTTTCTGTGACTCGTATACTCAGGCAAGCTAGTACCTCGAGTACCACCGAGGGCGCCAACCTTGAAGCGAGCCACTATGAAGCTCATCGCATCTCGCTGCGTGCGCGCAGCAGTCGTCCTTTTTTTACCGATCACGGTAATTTTTACCCAGGGTTGTAGCGGTGTTATCTCAAGCGGACCAGAGCGGGGTAAGCCTACAAACCCCGACAATAATCTCGCGCAACCGCCGGGGGGACCTGGAGATCCGCAACTGCAACCCAGCGGTGACCCGTCGGTACCAGGTGTTAACGCGCCGGTACCAGGTGCGGTGGGTGGGTCGATGCCATTGCGTCGATTGACGAATATTGAGCTGAAAAACACCTTGGGCGATCTCGTCGCGGTGGACGGGACGGTTCCCGAAACGCTTCCGCGCGATGTACTTTCGGAGTCCGGATTCCCGGAAGGCTCGGTCATCTCGCGCATCGAAGCAGATGCGCTCATGAGCTGGACGGGCTCGCTTGTGGGGCAAGCAACGGCCCAGATCCGCGCTTTCGCACCGTGTGCCGGTGCTCCTGCTGATCGTACGCTTGAAGATCAATGCGCCACAGGTTTTATCTCGAACTTCGGGATGCGCGCCTTCCGTCGCCCACTCACACCTGCGGAGGTCACCGAATTCGAGACATACTATCGCGACGCCTTACGCACCCAGCTGAGCTATGGCTTCGATCAATCGATAGGTGCTCTGGCGCATCTGATGCTGCAGTCCCCAAGGTTCCTGTACCACGCAGGGAACCGTCGCGATCCGAACGGAGCTGTCGCGGGCTCCGTTCCCCTGGACGGTTACGAACTTGCTTCGCGAATGTCTTACCTGCTCCAGGGCACCATGCCAGATGGGCCCTTGTTCGATGCGGCCGCCAACGGCCGGCTAGCGTCCGTAGATGAGATCCAGCGCGAAGCTCGCAGGCTCCTTACCGACCCACGGAGCAAGGTTCAAATCGAGGAGATCACGCTGCAGTGGCTGGGTATTGAAGAGCTCCGAAAGAAGATTAAAGACCCCAAGTACAACTTCACGCCCGAGCTTGGGCAAGCGATGGTCGATGAGACACGGCGGCTCGTGGATACCGTTCTAGATGGGGACGGCACCGTTGCTTCACTTCTACTTTCGAAAACGGCCCGAATCGACCATGGCGCGCTGGCTGCCTTGTACGGGCAAACGGGATTCAGTGGGAACGCTGTCACCGAGCTTCAGCTCAATGAAGCGGAGCGTTCGGGCATTCTTACGCGTGCGGCGTTTCTCACGTCTCAGTCTTTGGGCTCTGAACTCAATCCGATCAAGCGAGGCCTTTCCGTCGTTAAGAATTTCCTCTGTCTGGACGTGCCAAGGCCTCCGGCTGGGTTCGTGCCGCCTGACAAGGTGGACGCGGGGCTTTCCACTCGGGAATTCTTGATACGGCACGATGAGAACGCTTGCGCAAAAGCCTGCCACGCGCTGTTTACACCTCCGGGTTTCAATTTTGAGCACTACGATGGCGTGGGCGCTTACCGGACGCTGGATGGCACAGCAGTGGTGGACGCGACTGGGGACGTATATTTCCCAGACGGAACAACTCGGCCAGTGGCCGACGCCCTGCAACTGTCTCAGATATTGGCGGCTGAGCCCACCACGGGCGATTGCGTGGCTTCTCGCTGGTTTCGCCGTGCAGTGCGCCGTGTAGACACTCCGAGCGACGCGGCGCAGGTTGATCAGGTAAAGCAATCCTTTCGCGGGGCAAACGGGAACCTTCGGGAACTCTTGGTCGCGCTGGTGACGAGTACGGCCTTCACACACCGAACGCTGGAGAGTGCCAAATGAGCAAGTGGGTTGTGCGTAGGCGAGATTTACTCAGAGCAATGGGCGCGGGTGCAGCCCTTTTGCCCCTCCTCAATTCCCGCTTGGCACATAGCCAGGCCGCCCCGCCCAAGCGCCTCATCATGTGCGTGTTCCCTAACGGGTACCCGGATGGGCAATATACGTCTATTGGCCAAAATGGCGTGGTGGAGCTCTCCAAAGCTACCTTCGCACCGTCCCTTTCTCCGCTCACTCCCTGGAAAGATCAGCTCGCGATGATTGCTCCGGTAAAGTGTATCAACGCAGACGATGCCGAAGATTATCATCGTACTTATTCCATGATGCTATCTGCGGCGCAGCCCGTAGCGAAGCCGCTCGGGCCCGACTCGGTGTGGGCACCCACCGGCCCCACGATCGATCAGGTGATCGCGAACGACATTGATACGCGAGAGAAGCTGCCGCGCCGAACGTTGCCGCTCGGGCTGCCGCTGGGTGAGCAAGAAGGGGTCGACGGCACGCTTGAAGCGCGGCGCGCGTTTTGGGCCGGTCGTGGCGAACCGATCACCCCCGAATTCGATCCGTACAAGTTGGTGCAGGAACTCTTTGTCGGCACGACAATGAGCGATGCTGCGCTTACGCGGGCTCGCGCAGAGCGCAAAAGCATGTTGGATTTTCTAGGCAAGGATCTGGAGCGGTTCTCGGCGGAGCTGGGTACCGAAGATCAGTTCACCGTGGCAAGCCACCTACAGGGCATCCGCGATTTGGAAATGCAGCTGGGCCAGCCCGGAGTCACGGTAGCTCCGGGGAGCGCGCCGACGCTCCAGCCCGGGCTTAACTATCAATCACTCAACGACACCCCCGGCCTCTTGGATGCACATAGGCAGATACTCGTCGCCGCGCTGCGAGCAGGTGTCACCCGGGTGGCAACGATTCAGCTAGGGCCCGCTTGGGGCGATAAGCTATTTTTCCCGTGGTTGACTGGGGTCGAGAACAGGACATGGCACGAATGTGGCCACGAACCAGGCGGTGCTTCGGGAAATGACCACCAAACTATCGTTAACTGGTATACGCAGCAGTTCGCCAAGCTGCTCGCAGATCTCGCGTCCATCCCCGAACCTGGTCCGAACAGTGTGACGATGTTGGATAACTGTGTTGTAGTGTGGGCGAGCACCATGCTGGTCGGGGATCATTCACCGTCTCTCCCCTGGATCTTGGCCGGAAAGTGCGGTGGCTACTTCAAGACGGGTCAGTATCTAGCGTCGGCGCAAGATAAGCCGGTCAATCACATTCTGGTCGACCTTGCTCACGCGATGGGCGTGCCCATCGATTACCTGGGAAATCCGGACGTTCGCGGACCTATGCCGGGCCTTAAGGCTTAAGGCGCGGGAGCGGCGTTTCGCGGTCCCAATCTGCTCTGCTCAAGAAGCGAGCCTGCCACTCGGTCCGTGAAACGGGCGAACGGTGTGCCTTGCGCCACACGATTTTGATTCTAAGCATGCTAAGTACCTTTGAACTCGCCAAGGGGGCGAGTGGCAGGACGTAACCTGACCAAGCCCCTCTCAGCACTCTTTGTGTTAGCCTGTGGCCCCCCGAAGCATCGACGATACGTCTACAGGTGGTGGCCTCGCTCCAGGTTCATTGGCACGTGCGCGTGCCGGGCGGGCGCCAGCTCAGTACGTCGTCTTCAACCAGTTCGATCGCTCCCACTTCAGGGCGCCTGCACCAGCGTTGGCTTCCAAGATAGCTTTGAGCTCGGCGGGGTCGTCCGCGGTGTAAGTGTAAGGCAGCACGTTGCCCTGCAGATTCCAACTGAAGGGAATGACGGCTGCTTGGAATGGCCCGAGAGGACTGTTGGCGTCGGTGCTGTTGCCGCGGACTTCCGTTACCGTGTTGTCGGCATTATCCATGTGGTAAATCACATCTAGCCCCAGGATTTTCCCTGTGTAAGCGGGGTTATTCACATCTGTCTGGTTGTTGCGGAGTGGCCACAAGCAGTCACGGTACACAGACTTTTCGACCAAAATGGCCCCACCTTCAGTGGAGATGCTGCCGTTCAGGGGAGGGTTGAAGCTGTACGTGTTGGCGATCGTTTGCTGGGCGCTAGCTGACATAGCCGCCACGCGCGCATCGCGCAGCCGTTTAGCGGCCAGGGCTCCGGTGTCGTCCGCGTAAAGGTTGTAGCCGTGCACGTTGCCAGCCCGCAGCCGGGGCATGTTACGGTCCCACAAGTTGAGAGCGAGCTGGTGGTGATAGGTGAGGCTGAGAACTGCGTTAGTTGGATCCAAGGGATTCGAGCCTAAGAGATGCGCCTTGTCCTGGCCCTGTAGAATCGTCACCAGATCTTCCACGCTAAAGCCGTTGGTGCGGAGGAAGTTGTACATGGGGTAGCTTGCAGAGTTTGCTTCCAGCGCGTTGAGCTGCTGGCGAACGAAGCTATTCGGATTGGTGGCGCCATCATCCCCGACATAGGTGTTCCACGAGAAGGTGATGTTGGAGCTGCCACCTTTCACATCAACGATTCCGTCGTAAGATTTCGTAAAGGTGCAGTGGTCAATCCACACATTGGAGACCGCGCCGCCATTGCCAAGATTGATGAAATCCCAGTCATTCTTGTCGTAGGCGCCGGTGCTTTCTTCATCCCACTCCCACATTTCATCGAAGCGCAGATTGCGAACGATGATGTTGTTAGTGCTCTTGATATTCAAGGTTACGTGCCGAAGCGTGGCTCCGTTAGCCGAGAAGATGGTGAGCCCACCTCCGGCGTATTTTATGTCCAGCTTGCTAACACCAGTGGTTAGCAGGCGGGGGTGAAGCTTGGTGGCAATTGCAGGTGTGAATGGGTTGCTGTCGAGAGCCTGAACACCGGCGCCGAGCTCCGTCCAGCCGAGGTCGAGGTCATTCATGATCTCGATCACTTTGATGGCGCCCGTCTTGTTGAAAGATCTGACAGCCTGGGCCAGCTCAAGCGGTGTTGTCACCTTGGCGTAAGCTGGGTCGTTCTCGGGGAGCACTCCGCCGCCGGTAGTTCCTGGGCCAACCGTTGCAAAGCCCGTCAGGTTAAAACGACTTGGAGCTAACGGCTCAGGTGCTCCGCCTTGTGCGACCGAAGCCCCACCTATCGCGTTGAACGAACCACCGAACGCGGCTCCACCGGTTGCGGTGAGAGGGCCACCTGCTGCGTTCGAAACACTTCCTCCCGCACCGAGCACGCCTGTGCCACCAAGCCCCAAGCTACTCCCGGCTTCGCTGTTTTGACCGCCGAAATTGCTCTGTTGCCCACCTTGCACGGAACTTGAAGTGGCGCTACCTTGCGGGCCACCAGAAACTGGATTTGTAGAGCTCGAAGCTTGGCTACAAGCCCCGAAGAGGGCAAGACCAAGCGTCATCAAGATCGGTGCATGATGGAAGCTGCGGGGCCTGAGCATGCCACGGAGCTTAGCGAAATTGCGACGGCGAGCGAACACGATCTACCGGAGCCATCACC
Organism: Polyangiaceae bacterium; assembly: GCA_033763455.1. Lineage (GTDB taxonomy): Bacteria > Myxococcota_A > Polyangia > Polyangiales > Polyangiaceae > JBBRRP01. The sequence continues at coordinate 26,187 of JANRKO010000084.1, forward strand.
CTGTTCACGCGCCTTTGCGCCAACGCTTTGCACTTTTCCGCCGTGCCAGCACCTTTCGGGCACAGACGAACAAACCTCTATTTGATTACGTAGACCACGGTCGCAGGGCCCTGTTTGGGTACCCAACGCACGCCATGCCAGCCTTCGGGCAGAGGTGGCTCAGTGAAGCCGAACAGGTAGCGGGCATCTTTGGGCGAAAGATTCAGGCAGCCGCCGCTTTTCAAATCACCAAATTCATCGTGCCAATACGCCGTGTGCAGCGCGTACGGGCCCGCGAAGTTTTGCGTCCAGGGTACGGCGGAATGGATCACCACGTCGTTAGCTAGAGTTGCTGTCGCAAATTTTCCTGAAACTGGGAAACTACCTAAAGGGGTGGAGGCCGTCTTCAGAAGTGGCTTGTTTCCCACCGGCGGGCCACCGCGGCCTGCACTCATGAGGGTAGTAAAAACGGGCTTGGTGCCCTCGTAAGCGATGAGCCAACCGCCGCGAATGCTGGCTTCGATCCAGGTGGCTCGCCCCTTCGGTGCAAGGCCAGTGGTGTCCGGTTCTCCGACAGGGGCTCCCCAGGGCGTGAGCTTTCGATTCTCTGGAATTACCGCATCCGTTTCGCGCACGAACACGCTCTCGCCGGCTACCTTGATATACACGGCGTCCCCTTCGGTGACGCGCTCGGCGGTGAGTGCCACGTGGCCTAAGCGTGGCCACGCATCACCTGTGGGTTCGAAGCCGCCCGTAGGCTTGCGGCGGTACTTGGGGCGCGCTTGCGTGCGAAAGAAGGCGATAGGAAGTTGAGCCTTGCCGCCCAACTGAACGCCTTCAAACTCGCTCTTGGGGTACGGCGTAACATCTGACTTCGGCAACCAACGAAGATCTGCGGTGAGCAACCAATCGCGATTGGCTGCGTGGAATTCCCTAACGAAGGCGACGGCTGAGCGGCGGGGGAGCACCTCATAGGGGTCGTGAATGCTTGAGGAAAGGAATGGCAGCCGGAGCGGGTCGTTCATTTCCCCGAGGGGAAACCCAGGGTACGCCTTTCCGCCTGTGGTTTCCCCATAGGCGTGGGGCCAAGGCGAATCCAGGTTACCGGCTAATTGTTTGACAGCCACATAGGCCGGGTCGTGTGGATCGAGCGTCGCGCGGATGCCGTCAGCGCACACAAACCCACGCGGTTCAATGGCAGACCAACCAGGCTCACAGCCTTTGGCGTAGATGCGTCGAGCGCTCCGCAGGCGCACCGCCCCTCCCGTCCAGAGGTAGCCGATCCACTGAAATTTGGTCGAAGTGTCCGGATAAATCCAAACAAAGCGCGTCTTCGCGTACACCCAGCCATGCTCGGACGCGGGCTCCACCTGTACACTTGGCTTCGGGGCTTCTGGCACGGCCGAAGCAATTGGCCCCACGGTCCTTGGGGCAACAAACGGCGCCCGTCGCGAGGGTTCTGCAGCTCGCGACGTTTTCTCCTGACAGCTGGCGCTGCCGACCGCAAAACTCAGCGTACCCAACAACATCACCGGTCGCAGCACGCCGGCAGCCTAGCCTTTCTACCCCTCTCATGTCCCCCAAAGTGTGGTTTGGAAGGGCACGACCGCTGGTCGTGCCCAAGCCGCACCAAAGCAACGGAATTACTTGGGGCAGTTAGCCTTGCAGCCGCCTTTGCCTTTGCACTCGTTCTTGCCTTTGCATTCGTTCTTGTCGGTGTGGCAGCCGCCTTTGCCTTTGCACTCATTTTGAGCTTTGCAGCAATCCTTGGCTTCCGCGGTGCCCTCTTCAGCAGCGGGAGCAGCCTCAGCGTCAGCAGCGGGAGCAGCCTCTTCCGCGGCGGCGGGCTCGACTGCTTCGGGAGCAGCAGTGGGCGGGGTGGAGGTGTCAACGGTCTCCGCAGGAGGGGTGGTGCCGCCGCAAGCTGCTGCGAAAAGTCCTGCTGCGATGCTGGAGGCGATGGTGCTGTTGAGTTTGATTGCCATGGAAATTCTCCTTAAAAGTGTGAGCCAAAAAAGCGTGGGTAGCTTTAGCGCAATCTAATACGCGGCGTCGAGCGTCCGGTTTCAGCTCAGGTCGCAGATTCCGCAGGTCGGCTGCTGGGCCAGTGGAGGTGCCAAAGGAAATCCGCGCGCGGCCGCTTGGTGGCGTCTGAAAGAGGGTTTAGCATCTACGGTTCGGGCAATAATGCTGGATTTGGAACCCGCGGAGTCCTCTGCTGAAGCCAAGCGACCTGCTCTGGGCTCGTTTCTCGTTGGCGCGCTCGTCGGGGCGCTACTTGGCGTGGCCGTTACGGTGGCTGCTATGGGTATGGGTGCGGGTGGTGGGGCTCGGCAGGCACTCCCCTCGGCCGAACTGCGCAACGTGGTGTCCAGTTCCTCGGTGGAGGCAGTTACCCCACCCGAGCCCGAAACGCCGGGCGAAAAGGCTGCTGATGTTCCGAAGCTAGATGCCCCCCCGGTTGCTCCTTTAAGCGGAGCTCTTATTGAGCGTGCGGCACGTGGTGACGAAGACGCCTTGAACCAGGTCGAAGCCAAAGAGCCAGACCAACGCACTTCGGAGGAAACGCTCGCTATCGCAACCGGAAAGAGCGCTCGCCGGGTAAAAGAAGTTGAGGCACTCGAAAAGAAGCTCAGTTTGGTGCGCCGCTTCGGACGCGAACCTGAAACGGTGAGGCGAATCCGCGAACTTGCTGCCGACACCCAAGTGGGCATTCCCACGCTTCGAATGTTGGCCAATTTGAAGAGCGACGTGGGCCCAGATTTACTGTTTTTGATCTGGCGAAAAGGCAACGATCAAGACTTCGCTCCAGAGCTTGCGCGGCAGCTTCTGTATTCCAAGGACGTGTACACTCGCGCTACCGCTGCCCTCAAGGTTGTGCTGGATTTGAGCTCCGTAAAGCAGTGCGAAAAAGCCCTGGACGTGATGGATCGCGCCAAGGCCGATGCCGACCAGCGCTCCCTGCTCGTTCTACAGAATTTCTACTCTCACAAGGGCTGTGGCCCTTCCAAAGAATCCGATTGCTGGCCGTGCTTGCGTTCCACCAATTTGCTCGATGAAGCCACGGTAGCCGCGCGCACTCGGGCGCCCCCGTGAAAAGCAAACAGGCGGGATTCGGCGTTCACGCCCCCGGTGATGAACGACCTGCTGCAGCGAGGCCGAGCTTCGCCCCACCTCAAAGCGAAGCTGAGCTCCTGGCCCGTGCCGCACGTTTGGTTGGCCTCTCGCTCGGGGAGCTCGCCGCGAAACACGCGATTACTCCCCCCGACGACTTGAAGCGTGCGAAGGGTTTTGTCGGGCAACTTTTGGAGAAGGCGCTCGGAACGACGGCAAGCACGCGGGCAGCCCCAGATTTCGAAGAGCTTGGCGTTGAGTTGAAGTCGTTGCCTGTGGATAGGCGCGGGCACCCTGTAGAGTCGACTTTTGTGTGCACTATTTCGCTTCGGGAAGTGGGCGAATCTGAGTGGGAGAAGTCCAAGGCCTGGGCCAAGCTGCGTCGCGTGTTGTGGGTTCCCGTAGAAGGCGAGCGCGCGATCGCTCCGTCCCAGCGTCGCATTGGGACGCCGCTAATTTGGTCACCCAGTGCGGAACAAGAAGCCCAGCTCCGCGCCGATTGGGATCATCTGGGCACATTGATCTTTGCGGGGCGCGTTGATGACATTACGGCTCACTTAGGAACATATTTGCAGGTTCGGCCCAAAGCCAAAAATGCGCTTGCCCGCCGCAGTTATTGGGACGAAGAAGGCGCCGTTACCTCCACGTTGCCGAGAGGGTTTTATCTGCGAGCCTCCTTCACGGCTGGCATTCTTAAAGACAATTTCGTGCTACCTCGGTGAAGGGACCCGCCAGAGCGGAGCGACTGGTCAGGGGGAGGCGAGCTCCCGTGTGCGGACCTATGCTGTGCTCGTGAGTTCGAACGTGCACCAGGCTTGGCTCCCACGGCGAATGCTTATCCTTGCGAGGGAGTTCGAAAGAGCGCAAGCGCTCAAAATTGCCCAAAATTGGCTACATGCTGCACTCGCCGCAATTGTGCTCCACTCAAGCCAGAGATATAGGTTCGCCTCATGAGCAACGTGCTGACACTGCAGCCAACCTGGACCGCAACCGCCTCTCCGTTTCGTCACAGCTGGGAGGCATTTGCCAATATCGACCAATTCCATTGGCTCACACGAGCTGATGTGCTGGAGCAGCTAGCACAAGCGCAGCGGGAGATCGGTGTGCGCCACGTGCGGGCCGTTGGCATGTTTGACGACAAGCTCCGAGTGTGGGCGCAAGGGCCGGATCAATTTCACTTCAAGAAAGAAGACCGCTACCTTCGGCCGAACTATCAGATCATCGATTATGTGATGGATAGGTTGCTCAAAGCTGGTGTGCGCCCAATGTACACCACCTGCTTTATGCCCAGCAAAATGGCGGATGGAAAGTCCATCATTTGGGACAACAGCCACACGCGCCCACCGCTCGATTATGGTGCCTGGAGCAACTTCATTCGTAACGCCGTGTTGCACGCTTACAACCGCTACGGCGCGGAAGAGGTTCGGCAGTGGTATTTCGAGCTCTGGAATGAGCCCAACCTCATGCCCACGTTTTGGGGGGGCACCAAGGAGGAATTCTTCAAGCTCTGGGGTGTCGCTTTTCGAGCCGTAAAATCGGTAGATCCTGCGTTGCGCATGGGTGGCCCTTCTACGGCTCGCGGTGAATGGTTGGAGGAATTCTTTGAGTTTGCCCAGAAAGACGGAAGCCCTCCCGACTACATCATCACTCATTGCTATAACAATGATTCGGATTCACAACCACTGGTTCCTTTTGACGGACCTGCATCCTTTCGCGTCAAAGATTCCCCGCATTATATTGGCGGTGTGGTGCGGGGTGTGCACCAGCTCTTAAAGAGCAAGAAGTTCGAAGGTGAGGTGCATTGGAATGAGTGGGGTCGCTCGTGGTTCCCACACGATCCACAAAAGGAAACGCCTCTAGAAGCCTCCTTCATTTGCAAAACGATGGCAGAGGTATCCCAGGAAGCCACCCAATTTGGCTATTGGTGTTTGAGTGATGTCTACGATCAAGCGGGGTACAACGCCGAAACATTCCGGGGCCACTACGGGATGCTGAACCTCCAAGGCTTGCGCAAGCCTTCGTACGTTGCGCATCAACTCCTGCACCGTCTCGGGGATACGCGCCTCCCGTGTACGGGCGGCAACGATCTTGAGAACGCCATTGTGACTCCCACTTCGAACGGACACGCCGTGCTGGTGTATCGTTACCCCAATGGCATCAAGGACCCGGTAAGCGCTGGATCCGTTGAGGTGAGGCTGCCAAAAGAACCCAAAACCGCGCGGGTTTTCCGTATCACTGAGCGCGAAAACAACATTTTGGCGCACTTCCGCGAACTTGGGTCGCCGGATTATTTGAGCCCTCGGGAGCTCGCGGATCTTCAAAGTGTGAACCAGCTTGCAGCCACCTTGGGAGCCGTACGGATCGAAAAGCGTGACGCCCATTGGGTGGCAAGCTTTGACTTAGAGACCCCCGCTGTGGCCCTACTTGAAATCACGTAAAGATCGCGATCGGGCATTGCGGTGCCGTCAAGCGTTGGGGGGGAAGTTTGTGAGCCGACGCGAGAACCTTAGCATGCTAAGTACTTGGGGTTGCGCGGTGGGGGCGATGTGGTCAAGGGAGGCTGGTGGGGTCTGCTGGGGGGTATATAGGGAGCTCCGAGAATCTTAGCATGCTAAGTACTTATGGTTGCACGTGGAAGTAGTCGTCCCGCATGGGGATTTCGTCCAAGGTTTGCCTCACGGGTGTGTGGTGCCGCGCGACGTATGCGGGTCTGAGGCTCGCTATGAATTCGACGCGCGAGCAGAGCGCAGCCAAGTGATCATCTCTGCGGCCACTTGCTCCGGAGCCTCTAGTTGGGGCACATGGCCGACGGCATCGAGTGCTACGTAGTGCCAGTCGGGCCGGACTTGGCGAAGCTTCTCCCAGCACGGCACGGGATAAAGAGGGTCCTTAGTGCCGTAAATGGCCTGCACGGGGCAACGGATGCTCTCGATGAGGGTGTGGCCATATTTTGCAGGAAATAGCGCTCCGGCCACGCCTCTTAGTATTTGTTCGTAAGCGCCAGCCGCTTCGCGTGCCCAAGTAAGGCGATAGCCTGAAAGGGCGATCAGTCGATCACGGAGCTCGGGTGCCAAGCGGCCCGGATCGGCAAACAGCGCCTCAACAGGGTCATCCACCACCCCGGGCAAACCGGTTCGCGTGCTGTAGCGGGCGATGAGCGCGCCACCCAGCCAAGGCGCCAGCTGGGGAAGTAGGCCGAGGAGCGGAAGGAGCTGCAGAAAAGAGCGTCCCCAGGTTATTGGTAGTGCTCCTGCTGCAAGCGAAATACCTTGGATCCTATCTGGGAATTTTCGCGCAAGCAGAAGTGCGAGCAAGCCTCCGAGTGAGTTGCCCGCGACAAACCAACGAACATTGGGGCCTGCGTGGGCCAGCAGTACCTCGCTCACGATATCCACGAAGGATTCTAGAGTTAATCGGCGACGGCCAGGGCGTGTGGCTCCAAACCCAGGCATATCTACAGCGACAACTTTTGCGTCGAGCGCCTGCGCCAAATGGGGGGCTACGCCATGCCAGGTGATGGAATTTCCGCCGAGCCCGTGGAGCAATAGGATATGCGTTTTGCTGCCGCTTTCCCAAATGCTAGTGAATACATCAAAGGGGGGGACCGTTGTGGTGGCATCCACGCGATCGACAGGTGTGCTTGCGGTGGCCGTGTTCACGGAGCGCCTACCGCACCCTAGAGCGTTTTGAAGATTTTCTTTTCGGAGCCTTGGAGCGCAGTTTGACCGCCTTCGGTGGCGGCTACGGATCCATCGGAAGGCTTCTCTTTGGCGTTGAAGGTATGCCCGCAACCGCACGACGATTCTTGAAGTGGGTTGTGCCACTTGAAGCCCTGCCACATGAGAGTGTTCTCGTAGTCCACGACCGCACCTTCGATGTACTTAAGGCTTCTTGGATCGAGGTACACTTTGAGATCACCGTAGTCGTAGACGAAATCGCGTGCTTTTGGAGCGTCGAGCGTAAGATCAGTGACGTACGTGAGGCCGGCGCAGCCGCCCCCTTTAACGCCGACGCGCAACGCCGCTCCCGGGAGGCCCAGCTTCTCGCGGTGCTTCTTGGCGAACTCCACGGCCTTGGGGCTCACACGTACCGGTGGAACCAAGGGAGTAGCGTCGGTGCAGGCGGTGGGTTCGGACATGATGGCTTCAGTGTGGAGCAGGGGGGTGCGTTCGGCTAGTGGTTAGAAAAGAGCCACAAGTTCTCAGGGAGTTGGGCTTCGCCGCGGATGGAGCGGCTAGTGCTACAGCAGCCCCAGCTCTAGCTTGGCGGCATCGCTCATGCGATCGCGGGACCAAGCGGGCTCCCAGGCGAGCTCGGTTTTAGCGCGAGAAACACCGGGAACTTGGCAGAGCTTGGCGTGCACATCGCGCACAATTTGCTCGGCCACGGGGCAACCGGGAGCTGTGAGCGTCATCACTACATGGGCCGCCTGATCGGCGGCGATGTGGATGTCGTAAATGAGGCCAAGATCGTAAATGTTGAGGGGAATTTCCGGATCTTGGATGGTTTTCAGGGCCTGCACGATGCCCTCCCGCAGTGAACTCGCTTCTCGCGGGCCCGGATTGGCGCCTGGATCTTCGAGGACGAATTCATCCGGTGCGCGCGTGGGCACGGGATGTTGGGGGATCGGATCTTCGCGATTGAGAACGCCCAGCGGACGTCGCTCTTTGGGTGCTCGCTGTTCCATGATCATTCGGTGCTTGCCACTTCTTTGGGTGCTCGCTGTTCCATGATCATTCGGTGCTTGCCACTTCTTCCTTAGCGGCGAGTGCGTTGTTCAAGGTGTGCCAGGGCAAGGTCGCGCATTTTACGCGCATGGGGTAGGTAAAGACGCCGGAAAACGCGTGCAGCTTCGGAGGGAGCCCGCTCAGATCTTGGCTTGTGCCAGTGGCCAGGGCGTGGAAGTGGTCGAAGATGGCCTTCACTTCGCTCACGGTTTTGCCTTTGAGAGCTTCCGTCATGGTGGACGCCGATGCTGTGGAGATGGCGCAGCCGGAACCCTGAAACCCGATATCTTGAAGCACTTCGCCGTCCAAGATGAGTGTGACCGTTATCTTATCCCCACACAGCGGATTATCCCCGCGGGCGAGCCGGTTGTAGTTCTCAACAATGCGGAAATTTCGCGGCTTTCGGCCGTGATCGAGGATCAAATCTTGATACAGCTCGTTCAGGTTATCCATGAAACATCTCCTGAGCCTTCTTTATCGCTCGCCCGAGCGCGTCGAGATCTTCCCGGCGGCTGTAGATCCCAAGCGAAGCTCTGGCTGTAGCCGGTAGGTTGAAGCGGTCCATTAAAGGCTGGGTGCAGTGGTGCCCGGTACGAATCGCCACACCTACGCTATCGGCGATGGTGCCGATGTCGTGCGGGTGGATGCCTTCGATGACAAACGAAATCACGCTCACCTTTTCCTTGGCCGTACCGATGAGGCGGACACCTGGCAAGCTTGAGAGTAGCTCAGAACCATATTGAACGAGTGCGCGATCTCGAGTGGCCAGCTCCTCAAAGTCAAAGCGGCCCATGAAATCAATCGCAGCGCCGAGCCCCACCACTCCGGCAATGTCCGCGGTGCCAGCCTCAAACTTCCACGGCAATTCGTTGAACGTTGTCTTCTCGAACGTGACGGAACGAATCATGTCCCCGCCCGATTGATAGGGGGGCATTTGTTCCAGAAGTGCTCGTTTTCCGTACAAAACGCCGGTGCCCGTGGGGCCGTACAATTTATGTGCGCTGAAGGCGTAGAAGTCACAGTCGATGTCTTTTACATCCACTGGCAGATGGGCGACGGCTTGAGCGCCATCGATCGCCACGAGCGCTCCCGCTTGATGTGCGAGCTCCGTGATGCGTTTCACCGGCAACACGGTGCCGAGAGTATTGGAAACATGAGCCACCGAGACCAAGCGAGTCTTCGCTGAAAGCTCCGCCTGAAATGCTTCGAGTGTGACCTCGCCGCTGTCGCTCACCGGCACAACCTTGAGCTTGGCTCCTGTCTGTTGTGCCACGAGCTGCCAAGGCACGATGTTCGAATGGTGTTCGAGGCCCGTGATGAGGATTTCATCGCCCGCCTGAAGTTGATTTCGCGCCCAGCTACTCGCCACCAAGTTCATGCCTTCGGTGGTGCCACGCACGAAGATGATTTCGGCGTCAGCCTGGGCACCCAGAAATTTGCGCACCTTGGTGCGAGCGCCTTCAAACGCATCGGTCGCCCGCGCCGATAAAAGGTGCACTGCCCGGTGAATGTTCCCGCAGTCCTTTGCGTAAACTTGGGTTACGGCGTCGATGACGGACTGCGGCTTCAGTGCCGTGGCCGCGCTATCCAAATACACGAGCGGCTGGCCGTGCACGGTCTGATGCAATGCGGGAAATTCGCCGCGCAGGGCCTCGATTTGAGCATCCAAAAGTGGAGACATACGTGAGGGCACGCGGGGGGACGTGGTGGGCGCGGTCATGGTGCCAAAAGCTCCGCGAAGAGGGCCGGGCTGCCCAGCTTGCTTAGAAACTCTCGCCGGACGAAATCCCGAGCCGCGGGGTGAATGATGGCATCGAAGACTTCACTCGCAAAAGCGTAGCTTAACAGCGTCCGAGCCGTGTCCGGATCGATGCCGCGGGATTGGAGGTAAAACTGCTCTTCAAGCCGCAGGCGTCCCACGGTTGCGCCATGGGTGCAGACTACGTCATCATTTTCGATCTCAAGGTGGGGCTTGGTGTGCACCACAGCCTCTTCACTCAAGAGCACGTTGCGGTTGCTTTGGTGTGCAACGGTGCCGCTCGCTCCAGGGTGCACGCGCACGATGCCGTCGAAGATCGCCTGCCCATTGCCGGAGGCAAAGCCTTTGTACTTTTGGACGCTTTGGCAGTGACCTTGCGCGTGCTCCACCACGGTGTGGTGATCCACTTGTTCGCCATCTGCGGCGAAGTAGAGCCCGTCGAGCTCAGCCTGGGCGCCTTTTTCGCTCATGGAGATAGTGAGATCCGTGCGGGTGAGCGCGCCACCGAGCGTTACAACGCGTGACAGATAGCTACTATTGCGCAGCAGCTTGGCCGAAACAGTCGAAATTTGCCGGCTTTTCAGGTTGCCTAGCGAAATGCGAACGTGTTCAAGCGTGGCATTCTTTCCCACGAAGACCTCAGAAACGGAATTGGTGAGGGTAGGTGCGAGGCTTTCAGAAGCGGTGGTGAGCTCGACGAACGTGGCGCGCGTTCCTTCTTCCACACGCACGTGAACGCGAGGATTCTTCATGGTTGGCTCACCTGAGCTCGTTGGGCCAGGATAGATAATCTGAAGGGGCCCGGGTGACCCGGAAAGCCTGATACACCACAACTCTTCCGCTTCGCTCCCGTTCAAGGCCGCAAAGGGGGCGATAGGGGTTTGGGATGAGAGGGCGATTTTGGTCCAAGGCGGAGGCTCTCCACCCGTTCGAGAGGACCAGACTTCGATGCCCGGGCCCGGCTTTGCGCTCGCCAAATCCGAACCGAACACTAACGTAGCGGTATCCGATACCTGTAATTGCACAGCTCGAGCCGCTACCCCAGCGGGTTCGCGCCGAAACGCTACATCCGTAACCGAGCGCACCTGGGTGAAGCGCCACGCCTCATCGCGTGGGCCAGGCAAGCCATGCTGTTTGAGTTGAGCTTGCCCCGCTTGGCGGAGCTCAGCGAGGGGCCCCGAAATGGGCTCAAAATGGGCCAAACTCTCAGCCAGAAGCGCTCCTTTTTGAAGGCTCAACTCCGTCATGGTGCAAGAGCTCCGGCGCCTAGAAATTCAGCGTAGCCGCGCGCTTCCAGATCTTGAGCGAGTGTGTGCGTGCCAGACTTCACAATCTTGCCACCCACCAGAACGTGCACGTAATCGGGCTGAATGTATTCGAGCAGGCGCTGATAGTGGGTGATGAGCAGCATCGAAACTTGCGGGCCACGCTGGGCGTTCACGCCGTTGGCAACAATGCGCAAGGCGTCAATATCGAGGCCAGAGTCTGTTTCGTCTAAGATGGCCAACTTGGGCGCAAGGAGCGCCATTTGGAAGATTTCATTGCGCTTCTTCTCGCCACCAGAAAATCCAACATTCACCGGTCGCTGGGTGAGCGCATCGCTCAGCTCAACGAGCTTGGCCTTTTCCTTAGCCAGCGCCATGAAATCCACGGCGTCGTATTCGGAGAGGCCGCGGTGCTTTCTTATCGCGTTCACCGCTGCCTTGAGGAAGTACAGATTGCTCACCCCCGGGAGCTCCACCGGGTATTGGAAACCCAAAAACACCCCTTCACGCGCGCGGATTTCCGGCGCCATTTCCAGGAGGTTCTTGCCTTCATAGGTCACCGTTCCGCTCGTGATCTTGTACCCGGGCTTGCCCGCGAGCACGCTCGCAAGAGTGCTCTTTCCGGAGCCGTTGGGCCCCATCACGGCGTGCACCTCGCCGGCCTTGATATCGAGATTGATACCTTTGAGGATGCTTTTGCCGTCTACAGAGGCGGAGAGTTCTTCGATCTTTAACATGAGATTTCGCGTTGTTCTGGAGGTCTTAGAAGTCCTTCGACTTCTTTGCCGAAGGAGGGAACAGATTCAAGTATGAGCAAAAAGGAGGAAGCTGCGTGGGCTAACCAACGGCGCCTTCGAGGCTTACGCCGAGCAGCTTCTGCGCTTCGACGGCAAACTCCATCGGGAGCTCTTTCAAAACCTCTTTGCAGAAACCATTGACGATCATGCTCACGGCGTCTTCCTCGGTGAGGCCGCGCTGCAAGCAATAAAAGAGCTGATCTTCTCCGATGCGGGAAGTGGTGGCTTCATGCTCTAAAGTGGCGCTTTGGTTGCGCACTTCCACGTAAGGTACGGTGTGCGCGCTTGCGGTGCTGCCGATGAGCATGGAATCGCAACGCGTGAAGTTACGCGCATTCACGGCGCCCTTCAGGATCTTCACTTGCCCACGGTAGGTGTTCTGGCCGTGCCCGGCGGAGATCCCTTTGGAGACGATGGTGCTGGTGGTGTTTTTGCCGATGTGAATCATCTTCGTGCCAGTGTCGGCTTGCTGGCGGTTATTGGTGAGGGCCACCGAATAGAATTCGCCCACCGAATTGTCGCCCTGCAGAATGCAGCTCGGGTACTTCCAGGTGATGGCCGAGCCCGTTTCCACCTGTGTCCACGAAATTTTGGCGTTTTCGGCGCATTTTCCGCGCTTGGTCACGAAATTAAAAATCCCACCGCGGCCGTCTTTATCCCCGGGGTACCAGTTCTGAACCGTGGAGTATTTGATCTGGGCGTTATCGAGCGCCACCAGCTCCACCACGGCTGCGTGGAGTTGATTTTCGTCGCGCATGGGCGCCGTGCAACCCTCTAAGTAGCTCACGTAGCTGCCTTCATCCGCCACAACGAGGGTGCGTTCGAATTGGCCCGTCTTGGCGGCGTTAATCCGAAAGTATGTGGAAAGCTCCATCGGGCAGCGAACACCCTTGGGGATGTAAACAAAAGAGCCATCAGTAAATACTGCCGAATTGAGCGCTGCGTAAAAGTTGTCTGCAGCGGGCACCACTGTTGCCAGATACTTCTGAACCAGCTCTGGGTGTTCTTTCACGGCTTCCGAGAAGGAGCAAAAGATCACGCCCATGGTGGCGAGCTTGGCTTTGAAGGTGGTAGCCACGCTCACGCTGTCGAACACAGCATCCACAGCGATGCCGGCCAGCGCCGCTCGCTCGTGCAGCGGAATGCCGAGCTTCTCATACGTTTTTAGGAGCTCAGGATCGACCTCATCCAAGCTCTTCGGGCCGTCTTTGTCAGATTTCGGCGCCGAATAGTAGATGATCTGTTGGTAGTCGATTTCGGGGTAGTGCACCTTGGCCCACTTCGGTGTGGGCATCTTTTGCCAGAGCTTATAAGCCTTCAGTCGGAAATCGAGCAGCCACGCGGGCTCATCTTTCTTCTTGGAGATGAAGCGAATCACCTCCTCGGAAAGGCCCGGCGCAACTTGATCTTGCTCAATATCCGTAGACCAACCGGCGCTGTAGTCGCGGCTGAGGAGCTGATTGATGTGTTCAGTGGAGTTAGCCATGAAAAAGTTCGCGCGTCTCAGCTCAAGTGAGTGTTGGTAGGGTGAGGCTTAGCGGATAACTGCACGAGGCGAGGCCCGAGCGGGCGCGACATCTCTTCGAGCGTAATGTTCTCAAGTGCGCCAAAAATTGCGTGGTTGATCTTGACCCAGTTGGATTCCACCGGGCAGTGCCCCGTATAGTCGCAAGATTCGCCATCGCGACTACATTCCGTAACGGCAATGGGCCCTTCGACGGCTTTCACCACATCCGCCACGGTGATGGCAGTGGCGGCTCGCGCCAAACGATACCCGCCTGCGAGGCCGCGTTCGGACTCCACTAGGCCTGCTCGCGCCAGCTCCTTCAAGATTTTGCTCACGGTGGGGGCGGGGAGGCGGCTGCGTTCCGCGAGATCTCGTGCGGTACTCACGCTCAGGTGCTGCCCGTCCGTTCGTACCAAATGCGCCAAAACCACGATGGCGTAGTCGGTGAGCTTGGTGATTCGGAGCATTGGGAGGGGGATTTTCTGGTGAGCGGCCAGTGGGCCTATAATGAGGACTGATTCGGTCTGATTTACGAGCTGGGCTCTAGGGCGTCAAGTAGAAGTCCCACTTTCCGCAGGTCCGGCACTCACTTGGGCGAGTTGCTCAGTGTGGGTGGGGCCGAGGCGGCCTGCAATACGCTGCGGGCCTACGGTGTGAGCTTAGCGTCCAATTCTTCCAAGGACTTTAGAAGCTCGGCAGGCAACTCGTCCAATGCCAAGACGTCGTAACGTTCGGTGGGTGTGGTAACGATCTTCATCGAGCAATAGGCGGTCTCGGCCGTGTCGATGAACCCCGCCCGTAGGGAACGCAGTGCGCTTGTTTCCATAGCATCAGTAATCAGGGTGCCAGGCGTGCCCGCTTGCGCGATCTGTTGAAGATCATATGAAAGCGGCCAGCTCGCTTGATGTGGCCAAGGAAACTCGTTGGAAGAAGGCCCGACGGCGGTCACGCGTATTGGGCCAATCAGGGGCTCCCCGCTCGCCGCTAGCAAATTGAGCCAATGCCTTGCGGGCTCGATGCTTGCTACGCTTGGGGTCATGCCTCCCTCGCAGACACGGACTTCTCCGTCGAAGCCTGCAACGGAGATCCGCCACGTAGGCGGCTGGGTGATTCGAAACGGACAGGACTCAGATGTCGAACAAAGACTCCAGTTGGGATAGTTGGCTAGGCCCATCTGCGCGATCAGTTGGGTTGCCATCTCGGACGTTAACACGCCTGTTCGCACTCCCTGCATAGCATCTGTCAGCGCAAAAAAACGACACTCACCCGTAACCAACAGGAACTGAACGCCGTCCCGGATTGTGGCTGGTGCGTGGGTACACTTATCGGAGTGGTCTGTGCGCACCGCCAAACTAATCCCTGGTGTGCCTGGACAGAGGGAGGCCGCGCTAATCGGTGGAGTGTCGAGGTTTGCCGTGCCACATCCATTTGGTGGAGGAGTGTTCGCGCCGAGCCCCGTATTAATCGTTGTAGTGCCAACCGGAGCACCACCGGTTGTGACAGGAGCTCCGCCGGTTGATAGGCCCGTTGCTGCATTCATGCCCACGGCAGCGGCTCCACCGCTCGAGGAGCTAATGCTTTGTGCGGGTGCGGCCTGAGCGATCGGCATCCCGGGCGCCTCGGCCTTTCCCCCACACGCCGACAACGCCTGGCCCAGGCACCCAAGCATCAGACCCTGGAACGCTCTCCGCAGCACGCGAAGACAGTAGCAAGGGGTTTGGCCCAAGCAAACCCTTACCCCTTTGGCGGCTTCACCGCAGAATTTGCTTGCCGAAAAACTTGTGGCGAGCGCCAATTCCCTGATGTCCGCACGGGTGGAATTTACGAAGCCAACGTTGGGCAGGAGCTCACTCAACGTGGGTGAGGCGGAGCCTTCGCTCGGCTAACGGTTGGGCCCGATCGCGAGTAGGGCGGCCAGTTCTCGCATGTTGGGCGGCTTGACCAGGTGCTGGTCAAAGCCTGCCTCTTTCAACCTGGCAGCGCCGGTCTGATATCCGGTCACTGCGATCAGCAGCAAACGTACACTTTGTGCTTGCGGTCGATCGGTTCGAAGAGGTCGGTGAAGGCGCCAACCGACTCCGACGCGCCGAGCAGCAAGAAGCCACCGGGCTTGAGCGCATAGTGGAACGTGGGCATCGCCTTCTTCTGCAAACTCGGCTCGAGGTAGATGAGCAGGTTGCGGCAGCTGATTAGGTCCATGCGCGAAAACGGCGGGTCCGTGATCAGGTTCTGTCGCGCGAACACCACCATCTCGCGCAGCGACTTGCTCACTCGATAGCCGCCTTGCTCCTCCACGAAGAAGCGCCGCAGTCGCTCCGGGCCGAGCTCGTCGACCAGTGACTTCGCGTACAGGCCGCTACGCGCCTTGGCGAGCAGCCCCTCGTTGAGGTCGGTGGCGAAGACCTGCAGATTGCGGCGCCTCGGCGCGCGATCCACGACTTCTGAGAACGCGATCGCGATCGAGTAGGCTTCTTGACCCGTCGAGCAGCCGAGCACCCACACGCGTAGCGGCTCGTCGCCGGGCTGGGCGAGTAGCTCGGGTAAGACTCGCTGCTCGAGTACGTCGAACGTCTCCGGGTTGCGGAAGAAGCTGGTCACGCTGATCAGCACGTCCGAGTACAGAGCGTCGAGCTCGCTGCCATTGTCACGCAAGAAGCCGGCGTAGGCTTCGAGCGTCTCGTGTCTGCTGAGCAGGAGTCGCCGAGCGATTCGCCGCCGAATCGTGGTGGACTTGTACAGCGAGTCATGCGTGAATGGCAACCAGGATGACAACGGCGCCGCTGATAGAGCCGCCGGGGCGGCAATGCCACCACAGTGAGCCTGAAAAATGACCTATATAAATGACGCTCTGGTGCTAAAGTTCCGTAACGGCACCCAGTCACATCTGAGCATTGCTTTCTTACGGCCGGCGCGTAGGCTGCGAGCGAGTCATGAAAAAAACAGCAAAATGAAGGCTGTTTATGGCCGGGGTGTACGGTATGGAAAGGCAAGGAGTCTAGTTATGTACTTATCGACCGATCAGAGGCGCGGAGGGCGTAGTGCTAAGGTTATTGCGGCGGTAGTGGCCCAGTTGGCGCTTACGGCGCCGTGCTTCGCGCACGACAACGGCGTGGCCCGAACACCGCCAATGGGTTGGAACACGTTTGAGGCGTTCGTCGGCGAGTACGACGACGCTATCTTGCGGGGCAACATCGATGCCTTAGTGAGCACGGGCCTTCGCGATGTGGGCTACACGTACTTCAACCTCGATGGTGGCTGGTGGCAATACAAGCCTGCCGGCCAGCACCGTGATGCTCAAGGCAACTTGAGGATTGCGACCACGGCTGCGGGCTGTGAGCACGAACCTCCGTGCATGTACTACGCGAACGGCAAGCAGGGGCTACTTGACCTGGCCAACTACGCGCGCGGCAAAGGGCTCAAGTTTGGCATCTACCTGCAGCCCACCGAGCAGCTCTTCACTTGCAACTACCTCCAACAAGACGTCGAGCTTCTGAAGTACCTCGGCGTAGCGTTCCTGAAGTATGACGGGTATACGACGCCCGAAAACTCCCCCTGCTTCCCTCAAATGCGGGATGCACTTCTCAGTAGCGGGCTACAGGTTGTCTACAGTGTGAACGCCACCCACGCTCCGCAGCGCTTCGAGTTCGCCAACATGTGGCGAACCGCCGGCGACATCAGCAACGACTTCCAATATATCATGAACTCCGCTGACAGTGTGGCCAGCAAGGAAGCAGCGGACCGAGCGGGCCCGGGAGCTTGGAATGACCCCGACATGCTGGTGATGGGCAACGAAGACGTCTCGGTCGACCTGGGAAGGCTGCAACTGAGCCTTTGGTCTATTGTGGCCGCGCCCCTTTTGATCTCGACCGACTTGAGAAACGCCACGCCTGAAACCATTGCCGTCTACGCCAACACCGAGGTCATCGCAGTCAACCAAGACCCGCTTGGCAAGGCGGGGTACCGCGTGAGCCCCGCGGGTAACACGGAGGTGTGGGCACGCGAGTTGAGCGACGGTGGCCGGGCCGTGGTGCTTCTAAACCGCGGAATGAGCGCCACTAACGTAACCGCCCAGTGGAGCCAGGTGGGTGCCCAAGGCAGCCAGACAGTGCGTGACCTTTGGGCCCACGCAAATCTCGGAACCATGGACAGCAGTTTCACGGCCAACGTGCCGCCCCAGGGAGTCGTGATGGTTAAGATTGGCGGCAGCGGAATCATCCCCCCTTCGGCAACGGGTGGCGCACCGAATGCGAACACTGGCGGCATGCCTGTTAACACGGGTGGTTCGGGGGCAGGTGGCGCCAGCTCGGGAGGTACCAGCTCGGGAGGTATCAGCTCGGGAGGTGCCAGCTCGGGAGGTGCCAGCTCGGGTGGCGGGATTGGTGGTGCCGGCAGCCCAATCGGTGGCAACCGTTCGCAAGTTGGCGGCAGCAACTCTTCGAGCGGTGGCGCTTCTAGCACCGCCAGCGGCGGGTTCTCATCTAACCTTGGGGCTTCTGCGAATGGCGGCCCCATGTCCAGCGGAGGTGGACGAAAAGGGTCTGGCTCGAGTTGTGGTTTCGCGATTGCGTCTGACTCGACTTGGGTTTGGGCAGCTGTGAGCTTTCTCGGCCTATCGGCTCTTCGCAGTCGCCGTCGGCGGTGGAAAGGCTGAACGCCATGCCCTTGGTGGGGGGGCTGCTACTGCCAAGGGCCCGCAGTCTGGTTGATCTGCAACAGAACTGGCACCGCTACGAGGCGATGATTTCAACGGCCAAAGCAAGCGCTCGAAGCGCGCTGGCTAACAAAGCGTCGACGCCAACGAAAATCGAAGCCACAACACTCTCAAGCTCTCAGCCGACGAATCTGGCCGGTCAACGAGGTAGCAGTGCATTGTCGCGCAGCTAGCGAGGCTGTGGCCGTCAGCGGCACCGTGCGTTGCCAAGGGTGTGTGCCAAGCACCTTCTCAAGCTAACACGAGTTGATGAAGCTCACACGGGAGCCGTGGCTGCCATTCAGTCCTCAGATTCCGATCCCGGCTGAGGTCGTAGATGTAGCAACGCGCGCGTACGCGCCTGGAGCGCACCTTCGAGAAACACGGCCGCGCTCTCGCCCCACACCCCGAACGCTGCCGTGCAGTTGGGAGCTACGCGGCAGCAAGCTCCGTTTGGCGCGGCCGTGAACGTGAAGGTGATGGTTTGTTCGCGCTCGCCGGCTCCTGGCGTCGGATGAAGACTCGCGGCTAAGTCCAGGGGCTCCCTCATACTCAAGGGATAGCCGGAATGCTCCACCGGCCGCCTCGTTGACCGGCGGCCACTTCGGAGACTATGATTTCGAGGGTTTTGTGTCTTCGAATTTCCGATGCAGTCGGGGTCGACAGTGATCCAATTTCATACTCGCATCTACAGGGTTAACATGAGCAGAGTACAGGTCATCGGCCTCCTAGGAACGTTGGTTCTCTCTTTGGTAGTCGGCTGCAGGGGCAGCACAAGCGACGCTGACGGCAGCAACCCAGTCGACATGCCGAGCAATTCGGACCCGTCGAGAAATCAGCCGCCCCCTTTCTCTGACCCTATCCCGCCGACCAACGTCCCGGGTGACTGCGGCCTCTCCCAGCCGGCGTTCTGCGAGACCTTCGACGCGCACCACCCGGGTGGCCGCGGCGGCCACATCGACGAGACGCGCTGGAGCTTCGCGCGCTGGACCCACACCTTTGAGAAGTTCTGGCACCGCGCCCCGGCGAGCACCTACCCGAATTCGCTCTTTCCGGCCACCTTCTGCGGCCAGCCCTTCTCGGGTTTGTTGCCACCTGACGACGTGCGTGTCTGCCCTGGGGTGGGGGTCGATGGGGTGCTATCGAATCAGCTCAACGAGGTGTTTGATGACCAGGAGGACTTCGGCTTCATCTCGATGCGAGTGCGCCAGCCCTTCGACTTCACCGACGGCGGCACGGTCGTTTGGGACGTCGACGCCAAGGTCAACCCCTATCACCTGGGCCATGGCTGGTTCATGGAGATGTGGATCACCGAGGACCCCGCGCCGATGCCCTACCACGAAGCGCCGACCGTGGCGTCGATCCCGCGCAAAGGCCTCGGGCTTGCGTTTCGCTTCGGCGGCGGCTGCCCACAAAGCCCGGAGGATTGGCGCAGCGCTCTAGAGACCGTTCACGTCATGGACGACTACCGCATCATTCACTCCTACGAAGGGCCCGGAGCGCTCGACCACACGAGCGACAATTGCATCCGCGTCGCCGACACCAAGCTTAATCACTTCGAGCTACGCCTAGCCAAGGACCGCCTTGAGCTGTGGGCGAGCGACTACGACGACCCGCAGAACACAAAGCTGCGAACCGTCGTCAACGACCTCGACTTGACGTTTACGCGCGGTTACGTGCACTTCCAGCACGCCGCCTACAACGCCGCCAAAGACTGCAACTGCTCGGGGTGCGATGAGTGCGGCGATCCGCCCCGCGTCCAGCCGCTCGCCTACCCGTCCCGCAGTCAGACGTACCGCTGGGACAACCTTGGCTTCGACGGCCCTACTTACCCGACTCCGCGGGCCTACGACGTCCCCGACAACGACCTCGTCGAGTCGGGTGGTCTGCGCCTCGGCTGGTTACTCGGCGCGAGCGACGAGAAGTCCTTCACCATCCCCGGGGTCAACCTCAGTAATGCTCTTGCGGCTTCGCTCAACCTGACGGCGATGATCGCGGCAGGTAATCGCATCGAGCACCGCTGGAACGGTGGCACCTGGCAGAGCTTCGTCGTGCCGCGACGCGCCGGTCTGATTCAGGATGAACGCATCAGGAGCTTCTCCCTCCCCGTGCCGCTCAGTGACCTCGTGGCCGGCAGTAACAAGGTCGACATTCGACTCCCGGATGGCGAGGGCGTCCTACCGGGGATCGGCAACCTCGATCTCACGTTCGAGGTCTCGCAGTGATGCCTCGCGCGGCAGCTCTGGCACTGGCACTGGGCTTTGGTCTTGGGTGCGGCGAGACACCGGACGCGGTGGAGGGGCGCCCCTGGCTACCCGCTGACGTCGCCCCGAAGCTGATAGCGCTCTCTCCCGCCGAGTTGCCGCCGCCGCCGCCGGACGTGACGAACGGCTATGCCGACGATCCCCGCGCCCAGGCCTTGGGCCAAAAGCTCTTCTTCGATCCACGCTTCTCCGGCCCGCTGCTCGACCGGGACAACACAGGCGCCCCAGGCACGCTTGGCCTCAAAGGCGAGGTCGGCAAGGTCGCCTGCGCGAGCTGCCACGACCCCCGGGCTGGCTTCTCGGACGTGCGCAGCCCACGGCGCCAGATCTCGCTCGCCTCGGGGTGGACGCGCCGGCGCTCGCCGGCGCTCTTGGACTTTGGGCAAGCCTCCGTTCTCAACTGGGATGGCCGGCACGACACGGCCTACAATCAAGTCTTCGGCGTCATCGAGAGCCCGCTCGAATTCAACAGCTCGCGCCTGTTCGTCGCGCAGCAGATCATTCAGTTTTACAAAGACGAGTACGAGGCCATCTTCGGGCCTCTGCCCGATCTGAGCGCCTATGCGCCTCTCGGCCCCGAGGACGCCGGCTGCGCGACCATGCCGAGCGACCCGATGAGCGAGCGATGTCTGAAGCCCGGCCACGACGACGACGCAGTCATCCGTGTCGTCGTAAACATGGGCAAGGCCATCGGCGCTTATGAGCGACTGCTCACCTGCGGGCCAAGTCGCTTCGATGCCTGGGTGAACTCCGACCCGAACGCCCTCACGGCAGAAGAGCAGGCCGGTGCCGCCCTCTTCGTGCACGTCGGCTGCGACGACTGCCACGCCGGCCCTTACCTTACAGATCAGCGCTTCTACAACGTCGGTGCCGCCAACCACCTCGTGAATTTTATAGCACCCTTTGACGATCCGGGCGCCGCCATGGGCATCTCCGCCGCGCGCGCCGACCGCCTCAACGCCAGCGGGCCTTTCAGCGACGGCGACGATGGCCGCCTCGAGGCGTTCACGCAGAGTACCGAGGAGCTGCGTGGCGCCTTCCGCACGCCCACCCTGCGCTGCGTGAGCGGTCGCCCGAGCTTCCTGCACGCCGGTCAGCTCCGCTCACTCGAGGACGCAGTGGCGTTCTTCAATCGTGGTGGCGACCCGGCCGGGTTTCAAGGCGTGAGGGACACGCGGATGGTGCCGCTCGGCCTCAACGCCGAGCAACGCGCCCAGCTCGTCGCCTTCTTGCGCGCCCTGGACGGTCAAGGTCCGCCGCCGGAGCTTCTCGAAGCCCCTTAACCCTGAAGCCACTTAAATGAGGAGAGATCATGCAAATTGGCGGTGGCATTGGTTTGGCCCTGTTGCTGACGACGAGCGCCTGCCTACAAGCAGGGAGCATCTCGAGCGGCACATATGACCCGCCCGCGTCGAGTGGCAACGACACCAAACCAAACCCAAATCCAAGCTCAGATCCAAACCTGCAGGCGGGTCCTCGCCTCGTGGTCGAGCCCCAGCTAGCTACGCTCGCCCAGGGCGCGACGCACACCTTTACCTGTGTGGCCGTTGGGCTAGCGGCCGGCTGCGCCTGGTCAGTTCAGGGCGGGCCCGCGAACGGCACGGTGCAGAGCAACGGCGTGTATACTGCGCCGAGCTCACCTGGCGTCTACCGCGTGGTAGCGACGAGCACCGCCGACCCAAACGTCACGAGCGCGGCCACCGTTACAGTGCCGGCCGCGGGCGGCGACTGTACGCCTGGCGTGTGGCACAAGATACCTGGGATAGCGGCGCCGTTCTCCGTGCTCGTAGACCCGGTGCGGCCGAGTCACACTTACGCGTTCTTCAATGACTCAACCGCCTTCGGTCAGCCAATGAGGGTGGCGACCTCAGCCGACTATGGCGCCACGTGGCAGAGCACCGAGACGAACTTCAGCGGCTACGCTTGGGGGGCGGCGATCGACCCGAACCCGGCGCGCGATCCGACAAAACAGCCTACGATCTACCTAAACGCCGGCTACGGCAACGGCGGTCTCTATCGTTCGACCGACGATGGCCTGACCTGGACACAGCTATTCGGCGAGCGTGATGAGGATCCGGCGGTCGCGACCGTGAGTATTGGCCGCCCGATCTCTACGCTGTCTACATCCTTCCCGACGACCTGCCGAATCACTTGCTCGCGACGTTTCACTCGGGGGGCTACGTCCACCCGAGCGGCGCTAGCGGCATCATAGAGTCGCGCGATGGCGGGGCCTCGTGGAGCGTGCACCAGGCGCGCAGCGGCATGGGTTCGTCGCACTACATGATCATCGTCGACGCTCAGACGTGGTTGCTCGTCGCACAAGACGACTTCGACTCATCGCAGCGAGGCATCTGGCGGACGACGACGGCTGGACGCAAAGATGGCGTCATCAGCCCCGACGCCTGGATCGACGTGCACGCTATGCCGCACTTCCACGGCTCGATGAGCAACGTCATCGTCGATGGCGTCATTTACCTCGCGGGCCGCGACGGCATCTTGCGCAGCCGCGACCGGGGAGCCACTTGGACCAACGTCTGCTCCTCGTGTGGTTATATGAGCGGCCTCGTCGCGACTAACACCTATCTCTACGCCGACTTCATGCTCGCCGACCAGCAAAGTGGTGCGGTGAAGCTTCTCCGCGCCCGCCGCGACGCAGATACGCAGTGGGACACGTACACGAATCGTCCGGCAGGGCTTAGCGTCGGCGCCGGCGCGAGCGATATGGCCCTCGACGCTACCTTCGATGGGCAGCGCTGGTACCTGCTCAGCGCGAACTTCAGCGCCGGCCTGTGGCGCTACTGCGAGTAGGCAGACGTCGAACGGGGCTCGAAGCGGTAGCTCTCCCGGCTTCAGGAGCCTGAGCGCGGCGCTCAAGGCCGCACCACTCTAAGACATGGATGAACACGAATCGGGCGTGTGCGACGTCGAACACTTCCGGATCTAGCTTAACATCTCGGCTATCTGCCTCATGCACCTCAATGTTGGGCGGCGAGATCTCTCAGGAAACGTGTGCTCATATCGACGGCCGCAACCCGCCCCTCAAGACCAACGGTTTCAGCCATGAAGCTCGCGATCGACCCGGCGCCCGCGCCGATCTCAAGGCAGCTCATGTCTTTTGAGAGCCCACCCTGGACCAACATTTCACGAGCTCCAGCATCGATGCCCGGGCGAACCGGGTTCTACCGCGCGGTCACGGATAAGGGCCATGTTTTCCCGATCGCGAATCAAGCCTCGGGAGCTGTGACTTTGCCACGCAAAACTTTACGAGCATGGCGTTTCGCGAATGCTTTGGTACGGCGCGGGGGAAGTTGCTTCGGTCTTTTTGTTGGCTTGTTAGCTGCTCGTGCGAGCGCGAGCCTGGCGAGATCTTAACTCGGTAGTGTTGCTCGCCCTAGGGGCGTCAGTGTACCTTTCAACGCCAATATGCTGCGAAACCTGATCGGTGGGATCCTGAGTTCTGGGATTGTGTTTTTGGGCTGCAGCTCATCGGAGCCGGCGCCCGCCGGCACGGGCAGTGGCGGCGCCGCCAACTTGGGTACGGGTGGGTCAGGTAAGGGCCCTGTGGCGCCTGGATCCGGGGGTGCCTCCACTCTGCCGAACATGGGCACCGGCGGGGTAGCCGCGCTCGGGTGTGAACAGCTGAATGCAAGCCAACTTCAAGGGGGCCAAGGCACCGGCGGTGCAGGCCCGCTTGCCGCGGGGTCGAGCGGTGTGGCTGGGTCGAGTGGTTCGGCTGGTGCGAGCGGTTCGGCCGTGGATTGTTCGCGCATCCCTTCGGGCCCCTTCGAAGCCAAGCTGGCTCTTGATGTCTTTGACGGGGCCGAAGATATCGCCTTCGACGGTAAGGGGCATTTGGCGGGGAAAAAGGGCGATACGCTGATCTTGGCGCAATCCAATGGAATGAGCACTGTTCTGGCCCCAGCTTTGCCCTTGGCCGCCGGCCTGCGCTACCTTTCTGACGGTAACTTGGTAGTGGCTCTGCCATCGCAGGGTAAAGTCGTGCGCGTCTCAGCAGCTGGCGAGGTGAGTGATTGGCTCATGGGTATCTCTGTGCCAAACGGCGTATATCCTGACTTTTCAGGCAACGTTTGGTTAACGGAATTCGGTGCCGATCGGGTCTTACGGGTCGATGCTGCCGGTAACATCACGCCCATTGCGATGGGCGATGCCGCCAAACGGGCCAATGGCATCCTTTTCGACGAAGTTCGTAAGTTGCTCTTTTTTACCAACTACGAAGAAGGGCGCATTCGCAGCGTCGACGTGAGTGGTCTTGGTCCGTTCGTAGCCAATGAAGCCGTCGTGGTTCGCGCTAGCAAGTTCGATGGCCTGGCACTCGATCGTTGCGGCCACCTGTATGCCGTCGACAACGCCAATGATCGCCTCTACCGTTCACGCCTCAACGCGAGCGGGAAAGTGCTCTGCACCGAGCTGCTCGCCTCGTTCCCCACCAGCGTCGCCAATGCCCAGTTTGGCAAGGGGCCGGGGTTCGATTCAGCGACGCTCTACGTTACCGGCGAGCCGGGCAAGGTGTACGCGGTACCGGTAGGCGTCCCGGGCGTCGCGGTGCCGATGCCCCCGTGAAGCGCGCGTA
>JANRKO010000085.1:0-12548 GCA_033763455.1 Polyangiaceae bacterium
GCCTCATCCACCGTTGCGAGGTTATTCCCATCGAAGGCCAGAGCTATCGCGCCAAAGAAGCCAAGGAACGCGCACAAACAAAACAGCGGAGCCCCAACTAAACGCGCTCACATTGGCGCCGTTTTATGTGCCCGCTAACACCGCCTCCGGGAAGGCACCGTCTACGCTGGTGCCCCGGCGAATTTGCCCCGCCGTCGTGTCGGCGCACCCAATAGTAAAGAAGTTCGCTAAGAGGAGGCCGGGAAGGACTACCGCGATGGAGAGTGAGCAGCGCATAGATGATTTCTCTAGAAATGATTCCCGGAATGCCTCGTAGCATGGAATTTCTGCGGAAAACGAAGCACTCGAACGGCGTCATGCCCTGCAACCGTAGCCAGCCTCCATCTGCTCGAAACTCTTCCGGTTTCCAAGCACTATGTCAATTTACAACGTAGGCAGCATTTGCCTCCGCGCGGTTTCAGCCCGCGAGCCGGCTGGCTGCAGCAGCCGGAAGTGGCTTTAGCCGAATCTCAATTTCGCACATCCCCCGTGCGGGCAAGCGCGCCCCTCTACGCACACTTCCGCAGAGGCGAGACTCTTGTCGTTAAGTGTTCACTGCGCCGCAATTCACGAGCGATCACCACTTTACCTGCGTGTCCAACTCATGCCTTGGTGAGCGTCAAAATACCGACGGCCATTGCAAGTTCTTTTTTCTATTTCGGATTAAAGCCGAGAACTCACTGACCGTTCGCATCTTGTACCGATGAATCCTTCGACATGAGGTCGTAGGCAACAAAAGGCAACGGATTGTTATAGGTGGCGCTCAGCTTCGACAGAGTCGCTCATCAGGCGGAGACAAAAACCATGTTACCCAAGACTCGCATACTGAAAAATCTGGTTCTCGCACTCGGTACGTTTTCACCGGTGTTGCTTGGCGGCTGCAGCAGCGCCCCCATTGATACAGCTACCGAAGAGTTTAGCGAGAGCGCAGCGGCCCTCGGCGTTGCAGTAGCCACCTGCTCTACTGCGGGCTCCACGGGTTACAACGCCACCACCAAGCTCCTCGCCATCACGATGAGCACTCCGAACGTTGTTTTCGGCGTTGTGAACGGCATTATCACGGTTAATGGCTACTCTTGCGTGACCTCGGGGAACGTGGCCTTGAAGCCCACCGACGTTAAGAAAGTCACCATCACGGGCACGGGCTCGAATGAAAAAGTTGTGATCGATACCCTTGGCGGCGCGCTTGGCGCCAGCATCCTTTCCGCCACTGGCGGCATCGTTGTGGACCTCGGGAGCGGCACGGACCAGCTCTCACTGCGCGGGTCCAGCTCGGCTGATAACTGGAAAGCCGGCGAAAACGCGAGCGACGTTTACTTTGAACTCAGCGGAGATACCACGCTTGACCTCAGGGTGATCGCGGCTGACACCATTGCTGTCGCTACCAGCAGTGGCAACGACATCTTCACCGCACGCGGGGGCACACTCACGGGCACGCATCTGAAAGGCTCCACGCTCACTGCCGTGACCGCCGTATCAACCACGCTGACCATCAACGGTGGCGACGGTAACGATACGATTACCGGTGGCGACGGTAACGACATCATCGCTGGCGGCGCTGGCGACGACACCTTCAAGACCGGCGCGGCAAAAGACGGCGACGACATCGTCTCCGGTGGCGCTGGCACGGATACTGTCGACTACTCGACCCGCACTGCCGCTCTGGCGGTTGTGCTCGACGGAGCCACATCGAGTGGTGATATCTCCGCGACTGCAGAGGCCGATCTACTGGGCGCGACAGTTGGTCCTGTCGTGAGCATCGACATCGAGAACATCATCGGCGGCACGGCTGCCGACACTCTAACAGGCAATGCCCTTTCCAATAACATCAAGGGCGGCGGCGGCGACGATCTCATCTCCGGTGGCGTCAACGCTGGCGCCTGTACGACCGATATCGATGTGATTGATGGCGAAGCTGGCAACGACACGTTCGACATGGGCTTGGCTTCCGATTGCGGTGACGCTCTGACTGGTGGCACAGGCACCGACACAGTGGATTATCAAGGTCGCAGCGCGGTTCTCACCATCGACCTCGATGGGACGGCCGATGACGGCGACGGAACCGCAGTTGAAAAGGACAACGTGAAGTCTGACATCGAGATCGTCCTCGGTGGCTCCCTCGGCGACACGATTACAGGATCGTCCGGCGACAACGAGTTGCACGGTGGCCCGGGTGCGGACACCCTCAACGGCGGTTCTGGCAACGACACGTTGATCGGAAACACCGGCAACGACATCCTCAATGGCGAAGCGGGCGACGACATCTTCAACGATCAGGAAGGCGATGACGCCAAGTACACAGTGGCCGAAGCCCACGGCGCCGGTGACGACATCTTCAACGGTGGCTCGGGCGTAGACGACAAGGTCCTCTACACGGCCCGCGCAGCCACCGTCGATGCTACCATCTGCGTCGATCTCACCAAGCTCACCGGTAACTCGGCGTTGGTTGCAGCCGAGTGTGCGGATGACGATGGCGAAGGTGCCGAAGCCGATAAGCTCGTGAACATCGACCACATCGTAGGTGGCGACGGCGCTGACAACCTCACGGGAGGCTCAACCGATGACACGCTCGAGGGTGGCCCTGGAGGTGACACACTCACTGGCGGAGCCGGCGCCGACCGCCTCTTCGGCGACGCAGACGCTGACACACTCAACGGCGGCGCGGACGACGACACGCTCGACGGTGGCGCAGACGCAGACACCCAGAACGGTGACGCTGGTGACGGCGACTCCTGCTTCGACGATGGGTCCGACACGCTCGCCACCTGCGAACTGTAATCTGACCTAGATAGGCCTTAAGTGGCTCCAAGCGAGGCGCGTAACTGTACGTGCCTCGCTTCTTTTTGTGTGTGGCGCCCTCACTCTAGAACGGAAGAAAGTCCCAACATGAGAACTGCATTGCTCGGCCTCCCTCTTGCCGCAATTCTTATCGCTGCTGCGTGCAGTAGTTCCAAACCGGTGGATGGTGACGGCGCCTCCGGTGAAGTCGGTGAGGCGCGGTCCACCGGAGGAACGAAAGCCACAGGCGGCGCTCAAGCCAAAACGGGTGGCTTAGGCAACGGCGAAATGGGGGGAGCGAGTACATCTGCGGGGAACACAGAGGTTGGGGGGATGTCCGCTGCTGCTGGCGCTGCTGGTGCGCCAAGCGTAATGATTACGACGGATGCAGCTTATGACGGCATCAATCTTGACGACGTGAACGTTGGCCTTGCACCCCCGGGCTGCGCCGAAGGCGTGGACGTTTTGGGTCAACTCGAACTAAAGCTCTCAGGCGCTGGCAAAGTAGTGGTTCAGGTGTTGGACGGACTGTTGTTCGCGAATGGAGTGAGCTGTGGCCCAGGCGTCACACATTTGACAGTCACGGGGTCCGCCCAGAACAACATTGTCGTGTTTGATCGCACCCAAGGCGGCCCGCTTCCGATAGCAACCGTTGACCTCGGGGCAGGCACTGACGAGGTGTGGATCCGTGGTACGCCTGCGGCGGAAGCCGTGAGCGTGGGGGAGGAAGCTGGCAAGCTGGTTTTCAGCGATCTTGTGGCGCGCTTTCTTGATGCCTCCAACATTGAAGGACTGATAGTGAGCACCGGGCCTGGCGACGATCAACTGTTCGCGGACGGCGCGCTAGCTGCTGCGGCCCCCTTAAAGATGGGGGTAGATTTCTACGGCGGTGCGGATAGCGACGAAATTCGCGGCGGTGAGGGCAAAGATCGCTTGTACGGCGGCCCCGGCCTGGACACGTTCCGAAGCCCCTCGGCCGACGGTGCGGACCTTTACGACGGCGGCGACGACAATGACACACTCTCCTATGACGGCCGCAGCCAGCCGCTGACCATCACGATCGGCACCGGAGCAAACGATGGCCCGTCCGGCGAGAACGACGACGTACAAAGCACGGTGGAAGGGATAATCGCCGGAAGCGGCAACGACTTCATCACGGGCTCAGCGTTCAGCAATCAGTTTGCGGGTGGAGACGGCAACGATACGTTGATCGGTGGCGACGGCGATGACTGGCTCTACGGTGACGCCGGAGACGACGTGCTCATGGGTGGCAACGGCGACGATCTTCTGAACGGCCTCACAGGTACCAACGTTATCGACGCGGGCCCAGGCTGCAATATATGTTCTAGCACCCCGATGGACACCATTTCGGGCTGCAGCCTCTAGCGGTTAGGCCAAGCCTAAGACCCGAAGTAGCGCCGGGCCTGCGCCCGATGTGTAACCAGAGTGGGCCACGCGCGTACAACGGCCTATGCGAAAAGACGTTCGACACCTAGCAGCAGCAGCATTCGCTCTTTTTTCGGGGGCCTGCGGCGGGGGTAACAACGAGGACGAACCCGGAGCAAAGGCCTTGCTCGCAAACGTCCAAGCACAGAGCTACCGAAGCTGGCAGCGCGCCCCGGGCTGGGAAACACGCCAACCCACCGTCTCAGTGCACGGCCAAACCGCGGACATTTTTGTGAACGAGGTGCTGAGCTCAGCGCTCTCCACTCAGGGGCTCGGAGCTTGGCCGGTAGGCGCAGTTCTCGTGAAGGATGCGTACCGCGGTGGAGATCTTTCGCTGATTGCCATCATGGAAAAGAGAGATAGCGGCTGGTTCTTTGCTGAGTTCTCGGCCAACGAAGAGGTGAAATACTCCGGGCAACCCGACGTTTGCTTAGGATGCCACCAGGCAGCTACGGATTCTGTGCTCAGCGTGGGCCTACCATGAGCGGGCGCGCGTACTTTTGGAGCCGGGTTCGAGCCGTCGTCTACGTGACGGGGCTTTGCCTAATTGGGCTCACAAGAAATGCTCACGCAGAACTATTCACACTCGGCGTAGGTGCTAACCTTTTTGGAGGCGTTGCCTGGTTGCCGCAACCCGAGCCTTCTGGTTTCACTCTGCTAAGGACCCAACGCGGTGGTGATATTCCCAGCCTGATCGGCGCCGCATACGGCGGTGGTGTCACATTGGAGCCGCGCTTCCTGGATACATTAGGCCTCGAGCTCGACGGCTTTTTGGCTAGAGACTTCATCTCCGGGGATGTGAAGGTGGGGGCGAGCAAAACGCCGTTGAACATTGGCCAAGTGGCGGTCCACATCCCTACCCTTCTCAAGGTGAGGCTTGAAACGGGGCTTTTCGACTTCACCGCCGCTCTCGGCCCCGAATGGGTCATCCCGACGCTGCCGCGTGCGGAGGCAACCAACAGCACATTCACGGCCATAGCTTCTGCGGATAGCTACACGGCTCTCACGTGTGCACTCGGCGGGGAAGCCAACGTAAACCTCCCGGGCTTTGATGTACGTTGGCCACTTCAGGTTCGGCTGAGCTACATGCCGAGCGTTGGGTCGGCGTTATCCGAACGCGTCACCGCTCTGCCAAGTGACGCTGTGATATTTGAAAGCGTGCCGCAGTACCAGGTTTCGCTAGTAACCGGCCTATTGAATTTTTGGTAGCCAAAAGCCGCATGGCTCAGCGCATGAACGGTTCAAGCCGCCCTTGAAGCCTGATATTGGGCTCGATAGGCGCGCGGCTCAATCCCGGTGTGTTTCCTGAACAAGCGAGCAAAGTAGTTGGCACCTTCCACGCCTACGAGGGGCGCAATCTCGGAAATTTTGAGCGAGGTTTCGCGCAGCATCTGCTCGGCTTTGCTGATTCGCAGGGTGTTTACGTATTGCATCGGCGCCATGTCGAAGCACTCCTTGAAGCAACGCTCCAGCGTCTTGCGAGACATGTGCGCTTCGTGGGCCAAACCTTCCACAGTAACCACTTGTGCAAAATGACGCTCTAGCCACTCCAACACACCCGACAGGCGCACCAAAGCCTGGGACGTAACGGCTGGCATATGGGTGTAGAGACGGGATAATTCCACCAAGATTTGAGAGAAGATGCCGAGGCTCGCGACCTCGAAACCTGGAGCCCGCTCAGTAAGCTCGCCGTACAGCTTCCCTAGTGAAATGCTCAGACTGGTGAGCGTTTCTGGACCAACCCGCAGCCTGCTCTGAAAACCATGGCGCACCCGGAGTTCGGGCTCAAACATGAAGAAGGCTGAATACCCGGGGATCTGGCGCAAATGTTGCTCAGGCAGCCAGAGGCGGCGGGGGTCAAAGATGACGTTAATGAGCGCCAGGTTCTTGCAGTCCGCGTAGCCGTGCAGCGTTCCTGCGGGGATCACAAAGACGTCACCCGCTCCAATGTCGAAGGAATCTTTCGACAAAAGGTGCTTACCTGAACCTCCTGTGACCACAACAAGCTCCCAGCAACTGCCATGGCCGTGGATCGGCATCGGGAGGTGGTCTTGCACGGCGAAGCTGTCCAGGGCGAAACCTTTCAGCGACGAAAGAGGCTCCTTAGTAGTGGCCCGCGGCTGGGGTTTCGTGGGCGTGATGAGTTCCGGGGTTGGCTCTGACACAGCGCAAAAGTGTAGGTTATGATGGACTCGGACCTTTCAGCGTTGGCCAGGGCGACCCAGACACTGAATTGCGCCCCGAGACGCCAACCACGTTCCGGCCTGCGAACCATGGCTGGCGAGCGCGCTACCGGCACCGACCGCGTAAAGTGTCCGT
This sequence comes from Polyangiaceae bacterium, assembly GCA_033763455.1. Classification (GTDB taxonomy): domain Bacteria; phylum Myxococcota_A; class Polyangia; order Polyangiales; family Polyangiaceae; genus JBBRRP01. The sequence continues at coordinate 6,583 of JANRKO010000085.1, forward strand.
CCAGCGCCGCCGGCGGCACGTCCTTCGGCTCGCAGGACGTAATGTCAGGCAGTAATACAAATTGCCGGAAAATTCGCTGGATTTTCGCCCACCATGGCCTCATTTCGCCCGCAAAACAGCGTGACGCCCCCGATAGCCCGCGCTAGGTTCCACGGCCCCACCAAACGAAAGGGCCACCATGCCGGGCTGGAGCACACCACTTAACCTCCTCGAAGAAGAACTCATTCAACGTCGCGACGAAGGCGTCAAAATCCCTGCAACGTTGCTTCAGAAGATAGCTGAGCTGCATCGCAAGTTCGACGCGTACAACACCGCGCTCATCGACCCTTTGTACGACGAACTCATGGCCCTTCCCGACGACGCGGAATTGAGCGCGCGTGAGCCCAATGAGCTCGATCAGATCCGTGCCTTGCGCCCGGACGGGCCGCGCGATCTCAAGTGGCAGCCTTCCGAGGCGGAGCTTTTGGACCGCCTGCACGGTGCGTGGACGGGGCGTGCCTCAGGCTGTGCCCTCGGTAAGCCCGTGGAAGGCGTGGGCGTACTGTCGACCGCCGCCGGCAAGCTCGTGGGGCGCCAACGAATCAAGGCTTACTTGAGCAACCGCGGCGATTGGCCGCTCAAGGATTACTTCTCGGGGCGCGACGTCGGGGATGGTCTCAAGGTTATCTGCAAGCCCTCACAGCGCGAAACCATCGCTTATATGGAGCCAGACGACGACATTCACTACACGCTCGTCGGCCTCGGGGTGATTGAAGAAAAGGGGCCCGAATTTACGTGGCAGGATGTGGGCCACTATTGGCTGGATCACATCCCGCAGACCAACATCTGCACAGCCGAAGCTCAGGCCATGCTCAACCTGCAGAATCGCTCGATACGCGGGCGTCACGGCAACGCAACGGCAGCCTTCACCCGCCGTTACAGGAATCCGTACCGCGAGTGGATCGGCGCCCAGATCCGCTCTGATGGCTGGGCTTATTGCTGCGCCGGAAAGCCGGAGCTAGCAGCCGAGTTCGCCTGGCGCGACGCTCACTGGACACACGAACGCAACGGTATTTACGGCGAGATGTTGTTCGCTGCGATCCAGGCTGCGGCTTTCGTGGAATCGGACCCGAAGCGCTTGGTGGAGATCGGGCTTTCAGAGATCCCGCGGGATTGCCGTTTGGCTGTAGCTGCTCGCAAGTGCCTGAAGCTCGTGGAAGCTCACGCGACCTGGGAAACCTGTATGGATGCGGTCGAGGTGCTGTGCGCCGAGATCAGCCCGAGCCACATCGCGGGGGACCCGTGGTGGGAGGGAGATCCGGTGGAAGGCATGCATGCCGTGCACACTATCAACAACGCGCTCATCTGCATCTTGAGCTTGTTCTACGGCAAGATGGACACGGTAGATGTGCTCACCGTAAGCGTCATGTGCGGCCTCGATACGGACTGCAACGGAGCTACCGTTGGCTCAATCGTGGGAGCCGCAGCCGGCAAGGCGCGCTTCAAGAACGATCTGGCGGGCCGCCTCAACGACACCATCAAGCCCAATTTGATCGGGTTCCAAGAGGTCAGTATGAAAGATCTCGCCGCGCGCACTGCCGTACAGTGGAAGCGGGTCGAAGATTGGTACCGTTCGCGCCCAAGTGGCGACGTTAAGAAAGCCTAATAGGCTCCCAGCGTGAGCGCGCAGCTTCCGCCGGAATCAGGCACACAGGGCTCGGTGTTCGAGCCTTTCGTGCCGGCCACCTCGGCCCCGGCGGAGCTCAACCTACGCACCTTAGTTATCGGTTCGTTGTTGGGCATAGTGTTCGCTGCCTCATCGGTGTACCTCGGCCTCAAGGTAGGGCTCACCGTCTCAGCATCGATTCCCGTGGCTGTGCTGTCGATCACGTTGTTCCGCTATTTGTCGAAGGTTCTCGGCAGGCCCCGCGCCACGATCCTTGAGAACAATATTGTTCAGACCACCGGCTCTGCGGGGGAATCTCTAGCTGCTGGCGTGGCTTTCACACTGCCCTCGCTTTTGCTCATGGGCTTCGAGCTGGAGATCTGGCGAATCCTGTTAGTGGCCATGCTGGGTGGGCTCATCGGCGTCTTGATGATGATTCCGATGCGGCACGGTTTGATGGTGAAAGAGCACGGCAAGCTCGCTTACCCAGAAGGAACCGCGTGCGCCGATGTGCTGATTGTGGGCGAACAAGGCGGCACCAACGCAAAGACCGTATTTTTTGGCTTCCTTGTGGGTCTTGGCTACACCATTCTGAATCTTGTAACCAAGCTCTGGGCAGATACGGCAAGCTTCGCGCTCACGTTTTGGGGGCGGCTCACCGGAGCCCGGCTGGATGTTGAAGTCTCTCCGCCCATGTTGGGCGTGGGTTACATCATCGGCCCACGTGTCGCGTGCAGCATGTTCGCGGGAGGCATGCTCGCATTTCTGATCCTCATCCCGATGATACATCTGTTCGGGGGCGCTCTGCCGACGCCCATGTACCCTGAGCTTACGCGCACTATTTCCCAGATGAGCGCGTACCAAATCCGCAACGCCTACATTCTCTATATTGGTGCTGGTGCCGTGGCGACGGGGGGATTCATTGCGCTTGGCCGCGCCTTGCCGACATTGCTCGCGGCCTTCAGGAGCGGCCTTGCCGATATCGGCCCACTCGGCAGAAACGCGGGCGCTTCTTCGGCCAAGAGCGCGCGTTGGACCCCACGCACTGAGCTCGATTTGCCGATGAGCATTGTTATCGGCGGCTCTCTGGCGCTCATCGTGGTCATTTGGCTGGCACCCGTGCTGGAGATCAACTTCGTCTCTGCCTTGCTTATCTTATTGTTTGGCTTCTTCTTCGTCACCGTTTCGAGCAGAATTACCGGGGAAATTGGCTCATCCTCGAATCCGATTTCAGGCATGACGGTGGCCACCCTGCTCATCACGTGCGGTTTGTTTGTTTTGATTGGTTGGGTGGGCGCTGGTTACAAAGCCATCGCCCTTACCACGGCCGCCCTCGTGTGTGTGGCAGCCTCCAATGGCGGCACCATCTCCCAAGATCTGAAGACGGGCTTCCTCGTGGGTGCCACACCGCGGGCGCAGCAGATCGCCATTTTAGTGGGCGTCGTCACAAGTAGCGTCGTCATCGGGTTCACGCTCCTACTGCTCAATCAGTCGCACACAACTTATCGCCCCGTGCAGGTGCCAGATTTCACGGCACCCGTCGCGGCCGACGCCGATCCTCAAGTGGGCCCCGACGGCAAGGCTTATCGCGTCTGGTATGCCAAGGAAGATCATGGTGCGGTGGCGCGCGGCAAATATCTCGCTGACGGTGCGGGCAAGCTCCAGTTTCTCGTCGACCCCGGGGTGTGCGGCACCTACGAGTTTCGGCTGGAGGCGAAGACTTTTTCGAAGCCTCTACCTATTCCAGCAGGGGCCCCGAGCGAGCTCGGAATCGACCACCAAATGTACTCAGTGGTCACCACCGATCACGCCCAGGGAGAGATCCCAGCTGGGCGTTACCTTGTAGCGCCGAATGGCAGCGTCGCTTACCACGCTGCCAGTGTGTGGAAATTCGATGCCCCCAAAGCCCAGCTTTTCCGTTTGATCATCGATGGCACGCTTGGCGGCAAGCTTCCCTGGGGCTTGGTGCTCATCGGAGCCCTGCTTGCCATCATGATGGAGCTTGTGGGTGTGGCGAGCCTGCCGTTTGCTGTGGGTTTGTATCTACCGATCGGCACTTCTGCAGGTATCTTCGTAGGCGGCATGGTGCGCTGGCTCGTCGATCGCCGTTCGCGAGCCACGGGAACCGCTGCGGAGTTTTCCCCGGGCGTCCTTATGGCTTCTGGCCTCATCGCCGGAGGAGCTATCGCGGGCGTGGGTCAGTCCGTGGTCGCGTTCTACGAACTGGACGGTAAGCTGGATCTTTCGGGTGTTCTGGGCTCGTTGTCGAGCAACGCTTCGTGGTGGCCCATGGCTTGGTTTCTAGTGATGGCAGCGCTGCTCTACCGAAGTGGAACCAAGCGAGCGTAAGCTCAGTCGCTCTCAATCAGCGTCTTCTTGCAATTCCCATCACGCCTCCCACGCTAATGTTTATGAGCTTTGAGCAAGGGGTTAGAGCGCGTTCGCAGGTTCCGTAGTAACTAATTCGACGTAAGCTATTTCGGCTTGACTTTATTGGGGGGGGGGGGGGTACTCAGCTGCAGGTGTCAAGTCACTGTGCCGATCGGCGTGGGAGGATGTCATGCGTTTAAGAAGTTCAGGCCCTTCGTTGGTGTGCTCTATCGTAGCCTTGTCAGCGGGCTGCAGTTCAGCTCAGCCCTCCCCAAACGAGGGCGCGCCTTTGGTGATTGACGGACAGCCCTACGATTTATGGGACGGGGTCGCTGAAGGCGACAGCGGAGGGGACAGTCCCAACTCGGGCGTAGGCGAGAGCGTTGTGAGTCCCGCCCCCTCGTCCCCGCCCGTTGCTGCTGAGAGCTATGTGCGCGATCTGACGGACGAACAGCTTGCCGAAGAGCTTCGGCCAGTCGTCCTCAACCAGGAAGGCTCGTTCCGAGCGAGGAATGCCCCAATCGAGATGGCAAGGCGCATCCGGGAGACTCTCGGGCAATCCATCCGTATTGAAGGCCGTGCGCCCCTGGACCCTACCAACAAGCGCCTGCAAGGAATCTTTGGCGCCGACGACCGACGCACGATCGATAACACAGCATTCCCGTGGCGGACCGTGGCTTTTCTTGAACCGTCGGGGTGTACGGCTACCTTCATTGGGTGGACTACCGCCATCAGTGCAGCGCACTGCGTGGCTGCCAAAGGGGGCTGGAAAAGCGGTCAGCGCACCCAAACGTTCCGCCCTGGCGCCAAGGGCACAGCAAGCCCCTTCGGGACCGTTGCAGCGGGAGTTTCCGGATGCGGGGGGTTTGCCATCCCACAAGCGTATCTGGACACAGGTGATCGCAGATGGGATTTCGCGGTTTACGATTTTACCAACTGCACCTCAATGCCCACATGGCAAACTGGGTACAGTGGAATTTGGGTTAATGCCCCGATCGCGGGGAAGCAGGGCAAGCTTTACGGCTACCCCGCTCCGAGGTGTCCAGATACGAGCGTTTACCCTAGCAACTGCGGGATGTCGGGGGGGCTTTGGTATGACGACTACGTCCTTCAGTCCACCAACATCGATTCGAGCGGCGGCCAAAGCGGTGGCCCCTGGATGTCGAGCGACAACTACTTGATAGGAAGCCACTGTGGTGACCACACCTGGTCGTGCGGCTTCCTCGGTCTCAGTACTTGCCGAGCCAACGAGGGCAGACGCCTCGACACCGCCTATTGGAGCTTTATCCAGGGCTACGTTACGGAGTACTGATGCAACATCCAAACTGGTTCCGCTGCCTCTTGTTCGTACCCCTTATTCTGGGCTGCGAAGAAGATGTTGTGTGCGACGACAATCCCTGCGTTTCCGGAGCAAGCGTGATTTTCTCTCCCTACTTGTCCGAGAAAGGGACGTACAGGATCGAAGCCGCGCTGGATGATGGGGCCAGCGTGTCCTGTGATATTCAGGTTACCGACACACTGAAGGCAGGTGATTGGAAGTGTAGCTCGGAGGCTGCCTGGGTGGCACTCAGGTTGGAGAGTCCGAGCGGGAGCGGCGCAGGTGGCGTCGCTTCCCTCGGCCCAAATACCAGAGCTATCGGGATTGATTCCTTTGGCGTACGCGGCAGCGTAACACCCCTAAGAATCTCCGTCACTCGAGATGACCGCGCTATCATTGAGGACTCGGCTCCCCAATGGGCCACCGAGAACTCATCTCCTGCGGGGTGCCCCGCATGTAATAGCCGCACCACCAAGGTCGCACCCCGCTAAGCTAGTTCTCATCCAGAAACGGCAAGAGCTCGAAAATAAAGCTGTTCTTGATGGTTAATGATGGAAATAAAAGCATCGGAGTGCGTGTTTTCTCGGGGTTCCTCCAAGAACGCTCGAAAGAAACGGCACTCCGATGCGAGAA
>JANRKO010000086.1:0-27184 GCA_033763455.1 Polyangiaceae bacterium
GCCTCATCCACCGTTGCGAGGTTATTCCCATCGAAGGCCAGAGCTATCGCGCCAAAGAAGCCAAGGAACGCGCACAAACAAAACAGCGGAGCCCCAACTAAACGCGCTCACATTGGCGCCGTTTTATGTGCCCGCTAACACACGGTCGAGCGCTGGCTTAAGATCCTGGAGAATCTGTACTTCTGCTACCGAATCGCTCCGTTCGGTGCACCTCGAATCCGCGCCGTCAAGAAGGAGCAAAAGCTCTACCTCTGGGATTGGTCTGCCGTGCCGGGTACCGGACCTCGCTTCGAAAACCTCGTTGGTTCGCACCTTCTCAAGCTATGTCACTATCGCGAGGACACGCAGGGCCTTCGTATGGAGTTACGTTTTTTGCGCGACACCGACGGTCGGGAAGTAGACTTTGTCGTCATGCAAGGTAAGCAGCCGCTCTTTGCCGTCGAGGTAAAATCAGGGGAGCGGCAGGTGAGCCCCTCGCTGAAGTACTTTAAGGAACGAACCAAGATCCCACGTTGGTATCAGGTTCACGTCGGAAGCAAGGATACGCTTGTCGACGGGGTACGGCTCCTTCCTTTCAGCACATTTTGCCGCGAGGTTGGTCTCCCGTGAGGGTTGCCGATTCGAGTGGGGGAATTTCATGCCCGGGCGAGTAATCGAACAACTCGTCGACGCTTGCGACTCATTCGAGCCGAGCGCGGATGACGGCGACGTCGACGGGCCAACTTTAGAGTTTTCGAGCGCCTGGCTGCAGCTGCACTTTGACGATGATGCCGATGCGAGGCTTGCCCTCGACGAGCAGTACGCCAAGATCCGCGCGGTGCTCGGAGGGAACCACGTTGGTGAGATCTGCCGACTCGATCCGAACCTCGGAATACTTGGGCAGCTTGATGCCCAGCGATTCGACTAGCCAATCAGCCGCCAGCGCGTACCAAGTCCTGAAAAGGCTTCCGCATTGGCGTCAGGTTCACCTCGAAAGCAAGGAAATCCTGGCCGACGGGTTGCGACCCTTCCCATCCGAGATGTGAGCTTCCTTGGGCACCTGTGAGTGTGGAGCACAAGGACGAGCTACGGGCGCTCACACTCCGCCGGCGCCGGCAGAAGAGGAGCCACCGGTGCCGCTGGCACCGCCGGTGGCGTTGGGGCAATTTCTCGTGGGGGGCGCTCCTGGCACCTTTTCAGCGGGGTACAAAACATCCGCCGGCACCTTTTCGAACGTGCCGGGCCTATCTGGTCGAGTCCACCTGACCTCGAAGAAGTCCCCGTCCCCATTCGCTTCTCGATGGAACAGATCGAAATAGTAATAGTTGCCAGCCACCATAGCTACCGCCTGCGACTTCTGCCCGGGCTGATCGAAGGTGTAAAGCCCGGCGAAATCGTCCACTACGCAACGTGCCTTTGCACCAAGTGGCGTCGATTCCGTTTGCCCATTGGCAATATCCGTACTGATAAAGAGAATCGACGAGTTGTCAGATGAGATAAAGAAAGCGTAATTCCCCGTAACAGGCGCCTTGATGTAACCGCGCACTCGCTCGCCATAATTGTCCCCATACGAAATTGGCTGAGCTGGGATGAAAGGTGCATGGCTCGTAAGGCCATTCATCAATTGGTCGGTCGAAGTTGGGTTGTCCGGAAAATTCGGCGAATATTGACAGGACGTGAACGAATCAACGTCCCCCTGATAACCTGGGTAACCAGGGAGAGGCACGTTGCTCCAGAATTCGCGAAGCGCTGTGCCAGCCTGGGCACCACGCCTTACATACCCAACACAACCCGTGTCGGAACGGCACCCTTGCTCACCAGTGTTGGTGCATTCACCTTGGCCATCGCACAGAAAGTTGCGAACCATGGGACTCGGAACCACAGTGCCCCCACCCATCCCCGCCCCGGCCGCTCCCCCCGAAGCAACACCACCCGTTCCACCGGTCGCCTTGCCGCCCGTACCGCCAGCACCGCCCGCTAAGCTTAGACCACCCGTGCCACCGGAACCCCCGGCAACCGTAGTCCCACCCGAAGGGCCAGCTCCACCCAGGCTCGCGCCGCCTGTACCTCCAGCGGAGCTACCAGTGGAGCCCCCTGTGACCCCGCCGGCGCGCGGCGGCGACGGCGTTGGCGAAGAACAAGCGTAAAAAACCGCGAGCGCGGCGCAACCAGAACCAACCCAACCAAGCTTTGTTGCCATGAATAGATCCACCAATGAGCACGCGTTTCCCGCTGCCTGCCCAAGTTATGCCGTTAAGGCGCGCACTATGCCCGATGCTGTCCGCGAGCGTCAAGGCGAACAAACGGCAACAGGTAACGCTCCAACGCTAAGGGGCTTGGTTCGGCAACAGCAACGCAGCCTCAGAGCAAGTCACTCACTGAGCGAATCCCCCCCAACGCCACCGTCAGTCCCACGGCTGACGGCGTTGTGCTACCCGAGGACCCGCATGAACCGACAGGGCGGAGGGATGCTGTTCAACGCACAATCGGATCGCAATTGGAGAACGTAATGTTCGTGGTCGCCTTGAAGTTCGATGTGGTGGTGCGGCGCTCTGCGTGGAACACGCTGAGCTCGTATTCTTTATCCGGCATCAACCCCAACTTATCAAGCTCAACCATGCCGAACGCTTGCGGATGAAGGCCACCTACGTCCACGGCAAGCTTCCTATCGATGAACACCCAGAGGTCATCGTCCCCAAAAAAGCTAAAGACCTGGCCGGGCTTGTAGATGAACTTCGTATTGAGCTCAAACGTGAAGTGGTAGTTGTGAAAAGGAGGGAGGATCGCCTTGGGCTCCTGGTCCGACTTGGATTCATCCTTATTTTCACCCCATTGCACATCCTGGGCTTGCGTGCCCTTCCCATCGATGGGGAAGAAACTTGTGGACTCGTAGGTGGTTGCGCCAGTGACCTGGTCGACAGATTTCGTGATGCTTGCCGATGCCGGTGGATTATCTAGATCCAGCTCCACCTTCGCATTAGCGGGGTGGGCGGTGCTGTACCAGAGGTCGAAACTAGCTTTGCTGGTAATCTGGACGTCGCCGGGCGGCTGCGGGTCCGCGTATTCGGGGGCGCCATTGGCGCCGAGCGTGCTCTTCACCAAGCCCGGAGTAATCCCGGGGCCGACAAATTGTTCGAAGTCGGGATGGGGGTTCACGGTGGAGTACTTGGAATTAAAATCCCGAACGATCCCGATCAGCTTGGGCTGACAGTCCGTCTTCACGTTGCCCACACCCAAGTTCGGGTCAATCGCCCCAATTTGGACAGTCCCGGTGCTTGCAGGGGACGGCTTGAACACGCCACTGCTGCCTCCCGTTTCCGGGGAGGTTCCAGAGGTGACCGGGCTGGATGTAGAGCCGGGGTCTGTTGACGTTGCCGAGCATGCGCCCAATGCGCTGCTAAGGGCGAGAAGGGCGACCGTGGTAAATAGGGGTGTTGCTGTTCTCATAGGTTCCTCGCGACAACGCACTCGTAGGTTAAGCGGTGGATGGGGCCCAGGGCTGAGAGAGGTGGTGGCTCTCGGCAGGCTGAACTGTTTTGAACTTTTATTCGACTTTTCGCAACCCTAAATAAGCTAACGCCAGGTTGCGCTCGGCCTTGATTCCACCTAAGGCGTTGACACGCCGCCGCACACCCGGAGGGGTGATCAGCCGATGAAACTAGCACTATCCGGCATTTCGAGCAATTGGTTGTTGCGGGGGTTGAGCTTATCTCGGTGCTTTTGGATGGTGGTTCCAGCGGGTGTCAGCTGTTCAGAGGAGCAACGCGCGTTTCCACCTGACGCGACGCGGCGGGTGCCGTCAGCGGCTTACGGTCCCCAGAGACTGGCCTCAGTTGCTGAAGATTTGCTGCCTCTCGACGTCTGGCAGGAGTGACCCTATGCCGGGCCCCAAAGGAAAACCACCATGCTCTACGACATCACTATCACGCAGTTTCAGAAGTCCCTTGAGAACCTCAACGCTATTTTGGACAAAGCCAAGGCTTTCGCGATGGAGAAGAAGGTAGATACCGAAGTACTGCTCCAGGCTCGCCTGGCGCCGGACCAGTTCCCCCTTATGCGCCAGCTGCAAATTGCCTGTGACACCGCCAAGCTAGGAGCCGCTCGCGTCACAGGCAAGGAAGCGCCTTCGCATCCCGACACGGAGAAGACCCTGAGTGAGATCAAGGCTCGCATTGAAAGCGTTATCTCGTACTTGCGTGGTTTCTCCCCCGCCGATTTCAAGGGAGCTGAAGAGCGCCACGTGAGCCAGCCGCGGTGGGAGGGCAAATACCTCACGGCATCCGAGTATGCGATTCAACATATGATTCCGAACTTCTATTTTCACATTACGACGGCGTACGCGATCCTTCGCCACAACGGCGTGGAGATAGGAAAGAAGGATTACTTGGGTGCTTTGCCGCTCAAGGGGCCGAAGGGCTAAGCGGCGGCCCACCACAGCCTACCTTCTTCGCGGGCAAAGCTCGGGACCTACTAGGGATTGACACAGGAATCCACCTCCACGGGAAACTGCAAGACTGCCTTCTCCGTTTCAAGCTTCAGCCGACCACCTGAAAACTGAAACCGGGACAATCGCATCGGCAGCGCTCGGAACGTACGACACGTAGACGTACTCGTTCCGAGAAAAATCTGGGTCTGCCGTTATCCCAAACCGCAACAGTTTTCCAATAGACACGCCCGGAAGGGAACCCTAGGCCCTGCCCCTAGGGCGCGCTGGCCCTCACCGCCGCCCTACCGCTCCCAAAGCCCCGCCAATTCAAGCTCAATCGCGTCGAACGGCTCCGCACGCACCGTGGCGGCACCTTCCCAACTTCCGCTTCGGATCCAGTGTTCACCAGAGAGCTGGTAAACTTCGAGCGTCTGAGCGTTGGGATCGAGCAGCCACGCATGCGCCACGCCCTCACGCGCATAGATGTTCATCTTCCGCACGCGATCGATCGATTGGGTGGAGGGCGAGAGCACCTCACACACCCAATCCGGGGCCAGTGTGAAGGCGGGGGTGTGCGGGAGTTCGGGCATGCGCTCCCGACGCCAGCCGGCCAAATCTGGAACCAGAACGTCCGCCCTGAGGTGCAGCTCTGGCTCGTCGAGAATGATCCACCCGCCGGGGCCGCCCTTGCCGCGATCGAAGGGTGAGCCCAGATCCATCCCAAGGCGAGAAGCTGAGCGCGCATGAGCGGACGCCGGCCGGGGCATCACCACCAGTTCGGCGTCGATGATTTGAGCGACCATCCCATCGGGGACTGCCAGCAAGTCTTCGTAGGTTGCGCGCTTTTTTGCAGTCTCCGCCATACCAGAGCGTTTAGCACTTTTTTGTCGCCAACGCTCTATCCGGTGCGGCTTCCCCCCGCGTTGTCCTTTCGTTCAATCGTGCACATAGAGGCTTCTGAACGCACCTGGATCTACATGAAGGCGGGCAGCGCTCGCCACGATCCTCCGCGTCCAAAGCACGGCGCTCAGCGGCCGAAAGCCTTTTGGGCATGCGGCTGCAAAGGCGTTGGAAGTGCGCCAAGTGAAGGACATCCGCCTCAGGGCGAGCTTCGTAGTTGCGCGATAGTACGTCCGGCTTGCCTTGATCAGTAACGATGCGGTGACGGCCCTTGGCCGTACGCTCACGGCGACGCGCGCCGCGTTGCGGCGGCTCAGGAGAAGGGAGAGCTCGCCGATCCGCACCGCGGCTTCCACGTGATCGTGCCGCCTGAATACCAGGCCCTTGGCTGCCTGCCCGCTGACCAGTTCGTCCCCGACCTGGTGCAACGCCTCGCAGTGCCCTACTACGTGACGTTGCTTAGCGCGGCCGCCTATCACGGCGCCGCATTCGCGGTGAACGAGCTCTTGGCGACCAAGCTGCGTGCACTCTACCAGCGCAAGAAGGGTCGTGACCTGTTCGATCTGTGGTTGGCGATCGAGAAAGGGGTCGTCGATCCGCCGACGCTGCTCGCATCCTTTCAGAGGTACATGACCGAAGGCGGGCACGAGGTGAGTCGAGCCCAGTTTGAGGCCAACCTCCACGAGAAACGCAGCGCGCCGGTATTCAGGGCGGACCTCGATCGGTTCCTGCGCCCTGGTCTCACATGGGACTGTGACACTGCAATGGACGTAGTGTTGGAGCGAATCGTCGCCCACCTACCCGGCGCAGCGTGGAAGGGTGCAACGCGATAACGAAGGATCCGGCCGAACCTCAATCCCCCCGCAACCGAATAAACTCAGGCTGGGCTACCTGCATTTGCTGGGGCACCTTGCCGGCTACGATAGCCTCTAAATCATTGACCACCAGGTGCCCAATGTTCTGGATGCCTTCGCGAATTGCGCCCGCGCGGTGAGAAGAGAGCACCACGTTCGGGAGCTTGCGGATCGGATGGTCGCGATCCAGCGGCTCAACCGGAAAGACGTCGATGCCAGCGCGAAAGCGCTTCTTCACGAGCAGATCCGTCAGGGCATCGAAATCAACCACGCTGGCGCGGCTCATCAAGAGCAACACAGCATCCGGGCGGATCATCTCCAGCTTCTCGCGGTTCAGGAAATGCTTGTTGGCTGAGGTCGGCACGGCGAGCACATAGATGAAGCGCGATGTCTTGAGCAGCGTGTCGAGGTCCACAGGCGTGACGCCTTGGGTGCGCAAATAGGTATCCGTGAGCCAGGGGTCATACACTTGGATCGGGCCGCGAAAGGGCTCTACGAGTGGCTTCAGGCTTCGCGCGAGGCTGCCAAAGCCGATGAAACCCACGGGCTTGTCGAAGAGCGTGAACGAATCGTTGAGATCGGTGTGGCTCCAGTTGGCTTCCCGATCGGCCGCACGGAAACCGCCGTCCGTCCAGGCGATATCACGCGCACAGGCTAACGCCAAGCCGAGTGCCATTTCGGCCACTGTGGGTCCGAATGCTGGAGCGCAGCTCAGCACCCGAATGCTGCGTTCAAAGCACGTCTTGTAGTCGAAGTCGGCGGGCGAAGGATGACCACCGCCCACCTCCAGAAAAGCGGTGAGCTTGGGAAAGCGAGAAAAATCCCCGTGGCGCCAGCGGCCAGACACCACGGCAACCACCTCTTTGGCCACCTTGGCAATCTCTGCGTCCGGCATTGGCTCGTTCTTGCCCCACACCACATCAGCAATTGAGTACAAACGCTCACGATCCGCGTCAGAAAACACGTCTTCCATGCGGCGGCCATGCGGATCCACGATGACTTTTTGCTTCATAATGCTCTCGCTTTTCTGTGGGGGTGGCAAAAGGGCTTTCCTTCCAGCCTCTCGCTTCTGGTACACCTGCCCGGTTCGGCGAGCAAGAGTTTCTCGCGACAGAGTGTCAGGTCTCCGCACCCGAATCCCAGTTTTCTAAGAGGCACCCAGTATGAGCTTGCGCGTTGCGTTTATCGGTACAGGCCAGATTGCCGAGAGTCACCTCAAGGGCTTGCACTCGCTCGCCGAGCACCCCCGTGCTCCCGAGTTCACCTTAAGCTCCGTCGTGGACACACTCCCCGGTCGCGCCGCGGAGTTCGCGAAAGCTTACGTGAAGGACCAAGCGGCACCGCAGATCCTCTCCGACTACCGCGAACTCTTGAAGGGCCCTGAGCGGCCTGACATCGCCGCCATCTTGGTGCCCCACCACCTGCACCTCGAAGTCACCTCCGCATTTTTGGAAGCGGGCATTGCCGTGCAACTCCAGAAGCCGATCGGCCTGGGAATTCGGGACGGTCGGCGGATTGTGGAGCTTGCCCAAAAGACGGGAACGCCGCTAGTTATCTCCGAACCAGCGGTGCTAGGGAAAGACAGAGCGCAGATCGACTGGCTGCGTTCTGGGCAGGCTATCGGAAAGCCTACCTTCATGATCGACCAAGCTGTGCTCGATCTGAAGGGCGGATTTTTCATGACACCGTGGCGCCACCTCAAAGCTTACGCAGGCGCAGGTTGGTTCATCGATCACGGCGTGCACCGAACGCACTGGATGTTAGACGTGCTCGGGCCCTGTAAGACAGCCTTCGCACGCACTCGGCAGCTAGAAGCCACTCGCGCCAACGAGCGCTGGGGCAAAGTGGCTGTGGACACCGAAGATCTCGCGATGGCAACGCTTGAGTTCGAATCTGGCGCTCTGTGCCAATTCAGTGTTGCGAGCGGTGGCCGCGGTGGTTGGCATTTTCAGGTGAAGCTGTGGGGAGAACGCGGAAGTTGGGAGCGCGAACGCTTCCAGTTGACGGGTGAAGAGGCTCCGAGCCCAATACCAGATCTTCCTTTTTCCCAACCTGCCGATCCTTTCGGTCACAGCTTTCTGGAACTGGCGCAGCTGATGCAAGATCCGAAAGCTGCTGTAATCGGGAGCGCTGAACGGGCGCTCGAAGCCGAGGCCATTATTTACGCGTGTTTGGAGTCGGCTCACACCGGAGAACCCGTAGCGGTGGCGGATATCCTTTCGGGAAAGCGCCAGAGCTATGAAGCCACCGTATGGGCTCTGCGCGAACGCCTGGCCTACGACGAGATGAATCGGCTCACATGAGCCAGGTGCTGCGGAACCAGATGAATGTTACATCTTCGGAGATGGGAGCGAAGCCAGCGCCCCACACCTGGCGATCGAGGTAGAGTGGACGCGCGGGGGGATTAATAAACTTCAGGTTTATCGCAAGCTGGGTGTGGGGGAGATTTGGATTTGGGCGCACGGGCGCATCCAGGCGTACGAGCTCCGCGGCGAAGACTACGAGCCGATCGAACACAGCCATGTACTTTCCGGTATCGATCTGCGCATGCTCGAACGCTTCGTGGATTCCCCCACCACGAGCCGCGCCATGCGTGAGTACCGGGACGCGATTCGTGGCTGAATAGCCGCGTAGCCGCAGGGCTCGCGGAGGTTGTAGCGATACCAAGAACCAGCCGCGTCGGGCCGCCCCACGGTGACCCGTACGAGCAGTGTGCTAGGCTCTCTCCTGTGTCGATCATCCCCTCACCCAAGTGGACGCTAGATCTTAGAGATCCGCGGGCGCCTTTGCAGGCGGTGTGGGACGCCATGACGGACGAAGAGCGTAGGGAGGTGGTTGAAAGCCTGCCCAGCGAGTTCCCGCCGGATGAAGCGCACCCGCCCGAGGGCGATCATCATTTCGAGGCGTACTCGGAGGCCCGCGATATCCTGTCACGCTGGTTCCGAGAGCGTGGCCGAAGAGTTTATGTGAGTGGCAATCTGCCAGTTTTTTATCCTGGCGAACACATGTTCTCCCCCGATGTGATCGCCGTGCTTGATGTCGAGCCACACCCGCGCCCCAGCTGGATCGTGTCGCACGAAGGCAAAGGCTTAGACTTTGCCCTTGAAGTGATCGTTTCCGGAAGCCGACGCAAAGACGTAAAGGACAACGTGGAGCGCTACGCTCAGCTCGGCATCGGGGAGTACTTCGTTTACGATTTCACCCGCCGTACGCTGAACGGTTATCGCCTCAAGGACGATAGCTATGAGCGAGCTGTACCCCAAGGCGGCGCCTTTCATTCAGCGGTGCTCGAGCTTGGGCTACGTTTGGAAGAAGGGAGGCTTCGCTTCTTGGTGGGCAATGCAGTGCTTCCAAGCCAAAAGGAGCTCGTAGAGAGGCTGACCCATTTCGTGGATGACGCTCAAACGCGCGCCCTTGAGCTGGAGGCCGCGCTTGAAGAAGAGCAGAAGCGCCGCGAGGAAGAACAGAAGCGCCGCGAGGAAGCCGAACGCGAGCTCGAACTCGTAAAGGCCGAGCTCGAACGGTTGAAGAGCAACCGCTAAGGCTCGACGCTGCTTCCACACCGCGCCCGCGCAAGGCTGGCTCCCACGGGAGCACCCGTTCTTGGGGATTACTACCGCATCCCAGCCGCTGCCATCCAGCTGATTGAACGGGGGGGGCGTCGGCTGTACGGTGCTGCCCGCTATGTATTTTCAGGATCTCTTGCTGACGCTCCAGAACCACTGGGCCAAGCTCGGCTGCATCGTTACGCAGGGTTACGACCTCGAGGTGGGCGCAGGAACCATGGCTCCCCCCACCTTTCTGCGCGCGCTCGGGCCGGAGCCGTGGAACATCGCCTACATTCAGCCTTCGCGCCGCCCCACTGACGGGCGCTTTGGTGAGAACCCAAACCGGCTCTTTCAGCACCACCAGTTTCAGGTGATTCTGAAGCCCGCGCCCAAGAATGTGCAGGAGCTCTACCTTGATTCGATCAAGGCTTTCGGCATCGATCCGCTTGAGCACGATATCCGCTTTGTTGAAGACGACTGGGAATCCCCGACGCTCGGAGCTTCGGGCCTGGGCTGGGAAGTTTGGTGTGATGGCATGGAGATCACCCAGTTCACTTATTTTCAGAAGTGCGGCGGCTACGATTGTAAGCCCGTGTCAGCTGAGCTGACGTATGGGCTTGAGCGGATTGCCATGTACGTACAGGGAGTGGACAGCGTGTACGATATTGAGTGGGTGAAGGGCGTAAAGTACGGCGAAGTCTTCCACCAGAACGAAGTGGAAATGTCCGAATACGCGCTCAAAAAGTCCGACCCTGAGCAGCTTGAGATGCTTTTTCGGAGCTACGAAGCCGAGTGCAAGCGCCTGATCGACGAGAAGCTCCCGCTACCCGCTTACGATTTCGCCCTCAAGTGCAGCCACGCCTTCAACCTCTTGGATGCGCGCGGCGCGATTTCGGTCACCGATCGCGCGGGCTACATCAAGCGGGTGCGGGATAACGCCTCGCTGTGCGCCAAGGGCTACTTGAAGAATCGGCAAAAGCTCGGCTGGCCACTCTGCAAGACGGCTTGGACGGTGGGAGAGCAGTTGCCGATATTGGAAGGCAAAGCTGCGAGCGAGATGTGGAACACCATGAGCTTTGAGGACAAAGCGGATCAGAAGGAGGCCCCCCGTGGCTGAGCTACTCTTCGAGCTGGGCACCGAGGAGTTGCCCGCACGCTTCGTGGCGCCCGCCCTGGAGGATCTCGAAAAGACCTTCCGGGAGCAGTGCGTTTTGCTCAACATTAAGCACGGCGCCGTGCGGCGCTTTGGCACTCCGCGGCGGCTCGCTTTACTAGTGAGCGACGTCGCGGAGCAGACCGACGACGTCACGAAGGAAGTCAGGGGCCCTTCGGTCAGCGCCGGCTTCGATGCCGAGGGTAAGCCGAAAGAGCCCGCCAAAAAGTTCGCCGAAAGCGCGCAGGTGCCCGTCGATCAGCTCAAGCGCATCTCCACACCCAAGGGCGAATACCTGGTGGCGATCGTGGAAGAGAAAGGCCGCCGCACGTTTGAGTTGTTCCCGGAAGTGCTCAACGCGTGCGCTCGGAAGATCAATTTCGCCAAGCAAATGCGCTGGGGCGACGTGGAGCAAAGTTTCGGTCGCCCGTTGCAGTGGATCGTCGCACTCCTGGGCACCGAAGTCGTGCCGGTGGTGTATGCGGACGTAAAGAGCGGCCGAATCACCCGCGGACATCGTTTTCTCTCACCCGCGCCCATCAACGTCCCCAAGCCCGCTGACTACGAGGGATTGCTGGAGCAGGCACATGTTATCCCCGACATGTCGAAGCGGCGCACCCTGTTGACGGAACGCATCGCCGCCGCTGCGAAAAACGTCGGCGGCACGGTGCTGCACGATGATGCGCTGATCGATCAGGTCACCAATCTTGTGGAGCTGCCCAATCCGGTGGTGGGTACCTTTGAAGAGCGGCACCTCGATCTTCCTCCAGAGGTTCTCATCCAAGAAATGAAGAGCCACCAGCGCTACTTCACGCTCGTGGACGCACAGGGCAAAGTGCAGCCAAAGTTCATCGCTGTCTCAAATACACCTGCAAAAGACGTGCAGTTGTCTATCCGAGGCTATGAACGTGTTTTGCGCGCGCGCCTTTCGGATGGCCGCTTCTTCTTTGATGAAGACCGCACCACGCCGCTCATGGATCGCCTCCCCAGCCTCCACAAGCGTTCGTGGATCGAGAAGCTCGGCAGCATGGCGGAAAAGACTGACCGCATTCGTGCGTTGGCAGTATTCCTCGCCAAAGCTCTTGGGAAATCTAACGCAATCGCTACCGTCGAGCGCGCCGCCACCCTCTGCAAAGCGGACCTCAACACGGGCATGGTGGGCGAGTTCCCCGAGCTCCAGGGCGTGATGGGTCGAGAGTACGCGCTCCACGACAAGGAACCCAAAGAAGTGGCGCTCGCAATCTTCGAGCATTACCTGCCTCGCGGTGCCGGTGATGGCCTGCCCACTGAGGATCCGGGTGCCATCATTGGGCTTGCGGATCGTCTGGATACGCTCTCAGGGCTCTTCGGCATCGGCAAAAAGCCCACTGGTGCAAAAGATGAATTCGCGCTCAGGCGCGCAGCTATCACCTTTATTCGCATCGCTACGGCGCGCCGCTACCGCTTCTCGCTTTCCGCGGCGCTGGATGAATCGATTTCCCTTTTAGGTCCCAAGCTCGCCGATGCAAAGCGCAAGCCCACGGACCCAAGTGTAAAAGAGCAGCTCTTGGAATTCTTCCGAGGGCGGCTTGAATCCACCTGGCGCGAAGCCCACCGGGCGGATGTCGTGGAGGCGGTGCTCTCTTCGGGCTTCGACGATCTTGTGGCAACCGAGCTGCGCTTAGCAGCGATTTCTGCGTACGTGAGCCGCCCCGACTTCTCGGCTCTCGCAGCGACCTTCAAGCGTGTTGCCAACATCGTTGAGAAGCAGGCCAAGGACATTACCCGCGCCGAGGTGGACGCGCAAAAGCTCACGGACGACGCGGAAAAAGCTCTTTACGCAGAGGTTTCAAAAGTGAGCGCGGCTTTCTTCGCGGCGGTGAATGCGGACGATTATGCGAACGCGATGGCCAAGATCGTACCGCTCCGGCCCTTCGTTGATGCCTTCTTCGATCAAGTGATGGTGATGGCGGAAGATAAGGCGCTGCGGGAGAATCGCGTGCGCCTACTTATGCAGATCGGCGCATTTTTCGGCACTATCGCAGATTTTGCCAAGATCCAGCCGGAATCGTAGAGGTCCGCTGTGCGAATCAACGGTACCCTGAGATTCTTGCTTGCGCTGTCGCTCGTGGCGCTTGGCTTTCTCGGGCT
The DNA here is from genome assembly GCA_033763455.1 of Polyangiaceae bacterium. Lineage (GTDB taxonomy): Bacteria > Myxococcota_A > Polyangia > Polyangiales > Polyangiaceae > JBBRRP01. The sequence continues at coordinate 12,991 of JANRKO010000086.1, forward strand.
CATCCTGGGTGTGGCCTGGTGGATTCGGCCGAATATGGCGAACGCTCCGCGCGCCCACGCACCCGAGCTTTTGGAACGCGTTCGTGAATCTCGGCGTCCTAGAATCAATGCGAAAGCTCCTCCGCGAGTCCAACTTGAAGTGGACTATGGCGCAGCAAATGCAAGCTCTCTGCCTTGGTTTCCGAAAGGCGAGTCGCCGTTGGTAAAACCGCTCGTGGCCACCGGTAAGCTGCCACCTTTGCTCGAACGCATCGGTCCAGAACCCCTCGTTCTTCAGTCCAAACAAGTAGGTGAATACGGCGGCGTGTGGCGCCAAACTACCTTCAGCGATACGGCAGCCTTCGAATACATGGAGCGGCGCCTCGGGCAAAATCAGCTGGTGCATTGGTCGCCCCAGGGCTTTCCTGTGGTGCCGCACCTGGCGAAAAGCTTCAAAAATAACGACAATTATACCGAATTTACGTTCGAACTTCGAAAGGGCGTGCGCTGGAGCGATGGCATGCCATTTACGGCCGAGGACATCCTCTACTGGTGGCAGAACGAAGCGAATGATCCGGTGCTCGGCGCCAGTGCACTTCCCCCGTTCATGCGAATTCGCGGCAAACTCGGCAAGGTTGAAAAGCTGGATGATTTTACTGTCCGCTTCAGCTTTGAATCTCCGAACGGGCTCTTCTTGCCCAAGCTGGCGACGTTTTTCGGGCTCCTGCTGACCGAATCGCCCGCACATTACCTGAAGCAATTTCACCCACGCCTAGGGGACCAAGCTCTGATACGGCGAACGATGGAGCAAAAGGGATTGCCAAGCCCGAATGCCGTCTACACCGATGCCAAACGCTTCCAAAATCCCGCACACCCGCGCCTTTGGCCGTGGGTCTACCGCACCCACTCCGCCACGGCTCCCTACAACTTCGAACGCAACCCGTATTATTTTGCTGTCGACCAAGCCGGAAATCAGCTGCCTTACGTCGACCGTGTTCAGATGCACCGGCGTACGGGCGAGGCCGTTTCTGCAGCCATTTTAAGCGGGGAGTATGCATTTTCGCCAGTGGGTGGCGATACCTACACGCTGATGATGTCGGAAGCCGAACGCCACGCATTGCATGTGATCCACTGGTATCGCGGCGATCGCAGTCCGTTCGTCATTTACCCAAACCTGAACCGTCATGTAGTGCCGAACACGGACGGCAATGAAACAGCCCACCGCACCACGCGCAACAAACATGAGCTTCTGAACGATAAGCGCTTTCGCCAGGCGCTCTCCCTTGCCGTTCAACGCCAGGAGATCATCGACGCCGAGTATCCTGGGCTCGGTGTTACCGCGGCCCAAGCTGCTCCAGATGAGTCTTCCCTCTTCTACGAGCCAAGTGCGTTCAAGGCCTTCGCCTCCTTCGACCCCAATCGGGCCAATCAGCTCTTGGACGAGATCGGTTTGACGGAGCGAGACCTAGAAGGGATGCGCCTGTTTCGGGATGGCACCCCGATGACGTTTTTCGTGCACTTCGCGCACGTCAACTTCGTTACCCTGGCGCAATTTGTCACCGAAGATTGGCGCCGCATCGGTATCCGAGCCATCCCACTCTTGCAGGGCGATCGGCTCTTTTACGCCGAGAAGAACTCTTTGGTTCACGATTTTAGCCTCTGGACCAGCAATAACGAATTCCTGCCCATCATCGAAGCGCGCTCGTTCGTACCCATTCGGGAAGAATCCAACTTCGGCATCGGCTTCGCGCGCTGGTACCAAAACGGAGGCCTGTACGGAAATCCGAAGGCGAGCGCCGCGGGCGCCGTGGTCCCCCCCAAAGATCATCCGATACTAAAGGCCTACGAGCTCTACGAAAACATGAGCGAAGTAGGCGAGCCAGAGGCGCAGGCGGAGCGCTTCCGCAGCATTCTGAAGCTTGCCGCTGAGAATGTGTGGACCATCAGCGTGGCTACCATGCCACCTTACGCCATTGCCGTTCAGGATGCCTTTCAGAACGTGCCGGACGACGTCGTCTTCACGTGGGATTTTCTTTCGCCAGGCAATGCGTATCCCGAGCGCTTCTTCTTCAAAGGCGCCACCACCACCGAGGAGAGCACCCGGCAGATCCGCGCGGCTGTGCTTTCCGTTACGCCACCTCCCAATTCTCCACTGCCCAAAGCTAGCGGAGTCACCGCACCGGCCGAAAGGGGTTGGCTGGGGCACGCACTCGGGCCCATATTGCTGGGAATATTGGGCATTTTTTGCCTACTTCTTGTGCTCCGGCATCCATACGTGGGCAAGCGCCTGCTCGTGATGGTGCCCACCCTGTTGGTCATCTCAGTGGTGGTGTTTGCCATCATTCAGCTCCCTCCGTCCGATTTCTTGACGGCCAAAACCATGGAGCTTGAACGTCAGGGGGAGCAGGCTAACCGCCAAGCCATCAAAGAGCTTGAGGACATGTTCTACCTCAATGATCCGCAGCCTGTCCGCTACGCGCGCTGGATGGGGCTCTACTGGTTTGGCTCTTTCGACCAGAAAGACTCGGGCCTCCTGCAGGGCAATCTTGGTCGTTCTATGGATACGCTTCAACGGGTAGACACCATCGTGGGGGATCGCATTCTCTTAACGGTGTTGATCTCCCTGGGCACCATTCTTTTTACCTGGGCCATCGCCATCCCACTCGGGATCTACTCCGCAGTGCGCCAGTATTCAGTGATGGATCACATCCTTACCTTCCTTGGCTTTTTGGGAATGTGCGTACCGCCATTCCTGCTGGCGCTTGTCTTGATGTACCTTTCCGATCGCTACCTTGGGGTGAGTGTCACGGGCCTCATGTCGGCTGAGCAAGCCGATAGGCCCTGGGATTTTGCGAAGATTTGGGACCTTTTGAAGCACGTGTGGCTGCCCATTGTGGTGCTCGGCGTGGGGGGCACGGCGGGCATGATTCGGGTACTCCGCGCGAACCTGCTGGATGAGTTGAACAAGCCGTACGTTACGGCGGCGCGCGCACGTGGGGTGCGGCCACTTGCATTACTACTCAAGTATCCCGTGCGCTTGGCACTCAATCCGTTTGTTTCCGGCATTGGCGGGCTTTTCCCCGCGTTGGTCTCCGGCGGCGCCTTGGTAGGCATTGTCTTGAGCTTGCCTATCGTGGGGCCGCTGTTGCTCGAGGCTCTCATGATGGAAGACATGTACCTCGCGGGCTCGATGCTCATGGTGCTGAGCCTCTTGGGGGTGCTGGGTACGCTGGTGAGCGACCTTATGTTGCTCTGGATAGATCCCCGGATCCGCTTTCAAGGAGGGTCCCGCTGATGGCAAGCGCGCCAACCGCAGAGAACCAACCGGCTTCGCCATCCTCCATGCCTGCACGTCCACCACCTGCGTCCCAATCGCGGCTGATCTGGAAGCGCTTCCGGCGCCATCACACGGCCTACGCTAGCCTGCTTCTGCTTGCACTCATCGGAATCACCGGTATTTTCGCCGAATTCTTTGCGCCGTATTCGCGCGAATGGCGCGATGTACATCACGCGTATTGCCCCCCCACGCCACCTCGGTTCAGCTTCGAGCATGGCCTTCACATCCTGAATGTAAAGCCCTCGATGGATCCACTAACGCTTCGCCGGATCTACATCGAAGACGCTTCGGACGTTGTACCTTTGGGGTTCTTTGTGCCGGGCGTGCCCTATGAGCTCATGGGCTTCATCCCCTGGGATCGGCACCTGCTGGGCGTAGACAGGAACACTTACGCACAAAGGAGCACTCGGCCGTCACCTTCCAGAGCATCCGCAACGGTCACAGAAAAGCCCGTTGCACCACAATTCTACGTCTTCGGCGCGGACCGCTACGGACGAGATATCCTAAGCCGCCTCATCCACGGCTCGCGTATTTCGTTGAGTGTTGGCCTCGTGGGCATCTTGGTGACGTTCATCTTAGGCCTCGTGGTTGGCGGCATCTCCGGCTACGTGGGGGGCCGTGTAGATAATCTCATCCAGCGCAGTATCGAAGTGATCAACGCCTTCCCTCAATTGCCGCTTTGGCTCTCACTAGCCGCGATTTTGCCCAAAGATTGGTCGTCCCTGAAAATCTACTTCGGCATCACGGTAGTCTTGAGCTTGCTCAACTGGACGGGTTTGGCGCGCGTAGTTCGCGGCAAGATCTTGAGCCTTCGTGAGGAAGATTACGTGGTGGCAGCCCGCTTACTCGGAGCTTCGCACACACGCATCATCACGCGCCACCTTCTGCCCGGTTTCACGAGTCACATCATCGTAACGCTCACTTTGAGTGTGCCCGGTATGATCCTCGGGGAAACCAGCCTCAGCTTCCTCGGCTTAGGCCTGCGACCTCCCATCGTAAGCTGGGGCGTTATGCTGCAAGACGCAACCAATCTGCAGGTGGTTTCGAGCTACCCGTGGGTCCTTCTACCCGTAGTCTTCATCATCCTCGTTGTGCTCGGCTTCAACTTCTTGGGCGATGGCCTGAGGGATGCCGCCGATCCTTACGCTTCCAGGAACTGACGGCAATGCCCAACGATTTCGTGCTGGAAGTAAAGGATCTCAAGACGTCCTTTTTTGTCGATGGCGTAGAGCTCAAAGCTGTTGATGGTGCTTCTTTCCAAGTGCGGCGAGGGCGAGTGGTAGCGATCGTGGGAGAGAGTGGCTGCGGAAAGAGCGTCTCGGCATATTCCATTTTGCGCCTGGTGAAGCCCCCGGGACGCATCGTCGGTGGGCGAATCCTGATCCACCCGCACTCGGACAGCACGATAGACATAACGGCACTCAGCGAGGATTCCGACAAGCTCTACGCGCTACGGGGCGGCACTGTCGGCATGATCTTCCAAGAACCGATGACCGCCCTTTCGCCAGTTCACACGGTTGGTAATCAGCTTGCAGAAGCTATCCGTCTGCACCGTCGCCAATCAACCCAAGCTATCGACCGCGAAGCAGCCACGCTACTTGGGAAGGTGGGCATCGCAGCGCCCGAGCAGGCTCTCAAGAAGTATCCGCATGAGCTTTCTGGAGGCATGCGCCAGCGAGTAGTCATCGCCATTGCGCTCGCCAATAGCCCCGAGCTGGTGATCGCGGATGAGCCCACCACCGCGCTCGACGTCACACTTCAGGCACAAATTTTAGGGCTTTTGAAGAGCCTCAAGCGCGAACACAACCTTTCAGTCTTGCTCATCACCCACGATCTAGGCGTGGTTGCCCAGACGGCTGACGACATCGTGCTCATGTACCTCGGGCGCGTGGTGGAAGCGGGGCCGCTCCGCGAAGTGCTCAGAAACCCACAACACCCGTACACGCGCGGCTTGCTTGATTCGATCCCCAGCCGCTCCGAGCGAGGAAAGCCTCTTCCCTCCATCGAAGGCAACGTGCCCTCCTTAAAGGAAATCCCACCGGGCTGCCCATTTCACCCCCGTTGCCGGTACGCTGTACCAGGCCGTTGCGACCAAGGCTTACCTCCGCCTACGCTAGCTCTCAACGCTGAACACACGGTGGCCTGCCTTCGAATGGGGGAGCTCTAATGGCAAGTGAGCCGCTCCTCAGCGTTCGCAACCTAGAGAAGCATTTTCCGATCTTCGGCCAAGGTATCGTCTCCAAGCAGATAGGCTGGGTGCGAGCCGTGAGCGACGTCACTTTCGACGTTTTTCCTGGGGAAACCCTAGGGCTTGTGGGGGAAAGTGGCTCGGGTAAGACAACCACCGCGCGCACCATTTTGCGAGCGCTGAGGCCCACTGGCGGCCAAGTTCTGTTTCGCTCCAAATCTGGCGTGGTGGATCTCGCGCAACTATCGGAGAAAGCTCTTATCCCGCTGCGCACCGAGCTCCAGATGGTCTTTCAAGATCCGGTAAGCTCGCTGAATCCGCGCATGAGCATTGAACAAATCGTGGGGGAGCCGCTCACGATCCACAACCTCGCTCGTGGCGTTGAGCTCAAGCGGCGTGTAGTGGAAATGTTGGAACGCGTGGGGCTTCGAAGCGAGCACTTGGCGCGCTACCCGCACGAATTTTCTGGTGGCCAGCGGCAACGCATCGGCATAGCGCGGTCTTTGGTGATGAATCCGAGCCTGCTCATTCTTGACGAGCCGGTCAGCGCGCTGGACGTCTCGGTGCAGGCGCAAGTCATCAACTTATTGTCCGATCTCCGACGCGAGCTGAACCTCACCTCGCTCTTTGTAGCGCACGATCTCAGCGTGGTGCGCTACCTGTGCGACCGCGTGGCGGTGATGTACGCAGGGCGGGTGGTGGAAATCGCCCCAACAGAAGACCTTTTTCAAAACCCACAGCACCCCTACACCCGTGCCCTCCTCGCCGCGGTGCCCAACGCCGATCCTGACATTCCCATGGACTTTTCAGTCCCAGGCGAGGTGGCCAATCCGGCAAATTTGCCCCCCGGGTGCAGCTTTCATCCTCGCTGTCCGGAACGTTTCGCGCTCTGCTCGGAGCTAAGGCCAGAGCTTCAAGCGTCGCGCGCAGCTCAAGTGGCCTGCCACGCGCGAACGCTGCCGGTTGTTTCTGCGTAGTCCTCAGTTGCAGCACGCTCGTGAACGTGAGGCGGACCTCCGCCGCACGAAGACTGACAGGATAGTCCAGGTGTGTCCGGGGCGTCCATGGGGTGGCGTGATGGCTCGTGCCAGGCTTCCTTCCGCTAGGGAGCAAGCGATGAAATTGGACTGTGTTAGGCAGCTTTGGGGCGTTCAGGAGCCTCTCTCTGACCGTTTACGGGAGTTCAAGGCGCTCGGGTACGTGGCCGTTGAAACAGCGGCGCCACCAAAAGAGAGGTTGGCTCATTTCAAACAGCAGCTGAAAGATGCCGAGCTTGGCCTTGTGGCAATGATTTACACGGCCGGCGCAACGGTTCAAGAGCATCTGCGGTATTTGGAGCAAGAGATTGAACGGGTGAAGGGGCTTTCGCCTTTGTTCATCAACGCGCATAGCGGCAGGGATGCGTGGTCTGAAGATGAGGCCAAAAGCTTCTTCGAAGGCGCACTCAAGCTGGAGGCTAGCGCCGGGCTCGTCATCGCCCACGAAACGCACCGGGGCCGAATCCTGTTCAACCCTTGGGTTACCCGCAATGTATTGCATACGTTTCCAGAGCTCAAGCTCACGTGCGATTACAGCCATTGGGTGTGCGTTACCGAACGCTTGCTGACCACAGAAACAGAAATTCTGGAACTCTGCGCTCGGCATGCTCACCACATTCACGCTCGCGTAGGGCATGAGCACGGGCCTCAGGTGGCCGATCCGAGGGCACCTGAATACCTGAGATATGTGGAGGCGCATGAGCGTTTTTGGGACATGATTTGGGATGCTCAGGCAAAGCGTGGCTATTCACGTACCACTTTGACGCCAGAGTTTGGCCCCCCCGGTTACATGCCCACACTCCCTTTCACCAGAACTCCAGTTACCGATTTGAGCGCTATCAGTGAGTGGATGACGGAACGACAACGAGCACGGTTTAATCAGCGTTCCCAGCGTGCGTAAGTAGACCAGGAGAAAAATATCATGTTGTTGAGTCAAGCGGAGCTTGATGCGTATCAAGCCGACGGGTACCTCCATGTTCGCGGGCTACTGAATCCCGAGGAAACTGCCCTTTTACTGGAGATTTCAGTTCAAAATGCCCTGGCAAGCCGCGCGCGAGAAGCGGTGGATGCAAAAGGGCAAGGCGCCAAGATAAAGCTTTGGAATCACGTTGAGGACGATATGTTTGGTGCCATTGCCACCAGTCGTCGAATCGTTCAGCGGAGCACCGAGTTGGTGGGCGAGGAGGTCTACCACTGGCACTCCAAGATGATGCTTAAGGACCCTGGAACGGGAGCTTGGGAATGGCACCAGGATTACGGTTATTGGTATGGAGCGTGTCTCTACCCATCTCTGGTTAGCTGTTTTATTGCAGTACACCCCGCCACCAAGGCCAATGGGTGTTTGCAGGTGCTAAAGGGTTCCCATCGTGCTGGCAGGATCAATCATGATGTGGTGAACGGTCAACAAGGCGCAGACCCAGCGCGGGTCGTGGAACTCTCCAAACGCCACGAGCGTGTTTACGTTGAGTTGGAGCCAGGCAGCGCTTTGTTCTTTCATCCCAACCTCCTGCATAGTTCGGACTCCAATAAATCCAAAAATCCGCGGTGGGCGCTCATCTGTTGCTATAATGCGCGATCCAATAGTCGTTTTGATGGGCGCACTGATGCTGGACACCCGCCGTATTCCCCCATCCAGGTGGTGGACGATTCGGCTATTCTGGCTTCGGGTAAACGCGAGCTCCTAGCGCTTAAGAACAGCGCTAGGCAGGTACCCGACGACGCCAAGGAAAATTGAAGCCACAAAACCCCAACGTCATAGCCGCCGATTCACTGCCCGGTCAGCGCGGCGGCCGACGCTACGCCTACCTGGGTGAGCTGGTGAAGGTGGGCTGCGACGACTGCTCGTTCGAGGTCGACGCGCGAACGGCACGAGCTCCCGAACGCTGAGTTGACCTGGCGCCCAATCTGAGGCTGCAATCGCGACCATGGTCGTCCCGGTCAAGCCGCTCTTTCCGCTGGCGGAGGGCGTTTGGACGTGTCGCGATCCGGTACGCATCCTGGGCACGCGCCTGACGGACCGCAAGGCGGCACGCACCAGCGTCGATGTGCTGCTGGGCCACGACTTCGAGCGCCTGATTGTCGGCCACGGCACACCGATAGGCGAGAGCTGCAAGGACGCGCTCGCCACTGCCTATAGGTTTCTGCGCTGATGGACACTCCGCCGCGCGACAGAGAAGAACTCGTGGCCCGTATCGTTGCTGGGCTAAGCCCCGACTACCTGTTTTTCTGGGGCCACACCCCCAAACAACCGAACGTGGTTGGTCAGGAGTGCTTGAGTCAGTGGTTCCCGGTGGCTTCGAGCTCGAAGGTGAGCGCCTCGCGACGGCCGAGCACTACATGATGTGGAGCAAGGCCCGCCTGTTCGGTGATGAAGCGATGGCGCGCGCGATCCTCGCGGCCCGCACTCCTGCCGAAGCCAAGGCCCACGGCCGCGCGGTGGCGAACTTCGACGACCAGCTCTGGACGCAGCGGCGCTTCGACATCGTTACGCGCGCCAGCGTCGCCAAATTCTCGCAGAATGCCGAGCTGGGCGCATTCCTGCGCAGCACCGGCGACCGCGTGCTGGTCGAAGCCAGCCCGCGCGATTGCATCTGGGGCATCGGGCTGGGCGCCAAGAACGAGCGCGCCCAGAATCCTGCGCTGTGGCGTGGTCTGAACTTGCTCGGCTTCGCCTTGATGCAAGCCCGGGCTCGGCTGTGAAGCGTTGGTCGTACGGGTTGCTATCTCTGCAACCTCGGTGCGAGTCGGGGTGTGTAGTGCATGAAAGGTGAGCTTATCGGTATCTTGTGACTGCAGGTACACACCATCGAGAGCGAGCACGTGGAAGTGCACGTTGAGCCGGAGGGCAGAATCCGAGCGCTGGATGGCGACCACGGCTCCCGTGAGCTTCGTCAACGCGTGCCAGCTTAAACAAGTTTTTGGCTCGGCGTTCGCTATCTGATTGCCGCGAATAGGTACCTTACTACACTCGGTGTCCCATGCGCAGACAGGAGCCCGAAAACGCAGAGCTTAGACAACTCCTTGACGCTCGTAGCTTAAAGGCCACGCCCGTGGTGCGCTACGTTTACCTTCTGCAGGATGAACACGAGCGTGTTCTGCTGGTTCACAAGGAAAGCCACATCGGCAGTGTCTGCGGAGGTTTTTACCTCGGCTGGCTGCTGAGTTGCGACTGTTATTGGGGGAGCGACACCTTCGACTTGGACATCCTTTCGACAGCGCGCAGTTGTATCGGCGAGTTGACGAGTCTCGACGTTGGCATGGCTGGCGTCCGCCTACTCGATGCATTCGTCGCGAACAATGCGGGCTCTCAGATTTTGAATATCGTGATGCACACGCGCTTCGAGTCGACCGTCGGTTTCGAGCTCTGCTCCGATTGGGACACCGATCATGTTTGGGTAGACATACCTGACGTCGCAAAGCGGAGCATCCACCCGGAAGACATTGAAATCGCAAACCTGCTCTTGCCGCGCCAACAACGTTAGCGCGCTCTACGTGGGCATCCGAGTCGCATCGTGGAACGATTTAAGTCTATCCACCTTGCGCCGGAGATGGACGAGTTGGCCGTCATCGGTCGGCTGCCAGGCGCGTCGGTAGTATGGTCTAGGAATGCGCACAGGGAGAATAAGCAGGGGTGGGCGGAGATGGCCAACGCCACTTTCAGCATCCGAGAAACCATCAACTCCAACGCATGGCACCCCCACAACGAGGACAATATCAAGGTCGGCAGAAAATACATGTTTCAACAGCCAGCAGGAGGTGCACCTTCACGTCTTCTCGCCCCTCAAAGAACGAGATGTCAGGCAACGTGTTTCTGGCGCTCGCAGGTTACCTTAGTCGCGTAAAAGCACGCGATCCTCCGCCCAGGCGTCGTCCATCCACACCAGCCAAGCCGAGCTGATGTTTGGCGTAGCCACACACCGCCGCAAGCTAGCGATCGCTTGCTCTATATGTTGGACTGCCAGCGTGAAGTAAAGCAACCGAAGCCCCATGCCAACCCCAACCACCGAGCCGAGCCGCTCCAGGCTCAATGCCGTTTCAAGCGTGGCTTCCAATGCGTCTTTCACTTGCGTGCGCTCCGAAAATGCTTGGGGCACAGCCACCTCTAGGCACGCAAATCGCTCACTATTTGCCGAAAATCTCGCTGAATCGAAGGGAGCACCCGAGAGGAAACAGCGCACCAGCTCTGGGTAGCAAGTAGCCACCAACACAAGATCTGGCTGAGGGCACCCCTCCGCCCGTTCCTCTGGATCGAGCTCTAAGAGCGTCCAGCTGCGGTCCTTGATTTCGCTCCAGGGCGTTGGAGGAAGGCCTGCGTGGATATCACGTTCCACGCTTAACACGAGGTCGCGGAGCTCATGCGCGGGAGCCAAGGTTGGCGATGACCGTTCCGAGCTCGCAAGGCGAAGCTCTGGCTTCTTCGGACTCTCCACGCAAGCGATCTCCCCCACCCAGCGATCAAAAAGCATGGTGCCAAGCAGTGCTTCAACTAGCGCCTCGACAGCATCTTCCAAGGCTTCCCACTCCGCCCGCGACGGCAAGACGGCTTTCGGCACATACGCCACAAGCTCCAGCAGGTGGCCACGCCCAACTCCCACACGGAAACGCACACCCCGCAAATCCTTACCGAAATGTTCCGCTACCCTAGCGAACGCAAGATTCACTGAAACGACGGACTCCAACGTCACCTCTTTTTCTTTTGCCCCCGATGCTTCGGCCCCAGCTCCAGCACTTCAACACGCACTCGGGCCACCCCTCGCCGCAGCATCCCCAGCTTTTCCGCAGCAGCCCTCGACAAATCAATCACTCGCCCTTTGGCAAAAGGCCCCCGATCATTCACCACCACCACCACCGAACTTTGGGTATCAGGGCAAACAACCCTGAGCAGCGTGCCAAGCGGCAACGTTCGGTGCGCCGCGGTAAATCTGTGAATGTCATAAGGCTCCCCGCTAGCGGTAGCGCGCCCAGCCAACTTGTCTGCGTAGTAGCTAGCTCTGCCACCAAAAACCCGAAGCGGATGCTTGATTGAAGTCGGCACCGCAGGTTCTTTTTCAACAGCGGAAGCGGCCTTGGATGAAGGCTCACCCTCGCTAGCTTTGGCCGTGCGCGCAGGCTTCCGAACGGATTTCTTTGAGGCCACGGGCCCCGGCGTTGCCGACGCTTCCGAACGCCCCAGCACGGGCTCCTGGTGGGGAGAGTGGGCGCACCCCGAAATGCAGCCCAAGCACAGCACGAACGAGGCCCACCATGCACCAAGCCACCTCGTTCGAAAAGGAACGTGCATGTCCATACCCTTAGCTCAATTGCCGCCCTGCTGTCCAACGGGCAAAACGCCGACGCTTGGCAACTCCTCGCCAATGCAAACGGCAAGCTTTGACCCAAGCTGGCCGGGACGCTAGCTTCTGGGTGCACGCAAGCAATGGAAACTGAACCAGACTTTACTCTGCCCAGGCTGGTTCGCGCGGGGCTCGATTTGGGCGAAGGCCCCATCCCGCTCCTCGCAGGCGCCCTGCATTATTTCAGGACACCCAAGGCCGAGTGGCCCGACGCGCTCAATGCGCTCAAGCGCATGGGTGTTCGCATTGTGGATACGTGTGTGCCGTGGTCGCTGCATCAAGACGCTTCGAGCGAGTTCCACTTCGCGCGTGAAAATGAGCGGGATTTGCCGGGGTTTTTGCGAGCTGTGGCCGCCGCTGAGATGCTGTGCAGCCTACGCTTGGGGCCAGCTGTAAACGCTGAACTCAACGGCTTTGGGATCCCTTCGGACGTGCTGTGGGATGATGCATGCCAGGCGCGCTCGCCCACGGGCGCTCGAGTGATCGTTCCTGCGTTGCCACGAGCCTTTCCCGCGCCCAGCCTCGCGAGTGCTGCATTTCTTAACGAAGCTGCGCATTGGTTGAGCAGCGTGGGCGACGTGCTCGCTCCCTTTGCATTTCCCAACGGGCCTATTGTATTGCTTCACTTAGATAGCACGGCATCCTTTTTCTTCCGTGATGCCCTTTACGATCAAGATTACCATCCTGACGCAATCGAAGGTTACCGGCGCTTTATTAGAGAGCGTTACGTTACCGAAGAAGCGCTGCGGAACGCCTACGGCGACAGTGGCCTCACCTTTGAAACGCTGAAGCCCCCGGAGCGGCTGAACGCCCAAACGGCCAAAGGGCTCGCACGCCACCTCAATTGGGCTGAATTTCAGGAGCAACTCATCGCCCAGGCCTTGAGCCTATTTGCGGCAACCTTGCGCGAGAAGCCAGCCCTCCGCCGTCTCCCTGTGTGCCACAACCTAGCGCGCACGGCTCCGCACACGGCCCTCCACGCAGGGCTCGCAGCTGAGAGCGTGCCTCTTCTTGGTCAGAATTTTCACCACGGTCCGGGTGAAACATGGGCGCTGAGGGCGCAAGCCGACCCGCTTTGGACCCGTGCCACCCGCACGAACGTTCCAGCTTTTGCCAGTGAGTTAGGGGCAGGCTTTGCGCTACACCTTGGGGCACGCTCGGAAGAAGCTTCGCACTTTTCAGCACTCGCAGCTCTCGCCTACGGCGTGAACGCATTCAACATCTACATGGCGGTGGGCCGCGATCGCTGGGTGGGCGCACCTATCGACCAGCACGGCAATTGTCGACCAGGCTTTGAGTTTTGGCAGCGGCTGCTCGTGGCAATCTCCGAGAGCGAGCTTTGGAAGCTCAGACGCGCCGTCGAGGTATTTGTGGTGGTTCCGCGAAGTTACCGCCGTTTGTGCCGTACGTTCTCGGCACTTGGGCCCATAAATCTGGGTGTTTTGTCGTTACTCGGCCAAGGTCCCGAGGACGCATGTACGGAAGAACGCTTCGGCCTCAATCACCCGGTAGTGGAAGATGTGGAGCTTTTCGCACGAAACTTCGGCCAGGCACTGGATCAGGCCGGCATTCCCTTTGCTTGGTGCTCCGATGAAGACTTCGACTACGCAGTTAATCAGGGGCGTTGGGTTGTAGTCGCATCACCGGGGGCACTGCCGGTAACGCTGCTTCAGAAGATGCAGGAAGCTGCACAGCGTGGGGTCAGCGTGAGCGTGGGGCCTCATGATCCCGTTCGCGATGAATACTGGAACGCCTTGAAGGCGCCCCTCCCGCCGCTCACACTCCAAGCGGGTTTACCTTTCTGGATAGGAAATGATCCCAAGCAACATCGGGAGGCAGCCCAGAGTTTCCTAAAGCTTCCAGGCGTTTTGTCTACCGCGCCCGGTGCGCCTACCGAAACCACGCTCTTTCTGGACGACTCTGGGGACCTGCGTGTCGCCTTTCTGATTAACGCTACAGGCTCTTCACACGAAGCACTTCTTGCAAGCACAAAACCCGCGATGGATGCGCTCACGCTGGAAACCTTTGAGCCCCAGAATGGGACCCTGAAGCTCCCGCTCAAAACCCAAAGCGTGCGCATGTTGCGCTTCTGACCTTCGCAGCGCTCCACACCGCCGCGAAGGGCCCACGAAGCGGCCGGCAGGTGGCGCAACTCCCTAAAAGGTAGTAGAGGCGGGCGCCCATGTGCGTCACGAAGCTGCAGCTGACCAGCGGGTGCCGGCCTGGAGACGATCCGGGTCGAAGTCTCGTCAGCGGAAATACCGAAAGGTCGTTGTATCGAGTCTTGCGTCTTGCATCGCGAGGTGCCGGGCGAAGCGTA
>JANRKO010000087.1:0-62522 GCA_033763455.1 Polyangiaceae bacterium
ACGTGTAGCTTCTGACATCTGATCCTTTGATCACAGCCAGATCCTCAACACAATCAAGAAGTTAAATAACTCTCGCCCCCATCACGATTATTTCCACGCTGTAACTTTTCCGCCCTCACTGCGTTGATAGGTGAGAGCATGGCAAGTACCTCCGCCAGAAGCTAGAACGCTGGCTTCTTACCGAACTCCCCCCCACGGCTTAATTGGACACGACGCGGCTCGGCGGGCATCATCTTAGGTTGAGATAAACCTGTGTCGACCGCGCCCCCCCTACCTGTTGCTCTGCGTATGCGCGTGGGGGAGGTCGTCGCTGGACGCTACTCGCTGCTGAGCTTAATCGATCGCGGAGGGCAGGGGGCCGTATATCGAGCCCGCGACATCCGAGGTGGGGATGAGGTAGCTGTAAAAATCCTGGGAGAGTCGCTCGTTGATGATCCCCAGTGGCGCGAGCGAATGTTCCGAGAGGCCCGCGCCTTAACCGAATTGGTGGGGACTGCTGCCGTGAGGATCCTCGACCAAACGTACACCGATGACGGCGCCATCTGTATCGTGATGGAGCTGCTTCATGGCCGAGATTTCGAGGAGTACCTGCGGGGTTTCGAGAACGAAGGCTTCTTGTTCCCGGTAGAAGAATTGGTGCAGGTAATGGACCCCATCGTTGACACGTTGGAGCTTGCTCATTCTCGCGGAATCGTGCATCGAGATCTGAAGCCCGGGAACCTTTATCTGGCGGACGGCGTGGAGGGTATGGAAGTGCGTTTGCTTGATTTTGGTTTTGCCAAATTCTTGCGCATGCCGAGCGTCACCCACGCGGGTATGGTTGCAGGCTCTCCGAGCTATATTGCGCCTGAAAGTTGGAAGGGGCAGACACCGGATCATCGCGTAGACGTTTACGGCGTTGGCGCGATCGTATTTCGAGCACTGGCTGGGTCCCCACCGTTCTATTCGACGTCGCTTGGCGAGATGTTAGATATGGTGACGCGCGTGGAACGCCCGAGCTTGCTCGCGTTGCGCACGGATCTTCCAGTGGCTATCGACGCCTGGGTCGCACGAGCGTTGTGCATCGATCGCGACGAGCGCTATCAGACGGTGCGCGAACTCTGGGCAGCGCTCTCGGAAATCCTGGGTGTTCACGAAAAAAAGAACAGTTACCGAGGCCCCGGGTTTGCCCCATCGCTTAGGCCAAATAAAAGCCGCTGAGCACTACGGCGTGGTCAACAGAGCGCTACGGGGCGGCCAAGAGAGCGTTGCCCCTTCGTCAACGGAGCGCTACGGCGTGGTCAACAGGCATTGATAGGCCCCAAAGAGGATCTGCGCACGTTTGCATTTCACGTCTACGCTGTGCCCGGTGCCTTCCGCGGAGGTCTTTGCGGAAACTTGCAGTTGAAAGTCTTGACCGAACGGTGTTCGCTCCAGGCGGGTGATGACTGCACTACACGGTGTTGCGCCGCAAGCCGCCAAGCGGGCTTGTGCCTCCACCTCGGTGTTGTCGGAAAAAACGTTCCTCAGGCCGCCGACGGTAGCGGCCACACAGACGAGCGCAAAAACCCCGCGAATAACATTGCTCATAGCCATCGTGCGTTCCTTCCGAAGTTCAACCGCAGATCTCTAATTCGTAAAATGGTGGAATTTCCTCTCTACTCCACCAAAGGCCAGCGCCCACACTGATGAAATGCTTCAATAGAATTCCACGGTAATACGACCCGTTGCGCACGTGGATGTCCTGATCTGTAAGCTCTTGATCACAGCGCTCGCGTAAATCTCCCCGAGTAGTGATTTCAAAGTAAACGAGCCCGCGCGACATAGCGGCGATATTGGCGATGGCCGGGGCCACGTCAGGATCTGGCAGATACTGGAGCACGCCCTGGCAAATGATGAGGTCGAATTTTTTGCGGTCACGCCAGCGCGCGATATCTCGCTCGGCAAACCCGTGCTTTTCGCACATGCTCCGGCTGACCTCAGTGCCCTCATAGGCGACGCCCTTGGCGTTCTTCTCGATCCATTTCTTCCAGAGGCCAATGCCGGCCCCGATGTCGAGCACGTTCTTGACCTCAATCTTGTTCCACTCCGCAAACCCAAACACAAAGCGAGCGAGTGCCGCGTGTTCAGCGGCGCTCACTACACGGGTTGTTGGATCCACGTAGAAGCGTTTGTAGTAGGCGTCGTCGAATCGCTCGAATCGCTCCATTCTCAGAGTGTAGCTTGGGAGAGAGCAAAGGGCGCTGTCTTTTCGACGTCGCACGCCCGCGGAGCAGTGGGCGGAGGCCGCTTTGGTCGTAAGAATGCTGCGGAGATTGGCGGGATTCGCTCCGGCACTTTCGAGCCGTGGGCCGAAGGGCTAGGCTCCTTGGTTGATGACTCCCAACGAAAAGAACATTGTGAAGGCGTTGATCGCTGTGGCCTGGGCCGATGGAAGGGTAGAGGCACCAGAGGCCAGCGTGATTGTCGGGTTGCTCTCGGGCTTCGACGCCTCCCAAGCCGAGGAAGACGAGCTTTTGGAGTATGCGCAGACGGCACGGAGCTTGGATCAGGACCTCAACTTGGCGGCGCTTTCGATGGACGATCGCGAGTTGTTGCTAGGAAACGCGGCGCTTTTGGCGCGTGCTGATGGTCATCTTGCCCACCGTGAACAAAAGGTTTTGGAGCGCCTCATAGGCCTTTTGGGGATCGAGTCAAAGAAGGCCGAGGCGATCCTCAAGGAAACCGCCGATGGTGCCTTGCGACTCAGCGATCGCGCGCTCGAAGAGCAATAGCCAACGCTGCGGGCTCGGCTTTTGGTGTTACCCTAGTAGGGCTAGCTGCTGGAGGCCTTCGAGGCGCTGAAGCACGAAGCGATCTGCGGGCGTAAACGTATGCATCTGAGACGAAAGCAACGTAACGTACGAACGTAGCGCCGTTACGTTGACGCCGCGAATGCGTCGGATCAATGTGTAGAGGCGCTCTACGGTGTGAAGTGGCATCGGTAGGCGGCGCGCCGAATAGAGCTCGATTACGTAATCGAGCCATTCTGGCTTATCACTCGCGTCCGCGAGCTTGAGTGCGTAGGTGCCAGCCTGGTGACACACGCGGTCGTTCAAGGCCGTGCCTGCGCGTGCTTCTTTGAGCGCATTTTTGAGGTGTCCAGAGAGTAGGCGTAAGGCTTCATCGGCGCGGCCGAGAGACAACATCTTGTCAGCTACGTTCCCGATGAGATCAAAAACGTCCGCTGCCCGCGTTGCTCCGGAGGCATCGTCGTCGTCAAAATCAGCATGCGCTTCGCTGGGTTTGGCTGAGATGAATCCGCTTGGGGGCGGGTTTGGAGTCGCCGGCTCGCTAGGTATCGTTCTTGGCAATTGCGAAAGCGTCGGATGCCGCGGATCGTTTTGATATTGCTGAAGGGCGATAACCTCGATGGTTTCGTCCGCGATAGAGATGGTATCGCCGGCACACAGGAGCGTGGGTTGCAAGATCGCCACTGAATTGACGAACGTGCCGTTTCGGCTCTTCAAATCCTCCAGCATGGGGCCTGAAGCGCTCGCGAGGATCCGAGCGTGCTTGCGTGAGGCCAGGGCGCTCGGGATGAAAATATTCGCATCCGGTGCCCGGCCCAGAATTACTTCGGGTAGGTTGAGCTTGAAGGCGCGTGCCCGGAAGACCAATGCGAAATGGGCAGCGTCGCGCGGACGGAGGCCGCTCTCGGGGATATTGCTCAGTTGGGGGGCCCGGTCGTCGTTCACGGCACGCGCACCATACTGCTCGGCGGCCGCCCGCGCAAAGCCGTTGAGAGGGGCGCTGAAACCCCGTGCAATTGCTCAATTGCCTGGCAATTGGCCTTCGACAGCGCGCGGATAGCTCCCTAGGATTCGAAATAGACTGCAGGATTTTTCTAGGCGCTCTATCGCGTTGCGTACTGGGAGATCTTCACGGTGGCCCTCAACGTCCACGAAGAATACGTATTCCCAGAGCTTTTCTTTGGAAGGGCGAGACTCAATGCGCGTGAGGTTTAAGCTCTCTTCATCGAACACTTGGAGTACCCGAAAGAGGGCTCCACGTTCGTGCGGCGTACTAAACGCGAGGCTCGTTTTGTCGTTTCCGGTACGCGGCACAGGTTGCTTGCCGAGCACCACAAAGCGCGTGATATTTTCGCCAATATCCTGGATGTTGCGAGCGACAACCTTCAGCCGATGCAGGCCTGCTGAAAGCTCGCTCGCCACGGCAGCGGTTGCTTCATCACGAGCTGCCTCCGCTGCGGCGGCGCCAGTAGATTGAGATACAAGAAGCTCTGCATGCGGCAGATGTGCGTGCAACCATCCGCGACATTGGCCGAGGCCCTGAGGATGCGAATACACGCGCTCGATACGTGAAAGCTCGCCATGTTGGGCCAAGAGGCACTGGGATACCCTGAGCACGATCTCCGATTGGATCTGGAGGCCATGCTCGAGAAGCCCATCGAGCGCTACGCCCACTCCGCCATCTATCGAGTTCTCAATCGGAGCCACGCCAAGGAGCGTCTCGCCGTTGGCAACTGCGTGGAACACGCCCGCGATGGTTGGCACCTGTACTAAAGAGGCACTATCGCCAAAGGCCTGCAATGCAGCGCTGTGGGAAAATGTGCCCTCAGGCCCAAGGTAGCTGACCGTGGGCGCCTCAGTTGCCGACATGTTTGCCCGCTCGCTCCATCACTCGCCGTATGGCTGAGGCAGCGTGTACACGGCCGTAGTGCTTCCAGCCGAGGAGCTCTGCGCTGCATTCTACGACAGCTGTCCAAGCGTCTTCGGTGCGGGCGATTTCCGCTACTACGAGGACCACACGCTCCTTCGGGATACGTGCTTGAAGTACGCTCGGAAGGCCTTGATAGAGGACGCCGGCTGCGGCCTCTAGATCGGCAGCTGATGGTGGCTGCAGGCGGCTTGAATGCAACGCTGCGTGCGTGCGACTCACCAAGTGACTGACTCGGAGGATGTGGCTTTCAGTGGCGCCGCCCAGCGACCATGCTGCCCACGTGCGTGCAACCGCGGCTTGCTCCGCTGGCTCGGCGACCCCACGGGCGATGAGCGCTTCGAGCGATGTTGTTAGCGCACGAGCTGCGAGCATCCAGTCGGGAGCGCCCGGCGGCAGGGAGCCTGAAAGCTTTTTCGTTTGTTCCTTCGCCTCGGCTTCGGAGCGAGCCTCGCGCTCGGGGCTTAGCCCTCGGCCCATCTCCAGAGCGACAAGATCCGCGCTCGGCGGCGCATACGCCGAGACCTCATGTATAGGGCTCGCCGGGATCGGCTCGCCGGGTGGCTTGGTGTCAAACAGCGGCCACGTGATTTCTAGATTGGCTTTTCTGTCAGACACTTCGCCCGGCCGTTTCTGGTGTTTACTTGAGAAGGTCTATCAGCGACTGCAACTTCATGGCAAGGCCCATATCCCCTTCGATACGAAGCTTGCCCATAAAGAAAAGCTGCTGGCCGGGAGTGCGCCCTTCGAGCATGTCGACGCAGTCATTGGCGTCCATCTTTATGATACATTGTGCGTCACCGTCGCTTTCGACGACGCTCGGAGGGTTCGTGAAGGTGAGCACCCACGTTCCTCCGCCTTCACCTTCGAGCACGAACTTGTAGACAGCTCCGAGCTCCTTGACGCGGTCTTGGTTGTCCGCAACTTTTTGAGCAATCTGGGCCATTTTCTCGCGAGCGGTTGCCATTTTTTCGGTCACTCCTGGGTAAAGGATATCCGGCGGAGTCTAGACAGCCCCCGGGGGCTTCGCTATCGCAAAGTCGGGATGCTTCCCCATCTAGAATTCCCCGCTAAACGTGACTTGGTGGGGCGACCCACCGCGGAGCGCTCCAATTTGAACGCCTAGTAGGGTCCTAGGCCTCTGCTTCTGAATGGGCCGCCGATAGCGGACCTCGGGATTCACAGCGCGCTGGTAGAACACGACCGAGAGCACCGCGCCGAGAGCCGTGGCGCCGATGAACGCGTCCGTGACCAGGTTGAGCCGGGTACCTTGATCGCGCAGGGCAGCCGCTCGCTGAGGATCGCGACCATCGTTCGCGGCGTTGAATTGAGAGTGTTTCTCAAGGGCCGTAACGCCGGTGTAGATGGTAGCCCCAAGGAGTGCGCCGGTGACACCCGCTGAAATGTAGAAGGGAACAAAGGAGCCTTGGCCATGGGGTGTGGCGCTCTTGGCGGGAAGCACCGGCTTGGTTTTGGGCGGGGAGGGCGTGAGGGCTCCGGGGGGTGAACCGAGCGTGATCGTTTTTTCGACCACGGTGCCCGGTTGAAGCTCAAGAGTAAGCCGCGCAGATTTTCCGCCGTCACCCGTGAACGAGAGCTGGTGGGAGCCCGGGCTAAGCCCGATCTTGGTTTCACCGGGCGAAAGTCGGTACACGTTGGTGACGACGGCCTCACCCGGTTCTCCGCCGTGCGTGTCGGTGACCGTGACGGGGCCGGGCGGTCCCGCAACGCTTACGGTGAGCCATGCGGTGCGTGCCTTGAGCGTTCCAAGTTCTCGCTCCACGCGTGCGCGCTCCTCAGCGTCAATGTGAGCACCCCCCACCGATAGAGCAGCTTCGTATGCCCGGAGCGCCTCTCCTGGGCGATCCAGCTTTCGGGCTACTTCTGCAAGGGGTGTTAGAAGCTGCCAGGCTTGGCTTTGCTCGTAGGCCGACTGCAGGGCGGCATAGGCCTCTTCAAGATTCGGCCGGGTTGGACTCTCCAGAAGCGAGATTGCTCGCCTAAATTGCGCTTCGGCTTCTGCACCGAGCGTGGGTGGCACCCCTGAAATGCTTGGAACTGGGCCTCCACCCGCCGCTGACTCGGCTCGTGCCGGTAGCGGAGCTAAGCCAACCGCGAGCAGAAGGCTCAGACCCAGGCGTAACCCTACGCGCACGCGGTAGTTCCGATGTGGTTAGAATCCAGCTCCAGCTCTGTGCCCGGGGAACGGTTCAATCGCCATGTGCCGGAGCGACGCTTGTGTCCCCACGGCTTGCGCCAGCGCGACGGTCGATCTCAACGAATTCGCGTTCGGCGTACCCGGTGTAAATCTGACGGGGCCGTGCGATCTTTTGCTCTTTGTCGATGAGCATCTCTTCCCACTGAGCGAGCCACCCAGAGGTGCGGGGGATAGCAAACAACACTGTGAACATATCCACCGGAATGCCGAGGGCTTCGTATATAAGACCGGAGTAAAAGTCGACGTTCGGGTAAAGCTTGCGCTGGACGAAGTAATCGTCCGAGAGCGCGATCTTTTCGAGCTCCAGCGCAACCTCTAGCAAGGGGTTCTTCTTGCCGACAATCTCGAACACTCGATCGGCCAGCCGCTTGATGACTCTCGCACGGGGGTCGTAGTTCTTGTACACCCTGTGCCCAAAACCCATCAGGCGCCCACCCGCACCCGCCTTAACGTCTTTGATGAAGCCCGCAACGTGCTCGACCGAACCTATCTCGCGGAGCATACGTAACACGGCTTCATTGGCGCCTCCATGGAGAGGGCCGTAAAGAGCTGCGGCCGCAGAGGCCACTGCGGAGAAGGGATCCACGCGGGAGCTGCCAACGCTACGCATCACGTTGGTGGAGCAATTCTGCTCGTGGTCAGCGTGGAGGATAAACAGTACGTCGAGAGCACGGACAATTTCCGGATGGATTTCAACGCGAGCGCCAATGCTCTTCAACATGTGCAAGAAGTTGGCGGCATATGAAAGCTCGTTGTCGGGGTAGACAAACGGCATACCAACGGAGTGGCGATAACTCCACGCAGCCAACGTGGGCATTTTGGCGATTAAGCGCACCATTTGCGCCCGTCGCACGTCAGCTTCGTCCACGTGTTTAGCTTCGGGATAGAAGGTGCTAAGCGCGCCTACTGTGGCCACCAACATGCCCATAGGATGCGCGTCGTAACGAAATCCATTGACGAAATGCCGAACGTTCTCATGTACGTACGTGTGAAGCGTTACTTGACGGGTGAAGTCATGAAGTTCGCTTGGTGTCGGTAACTCGCCATTGATCAACAAGTACGCCACCTCAAGGTAACTCGCTCGCTCCGCAAGCTGATCGACCGGGTAACCTCGGTATCGGAGGATCCCTTTGTCGCCATCGATGTAGGTAATCGCCGAACGACAAGCCGCCGTGTTCATGAAAGCCGGGTCGTAGGTCATCATCCCGAAGTCATCCGCATTCACCTTGATCTGACGAAGATCCGTCGCGCGAATGGTGTCGTCGGTGATGGGAACCTCGATCGTCTTGCCGGTTCGGTTGTCCGTGATGGTGAGGGTGTTTTTCGACATGGTTCTCGTGAGTTGCAGCGAATAGGCCGGATGGATCGGAGCTTTCAGCTCCGTGGGTGGTGCCGAGAATGGCCGGGGACTGCGTGCCTGTCTACCTAGCCGTTTTCTGGTCCGATTGGGTGGGTTTTGGCATTCATACGGGATGGCTCACTTTTCGTTTCTGGGGTCCGCGGTCGGGGTACTCACCGCGGCCAGTGTCGCGGGTCTTTTCGGCTGTGAGCGTTCTACAGATGCCAAACCGGGACCTGATGGCAAGCAAGGCGTCGCCTTAGCGCGACTCCAAGGCCGCGAACCGGCTTCAGGTACCGATGGCACCGACTGGTCGGCTTTTCCTTCCCCACCGGCTGATGGTCCGAAGCTCGTGCCGGTGGCGCTCAGCGTGCCCATCAAGCTCGTTCCCAATCCAGCTGCTGAAACCATTGGATACCTCCGGGTCGGGGCGCGTGTTGCCCGTTCGGCGGCACCGGTTTCACATACGGGCTGTCCCGAGGGCTGGTACGCGGTTCGCCCAGTCGGATTCGTTTGTGTCAACGCTGAGGCGACGATCAAGCTGGACCACCCGATTGCTCGGGCCATTCAGGTGGAGCCAGATCGCAGCAAGCCGATGCCCTACAAATACGCCTTCGTCCGCTCCGTGGCACCCAACTACCTCCGCATTCCCACCAAGAGCGAGCAGTTTCGCTACGAGATGCGCCTCGACAGGCATCTACGAAATTACAAGAAGCTCGCGCACAAGTGGGACGCCCTCGACGTAGGAGCCAACGACGTTCCGCTCGATGAAAACGGACTAGCCACGGGTGCCATTCCCGACCACGCCGTGCCGATGGACATGAGTGAACGCTACGGGGGCAACGGAGATGACCGCGTGCCCTGGTGGCTCGAAGGTGAACGGCGCATTCCGAACATTTCAAGCTTTCGAGCCCCTCCCTACGCCATCATTGCCAATCGTATCAGCCGTCATGGGGGAACGGGTTTGATCGGTACGTTCGTAGCCGGACCGAACGCACAAGATCGACGTTTCGCTATCGCGACCGACGGTCGCCTGATCCCGGCGGACAAACTCAAGGCAGATTCTGGTTCCCCGTTCCATGGCCACAGTATCCGAGAAGTGGGGTTACCTGTGGCGTTCGTTGGTAAACCGGACGCATCCTTCTACCGCTACGAGGGAACGAGCCTTATTCGTGAAGAGCGCGCGAAGTTTCGCTCCATGGTGCCATTGGACGGCACCGTACGTGAGGTGGGAGGCACCCGCGTGGTACGAACCCGGAGCGGGCTATGGCTCAAGAGTAACGACTTAAAAACAGCAGCCAAGCCAAGCCAACTCCCAAGCTTTGCCAAGCGGGGGGTCCGCTGGATTGACGTATCGATCATGAGCCAGGTGCTCGTTCTCTGGGAGGGGAGCACGCCCGTTTATGCAACTCTTGTGTCCACTGGCCGCGATGGCCTGGGGGACCCCAAGACGACCCTCAGTACCCCCACGGGAGTATTTCGGGTTTTCCAGAAGCACATCACCACCACTATGGATTCGGCGGTTGCGGATCATGAGTTTGAGTTGCGTGATGTGCCGTGGGTTATGTACTTCAAGGCGGGCTACGCTCTGCACGGCGCCTATTGGCATGATGATTTCGGTCGTGCCCGTTCGCATGGCTGCGTTAATCTTTCGCCGATCGACGCACGCTACGTGTTCCTGTGGTCCACCCCAGACGTACCTGAACACTGGCATGCCGCTTACTCGTCAGGGCCCTTCGGTGAGGGCATTCTGGTGAACATTCATCCCTAAACGGCTGTAGCTACTGGAGTGCGAAATCGTGCGATACAGTCACAGATTCTCCACGAAAGGGTCGAACTTTAGCCTGTCGAAAGATGTCTATTACGCAGAGCCCGGCGTCTGAAGCGGCGTATTGCCCTGCGATAGACGCGGCTGTGGTTTCCCCACTCGGGCCGAACGTAACCCGAACTTGGCCTTTGCCAGGCGGTTCGGCACCGCGACACTTCTGGATCCCGTTGGAGAGCCGGGCGAGCTCACTTTGAGCTTTGGCTTCATCGAATTCAGCGGCCGCTTTCTCTTTGCTCGCGTCTACCTTGTCCGCTTGAGTAGGCACTTCGCCAGCTTCTTTGGCGGGAGTGGCGGGTGCAGGAGGCGCGGTTGTTGCGGCTTGGGCGGTGGCGCTCCCAGTTGCGGAGGAAGGCGGTTCGGTGGGGCTACTTGTGGGAATAGCCGCCTGTGCCGGTTCTGGCGGGGCTGAAGTTGGCGCTGCCTCGGGGGCGGGAGGGGCGACCGGTGCTGGTGGAGCGCCGCCGCCAAGCGCTTGCCGAATCGGCATGGGCAAGGTCTGATCTAAGAACGTAAACGCTCCTGGCGGGGTCTGCGTCTTATAGATAACGACAACAGCGCCGATGGCGGCGGTAACTAGAAGCCCAAGTACCATCGGTAACTTGCTGCTGCGCCGCTCAGTGGGCACTTCTGGCGCAGGCGCGAGGCTCGCTCGGGCCGCGCTCGTCGAGCGCTTGGGGACTGGGGAGTCAGATGGGCTGGCGGTTGCAGCTCCGGCGGTGCTCGATTTCTGAGGGGTCGACGGTGCCAAATCACCAGCTGGCGTGGGCACTGCCGCGCTGACGGAGTTAGCCGACTGCGGCAGGGGTGAGGGGCGCGTTGGCGCCGTTTGGGACGGAGGCCGGGGCGCATCGGAGTCGATCATTTCGGACTCAGCAAACGAGGCGCCGAGTGCCATGGAAATCTCTTCGTCGAGGCGCGTCTGAGGCTGCTGCGAGGTTGGGCGGTCGCTGCCGGCTGTCCAGGAGCCTGGCTCCTTCCAAACTCCTTCGTGAGCACCAGCGTTTTGGGGAGTAGTGAGAGGTTCGCTCGCTGGTTCCAGCTCCGCTTTGGCGTCCCCCTTGTTGGGTGGCTCTCCTCCAGCAAACCTATTTTGAGTTACCGGCTCAGACTCTGGCGGTGGCCTTGTGGAGGCTCGCCCCATCAAGGATTTACGCAAGGCCGGCAGATTGCGTAACGCCACCCAATCCGTCATGCCTTCCTGCCAAACCAGGTTCTCGTCCGAAATTTTCCCCGACGCAAACAAGTCTTGGAGGTCAGTGACGCTTGCTTCGCGCTGCGTGCCATCCAAAAATGCGACGGTCCAGACCTGAGTGGCGGGGGCCTTGGCGCTTGGATCGGGGCCAACCAATGGAGGCTCTTGGCGAATGGGGCTTGTGATGGGCGGGGGCTCGAACTTTGGGGCCTGGGCTCCGCCGAGAAGCGTTTGATTGGCTCCTCGCACCGCTGCAAGGCCGATTGCTGGCTTGCCCTTGGGGCCCTCGGGGGAGGCCGGTGGGGCGGATGCTACGTTGAGCGAGGGAGCATTCGCTTTGGCAACGTCTGGGCTGTGGCTGCCAGGCGCTGGCCCAGCCAAGCCGACCATGGTCATCTTATGGATGGGCTTGGCTGCGGGCTTGGCCGCGGTAGGTTGGGCCGGTCCAGTGGCTACTGCGCTCCCGAGAGCACTTGCGCTGGCCGCACCTGCAACGGCTGAGGGGGCAGGCGCCGGTTTGTTGGTGACCTGAGGAGCCGCATCGCTTGGGCGTTGGTCGGTGCTCATCGAGCGCGGCACCGACACCGTCTTGGGCTGGATCTTTGCAATGGGCGTCGCGCGAGGTGAAGTGAGCGTTCCTGGAGGCGGCGATTGGCGTGAACCTAAATTGGCGGCGGAGCCAGTGTCCGCTTTTTCATGCGCATTTGCGCCGGCTCCGCTCGCATCGGCTTTCTCCGCGATGGCATCAGGGGGAGCCGCAGGCTTCTCGGATGCCCCTTGGCCATGAGGTTGGTCGAGCCCGTTGGGTGCAGCTGCACGGAGTGACTGTGCCGCGTCCGGGGGCAGGGTAGCGGCAGGGGCGGCAGCACCGGCTGCTTTTGTAGCGCTTGCAGGTGAACCCGAGGGTCGCTCGGAGGCACCCAGGGTTGTCCCATCGACCAAGATATCGGCGCCGCAGTGCTTGCACTTGATTCGGGCCTTCTTTCCACGAACCTTTTCGTCTGGGACGGCGTACTTGGCTGGGCAGCTTCCGCAGGTAACGTTCATGTGGGGAGCCGTTCACTTTCTCTTCGGGGCACGATCTTCTCCGATTACCATCCCGCACAATAGAGGAAAGTGCTGTTTGTCACGAGCGCACAATCTGCCGGTAAAATAGCCGTGTGCGTACGTGGTGGAAGCTTCCCCCAGCAGACGTTCCGCGCCAGGCCACCCCGGGCGAGTCGCGCCACATGTGACTCGAAACTCCTAAAATCCCGACGAGGTCGGACCAACCGGCCCCGGTTGCGGCTAACGGAGCTGGGCGAGCGGAGGGACAGCGAGCTCGGTGCGACCAAGCAAGTAACGATCGATGGAAGCCGCCGCTTTGCGGCCCTCGGCTATGGCCCAAACCACCAAGGACTGCCCGCGCTTGCAATCGCCGGCCGCAAAGATCCCTTTTTCGCTGGTCATGAAGTCCTCATCCACCGCGATGTTCCCGCGTGGATCCAACTTCAGCCCGAGATCGGCCACGAGGCCCCGGTGCTCGGGATGAATGAAACCCATTGCCAGCAATACAAGATCTGCTTTCACCTCGAACTCGGTGCCAGCGATGCGCTCAAGCTTCCCGCCCTTCCACTCAACTCGCACGCAATGAAGCTTTTCTACGCGGCCCTCACCGCTCACGCGTTCGGTGGCGATACTGAAGTCGCGCGTGCCGCCTTCTTCATGCGACGTTGATGTGCGCATCATGAGCGGCCAAAGGGGCCAAGGCGTTAGGGGAGAGCGGTCCTCGGGGGGACGCGGCATGATTTCGAAGTTGGTGACGCTCTTGGCACCCTGACGGTGAGACGTGCCGATGCAGTCGCTCCCGGTATCTCCACCGCCGATTACTACGACGTTTTTGCCAGTGGCCAAAATGGCAGCGGCATCCGAGATCGTCTCCCCGGCAACGCGACGATTTTGCTGCTCGAGAAAGTCCATGGCGAAGTGGACGCCGGGAAGGTCGCTTCCGGGTACTTCCAGCGCGCGAGGAACGCGCGAGCCGATGGTGATGCAAACGGCATCAAATTCACGACGCAGCTGGTCAAGGGTGACGTCAACCCCGACATTCACGCTCGTTTTGAAACGTACGCCTTCTTCCTGCATTTGGGCCACGCGGCGCGAAATGAGATCTTTTTCCATCTTAAAATCGGGGATCCCATACATGAGAAGCCCTCCGATGCGGTCGTCCCGCTCAAAAACGACCACGCTGTGCCCCGCGCGAGCGAGCTGCTGGGCGGCAGCGAGCCCGGCGGGTCCGGACCCCACAATCGCTACCTTTTTGCCGGTAACCTGAAGTGGCATTACGGGGGTAACGATGCCGGCTTCGAAAGCGCGATCGATAACGGCTCGTTCCACGAGCTTGATGCTCACCGGATCGCTATTGATCCCAAGCACGCAAGCAGCCTCACAGGGTGCTGGGCATACGCGTCCGGTAAACTCCGGGAAGTTGTTGGTGGCGTGGAGGGCGGTAATCGCGGCTACCGGATCGCTTTGGTACGCGTGATCATTCCAGTCCGGAATGAGATTGCCGAGCGGGCAACCTGTGTTGCAGAAGGGCACCCCGCAATCCATGCAGCGAGCGCTCTGCTCCTTTAGATCTTCGTCCAACACAGGGAGCTCGAACTCGCGAAAATCCAACACGCGTTCGTTGGCAGGGCGTTTTTTGGGCGATTTTCGCCCGTATTCCAGAAATCCGTTCACTTTACCCACGAGGCAGTCCTTTTCAGTGCGCCGAAGCACTTCCAGCTGTTAACTCGGTACCGGAACCCACAGCTTCTGCCCGTTCTCGGCGTGGCAAAAGGGTTGCCATAACACGACGGAACTCGACCGGTACAACCTTCGTAAATTGAGTCTGAGCTTCGGCCCAGTTGGCCAGGAGGGCAGTAGCCTTCGCGCTACCGGTACGGGCCACGTGTTCGGTCAATAGCTCGGCCACGAATGTTGCGTCGGCCGCCGAAAGGGGCTCTAGCTCCACCATTCCGAGATTGCAGTGCTTGGCGAATTGCTGGTCTTCGTCAAGCACATAGGCGTACCCGCCGCTCATCCCAGCTGCGAAATTGCGTCCTGTCTTCCCAATGACTACCACATGCCCGCCGGTCATGTATTCGCAGCCGTGGTCGCCAACACCTTCGACAACGGCCGTGGCGCCGCTGTTTCGTACGCCAAAACGCTCACCCGCCTTGCCGTTGAAGAAAGCCCGCCCACTCGTTGCGCCGTAGAGCGTGGTGTTGCCAACAAGGATGTTTTCGTCAGCTCGGAAAGTGCTCTTCTTCGGGGGGAAAACAGCGAGAACACCGCCAGACATGGCTTTACCGACGTAATCGTTGCTGTCGCCCTCAAGCGAGATTTCCATGCCACGCGTCATGAAGGCACCCAAGCTCTGCCCGGCGGTGCCGGTAAGTGCAATTTGAACCGTCCCGTCCGGCAAGCCTTGCTCACCGTAGCGGCGCGCAATTTCGCCGGCCAGCATGGTGCCCACCGTCCGGTGAACGTTGCGTACTGTCAAACTGACGCGCACAGGCGTCTTGTCGTTTAGGGCAGGCGCACAGAGTGCGAGCAATTGCTGATCAAAGGCTGTTTCCAACCCATGATCTTGTTCAACGCTTTTGTGAGTAGCCACTCCCGTTGCAGCCTGAACTGGAGTCAATACGTCCGAGAAATCAAGACGCGAAGCCTTCTCATGCTTCTCGAGGTCTTTGCGCGTTTCGAGGAACTCGGAGTGACCCACAAGCTCCTCGATCGAGCGAAAGCCTAGCTCTGCCATGAGGGTTCGTGCCTCTTCGGCAACGTAGAACATGAAGCGGATGACGTGTTCGGGCTTTCCCGCGAACTTCTTGCGCAGCACGGGATCTTGGGTGGCCACACCCACCGGGCACGTGTTGAGGTGGCACTTGCGCATCATGATGCAGCCCGAGGCCACGAGCGGCGCCGTAGCAAAGCCGAATTCTTCGGCGCCGAGCATCGCTGCCATCACCACATCTTTTCCGGTTCGTAGCTGGCCGTCGGTTTGAATGATCACTCGACCGCGTAAGTCGTTCTTGACCAGCACCTGGTGAGTTTCAGCCAGGCCAAGCTCCCATGGCACGCCCGCGTGCCGGATGGAGGTGAGCGGAGAAGCGCCCGTTCCCCCATCATGCCCGGAGATAAGAATGACGTCCGCGTGGGCTTTGGCAACACCCGCAGCCACCGTGCCTACACCAGCTTCCGCTACCAGCTTAACGCTGATGCGAGCCTTCGGATTGACCATTTTTAGGTCAAAAATGAGCTGAGCGAGATCTTCAATAGAATAGATGTCGTGGTGGGGTGGGGGAGAAATGAGCGTGACGCCGGGGGTTGAGTGTCGCGTTTCGGCGATCACTGCGTCCACTTTGTCCCCTGGGAGCTCGCCGCCTTCACCAGGCTTGGCGCCCTGGGCGACCTTGATTTGAAGTTCGTCTGCGTTCACCGCGTAGAACGTGGTGACGCCAAAGCGGGCTGAAGCAACCTGCTTGATGGAGCTTCGACGAAGATCCCCATTCGCGTCGCGGGTGAAGCGTTCCTGGCGTTCACCACCTTCACCTGTATTACTGCGGCCACCGATGCGATTCATCGCAATTGCGAGGTTCTCGTGGGCTTCGGCACTGATGGAGCCGAAGCTCATGGCGCCAGTTGCGAAACGCTTAACCATCTCGACTGCCGGCTCGACTTCCTCAATGGGTACAGGCGGGCGGAGCTTTTTGAACTGCCAAGTGCCCCGAAGCGTGATGGGGCCACCTGGCTGTTCGTTAATGAGGCGCGAATACTCCTGATAGCTCGCGGCATCTTCGTGTCGGACGGCTCGCTGCAAACGCTGGATCGTGTCCGGGCTCCAGAGATGACGTTCGCCCTGCGCTCGGAAGTGAAATTGGCCTCCGACGTCGAGTTGGCGAGCCGGCTCTGCACGCTTGGGGAACGCTGCATCATGGCGTTTGCCACACTCTTCGGCGATAACGTCCAAATCGATGCCGGAGATGCGGGAGCTGGTGCCCGTGAAGTAACGCTCCACCACCTCTGGGGAGAGCCCAATCGCCTCAAAAATCTGGGCGCCATGGTAGCTTTGTAGGGTCGAAATCCCCATTTTGCTCATGACCTTGAGCATGCCCTTGCCCGCGGCTTTGATGTAATTCTTCTTGGCAACGGCCGGGTCCGTAACTGCACCGAGGGCCTTGTCTTGGCAAAGCTGCTCGATAGTTTCAAACGCAATATATGGGTTGATCGCGCCCGCGCCGTACCCCGCCAAAAGGCAGAAGTGGTGCACCTCGCGGGCTTCGCCGGTCTCCACGATGATGCCCACCTTCATACGTGTGCCGTTTCGCACCAGGTGGTGATGTACCGCTCCGAGGGCTAACAAGCTCGGAACGGGAGCCATGTGTTCGTTCGCGCCGCGGTCACTCAGGATGAGCAGGCTGTGGCCGTTCAAAACTGCCAAAGAGGCCTGGCGGCAAAGCTCGTCTAGAGCGGCTTTTAGGCCGTGCCCGCGCTCGGAAACGGGAAAAAGCATCTGCAACGTGGGTGGCACGCGCAGCTGCTGCAGGTGCATGTCTTTGAGCTTCGACAGGGCTTCATTGCTTAGAATCGGCTGGTCCAATTCGAGCATCTGCGCCTGATCGGGCAGCTCAAACAGCACGTTGCCCTCGCCGCCGATATACGCCTTAAGGCTCATCACGAGCTCTTCGCGGATCGGGTCAATCGCAGGGTTGGTAACCTGAGCGAAGTGCTGCTTAAAGTAATTGAACAAAAGCTGTGGCTGATTGCTGAGAACAGCAAGCGGCGTATCCACACCCATGGAGCCACGAGGATCAGCCCCCGTTTCGGCCATCGGGGCAATCAAGAACTTCAGATCCTCCAACGTGTAGCCGAACATGCGCTGCCGCTGAATGGGGGAGGTGCGAAGCGAAGGAGGCGGGGGCTGTGAGTGCCCGCGCAAATCGCTCAGCGAGATCTTGTTGGCGCGCAGCCAACTCCCGTACGGGCGCTGCCGGCAAATTTCGTCCTTGAGCTCTTCGTCCTCAACGATTCGCTGCTGATCGAGATCTACCTGGAACATCTTGCCGGGCTCCAGGCGCCCTTTTCTCTTCACTGCTTCGGGCGGGAAATCCAAAACCCCCGTTTCTGAGGAAAGCACGACCAAACCATCGTGCGTTTCGAGCCAACGCGCGGGCCGTAGCCCGTTGCGATCCAGCATCGCTCCGATCTGACGGCCATTGGTGAAGGCGAGAGCCGCAGGGCCATCCCAGGGCTCCATCAAGCAGGAGTGATATTCGTAGAATTCCCGCTTGTGGGCGGGCATGAGCGCGTCGTTTTGCCAGGCCTCAGGCACCAGCATCATCATCACGTGCGGCAGGGAGCGGCCGGCCTGAACCAACAATTCGGCGACCATATCAAGCGAAGCTGAGTCGCTCATGTTGGGCGCGATCGTGGGCAGAATATGGCTTACATCTTCGCCAAAGATTTCCCCGCCAAACAGCTTTTCACGGGCATTCATCCAACGGATATTGCCCCGAACAGTGTTGATCTCACCGTTGTGGCAAAGCATTCGAAATGGTTGGGCAAGCTCCCAGGTTGGGAACGTGTTGGTACTGAAGCGCTGATGCACCATGGCAAGCGCGCTTACAAAATTGGGTTGGACCAAATCTGGGTAGAAGCGCGCGAGCTGCTCGGCCAAAAGGAGGCCCTTGTATACAATGGTCTGAGATGAAAGGCTCGGGATGTAAAACATCTCCTTGCCGGTGATGTCGCTCTCGCGAATGGTGCGCTCTGCCCATTTACGGATGACGAACAGCTTGCGTTCGAGCCCCGCCG
This sequence comes from Polyangiaceae bacterium, assembly GCA_033763455.1. Taxonomy (GTDB): domain Bacteria; phylum Myxococcota_A; class Polyangia; order Polyangiales; family Polyangiaceae; genus JBBRRP01. The sequence goes on from JANRKO010000087.1 coordinate 18,116, forward strand.
GATCGCCCGGATCGGCGCCCACAAATACCTGCATCACGACTGGGGCACTCTGGCGAGCCAATGGGCCGAGGGCGCCTTCGTCGACCGGCACCTGGCGCCAGCCGAGGAGCTTCAGCCCCGTCCCGAAAATTTTGTCTTCCAGGATCTGACGGCAGCGCGCCCGTGCTGTTCGGTCCCTTGGTAGGAACACAAAGCCCACCCCATATTTCCCTGGAGTCGGAAGCCCGAAGCCGAGCGCTTCACACTCAGCGCGGAAAAATTCGTGCGGCACCTGCAGTAGGATGCCAGCGCCGTCCCCCGTAAGAGGATCGCACCCACATGCACCGCGATGCACGAGATTCAGCAGGATATCTACACCCCGGGTTACGATATCGTGGGAAGCGACGCCCTTGATGTTGGCTACCAAGCCGATACCGCATGCATCGTGCTCGAATTGAGGGTCGTAGAGGCCGGAACGAGGGGGCAGAGCCATGATGACGTCGTCTTAATGCGGGGTGTTCGGTTTCAGGTTTGCGGCGTTCATACTTCAGGACGTGCGTTTCGGGGGCACATCGTCGATCGTGCTGCTCTTGGTGTGGGCAGCTTGCGCCCGCCGGGGACTTCTCGCCCGCGCGGCTGTGGGCTCTTCATCTCCAAACGGGGCGGCCTCAGCCGCTTCGGCCTTCTTACTAGCAGGGCATCGCCTGCGCAACGCCAAGTTTGGACGTTTGGCTGCCAATTCGGGGCCGTTTTCTGCCATGCGGCGGCAGCATTGCGAAGAGCGAGAGGGGGCCTTGGCTTTAGCCCGCGGGCGACTTCGATGGCTCGTCGGCCGTGATATCCGGGGGCCCGATCGTGCAGTTGCCCGAGAACTGAACGCCTTTGTCGATGAAGATCTCAGGCGCGTGAAGGTTGCCCGTCACTCGCGCCGGAACATACAGCTCGATGGCCTGGTGGGCTCGGACGTTCCCACTGAGGGAGCCTCCCTTGACGATCACGGTGCCAGCCTCGATCTCAGCTTCGACCTCGGCGCCTTCTCCAAGCACCAGAACGTCAGTGCTCCGGATCTCCCCGCGAAAGCCGCCGTCGATCCTTAGCCGCCCCTCGAAATGCAGTTTGCCGTGGAAGTGCGTGCCACGACCGAGTAGCGCGGTGATCTCCGTTGCCGGAAGGGTTGGGTCCATGAAAGTGCAGGCATCCTACGCATGGGTGAGTGGGGAGGCCAAGGGGCGCCTGAAAGCGCCATCCCCGGGGCGCCACCAGCGCTGGAAAACTCTAGCCTGGGGAGCGCCGGCCCGTACGCAGGGACCTTTCGCTCGCGTGTGAAAGGGACGCGGTGCACGCAAAAGCACATTTGGCATCAGCTGGGGCGGGCATGATGATCTATGATGTGAACCTTGCTAAAACTTCAAGGCATTGTCGTTTGGGGTGCTTGGCTTACGCTGAGCCTAAGTTCGTTCCATGCCGCGGCCGAGCAAGTTGGCGCGGATGCCGGGGTGTCGAGCGCCGGGGCGTCGACGGGTGAGGCGCCCAAACCAGAACGAGAAGAAGAGAAGCCATTCTGGGCAGGGTCTTCCATCTCATGGACACAGTCCGCATCCGGGAACACGGTCGGCCTGGGTCAGGATTTTCAGAGCAAAAATCCCACCTACGACTGGGCCTTTTCGTTTAGCCCTGTGGCCAGCGTTTACGAGGACAAAACGCTGAGTGTCGCCTTCAGCGCCGATCTTTCCGCGTTTCGTGAATTCACCAACAGTGATCGAACCACCCGCGAAGGGGAGTGGGAATTCGGCGACGTTGAGGTTGGTGCCGGCGGCTCGTTGCTCTTGCACAAAGTTGGCCTTTACAAGACCTCCCTGCGGCTCTCTTTGCCCAACGTCACCTTTCCAACGTCCAAGGCGAGCGCCAACAACGGCAAGGTTCTGGGGCTAGGCACTTCGCTCGGCTTGAGCCAGTCATTCCCGCTGCGTGGCAAGGATGCCGATACCTTTCAAAGCATCTCCTTATCCGGCAGCGCCGGGTACTCCCATACAATCACTGAAGCTGTTGTGCCAACGAACGACGGCATTTCGCGTATTCGGTTAACGCCTGGTGGCCAAGCGCTTCCGAGCGATCAACTAGGAGCTGCTGCTTTTGCTAAGCACCGCGCCTCCTTTACGGTATCCGTCGGCACATCGCTCACTGAACGCGTGAGTTTTGACGCGGGCTTCACCTGGAGCCCTGTTTGGAAGTACGAGTTCGACAACAGCGTACAGGTGTGTTCTTTGAGCACCGGTTGCGTCACCCCGGATCGCGTTTCAAACCCGCAGACCGTTAACGTTATCGCCGGGTTTACTGCGGGAGTAGGGGTGCAGGTGTTTGACGCCATGAGCCTCGCGCTGGGCTATTCCAACGTCACGCTTCAGCTCGGCCCCGATGGTCAGCGCCGCTTGCCCTTCTACAGCCCCGCCGCACGCATTTCGTTAAGTGTCGCGAGTTCGCTCGATGAGCTCTATAAGTTAGCGCGTGGCGGCGAAAAAAGCTCCAGGTCGCCGCACGCTCAAGTTGCTAGTCGCTGAGCGATCCCCGGCCTCCGGCTAGGCCGTGTGTGGCGTGAAGGTACGTTCGCGCGCTATGCTGCCGAGGATGTCCTTGCGACGATCATGGAAGATGTGGGCTTCGCCTGGGTGCTTGGCCGGAGTCTGCCTGGGGCTAATGGGCAGCTTCTCGGCAATGGCAACTGCAGAGGACAAACCCCGAGCACCCTCCGCCAGTGCACCGGAAAGCGTGCCGACGGGTAAGGGCACTGTTCGAGATGGTGGGTCTGCTGCCAAGGTCGATGCAGGCAAGGGCGAGGAACCTGTGAAGGCGCCCAAAGGGCCTACCGGGGGGTACAGTTGGTCAGAGAAGCCCGCTCCAAAGCATAAGAAGCGTAAAATGAGTGCTCCTCGTGCAGACGCACCTTTGGTGACCTATCCGGGCTTCCAGATGCTTTCGGCGGGGGCGAGTCAGCTCTGGGTGGCCGTGACGCGACCCGTGGAGGTGCGCCGCGAACGCAAAGGCCGTGTGCTTACGTTCGTGCTCGAAGGCGCCGATGTTGGGACCGAAAACAACACCAATCCGCTGATTACCACTCATTTCGACACTCCGATGGAAAGTGCGCGCCTGGTGCGCAAAAAGGACGGCGCCAGGCTCACGATTTGGTTGCGTGAGAAGGTGGAGCCAACTCATCGGATCGTGCCGGGGCCCCGGGGTACTATTCAGCTATTGGTAGACTTTCCGAAGTCCAAAGGTCGGTACCACTCGGATGCGCCCATTTCAGTGGAGAAGAAGGCTGCGCCATCGGCGTCTAGTGATGGGGCGAGTCGCGAAAAGTCGGGCCCTAGTCCCTGAAGCGGTTGGGTCCCAGAATGGCGCCCGGGCCCACGACGGCTAAAACGCACCTGACCCTGTTGGGTGCATTTCTGGGAGTCGGTTCTCTCCTGATCAGCAAGGCCGCTCGCGCGGATCCTGCACCCGGGCCCGCCCACTATGATGTGAAGTTTGAGGCGGGGCATTTGGAGCTAGAACCCGAAACGGGGCGCTTACTGCTTTCACAGGGGTTTGCCGTGCGCGTGGCGCGTTACCGCCTGGTTGGCGACAGTGTATCGCTGGAGAATTCTTCGGGCGGAGTATTGGTGGACGGGAAGGGGCGCCTAGCATTTTGTGCCTGCCCGAGCCCGCCCCTCACGCTTGGGTTCACGGCGGCCACCGTCGCACCTCCTGGTGATCTGCTGATGCGGAATGCGGTGCTGCGTGTTGGGCCTGTGCCTGTTTTTTGGACGCCATACTTGTGGTTGCGTTCGCCTGAGCGTTTCGGGATCCTCCCTCCCGAGCTGGCCTATCGAGCCGAAGAAGGCCTGCTGGTGAGCACAGGCTTTCATGCGCCGCTCGCAACGGCTGAGGGGGACGCGCAAAATTCCTTTGATCTGCGCGCGGGCCCCTATCTTCGGGGAGGGGGAGTGGGGAAGCTTAGGCTCGCCACCCAAAATACAAGCACCTATCTGGAAGCGGATTATCAGCAACGTTGGGCTTACTCCGCAGACGTTCGAGGGGTTCAGGAGATCCAATCGGACGCATTGGCGTGGGATGCGGATTGGCGCGGCGGGGCGCGGGCGCGCCAAAGTGCGGTGCGGTTACTGGATGCGGCAACTCGCTTTGATCACGCTCGTGCGCAGGTGTCCACGGTAGGGCCACTTGGCGGCGTGGGTTTTGGACCGGTACTTGTGGAGGCGCGTGGCGAGGCGGTGTCTACGCTGCTGGCTGGGGCAGCGACAACGTTTTGGATGCAGAAGGACGTGGCGCCCTTCGCTCGCTTCCAAACATTGGGCGAGCTCACTGAGTTTCAGGGAGCCCGAGAGTCCTCACTTGCCTTCGCTCATTCTGGTACAAGCCTTGAAGCGGATGGACACGTTGAGGGCTTGGGGGTGCACGCCGAAGTCGCTCACGACCTTAGCTACTTCGGTGAGTCCGGAGCCGGGCTTTTGGTCAATCAACCAGGGGTAGCGCTGCGTTTGTTGGTTCCCTCGGTTCGCAGTTGGGAGAACACCGCTGACCCCATCGTGCATTTTGTCGAACCGAATCTACTGGTGGCGGCATCTCACTCGATCCGAGCAGGAAGCGTTGGGGCAGGGGCTTTCCAACAATTTGAGCAACCGGTCGGTCTGGACGGCTCAACCTTCGTTGCGGCGACTGGCTTACGGAACGCGCTCGGCCGCTGGGGTGCGCGGCGATCGGCTGAGCTGAGCCTTGCTTCGGGGTGGGTGAGCGCGCGCGGAAAACCTACACTAGCTCACCTTGGACGCGCCCAGATCGATATGGGCGCCGTCACTGGTTCTTCATCATTGGCACTAAGCTCCCAGTCCACAACCATGCTCGGCAGCGTGGCAGTAGGTGGTGCCGGGCAGCCCAGATTGTTCGTGCGGCTTGCCTCTAACTATGGGAATTCGCCAGAATTAGCTGGGAACCTTGAAGTTTGGAATAAGGCCGAACAGTCAGCCTTGGGTTGGCTCCAGAGTCGCGGTGATTCACTGGGTGGCGAATTGAACCTTCCGTTTTCACGCGCCATGGCTGTTTCTGTGGGTAGCGATTGGGACGCTCGGGAAGCTCGAATGCTCGCCATGACCAGCACCGCCGCGTACCGGCACCCCTGTGGGTGTTTGGCGCTCACAGGTGGAGCCGGAGCGCGAAGCGGGCGACACGGTCTTGACGCTTGGGTGAACGTCGACCTTTTTCCGTAGCTAGAAACACGGCTGAACATCAGAGAAGCGTCGCTTAATTGAGATAGATCACTTATTCTGAAAGTTGTGCTTGAGCCCGTATGTTCCCAGCTCACCCCAAGCACGGGGTGTTGGTCTGAATGCTCCACTTGGAAGGGAGCCCTGAAGTGACCGGTCGCACATCTTTGTCCGGTGAAATGCGCGCCGTGGTGCTGCAAGAGCAACCGCCCCGGGTACTTGTTGTCGACGACGAACCTGCGTTGCGGCGCAGCCTGGCGCGACTCCTGATGAGCCGAGGCATGCAGGTGCTCACGGCAGGGGACGGAGAAATTGCGCTCGAAGTGCTCAACACCGAGGCGATCGACGTGGCGCTCGTAGACTTGATGTTGCCGAAGCTCGGGGGCCTCGATGTGCTTAAGCATATTAAGAGCGGTCGCCGTGATGTGGAGGTCATCATGATGACTGCCTTTGCTGACGTTGATACGGCCGTAAGCGCAGTGCGCGCTGGCGCTTACCATTTCCTAACCAAGCCTTTTCGATCCAACGATGAGGTGGTGCTCACCGTTAGCAAAGCGGCTGAACATCGCAGGCTGCTCGATCACACCGCCATGCTGCAGCGACGGATCGAGCAGATGGAGAAGTTCGGGGGTTTGATCGGAAATTCGGAGGGTATGCGCGAGGTCTATCGACTTGCGCTCGGCGTGGCACCCACCGGATCTACGGTGCTTATTTTAGGTGAAAGCGGCACAGGTAAAGAGCTTACGGCCCGAGCTATCCATCAGCACTCATCCCGCAGCGCCAACCCATTTGTTGCCGTAAATTGCTCTGCAATCCCCGAGAATTTGATCGAAAGTGAGCTCTTCGGTCACGTTCGCGGAGCTTTCACGGGCGCCACGGCGACGCGTCCGGGCTTGTTCGAAGCGGCCGATCGGGGAACCATCTTCTTGGATGAGGTGGGCGATTTACCTCCGCTTGCTCAGGTAAAGCTACTTCGAACTCTCCAAGAAGGGGAAATCAAACGCGTAGGGTCGAACGACACACGCTTAGTAGACGTGCGTGTGGTAGCAGCTACCAATGTGGATCTTCGCCAGCGCATTCAAGAGGGGAAGTTCCGAGAGGACCTCTATTATCGGTTGAATGTCGTGCCAATCGTGCTTCCGCCGTTGCGGGAACGTTTGGAGGATATTCCGCTACTCGCCTACCATTTCCTGCAGAAGTACGGCAGCCGCTCCGAATCGCCCGTCCGCAAGATCTCCCCGGATGCTATGCGCCTCCTTCAACGTCAGGCCTGGCCCGGCAACGTGAGGGAACTGGAGAATGCGATTGAGCGCGCCGTGGTGTTCTGCCGAACAGACAGTATTGTCGCGGCGGATTTGCCATTCTCCCGCAGGGAAGACCCCGTGGTTGAAGCATTTGGTGAGGTGGAGGCGAGGTCGCAGATCACTGCCGTACAGGCTGACCTCTCCGGCCTGGCGGATCTCCCGTATACCGAAGCCAAGCGCCGGGCCGTGGGGGCCTTTGAATCGAGTTATTTCCGCACGCTCCTGGAGCGAGCTGGGGGCAATGTATCGGAGGCGGCCCGCCAAGCTGGCCTCGATCGCTCTAACTTCCGTCGCGCCACCAAGCGCGTTGGGATCCGAACCGTCGACGAGCCTTAACACCTTTCGGAGCGCCTGCGGAGTTTGCTAGCGTCGGCCGCGAATGGTGCGACCCCTTTGGCCTTTCTTACTGAGTGCCGCAATGGTGTGCGTCGGCCATACTGCGAACGGGGAGGTCCCGGCTCTTCCCGGCACGGGGGTTGGGTCGAGTGCGAGTGCTGGGGTGTTGCCTACCGCGCAACCGAGAGCCCGCGTTCCGCTTTACGATCTCACGGCTTGCCTAAAGCTCGCCGCGGCCAATTACCCCAAGGTCAATGAAGCTAGGGCCAGGCTTCGGCAGAAACAAAGCCAACTTAGCCAGGCAGAGGCGGCTCCCTATTCGAACTTCTCCTCTACAGCGGGGGTTGGATTGGCCCCCACCACGCGTGGCACCAACATTTACAGCCCGGATTCAGACGCCTCTCTAAGTTCGGATCTCGGCTTGGGTTGGCAGGTGGGCATTGAAGGTGGCGTTCCGCTTTGGACTTTCGGAAAGATAAGCGGCCTAATCGAAGCGGCCCAGGCTCAGGTGCAGGTGGGGCAACACGAAATCTCGAAGGAAAGGAACTCAGCGCTCCTGCAGGTGCGAACAGCCTACTACGGTGTGCAGCTTGCGCGCGATTCGATAGCCCTTGTCGATGAAGCTAAGCGACGCATCGACAAGTATCTGCCTCGCTTGGAGCAGTCAGTTGAGGAAGGTGATGGCGACGACATTGATCTTCTGAAGATGAAGATGTACCGCGCCGATCTCGACACACGCTATGCGGAAGCTCGCCGGGAGGAATTCAAAGCCCTAAGTGGCCTAAGGTTTCTCACCGGCGCGACGGGGCTCTTTGACATCCCCGACGATCCACTGAGCCGGCTGCCTCACCGTTTGGCCCCCCTTTCCCGATACCTCGATGCAGCCCGCCTCTTCCGGCCAGAAATCAATATGGCCAGGGCTGGCAAGGTTGCTCGTGCCGCCCAGTGGAATTTGGAACGAGCTCGTTCGTACCCGGACGTGGCTTTAGGCCTCAGCGCGAAGTGGGCGAGGGCGCCCCAGGTTACCGATCAGCGTAACCCCTTTGTTTCGGACGACGCCAACACGTTCCGCTACGGCTTCGCCCTCGGCATGAAGTGGAACCTAGATTTTCTCTCGCAATACGCCCGCATTGACGAAGCGAAGGCGAAGGTGGAGGAGATGGAAGCGACTGAGAAGTTTGCTGCCGGTGGAGTTGCGGTGGAGGTCGAACAAGCTTTTCGGGACGCTGAGGCCGCAGACACACGGCTCAGATCCGTGCTGATCGCCCTCGATTACTCCAAACAATGGTTAGTGAAGGTGCAACAGGGCATCGATGTGGGCACGATGGATGAACAGGACATCGTGGATCCGGCAAAAGAGTACGCCCTGCGGCGTTTCGGCTACATCAGCGCCATCTTTGATTACAATACGGCGCTTTCACGCCTTGCCCAGGCCACAGGTTGGGTAGCGGTGCTCGACGAGAACTGAGAGCGCTTCGTTAGTGAGCGGTGTTGGCTGTGGCTATGCCGGGGTGCGATTCCAGCCATTTACGCGTCCGATCAGGTGCCCCCACTCGCCGTGCTCGCGCATGGCATTCGGCTCGGGCGTTCTCCCCCAAACCCCGCTGACGCTTCGGCGGGGGAGAGGGAGTGCGCGACCCCGTGCGAGACTGACGTTCAATCACCGTCGAATGACGAATCATCGTCGTCATCGTCGAGATCGTCATCGTCGTCGTCCACATCATCGTCCGCGTCGGGAACATCATCGTCGAAAGACTCGTCGTCAGGCCCCTCCGAGGTCGGCGCGTCGTCCTCATTGGAAAGATCTGCATCATGCGTCGATGCCTTGGGCGTGGCACCCGACGGATCGTCCCCAGGGGAGCCCGCCGCCGGGGCAACTACAGGTACGGCGGCCGTGGTCGGAGTAACACGCTCATCCAAGAGCTTTTCGACACTCGCAAGCCCGTTGCCGATGGCGTCCGTAACCATGTTAATCACGGTGGGGAGCGAACCTTTGAGGGCCTCGTAATACTTCTGCCTCTCCGTCGAGTGGATGATAGCCGGCGGGTAACCTGCACGGAGCAAAAGGAGGTTCATGAGTAGGCGAGCCACCTTGCCGCTGTCGTGCGGGAACGGGAACACCCGAAGTAGATCGTAGTGCACGCGCGCAGCGATGCGCACGGGCGTTTTGATCTTCTTCGCTTCAGGGCTTGCTAACCAATCGATAGCTTGGCGCACCTTGAGGCCGATTTTTTCGGGCTGAGCGTACTCATGGAAGTAAAGGCGGTGCTGGGGAATATCCTTCCGATACTTAACGCTCTTGATGTCCCCCTCTTCGGGGTGCAAGGTCACGTAGATTTTCTTGACGGTGTCCATGGTGATGGGCACGCGCTTCTTTTCGGCCAGATCTCGGACAAGCTCGATAGCCGCCTTGTGCCGGCGGATTTCCTCGCAAACCGGTTGGAGACTGGAATCCGGAACGACCGCGATGTTCGGATCGATGGCGGTTTTCAGCTCCTGAAAAGTGTAGACAACGCCTTCCAGGGCGCTGTCGTGGTAGATCCACGACATGTCGAAGCTTTCGGCGTAGTCCCTCTTAAATGAGTCCGCTTGGAGTGCCAACCTGTTCTGGATGAGCGCGTATCGCTCTTCGATGCTCGCTGGCGGGGGAACAGGGGGCGCGGGCGGTGGCTTCGGCACGTCTGGCTCAAAAACCTGACCCGCGGCGATCTTCTCTGCCTTCTCTGCCAGCAACTGCTCGGGGCTACGCAGGTTAGCGAACTTGCTCTGCATGCTTTGCAGGGCTGCCAGCGTGTCTTGCCTGCGAGTCGTGCCCGTTTGGTTGGGAACGGCATCTGGCCGATACACACGGCTGCCACCACCACGGGCGGCGCCACGGGCGGCCCGCCGTTGGGCACGCGCGACCTTCACCTCTAATAAACGCTTGGCGGCTTGACGCTCTGCGCGCAGGCGATCGCGCTCCAATTCCTTGGCCTTACGGTAGGCCTCGCGCTCATCTTCTTTGGCCTTGCGCTCGTCTTCCTTCTGGCGCCGAGCCTCTTCGCGCGCACGATCTTTTTCTTCCTGAATACGAAGCTTCTCAGCTAAGAGCGCAGCCTTCTCCCGAAGGCGCTCAGCCTCCTTCGCTTTGCGCTCCTCTTCACGGGCTCGCTCAGCCTCCTGCTTAGCGAGGAGCTTCTGCTTCTCCTTGAGGGCCTTCTCTGCGGCTTGCTGCTTGGCGAGCTGAGCTTTTTCGCGTTCCTTGGCGAGCCGGGCTTTTTCGCGCTCTTTGGCGATCTGAGCTTTTTCGCGTTCTTTGGCGAGCTGAGCCTTTTCGCGCTCTTTGGCGAGCTGAGCCTTTTCGCGCTCTTTTTCTTTGAGAGCTTTTTCGCGTTCCTTGGCGAGCTGGGCCTTTTCGCGCTCTTTTTCTTTGAGAGCTTTTTCGCGTTCTTTGGCGAGCTGAGCTTTTTCGCGCTCTTTTTCTTTGAGAGCTTTTTCGCGTTCCTTGGCGAGCTGGGCTTTTTCGCGAGCTTTATCTTTGGCGCTAGCAGGCGCCTGCTTGAGCTTGCCGGCAACCGGTGTCTGCTTAAGCTTCGCTCCCGCCGCCTTTTTCGATTTGGGGGGAACTGGTGCTGCCTTCTTGCCTTTCGCCTGGGGCTTGCTCGCGACCTTCAGGACAGCGCTGTGTTTGCCGCCCTTCGCAGGCGCTGGCTTGGCTTTCACTTGCACGTGAGACTTCTTCGTGGGCGCCGACTTTGCCTTTTTAGCCGCGGCTGCCTTCGCGGAAACGGACCCGCCCTTCACCGTCGGCGACTTGGGCTTTGCGGCCGGTGTCTTCTGAGAACCGGCCTTCGACGAGGTAGCTTTCGATGCTTGCGACCCACCCTTAGGAGCGCCCTTTTTTAGGGGAACCTTGGGCTTCGGAGCCTGCGTTTTCGTTGAGTTTTTCTTTCGCGATGCCATCGGCGTAGCGGCAGCGGAAGCCAGATACGGGTGAAGCCAGGAATGGCTTGACAGTCGACGCTTGCGCCGCCGTCGGGTTAAGCAATGAGCCCGGGAAAGTAGTCGGCCGCCACCTAGCCCGTCAAGCTCGGGGCGTACCTTTCCGCTCAAAAACTTCCGTAGGCTGCGCTTAGGTCAGCCCACAAGCCGGAAATCGCGCGGGTGCCAAGGCTTATTGGGCTGCGAAGTATTCAGGGAAAATTTCGCTCTGTGCCAGGGCTCGATCACGGCGTGTTAACACCTCGACGCCCGTGTCCGTGACAAGAACAGTGTGCTCAAACTGCGCAGAAAGGGCGCCATCTTTGGTCACGGCCGTCCAATCGTCCTCGAGCACCTCCACTTCGTGGGTTCCAAGGTTGAGCATCGGTTCGATCGTGAAGATCATGCCTGCTTTGAGTCGTATGCCATGCCCGCGCGTTCCGTAGTGATTGACCTTGGGTTCGTCGTGGAATTTCCGGCCGATCCCGTGACCGACAAAATCGCGCACCACCGAGCACCCATGTGCTTCAGCAAACTCCTGAATGGCCGCTCCAACGTCGCCCAGCCGCGCGCCTGCTCTCACCTCTGCGATGCCGAGCTCCAGACTGCGCCGGCACACTTCTGTAAGCTTTACAGCTTCGGGCTTTGGGGTCCCCACGTAAAATGTCGCGGAGGTGTCTCCGTAGTAGCCCTTGTAGATGTGGGTAACATCTACATTAATAATGTCGCCATCCTTCAGGCGTTCGGGGCCGGGGATCCCGTGGCAGACCACCTCGTTGACGGATGTGCACACGCTCTTAGGGAACCCGCGGTAGTTCAGGGGGGCAGGCTTCGCGGACTTCTTCAGCGTGTCTTCGTGCACAAAGGCGTTGATCTCCTCTGTCGTCATCCCGGGGCGAAGGATCTCTCCCACGCGGCAAAGCGTGTCTGCTGCCAGCGCGCAGACTTCACGCATGAGCTCAATTTCCCGAGCAGATTTTATTTCGACCGAACGGGTCATAAATTTCAGCGACCTCATGATCCAAACTCACTTAGGGCAGCAGCTCGCTCAATGGCTTGGCGCATCGAGGGGCTGTTGGGCTCAATTCGGAAATGTGTCTCCACGGAACCCTCCACGTTAAAGGCTTTAAGAAAAATGATCACGGTGGTTCCCAGCAACTGGAGCCGGTGGCTCTCAAGAAACGCGTAAGCCGGAGCCCGCGCTGAAACAGAAACGGTAAATGCCTCGGTGAAGGCCGCCCCACGAATGGGCGCACCAACAGGTTCTAGGGTTAGGTCGAACGAAGCGCCGACTTGGGACGCCGTGGCCACTCGAACGGGCGCCACGGTGTCGGCTTCGGCAGTTCGCTTCGAGAGGGCTTGTCGACTCGCGGTGTCCGCGGAGAGAAAGCTTGGTTCTACCGTTCCCGGCGCGATGCTGTCGTCGAAAGCTGCTGAGGCGGGGCCAGCGTATTCGGGTAGGTTCGATGCAGAAGGCGAGTGCGCCTCACGGTGAGGCGCGGAACAGGCTCCGGCAAGAAAAGCCAGTGTCGCTAGAAGTTTGCGCGAGCTTCGAAACAAGGGGGCACCAGAACCGATCTTTTTCTTCTAATAGTCGGACGGCGGGGTACGTCAAAGACCTAAGCCCAACTCTTTTCACCCATTACGCAGAAATTCTGTGAGTGCTACGGTCGCCGCCGCCGGCCCAGGCGGCTGGATTACCCGCTGGAGGATCTCCCTATGAGAGCAACGCCCATTATCATAGCCCTTTTATTGGCATCGATGCCGCTCACCCAAGCCTACGCCGCCAAGCCGGAGGCCGCAGCCGCAGCCGGCAAAGCCGGCAAACAGAAGAAAACGGCCAAGGCGCCCGCTGCCAAGGCAGGCGTCATTGGGGCTCAGGTGGGCCTCACGCCGAAGTCGTTGAAGTGGGGGATGGATCCGAAGGCGATCAGCAAGGTCTACGAGAAGGTGCTCGACCGCGAGTATTTGCCCCTTTACCGAAAGACGGAGCCGGGGGTTGAAATGCGTGCGCTCGACGTTGAGCTTCAGGACAAAAAAGCACTGATCTTGCGCAACGTCGTAGAGTTTGGCGCGCTCCCTACAGGCATCGATTCGACGCCACTCAAGGGTGAATACACGTACGGAAATGGCGAAAGCGTCACGTCCCTGAGGATGCGCAGCGGCCGGGTTCGGCACTTCTTTTTCTTCGACAACAAGTTGTGGAAGCTTTACGACGAGCACCCTCTAAAAAAAGAAAAAGACAAGGACAAAGGCCTAGGGGATTCGTTTGATTCTGCGGTTGCGGCCTTGACCAAGTCGTTTAAGGCGCCGCCAAAGTTCGTCGAACCCGACTACAAGCAGCAGAATTTCCGCGAAGCGCGTTGGCAGAGTAACGATCTCAACGTGCGTCTGCTCGATCGCGGCGACGTGATTGCTATTGTTTACGAGAACCGAGAAGTGGCGAACGATTTGAGCATCTATCGGAAGAATAAGCCGGTGGATGAGCACGCCCTCAGCCGGGACGTTAAATCTGTGCTCAAGCAACCCGATGAGCCCCCCCCTGCCCAGAAAGCGGAGCAGGAGGCGAAGAAGAAGGCCAAAGGCAAAGGCAAGGCCCAGGCCGCAGCCAAAGCACCCGCCGCGAAGCCCAGTCCACTCGACGAAGAGGACGAGTAAGCGTTTGGGGGGCCCCCGTACTCCGCGGCGGGCCTTCTGCGACCCTTACGGCGTGTTGGCGGGGTGGTGCGCATGGAGCCCAAGCTTTCTGGCTCCCGGCGGCACAATGGCTCCGGATGACACATCTACGCGCGCACCTGGCGCCACCGTGGCAATTGCGGGCTCAAGAATTCGGCGACGCACGAGGTTGTTCCCGGGGCATCCGGAATAACGGCCCCCGAGATGGAGGCTCACCAGGCTCTCACTCGCGGACACCAGGTAGAGCTCCCCACCGTCAGCAGCGAGCAGCGGAGCCAAGACGGTTTCCAGGAGTTCCACAATTGCTGTTGAACCTGGGGGGGTTGAGGAGGGCGGTGGCGGCATGGTGCTGGGAGAGGATGGCGCGGGATGGGAGGCGACGGAGTACGTTGTGGCGAGAAGACGGTAGCATGACGCTTGACCGAGCCGCGAGCCTCCTCTAGTTTCCCGGCCCCATCGTCGCCCGGGGGTCCCCTCGGCCGGCCTCGTTAGCGCCCCCAAAGGCTGGGTGCTCGGGGTAAGCGCTCTGGGCCATGTTCGATCGGTAAGGAATTTAAATGGCTGTTCATATTCGGTTCGCCCGCCACGGTTCAAAGAAAAACCCATTTTATCGTATTGTAGTAACGGATCATCGCAGCTCCCGCGACGGCCGGTTTATTGAAAAGCTCGGCACGTTCGATCCGCTGGTCCAAGAGGGCGGGCTGAAGATTAATACGGAGCGTCTGGGTTACTGGCAAAAGCTGGGCGCGCTCACGTCCCACACGCTTGGCCGCGTTCTCGCTAAGACCGCTACCGCGAAGAGCTAAAGCTTCTTCGGTGTTTGCTCCGGTCGCTTATCTTCTTCCCCACGGAGTTAACAACTCACCCATGGCTCTCAAAGAACTCATTTCAACCATCGCTCAGGCGCTCGTGGATGACCCTGATGCCGTAGAAGTCTCCGAGATCGATGGCGATCACAATTCGCTCATCGAGCTCAAGGTTGCCAAGAGCGACATCGGCAAAGTGATCGGTAAGGAAGGTCGCACGGCGCAGTCCATGCGAACGCTCCTATCGGCAGCTTCCATCAAGCTGGGGCGCCGCGTGCACCTCGACATCGTCGATTGACAACGGTGGCGCTGGGCCGGGTTACCCGGCCACACGGGGTGCGCGGCGAGCTCAAGGTCGAGCTCTACAACCCGGCCAGTGAAGTGCTCTTCGAGCGCCCCGACGTTTGGATCAAGGCCGGGGAGGCGCCTCCCCGCAAGGTCCAGATCGTTGCAATTCGCCGCGCGGACAAGCAGTTGCTCGTAACCTTTGACGGCGTGTTGTCGCGGGACGCGGCGGACGCATTCCGAGGCTCCGAGCTTTTGGTGGAGCGCTCCGCACTTCCCGCGCTGGAGGAGGGGGAATATTACCTAGCAGACCTGATCGGAGCCACCGTGTTAGGCCCCGACGGCAAACAGGTGGGCATTGTAGTGGAGATAGCGAACCATCCGAGCATGGATACCGCGTTGGTGCATTGCGGAAGTGGCGAGATGCGCGAGCTTCTGCTGGGTGAACACTGGGTGGAACGGGTGGATCCGGTCGCCCGCGTGATCGAGCTTCGGACCCTAGACGGTTTGCTCGAGGCATGAGGGGAACCCCATGAAGGTTGGGGTTGTAA
This sequence comes from Polyangiaceae bacterium, assembly GCA_033763455.1. Lineage (GTDB taxonomy): Bacteria > Myxococcota_A > Polyangia > Polyangiales > Polyangiaceae > JBBRRP01. The sequence continues at coordinate 33,268 of JANRKO010000087.1, forward strand.
CGCTATTTCCCGAGCTATTCGACGCGTTCGCGAAGACGAGCTTCATTGGGCGAGCCATCGAACAGGGCACGTTAGAGCTCGTATTTGAGAACCTGCGTGAACATGGCCTGGGCAACCACCGAAGTGTGGATGACACGCCCTATGGGGGCGGCTTTGGGATGGTTCTGCGGGCGGATGTTGTGGTGAGCGCCGTGGAAGCCTTAGAAGCGCGCATGGGTGCGCGGTTACATCGCGTGTTGTTAACGCCGAACGGGCGTCGCTTTGATCAAGCATTGGCCCGCGAAATGTCGCTCGAAGCCGGAGTGCTGTTTATTTGCGGCCGCTATGAAGGCTTCGACGAACGTGTGAGCCATTTCGTGGACAGCGAAGTCTCCCTCGGGGATTTTGTGGTCAACGGCGGAGAAGTGGTTGCCATGACGATGCTAGAAGCCGTCGTGCGCTTGCTGCCGGGCGTACTCGGTCACGCTGAATCCACCGCTGAAGAATCCTTCAGTGATGCGTGTGCCGGGTTGCTTGAATACCCGCAGTACACTCGCCCCTTGGAATTTCGGGGCTTGGAAGTGCCCGAGGTGTTGCGCAAAGGGGACCACGAGAAGATCCGACGCTGGCGTACGGAGCAGTCCGAAGCGCGCACCATGTTGCGCCGGCCGGATTTGGTGGGAGGCGCCAACCAAAACAAAAAGGGCCAAAAATCGTGAGAAAAGTCGGCCTAGCGCTGGTGCATTACCCTGTGTTGGATCGCGGGCACGCCATTGTAACCACCGCGATCACCAATATCGATTTGCACGATCTGGCGCGTAGCTCGTACACGTACGGGCTGGATGAGCTGTACATTGTGCACCCCATCAACGCTCAGCGCACCTTGGCCGAGAAGGTCAAGAATCATTGGGTCGAAGGCGCCGGGGGGCGCCGCATTCCTGACCGAACGCCGGCGATGAGCACTCTGCGCATTGTGCACGCAATCGCCGACGCCGAACGCGAATTAGGGCAGGGGGAGCCAGTAGAGCGTTGGGTAACGAGCGCCTCAGCCAAAGGGGATGTGCTCAGTATTCCTAGGGCGAAGGAGCTCCTAGCAGAACCTGGGCCTCCGGTACTCATACTTTTTGGAACCGGTTGGGGCCTAGCGGACGAGGTGTGCGAAAAAGCCGCTCACCAGCTCGCTCCCATATTGTCGCCACGGGCTAACGGCTACAATCACTTGAGTGTCCGCGCGGCAGTAGCCATCACCCTCGATCGCTTGCTGGGCGTTGAATAAACGCGCAGAAGGCGGGGCTCCGTTGCCCATTGCCACTCCATTCCACAAGTGGGGGCTCCACCTTCAAGCCTCCCGGCCGCGAACGTCGCAACTCCAAAAGAGCCAGGCGGGCCTCGCTTTCGGGCTTGGCATGCACCAATCTTAGTCGTTTCGCGAACAAGCCAAAACGATCCGCCGTACTCAGCAGGCTTTGCAATGAGTGCGCCGGATAAGCGAAACATGCCCTAGAGTTCTTTCGTGCAAGTGCACAAGCACTGGCTGCAACAAATGGCTCAAGCGCGCCAAAACGCGCGAGCGTATCGCTGGGGTTGTCGCTTTTCCTGCCTGAGCCCTGCTGAAAGTACGGAGGATTGGCTACAACAAGTTGTGCCGAGCCCGCCAGTTCGTCGGGGAAATTGTCCTCTTTCAACGTGAGGTTCAGCACACTGCCTCGGTAGCCCAAGGCTTGCAGATTCAGGCGCGCCAGTGCCGCCAATTCTGGCTGGCTTTCCACGAGAAGCAATTCATCGGCTTTTCCCCATGCGGCGAGAGTGAGGCCAATGGTCCCTACGCCCGCCCCCAAATCGACCACCATCCCTCCGCGTGTCCGCTCCGCTGCAAAGGCCGCGAGCAGCAATGGATCCGTGTTGATCCGATAACCATCGCGGGGTTGATAAAGTGCTGGAACGCCGTCGCTGGGTGCGTCCAGCGTAGTCGTATTGCTTTGGGGGAAAGGGGGGTGAGGCATGGCCGGAGAGGTTCGGTGCTTTCCGTTTGAGGTTTGGGGCAAAGCCGCTATACCCGGGCTCCCCATTTACCCACCATGAAGCTCTACGTCGGTCAAACCCAGTTTCCGCGTCGTCTCGAGCAGTACGCAAAGCGCTTTAACTTTGCCGAAGTTCGAGCGGAGCCCCATCGCCTGCCGAAGTTGAGTGAGCTCAATCGGGTGCGCAAGGTTTTGGGGCCGGAGTTTCGTTTCGCCGTAGCCTTGCCGAAGAGTTTCTCGAACCTTGAGTGGAACGCAGAGGCCGAGAAGGCCCTTTCGTTCGCAGAAAAGGTCTGCGCCACGCTGGGCGCGGAGTGGCTCATCCTGCAGACCCAATCAACCGTCTTTCCTTCCGATCGCACTCGGCGGCGTTTGGCAGAATGGGCAACCCGTTTGGCTAAGCCTGAACGCAAGTTGGGGTGGGAACCGCTGGGCGTGTGGGAGCCAGAGGAAGGGGACCGCTGGGGGGCTGACCTTGGGTTTCACTTCGTGACAGACATGAGCCGGCAGCCAAGCCCCGAAGCAGCCGTGCGTTACGCGCGCATTCGCAGCTTGGGTGAGGCCACCAGGCTGCGCCCGTATGCACTTGAAGTGTTGGCGGAGAATCTCGAAGCTTGTGAAGACGCCACGGTGGCATTCGAAGGGGAAGATGCTGCTCGCTCCGCACTCTCGCTCAGGGAGATCCTCGGGGAACACGCGGGTGGCGAGGGCGCTGACGACTTCGACGACGAGTTCGACGAAGGCGATGAATTCGAAGGCGGCGCCACGGACGACGAAGGCGAATCCGAGACCGAAGGCAATTAAACATGCGGCGAGCTGGTGCCATCTCGAACGACGTGGTGATCCAAGAAATCGCCGAAGATCTGCTTAGAAAAGGGCGGAGTGCAACGGCCTCTGCGCTGGGCGCGTTCTTCATGGTCGCCGCCGAACAGGCCACAACGCTTTTTAGCCCGTTGATTTTGCTCGTGGCCGGAACCGGCCGCGGCGTCAAAGTCTTCGATGGTCGGGTTCGTCAGCCTGGGCTCGGGCGCAAGCGGCCACGAGGATTTCTGCCAGCTGAGGCCATTCCCGAAGCTTCACGTGTGGGAGTTCCGATGTCGATCGCTGCCGCAGGGGTTGCGATGGCGTTCGATGGTAGCGTTGGCTTAAGTCAGGTAGTGCGGCCCGCTGCCACTCGGGCTCGCGAACTCGGGTTTCCCGCGCGCGCTCAGGTGATGGAAGGCATCGCCACGCTCGGGCCGCGTGCAGTGTCAGACACGCTGATTTCCCAGTCTTTCTTGCGCAGCGCAGGGCCGAGTGTCGGGGGGCTCATCACGCCGAGCGATCTTCGGCAGATACCCCCAACGGCCTTCAGCGCTCAAACCTTTGAGGCTTCCGAAGGCATGTGGTCTCACCCTCTTGCAGAAGCGGCGGGTTTTCCTCTTGATGCGAAAGGGCGCGAGCATGCCGCTGCCCGTTTGGGTGCCCCCAAGATCTTATTGACGGCAGATCCCGAAGGAGTGTTAGCCTGCGTGTGCTTCTTTCAGGGCACGGCTGGCATTCCCCTTGAGGGATTGGATTTATCGGTGCCCGCGCTCGCTTTGCCTGTTGAACGCGGGGTGGCGCGTGTGCCTGCTGGTGCAGCGCTCTATTCGCCGGCTCCACTGGCTGTGCTCACGAACCCGCAGGGGGCGTACACAAGCTGCGTCGGCCTGGTCGACGTTGACACACCGACCCCTGTAACGGTTGGCGCGGCCCGCTTACGGTTACGCCGTGAGCCAGCCACCTTGGCGGTCTATTAGGGTGCCGAGGTGTGCCAGCCAGGGGGTTCCGTGGCTGGAATGAACAGGTAAGGCCTAGTTGAGCTTAACGCCGTGCTGCTTCGCAAACGCGAGCAGACCGATCTTGCTGACCGTTCGCAGATCGCTCGTAGTGAGCTTCAGCGAGACAAAGCGGCTGAGCTCCGGAACCCAGAGGCGCCGGCGCTGGACGTTGACGTTCTGCCAACGCAAGGTCTTGATGTTTGAGTGCGACACGTTGCGGGCGCGCATGCGTCGCTTGCCTGTTATTTCGCTGCGGGCCATGGGGGCCGGGCTAATAACCCGGGGGGCCAGGGGTTTCAACCTCTCTCGGTCCGCATTTCCACTTTTTTTCTGGGGATTGGGGCGACGCGCCCGAATGCGCTTCAGGGTTTTCGCAGTTGGCCGAGCGCCTGCACGAGCCGATCGCAGAAATTTGCGGTCTTTTCGAAGCTTCCGGGGAGCTTGGTGAGTGTGGACTCGTCCATGTAGAGGCGGCGTGCCAGCTCCACCTGGATGGCGTGAAATCCAAGTGCAGGCTTCCCGTAGTGCACGGTGGTGAAGCCCCCGCGGTACGGATCATCATGGGTGAGGCTCAAGCCGGCACGTTTGGCTTCTTCTTCAACGGCCGCGATAACGCTCCGGGCAGCGGTTGACCGGCCCTGGGTGCCCGGCACGACGTCCGCCCGAGCCGCGCCCGGATCTGCGTGCCCGGAGCGCCCGAAGCTGGGCATCGAATGGGCAGCCAGAAGTACGGCGTAGCCGAACTGTTCGTACTTTTGCTTGAGCAAGCCTTGCAGGGCCTGGTGATAAGGACGGTAAATCGTTTCCAGGCGCCGTTCGAATTCGCCTCGGCTGAGCCTTCGGGTCAGGACTGGTTGAGATTCAGTGGTTTCACGCCAAATCAATCCGTGCGGAAAGAGGCGAGCTGGGGCGCCTTCGACCGTGCTGCCGTCCACGTCTTGCTCCGAACGATTCAGATCGCAAACGTAGCGACTCACCCGAGCAATCAACACCGAAGCGCCGAAAGCGGGCGCTTGCCGATAAAGCTGATCCACGTAAAGATCCGCATCCACGCCGATGGAGCGGGCCGGAGCGTTCAAGGTTGCGAGCGCCCTTGGCCCCACTCGAACACTGGAATGTGGGATCTCGACCACCAGTGGCGTGGGTGCGCCGAGCGGTTCCAAAACGTCAAAGTAGGTCGACAAAGCCCAACGACAGTAGCATAAATCTTGGGTTTTCACGCCCTCGGGTGGGCCCCCTTGTAGGCGCGCACCACCTGTTGCCGGCTCACATGCGTGTAAATCTCGGTGGTGGAAATATCGCTATGGCCGAGAAGCGTCTGCACGCTTCGGAGATCCGCCCCTCCGGCCAAGAGGTGAGTCGCAAACGAATGGCGCAAGCGGTGAGGATGAACACTGCCGAAAATTCCGGCTATTTTCGCGTACCGCCGCACGATCTTCCAGAAGGCCTGGCGGGTGAGCGCAGCTCCGCTTGGTCCCGCAAACACCACGTTGCTACGGGCATTCAGCGGCTGGGTCTTAACAGCCTGCCGCCTGCGCTTGGAGTTGGTGGAGCCGGCATCCTGCCGTGCATTGAGGTACTGTTTCAGGTGAGTGAGCGCAATATCACCCAGAGGCACCAGCCTTTGTTTGCCACCTTTGCCCAGTGCGGAGACAAAGCCGCGTTCGAGATCCAATTCGCCGAGCTTTAGGTTGACCAATTCGCTGACGCGCAGCCCCGCCGCGTAGGCAACACTGAGGAGTGCTCGATCGCGTAGCCCGCGAACATCGTCAGCCGAGGGCGTTTCAATCAGCCGTACAAGATCGTGTTCGGACAGCGCTTTGGGTAAACGCCGCCCAAGCTTCGGACGCGCAGAAAGCGCCGTCGGATCATTCGCCAAAAAGCCTTCGCGCATCAAAAAACGTATAAAGCCCCTAGCAGCCGAGAGATGCCGCGCTGTGCTCCTCGCTCCCAGCCCCGCCTTGGAAAGGCCGCTCAACCAGTGGCTCACCACGCCAAGATCAAGCTCCTCCGGGGCAGTGGCCCCGCGTTCGGCAGCTTGGGCCACCAGCGTGGCCAGGTCTCGGCCGTAGCTTTCGACCGTGTTTTTCGCAAGCGCACGCTCGACCTTCAGGTGGTTCAAGTACACGTCGAGTAAAGCGTCCAGGCGCACGGGGGCCAGGATAGCTAAGGTAGAAGAGGCAGGCGAATTTGCCCCCACTCGCCTCTCTCGCGCCAGGCGCTCGTTCGAGCGGTCTCCCCCATGCCGCCGCTCACGCTCCGTCGGGGGAGACAGGGGGCTAGCTCAGGGGCGCTCTCCGCGCTTCAGCGCCTCTAGCTCCAGAAGCACTTTGGCCAATTTCGCCTCGGCCTCTTCGCGGAGCTTGGCTTCCTCCTCGCGGAGCTTGGCTTCCTCCTCCAGCCTAAGCTCCAGCTGATTGACCATCCCCTCAAGCTTTCCGATGAGTTCCTCGGCTTCGGGAACCGGAGCATCTCCATGGAAGAAGCGAAGCTTTTCGCCCTCAAGAGCAAGCTCAAGCCCAAGCACCCCTGACTTGTAATGACCGAACTGCGGCAAAATGGGGTCGTAGCGGCGTGCACTTGCCTCCGGCAAGCGATAGCCACTGAGCCGCAATCGCCCGCGATCAAAGATGAAATACTCGGCGATGCCGAGGCGCGCGTATCGCTCTACATTGGCGATGTGGTCCTTGCGGCGGTCCCCCGCAACATAGATTTCGAGAGCAAAATCCAGCCCTCGCTCCTCTTTGCTCACGACCCAGCTCATGCGCTCATGCAGCTCGACGTCCACCACTCCCATAACATCTGGCGCAAACATCGGTTCTTCGGGGTAATAGACCGGCAGCTCACATGCTAAGTAAACGCGGCGACCATGCCGCGCAAAGAAGCGCTCCAGCGTCTTACGCGCGTTCATCTTCGCATTAAAATGAGGATCCCCTTCAGGCGGCCTGGTTTGATCCACCGGGAATTCTGAGGGCAGCGTGGCCACAACGCGATCGCGCTCCGCAGGTGTCATGCGGCGCCAAACCGCTTCGGAGGGTGCTCGCGGATCGCTCTCGTTGAGCGTCCAGAGGGGCAACGGTCGTTCGGTCACCAACGCATTGTAGCGAAGTGGGTGGCGGCCGCATCTCGAATCTCGTCCCACCTGGCGCGGCATCTGACCACACGCCTTCGGAGACAGGCCTGGCTCGGCTTTCAGTCTTGTTGGGGCGACCGATGCCCTCCAGCTGCCGAGACCAAGCGACGTAGCAACGGCGTGGGGTAGGCTTCACGCATCAGCACTTCGCCAATCAGTACCGCGTCAGCGGGACCTTCTGCGAGCGAGGCGACAGCCTCTTCGCTGGTGACCCCCGAAAGGTGAATGCGCACCCGATCGGGCGGCAGGGCTGCCAAAATGCGCTGCGCGCGCGTAGCATCCATTTGCAATGTGTCCAAATCGCGGGCGTTGACACCAACCAGCTCTGCTCCGGAGCGCACCGCGAGCTCCGCTTCTTGCTCGGTGCTGATTTCCACAAGGGGTGCGAGCCCCAGCGCCGTTGCAGCTTTCACGAGGGCAAGGAGCCGAGCTTCGCTGAGGCAACGTACAATCAAGAGCACTGCGTCCGCGCCGAAAGCGCGGGCGGCCTCCAATTGGATTTCGTCGATCACGAACTCTTTGCAGAGCAGGGGTAGGGAACAAGCAGCCCGGGCGAGCGCGAGGTGCTCAAAGCTTCCGTCAAAGTAGCTTCGATCGCACAGCACGCTCAGCATGGCCGCGCCCCCCTGTTCATAGGCAAGAGCCCGCTCGCCAACGCTCAGCGTTGTAGAAAGTGGACCAGCCGAAGGCGAGCGAAACTTGATTTCAGTGAGAAACTTGAGTGGCTCCCCGGTGCCACGTCTTAGCCCGACGGGGCGAAGTGGCGGAGGCGTGGGCAATGCGAGCTTGCGGAGCGCTTCGAGTTCGCGCCGTTTCGTCTCCAAAATCTTATCGAGCACGCCCATGTGTGAACCCGGGCTCAAGCCTGTTTGGCGCGAATGTTGTTAGCCTGAATACGCCATTGCTCTAGCTTCTCACGCGCCCTCCCTGAACGAATTGCTTCAATGCAAAGGGCGGTAGCCGCCCGCGGCTCTAGCGATAAGGCGACCACCAGGGCTGCCGCTGCATTGAGCAAAAAAGCGGGCAAAGAAGGGTGTTCGGCACCCGAAAGCACGGCTTGGATCACTGCGGCGTTTTCCGCCGCATCGCCACCGCCGATCGCAGAAAGTGGGATCCGGGGGAGCCCAAAATCTTCGGGAGTGACCTCGAATTCTCGTAGCTCGCCCTTGGAAAGCTCCGTTACCCGTGTTGCCCCCGTGGGGCTTACTTCGTCCAAACCATCGGCCCCTCGAACCACCCACGCACGTTCTGTGCCGAGCCGCGCCAAGGCTTGGGCCATGAGTGGGCGAATTCGATCATCGTACGCGCCAATGAGCTGATGGGTGGCGCCAGCCGGGTTAGCGAGCGGGCCCAAACAATTAAAGATGGTGCGTACTCCGAGCTCTTTGCGTACGGGCCCGGCAAACCGCATCGCGGGGTGGTGTACGGGCGCCAACAGGAACGCGATCTGACAGCCCGCTAGTAGCTGTGACGAGCCCTGGGGTTCCAGATCGATCGGCACGCCGAGGGCCCCCAGCACATCGGCGGCTCCACACCGGCTTGAAGCGGCACGATTGCCGTGCTTGGCAACCACCACCCCGCACGCACTCGCGATAATGGCGGCACCGGTGGAGATGTTCACGGTATTGAGGCCATCTCCGCCCGTTCCGCAGGTATCCAACACAGCAGAGAAGCTGTGGGGAACACGCCGCATGGCGTCGCGCATGGCATGGGCAGCGCTCTGAATCGTTGTGGCGGATTCACCCGTGAGCCTCAGCGCGATCAAGAAGCCTGCGATTTTCTCGGCCGACCAAGCCCCTGCCAAAATCGCGTCAAAAGCCTGCTTCACGGCCACCTCACTGATGCCCGCCGGCCGCTCGATTTCCGCGAGGATCTCGGAGAACGCTGGGTAAGCCTTGGCCTCACTCATAATGCCTCCAACCAATTGCCGAGGAGGTTTTTCCCTTCTTCGGTGAGGATGCTTTCAGGGTGAAATTGCACTCCCTCAACCCGTAGCTCACGATGCCGAAGCCCCATGATTTCGCCTTCGTCGGTTTCAGCAGAAACTTCGAGGCAGCTCGGGAGTGTCGCGCGTTCCACGATCAGCGAGTGATAACGTGTTGCGATGAACGGATTGGGTAAGCCCCGGAACACCCCTTTGCCGTCGTGGCGTATCGGAGATGTTTTTCCGTGCATTAGCCTGGGCGCGCGGATCACTTTGCCACCGTAAGCTTGGCCAATCGATTGATGGCCCAAACATACTCCGAGGATCGGCACCTTGCCGGCGAGCTGAGCGATCACATCCAGCGTGATGCCTGCATCATTGGGATCACCCGGCCCGGGTGAGAGTACGATTCCAGCCGGAGCGCGAACTTCCAGCGATTCAACGCTGATCTGGTCGTTTAAGAAGACCTCGCAGCGAGCACCCAATGAATCGAGGTACTGCACCAAATTGTAGGTGAACGAATCGTAGTTATCGACAACAGCGACTTTGGCAGCCACGCGGGGCAGCCTCGCATTGCCTTCGGAAGCGGTCAACGCAGCCTTTCTTTCTGACGCATCGCACAGTGCCTCGCTGAACGGTGAAGAAGCACGGCCGGGCAGCGCGCGGGACGTTTGAAGCTTGCCCACGGCCTTTAGGGCCGCTAGTGTCCCGGCGCCCCGGCTCCTGTACTTTGAGCCCAAAAACCGAGAATCAGGAACAAATGTCTGACGAACTCAAGCCTAAGATCGATCTAAAAGCCAGGCTCGGAAAACGTGCAGTGCAGACTCAGGAGGGCGCCGCGTCGGTGCCCCCTCCAATCGGAATGGGTCGGCCCGGTGGCGTCGTGCCGCAGCCCGGGGTCGGGGTACCCCCGGTTCGGGTTGCCCCGGTTGGTTCATCGCCTTCGCAAGTGCCGCCGCCGCCCATGGGGTCGGTGCCGCGCAGTTCCGCGCCGTACGCCTCAGCGCCGTATGCCTCAGCGCCGCAGCAGCCAGCGCCCGTGATGCGCGCTGAGCCGCGGGAAATCCGCGTTGAAATGGGCGAGGAGGTCATTGAGGAGCGAAAGCGCGCGGCTGGTAAGGTTAGGATTGGTTTGGCGATTGTTGCCGTTGCTGCCGGCGGCTTGGGCTTTTTTATTGGCGGCCGGGCTGAGAACAGCTCGCTTTCCAATAACGCCCTGAAAGATGCGCAAGGGCTATTGGAGAAGGTGAAAAAAGCCAACGCCACAGTGGATGAGCTCAACGGCGTCCTTACCTCCGCTATCGGCAAGTTCAAGGAGCAGAAGTTCCCGAGCGACGAGGTCTCGAAGCTGGGTGGAATCAACATTCCATTTAGCAACGAGGACCTGCCTCAGAGCATCGGACGCCTCGGCAAGCCCACGCGGGCAGCCTTGCTAAGTTATCTCATGAAAGTGCAAGAGGCGAATGAGCGCAAAGAGAGCTTGGGAAACGTCCTGAGCAGTGCACAGAAGCCGTTTGAGGAGCTGCTTGCTGATCGCGTGAAGCCCAAAGTGCGGTTCGCTGCTGTGGTTGCCTCAGGCGCCGAGGGTCCGTGGTTGCAGCTCGCACAGGTGAGCGAGCCCTTCCTTGTGCAAGAGGCGGGCAAGTCCAAACTGTGGCCAACGCAGCTCAACGTCAAACGTGTCGCCGACGGAAAATTGGCTGATGCCAAGTTGGATCGCGTCGAGAAGACGGACTTTAAGAACGATATGGCGCTTCCCATCGATCCGGCGAGCCAAGGGTTCGTGTGTCCATCCGCGGACCTCGTCGGCAAGATGCGGTCTGAATTGGTCAAGCTTCAGGAAAGCCTGAACGGCGACGAAACGCCCGGAGCGGAGAAGGAAGGCCTGAAGCAGCTCGGTGATCGGCTCAGCAAAGCGCTTGCTCAGCTGGGTACCGGCGGCGGCGGCTGAGGTTCTTTGGGGCGGTGTCTGTCGCTTAGTTTGCCGCTAACGGCTCTTACGCTGCCGTCATTCTAGAAGGCTTCGAGGAGGGGGGCCTCGAAAGCATCATCGCCTTGGGGCGCACGATCTCCACCTGGGAGATTTTGCGCTCGTCGGCTTCCCTCACCAGGAACTCCATTGAGTTGGCGTCTGTCTTCGCTCCGACGCGGGGGACTCGACCAAAGGCGGCGACTAGAAAGCCGCCCAGTGAATTGTAGTCGCCATCGGCGGGGAATTCGACGCCCAGGTAACGGCTCAGCTCTTGGATAGAGATGCTGGCGTCCACCATCAAGCGGCCGTCTCCGAGGTCTACGATGGGCGGCTCTTCGGAATCATGTTCATCGCGAATATCCCCGACGATCTGCTCCAGAATATCTTCGAGCGTAACGATGCCGCTCGTGCCTCCGAATTCGTCGATCACCACTGCCATGTGGTGCCCCTGGGCGCGCATGTCGCGCAGCACGCTTGAGGCTAGCTGCCCTTCGGGCACAAAGCTGATGGGGGTGCGAACGATGTCACGGAGGTTGAGCAGCTTGAGATCAGCCGCATTCTGTTTGATCGACTGATTGAGCAGATCTTTGCTGTGCAACACGCCGAAGACCGAATCGATGCTGTTGCGGTAGATGGGGTAGCGGGAGTGCTGCGTTTCGGCGATCTGCTTCAGCAGCTCTTCTATGGGCAATTCGATGTCAAATGCTGTGACTTGCGTGCGCGGCACCATGACCTCCCCGGCCGTGATACTGCGAAATTCAAGCACGTTGCGGATCATTTGCGACTGATCATGCGCGAGGGAGCCATCTTGCTCGCCTTCGGTTACCAACATCTCCACCTCGGCCTCGGTAACGCTCGTATCGGGAGTGGGTTCGGCGTCTGGCGCTTGCCGCGCAATTAGGTTTCCGATCAGCCGAATGGGCGCCGAAACAGGCAGCGCCAAGAACTCCACCGGGCGCAGCACCCGCAAGATCCATGGGGCCACTACGTCAGCGCGTGGCACGAAGATCGCGCGGAGCGTGTGAGCGGGCAGCGCAAATGCGAGCAGCGAAACGGAGGTGGCCGCCAGCTTCTGAATCGCTGGTGCCCAGTCGGATGGCATGGCCGAATTGAGCAGGAGCGCAGTGAGCGCTATCCCGCCGGCGCGAAGCACCATCCAGCGCAGCTCGACAGCGGCCTGGTGATCGTTGTAGCGCTGTAAAGCGTGGCGCCCAGCGCCTTCAAGCCGTTCGATCAGCGCCGCGCGTCGCGCGCCTGACATCGAGGCTATCGTGGCACTTGCTGCTGCGAGCACCGCGCCGCTCAGGGCGGGAAGCAACGCAACGGCGAGCTCAATCAAACGTTCTGGTGGGTATGGATCCAACTCAATCGCCTCTGGCGGCAGCGCCGCCCCTCGGACTTCAAGGATTAGCCGGCAATCTCACCGGTGCGCAAGGGGCTTTACTCAATTTGGGGTTCATAAGCCCCACTCTGACGGCCCTGAAAGCCCCGTGAGACGCGATAGACACCTTCTGCGGTCCGTTGGCCAATCGCTAGGAGTTGATTCTCGTTATCGAACCAAGCAAACGGCTCGCCAGCAGCAGCTCCCGGGGGCAGGTGCTCAAAGTTGTGTTCGTGAAGGGGCTTGCCGTGGCCGGTGAGCACGCGCCCTTCTGCACTCAGTACGCCTACGCTCAGGCACCTTCGAGCTAAAGTGGCGAGATCGATCAGCGGCACTGCTCCTTCCAGGGGCCACCGGTGCGCCTCCTCGATTCGAAAGGGGCCGCTCTGGGTCCTAAGAAGCGCGCTCAGGTGCCCCGGCACGCCCAAGCTTTGGCAAATGTCATGAGCCATGCTGCGCACGTAATATCCTTTGGATACTCGGAGCCGCAGGGAGGCAGAAGTGTCTGAAGCTTCGAGCAAATCCAAGGCCTCCACTGCCACGTTGCGCGCGGCAAGCTCAAGCTCCTGGCCCTTTCGGGCCATCGAGTAGGCTGTTCTGCCCTGGACTTTAATGGCTGAAAAAGCGGGTGGAACCTGTTCGGTCCGAGCGCGCTCCCGATTCAGCGCAGTTTCCAGGCGTTCTGATGTTAACCAGCCTGGGCTTAAAATTGCGCGCTCTGTTTCGTCTCCGTCGGCATCCAGCGTATTGGTGGAAACCCCGAAGTCAATTTTGGCTTCGTATTCCTTGGTTGCCGCTGCTACGTAGGGGGAAAGCTTGGTGGCTTCGCCTAAAAGCAGAATCAAGACGCCGCGAGCCATCGGATCCAGCGTGCCGCCGTGCCCCACGCGCTTCTGGCCGTAGATGCCGCGGGCTTTGGCCACCACATCGTGGCTCGTCCAATGCTCGGGTTTATCGATGATGAGCGCGCCGTGAACCCGCGCTAGCCGAGCCATACGCTCTTGCGGTCGCGCAACCCCTGGGCAATCAGCTCTTCGATGCTGCGTTGCACCCGATCGCTGAGGCGCCCGACCAGCACCGAATCATCCGCGGCTTCTGGCCCGTAGCCGTCGAAACTGAAGGGTTCCCCGAACAAGATCGTCCAGCGAGTGGGTGCGGGAATGAGCCCGAATGGGCCCAGCCAAGGAAATGTGGGTGTGATGGGCAAATACGGAAGACCAAAGAGCTTGGGCAGATAATCCAAGCGATGCAGCATCGGATTGCTCTCTTCCGCACCGATAATAGCGCAGGGCACGAGCGGGGATCCCGTGCGCAACGCGAGCCGCACAAAGCCCCCGCGCCCGAAGCGTTCGAGAGTGTAGCGGCGTTCGTAGAGCTTGCTGATCCCCTTTACACCCTCGGGGAAAACGGCGACGAGCTCTTCTTGGTTGAGGAGCCGCTCCGCGTTTTCCTGGCACGCGCGCACGGCACCCATGCGGTTGAAAAACACGCCTGCGAACGGCAAATAGTGAACAAAATCTTCGGTGAGCCAGCGCACCGCGCGCCGCTCAGGCTGCGCACGGGCTACGGCGGTTCGCAACACCAGGCCGTCAAACGGGAAGGTTCCCGAATGGTTCGCCACAATAATGCCTCGCCCGGCGCTTGGAATATTCTCCACCCCTCGCACTCGCACACGGAAATAGCGACGATGCAGAAAATCCAGCACGCCGCCGAGCTTCTTTTCGAAGGCAGGATCGTAGCCGAAGGCATCCACTTCTTCGATGCGTTCCTGCAGGCCTTGGCGCCCCCAGCGCTGCTTAAAATAAGGATTGCTAGCTAGAGGGTGGGAGGGATCGAGCGGCGGCGCGTCGAGTGCGGGCGTGGCCGGGCTGGGCGAAGCCAGGGCATCGGAGCTGGGGGCTGTGGCCTGACGTACGACCCCGGAAGCCGAGGCTCGAATCATTTGGTCGAGCCTAGATTCAAGATCCGAAATCTGACTTTCCAGCTCTTGGCGGGAAGCTTGCGGTTGCGGGGCGCGGCGCTTCGGCGGAACGTCGATCGTGTTGGTGAAGGTCACGCGCGGCACAACATTGGAGCCAATGCCGATCTCATCCGGAGGATAGGTGCCTCGTGGCAGGTTCTCTTCGCTCTCGACCTGTTTTTCCCGGGGGGCAGGGCGGAGTGAGCGCGTGCGAACCTCGGGCTTGCGAGCCTTGTGCTGCGGGCGCCGAGCGTTTCCCAAATTCTTCGGGGGGGGTTTTGTCGTCACGCCGGGGTCTCCGAAAGTAGGTTGGCGTCGCGCAAGTGCTGGGCGCTGGCAAAATCAATTAAGGCTTCTCGAGTACTGAAAGCTGGCACGAAGCCGAGGACTTCTTGGGCTCTGGCCCCATCCGCAACACACAGATATTGGAGATAATCGACCAAAAATGGCGGAGAATCCGCCGCGCGCGTTACCCACATCGCACCCAAGAGCGCCGCTAGAGCCGTCGCCGGGAGCGGCAGATGCGTTCGCCCGCAAACCTTAATCACCGCGCTGAGCGGCAAGACACCCGAGCCGGTTATGTTGAAGATACCCGGCGCGTCCCGCTGAATCGCGAGCGCCAAGGCCGCCACTGCATCTGCCTCATGCACGAATTGCCAGAGCGGATCAAAGCCCATCACTGTGGGCACTAAGCGGCGGCGAAAGTAGTGTGCAATGTAATCTTCGATGTGTGGTCCAATAATGGGAGCGGCGCGGAGTACGGTGGCAACACGTGCACTGCCTGGAGGCCCAAATGCCAAGATTTGCTGTTCGCTCTGAAACTTATCGCGAAAGAAAGCCTCGCTCATACGGGCCTTCACGCCGTGGTTTTCACTCAAGTAGTTTGGATTGGTGGGGTGGGCGCCATACAGGAAGGTTTGGCTCTTCTGTACGATCTTGCGCACGCGGGTGCGGCGGCAAGAGTTCACTAGGTGCATGGTGCCAACGCTTTCGAGCTCGTGTGCCCAAGCCGGATCGCTCGAGGGCGACGACAACGTGGCCAAGTGCACCACGGTGTCCACACGCTCTAAAGTGAGCACCTCCACCAATCGTTCTTCGGCGCTTCGGCTCGTGAGATCCAGGTTGTAGGCGCGTGTCTTCTCGGAGGGCGCCTCCACTTTTCGGATATCCAGGCTCACCACACATTCCACGTTCGGATCGGCATCGAGCACGCCAATCAAATTTCTTCCCAAAAAGCCAGCACCTCCGGTGATAGCCACGCGCTTGGGCGTGCGGGTACGGGAGAGCTCCGTGGGATCCGTTGAGAGTGTTGTGGTTGCGTCCGAGGTCGCCGAGTTCACTGAAGCCAGACCGTACTTCCGAGCGCTTTGCCTGGCAATCTTACGGAAGCCAAAAGTGGCCCGATTGTCGACAGTTTGTCGGGGTTGGGAAAGGAGAGTTGCCCCCTCTCGGCTCGCGTGCGCTCGGCCGTTCTCCCCCTTGCGGGCGCGTTCCGCGCTCGCGGGGGAGACCTAAGAGAAGCTCTGCTCGGCCGGCCGTAGAGGTGAGGGGCCACGTGGGACCATGTGCGCGTCTGTCGCTGGAGATTTGACAAGTGGCGCAAATGTTGGTCGCCGAGCGGAACATCGTCCCATACGCTTACTGTTGGAGTCTTTTCTGAGTATGACCGACAACTTCGACTTTAGTCCCGAGCGAGTGGGGCCCTATGAATTGGGCGAACCACTTGGCGCCGGCGGCATGGCCGAGGTGTTCAAAGCCGAACACGTCGATCGCCCTGGGGAGTGCGTCGCGCTAAAGCGGATCTTGCGCCACCTGGCACGTGATGCTCGTTTCGTCGACATGTTTCGGGACGAGGCCCGCATCAGCGCGTCGCTCAGCCATCCCAATATCGTGAGCGTTCTAGATTTCAGCTCGCACGATGGGGATCTCTATTTGGCGCTTGAATACGTGGAGGGCCAGTCACTCGCGAAATTGTTGCGCCACGTGGCCGCACAGAAGCGCCGTTTCCCGCTTTCGATCGCGCTGTTCATCGCTCGCGAGATGTTGCGAGGGCTCGCGCACGCACACTCGGCCGCGGATGCAGACGGCCGGAAGTTCAACATTATCCATCGCGATGTATCCCCCGGCAATATTTTGCTCGGCAACAATGGCGCCGTAAAGCTCACAGATTTCGGGATCGTGCGCAGCACACTCGTGGATCGGCGTACGCGCCCAGGTGAAGTGAAGGGCAAGCTTGGCTACATGTCACCCGAGCAAGTGGTCGGGCAGGAAGTAGATCCGCGCAGCGATCTTTTTAGCGTGGGGATCATTCTGACGGAGATGCTGTTGGCGCGGCCACTGTTCGCCGGAAGGAGCGATCTGGAGATCTTAACGCGCACGCACCAGGCGGACGTGAGCCTGCTTGAGCGCTATGCGGGCAGCTTGCGGCCGGATCTGTCACGTGTGTTGTTTAAGGCTCTGGCTCGGCGCCCAGAAGAGCGTTTTCAATCGGCGGACGATTTCCTCACCGTGTTGGAAATTGTTGCGCGCAGGGCCGGCGTGGCCCTAAAACAAGAGACCTTTGCCCAATGGATGGCCGAGTTCGGTGCGCCAGAGCGCAAAGTGAGCGGCACGCGCGAAATCAACCCGGCCAACCCCACGACGTATCCTCTCACTGTGCGCGAACCTAAAGCACAGAACCAGTAATTGCCGTAGAAGCGGGCGCGCGAACGAGAACGCGCGCGGCGCAGCGCTAGGCTTCGCCTTCGCAGGGTCCCTCGCCGCTGCAATAGAGGTGCTTAGCATGACAAGCATCTCGCGCTTCCCTTGAAGAGGATTCGCCCAAACACCAAATTGGAAGTGGTACGACCATTGGCTAGTTCCGCCACGCAGCCGCGGAAGCTAGAACGTGAGCCGCATCACGGGGTAGTTGGCCACTTTCCCAACTTCTCGGAAGCCTGCCTCAACGAAGATACTGGGCGGCCCGCCCAGCAGTTGTTCGGGCCGGATATCAGCAGCAGTGCAAGGGAAGGCCTCTATGGAGCTTGCCCCAAGCTCTTGTGCGCACACGATCCCCTCTGCCAAAAGAGCACGCGCCACTCCAAGCTCACGCCAGGCTGGGTCCACCAAAAAGCAGGCCACGGTGTACACGCCCGCGCGGTTAGCATCGTTGAAACAGGGCAGGGCGCGTAGGCCTTTCTGGGCGTACACTTTGGCCACACTCGCCGCAGGTGCGAGCTTCATCCACCCCACGACAGAATCGCCGACTAACGCGACCATCCCACTCATCTCCGGCGAGCCGCCCTCCAGGGCTTCGAGCATGCGTGTCTTGTTTTCTTCTTCGTGCTGGAAGAGCTGCTCTAGCCAGGAATTGTTGTTGCCCTCGTGATGCCAATAGCGGCAATAGCAAGGGTGGCGGCAGCGATCGAAGAGCGCCAAAAGGCCCGGGCCGTGTTCGGAAGATGCCTGGGTTACCTCGAGCTCATCGTCGTCGCCGAAAGAGGGTGTGGGCTCGGTTTTCATTGGTGCGGCCTTAGGCGGACAACTTCAAGAAGCCAATGGGCCCAGCGCGGTGCGGAGAGCTTCCCAGCGTGCCGCCACCTGAAACAGTCGTTCTTCTGCAAAGGCAGGCCCGAGCAGTTGGAGCCCCACCGGGAGCGGTGGTTGACTTGGCGTTGCAGCGAGCGGTCGGCAGGGCACCGAAAGCGCACACACGCCGGCTAAGCTTGCAGGTAACGTGTAAACGTCCGCCAGGTACATCTGCAGAGGGTCTTCGATTTTGGCGCCGATTTTGAAGGCGGCGGTGGGGCTGGTGGGTGTGGCCAACACATCTACCTTTGCGAATGCATTCTCGAAATCTTGACGAACCAGCGTGCGCACTTTCTGAGCTTTGAGGTAATATGCGTCGTAATAGCCGGCGCTGAGCACGTAGGTGCCGAGCAGGATGCGGCGCTTTACTTCTGCACCGAAGCCAGCATTGCGGCTGGCTCCGTACATCTGCCCAAGGGTTGCGCCGGGTGCTTCCTGCCTAAGGCCGAACCGCACGCCGTCGAAACGGGCCAGGTTGCTCGAGCACTCAGCTGTGGCAAGCACGTAGTAGGTGGCGATGCCGTAGTTCGTATGCGGCATTCTCAAAGGCACGATCGTGGCTCCATCGCGCTCCAAGGCTGCGATGGCTTCTTCGACACGTTCGCGCACACCTGCATCCAGGCCCTCGCCAAAGTACTCTTCAGGCACTCCGATGCGTAGCCCGCGAATATCGCGACCACACGCCGCTTCATACGCTCCTACCGGGAGATCGGCGGAGGTAGAATCCGCTGGATCGACCCCGGAGATAGCTTCGAGCACGCGCGCCGCGCCCCGTACATCTTGGGCAAAAGGCCCGACCTGATCCAGGCTCGAGGCGAACGCGATGAGGCCGTAGCGCGAGACACGGCCGTAGCTGGGCTTGACGCCGACAATGCCCGTAAGGCCCGCAGGCTGGCGTATAGAGCCGCCAGTATCGCTTCCAAGCGAGCAAGGGGTGATGCCCGCTGCGACTACCGCGGCGCTTCCGCCGCTCGAACCACCTGGAATTCGCGCTCGATCCACGGGGTTCTTCACGGGGCCGAAGGCGCTATTTTCGTTGGAAGAGCCCATGGCGAACTCATCCATGTTCGTTTTGCCGAAAATGAGCGCGCCGGCTTGCCTCAAGCGAGCCACCACGGTGGCGTCATAGGGCGCGCGCCAGCCATGTGTGGTGGGGTTCTCTGCGGGAATGGGTGCGTCCGCTCTCAGCAACATCTTGGACGCGCAGGTGGTCGGTGCGTCGAGAGTACAGAGAGCGTCTTTGATGCCAATCGGGACGCCGGCGAGCGGCCCCAAAACCTCCCCCCGCAAGCGCCTTTCATCCAACGCATCTGCAGCTTTCAGGATGGATTCTGGCGAGAGGTAGAGGAAAGCGTTGAGATCTCGGTTGCTCGCAGCTTGGGCGAGCGCTGCTTCGGCAACTTGGCGCGCTCGGAGCTCACCGTTTTGAACTTGGCGCGCGATGTCAGAAATGTTCGAAGGAATACTCATCTTGACTTACCCCTCCACAAAGCCAGGGACCACGAAGCCCTGATCCGAATAACGGGGCGCCTCGCCTTCGAAGCTTTCGCGCGTGAGGTTCGGCCCGAGCACGTCTAGCCTCAGAGGGGCGTGGCTAACGGCGACGTGAGTGGTTGGCTCAACTTGAGACGTGTCGAGCTCAGAAAGCAGGGCCACGTACCCGAGCACTTTGTTCATATCCACGATGATCTGCTCGGTTTCGCCTGGCTCTAAGGTCAGGTGGGCCAGCTTGGCCACGTGCAGCACGTCAGCTTTCGTAATTGCCATGAAACACTCGAATCGGGCGGTTGTTCGGGAAAACGTTATCTCGATGGACTAGGCGCGCGGCAAACGCAAGTCGAAATTGGCCACGTGGCCCCCCTCGGCTTGCGGGGAAAGGATCTGAGGATATGCTGCGCCCATCGGCGAGGCGGGTAGAGAGAGCCCGCTTGCCGCAGGATCACCGCTCCCTCCGCCATGAGCTACACCCAAAGACAGTACCAAGACGGCGAAACCATCGCCGGGACCCGATTCCGGGTGCTGGGCCTGTTGGGAGTTGGTGGCATGGGCGCCGTGTATGACGTGGAGCATACCGAGCTCGGCAAGCGCTTCGTGTTGAAGACTTTACATCAGAGTCTTTCCACGAGCGACGAATTGGTCGCACGCCTGCGCAACGAATGGCGTGCGCTTGGGCGTTTGGCCCACCCGAACATCGTGAACGTTACGGACGCTGGCACCACCGCCGATGGCAGTGCCTACTACGTGATGGAGCGCTTGGAGGGCGAACCTCTCTCTTCGCGCATGAGCCGCGTAGGGCGGCACACGTTGCTCGAAGCTATCGCCATTGCTGAGGGTATCCTTCACGCTCTGGGAGCAGCGCACGAGATCGGCGTCATCCACCGCGACGTGAAGCCACCAAACGTATTCGTGCTCACCGATGGCACCGTGAAGCTGCTAGATTTCGGGATTGCCAAGGTGGCCGAATCAGAAGTGGGGCCCATCACGATGCGCGGTATTGCGATCGGCACGCCGCGCTATATGGCGCCGGAGCAAGCGCGTGGCGATACGGTAGATAGCCGCGCGGATCTCTATGCAACGGGATTAATTTTGTTCGAATTAGTTGCAGGGGCGAGCCCTTTTGAGGGTTCGCGGGACGCCAACGAGCTGCTCATCGCGCAGCTCACCAAAGAGCCCCCGTCGCTTCGGAGCTTGGTGCCAACAGTGCCTGTGGAATTCGACGAGTTAGTGCACAGCTTGCTAGCGAAAGAAGCGAAGAAACGCCCTGCTACTGCTCAAGAGGTGCTGCGGCGCCTGGAGGCCATCGCTGCCAAAAACGACCCACGGATCTCTGGAGCCCCTCCCCAAGTGGCCGTGCATGGCGTGCACGCGTTAACGCCATCGGCGCGGCAGCGCATCGCAGAGAGCGCCACTGTTTTCCAGGAGGTAGTGTCCGACGCTTCACGCTCACAACGCTTGGTCCCAACTTTGCCCTTGCCTGCCGGCGAGAATTTCCGCTCTCCGAATTCCGCATCGCCTCGCGATAGTGCGCCGCCTACGCACACACGGTCGCCGCAAGATCTCGGTGCCACCTTGGGCACATTAGCCTCCCCGGCTATGGGTTCTCCGCTGCCGCAATCTACACCGCCGCCGCTGTCGTCGACGATGTCGCATCCAGCGCCAGGCACGGGGGCACGCAAGTGGTTATTGGGCGCATTGATAGGGAGTGGCTCGGCCGCGGTTGCTTTCACGCTCGTGATGGCCTCCGGGGTGCTATCCAACCCCGCGCCCGAACCACTGGCTCCTTTAGCGGCGGCACCGTCGCCGACCGTGACCTCGCCCCCCCCTGCGGCCGCCCCCAAAGAGGTCCTTCCCGAGTCCCCGGCTAAGACCCTACCTGTCGCGCCAGCAGCGGCAGCTACTGTCGAAGCGGTGCAGGCCGCGCCCGCAGCATCAGCGCCGTCGGCTCCAGCTCCGGCGCGCCCAAAAGCCGCGAAAAATGCACCATCTGGGCCCCCCAAGCCGGCGGCCAAGCCGGAAGCGCCTGTTTCGGAGCCGCCGAAGTCCGTCCGAGTCGAACCGCGGGCCACCTCCGAATCCATCAGCAACGAGCGCTCCGCGCCGGCGCGGAGCAAGCTACCGGTTTCTGGCCTCTGAAGTGCTGGACTCCCGGCCGCGCTTGCCCTAGGTTTCGCGCCCCCAACGACCCACCCACTCCCGGGTGAGCCGAAAACACACGCCCCCCACGCGACTTCAGATTCGGTGCCCCTTTTCGGGGTTGGTCTGAAAAGGGGCGGAGGAAACAACCGGAAGGAGCTTAAAGCGTCATGAGTGAAACCATTGAGAATCAAGAAAATACGCCCGTAGAGCCCACTGCAACTCAAATGCTCCGCACCATGCGGGACCCGAGCGCACCGATGACCGTGCGCGAGTTGTTCGACGCTGGCGTTCACTTCGGCCACCAAACCAAGCGTTGGAACCCGAAGATGCGCCCGTACATCTACGGCGCGCGCAGCGGCGTGCACATCGTCGATCTCGATCAGACGGCACGCCTCTTCAAGAAGGCTTTTGACTTCATCAACGACACGGTAGCCCGTGGCGGCTCGGTGCTCTTCGTGGGCACCAAGCGCCAGGCTCAGGAAATCGTCCGCGAAGAAGCGATGCGTAGCAATATGTTCTACGTCACCAACCGTTGGCTCGGTGGCACGCTCACGAATTTCCGCACCATCAAGCAGGGCCTCGATCGTTTGCGCAGCCTGGAGCGCATGCGCGAAGACGGCACCTACGAGCAGATCCCCAAAAAGGAGACCGTTCGCCTCGAAAAAGAGCGCGCTCGCCTCGAGAAGTACATTGGTGGATTGAAGGGCATGGGCTCGCTCCCGCAGGTCATTTTTATCGTCGATCCGACGCAGGAGCAGATTGCCGTGGCCGAAGCGCGCAAGCTGAAGATCCCGCTCGTAGCCATCACGGATACCAACTGCGATCCGGATGCGATCGATTTCCCCATCCCCGGCAACGACGACGCCATTCGCTCGGTACGTTTGCTCACGGGCGCCGTGGCAGATGCGTGTGCACTCGGCACCTTGCGTCGCCGTGAATTCAACCAAGCTCGCGGTGAGCGCGGCGAAGGTGGCGGCCAGCAGGGCCAGCGCCAAGAGCAAGCCCAAGTTTACCAAGCTCCCCGGATGCGTCAGACGGAAAGTGTTGGGTGAGGAGAAGCCATGTCTCAAGTAAGCATGCAGCAAGTTAAGGAACTTCGTGACCGGACCCAGGCGGGTCTCAATGATTGCAAGGCGGCGCTCGTGGAAGCCGCGGGCGACATGGAGAAGGCCGTTGAGGTTATCCTGAAGAAAGGCCTCGCCAAGAGCGCCAAACGCGCGGGAGCTGTCGCATCCGAGGGCGTTGTGGTGGCCAGAGTGGCGGCCGATCTGCACAGCGCGGTGATCGCAGAAGTGAACATCCAGACCGATTTCGCCGCACGGAATGAGAATTTCCTCGCGTTTGCAGAGGCCGTTCTCACCGTGGCAAGCGCCGCCAAACAAGGCGCAGATCTCGGTGCGGAGAAGTACCCGGGCAGCAACACCACCGTGGAAGAAACGCGCCAGGCGCTGGTCGGAACGCTCGGTGAGAACATCACCGTTCGCCGTTGGGATCGCGTGGCCGTTGATGGCGCAGGCCGCGTGCACTCCTATGTCCACATGGGAGGCAAGATCGGCGTTCTTCTGGGCGCTCGCCTGGGCGATAAAGCTGCAGAATCCAAGCCCGAGTTTGGTCAATTCTTGGAAGACGCAGCGATGCAAATCGCCGCCATGGGTCCGCTCTTTCTCAAAGCGAGCCTCGTTCCCGAAGATGCCAAGAAGAAGCAAGCGGATATCTACGACGCTCAGCTCGCCGAAGAAGGCAAACCCGAGGCTGCTCGCCCGAAGATCATTGAAGGCAAGCTCAGCAAGTGGATGAAGGAAGTTTGCCTGCTCGAACAACCGAGCGTGATGGAGAGCGAAAAGACGGTGGACGCCATTCGCGCTGACGTTGAGAAGAAGCTCGGCACCACGCTGGAGCTCGTGCAATTCGTTCGCTTCGAGCGCGGCGAAGGCATTGAGAAGCCCGTGGGTGCAGACTTCGCGACGGAAGTCGCGAAGATGGCCGGTGGCTGATACGGAGAGTGCGGCGCGAGGCACCCGCTGAGTCCCCTCGGGGGGCTGCTCCGGCCACCAGATCGGCTGCCTGAACGGCTGTTTCTGGGCGCTGGCCCCCAGGCCGCACATCGGTGTTCCAGCCTTCATTTTGCGCCAGCAACCTCTTGAATTTAAAGAAGAATCTATCTTCTTAAGAACAGTGCTAGCCCTGCCGTTCATGGAGGGTTAGGCTGCCCTCCTCCTCCATGGGTGTTAGTTGTCAAGGCCCGCGCAAGCGGGCTTTGACGTATCTGGAGTCGAACATTGAACGCCGCGCCTGAACAAGCAGCAGCCCAAAGGTTCACGGTGCAGAACCTTCTATTGCAAGGCGAGCTGCTGAAGATCCTGAGTGCGCTCGATGGCGCCAACATCCCGTGCATCGTGCTGAAGGGGATCCCGCTCGCGAAGCGCCTCAAGGTGACGCTGAACGAACGACGCATTCTGGATAATGATCTGTTGTTGCATCGCGAAGATGTGCCGCGGGCTGTGCAGGTCTTGGCGGAGCTAGGGTACGCCCCGCGTCCATTTTCAGAGCTCGAGGTGGACCTAAAGTGGTGGTTCCAGCACATACTCTGTGCTCGGCGCCACCAGCAGTCTGTGATTGTCGAAGTGCACTGGCAAGCCTTCAGCCCCACGCTCTTTCAAGTGGACGAAGGGCTAGCCTGGCAGCACACCAAAATCGTGGAACTTGATGGCCGCCCCGTTCAAGTTTTCGACGACGCGCTCACGCTCATTCACCTGGCGGCTCACTACCTCCAGCATTCGTTCCACGAGGCCCGCATCCTGCGCGACGTGGCGCGCGCCTGGAACGCTTTCGGAAAGGAGCTTAACTTGGGCGAGCTTCGTGAGCTGGCCCGCAAAACGGACTGCCTGCTGGCTCTCGAATTTGCGCTCGCGACGGCGGCCGAGCTGGGCTTAATTGCCGAAAATCCGCTAACTCCTTCGAGCCGCGTGAAACTCGTGCAGCGATTGCTATCGAACCAGAATTTGGCAGAGGACAGTGGCAAGCGAGATTACTCGCGCACTCTCCCAAGCTTACTCTTGGGGAACCCTGTGAGCGTGGCGAGCTGGCTCAAACGCGCGG
Source organism: Polyangiaceae bacterium (assembly GCA_033763455.1). GTDB lineage: Bacteria > Myxococcota_A > Polyangia > Polyangiales > Polyangiaceae > JBBRRP01. Next base: position 57,742 of record JANRKO010000087.1, read on the forward strand.
TATTGCCCCCACTAGAACTCATGCCCTTGTTGTACAAAGAGGAGAAGTCCTGGCGGCTGTACGCGCGGTACTTGAGCCGCCCCTTGCGGCCATTGGCGCGCGCTTTGGGGGCGAGGTTGGACGAGCAGGCACGGTAAAGCGGGGGGGCTCTGTTCAAGAGAACGCGGGGTCGTAGCCTCCGCCAGCGGAGCTTTCCGGCAGTCCAACGATTGCAGGCTGTGTTAGAAGCCGTTCGTGAGGTCTGAAGCTAGTTCGCCACAGCCGTTAGGCGAGGGGTCTACGTGGCAACTCGCTGGGGCAGCGCTTGTCTTTAGCGCCCTATCGGCGTGCGTAGCCCTGACGTTTCGTGACTACGGAATCACTTGGGATGAATACGTTCAGCAGAACTACGGCGAGCGGGTTTTTCGCTACTTTTCTTCGAGCTTCAGGGACCTTTCAGCGACCGAATACCTTGACCTGTACGCGTATGGCGGCTCCTTTGATCTGCTCGCGGTGTTGCTCCAGAAGCTCGTCCGGTTGGACCCGTATGATGTTCGCCATGGGTTGAATGCCTTCGTTGGTCTAGTGGGCATAGCGGGAACTTACAGACTCGCCGCAGGCATCAAGGGCCCACGTGCCGGCCTTTTGGCTCTCATGTTTCTGGCGAGTTGCCCGCGATGGTGGGGGCACATGTTTGCCAACCCCAAGGACATCCCGTTCGCTGCGGGCTTTGTCTGGGCCCTGCTCTACCTGAGGGAAGTTGGAAAAAGAATCCCCAGCGTTCCGCTCTCCTTGTGGGTGAAGCTTGGTGTTGCAATCGGGGTGACACTCTCCATAAGGGTCGGAGGAGTTCTGCTATTTGCCTTCTTGGGTCTTGAATTGGCATGGCAGATGTTTCGCACCCCGCCACGCTTGTGGCACGTCGGGATCTTTCGTTGCGCGCCGCAGGCCGTTTCTACAGTCGTCATAGCCTGGGTTATCATGGTAGCGGCCTGGCCCTGGGCTCATCGTTCGCCCCTTGCCAACCCGGTGCGAGCATTCCTGCTGTTCGCGCACTTTCCTTCGCGCGGAATGAACCTCATGGCGGGAAAGGAGCATTTCTCGGGGGCACCGCCGTATGACTATGGTCTCCACTGGTTTGGCGTGACCATTCCGGAACTCCATATTGTGGTTCTGGTAGCAGGGGCGTGTTTGGCGGCCTTTGCGGTGGCGCGCCGTGCGAGGCATCAGCTCTCCATAAGTGGTGATGTAGTCCGTCTATGTCTGGTCGTCAGTCTCCCCGAGCTCTACATCTCTTTGTCAAAGGCGACGTTGCTCGACGAGGTGAGGCACAGCTTGTTCGTTCTCCCGCCCCTGATGGTGCTCGCGGCTATCAGCTTCGATTCGCTGATGTCAAAGCTCCCGCGCAATCTTAAAATCTTGGGGCTCGCAGCCTGTGTGGCATGGGGCGGGGATCACCTTCGCCACGTGGTGACCCTTCACCCCTACGAAATGGTCTATTTCAACCGCTTCGTAGGACGCCTCAACGGCGCTGCTGACTCGTACGAAACGGACTATTGGGGAAGCAGCTTTCGGGAAGCGGCGCGTCGCCTTAACGAACTGGTGCCTCGTCGTCGGCCATTTGACGGTCGAAACGGCGATCGATGGCTCGTCTCGGGATGCGGCAGTCCAACCAGCTGGTCGCATTATTTGGGGCCACAGTTCAAGGTCGCGCTCGATCCTAGTTCGGCCGACTTCTTCTTCGTGCACAAGCGGTGGCATTGTGACGAGCGGTTTCGTGGGACGCGCCTCCTCTCGGTGGAACGTTTCGGGGTTTCGCTTAGCTCTGTTGTGCGTGCTGCAGAGGGTATCGATGCCGAATTGGCAAAGTAGAAGGCCTGGGATGCGCTTGTTTAGGGTGGGAATGTGAGTGTGCAAAGCGAATCTCCACGCGTAGCGCTTAGTTGTTAGCTCGCATCTTTCGTCACGACGGGGCGCCGTGAGGTGTTACACCAACTTGCAACTAACAGTTAATGCTGCCTCGTAGTCCGGAGAAAGAGCGGCCGTCCGTGCTCGCGTTGCGGCGTGCGGTCGAGGCCCTCAAACCGCGCAAACCTAATTAGAAACGACTTCCGTGGACCACTTGAAGTCGTCCACGAGCACGGTGGAGTCGAGCTTATTGTCTCCTGAGTCCCAGACAGCGAACGAGACGTTCACCAATTCGCCTGGTAGTACGTTGCCGCGGATGGTTCTCCAGCCTGTGGAAGCTCCGCGGAGCGCATTACTAGTACACGCACCTGGGGTCGGCGTGTCGAAGCCAGTGCCTAAAAGTGCGCTAGTGCCTGTGCAGTCCGAATAATTGGAGGTGAGGGAGCCCTGGCACCCCACCAGGCCATTCACGCAGTTGGTGAAGTAGCCCGAGCTGCCCACGGCTAGGTTGGCACTGACCGGTAGCCATGGGCCTGATGGTGAGCTCAGTCGGACCCGTGCGATGTTGGTATCCGGAGGGTTCAGCGGACTTGATGAATCCAACAAAACCACGAATTGGTCGGCGTAGGCCGAGCACACGCCCTCGGCGAAATCCGAGGTGTAGAACTGAACCTGCACGGAAAACGAGTGCGCATTGGTGGGCACGCGCAGGGCGAGCGTTACCATGGCCGAATCGTAAGCGGTGTTCCCTTGGGCGATCGGTGGGCAACCGGGCGGAACTGGAACACTGCCACCATTGGCGAGGAGCCACGTGGCAGGAAGGGGACCCTCCTCACCCACACGCTGGCTTTGTGCCGGATCAAACCCCGCGTCGGCGGCAGCTGCGGCTCGTCCGGTCGATAACAGCATCATGCGTTGTCCTTCGCGTGCACTCACGTTGGGGCCGAAGCTCGGTCGATAGGTGAGTGCGCTCGCTTCAACGTAGCCGCTGCCGTCCGCCTGGGTGACAAAGCCGCCCAGGTATCCAGGGAGATGGCTCTCGGTGAAAAATTCCCCGCAAAGCCCCATTGCGTTGGCGGCAAACGCCGGCGTCTGACCATCCACCGGCAGCGAATCGTCACACGGAACAGGAGTGTCGTCGATGAACCCGTTGCAATCGTCGTCAACACCGTTGCCCAATTCGTCAAACCCTCCCGGATTAACGGCGAAAGGGTTCGCGCACTGCCCAGGCTTGTCGCAACAGTCCCCTGCGCAAATGGTGAAGCCATCGCCATCTGCGTCATCAGCCGCATCATCAGCTTGGCCGCTGCAATCTTGGTCCAGCCCGTCCCCGCAGATGTCTTCTGTGGGCAACACCTGGCCCTGGCATGCACCAAAACCAAGCCCCGAAGCCAGGCATGTTCGATGCCCGTTTTTGCAGGGAGCCACACCCAGTGTTTGCGCTGGACCATCAAAACAAGTGATCTGCTCGCCCGGCGTGCACGGCCCTTCTAACACCATTCCGCCGAAGCCCGCTTGTCCAGCCGTGCCCCCCATCACCGACCCCTGCCCGCCACGACCGCCGCTCCCCGCTGCACCTCCCGCCACGCTCCCACCCAAACCGAAGCCGCCAGAACCCGTGCCACCGCTCGGCATCGTTGGTGCACCACCGGCGTTTGTGAGCCCGCCCTCCGCGCCGCCACCCATTGCCGCCCCGCCGCCTAAACCCCCTGCGGCCCCGCCACCAATTCCGGCCACCGGCGCTCGCCCGCCCAACGCCGAGGAGCTGCCGCCTGAGAGAGTTCCGCCCGAAGCGGTCCCGCCGCTCGATGGTGTAGGCACTGAGGGGATGTTGCCGGAGCTACAGGCAAGGAACGATGCTGCAACTGCAACTAAAGAGGATAACCTGAGATTGTGGGGGCGCATGACGGGTAAGGGGGCGAAGGTGCTGGACGGTATCGAATTTAGCCCATTGACCACAACCCTCGTATCGAGAATCGCTGCTCCCTCGTGGTACGGAGAGTGGGCGGCCGTCCGTGCTCGCTTCGCTGCGCGCGGTCGAGGCCCTCAAACCTGTGCTTGCGCTCCTGCTGTCCGGTCGCACGGGTCTGCCTTTTGCGCTGCGCGCAGGCGAGGGGCCTAGCGGCTGGGGTACGGAGAGGGGGCGCTCGGAGTCACAAGGTAACGTCTTCGCATTGAGTGTGCGTCGCTCTTCAACTATTCGCTCTCTTCGCGCAGAAATTCTCATGTCACGCATCACTGCGCAGTGAGGTCCGAAGCTCGGCACCTCCGCCGGGCTCAGGAGGTTTCTGTGCGAAGAGTCCAAAGAAAAAGAAGAGAAATTCTCGAAGGCCGCGCGGCCGTGATGCGCCTTGATTTGAATGGCTCCGAAGCGGCTCTGTGGCGCTAGCTCCGCGGCAGTAAGCTTGGAGTGGCATTTCGGCGCCAGGTCGTCGTCGGCGAATTTATCGCTGATTTCATGGCGCCATCCGCGAAACTCACCGTAGAAGTGGATGGGCGGCGTCATCTCAGCCGTGTCCGAAATAATGCTCGCAGAGATATAAAGCTCGGAAGGCTCGCCTTCCGTGTCGTCCGGCTACTGCATGAGGTTGTTCTGCGGAATATGCCTGCTCGGTCGCGCTTATCGAAAAAGCGCTGGCTGAGTGTCACAGCTCGGGCTAAGTGATCCGAATCGAGTTCGGCAAGAGTGATCGGTGCCAGTTCGGCAAGAGTGATCCGCGCCAGTTCGGCAAGAGTGATCCGTCGGGGGATCCAGCTTAACTGGAATGATCTGTAGAAATAGGAACGTGCGTCTGGACTCGATGATCGACCCTGCTTTCGCGGTGAAAAACCGAGGAGGCCAGGATGAGGAGTATCACGATGTTTCGATTGCAAGAGCTGGTGCGGTTGCACCG
>JANRKO010000088.1:0-26144 GCA_033763455.1 Polyangiaceae bacterium
TCTACGCTTCGCCCGGCACCTCGCGATGCAAGACGCAAGACTCGATACAACGACCTTTCGGTATTTCCGCTGACGAGACTTCGACCCGGATCGTCTCCAGGCCGGCACCCGCTGGTCAGCTGCAGCTTCGTGACGCACACGAGAATGCCGCTACCTCGGCCATTGCACGATCACAATCCCCGGTTTTTTTTTATATTGTTGATCTCCTCGATAACGGCCACCCTTGCATTGAGATTTGGCCACCTAGTTGCCTTATTTTCGGAGTTGGGACGTTTCTCGTGCCTCACGGGCCCGGTGCAAGAGGGCGCTGCCGCCCACGCGGGAGGTCCATTTGACGGGTGTCAGTGCCGTGGGCAACATGCCATCTATGGTGAAGACGCAGATCTACCTGCCGAAGGGTAAGCTCAATCCTCTGCACCGTGTGGCCAAAGCCAAGAAGCGCTCGTTTGCCGAATTAGTGCGCCGCGCAATCCGAAGAAGTATCCGCGCGCACGTGCAGAGGGGCCAGTTGCCGTATGAGCCGGCCCGATCACGGCATCTTCCGGCGATCGCGACTCAGCGTTTGACGAGAGATGGGGCAGTCATCGTCAGCGGCCCGTCACCCGTGACGTCGCCGACCTTCCCCCTCACCCCACCCTCCGCACTGTTCCACTCTGGATCAGCCGTTCCACCCCCGAATCCAGCCGCAATCGGAGTGCCCCTTCGCGGCTGATACCCGCGGCAACGCCGACGAGGTGGCCCACTTCGATACGTTCTCCGAAGAGCGCGTCGAATTCTGTAAGATTTGCCAGAACCCCTGGGACACCAGTTTTAGCAAACTCCAAATACCGGGCATCAAGCTGTTTCAAGATTTCCACGAGCACGAGCTCACGGGTTAACGCCGGTGGGTCCTGACGCACTCCAAGCGGCGGGCCCTGATGCACTCCAAGTACCGCTGCGTTTCCTGTTCTTGTTTGTTGCTGCGGGGCCGCGAGCCTGAGCGATGTGGCAATTCTCGCTACTTCCTCTGGAAACGTTTCCGTGTGCACGTTCACGCCGATCCCCACCACGAGCGCTCCCACGTAGGCGCCGCGGATCTGAGTCTCCACGAGGATGCCGGCGAGCTTCTTATTCTCATAGAGCACGTCATTGGGCCATTTGATTTTGGGCGCACCCGCCGTCCACGGCGAAAGCGCATCCCGCACGGCAAGGCCCACGGCGAGGGCAAAACCGCTCGTTTTTCGAGCCTCCCAGCCGGGGCGAAAGAGCACCGAAAAGGTGAGGCTCGCGCCCGGTTCACTGAACCAGCTGCGTCCTTCGCGGCCTCTGCCGTTGGTTTGTTCGTCGCTCAAAAAGACGGTGCGGTGATGGGCTGAACCGTGCGCGGCCTGGAGTGCGTCGTCGTTGGTGGAGTGCGTTGTTGATTGATAATTGAGCGCATACGGGAGCTCGCGCTCGGCGAGCATTTGCGTGGCTAACTCCGCGTTGAATATGGTCTGTTTCTTTGGAGAGGGCGCTTCAGGTTTCATCGGGACACGACGTCCAACCTGAAGAAAGGATCGGTCACTGCCCGTGCGACTCCGCCATGAACCGTACGGTACATCACTGCGAGAGCGACTCCAGCCTCAAAGAAATATCAGCCGCCTTCACCGAATGCGTGAGTGCCCCCACACTGATCACATCCACGCCTAACGCTGCCAAACGAGGAATGCGTTCGAGCGTAATGCCACCGGAGACTTCCACCAACGCACGACCATTGATCCGGCGCACCGCCGCCTCGACGTCTGCGTCGGCAAAGTTGTCCAGCATCAGGATGTCCGCACGTGCGCTCAGTGCTTCTTCAATTTGCTCCAGCTCTTCCACTTCAATCTCGATGCGAGAAGTGTGTGGGGCATGTTGGCGAGCTCGCTCGATGGCTTGGCTCACGCCGCCTGCCGCAGCAATGTGGTTTTCCTTGATGAGAACCGCTGAGCCAAGTGCATCGCGGTGATTGTGGCCGCCGCCTGTGCGTACCGCATAGCGTTCGATCTGGCGCAGGCCTGGTGTGGTCTTGCGCGTGTCGACGATACGCGTCTTGGAACCTTGAGGCAGAGCCTCGACGTAGCTGCGCGTGAGCGTGGCGATGCCTGAAAGGTGCTGTACAAAGTTTAGAGCGGTGCGTTCGGCCATCAAAAGTCCACGCGTGCGTCCCTCGGCCACCCAAAGGAGCTCCCCGGGCTCAACGCCTGCGCCATCTTCCACGTATTCCTCCACGCGCAATCCGGGATCTACTCGATAGAAGGCGCGCGCAAGAATGCGCGACCCACACACCACCAAACGGCTCTTGGCGGTGATGCGCGCGATACCGCGGGCTTCGGCGTGCACTAAGGCTTCCGTTGTCAGATCTCCGCCGGAAAGATCTTCGGCTAAGGCTCGATCCACCAAATCGGTGATAAGAAAATCAGGAAGCATGTGCGGGCTCTTGTTTGCGGTGCGAGTGGAGGTTGGTTGTCAAGGGCTCGCGGCCCCTTTTGTCGCACGTGAGGTGCTTAGCATGGCAAGTACATTTGGCTTCCGTGGGAGTGCGTCGAGTGCACCGTGAACGCGATGGCAAGTTGGTGCTTAGCATGACAAGTACATTTTTCTGAAGCGAAAGGGCCTTCACCCGAGCACCAGTTCCAACTGGAACACACGCGGATTTCTGTCGATCATTGAATAAATCCATAACCTTGGGCCAAGTAGAGCGAGAATAGGTTGCAGCTCGCGTGGAAGAGTACGCTTGCGCCAATGCCGTTGGTTTTTGCTCTGAGCCAGCCAAAAAGTAGGCTCGGAAAGAACACGGCGAGGCGATAGGGTTGGGGCTCGGTAGCAAAATGGCCGAGCGCAAAGATGCCGCTCGTGAGAAGGGCGGCAACGAAGAAGCGCGCACCGAACCACATGCCGCGAGTATCTGGTTGGTCCAAGCCTTCTCGCTGTGCCCAGGGTCCCAACCGTGCTGCACCTTGCCACTTGGCGGGTAGCTTCCGTGTGAGTTCAGATTGAAGGTAGCCGCGGTAGAAGGCTTCTTCAGGAAGGGCCACGGCCAAGATTTGTCCAAACGCATCGTTGAGTGACGGCAAACGCGTGAAATCAAAGCTTCGGCTCGGGTGCCACCACCACAGGTATCCAAACCAGTAGAAAGGAAATACGATAGCTCCCGCGATTGCCGCCCACGCCAAGGCTTCGGCACCTTCACGCAATAGCTTCGAAGCCTGAAGTGGCTCAGCTTCCAGGAGGCCTCCGAGCGCCAGGCCAAACTTCCGTGGATCTTCGTTGGGATTTCGAAGGACGAGAAAGTACACGGCCCCAAAAAAAGCCATGCCCACCCCCGTGCCCGCCCAACTCGGCGGCAGCGCGTACGACAGGCCGGCCACCAACAAAGTGGTCAAGAGTGCCAGCCCGATAGGCCGGCTGAGTCCTGATGGAGCCACACTGAGGGACACGAAATGGCTGAGTACCACGCGCCCACGCCGGCCACCCAGGCCCACTGACTGCAAAATTTCACCCGCCCCAGGCTTTTCGCATGCTGATCCCCCACGGGACTCTCGCGACTGCTGAGCTTTCCGGTTAAGGTCCGCGCCTGGTTTTCGACGCTATCGTCGGCCGCCGCGGTTCGCATCCTGCACGCTAGCGGCCGTTACGAGGAGGATTCATGCTCGGCACACAGCACCCAACGACACTTCCATCGGCCCCCCGCGTTCATCCGGGATTGTTCGGTCCGCTTGGCTCATTCGACCGCATGACCATGGCGAAGTGGCCGCCTGATGACTCCGCTGGTGCACCAGCCGGTAGCGGAATTCCAGCTGGGGGTGGTTTTGGCGGAGGTGGGTTTGATGGTGGGGATGGCAACTTCAAGAAGGGTCGTTTCGCGCCCGTTGCCATTTTGGTTGGCGTGCTCGCAGTAGCAGGCTTTGCAGCTTTCATGCTGCTCGGCGCCAAGCAAGACGCCAAGCGCCTTACCGTTGAGGAAAGCGTGGCCCAGAAGAAGGCCATCTTCGTGCTGCCGAAAGCCGAACAAGTTCCTAAGTGGCGGGTCTGGGCAGCGAGCGATGCGAGCGACCTCTTGCGTCAAGAAGCCTTGAAACAGCTCGCATGGGCGGGCGATCCAGAAGGCGTGAAGCTGGCGACGCAAGCCTTGACCTCACCATCCGAACCCGTGCAAGCCTTGGCTGCCACGGCACTGGCACACTACGGCACTCCAGCGGCGGATTCGGCGAAACCAGCGTTGATGCAAGCCCTGAAAACGGCGGGCCCCGGCGCCAAACCTCAGGTGGCGTGGGCGCTCGTGGCGCTGCGCGAGCCAAGTTCTTTCGACGAAGTGATGAAGCTCTACCGGCTTGGGCACCTTACGCAGGTGCAGCGCTTGGGTGGCGGTACGGCATTTGACCCGAATAAGCTTGTTGAGCTCGTGAGCCTCGACAAGCTTGCCAGCATGGCGGGCGATGAAAGTTCGTCGGTGCGCCAATTGGTGGCGACGGTACTTTCTGCCAACGCAGAGCCCAAGTGGACCGAAACCTTGATCAAGCTCGTGCAAGATAAAGACGCTGAAGTTGCGCGTCAGGCCGCGCCCGGCCTTGGACGCATTGGCGACGAAGCAGCACGCAAGCCACTCCTCGATGCACTGCAAAATACCGACAAAGACAGCCGCAAAAAGTACCTCGAAGCGCTGCGCGATGGTATCGGCACCCGAGGGCTCGTGATGGCGTTGGGCGCGTCCTCGACCGACGAGAAGATCGGCTGGTATCACCACAAAGAAGTGTTCGAAATCATTGATGCTCTCTCCGACATGCGCGGTGGCGACGCTCTTTATGGGTTCCTAGAATCCAAGCCGCACATCCACTGGCAGACGCGTGCCGCGATGGCTTTAGCCGCCATTGGTGATTTGCGCGCAGCTCCCACTCTGGCCAAGCGTCTGCGTATGGATCCGCTAAAGATCTACAGCGACGAATACGACTGGGAACAGCTCCTCAAGCGTGACGACAACGAACGCGTGGTGGCGGCTCGCATGCTCGCGGATTTGGCGATCATGCACCCGGATAAGGCCCAGCAGTTGCGTGAACAAGCGGAAGAAGCAGTGATTTTCTGGCTTCATGAGCTTCCTTCGCCTCACGCTAACGGGCTCCGCGCGTTGGCGGCCATGGGCTCCACGAAGGACATTGAAGCGCTGCGCAAGTGGTCGAATCCCAACTTGCCGCTGCCCAAAGAAGGACAGCAGCCTCCAATGCCCGAAGAGTGGGTGGTTGCCCAAAGCGCGCTGCGTTACGTGGGATGGCTGAAAGACGAGCAGTCCTGGGGTGTGCTCGAAAAAGCCCTTACGGCGCGGCCTGCTGAGCAGGACGTGACGATGGATGGCCTCATGCAGGGAGGCCTTGCGATCTTGGGCATGACGTTGCGCGCGATTGGCGTGGGCGCGGCCCAAGGCATGAGCCAGTGGCAAGATCCGAAAGGCTTCAAGCCTTTGATGGATTACATCGAAGATCCGAAGAACAACGAGCAATCCAGAATGGAGGCTTGTGCGGCGCTCGCGTGGGTGGCCACCAAAGACGACGTGATGAAGGTGGCCGAGAAGATCGCCAAGTACTCAGGCGAGCTCAAGAGTGACCAGTTTCGGCGGGCGTGCTTTTTGGAAACCTTGATCCAGCGTCCCGTCCCCGGCACGGCGGGTGCCCTCATTTCGCTCATGACGGAGAGCTCCGCGATCGAAACGCGCCACCAGGTAGCGCGAGCCATCGCTAAGGGTGGCTTCGATGCCGAGGTGGAAGCCAAGCTCTTCGAGATGTTGAAGAACGAAGCCCTGATGAACGACGCGGCCCTCGCGCTTATTCTCGGCGGTAATGCCGACACCGCTGCGCGCACCGTGGCAACGTTTGCTGACAAATCCCAAGCGGCTATTCGGGATCTGGCGGACCTTTGGTACCGCAGCTTCGGGTACTGGTCAGATGAAGATCTGGAGAGCGGGCTCATCTTCAAGTGGGTCGATAACGCCGTGGCCATCTCGCGCGTGTCGATCAAGGAAACCCCACAAGAATGGGGCTACAGCATGCTGATGAAGCAGTTTGAGAACCTCTCGTTCGATAACGGGCCGCACTCCTTCACGCGTGTGGTACTTCGTTCGCGCTTGTACGAGATGGCCAAAGGGAGCGACCAGGCCAAGCGTGATGGTGCGCTCCGCACCCTCAAGTTCATGAAGGAGCAGGGCGTCCTTTTGGCTCTGCGGGACGAACCGGGAGACGTTGGCAAATTGGCCCAGGAGGCCTACCACGACCTCATGAATCCTAAGTTCGTCACAGGTGGCGTCGCGCAAGAGGTCATGGCCGAACACGAGTGAGTTCGGTGAGTGGCTTAAAATCAACGAGCGTTAGATGGTGCATGCTGGCCCTTCTGGGTCAGCTTGCCGCCTGCGTGGGCCCGGCTAAGGCGCCAAATTCGCCCCGCACGAAGGAAGCCTCTCAGGCGAGCGCAAAGTCGGTGCCGCTTGCGCTGGCTTGTTCAACCCCCGCCCCTGAAACCTGCTTCAACGCAACCGACGACAACTGCAACGGCCTTATCGATGAAGGCTGTGGGTCACCGCTCGGTCCCATTCAGGTGGTGGCTGCCTGGGCCGACGTCGAGGCCGACGTTGAGCTTGTCGTGATCGATCCGAATTTGGAAGCCTCCGAGGTCGGGCATTTTGTGGCCAGTGGTCTTACCAAAGACCGCGATTGCCCAGGCGAGGGAGCTCTCTGCAAGGGGATCAACGTTGAACACGTTACCCTCCCCGAAGGGGAGCCGTTGCGCGGAACGTACACGGTGCGAGTCTCTCTGGAGCGCCTCGGGACCTCCGGCAGTCCGGTGAAGGTGCGCCTTGGTTTTCACTTTGGCCCCCGCATGTACGCATACGGCGTGCGACTGAAGCAGGTGGGCGAGGCGGCTGTCTTTCGGGCCGATCTGTAGATTTTCGTTTCCTTCTGTTGGGCGCGGGCAATCCGGGCTACCTTGCCGTGTAGTGAGCAATGTTCTCGGTCGGGTGACGACGGGGGCTGTCGATGGGCCACGCGGCCCAGACGTCATTCATCGAATTCGGGTTGCAAGGGAATGGCTCACGCATGGGGCCACAGTAACGGTGGCCCTGCCTAGGAACGTAGCTTGCGCTCGCTGCGAAGGCGGCGGCTGTGATAGCTGCGGGCGTTCGGGTGCGATTAGCCTTCGTGAACGCGAGGCGGCGCCTTCGCCGTTGACCGTGGTCTTGCCGGCACAAGCCGAAGCGCCTTCAGGTAGTGATGCGCCAACTCTCGTGCTGCGGGTTCCCAATCAGGGTGGCGCTGGGGCCGAAGGCGAGCCCCGCGGAATGTTATTGCTCCATGTGTTTCCCGCAGAAGAATCCGAGCCCACCGTGAACCTGGCGGACGGCGAAGCAGACAGTGAGCGTTCAGAGCCTGAGGAGGATGAAAGCGATGCTCCTCCGAGCCATCGGTCGCGCGGGCTGATGGTCCTTGGAATTACCATCGTTGGGTGGATCTCGTTTTACATTATGCTGCGGTTGGCGCAGCTGATTAAGTAAGGACAACATGAATCCAGTGATCATGGCGTGTGTACTTGTTGGTTTGTGGGGGGCCTTTGCGTACACGGCGTTTCATCGCGCGAGGCTGTTGCGCATCGGAGCTCCCACTTGGGAGAGCCGCGTTTCGGACGTGGGCGTGCGCTTGAAGGCGGTTTGGGTGTTTGCGTTCTTCCAGAAGAAGATGCGCTACTACCTCTTAGCAGGCCTCGCGCATCAGCTTATTTTTGTGGGATTCATCCTGCTTTTGCTGCGCACTTTGGTGCTCTGGGGTCGCGGCTTTGTGCCGGATTTCAACCTATGGATCCTGGGGCCAGAGCCTTTTATGGGCTTGCCGCTGGGGCACGCCTATTCGTTTCTAAAAGACACGCTCGCCGTTATGGTGCTCGCTGGGGCCAGCGTCTTTCTTTACTACCGTGTGGTGCGTCCGCAGAAGCGGATGACGCTCGGGATCGAAGGCATTGTAATCCTTGGCATCATTTGCACGATGATGTTGGCGGACATTTCCTACGACGGAGCCGGGCTCGTTCTAAACGAGCGGTTTGCTGAAAGTTGTAGGAGCGGCGCGCTTCCGGATTGGTGTGCGAGCGCAGCAACTGTGGTGGCTCCGTATGGCGCGCCGAGTAGCGGTTGGTCCTTGTGGCCTGACCCGGCGGGCTCTTTGGCGGCCACGTTGTTCAGCGGAGCCAGTGAGCCTGCGCTTTTGGTGATCGCCCACGTGGGGTTTTGGACGCACTCGACGTTGGTTTTGGTGTTTCTTAACCTGCTCCCGTATTCCAAGCATTTTCACATTATCACCGCCATTCCTAACGTTTTTCTTGGAGATCAGACGCCTAAAGGCCGGCTGCGCCCACTTGCACCGACGGGCGAGGCACTCATGGGTCTGGTAGAAAAGGCGAGCGAATCAGAAGATCCGAATGAAGCTCGTGTTGGCTACGCTCGGCTGGATCATTTCACCTGGAAAGATGTGCTCGATCTTTATACGTGCACCGAATGTGGCCGTTGCTCGGACAACTGCCCAGCCTTCAAGACCGGCAAGATCTTGAGCCCCAAGCAGTTCACGCTCGATCTTCGGAACGAGCTCTACAAAAATTCCTCCAAGTACGAAGCGATTGCTGCCCGTGCAGCGGATGCTTCCCCAGATGTCGGCGCCTCTTCGGGCCCCGCCGAGCTTCGGCCCGCAACTCTGGTGCCGGATATCATTCACCCGGATGTGCTGTGGGCGTGCACCAGCTGCCGCGCCTGCGAAGAGCAGTGCCCGGTAAACATCACCTATGTGGATAAGATTGTGCAGATGCGCCGCCACTTGGTGACCATGCGCGGCGAATTCCCGAGCCAGCTCGCCAAGCCTTTTGAAGGGATGGAGGTGAACGGCAACCCGTGGGGCCTGGCCCGAGTCGACCGCGGGGCGTGGACGGACGGGCTTGAAATACCGACCTTCAAGGAGAACCCAAAGGCAGAGGTTTTGTTTTGGGTGGGTTGCGCCGCCAGCTACGACGACCGAGCGAAAAAGATCGCGCGGGCGACGGCCTCTTTGCTCAAACAAGCGGGTGTTGATTTTGCGATTCTGGGCGACGAGGAAACGTGCACCGGAGATCCGGCGCGCCGCACCGGCAACGAGTACCTTTTCACGATGTTAGCGGAAACGAATGTGGCCACGCTCAACCAATACCAAGCGGGCGGCGGGGTGAAGCGCATTCTTTCCACCTGTCCGCACTGCTTCAATTCACTCTTGCGTGAATACCCCGATTTTGGCGGCCATTACGAAGTGGTGCACCACAGCGACTACTTGCTTGAGTTGGTGCAGGCCGGAAAGCTCACCATAAAAACCAAACTCACGGACGATGTAGCCTACCACGACTCGTGTTACCTCGGCCGCTACAACGATATCTACGATTCTCCACGCCAGATTTTAGAGAGCATCGGCGCCAACGTGAAGGAAGTGGAAGGCTGGAACAAGAAGAAGGGGCTGTGTTGTGGCGCCGGCGGCGGCCAGATGTTCATGGAGGAGCAGAACGCAGATCGCGTGAACGTAAAACGCTCGCTCCAGCTCTTTGATACGGGCGCCAAAACGGTGGCGAGTGCGTGCCCCTTCTGCATGACGATGCTCACCGACGGAAACAAAGCGACCGGTAACGAGGAGGCCGTCCAGAATCGGGACATTGCCGAGCTTCTGGCGGTGGCGTGTGGCATTTCCCCGAAGGCCGGCGGCGAGCAGGTTGCCCCGGTGACCCACTAGCAAGCCAAGGGGGGCCGCTTATACTGGTCGACCCCATGTCGGACTCGTCGCCCGCCGATCCCCGAGCTCCCGCCGATTTCGAGAGTGAAGTCGCGCCGCCGGCCGCGTTTGTTTGCGACCATTGCGGGCGCAGGTTCGAGGGCACGCCGAGTGGAGCTGGGTTGCTGCTGTGGACCCGCGGCGAAGAAGTGCGCTTCGAGGAGCCCCCTTTGTGCGAAGAGTGCGCTTCCAAGCTCACGCTCGGAGCCTTCTCCAAATGGGAGAAGGAAACGGACGAAGAGAGTTAACCTCGGATGGCATGGAGCTGCCTAACGCCGGTTGATGGCGACAAAGCAGTGATCATACGGTGACGACGTCGACGTCCTCAGCATAGGCCGCTAGAGCTTCGAGATCCTTAGAATCGGTTGTGATCACGGTTCCCCCCGGTTCGGCCAAGGCCACCACAAGCGCGTCGACAGCTGAGCCGCGGCGGGCAAGCCTTCGCAGGAGCGCGGCGCGACGGGCGAGCGGCTCAGAGATGGTAGCGGTGATGTCGCAGGTCTTGAGGAACTTGTTCTCAATGGCGTCGCGACCGGGATGACCCTGGAGACACTCAACGAGCACGACTGATGGGACACACGGTGGCCACAGCCCGACTTCACGGAAGGCGAAGATCAACGCAAGGCTCTGCTTGGATCGTTCGGCGAAGCGCGTAACGCCGCCTGAATCAAGAATTAACACGTAACCTACCCTGCCTTGCGAGGCCGGCGTTCGACAATGCGCTGCGCGATTCCCAAGGCACGCGTTCGCTGTCGCGGCGACGGCTCCCCGATCTCGGCGGCGAGGTCCACGACGTAGCGCTCAGCCTCGCGAAGCAGCTCGCGCTTCCGCACCTCGGCGCGCACGGCGTCTTGCAACAATTCAGAGGCAGGAAGACGGCTCTTTTTGACCAGCTTGTAGAGGTCATCGGGCAAGTAAACCTGCATGCGGGGCATACGCCTAAGTATACACCTAACGCGACGCGCTGCAACCGCATGGGGTCACGGCGCCGCAAGGCTCTTCGTGCGTCTACTGTGGCCCTGAGAGCCGCTGCTTCTTTGGTGTTGTCGCCGCCAGTGGCAGATCTGGGTGTAGAGAACAACGCCCTTGCCGCGCCCTAGTGTTCGACCACGTTGCCAGTTTCGCTCTGCCCAATCGGCGGCCGCCGCTCCAGGTATTCCAACGCAATCGCGCGCAACAACCCCGGAGTGTCTGCACCACGCAGCACTTCTTTGAGCTCGGTGCGCGTACACACGGCCAAGAGTGGGCCCGAGAAATCGAGGGGAACACCCGGGTTCAGGAGCACCGCCATGCGTACACGATCGCGGCTCAAGCAAGTGGTGTTCGCGATCTCGTTGAGCGTTTCTATGTTAGCTGGGCGGCGTGCCACCAAACGCAGAAGATCGGCCTCGGTGAGTCGGGGGTTGGCGAGCAGCTGTCGGATCACCAAGGGGTGCGGATCACCGAGCAAGCGTTCGAGGAGCGCGCGGTCGTGACGTCGCGCCAGGCTTCTGCGCTCACCGAGCGTTACTTCTCGACCGAAACCGTAGTCGGGGATGGGGCGAGGGGGCTCGGAGTTGCGTTCAACTGAAGCGGACGGAGGCATGCGGGGGATGAGCCGCTGTAGGCCTAAGAGTTGAGAGCGTTGGGCCTCCACTCGTAACTCTTCGAGCCAAGGGTGTTGGCGCTCCCGCACCATCAAGAGGCACGTGGGAAGGAGGGCTTCGCGCGCGCCGTGTCGGCCTCGATCCCCCTCCTCGCACAGGGCATTCAGGAGGGCTGCAACGGTGCGGGGTGTCCGCTGGAACAGGCGGTCCCCCAGCCACCGGATCCTGAGCTCAAGTTCCGTTAGGCTCAACACCGCCCGGATCAATGTGCCCGGATCCACCATCCCTCAACGATGCCAGACCTTTGGCCCCAATTCACGCTAAGCTCCGCGGCGTGTCGGTCGCCGCACCCAGCCCCCCAGAAAAACCCAAGAAGGTTCACGTTGAGCAGCCCCCCGCGCTTGCGCGCGTGATTTGGGGGAACGAAGGGCAGGGCCTTTCGAAGCTGTGGAACCGCGAGCGTGAGCTGGTGGAGCCAATGGTGGGCAACGTCGTCAAGGTGGTGATGGCGGCGTTTGCGCTGGGGGCTGCCCACGTGGCTCGCGGTGGCGTGATTAGCCTGCGGGGAGTGGGTGCCAGCATGCTTATTGTGGCGCTCGTTTTGGGGTTCACCTGGGTGCGCTTTGCAAGGCGTGCACGTACAGATGCTGCATTGGCTCTCGTGCGGACCCTGGGCGCTAAAGACCGCGAGTTGGGGGAAAAGGGCTTACGAGCGCTTTCGTTGTTGCACGAAACCGCGAAGGGAGAAGCTTCCGGATCGTCGGAGCTGGCGCAGCTGCACTTCGAGAAGCTCGTAGCCAGGGCATCTCTGGTCGACGTAGAAGAGTCGGCGCGGCGCCTTGGCAGCCGCTACCGGTTACTTTTCTGGCCGCTCTTGCTCCTTGCGGGTGCGCTCGCACTAGGCGTTAACTGGAGTGGAAAGTCTCTGCGTTTTGAGCCGAGTCGCGTGCTTGAGGGGTACAATGTACTCTTGGCGCGCGGCGGGCGAGCGCCTGTGGCCATGGCTTGGCTTGAGCGCCGCGTGGCGCCGGAGGTGGTGATAAAGCCGCCGCTCTACTTGCGGGAGCCCGGAAATAGTGTGGCTTTTGGCGAGCACACGCGCGAACCCAAGGGCAGCGAAATCACCGTGCGGGGGCTCCCTGTTCGGCCGGGGAGAACCTTGGTGCTCACCGACGGGGTGCGAGATGAGGAGTTTGTGGATGATGGAGCGGATGCTGTGGTGGCTCATTGGCCACTTGAGCAGAGTACCACCCTGTACGTGGCCGCTCGCTTCGGGGACGTGCGTATCTACGAACCGGATGCCCTGGTGGTGGATGTACAGCCGGACACTGTGCCGAAAGTAGAACTTCAGGGTGCACCTCAAACGCTTCATCTCAATGAGTTGGAGAGCGTGGAACTGCGCTACCGCGCCGTGGACGACCATGGCTTGCGTCAAATCGATCTCGTGTTGCGTTCTGGTGGAAAGGAGCAACGCCGCACGCTGGCGCGCCTGGATGGCCATGCGAAACTCGAAAACGGTGGGCATGCATTGGCCCCGAACGACAGCTTCCTAAAGCGGCTCTTCCTGCCCGTGGTCATCACGATCGAGGCGAAGGATAATGAACCGCTTTCCGCCGATCGCTGGGGAAAAAGCGCTGCCATCACGCTCATCCCTCCGGCGCTGGGCGCGGTGCAGGTGGCGCGGACCGAGGTGCTGCTCGGCGTGCGCGATGCACTCACCGAATTTTTAGCTTGGCAGCTCCACGCCAAAAAGAGCGATCCTCGGGCACTAGTGAGTCAAAAGGAGCGGGCGAGCGCATTGCTGGCAGATACGGCGCGGGCTTTTCAACAAAACGCTAACCTTACCCCAGGGCTCGAAGCATTTATCACCACGGAAGTTTCCAAGCTCACCAAGCTCTCTGAAGCTGAGCTCATCCTAGGCACCGAAACGGCGCTCCTCTCAGTGGACATGTTGGCACGCAGGCTAGCGGCGGATGACGCACGGTTTGTAGCCAAGCAGTTGTCAGAGGTGGCCAAGGAAATGGCTTCAGCGGCGCATCAAGCGCAGGCACCGGAGGGTAGTGGGCGAAGTGTGGCGCGTTTTGACGGAGCCGCTGGGGTGTTGAAAGAAGGCGGCCAACAGTTGCGCCAACTTTTGGAGTTGGGCCATGATCTTGGAACGCTCACTCTGAGCGAGTTGGATCGCATTCTGAGGGCGAGAAATCGCGAGGATTTCTTCCATGCGGAGCTTGCCTCCCGCCATTTGGCCTTGCGCCTCAGCCGCCCCAATCCCTCATTTGGGAGTGCAGCTTCCGGAGGTTCAGAAGCTGGGCAAGGCAGTCAATCATCCGCGCAGGGGGATACTTCCGACGCAGATCAGAAGTTTGACGAATGGGCGTCGCAGATGGAGCGTTTGGCGCAAGAACACGCACGTGAAATAGACAGCGTTGAGCGAGCACTGAAAGACGCCGATAGCCGCGTGGATGCTGAAGCCTTCAAGAAGGAAGCTGCCGAGCGCGCTCAAGCTATTCGGGAATTGGTGGAGGGCTTGCCTGAAATTGGTGCCGCCCCTGAGACGGCCGAAGCCGCCGCCGCGCTAGCGCGTGAATATGCCGGAGCGATGGCCCAGAACCTGGAGCGCCTCTCCTTGGAGAACGCGGTGGGCAGCGGGAGGGACGCGTTGAGTTCCCTCAAAGACACTGATCGCAAACGCCGAGTTGAGAGCTACAACTACAGTTTGCCCGATCCCGAGGAGCTCAGGCAAACTGAGGGCAAGCTCCAAGAACACCTCGCTTGGGCTGAAAAAGCCTTGGAAAAGCTCAAGGAGCAGAGCTCCGCCCAAGCGAGGGCACAGCTCTCAGCTTCGGCGAATCGTGAAAAGGAGTTGGGGAGTTGGGCTGAACAGCTCGGCCGGCGTGGGAGGGAAAAGGGCCAGAGTGTTTCGGAGCAGAGCCTTCAGAGCTTGGGCAAAGCGGGGGAGCTGATGCGTGAGGCTGAGCAGGCACTCGAAGCTGGGCGCGGTGAGGCTGGGCGCGATCTACAGCTCGAAGCGCAGAAGTACTTGGAAAGGGCCTCCACAGGTACCACTCAGGCCGGCGAGGAGGAGGAGGAGGAGAAGGAAGCTAGCTCCAATGCGGCTCCCGCCAACGGAGACGTACCCAAGGCCGAACGCAATCGCCAGGCCGCAGAATTTCGCAAACGCGTGCTCAAAGGGCTTGGGCAAGCTAACGGCGGCAAGCTTGCGCCTGCCGTGAAGCGCTACGCAGAGGGGTTACTGCAGTGAGCCAGCGCAGAGCGTTTCAGGTGAAGCGGCGAAATGCGCGTTTCTTCGGCACAGGCCAGAAGCTCTGCGCGCAGGCGAGAAAAGGGCTAATAACGCGGTTCATGCTCACCGTGCTCGCGCTGTGCATTGCCGTGCCGGTGACGACCCACGCCGTGTTAGGCGGCCAACCCACCCTCACTCAGATTTCGAACGCCATTACGGAAATGGACGTAACTCGCGCAGCCGAGCTCATATCAAAAGTGAAGACACCCTCGCTCGATTTGGCGTTGGAGCGAGCGCGCCTCGCCATTTACTTCGGGGATTGCGACGGAGCCGCGGCGATCTTACGAGCACCCGACTTGCAAGCGACCAAAGCTGGGGCATCTCTGAATAACCTGGCTACGCGTTGTGCGATGGCAACGGCGGGTTCCTTGATTGTGGAAGACAAGCCCAAAGGTTTGTGGTTCCGCCTGCAAGATGCCGACGATAAAGTGCTCCTTCCGTACATCGCAGATGTTGTATCAAAAGCGTTAACCCAGCACGCTAGGGACTTGGGAACTGATCTGCCACGGCCCATCCGCGTGGATCTGGTTCGGGATCTGTTCACTTTGTCGGCTATTTCAGGCCTGCCTTTGCAGGCGGCCGAAACTACCGGTACCGTTGCTGTGGCACGTTGGGGGCGTGTAACCTTGCTTTCACCGCGCGCGGCGCCTGAAGGTTATCCGTGGCAAGACACCGTTGCGCATGAGCTCTCGCACTTGGTGGTGAGCCGAGCCACGCGTGACAATTCGCCGCTGTGGCTCCAAGAAGGCCTGGCCAAACACCAGGAGACGAGGTGGCGCCCGGTAGAGCCCTTCGACGAACAGTATCAGCCCGACAAGATTGCGTATGTCGCGATGGCGACGGGGCAACAAGTTGGCTTGGATCAACTGGGCTCTTCCATTGCTATGTTGCCCTCGCCGCAAGCCGCATCGATTGCGTTTGCCGAAGTCACGAGCTTTGTTCGGTTCTGGATCGGGGTAAACGGAGCCACAGCGCTCAGGCTTCTTCTGCAAGATCTGAGAGGCCTTGGTCCGGACGCGGTGGATGCTGGCCTGAAGAGTGTCTCTGGCTATTCGCTAGCCAATTGGGACAAGCGCTGGCGCCATTCCTTGCGTGAAAAGTTCAAAGGCCAGACGCTCCCGTCACTGGACGTGCTGCTCGGTGGCGGTGTGGTTTTTGATAAGAAAGTGTCGCAGTCGGTGCGCCTGAGCGATTTGTTGTTCGAACGAGGACACGGCGTGGCTTCCTCCGAGCGCATCTTCCCCGAACTAGAGCAACACGGTGCTGACGGATTTTTGCGCTTTCGCTACGCACGGGGGTTCGCGGATGAGGGTGACCAAGCTGGCACAGACAGAGCCTTGGGTGAGCTCTCCGACTTGAAAACTCCCCACTTCGGATGGTTCGCGCTCAAGGGCTATTCAGAGCGTCTACGCGGCAAAGTTGAAGCCGCTGAGCACTTGTTTGCGCTTGCCGTGGCGCGGCACCCTTTGAGTGAGGTGGTCGGTTGTCAGGGCGAATGGCAGCGGCGCTCCCAGGGCTATGCAGCTGCTACTTCGCAGCGGCCGGATGGGGAGCGAGCCAGGCTGTTATGCGAAGCAGCCCGCCGCTGGGACACGATTCGCTAGCCACGATTCCCTAGCAAGGAGCGCACCCTTCAATAAGGGAAACAGGGGCCGCGAATTGACCAGGCCCCGAGCTAGCGCCTACGATAACGCGATCATTAGAGGTGTCCGTGGGTGTCCGCACGTTTGCAGCAGCTCAATTCCTAAAGCTCGTTCCTCGGGAGCAAATCAGTCGCGCCGTTGGGGCGCTGACCGAGATCCCCCTTTCGCCGAAAGCATCCCAGCTGGTTTCAAACACCTACTGCAAGATGTTCCCCGTGGACCTGAGCGAAGCTTTACCGGAGGGCCAGCCTTACGGGAGTTTTGATGCGTTCTTCACGCGCGAACTTCGTCCTGGGGTGCGCCCCATCTCCCGTGATTCACTCGTAAGCCCCGCTGATGGGCGGCTCTCTGCGGCTGGCCCAATCGTTGGCGGCACTACCATTTTGGTCAAAGGGCGGCCGTACGAAGTTGCTGAGCTCATTGGGGAAGAGCCCCAGGAGGCTCGTTTTCGCAACGGCTCCTTTGCCGTGGTTTACCTAGCCCCGGCTGATTACCACCGCGTGCACAGCCCGGTAGATGGGAAAGGGGTGCTGGTGCGCGGCATCCCGGGAGATTATTTCCCGGTGAACGAAATCGGGGAAAAACACATTCCTCGCCTCTTTGTGCGCAACAATCGAGTCGCCATCAGCATCGACTCGGAGACGCACGGGCGCGTTGTCGTAATATTGGTGGGCGCGTACATTGTTGGTCGCATCAGTATGTCTGCGCTGCCTGAGCCAGCGGTGCCCCCGGGGCCTCACGTGCTTTCTCCACCTTTGCAGATAGAGCGCGGGGATGAGTTGGGGGCGTTCCACCTGGGCTCAACTGCGGTTGTGATTATGGAGCGTGGCGCCGAAATTAGGAGGCCACTTGGGCGCGTGCGCTACGGCGAATCCTTACTCAGCGAAGGCCTTCCATGAGCCAAGAAGACCACGATCCCAAGGCTGACGCACTCTTAGCGTCCGCGGCCCAAGGTGCGCCGGCCGAGGAGATCGTGGCTGATGTGTCCGACGAACTAGAGCCCGCTTCGGTGCGCCCCAATCGTCGCTTAACTCCACCTCCGAAGGCGAACTCTGGGCCCCCAGTGGCAGCAACGTCGGCCCCACCAGCGCGCTCTTTTTCCTCTCCGCGGCCGCCGCCGCCATCCAAACGGCATTCGAGTCAGCCGCCTCCCAAGCCACCATTAATGCCGAACATCGAGCCCGCTTCGGTGCTCGTGGCCCCTGATAACGCTGAGGCGCCCGCAGTGGCGGAGGTTGCCGGAGAGGCTGTGCCCGCGGTTGCTAGCGAGAGCGCCGCTCCGGCGTCAGAGCCCGCGGTTGCTAGCGAGAGCGCCGAGAGCTCGGGGTTGTCGGCTGGCATCGACCGAAGCGAGGCTGAGGTCACGGAGAGTACCCCTGCGCCGCCCCCGCGCACCCACAGCGATAGCCAGAAACCTGTAGCGGCAAACTCCACTCCCCCTCAAGAGCGCCCTTCGGCTCAGCTGCTTGAGCAAGCGCCAGCGGAGGCCGAGGCGCCCCCTATACCGGGCAACGGTAAGATCCTGGCGTCGCCGATACTCGCGATGCGTATCATCGTGGTGGGTGAATCAGCCCAGGCAACAACGCCGGTTTCGATTCCAGGTGCAGGTCCCACTAGCGATCCGCCGAGCACCGGCCCCACCAGCGATCCTCCGTTCGACGGGCCAGCCGATGTTACGATAGAAGTGGACGGGCCTTCGCCCCCAGGGGCCAAGGTGCAGGTATCGGCGAGTGATGCTCCGCCAGCCGAGCTGATCGAAGAAGCTGAGGCCGATGCACTGCTCGAACAGCGCCGAGATAGACCGCCTCCACCGCCCAAGCGGCAGCGAGCAGCATCATCATCCGAAGAGCGCCAACGCTCCCTGCCGCCCGAAAAGCCCAAGCGCCGGCGCCCGTGGTGGGAAGAGCTATTTTCGGAAGATTTTCTGCGCGCCGAGAAGCTGCTCTCTGATCCTCAGGTGAAGCGCGAGGTGAATTTTATCGAAAATTCTCTGGCGATGGAGGCAGGCGGCAGCGTGTTGGATATCGGTTGTGGGGCGGGCCAGCACGCCGCTGAGTTAGCCAGCCGTGGTTACGGCGTTGTGGCTTATGATCTTTCGCTCGATCAGCTTGCGGTGGCTGCCGAAGTAGCGCAGGAGCGCGCTCAGAAGATGAGCCTTCTGCAGGGCGATATGCGCGAATTGCCCTTCAGCGAAACTTTTGACGGCATCTATTGCTGGAACACAACTTTCGGTTACTTCGAAGAAGAGAAGAACATCGGTGTGGCTCAGCGCATGTTCCAAGCGCTGAAACCCGGTGGTCGCTTGGTGTTAGACGTGGCCAACCGCGACGCGCTCGCGACCAATACGCCCTGCCAAGTGTGGTACGAGGGGCAACGCGCCGTGTGCATGGACGACGCGAACTTGGATTTCATCACCAGCCGCCTCAAGGTGAAACGCAGCGTTATCATGGACGACGGCCGCACCCGCGAGTGCAGCTATTCGCTTCGCTTGTACAGCCTGCATGAGCTCGGAAAATTGCTCCACGACGTAGGCTTTAGGATTGCGGAAGCCAGCGGCCACCCCGCCACCCCGGGCGTCTTTTTTGGGCAATCTTCACCGCGAATTATTATCTTGGCGCAGAAACCGTAGGGGCGCCGAAGTGGGGGACGGCGTCGTCGACGAGCTCGCGGCCGCTCTTGCTAGCCGCTACCCCGGCATGCGTGGCTATACGCGGCCAAACCTCTTCCGGATGCGCCAATTCTACGAGGCGTACCGCCGCAACAAGAAAGTCTCACCGCTGGTGAGACAATTGCCCTGGACCCACCATCTCATCATCCTCGGCCAGGCGAAGCCGCCCGAGACTCGCGAATTCTATGTGCTTGCGGCCATCCGGAACCGATGGACAAAGCGCGAGCTTGAACGCCAGATCCAATCCGCCGCGATCTTGCGAAGCGACCCTAGCGCGAAGAAAGTGTCACCAGCGGTGACACAAACCCACCCGACCGCACTTGAGGAGTTCAAGAACGCCTACAGCCTCGAGTTCCTATCGCTGCAGGACCCTCACTCGGAGGCAGATCTTCACGGCGCGTTGCTGCGCAACCTCGGCCGGTTCATCACCGAACTCGGTCGCGACTTCTGTTTCGTAAGCTCCGAGTATCCGGTCCAGGTTGGCAACCACGACTTTGCGATCGATCTCGTATTCTTTCACCGCGCGCTGCAATGCATTGTCGCCTTCGAGCTCAAGGTGGATAAGTCTAATCCCGCAGATCTCGGCCAGCTTAGCTTCTACGTCGAGGCACTCGACCGCGACGTCAAAAGGCGCACGAACGGCCCTCGGTAGGCGTTCTACTCTGCGCAACGAAAGACGATGAAGTCGTCGAGTACGCGCTCGCCCGCACGAGTTCCCCCACGCTGGTCGCCGAGTACCAGACCATGTTGCCGTCCAAGGCATTGCTGCGCCGCAAGCTGCACGAATTGTACGCACAGCTCTCCGTCGCGGGGCCAGAGGGCCCGCGCAGAAAGGTGCGGCGCCGGTGACCCGGGACGCGGAGAAAGTCTCATCGCTGCTGAGACAATTACCATCAACTCATGACAGGGAAGCGGTATGACCACGGCGCTTTCGCCCGTCATCATTTCGCGTCTCGAAAAGGCCGCCACGACAACGGCTTCGATCAGGAACTTCCCGCTGAGGGCTGCTGGCTAGCCTTTGCGAGCACCCAGTGTCCGCTTCGCATTTGGGTTGGGCACCTTCGGGGATGCGGTCTTCCTCGCAGAACTATCCGCCTCCAAGCGCAAGCTTATCGTGGTCCCACGCTGAGGCGCTTGCCAGTCGTCGTGCCGATGCTCGCAATCGGTCTCAGCTGTCGCACTCTCGCTGAGTACGCTGGACGGCCTCCGGTTCGAGTACGGAGCTACGCTTGGATGCTTGGGACTCTAGTCCCGAGTTCGCATTCGTCGGATCCAAAGAAGGCCGCGTTCCGAACTATTAAGTGGGAACGCCGGATCGGAGAGGCCTCATCGCCACGCTTGAACGGGATCTCCGCTGAGGCGGCGACTGCTTTGCTTCGAAGACTTGTGGACACGCGTATGTGTCGAAGACAAAACGTGCGCAGAGCGTTGAGCGGGCAACCAGATCCGGGTGAGCAGGCGAACCGATTACTACGTTCGCGACAGACGGTCTGTGATAGTAGGCTCTAACGTCACGTTGGTGGCCTCTCCACCCGCGTAAGTAGGCTATTTCAATCCATTATTGTTCCGAACAGCCGGAGGAGGCACGCGATGGCAACTAAGGTTTTGATCGTTCTGGATGGATCTTATCGCTTCGATATTGGGTCGGGTGGCACCCAGGATTTTACCTATACCGCTCTAGTCAGCTCGCTCACCAGCGCCGGAATGCAGGTGACCAAGGCCCATCGCCAGGCGGATACAACTGCCGATCTCCAGTCGTTCAGGTTCGACGGGGCGGGCGTGAATTTGCTCGATCACGATGTCATCTGGTTGATCGGATTTGACGGGCGCAACTCCACCAGTATGAGCGGCACCAGCGGAGCTGGTCTTTCGGATGCAGAACTGGCAGCCATTGCGCGCTTCATGGACGCCGGTGGTGGGGTGTTTGCGACGGGTGACCATGACAGCATTGGTGCTGAAATGTCCGGCCACATTCCCCGCGTGCGCGCGGCGCGCTGCTGGTACGGCGAGGCTGACAGTGCCTCCCCGATGCCTGCGGGATTTCCGAGGAATTTCCCGCCCATCACCTCTGCGCGGGCAGACACGACGCGGCCGAACCCGGGAGGCGACTACAGCGAGTTCGCAGCTCCTTTTATCTGGTTCGAGAATCAGTCGGATTCGGTTCCGCAAGCGATCACGCCCACAACCACGCCGGCCCATCCAATATTGCGCCGCAATGGCAATAACGTCGTTGTCTATCCAGACCATATGCACGAAGGCCAGACCTTGGGCGAAGTTG
The DNA here is from genome assembly GCA_033763455.1 of Polyangiaceae bacterium. Lineage (GTDB taxonomy): Bacteria > Myxococcota_A > Polyangia > Polyangiales > Polyangiaceae > JBBRRP01. Next base: position 21,292 of record JANRKO010000088.1, read on the forward strand.
CTGGATACGACTACACGCAGACGATCACACTCGCCGGTGAGACATTCACTGAATTTCCGATTGTTGCTGGGGAACACCCAAAGCCGAGAATCATTGCAACCGGCGAGGTGCTTGGGTTCCAGAACCGCGACGCCACCTCTGGAGCGTTTGTCGGAGGCAACGATGCCATTTCAGCTCCGAAAAACGTCAACACCTTGAGCGTCTATGACGGTCATCGCGTGGGGGTTGGGCGCATCGTCACGGGCGCAACCTTCCATCACTATGTCGACATCAACCTGACCGGCGATACCGACATCAATACTGCCCCAAGGAAGGCGCGGACGGGAGCTGACGCGGAAAAAGGCCACGGCTTCGCGCATCCCGGCGCGGAGGAGGTCTTTGCCGATATCAAAGCCGTATTCGTCAACATCACCAATTGGCTAGCGCGTCCGCGCCCGACGATCAGCCTGATCCTGGAGCGAAGCACGTTTGGTGAGGATGAGGTGACGGCGAGTTCGCAGTTCAATGCAGCCATCCTAGTGACCGTCGATGGACTCAAGCCAAGCCAGTTTCCCGGCGGCGGCATCACGACGCTTTCCCCGTCAGGAGCGCAGTTGGCAAGTTGGGCCCCCACCGTCACGCCTACCGGCGTGAGCGCCATCGAGATTGTCCCGACGTCGGTTTCCAGCGACGATCCAACGTTGCCAGCCCGCCTGCAACGATTCACCTTCACCTATCGGGTTCGGTTTGTTGCCAATGCCTTCGGCTTCGCCGGACCGTCGCAAGTGGTCCCCGTCCAGGCCACGCTCACGTCCCCTGCAGCTCCCGCGGCGCTGAACGACAACGCCTGGATCCAGTTGGTGAAATCCGCCAATCCATTCATGCTCGATCTCGACGGGGGGAACACCACGACCTGGCTCAGCTCGGATCTCAAGGTATTCCGAGTTGTTGCAGGCGAAACCGTGCACGGTCAAACTCTGCCCGATAGTGCGACCCGCGCGCAGGCGCTTCAATTCATCCGCAACCTCACCAACTCAATATCAGTTGGACAATTTGAAGCGCTGTCGGGCAATCAGTCCGCATCGGCCCTAAGTCCATTCCCGATAACCAGCACCGGCAAGCCCGTCTACAATTTTGCGGTGGCGCGCGTCCGGCGCAACGGCACGATGGCGGCGGCCAACGACGTGCGCGTATTTTTCCGCATCTTCACCTCACAAACGACCGCGGCTCTCACCTACCGCGAAGCCATGGGCGCTCCGATCGAGGGCTACAGAAAAACGGCGGGTGCAACCCCAATCGCCTTGCCCGGCGTGACCAGTGACGGCAACGAGTGGTTGTCCTTTCCATTCTTCTCGAAGGTGCGCGCAGCCTCACCCAACGTGCAAGATGACCCTGACAATGTGAAAACGATCACTGTCGCTCAAAACGACAAGTTCTTTGGCGCTCTGATCGACAACAATCTGCCCGGCTCCTATTTGCCGCCCACCCCGGTTTCTGCCGGTGCGGGGACCAGCCTTCCAACTTTGTTGATGGGGGAGCACCAATGCCTGGTCGCTCAGGTCGAATTTGCTGGAACGCCAATCCCAAGCGGCGCCAACCCAGCCACCTCCGACAAGTTAGCCCAACGCAACATCGCCTTAAGCGCCGTAGCCAATCCGGGTGTAAACGCGTCGCGCATCGCCATGCACACCTTCGAAATCGAGGCGACCCCCCATCTGATCAGCGATGAGCTGCGACCGGATGAGCTTTTGCTCGAATGGTCACGCGATGTGCCGGACGACACCTACGTCAGGATCCACATCCCCAGCTGGAATGCAGAGGAGGTTGTCGCCCTCGCGGACCGCTTCTACCCGTGCCACGACGTGCGCGCGGTGGATGCACACACCATCGAGGTGGCGGGAGGTGGTATGCGTTACGTCCCCATTCCCAAGAGCCTGCAGCGGCAGACCGGCGTCCTCTCCGCCGAGTTGCCGCTTGGTATCAAGAAAGGGCAGCGCTTCGATGTGTCGGTCAGGCAGATCACCAACCGGAGCCGCAACGTCAAGGTTCCCCAACCCAAGTCCAAGCGGATTTCGCTCCAGGAAGCAGAGAAGCTGATCGCAGAGCTCGGAGCCGCGAACGATCGCAGGGGTGCCAACGCCGATGGCAACGGTACGCGGAAACGCGGTGTCTTCGATCTCGGCAACAACCGTTCGCTGGTGACCGATCTTTCGGTATTCGACGCGGTGAGCGATCACGCTCTGATCATCGAGCATCCCGATCCGAAAGAAGTCGAGGCGGCACGAAGAGCCTCCGGTTTGTGGCGCGAAACCGTGGGAGCATTTCAGCTCGGAATCCCTGTGTCAACGAAAGACGAGATGTTGCTGCACCATCTCCGTTTGCTATCGGTTATGACCTGGCGAGGCGCCAAGCTCAGCCGCAAGAGCCGCTGGCATGCTGCCTTCACCCACTACGTCGAGCTGATCGCCGACAAGGTCCGCGCGCTCGGCGGCGATCCGTTCGCCGTGCCCGCAACTCCCGACGGGATGATCCCTCAATTGCCTGGCAAAGATGGCAACCACCCCGACGGTGGCGGAGTAGGAACGGACACCGGGGGCACGGGCGGAGCAGGTAACCCTGGCGGTACGGGTGACCCGTACTTCGAACCGCAAGCGGATGACTGGTTGTCGGAAATGACAGGACAAGAAGCGCAAGGCACGGCGAAGCCAGGTATGTTGTCAGGCAAGATCAGCGGGCTCTTGTACGACCACTTTGGGGACTTTGAAGGCTTCACCCTGGAAACCTATGGCGGTGCGCAATGCCGCTATTTCAGCCGCGAGACCGCGATTCTTGAGCTTGCGCGAACGGCATGGCTCGAACGCTACGTGGTGACCGTTATCACGCCTGCCGCCACGAGCCAGCGTGTCCGCCGCCTGCTGATAAGAGGCTATTCTGACTAGCGTCGAAAGGCAGTGTGTAGCGCTGGCGGCGCGGCGTTCGGGGGCCCTCGCTCCCCCGCGCTGGGGCCTTCGAGACCGAGTTTTCGGCGATTGGCCGCAGGAACAAAGGCAGGGACTAGGGACAGCATGAGCCCCCTAGCGACTTGCCCCCGCCGACAGTGTAGAACCACTCCGTGGCCCTAGAGCGGGATCTGAAGCTTCGGTTCCCTCACTTGTTGGTGAGCACCAATCCCGTAGAGCGCACCCAATACAGTAGGGATTTGTGGCCGCGCCGGTTGCTTGAATTGCGCGCCCATGAGCTGCCAGCCACGACACCGCTCGTGGTGTGGCCCAGGCGCACCGAAGAGGTGGGCGAGATACTTCAGTTTGCTAAATCCGCCAGTGTTCGTGTTGTGCCTTTTGGTGCGGGGAGCGGCGTGTGTGGAGCCATCTTGCCGGACGCTTCCACCATTGTGATGGATTTGAAGCGCATGGATGCGTTCGCGGTCCATGAAAACGGCCAGTTCGTGGATGTAGCGCCCGGGGTGATGGGCTTGCCTTTGGAAGAGGAGCTGCAACGGCGTGGGTTCACGATTGGCCACTTCCCTTCGAGCATTGTGTGCTCGACCGTGGGCGGTTGGATTGCGGCGCGAGGGGCTGGGCAATGTTCGGGCCGCTACGGAAAAATCGAAGATATGGTGGCGGGGCTGGAGGTTGTAACGGGGGCATCCGAGCTCGTAAAAGCAAGGTATCGGCAGAGCGCGACGAATTTGCTGCCGCTGCTCATCGGCTCTGAGGGCACTTTAGGCATTCTAACGGGAGCCACGCTGCGCCTTCATCCGAATCCGAGTGCACGCCGTTTCATGGCGTTTGATTTTTCGCGCATGGAGCAGGGGATGGCAGCGTTGCGATCCGTATTTCAGCATGGGTTACGCCCAGCGGTGACGCGCCTCTATGATCCATTGGATTCGTGGCTGTTCGATCAATCGGCCAAGAAGAAGCACGGTGCGCAGGGTGGCATGCTGAAAGCACTGAAATCTTCTGCGTTGCGCACGGCGCTTCAGCTCACCAAGCTCGGGTTTGGTGCGGTGCAGGCCGTGGAAGGTTTGGATCTCGTGCGCTCCCTGTTGATTTTGGTATTTGAAGGCACCGAAGCGGAGGTGGCCGCGGATGCCGAGCGCGCTTTGGGCTATTGCCGCGCCGAAGGCGGCGAGAATCGCGGCGAGGAGCCTGCCAAGCGCTGGTTTGGCCATCGTTACGACGTGAGCTTCAAGCAATCCGGAGTGTTTGAAGCGGGCGCATTTTCGGACACGTTTGAGATCGCAGCCACCTGGTCCAACCTGAAGCCAGCCTACGACGCTATTCGCAGCGCAATTTCCGAAGAAGCGCTCGTGTTGGCGCACTTGAGCCACGCCTACCCGGATGGCTGCAGTATCTATTTTACGTTTGTTGGCGCCGCCCGTGGCGAAGCAGCTTCGCTAGAAAAGTATGATCGGATTTGGCGGCGTGCACTCTCGGCTGCGCTCGGCGCAGGAGCTACCATTAGCCATCATCATGGAGTCGGTCGCAGTAAGCTTTCTTTTCTTGAGCAAGAGTGGGGGGCAGGGGGTTCGGCGCTCCAGCAAGCGTTGCGTCAAGCTTGGGACCCTTCGGGCCTCTTGAACCCCGGCAACCTCAAGCCCAGCAGCGCACATTTACCGAACGCCCGGGCCCAAGGTGAGCCCCGTAACTCTGGCAGTGAATTGCCCGGAATACAGTTGGACGAAGCCTCGCTCACGGTATCCGTCAATGGCAACGTAGCGGTCGGGGAGGTGGCGCGGTTCATCGAATCTCGCGGGCTTGAGCTCGCGTTTTCTGAAACCTGTAGCGAATTACCAGTCGCTCAGTGGGTGGCTCAAGGCATGCCGGGTGCGTTAGATTTTTGGGCTGATCCCGTAACGCAACCTTTAAACGGGC
>JANRKO010000089.1:0-68898 GCA_033763455.1 Polyangiaceae bacterium
CTACGCTTCGCCCGGCACCTCGCGATGCAAGACGCAAGACTCGATACAACGACCTTTCGGTATTTCCGCTGACGAGACTTCGACCCGGATCGTCTCCAGGCCGGCACCCGCTGGTCAGCTGCAGCTTCGTGACGCACATGCGGCGGCGCCCATAGCACGCCCGGAGCCCAAGGACGAAGCTTCCCCAAAGAATGCGGTCAGGTGCGCGGCGAAGCCCCAGTGAAACGTGAAATCGCTGCCTCAATGACCCACCTAGGAGCGCGCTAGCTATGACCTACCGTCAAAGCGAAGGAGCGTTGGGCGCTTGTGTTGCCCCCTCTCTCCTCGCGTCGCTCGGAGTGTCTCCCCCAGGCCAGTCGCTTCGCTCTGGCGGGGGAGAACCTCCAATGAAGCTCGCCCCGCCGGAAATGATGAATCGAAGGCAACGTCAGCGAGTGCTTCCGCGCGCGGTGAGATACTTAGCATGCGAAGAATCGGAAGTGGTTTTGAAATGGGCCGCCGGCAGCAGGCGAAAACAGCTAATCCGAACGCACCGCCCGCGGGGGCTCTCTGGGTGATTCTTAGCATGCGAAGAATCGGAAAATGGTTTTGAAATGGGGCGTTCACCCTTCGACGAAAGGTTGAGTTTGAAGCGAGAACGTGAAGCGAAAGTTTGTGAAATTAGCGCCGAGTAAGGCCCATGCGACGTAGGAGTGGCCCGGCTAAAGCCTGGAGCTCTTCGCTCTTGAACAGGTGGGCGAGGGTGAAAAAAGCTGTGCAAAAGGCGACGACGCCGATGGTTCCGGGCACGGCACGTTCCCAGGGGCTTTGCCCAAGGTGCGCCGCCACAAAGTCCGCGGCGGCCCAGCTCACTCCACCGGCGAGTATTGCGGCGGAGCCATTTTTTAGGGCGGAAATGGCGACAGGGCGGTGCTGGAGCCCTGGAAGACGCCGTTTGACGCGCCACCAAAGCAGCGACATCTGTACGGCCGAGGCGCAGGTAACTGCCAGGCTGATCCCAACATGCCCGAGGCTATCTTTGAGGAGAACCGCGGCGGTGATGAAGGCTAAGAGGTCGCACGCACTTACTACGACGGGCGTCTTGGTGTCTCCGGTGGCGTAGAATGCGGATACCAATTGGCGCACGCAGGCTACCATCCATATCCCTGCGCCTTGCGCCATAAGGGCGAGTGCCGTTTGCTCGGCTTGAAGTGCAGAGAACTTACCGCGCTGAAACAAAAGGACTACGATGGGGTGTGCAAGGGCAAAGAGCAGAGCACTGGCGGCAAAACCTACAAAAAGGGCAATCCGAAGGCCATACGCAAAGGCATCGGCGGCTCCCCTTTCATCCTTCTTGGCAACGAGGGCCGCAAGGCTTGGCAGTGTGGCGGCTTGCAGTGCCATCACGAAGATCCCTTGGGGGAAATCGCACAAACGTAAGGCAAAATTGAAGTAACTTACGGGGCCTTCGCCCAAATCTGAGAGTAAGCGTCGCCCAACAATCACGTCGACGTAGTAAATGCCGAGCCCAATGCAGACCGGCCCCATCCGGCGCAAAACCTCCCGCACGGCAGGGTCTCCGAAAGCGAAACGGGGTGGGGATGCGTAACCTATGGCGGCAAGGCTCGGCCACTGCGCGACCATCTGAAGTGCGCCACCCAAAAGGGCCCCGAATGCCATGGAAAGGACTGAATCAAGGCCACTTGCTGCCAATATTCCGGACAAACCAAGGCCACACACAATGAACGCCACGTTGAGCAAGCCGGGCGCAAACGAACTTACTAGGAAGCGCCGATGCGTGTTGAGCGCAGCTACTCCTAGTGCCACCGTGCCAATCGTGAGTAAATAGGGAAAGAGCCAGCGCGTCAGAGTGACTGTGCGTTCGAATTGCTCCGGGGAATTCTTGAAACCTGAAGCGAAAACGCTCACCAATTGAGGTGCAAACAGCACTCCGAGCCCGGTAAGTGCCACGAGCACCACGGTTGAGAGGCCCCGCAGAGACTGAAAGAAGCTCCGTGCTCGCACATCCCCCTCTTTCGCGCGCACTTCGGCCAAAACGGGAATTACGGCACTCTGCACTGCTCCTTCAGCCACCAGTTGCCTTAGCAAATTGGGGATCGTAAAGGCGATCCAAAATGCGTCAGTCTGCGCGGCGCTGAAAGCCGCTGCCAGAACTTGGTCTCGGCCAAGCCCGAGCACTCGGCTTGCTAACGTTCCTAAACCAACGATGCCTGCCCGGCGCGTGATCTGAGCCGGCGCGTGTTCGCTGTTGCCCGGTTTTTCTTCAGTCGATGCCGACATGGGATGAAAGGCTGCGTGTTACCACGTTCATCGCCAAAGCGAGATCTTCTTCGATGAGAGAGTCCAAGGCGCCCCGCCCGGTAAGGACAAACCGTGCGCGAGCGGGCCCGCTGATGCGAAAAGGTCCCCCCCCGCACTTCTGGCAGATAAGCCCACCGCGCACTGGATCGATGAACGAGCTCCGCCCTTCGGGGCAGGGGGTATCACAGCGAACACAGCGTTCAAATTCTAGTGCGAAGCCGGTAGTCGCCATCAATTGGAGGCCAAATTCCGCGAGTAGGAGGCCGCTTCTTCCGGCGTGCATTTCGACGTCCAGTGCATCCAAGAGCGAGGTTGTTCGGGCATAGAGCTCGTGCTCACGGGTGCGCGCCGGTGCCACGTGGCGAAGCCAGCTAAGTGCGCGCCCAGCGGCTTCCATGCCTTCGAGACTCCTTAAGATTGTGCGGCGCGGAACTTTGAGTTGAGCTTCCTTCAGCGAAAGCAAGTCACGCCCGCTACGCTCCTCTATCTTCACGCGTAACGTGTGGATAGGTTCGAGTGCGCCGCCGAAGCGTTTCTGACTTTTGCGGGCACTCCGCGCGACGGCGTCAACTCTGCCGAGCTGTTCTGTCATTAGCGACAGGATAACGTCTGATTCGCCCAGCAGCGTCTGGTGAAGAATGAGAGCGTCGGTGTCGTGAACCTGAAGAGCAACGAAGTTGCGAGGCACCGCTTACGACTGGGTAAGATGGGTGGAGGCCGGAGCTTGCGAGAGCTCTTGCGGCATGTCTTCGCCGCGAGGTTTCAGCACGATGCTGATGGCCAACGTGAAAAGAATGAGCAGCAATACGAAGGCAATGGCCACACCAAAACGACGGCCTCGTGTCGGACGCGCGGCAGACGACAGCTGCAACGGAGAGACGAAGGCAATACGCCGGCTAGCGGTGAACCGCGCGAGGACCTCGTCAGGGTTTAGCCCCACTGCACGTGCATAAGACTTCAAGAAGCCCCTCACGAACACTTCGCCTGGAAGTTCGTCAAAACGATCTGATTCCAGGCGTTCGAGGCTGCTCGCGGGCACGCGGGTCGCACGCGCGATCTCCTCCACGCTCATGCGCCGACTCTCTCGGTGCTCGCGGAGGTAGGTGCCCAGGGTTGCCATGAGCCGGCGAGACTACTTGAGTTTCGCCAGAATGGAGCCGCATTCTTGGCCCACCGGCGTTTTTGCTGATAGCCGCAGGCAGCGCTCCAAGGACTCCCTCGCCTCGGCCGGGCGGCTCAATGCGATCAAGGTGCGGGCCCTGCCGGCCTCAGCCTCTTGCAGCGCTTGGCAGCTAGGGTGGTCTGTTTCCAGTGCTCTTGTAAAAGCGGCGAGGGCTTCGGAGAAATGTTTCTGGCGCTCGTGGGCGACCCCAAGCCGGAAGTTGCCCACGCAGAACATTGGCTGCGCTGCAACTGCACGCGAAAGCGCATCGATGGCCGCGCTCGTTTGGCCGAGCTCTAGATAGGCCCAGCCCAGATTGCCCCACGCGTTTTCGGGCGTTGTGTAGAGCATGTCGTCGGCAAGCTGTTTGAGGACGGGTACGGCCTCGCGGGCGCGTTTCTCGTGGATCAGAATAACTCCGAGTGTGTTTCGGGCTTCGCGAAAGTCGTTGCGAGCGTTGAGGGCCGCGCGCGCGTATTTTTCCGCTTCGCTCAACCTGCACTCATCTGCGTTGCGCTGACAAAAATCCAGGTACATGAGAGCGACCAGGTGCGCCGCTTCGGCATTCGCATCGTCCAGGTCAGCGGCGCGGAGCGCGTGCTTGAGCCCTTCGCGAGGTTGGCTTTGCCGAAGCCAAAGGTCGCGCGCGACTTCCATTTCGGCTTGGCTCATCCGCTCCGGATCTGAGCCGGGGGGCACGTTGTCCGGGCGTGGGCTGCAGGCTAGCGCCAACAGCGCAACGAGTAAGCTCGGAGGCAAGGCCGGGCGCCTCATCCGGCTTGGCCTGCGGGCTGTGGAGGCTGATGGTCCGGGAGGCGACCTGAGATCTGATCTTTTATCCCCAACAGCCCATAGAGCTCACTTAAAGCGGCCAGGCTCGGGATCTCCACCTTTTCATTGACGATCTTCAGATAGCCCTGGTCTCGAAGTTGCTTCACGGTGCGCTTCACCGTATCTACATCCAAACCAATCTGGGCCGATAGCTCAAGGGGGGAGATCACCAGGATCCCCTTTTCTGTGCCCTGAGCTTGGTTGTGTTCACAGAGCTTGATTAAAGCTGCCACCACCTTCGATTCCGATCCATCAAGCATCAAGATCTCGATCTGATCCTCGGCATCCCGCAGGCGGCGCACCAGCTGCTGCAAGATGCGCATGCCAATGTCGGGGTTGGTCGAAAGTACCTGTTGAAACATCGCGTGGTCCAGCGCCAAGAGGGTGCCATCCTCTAACGCCACGGCAGTGGTGTTGCGCCGCGCTCCAGGTAAAAGCGCCACTTCGCCAAACAGATCACCAGAGCGTAAGATGCGCAGGCTCCGTTCGCCTCCTCCGACTCTCTTAATCAGTCGAATGCGCCCTTCTTGCAGCAAGTATGCCTCTGCCGCATCGTCGCCTTCTCGAAAAAGTACGTCGCCTGCCGAGAAGCTACGGCCAAAGCGCGAGAGCAGGCGCTGGCGGTCGATGCTGGGCACGTCGCTTGGGGGAGGATCGGTCGTCACCATCTTGATGTTTTCCAGAATTAGGGCCTTTGGAAAGGCGAGGCTACCAGCTTTGGCACAATGAGATTTGGTTCACGCACGTACACGGGCCGCGGAGCGAGCAGAGAAGCCTGTTCCAGGGAGGCGGCACCCGTCGGCCAAAGAGCCTTCCAGAACGTTTGGGCAGAGGGACGCTCCGAAAGCGGCGCGCGGGACACCCTCGAACGGAGCGGCAACGATTGGGCGATAGCCCCGACAAACGTGAGGGTTGCGGTCGGAAGGTTTTGGTCAAAAAATTCCTGCACCTGCTCCCCCGCGAGTACGGTCGGAGCCACAAGTTCATGTCCAGTAGCGTCGTACGCCGCCGCGAACACTTCTCCCTTTCGTGCATCGAGTAAGGGGCAGAGTACCGACGCGGGGGCCTGCGGCCGCGCCCCGGCTGCGAGCGCTGAGAGAGAAGTGACGCCGATCATTGGAAGGCTGAGGCCCGCGGCTACGCCTTGCCCTAGGGCCAAGCCCACTCGGACTCCTGTGAACGAACCGGGCCCAACGCCCAAGATGAGGCAATCCAGCGCTTCCTTGCCAAAAGGAGCCTGCGCGAATAGCTGCTCTAGTAGGCCGAAGATGCGTTCGGCATGTCTCTCCGGCTCGTAGTGCTCCAGGGCCCCAACAATCTGGCCATCCTCAAACAAGGCCAGGGACGCCACTTCTGCCGAGGTCTCAATCGCCAATGCGCGCATCAGCCATGGCATTATCATCTTTCCCCCCGGCGCGCGACGTGGGGGCCTTTCCGAAGACGCAGCCTGGGCCCGAACAAAATGCGGCTGCCCATGCGCGCTTGAACGCCGTATGCTTGAGGTAGTTTGCCGTTCCAGGTCGTCCCACGCTTTGACTTTCGTATTCGGTTCGCTGTTGCCAAATCCCAAGGCGACCGCGACCACGATCAAGATCGCTACTTAATGGCGCCCGAGCTGGGCTTGTTTGCAGTCGCAGACGGCATGGGTGGAGGCCACGCCGGCGATCTGGCTGCCGAGGGTGCCCTCAGAGCCTTGCGCGCTTCGGTGGCTGAGACGAAATCACAGCTGGCCGCCGACGCCTACAATCAGAATTCGGATCTTGAACATCGCCGCTACCTCCTGAAAAAGCTGCGCGGAGCGGTGGAGGCTGCGAATACGGCCGTGCGGCAGTTAGGCGTTGTGCAAGAGGGCAAGCGAGGTATGGGCTCCACGCTCGACGCTGTGTGGCTGGCGCGTAGTTCGGCGCTGGTAGCTCACGCGGGGGATAGCCGCGTCTATTTGGCGCGTGCGCGCACGGTGCTTCAGCTTACGCATGATCACGGCCACGTGGACGCCCTGACCGCGCAAGGGCTACTTCGCCCGGCCGTTCGCGTGCAGTCGAGCGCGCTCACCAATGCTGTTGGTCTGCGCGACGACATCTCCGTTGATACCGTGTTCGTTGAGTTAACTCGTGGTGATCGGCTGTTGTTGTGTACGGATGGCGTGCACAACGAAGTCCGCGGCGAGACGGAGCTTACGGATATTCTTCGCGGAGGCACCATCGAGCAAGCCGCCGAGGCTTTGGTGAAGCGCACGGGTAGGAGCGGGCGCGACAACGCTACCGCGCTTATTGTGGAGATTGGTGAGCGATTCGTTACCCGGCCCAACCCGGACCGCGGCTTGGCTGCGCAAGATTTGGAGCACGCCTGCCAAACCCCTTTGCTCAGTGATCTGCCTCGGCCGTTGGTGCTCCAAGCGCTCGCAGCCGCCGTGGAAGTAGAAATCCCGGCGGGAGAAAGTGTTCCCCGTGTGGTGGCGAACGATCTGGTGGCGTATATCGTTCTGGCCGGGATGGTTCGTTGCCCGGGCGATCGACAGGTGACGACCGGCGCTCTCTTGTTTGGCGAGTCTTTGGTGGGCGTGTGGAAACAGGGCGTGCTCCCGGTGGCAGAAGAGCCCTGTCGGGTGTTGCGGATCCGCTACGACGATTTTCGCGAAGTGTGCGCTGACGCGGGGCTCGGAGCCGAGCTCTACCGAAGGCTCGCGTCCCATCTCGCCCGCAGCTGAGCTGATTGCTCTGAAAATGCGCTGTTTGATCGGCGAATTCACGCTCGATAAATGTTTTTCGCTTAGTGCTTGCAATCGCAAAGCAACCGACTACGTTGCGCGTCACCCTGCGGTTCGCCAAAGGGCCATGGTCCGGGGCGTGGCGCAGCCTGGCTAGCGCACTTGACTGGGGGTCAAGGGGTCGTGGGTTCGAATCCCGCCGCCCCGACCATCTTTCTCCCCCTTCGGCTCAAGGTTGGCCCAAGGGAGAGAAGGGCTTGGGCGCGCGTTACGGACAGCGCCGCCGCACTTCAGCGGCGTGAGGCCCGTTCGGGAACTCGCGAAGATAGCGGGCTTTGGTCTTGCGGCACTGCGCCTGGTTCCCAGACTGCTCGTAAGCCGCCACAAGCTGTGCCAGCGCGTCCGGCTGAAGGGGCGATTGCGGATCCGCTTTGACGGCTTGCTCCAGGGCTTTAGCTGCTGCTTGGGGTTGCCCACCTTCGCGCAAGCGCAATCGCCCGAGTTCTAGCGCCGCGACCCGCGAGTACTCATCGTTAGGATAGCGACGCACGAGTTCCCCGTAGAGCTCAATAGCCTCGGCCGTGTTCCCTTGGCGGCGGACATCCGTCGCTTTGTTGAAAAGCAGTTTCGCCTCGGCACGCAGGTCGCGCACGGGTGCCCCTTTTGGAATTTCAGCAATAGGCGGTGCTTTAGCCGGTGCCTCCACAAGTGCAGCGGGCTTAGGTGAGCCTTCCCTTAACAAGAGGCCTCCACCCGACCAACGAGCCCCAGCCGTGAGCCGCGCAATGCGCTCACCGCTCTGGCGATCTACGACGTCCACCACTCCTCGTTCCACCGAGACCTCTGAATGGACCTCCGCGTCGCGGCTCTTGGACGTGCCTTTGGGCTCCACCCGCACGGTGAAGCGCGTGCCTCGCACTTGAACTTCGATGTCCCCAGCCACTACCGAAAACTGCCGCTCCGGCCTGTGGCTCACGTCAAAAGTTGCGCTACCCGAAGGCAACGCCACCCGCACCAGATTGGGGGACGCGGCGAGCACATTCAACTGAGAAAGCGGCTCTACTTGAGCCTCAGAACCATCACTCAGACGCACCGTTACAGACTCACTCCGCGCTTCGACCACGGCGCCTGTGCCCAACCCTTCCGGATGGGCTCGGAAAACCAGCACAAGAGATGCTGCAACGGCCATCGCCGCAGCTCCAGCAGCCAACCGGCGTCCCCACTGCCTGTTGCGTTTCCTCTGTTGGAGCTTGCGCGCGGTGCCTTCCCAAGCGCTCTTAATTTCCGCTTCGGGAAGGGGTTCGATCAGAATGTAGTCAGCAGGTTTCATGGCTTATCTCCCGCACGAGGCGGCTAAGTTTGTTCTTACGTGCCCCCGCGCGCGAGGCGATCAAGTTCGTCTCTGAGTTCCACCTCCGCGGAGGCGATACGGCGTTTAACGGTGGAGAGGCTGAGCTCCAGAGCTTCCGCTACTTCGGCGTTTGTGAGCCCTTCGACCCGGCTCAACTCCAAAATTATGCGAGAATCAACTCGGAGCCCAGCAATGGCGCGGTAGGTCGCCCGAAGGTCCGCCGCCACATCTGGCGGGGCTTCGCGCGAGAGAACAACTTCGTCGTGGCTCGTGTCTGTACCACTCAGGCCAAGGCGTCGAGCGATCCCCCGGCGCCGGAGCCGGTTGCGTACCACGCGAATCGCGATGCCCCGCAACCAGCTGGAGAAGGCCTCCGGTGTACGAAGACTCGCGATGGACTCCATGGCTTGGACGAAGGTGTCTTGCACCAGATCTTCAAGCTCACGATCGTTGGGAACGAGTCGAAAGACCAGCCCGCGTACGGACGAAAAGTGTCTGTAAAATAGCTGGGCCTGGGCTGCTTCGTTGCCCTGCTGGACCTGACGAACGAGCTCGGCATCGCTTGCGCCGTCTTTGGCGGAACGGACCGAACTGATCAAACGAAGCACTTGCGCGACCACCGTTTCCTCTTGCCAGGAGTAGTACCCCAGACGGGTGTTTTCGGTTCATCAGGATGTTTTGGGGTGAATAGGCCCCATGGTCAGACTGGCCGCGGCTGCGTACGCTTCCGGCCGTGAGGCTCCCTCGACGGCTATTTCTGGCGGCAGGTATCGGTTTTCTCGGGTGCAAGCGCACTTATCGAGTGGGGGAGTTCGTTCTGGTGCAGTGGGAGGAAGCAGCGTACCCAGCCTACATCGTCGAAGCGAAAACCAACGGCCGTTTACGAGTTCACTACGATGGCTACGACACGCGCTGGGACGAAGACGTCGGGCCCGAGCGGGTATTGGGCCTCGCCAAGCAGCCAGTGTTTCGGCCGCCTCCTCCTGAAAAAGTGCGCCGCCTCGAGGGTAATCTGGGGTCGACCGGCGCAGCCTCCGTCACACCTCCTTCGCCCTACCGGGTGGGTGACCACGTAAAAGTGCGCTGGCGCGGCTCGGTGTACGGGGCGAGCATCGTTGCGGTGATTTCAAACGACCGATTTCTCGTTCACTACGATGGTTATGAAAGTGCGTGGGATGAGCCAGTGGGGCTGGAGCGAATAGTGGCCAGGAGGCCTTAGTGCCCGTTGGGGGCCTGGCCGGCATAGGTGTCGCGATGCTAATACTTTGGCATGTCGGACAACACATCGTCCAACCTGGCGGTGAACCTCAAACGCTTACGGGAGACGCGCGGCCTTAGCCAGCAAGCCTTGGCCGAGCTTTCGGGTGTGCCGCGACCGACCGTTGCGCATCTGGAATCCGGCAACGCCAATCCAACCGTGCTCGTGCTTATGCGCGTGTGCCAAGCGGTGGGCGTTTCAATGGATCAGCTTGTCGAGAGCCCCGGCGTGGGCGCGCGGTTCTACGCCAAACAGAGCCTTCCGAGGCGCTCCCGTGCGGGCACGGTCATTTCTCAGATCATGGTGGATCCACCGCCGGGGCACGGCATCGAACGCCTTGAGCTCGCGCCCAAGGCGAGGCATGCGGTGCCCGGTCAATCTAACGGCAAGCGTTACCTTGCATGTGAAGATGGGGAGCTTGAGGTGGATGTCGAGGGGGCCATGTATCGGCTCGAGGCGGGCGACGTGATCACGTTACGCGGTGAGGTGGGGCACGAGTATAAAAATTCTGGACGAAAGCCCGCCGTGGCCTACTGTGTCACCGTTCCCCAAGGGTAGCTGCCAATCGGCCGATAGCGAAGCCAAGCAGTGCCTGGGCTTTGACCCGGGCGGTCTGCGCGTTAGCTTATGGAGACGTTCTCGCTGTCTAGCTCGACCGCGGGCGTGGGATCGGAAACACGAGGCAAGTTGTGTTCGAGCCAAGCAACCAAGCGCGCCGTCCCTTCTTTGCCGAGTGCCGAGCACGGGACCCCCGCACTGCCATGCTCAATTGCCTCCCTCGTTTCGCTATCCACCAGATCGATCTTGTTGAAAATCCGCAGCCTCGGCAGCGAATCAAGCTCAAGGGCCCGCAATAACTCGTCAGTGGTGCTGAGGTGCGCTGGCATCTCCGGATCCGAGGCGTCCAACACTTCTAAGAGAAGATCGGCGTCGGCCGTTTCTTCGAACGTAGAGCGAAAAGCGGCAAATAGATCTTTGGGCATGTCGCGAATGAAGCCCACAGTGTCCGTGAGCACAGCCGCGAGCCCGCTTGGGAGGCGTAGGCGCCGTGCGCGGGTTTCAAGCGTGGCAAAGAGTTTATCTTCCGCCAACACTCCTGCGTGCGTCAGGGTGTTCAACAACGTGCTCTTACCTGCATTCGTGTAGCCAACGATGGCTACCACCGGAACCGAACCGGCCCCGCGCTTGCGTCGCCGTTCTGAGCGTTGCCGAGAGAGTGTGCGAAGCTCGCGCTCCAATCGATCAATGCGTTCGCGCGCACGCCGGCGCCCTACTTCAAGCTTCGTTTCGCCAGGACCCCGGCCACCGATTCCACCGGTGAGCCTGCTCAACGCGTCATCTTTGGTTCCAAGCTTGGGCAAGCTGTACTTTAGCTGTGCTAATTCAACCTGAGCTTTGCCATCGCGCGTCTGCGCTCGCTGCGCAAAAATATCCAGGATGAGCTGCGTGCGGTCGATAACCCGCAGATCCGTCTTGCTGGCGATGGAGCTCACCTGAGTGGGGCTCAGATTGCAGTCAAAAATGAGCGTCTCTACGTCTTGCTCGATAGCGCGAAGCACCACTTGCTCTAGGCGCCCGCGGCCCAGCACAAACTTTGGATCCACGCTATCTCGCAGTTGTTGGATCTTGTCGATCACGTCCACCCCGGCGGTACGCGCCAAACTCTCAAGCTCGGTAAGGCGGGAATGGGCGTGCCGAGCTGCATCACGGGTTCGCTTCTCGCCGACGTGGATTAGGATCGCGCGGCCATCTTTGCTTTGCGTGGAGCGTGTGCGCGCCTTGTGGCGAAACTCATCCTCAAGGGCCGAAATGAGTTCCCCAAAGTTGGGAGATGGATGCCCCCACGGGAAAGGCCCCTCCACTTGGTAGCTGGGCTCGGCGCCCTCAAGTGTGCCCGGGGTGTTGTACGCCCATGTAACACTGCGTGGCTCACCCTCAAGGTTGAGCAGGATCGCTGCAACAAGGTCCAGCCGCAAACGAGTGAGGTCCGTAAGATCGTCGCGCGTGAGTGGCTCGGCAAACAAGTGCGTGTGAATCAGTCGCAGTGCGCGAAACCGCCCGTCGGCTGCACGCAGACGCCCGATATCTGGCAGCATGATGCCGGTAGCGTTGCCGACCACCACATAATCCACCTGGCCAGAGCGATGTACGAGCGCCCCCACTTGCCGCTTAGATTCACGCGAGGCCTCCGCGAGCGAGCGGGCGAGCTCGGGAGTGAAGATGGTATCCGCAGGTACGCGCCGCCGATAGACACGCTCAAGAGCTTTAATGGCTCGCGGGGCGAGCCCGCTCACGTTTCCGTAGATTTCGGGCATGCAGAAGGGCTCGGGACGCAGCTGAGCTTAGCACGCTTCGGGGGGCGATTCGTGGGGTCTTGGGCTGGGCTCGGCATTTCGGCATAGTGCCCACCAATGGCACTCCTTACCCCAATCACAGAAGCCGAAGCCAAACGGCTGCTTGCTGAATACGGCCTTCCGCTTGAGCAGATCGAGGCACTTAGCTTGGGCTCCGTGAATTCCAATTTCCGCTTGCGAATGCAAAATGGCTCGCTGTTTTTCGCCAGGATCTACGAAGAGCAGGGCAGGGAAGGAGCTGCGATGGAAGTGGCGCTCTTGGCGGGGCTCGCTCAAATGGGGCTGCCAGTAGCCGAAGCTGTGCGCCAGTCAAACGGCGAATGTATCGCTAGCTTCAAGGGGAAACCCTTTGCTGTTTTTCCTTGGATTGAAGGGACGATAACCTGCCAGAGCTTGGTGAGTTCGGCGCGAGCCTTTAAAATCGGCGAAGCGCTCGCGCGCCTGCATGTTGCAACGGCGTCTTTGCCAAGCTTGAACCCAAGTCGATTTGGGGTGCCAGAGATCTTCGCACGCCTAGACACGGTGCTCGCTGCCGGAGGCGGAGCGTTCGACGAGGTTGTGGAGGATATCCGCGCGAAGCTTCGGCATTATGCGGAGCTCCGGGATGGGTCGCTTCCGAAGGGCGTGATCCACGGCGACTTATTTCGAGATAACGTGCTGTGGCGTGGCGACGAACTCGCCGCGTTGCTGGATTTCGAGAGCGCAAGTTACGGGGTCTTCATGTACGACTTGCTCGTGACTGTGCTCGCGTGGTGCTACGGCTCCAAGCTCGATGTTGAGCTCGCTCGTGTCATGGTGCGCGGCTACGAGTCCGTACGACCGATCAGTGCCGAAGAGCGGCAGGGGGCGCTCGCCGAAGGTGCCATCGCGTGCCTGCGGTTCGCGACCACGCGCATCACGGATTTTTCCTTGCGAGCAAAGCCTGGCGAGGCTCCCGTTAGGGACTTTCGTAGGTTTTTGGCTCGGCTTAGGGCGCTCGAAGGGGGCGCACTCGCTGAATTCATGGGCTGAGGGTAAGGGCACGGCTGGGCCAATCGAGGGTCCGCCCTTGAAAGATCCTGAGCAAGGTGGCACCCCTCCGGGCTCGTTGACACGGAGGATTTCATGAGTCAGGCGCGCGGCGGCAGGCTTCCCGAACAAATCAGTCTTGCGATGTTGGAGCTCAATACGAGCGTCCACATAGACAGTGCGTTGTGGCGCCAAGACATTCGCGGTTCCGAAGTGCACGCAGCCGGGCTCGCACGGGCCGGTGTGCTGACTGAGGAAGAATCCCGGCAGTTAATTGCTGGCTTGGCTCAGGTGCGTCATGAGATTGAGTCAGGGGCTTTTGTCTGGGATGCGAAAAAAGAAGATGTTCATATGAACATCGAATCGCGGTTAATCGAAATTTGTGGTCCAGTAGGAGGCAAGCTCCACACCGGGCGCTCGCGCAACGACCAAGTGGCGACGGATCTTCGCCTCTGGACGCGCGATAAGCTCGACGAAACCATCTCCGCGATTGCAGCCCTTGCTCAGGTTCTCTTCGAACGGGCCGAAGAAGAAATCGATACCTTGATGCCCGCATACACGCACCTCCAGCCCGGCCAGCCTAGCCGGCTTTCGCACCATTTAATGGCGTGGCAGGAGCTGTTGCGGCGGGATGCAACCCGTTTGGTGGACGCTCGCGTCCGCCTCAACGAATGCCCTTTGGGTGCAGGTGCGGTCGCAGGCACCGGTTTCCCGTTGGATCGCTCGTGGGTTGCAGAGAGTTTGGGGTTTGACAGGCCCACCCGCAATTCGATAGACGCGACGGGGAGCCGCGATTTTCTGATGGAGGTAGCCTCAGGCCTTGCAATCACCAATATCCACTTGTCGCGGATTGGCGAAGAGGTGGTGCTGTGGTCGACTCAGGAATTCGGCTACATGAGTTTGAGTGATGAGTTTTCAACTAGCTCGTCGATGATGCCGCAGAAGAAAAACCCTGACGTGGCCGAGCTTGCTCGGGGCAAAGCTGCTCGAGCCGTGGGCGCGCTTACCTCCCTCCTGGTTCTCGAAAAGAGTTTGTGTTTTGGGTATGGCCGTGATCTTCAGGAAGATAAACGCCCCATTTTTGATGCCTTCGAGGGCGCGTTGGTGACGCTGAGGGCGCTTACGGGCGCGTTGAAGACTGCAACGTTTCACCGCCACACGTTAGAGCGTGCGCTCAATCGCGGGCACCTGTGCGCGACGGATCTGGCTGATGCTCTGGTGCGGCGTGGCGTACCGTTTCGTGAAGCTCACCATGTTGTTGGCGGGCTCGTGCGCGAAGCGGAGGTGCGAGGCGTTCAGCTGGGAGGGCTAGATACCGCCACACTTGAGCAAGCTCATCCGCTGCTCGCGGGCCCGGAGATGGCCCAAGCGTTGGATCCGGTGCAAGCGGTCGAGCGGCGTTCCCTTTTGGGGGGGCCAGCGAAGGCGACGGTGCTCGCCGCGATTCGGGAAGCCACGGAGTTCTGGACAACGCTGCCCGCCGGTTCTTGACGCTGTCGGCGAGGGGCAAGCAAAGGGCTTTGGTCAGCTTCTGGGGAGGCCCGTACCCCGGGCATTCTACTCGGCTTTTGGGCCTAAGTTGGCTCCTCGGGTGTTGCGCTGGATGTGAGGTGATGAAGGCGCAGAAGGAGTGCTTGCAATTCGAGGTTAGCGCTGTTGCCATAGAAAGGCTGTGACCAAGATAAGATCGAACGGAGTGCCGCATGCAGCTTGATTTCGTGACGCGTGAGGTAACGATCAAGCTCGTCTATTACGGGCCGGCGCTCAGCGGGAAGACCACCAACCTGCAGATGCTGCATCGGGCGGCAGCTGAAGACAGCACTGGGCGTCTCATGACCCTCGAAACTCGCGACGATCGAACGCTCTTCTTCGACCTTTTGCCACTTACGTTTAGGCAAGACAAAGGCGTCTCGGTACGGTTGAAGATCTTCACCGTTCCCGGGCAGGTGATTCACGCATCCACCCGGCGCTTGGTGGTGCAAGGAGCAGATGGGGTTGCGTTTATCGCAGATTCCCAGCTTGCCGAGACGGAACATAACGCTGAATCCTTCATGGATCTCAAGCAGAATTTGAAAGACAGCGGTATCTCGCTCAAGAACATGCCCGTTATCATTCAATTCAACAAACGGGACATGCCACACATCCGCAGCGATGCGGAAATCGCACAGCTCGCCGCGCAAGGCCAGGAGCCGGTGTACCTGGCCACCGCAACACGGCTTGAGGGCGTGGTTGAGAGTTTCATCGGGCTCTTACATCTGGTGCTGAAGAATTTGGATGCGGAGCACAAGCTGGACGAAAAGTTCGGGTTCAATCGATCTGCTTTTTTGGCGCAAGCCGCGCACAAGCTGGGCCAGACGCGTTCAGTAGCTGAGTTGCTAAAAGCGCGTGTAGGCGCTGGCGCGGATGTGAAAGGGGGTGGCTAATGGAGGCGCAGCCGCCCCAATCGCTCAGAACACTGGATGAGCTCACCCTGCGAGATCGCTACGCGTTGGAAGATCTTGTGGATCGCACCGTGCTCGGTGACATGATCCGAAGCTTTTTCGATCTGTTTCGGTTGCCACTGCGCATCTACAGCGCCTCCGATAACCTACTGGCGGATGCCAGCGAGCAGCCACCCCTCTACTCGTACTTGAATGAGTTCCGCGGTATTCGAGACGCGATTCAGACGACAGTGGATGGGGTGAAGAAGATCAACCCAGCCCAAACGGGTGAAGTTACATTTCCCTGCGTTACGGGTGCTGTGTATCGCATTGTGGGGATTACCTACGACACACGTATGATGGGCAGGATGATCATCGGGCCCTTCGTGCCTGCTGGCGTCTCCGAGGTTTCCGCTGAACTAAGAGCGAAGGAGCCCAGCCTCGATCCTGAAAAGCTGCGCACCCTCTTTGCTCAAATGCCTCGAGTGCGCGAAGAAACGGTGAGCCAGATTGCGCGGCACCTGTGCAAGACGCTCGATCTTATCCTTTTTTCAGGTCACCGAGCGCTTCTCTCCTCGAATATGCACCTGGCGAGCGTGCGCGAGAGTTACCAAGAACTTGAGGGCAAGAATGCCAAGCTCCAGGATGCCTATGATCGGCTAAAGGAGCTGGATCGCCTCAAGAGCAATTTTCTGGCGACGGTGTCTCATGAGCTTCGAACGCCGCTCACGTCCATCATTGGCTATAGCGAGATGCTCTCCGAAGGCATTGCTGGGGATTTGACCGAAGAGCAGCGTGATTTCGTTCGCACGATTTACGAAAAGGGCGAGCAGCTTTTGCATCTCATTAAGGGTCTCTTGGATCTCTCAAAGCTCGAGAGCGGCACCATGAGTCTCAAAAAAGCCTACTCTCAGGTGGGGCCCCTGGTGCGCGATATTGCGCAAACCGTCGCACCCACCGCGAGGAAGAAGGGCGTCCATATCGAAACACACGTGGAAGCTGGTATCCCAGATATGTGGGCGGACACAGCGCGCCTCCGCCAGGTGTTCTTGAATTTGGTAGACAACGCTATCAAGTTCACACCAGAGGGTGGCTTAATTACTATAAGTTCTAGGTTAACAACTCTGGATGCGAACCCCGAAGATGTGGGTGGCCTGGTGCTCATGGCTCGGCGCCAGGGAATAGAATTTCGTATCGCAGATACGGGCATTGGCATCCCTGACGCTGAGAAGCCCCGGGTTTTCGATGCGTTTTATCAGGTGGATTCGAGCTCCACACGCGAACAAGGCGGCACAGGCCTTGGCCTTTCGATCGTCAAACGCCTGGTGGAAAGCCACAACGGGCGAGTGACGATCGAAGACAACCAGCCCACTGGGGCCGTGTTTGTCGTCGTAATTCCGTGTCGGCGAGCCACGATGGCGTAGCGTTCGGGGGGTCGCCCAAGGAGCGGTGCGGGTGAGTTGGTGGCTTGCGATTCGAAGCCAGGGCCTGTGAGGCCGTCGCTTCGCGTGCCTCGATTCGAAGCCGGTGAGCGTAGTTTCGTGTGGGCGATTGGTACTTAGCATAGCAAGTAAATGGGTGGAGAGTGTGATTAGCCAATCTCTATCGCGTCGAAGGGGGGAGCACTTGTGAAGGCTCGTGAGAGGCTAAGGGTTAGGGGGCCACATAGTGAGCCTAGCGAAGACTTGCCTCGACGTATTCCTCACGTCACTTCACTTTGCTAACGTAGGCTACATGGCCGCGCTTTCTGAATTCCAAATGATCGAATTAATTGCGAAAGCGGCTCGGTCTTCACAAAAAGGGGTGCCGAGCGTGGGCCGTTCGGGTGGTGCCGTTCAGCGCCGAGGACTAAGTGGTAAGCTTCGTGGTAGTGAACCAGAAAGGGTGTTGCTTGGGATCGGCGATGACGCCGCTGTACTTCAAGTGGGTGGAGAACGCCTGGTAGTGAGCGTGGATGCCTGTGGGGAGGGGG
This sequence comes from Polyangiaceae bacterium, assembly GCA_033763455.1. GTDB lineage: Bacteria > Myxococcota_A > Polyangia > Polyangiales > Polyangiaceae > JBBRRP01. The sequence goes on from JANRKO010000089.1 coordinate 17,365, forward strand.
TGCATTTTGAGCGAAATTGGCTGGGTTTTGCCGATTTGGGGTTCAAGGCGACGCAGGCGGCGCTGAGCGATTTGGCGGCAATGGGCGCTCAGCCGTTAGGATTCACGTCGGCGCTCATGCTTCCCGAAGGGTTGGAACGCAGAGAGCTTTCGGCCTTGGTGCGAGGCCAGGTGCAAGCGGGCAAAGGCATAGGTTGTCCACTTATCGGCGGAAATATTGCGCGGTCGAAGGCATTTTCGATCACCACTACCGTCTTGGGCACCGTGTCACGAATTGTCCCACGATCGGGAGCACGCATTGGCGACGAAGTGTGGCTTATCGGTAGTGTGGGTATGGCAGCGCTCGGGCTAGAGCTTTTGCGACGGGCAAGCAGCGCGAGCAAGCTCCGTGCTCGGCGTAGCCCGGGGGGCTCGGTCGTTGCGTGGTCGTCATCGGATCCGTTTGAACGCCGCGCGGTTCAGGCCTGGCGGCGCCCTAAGGCGTTGATCTCGGAGGGAGAGCGTTTGGTGTCGTACGCCCACGCGTTGATCGATGTCTCAGATGGCCTCGGCCAAGATGTGGGTCATATCGCCGCAGCAAGCGGCGTGAAGCTAGTGCTAGACGAAGTTCAACTGAGAGCCACGTGCCCTAGGCAATATGCGGCCCAATGCAAGAAGCTTCAGCTCGATCCGCTGCGGCTATGCCTCAACGGAGGCGAAGATTACGCCTTGGTGGCAACAGGCCCCCACGGTAAAAAGCCCGCATTTGCCCGTATTATTGGCGTTGTGGAAGCGGGACGCGGCACCTGGTTAAGACGGGAAGATGGAAAGCTGCAGCCAATCGGTACGGGGGGCTTCGAGCATTTTAGCGGTCGTTTGGATACTTAGAATCCGTTTGGGATCCGTACGGAAATTAACGGGGAACAATCTCGCATTTCATTAACTGAGGGGCTGTTCGCACACGAGTGATCGTGCGCTCACGGGGCGTTCAGCCCTCTCCGGCGCGCGCCGTGTGGTAAGCGCGTTGAGCGCTTTAGGTTACCGACACGCGCGCGGCGAAGAGGCGCTCGGCCGCGTGGATGCTTGCCGAGCACGGCCGGCCGTGTTTTTCTGCCCCCTAGGGGGAGCATCAAACAAAGCTGACGCCCGGAGTTTCGCCGTGGCCGACCTTAAAGATCCATCCGCGGCGCGGCGCATTCATCGCCGGGGGATGTTAACTTCTTTGCGGTGTTAGCGCGAGCTCGCCTCGAACGGAGGGGCGGTCACCTCGATTCGCGTTCAAGATGCGCCTTGACCTGCCATGCGCGACACCGAGAGATACTTGTCATGCTAAGTAGTTCTCGTGTGAGAGAAAGGGCTCGTGCCGAGCCGGACACCACCGTCAAGCAGAAGCGCTCTCGACCGTTTCCGAGACGCCTGGCTAACGCATCCGCAAGTTACTGACACGCTACCGGCATGCCAACGCCCTTCAGCGCGACTTGCACGGCCGTGACGATGCTTTGCTTTTGCTGCCCTTGCGCTACCAGGGCATCGCACGCCGCGGCGGCTTGTAGCATGTAGTCGTTGTTGGGCGGGGGAGCGTTGGCGGCATTTTGGCGAAGCGCGGCGCAACACTTCTTGAGGCTTGGCCCCGCCTGCCCTGTGCCTTTTTTGACCTCGGTGGGTGCGGCGGCGTCCGGAACCGCTTCTGGTTCGGGTGCCAACTCAAGCGGAGGCGGCGGCGCAGCGGTTGTAGCGGGTGGGGGAGGCAAAGGAGGCGGTGGCTCATCCTTCTTGCAGCCTGTGGTGCCAGCAATGACGGCTGAGCCCAGCACTACAAGAGTGAAAAAGAACTTGTGACCCAAACGCGCACTCTGTTGATTCATCCCACGTGTCCTCTCGGGGTACGTAAACCCAATCGATCCTTACTACTCTCTGCTTCGGCTGCCCAGGGGCCCCGTCTGGATCAACCAGCAGCGCTCGTGACGCCGCTGGCTGATAGACGATTAGGTGCAGAAAACGAACCGGCGGCCGGGGCTCAGCTGCAGCCCATGGAGTTGCCACAATTCAGGCACTTGTAGCAGGCGCCGTTGCGGACGGTGATGTGACCGCAGCCGTCGCATACTGGCGCATCGCCCATCATTTCTTCTAGCTGGGCATCAAGCGAACCATGAGCCTCTTGGCCGCCACCACCTTGGTGACCGCTTGCGCTCACAAGTGCCAGGCGTTCTGGCTCTGGGAGGGGAGCCTGAACGATATTTTTGTCGGTGGGATCTTCGATGGGGAGCTGATCTTCGGCGGGCTTCACCTGCGCGAAATCATAACGCTTGAGATATTCCACTCCGAGGACGCGGAAAATGTAATCCACGATGGAGGTTGAGAACTTGATGTTCGGATGGCCGCTAACAACACCATGCGGCTCAAAGCGAGTGAACGTGAATTGCTCCACGAACTGCTCCAGTGGCACACCATACTGGAGGCCGATCGAAACCGACATGGCAAAGCAGTTCATGAGGGAGCGGAACGCCGCGCCTTCCTTGTGCATATCGATGAAGATCTCGCCTAACGTGCCGTCTTCGTATTCGCCGGTGCGCAAGAATACCTTGTGGCCACCCACGTGGGCTTCTTGCGTGAAGCCGCGGCGCTTCTTGGGCAAACGCACGCGATTTCCCTGGGGTTGGGTGGGAACAATAGCCGCAGAGCTCACTTTGAGCGCTTGCGCGGTAGTTGCTGCCGTGCCTTCAGCTTTCTCTTTGTCTGCCTTGGTGTCGCTCGTGGAGAGCGGCTGAGAGGCTTTGCATCCGTCGCGGTAGAGAGCTACAGCTTTCAGGCCGAGCTTCCAACCTTCTACGTAGATCTGGCGAACGTCTTCCACGGTGGCTTCGTTCGGCAAATTCACGGTCTTGCTGATAGCACCGGACAAGAACGGCTGAGCCGCCGCCATCATCTTCACGTGCGCCATGGGGGCGAGGAAGCGTTGGCCTGTTTTACCGCAGCGATTAGCACAATCGAACACAGCCTGGTGTTCAGGGAGCAAGCCGGGAGCGCCTTCGATGGTCATGCGCCCGACGATCACGTCGTTTGCCTTTTCTATCTGCGCTTCGGTAAACCCAAGGTGCTTGAGCAAGCTAAAGCCCGGCTTGCTCATCTTCTCGGGTGTAACACCGAGGCGAGCGTACGTTTCTTTGCCCACGACCCACGGAGCGAACGCCATGCCCAGATCGAACACGCCCACGAGCGCGCTTTCCACCTTCGCCAGATCTTCGTCGGTGAAGCCTTTTTCACGCAGCGAGACCCGATTGATTTCAGGCGCTCCAAGCAAAGTATTCGTGCCCGAAACGAAGGCTACAATTTCGCAAATTTGGGTTTCTGTGTAGCCGAGGCGCCGCAAAGCTTCTGGCACCGATTGATTCACGATCTTGAAGTAACCGCCGCCGGCTAGCTTCTTGAACTTCACCAACGCAAAATCTGGCTCGATACCGGTCGTATCGCAGTCCATCAGGAGGCCGATGGTGCCGGTGGGGGCAAGCACGGTGGATTGGGCATTTCTGAAGCCGTAATTTTCACCCAGCTGGACAACATTGTCCCAATCCTCACACGCTGCGCGCCAGAGAATTTCTGGGCACTCGTCGCGATTGATCGCGTACGCGGCTTCTTGATGCATGCGCATCACCTTCAACATCGGCTCACGGTTCTTGTAGTAGCCAGGGAAGGGCCCCTTCGAGCGCGCCATGTTGGCGCTGGCAACGTACGCGTGCCCGCAAAGAATGGAAGTAAGCGCTCCTGCAATAGAGCGGCCTTTGTCCGAATCGTAAGGTACGCCCAGAAGCATGAGCATGGTGCCAAGGTTGGCATAGCCGAGCCCAAGCGGACGATAATCGTGGGAATTTTTAGCGATGCCCTGGGTGGGGTAGCTCGAAAGATCAACCAGGATTTCCTGGGCCGTGAAGAACACGTCCACCGCGTGGCGATAGCCCTCTACGTCGAACTCACCCTTCTCGTTCAGGAACTTGATGAGATTGAGCGACGCCAGATTGCAGGCGGAATCATCGAGGAACATGTATTCCGAACACGGATTGGAGGCGTTGATGGGGCCCGTGTTGGGGCAGGTGTGCCAGCGATTAATGGTGGTGTCGTATTGGACGCCCGGATCCGCACAGTTCCAAGCTGCTTCTGCAACTGTCGTCCAGAGCTCGGAGGCGTCGTAAGTATCGATGACTTCACCCGTGGTGCGTGAAGTGGTGTTCCACTTGCCACCGCCCAGCGCCGCGCGCATGAAATCATCGGTGACGCGAATGGAGTTGTTGGAGTTTTGCCCACCGATGGTCTTGTAGGCTTCTCCGTTGAAATCCGCCTCGTAACCTGCGGCGATAAGAGCGCGTGCTTTCTTTTCCTCGCGCACCTTCCAGGTGACAAAATCTAAGATTTCAGGGTGATCCATATCGAGGCACACCATTTTGGCGGCGCGCCGGGTGGTGCCGCCGCTCTTGGTGGCGCCAGCTGCGCGATCGAAAACTTCCAGAAAGCTCATGAGCCCGCTGGAGGTGCCGCCGCCCGAGAGCTTTTCCTGCTTGCCGCGAATGGAACTGAAATTGCTGCCCGTGCCGGAGCCATACTTAAAGAGCCGCGCCTCGTTCTTGATGAGCTCGTAGATCCCCATCAAATCGTCGGCGACGGCTTGGATAAAGCAGGCAGAACACTGTGGCCTCGAATAGGCGTTCGCCGTTTCCGTGATGGTATCTGTTGCTGGGTTCCAAGCCCAGTTCCCGCCTGAGCCTTCAATGCCGTACTGATGATAGAGCCCACAGTTGAACCAAACGGGTGAGTTGAAGGCGCCGTATTGGTGGCAGAGCATCCAGGTGAGCTCATCTTCGAAGGTTTGCGCATCTGCGGCAGTTTCGAAGTAGCCTCCAAAATCCTCACCGGCTTTGCGGATCGTTTTGGAGATGCGCTCCACCACCTGGCGCACGCTCGTTTCGCCCTTGTTCTTGTCTCCGTGCAATCCTGCTTTACGGAAATACTTCGACACGACGATGTCTGTGGCGAGCTGAGACCATTGAGCTGGGATCTCGACGCCTTCCATCTTGAAGACAACCGAACCGTCAGGATTGGTGATCACGCTTTGGCGACGCTCCCAAACGGTGGAGCGCAGCGGATCTTCTCCAGCTTGAGTGAAACGTCGGCGAAATGTAACGCCGGCGTGCTTCTCGGTTGGAGCGGCCTTGCGGCGGCCTTCGTTGCTCTTCACGCCATTCTCCTGACCCACGATCGTCGACTGCGCCATCAATTGCCTCCTCAGACTTGGTTCAACTCAAACACTTTATTTAGATTAAGAATCCCACCCAAACACACATATACAGACCTGAGCAGAACCCTAGACAAAGGGCTCCCGGACCATCATCCACTCGGCCAAATAGGCTTCCTGGCTAGGCTCCGGCGGCTCGCGTCCCCCGAGGACGCTCGCCCTGCTCGGTACTCCCTCGGGCCGAGCCTTCCTCCCCGGGGGTATGACCGAGAGACGAGAGGCGGGGCGGGGAGTGGGTTGCTGCTGCTCTCTTTTTCTGACCTCAGGTGAAGATAAGTTCAGTACCGCATCTTCGTTTTACCATCAAGCCCTGACCTTACGTGCAGTGACAGAACTCCATGGTACATCCCTGATACCCCAATCACTTGGGGTTGGGCAAGCTAAAACCACTACAAATGGTGCTCCGACCCTAACCCTTGATCCTTACTGAACTTTCGGCACCCTGAACACAATTTGCCCACCCATTTGCCCCGGGGTGGGCACAGCTCATCCCCAGGTACCACACACTGGCCAGGTGGCCGCAGTGCAAAGCGGCCCCAAGGCCAGCGCTGCGAAGCTTCTTGGAGAGTCCGGGGAGAGCCCGGGCCTGGCGGATTTAGGGGAGCGGCAACGTCCCGGAGACCACACTTGGGCCCGGAAAATCGAACCCAATTGGGTCAGTGCAGACAACCCTCTCAGCGGCCACGCACTCAGCACCATTTTGAGTTTCCGTGAGCGGCATACACATCTTTGCAAAGAAGCGACCGCGCGCGACGCAGCTTTTCTCTTGGCAAACATTGTTGCTGCAGGTGTTAGCCAGGAACTGCGATCCGTCCCACTCAAACGCAACACCTTTTGCCGGGAGCGAGGTGTTTACGCAGGTGGAAGCGGAGCAGGCCATCTTCTGGCATTGGTCGCAGGTTACGGCTCCGCAAGGCAGGCTCGTGACAATGCTGACCCCTTCGCTGGTGGTGATTTCAAGCCAACCCACTGAGCACGAACTCTGGCAGTAGGTTCCAGCCGGCGCGGCCACAGGTGGCATCAGGCGCAGCGTTACTTTCCCTTCGGCGCAAGCCTCACGCCCCGCCCCACCTGAAGCGTTTCCCCCGCCGCCTGCAGCACTTTTGGCTCCACCCGTTGCATTGCCAGGGCCCTCCGTACTTGTCGCGCCGCCGGTGCCCGAAATACCGCTCCCCGCGCCTGTCAGGGGTGCTCCACCGGGAGGAACCGTGGGGAGAACGCCGGGAGCCACGAGGTTGGCCATGGCGGAGCCGCCGGAGCCATCCGCTGAGCCATCCGCTGCATGGAACTCAGCCCCGCACGCCACCAGGGCGAGCGAGGGGAGGACCGAAACGAAGGCACGGAACAACGTCATGCGCGACAATTAACACCCTAGCGCCAAAAGTAGTCGGCGTCGAACCTTCGAGCTGTCGTTCTATGTTTGACGCTAAGCGCCAATGACAGCTGTTTGCATCTCGGGATTATTGGGGCACGTCGAGTGTGACATTTGGATCATGGGGCACGATGACTTGCGTGGCGAAGTCCTTTTCCGGATCCACCACGTTGACCTTGCCAAAGTGAGCAAGCGGCTTCGCAATCCGTTCAGCGTCGCCGGCAACTACTACAATCGTTCGCCCAGGTACGTAGAAGCGTGCGGCTGCCTGCTGAACGCTGGTGGCGTTGAGCTCTCGGACCTGTTGCCGATAGCGGTCGTAGTAGTCGTCTGGCAGGCCCAAAACCGCCAGATGAGCCGTAAGCTCCGCCACTGTCCCGATGGTTTCGAGTTGGATGAGGAAGCTGTCGGAGAGGTACTGGGAAGACGTTTGCATTTCGGCCGCAGTAGGCGGCGTTTGGCCGAGCTCGTTGAAGTGTTCCAAAAGCGCGGCTACCGCATGCGGCGTCTTGGCGGTCTGCGTTCCCGCGGCCAGGATCACCGGAACCGGGCCGTGCGCGAGCTCAGCCAGATCCGAATAGGTGCTGTAAGCAAGGGAGCGCTGCTCGCGCACATCGAGAAAGAGGCGTCCCGAAACGCCGCCGCCCAAGATCTGATCTGCCATGGCGACCGCCGCCCATTCGTTGCTCCCGCGCTCTGGCCCGAGTGTGGCCACACGAATTTCGCTTTGGCTTGCACCGGGGCGATTGGCAATCCACACCGAGACATCTTCGGGGAGGTTCGGCCGGGTGAAGTTCGGCGAGGCGGGGGCAACGCCTTTCCACGTTTTGAACCACTTGCTTGCCAGCTGTTCGAGTACGGCAGGATCCGCGTCGCCTGCGACGACGAGTTTTGAATTTTGGGGCGTTACGTTGGATTTGTACCAACGCTTGCAGTCGGCCAAGGTCAGGCTTTTGAGCGTTTTGGGGCTCGCATCAAACTCCGAATAGGCATGTGTGCCCTGCGGCAGCCTAAAAAGCTCACGGTACATGAGCATGCTGGCTGACCACCCACCGCTGCCTTTGGCGGAGCTTTGGACACGCTCAATCTCACGCTCCTTGAGCTTCTTGAATTCGGTAGGGTCAAAGCGCGGGGCCGTTGCCACCGCTGCTAGCAGCTCAAGCGCCGCGTCCAGGTTGTGCCGCGTTACCGAGAGGGAGATCTGTGTCTTATCTCGGCTGGTTGCCACGTTGAGATCCGAGCCCAAGGCTTCGGCTCGTTCCACGAGCTCTCGACTCGAGAACTTGCCAGCTCCACCTGCCTTGAGGAGCTCGCCCGAAATTCCCGCGAGCCCAGCTTTGCCGCCGTCAGTGGCTACTCCGGAGCCAATTACTAAGCGAAGCTCGACGATCGGAAACCTGCCGTGGCGCACGGTGCGTAGCTCCAGCCCGTTCTCCAGCTTGCGATGGTCGATCGTTGGGAACTTGATGTCTGCGGCGATCCCGCGCGGTGGAGGGCTTGCAAACTCGTCGGCTGTCGGCGCTGGCACCCCAGGTGCGGCGGGTGCCGGCGTTGCCAGCGGTGCAGCAGGTGGCGGAGCGTTATGACACTCCAGACTGAGAAATGAGAGAAATGCGGCCAAAAATGGCGCGCCCTGGGAAAGTTTGCGGTGCATCACTTGGAGGCCTTTCGAGCGGGAACAACATCGACCACGGTTCGCTTCTCCCTGATTAACATCTGAGCCGCCGCGCGCTGAACATCAGCGGGGGTAACCTTCAGGTATCCTTCGAGCTCACGGGTGAGGATCTTCGCGTCTCCCCAGATCGACTCGTATTCACCAAGACGGATGGCACGCTGCCCGTTTGGCTGGAGGCCGAAGATGAATTGCGTGCGGAGCCGGTTGACGGCGCGGGCCAGCTCATTGGCAGTTGGTCCGGATTTTTGCAGTTGAGCAATGTGATCGTCGATAGCGCGTTGCACGTCTGGGAGCTTGGCGGTTTCGGTGAGAATTGCCTGAAGCTGAAGCATGTCTTGTCCCGGGCGATCGGTGGTCCAGGCGCTGACGCTCTGAGCAAGGGACTTTTCAAGCACTAGATCTCGATAAAGCCTAGAGCTCTCTCCATCTGTGAGCACAAGCGCCAGAAGTTCAATCGCGTAGTGTTCTGGAGAATGGGTGGGGGCGATGGGCCAGGAGTAATAGAAGCCCGGCGTCTTGATGTTTTGGTCTTCGACTTGTTCGCGACGCTCGGCCTTCTGCTCGGGCATGGGAGGGAACTGAAACTTCGGCAGATTCGCTACTGGTTTGGCGTCCCCAAAGTAATGCCGCACGAGCTCCACTGCTTGATCGGCATCGAAGTTGCCGGCGATGGTGAGAACCGCGTTGTTCGGTGCGTAGTAGCGTTGGTGAAAAGCGAGCACCCACTCGAACTTAGCATTATCGAGATCTTCCATTGAGCCGATCGTGGAATGCTCGTACGGGAAGTAGCCTTGGTAAGCGAGCTCTTCCAGGCGAATATGCCCCATTCGGTAGGGGGCACTGGCCACGCGCATGCGGTATTCTTCTTGAACCACCTTGCGTTGATTCTCGAAATTCTCAGGTGTTACGTCGAGCCACTTGAGCCTATCCGCTTCCAACCAAAGGCCAAGGGCAAGCTCACTGCTGGGCAATACTTCGTAATAATTGGTTCGATCTGTGGACGTTGTCCCATTCATGGTACCACCGCGAGCGGCGATTTCGGTGAAGTGTTCACCCTTTTTCACGTGACGACTTCCTTGAAACATCATGTGTTCGAAGAGGTGAGCAAACCCACTGCGCCCCTTTTCTTCGTTCCTCGAACCCACGCCGTAGGTCATGGAGACGGCAACTGTGGGGAAGGTGGTGTCGACATTTAGTACAACCCGAAGGCCGTTTTCGAGCGTCAAGCGTTGGATCGACAGCCCGAGCTCGGCCATGGCCTTGAGCGCCGGATCTTCTGATTCTTCTGCTTTGGCTACTCCCACATTGACTGCAGGTTTCGCCGGTGGGGCGGCTGTGGAGGCGTCCGGGGGCGGCGTTGAGGGCAGGGGAGCTGCGGCCAGGTGCGCTGAGTAGCCCAGTGTGAGGCCTAGCACGCCGACTAGGGTGAGCGTTGAGGAGTGTGTTCGCATAGCCAGGAGGTCCTTCTCTTGGCCTTCTAGCAAGTGGCGGTGCTGGACTCCACCAGCGAGCCCCCTAAAAAGATATGATTAGTTGAGGCCCTGCCAGGCGGAACCGTAGGCGTGCACCAACGCCTGGGTGTTGAGGCGGTTCGGCACAGCGGCTACTGCCTGCATATCTGCCGGGAACTCAAACAACGACGTGAGCGTTCCGGGTGTGAGGAAACGGAGTTGCGCCGGGGGTGGCGCATGTTGTTCTAGTGGGTGAGCGCTAGCCAGCACAAACCCCCACTCGCCAAATGACGGAACATACGCATGGTAGGGGAGAACCTGTAGGCCGGCGGCCCGCAGTGTTTCAACGATACACCAGTAGGCTTTCCGCGCAAACAATGGCGAAGTGGCCTGCACCACGAATGCCCCGTGAGGCGTGAGCCGTGAGCTCAGCTGTCGATAGAAGAACTCCGTGTAGAGCTTACCTAGGCTGTAGCTTGTGGGATCGGGGAAATCCACGATTGCCGCGTCAAAGCGCAGGTTCGTTTGCTGGAGCCAAATGATGGCATCTTCGTTGACTACAGTCACCCGACGGTCGTGCAAGGAGCGGAGGTTGAGCCCCGTGAGCCGCGGATCGGAGGAAAAGAGCTCTGTCATCCGTGGATCCAGATCGACCAGCACCACGCGCTCCACACCGGGCCACTTTAGAACTTCGCGCAATGCCAGACCATCCCCACCACCAGCTATCAATATTGAATGATGTACAGCAGAATACATGAGCGCGGGGTGCGCGAGGGCCTCGTGATAGATGTATTCGTCCTCTGAGGAGAATTGCAGATTGCCATTGAGGTGCAGGTTGAGCACCTTCCCACGTTCGGTGAGGGCGATGCGTTGGTAGGCGGTTTGCTCGGTGGAAATGAGATTTTGGCCCCGATAGAAGCGGCTTTCCACCATAGCCATGAACGGGTTGGCCCAAAAAGCCGCAGCTCCGAGCAGACAGAGCACGCATAAGGCCTGCAGTGTGGCGCGTTGTTGAGACTTTTTTTCCAGGATCAGGGAGCGAGCTCCGAACCATCCCACCAGGGCGTTCAGCGCGCCGCACAAGATGGAGCTCTGTACCAAGCCGAGGGTTGGAAACAACCAAAGCGAGAATGCGAGCGAGCCGACAAGTGAGCCCACGTAGTCGAAGGTCAATGCCCGCGAAATCAGCTCGCGGAAATCGAGCGTGTCTTTCAACAAACGGAGCATGATGGGCAGCTCCAAGCCCACCAGGATGCCCACGGTGAGTACCAGGCCGTACAATACAAACCCAAAAGCTTGAGCGTAGGCAAAGGCTACGAACAGCAGAGGAGCGGATAGCCCACCAATGAGCCCGCAGGCAAGCTCCACCTGCACGAACACGCGCTCGAGATTTTCCTCGACAAAGCGCGAAAGGTAAGCACCCGCCCCGAGTGCCGAAAGGTAGACACCAATTACCAGGGAAAACTGCACCACACTGTCACCCAAGAGGTAACTTGCGACGGCGGCCATCACCAGCTCATAGATCAATCCCGTGGTGGCGATGACCAAGATCATCGCCAGAACTAGCCAACTGGGTGGTGCTTTAGGGGTGGTCACCCCGAGATGCCGGCGGCGATGATAATACTGAGCCCGAGGATGACGGCTCCGATCAAGATCGCCAGGGCCACGTTTTGATCAGTCTCAATCTCTTTGCGGATAGAAAACGGGGTAAGCTTCTGGATCAGCAGAAAGCTCAGCAAAAACAACACAACCCCGAGTGCCGAGTAAGCCAAAGAGGCCAAGAGCGCATGGGTGAAGCCAGACCAGTTGATCATCTTGAGATACTCCGCAAAGGACAGCGAAACTTCTAGCACGCACGGGCACCGGGCTTCGAGTCGCTTAAGGCAGGCGCCGGGGGCCGCTAATATTTGGGGGGATTGACCCGGGGGCTTCGGCTATGAGCTTATACAAGCCGAATTGCCCCGGCTCTCGGGCTACCCTTATCTTAATACGGCCGATTCATGCTGGTACTGCTCGCTCCTGACTTTGACGGCTCCCCTACAGGCTATCAACGCCTCGCCCAGCTCACTGGGCTCGTTGCGTACGATCTCAAGAATAAGCTGCGCCCGGGGAGCTGGGGTTTGGTGAGGGCCCTCGGTGACGTAGCGCAGGCGGAAGACCTCACTCAGAAGCTTCGTTCAGAGGGATTCAACGCAGTGCTGGTGGATCCCGAGTTGGCGCATGACGCCGAACGAAAGATTGTGAAGCTGGATGCACTTGAGCTAAAGGCCGACCACTTGGTGCTGTATGTGCGCGGTCGCAGCATGGAGATCCCGTACCAAGCCATTCTGACGATCGTGCGTGGTGAAGTGCGCCCCGGCAGGCAGCAGCCTCGGACGGGGACGAGCAGCAGTAGCTCTATGAGGGCGTTGGCGCCTTCTGCCGCAGAGGTTGCCGTGTTTCGCGAGACCATGAACATTGGCGGGGAAGAGGCGTATGCCGGGGCAGATCTTCACTTCCACACGGTGCTTTGGGTCGCTCGTATTGACGCGCGTGGCTTCGATTTTTCGGCCATTTCAATGCCCACCGGCAATCTCTCCACCGATCTCAAGCGCCTTTCGGAGCTGATCGCAGAGCGTGCGCATGTACGCGTCGACGATAGTATCCGAAAGTCGAGCGTGGCCTCTTTTGCGGGCCGTCCACCGCCAATGCGCAGCATGAGCTTGCCTCCGGGCGCCACTGCTAGAAGTGAAGAAAAGGACGACTACCAGTTTACAGCCTATTCACGCCTGATCGCAGAAGCCGAGCGCCGCCTAAAACTTCCCACGTCAGCTCGTTAGCCTGGTAGCGTGCGAGAGGCTTCGGCCTGGCCCATGACCACACGACGCGAGATCTTAACCTTGTTAGTGGGGGCTCCCCTGGCCGCGGAGGCGTGCCGTCGCGGCGATTCCTCAGTCCCTGGGCGCTTCTTGGGGAGCTCACCTGAAGTTGGCCATCTGTTGCGGAGTGGCGCGGTGCAGGCGCCGTTGAGCCAAAGTAAGCCTGTAGAGGTTGAAGTGGCTATCGTGGGCAGTGGCCCGAGTGGGCTCTCCGCTGCCTGGCGGCTGGACCAACTTGGGCTGCGAGATTTCCAGGTGTTGGAGCTGGAGCCATGGCTTGGGGGAACCTCCACGTCGGGCATTTCAGCGGTGAGCCCGTACCCCTGGGGTGCTCACTATGTGCCACTTCCCGGAGCGGAGAATCATGCGTTGCGTCGCTTGCTGCAGGAAGTTGGGGCGCTCAACGATCAAGGCGAACCCAGCGAGCGCGCGTTGATTCGGGAGCCCGAAGATCGGCTTTTCTTTGAGGGCAGTTGGCACGAAGGAATTTTCCCCGCCGAAGGTGCGAGCGCACAGGATCTCCAGCAACTTCGCGCGTTTGAGGAGGAAGTGCAGAAATGGGTGCGCTACAGGGATCCCGAGAACCGACGGGCGTTCGCGATTCCTCTTGCCCAGGCTGCTGAGTCGCCTGAGCTCACCCGGCTCGATCAAACTTCTGCGGCGGATTTCTGCACCGCACACGGTTTTAATTCCGAACGCCTGCTCTGGTACCTCAACTACTGCTGCCGGGATGATTACGGAGCTACGCTGGAGGGGGTCAGCGCTTGGGCGTTAATCTTCTACTTTGCGGCGCGCATGCAGGCGCCCGGCGGCTCTACCCGACCGTTTCTCACCTGGCCCGAAGGCAACGGGAAGCTAGTGAAGCATTTGGCAGCACGTGCCGGGAAACGGGTCAAACCCCGCCAGATGGTGCTCCGTGTCTCAGCCGACGCTACGAGCGTTACTCTGGAAGTGTTGGATGTGCTGAAAAATCAACGCTACCTCCTGCGCGCTCGTTCCGCAATTTTGGCTATTCCTCAGTTCGTGATTGCCCGCATGTGGGAGCCCTTTCGTTCGGCTGCACCGGAGTATCTCCGGCAGTTCAAATACAGCAGCTGGTTGGTAGCTAATCTACATCTCAGAGCAAGGCCCAAGGGGCGAGGCTTCCCTTTGGCTTGGGACAACGTGCTCTACGAAAGCCCCTCTGTGGGGTACGTGGTGGCTACGCACCAAGGCCTGTCTGACTTCGGTCCGACGGTGTTCACCTACTACCTCCCGCTCACAAACCTTGATCTCGCAGCGGAGCGCCACAAGCTGCTCAAGCTCGATCACGCTACGGCTTGCGACGCGATTTTAGCGGATCTTGAGCGAGCCCACCCGAACTTGCGAGAGCTCGTGGACCACATAGATGTGTGGCGTTGGGGGCATGCGATGATTCGGCCGAGTGTAGGTTTTTGGAGCTCTTCCGGGCGTCGCCGAGCTGGGCAACTGCACGCACGGGTGTTTGCCGCGCACTCAGATTTGTCCGGAATTGCGCTGTTTGAAGAAGCTCAGTATCGCGGCGTGGTGGCTGCTGAAAGTGCGGCCAGGCTTGGCCCGCGTCAGGTAGACCCTCTTTACGGGTGAGCGTCCAGAATGTCGAAGCCTGCCACCTCCACCGATCTCGGTACGCCTTCGTACGGAGGTGGTTGGATATGGAGCCCGCGTATAGATCTTTCGGTGTTTGGCGGAAGTGCGCTCGGTAGCTTGCTCCTGGTTGGGTTGAACCAAAAGCTGGGTTGGTCGACGGAGCCTTTTCCGGAATGGGCGTGGCTCGTGCTCATCTTGGGCGTGGATGTCGCCCACGTCTACGCGACGCTATTTCGGACTTACCTCAACGTGAGCGAGCTCAAGCGTAAACCCCTCCGTTACTTCGGTCTGCCGGCAGCATTATACGTGGCTGGCGTTGCGCTGTTTTACGCAGGAAGTGGGCTTTTTTGGCGCTGCCTGGCCTACTTGGCTGTGTGGCATTTCGTGCGTCAGCAGCTGGGCTGGGTACGGGTGTATCGGGCTTGTGCGCAGGCACGGACGAAAATAGACGCGTGGATCGATGAGGGCGCCATCTATGCAGCAACGCTGGTTCCAGTCTTTGTTTGGCACACGCGGCTCAACACAGCGCGGTTTAACTGGTTTGTGGCGGGTGATTTTGTTGACGTGGCTGCCACGCTAGCTCCGTTGTTACCTTTGGCATGGGGCGTTTGGGGTGTTTTGTTGGGCACGTTTGCGTTGCGCCAGCTTGCGTTATGGCACAGCACCCGGCGCCTTGAACTGGGCAAGGTTGTTCTCGTAGCTTCCACAGCGGCAGTTTGGTGGCTTGGGATTGTGGGCACCAATAGCGATTTTGACTTCACCGCGACGAACGTGCTGGCGCACGGTGTGCCTTACATGTGCCTCCTGTGGATGTACGCGCGCGCTCAGGCAAAGCTCGGTGCACGTAGCCTGAGTGCGAGCATCGCCGGGGCGGGTTTTGCGGGGTTTATTGGCGTGCTCTGGGCTTTCGGCCTTTTGGAAGAATTCGGTTGGGATCGCTTCGTCTACCACGAGCGAAGCTGGCTCTTTGGTGGCAGTACGGCACTTCAGGCACCGTTACTCATCTTCATTGTCCCGCTGCTCGCGTTGCCCCAGGTCACCCATTACGCCCTCGATGGCCTGCTTTGGCGGCGTAGCGAGACGTCCGCCGATCCGGCTCAGAAGCTGGCGCTGGGCATGGCCAAAGGGAGCGATTAACCTAACCCAACTATGGCGGCGCTTGTTCGAAGCTGGGAGCACACACAAATTGGAGACTTGCTTTGGCAGCCAGATGCACGCCGAATCGAGAACGCCAACCTCACAAGGTTTTTGGGTTGGTTGCGCGATAAGAAAGGAAAAAAGTTTGACGATTACCAAGCGCTTCACGCCTATAGTGTTACGGAGGTTGAAGCATTTTGGCTGGCGCTCTGGGAGTTCTTCGAAATCCGAAGCACCACGCCCGTTGAACGCGTCTTGAGCGCGAGAGTCCTTCCGGGAGCTCATTGGTTTGAGGGAGCTCACTTAAACTTCGCCGATCACTGCTTGAGTCGGCGCGACGACGCCCTCGCCGTGATAGCCATCTCGGAGGACGAAAGCCGTCAGCAGATTACCTATAAGGAGTTGGCCGCGTTAGTGGCCCGCGCGCGTGCTGGGTTAAAACGCCTCGGGGTGGGGGTGGGGGATAGAGTGGCCGCTTTATTGCCCAACGGGCCAGAAGCGCTGATCGCATTTCTGGCCACGGCAAGCCTGGGCGCCATTTGGTCGAGCTGTGCTCCCGAATTCGGAGTCCCGGCTGTGCTCGACCGCTTCACTCAAATCGAGCCCAAGGTGTTGTTCGCCATCGATGGTTATCGCTACGGGGGCAAAGAATTCAAACGTTTGGAGGCTCTCGAAGCGATAGTTGCGAAGCTGCCGTCACTTCTTAAAGTGGTGCTGGTAGAGCGAGATGCGGCACCGAGTGAGCTCCCCCGGGCGGAATCCTTTGCCCACTTCATGAGTGAATCGGCCCCGCTTGAGTTTGAAGCCGTGCCATTTGAGCACCCGCTTTGGATCCTCTATTCATCGGGCACCACAGGCTTGCCGAAGCCCATCGTGCACGGCCATGGCGGCATCCTTTTAGAGCTCAACAAAGCGCTCAGCTTGCACTGTGACCTCCGAGCCGAAGATCGCTTCTTTTGGTATTCCACCACCGGCTGGATGATGTGGAATTTTTTGGTGGGTGGTTTACTTGTTGGTTGCACGCTCGTGCTCTACGACGGCAGCCCTGCGTACCCAGATATCTCACGGCTATGGCGCTTGGCCCAAGATGAAGGCGTTACTTTCTTCGGCGTGAGCGCCCCATTTTTGCAGGCCTGCCAGAAGGCTGAAATTGTACCGGGAAGAGATCTGGATCTTTCGCGGCTGCGGGCGATCGGAACAACCGGAGCTCCCCTTCCGGCCGATGGCTTTGGCTGGGTTTACGCCAATGCTGGGGCCACGGCACCCGCCGACGTGTTGCTCGCGTCGGTGAGTGGCGGTACCGACGTGTGTACGGCCTTTGCCATCTCTTGCCCGCTTCTGCCCGTCTACGCCGGAGAGCTCCAGTGCGCAGCGTTGGGTGCGAAGCTGGAAGCGTTTGATACCAACGGTCACTCGGTTATCGGGGAAGTGGGCGAGCTTGTCCTCACTGAGCCACTTCCATCCATGCCTCTCTTCTTTTGGGGCGATACGAATGGCGAACGCCTACGGGATAGCTATTTCTCCGCTTATCCGGGGGTTTGGCGCCATGGGGATTGGGTGGCTATCAACGAACGCGGCGGGATGGTGATCTCCGGTCGCTCGGATTCAACCCTCAACCGCGGCGGCGTGCGCATGGGAACGAGCGAATTTTATCGCGTGGTGGAGGCCTTGCCGGAAGTGGTAGATAGCCTCGTCGTGGATACATCGTCTGTCGACGAGCCGGAGGGAAAGCTCTTCTTATTCCTCGTGCTCGCGCCCGGGCTCACCCTAGGGGTCGAGCTTGAAAAAGCCATAAAACGCCGGATTTTAACCGAAATATCGCCGCGCCATGTTCCGGATGTACTCCAGCAGATTCTGGAGGTGCCGAGAACTCTGAGCGGCAAGAAGCTGGAAGTGCCGATCAAGAAGATCCTCATGGGCCAGCCTCTAGAAGGTGCCGTAAGTCGGGACACACTGAAAAATCCTGCCGCCTTGGAGTTCTTCGAGCGGTTGGCGCTGCGCGCGCCCCGATCTTGAAACCCGAAATACGTCGTCGGGGGCTGTGCTGCGTAGTGTACCTGTGGGCGCGTCGACTACATGGGCGATTCCGGGCAAGGGCAAGGTAGGGCAGCGGGCGCTCCCCGTAAGATTGCCGCAACGGCCTATGCGGTTGCCGCGCCGAGCGCTGGCTGCGCCAGCCCTGGGAAGGTACCTATTTCTCGGTATTTTCCCGAGCTCTGGGTGGTCGTTGTATGGTGATCTCGAAGATTGTAAGGCGCCGGTGCAACAAGATTGCTACCTCAGCGCAAGTTCCCCTCAGTGTGGCCCTCTCCGGATTGTTGAGCGTTTCTTGCGCGGCGGAGGTCTCGAACCCTCGTCCAGGTGGGGCTGCGGTGGGGTCGCCCGGGCCGAATTCGAGTTCGGGTGGGAACACCAGCAACCCCGTGGCCGTGCCGTCGGGTTCGGTGGGAGGCCCAGTTGGCTCGGTCCCTGCGAACTTGGGCACCTGCGCTCCGGGTGCAGCCATCGCTCCTCTGCGGAGGATCACCGCCGGGCAGTACGCGGCGAGCGTGCAGGATCTCTTTCGCGGCAAGATCGCTCCGAGCGTGCAATTTCCTTCGAGCACGACGACGATTTCGCCGAGTGGTTTCAGTACCGACCCAGAATCCAACGCGGTCACTCAGCTGGCAGCCGAAGGTATCCTCAAGGCAGCCGAAGATACTGCGGTTGACGTTGGTACCAAGCTAACCGAGCTCCTCCCCTGCGCCGCCACAGCTCCGGATCAAGCCTGTGCAGGCCAATTTTTGGACGATTACGGCACTCGGGCTTTCCGCCGTGCGCTCACCGCGGATGAGCGTTCGAACTTGCTTGCCGTGTTTTCCGGTTTTTCCGCCGATGGATTCAACGTGGGTATCGCAGCGATGACCGAAGCGATGCTGCAATTGCCACAATTTCTGTACTTGATCGAAATGGGTACGGCGGACGCTCCCACGGGCGCGATTCAGCTCACCCCCGACGAAGTCGCCACGCGCTTGTCGTTCTTGCTTTGGGGATCGCTGCCGGACGACGCACTCCGAACTGCCGCTCGCTCAGGCGGCCTGTCCAGCCCCATGGGGGTGCGTTCGGAGGCCTTGCGCTTGCTCTCGGATGCCCGAGCGAACGGGGCGGTTCAGCGTTTCTTTCGCGAATGGACGAGCTTTAAGCATCTAGCCGCAAGTTCTCGAACGGCTCTCGACCCCACTTTTTCGGACGCACTCGACGCTTCGATGCAGGCGCAGTTCGACCAGTTCGCAAGCGACAGTGTCTTCGGAGCCGATCCTTCGCTTGAGCATCTTTTCACGAGCAACTCCGTGCCCGTCGATGCCGAGCTCGCTAAGTTCTACGGAGTTGCCGCTCCTTCAGGGGCCGGGTTTTCGGCAGTCTCCCTCGACGCCACTCATGCTGCGGGTTTGTTAGGTCTGCCAGCTCTTTTGGGTGGCCTTTCGCACGAGACGGTCACAAGTATCGTATTTCGGGGTAAATTCGGGTTAACAAAACTGCTTTGTACAGATTTACCGAGTCCTCCCGCCGGGGCAGCGAGCCAATCTCCGGTATTGCCCGCGGACGCCACAACGCGGCAAAAATCCGAAGCGCTGCGAGCCAATCCGACGTGTGCAGCTTGCCACAACCTGATCGACAACGTTGGGCTCGGCTTCGAAGACTTCGACGCGGTGGGCCGATACCGAACCGTGGATGCTCTCGGGAGGCCGGTGGATGCACGGGGGCAGCTTCCAAACGGAAAAGTCTTCAACGGAGTCGCTGAGCTCGGAACGCTCCTCGCAACTGACCCAGTTGTGGGGCAGTGTTTAGCGAAACAATGGTTCCGGTTTACGTTCAGCCGGCGTGAGTCAGACGCCGATTCTTGCACGCTTTCAGCCCTCGAAGGAGCGCTTGCTTTGCCTGGCCGTTCCTTGAAGGAGCTCATGTTGGCGGTTGTCTCGCAGCCGGCATTCTCTGCGCGTTTGGTGCGAGATACTGCGACGGGAGGTGCCCCATGAAACAAACTAACCGAATCCCTCGACGTGGCCTTTTGCGTGGTGCTGGCGGCGTCGCGATTGGGCTTCCCTTCCTTGCTCAGTCACATCGCTCGGTGCTTGCAGCCCCAGGCTCACATCCCCAGCGTCTAGTAGTGGTGTTTCACGGTCAAGGCACCATGCTCGATCGTTTTACTCCAGCGACTACCGGTCAAGGGTTCGAGCTGCCACCGCTCTTGCAGCCGCTCGCTGCCCACAAGCAAAAGCTCACGGTCATTAGTGGGCTCGACAACAAGGTCGCCTCCGCGATGGGTGGCAATGGCCACAACAAGGCAGGCCGCTCGATCCTTACGGCGCAGACTTTTTCCAATGCGCCCAACGGCGGAGGCGACAATGGCGATGCCAACGGGCCTTCCATCGATCAGGTGATTGCTAGCCGCATCCAACAGACTGCCCGGCAAAAGTCTGTGGGTCTCGCGGTTTCTTGCGCGGGGGTCTTTGAGTATCAGCTCTTTTACGCGGGCAAAGATGATCCCGTTGCGGTTCAGGAGGATCCGATTGCGGCTTTCGACAGCCTTTTTTCAAGCCTCCCCGCGCCCGGCACGCCGGCCCCTGCTCCCAACCTGACGCTGCGTGAACGCTTGCAGGCAGGCCGCGGCAGCATTTTGGACGCAGTTACCAAAGATTTTGACACCCTGGTGAAGCGGGTCGGACTCGAAGATAGGGACCGATTGCTGCTTCATGCGGAGAAGATCCGCGAGCTCGAGCGCCTGTCTAGCGCCGTCGGCGTGCCTCCTGCGCAAGGGGTTGCCTGTGGGAAGCCGAACCTCGGATTGGCGCAAGGGTTCGACGTGTGCAATTCGGACCAGGAGCCATTGGTTGCTCGGGCTCAAATGAAGAATGCAGCAATGGCGCTCGCTTGTGATGTGACGCGAGTGGCGATGGTGCAGTTCACTCATTACCACGACCCAACCTTCAGCTTCCTCGGCAAGGGGATCCCTGGGTCCTACCCGGATTGGCACTCCATGATTCATCGTGATGGTGGGCTGATGCCTGGCCGTGACGATATGGTTTTTGCTGGAATGAGTTACTATTCAACGCAAGTTGCCGGGCTACTGGACGAGCTTGCCGCAGTCGACGACGGGGACGGCCAGACGCTATTGGATAACACCTTGGTTCTCTGGATAAGTGAGTTCGGCGAAGGGGGTACTCACAGCACCAATAAGATCCCTGTGGTGTTAGCCGGTGGCGCAGGCGGGAAGTTGAAGACGGGCCAGCACCTGAGCTTTGCCAACCAGAACCGAACCACCAACGACCTCTTCGTAACCCTTCTCAATATCTTTGGCGGCACGGACACGACTTTCGGGTTCGGGGGCAGCGATCTCAACAAGGGGCCGTTGGCGGGGCTCGTGTGATGCCTTATCAACTTTCGCGTTTCGTTCGCTTTAGCGCGTTTCTTGCAGCATTTTCAGCAGTTGGCTGCGCGAGTGATGCCTCGGGAGCCCGCTCGGCTGGTATGAGCACCGGAGCGTCAGGCTCAAGCTTGGGTGGGAATACGGCCAACAATCTCGGCACGGGCGGAACAACGACGCGAATAACGGGCGGCACAGGTGGTGTCGGAAGTACAACCGGCGGAAGTTCTTCGAGCGTCGGCAGCAGTTCAGGCGGCATAACGGGTGTTGGCGGCACAGGCGGGACAAGCAGCGTGGGCGGGACGGGCGGTATGGGCGGAGCTCCACCACCCGCTCCAGGCGTCTGCAACCAAGTCTTCTGTGAGGACTTCGAAAGCGGCAAGATCCGCCCCGATATCTGGAAGACGGCATTGCGAAGCGGCACAGTCACCGTCCAAAACGAGATCGTCCGCAGTGGGAAGTTCGCCGTGAAGTTTGAGGTGTCGCGGGCTCCGGGCGACGATCCGCTGGCATGGACCCGCCGGCATGCTCGCATCGACACGACCGCTACCTACCCAACGCTCAAAGATCACGCCTGGGGTCGCGCTTACATCCACTTTGCTCCTTCGCTGCCTTTAGTCCACGCGGTCATCATGACCGCCGGACCGTTCGATGGCCGGCACCTCGAATCAGGTACCTACCGAGACCCCGAATCCACAGATCCGAGCGGAACTTGGGAGTTGGCTGGCGATATGTCCCACAACACGTTCAAGTGGGAAGGCACAGTCCCGGTGAACGGCTGGACCTGCGTTGAGTGGGAAATGTCCCTCACGCCTTCGATCAGCTTCGACTGGTACGTCGACGGGAAGCTCGACGCTAGCTATCCCGATATCCCAAGCGGTGCCCCCGAGTTCAACGTGATGACGTTCGGCCTGACCGCATGGCAACGCATCGAGCAAAGCCCGACCATGATGTACATGGACGACTTGGCTCTCGGGAGCACGCGCATCGGCTGTTTGTAAGCCGCTCGTAAGGCTTTCGTCGCGCTTTCTGCAATCTTGTCTACAATGTCTCCCGTGAGAGTCGGGCTGGCTGTGGACATGAACCTAGGTTACTTTCGTAGCGCGCTTGAGGGCATCGCGAGCTACGCACGTGAGGGCGAACAGTGGGCGTTGGATCATGCTTTGCCAACGGCTGCCGGCCTTGAGGGGCTCTTGGAAAGGCGACCCGACGGCATTATCCTCGGCACTACTAACGTTTCCGTATATCCGCTCTTTGAGCGGTTGAGCGTGCCGGTGGTCAAGCTGGGCATATCTTCGGATGTGCATCTGTTAAGTCAGGTGGGGAACGATAGCTTTGCCATCGGCGAATTAGGTGCCTCCTATTTCTTGCGCAAAGGTTACCGCAATTTCGCCTTCGCAGCCCTCATCGGCCAAAGGGTGGATCTCCGAGCTCAGGGATTTGTTCAAGCCCTCGAGCGAGTGGGCTTTTCGTGCTCAGTGCTCGACCAAACAATAGGACCGCAGGAGGTCACGGCTCGAGCTGAAAGACTGGAGAAATGGCTCCTCAGCCTCCCTCGGCCTATCGCGATACTGTGCAGCAATGATTTCCAGGGATGGGAGCTGATTGAGTGCTGCTCGCGTCTTGGGATCCGTGTGCCCGAGGAGATGTCGGTGCTTGGGGTCGACAACGACTCTACCGTGTGTGCCCTGTCCGCACCGCCTTTGAGCAGTATCCAAACCGGCGCCGAGAGCGTGGGGTACGAAGCCGCGCGCGCTCTAGAAATGCACGTGAAGATGCCCGGCTCCCCACCTATTCGGCTTGAAGTCCCTCCTGTTCGTGTGGTGGAGCGTGCCTCTACCGACGCCCTGGCGAACTTAGATCCGGTGGTGGTGCGATCTCTTACTTACATGCGCGAGAAGCTGAAGTCGCCCACCAGCATCGACCAACTGGCCAAGGAGTTTGCGTGCTCCCGGCGCAAACTTGAGCGCCTCTTCCGAACCGCGACGGGGCTCGCACCGGCCCAGGTGTGGACCCAGTTGCGCGTAGCTGAGTCCGAACGCCTCCTAGCGGATACGGATCTCAGCATTGAAGACATAGCCTACGTTGTCGGCTTCAGAGACGGCAGCCAGCTCTCGGCTACCTTTCGAAGGTTAACTGCCCTGAGCCCTACGGCTTTTCGCAAGCGCGCTCGGCCGTGATCGGTGCGCCGGGGTGCGTGTGCGGACGCCCTCCGCAGTTGAGTGTGCGCCCGGTGCGAATGGCTCCTCCCGCTTTGCCCGCAACCAGTGCGATCAACTCGTCGTGGGCGTGGCCGCCCCACATTTCCGAGACGACCAACACCTGAGTGTTGTCGAGCATGCTGCCGCCGCCTTCGGGCGTGGCCTTAAGGCGTCTGATGAAGGTGGCGATCTGCGACATCAGCCAGGTTTGGAATTTATCGTACATTCCGCGTATGGCGGCGCTGTCTCCAAAGCCATGTTCCAAGCTGTGATGAGTTTCGGTGACACCTAGGAACGGGTACGTGTTGTTGTCCCCGGAGGACATCCGCGATGGTACTTTCGCCATTGTTGCTCACTCTGAACCTCTTCTCCGTCCAGGATTTTCCGCTGGCTGCTTCCCCGGTGATCCCTCAGCTTGCGATCCACTTTGCAGAGCCGCTGAACCTCGAAGAGATCGCTCAACGGGCCCACATGTCCAAAAGTACTCTCGGCCGCTGTTTCCAGGAGTGCTTCGGGATGTCTCCGATGAACTACCTCACGGATCTTCGCCTCAAGCACGCAGAGCACTTGCTGCGCGATACCAAGATCCAGATCTGTGACATTGCTCCGCGTGTGGGAATCGAGGATGCGAGCTACTTCGCGCGCCTATTTCGTAAGCACACGGGCCTCGAACCGAGCGCTTACCGAGAGAAGATGAGCCGAGCTAAAGAGGCATAGGGGCCTGGCACTTGGATTAACGCTTTGTCCCTTTAAATTCCTCTGGGTGCACCACTCCGCCGCCGTAATTCTTCTCGGAGATGGGCTCAAGCGGGGTGGGCACTTGGAAGCAATTTCCGATGCCTCGGGTTTCCGTGTTGCCTTTGAAGGCGGCCCAGCGCACGCCGTTGCCGATCACTTTCAAGACGTCCGGGTGGTGATACGTGGGGTAGGCTTCGTGCCCCGGGCGAAAATAGAAGATGCGCCCACGGCCGCGGTGCCACACGGCGCCACTTCTAAACACCTCGCCGCCCTCAAACCAACTGATGAACAAGAGCTCGTCCGGATCGGGAATGTCGAACTGCTCCCCGTACATTTCCTCGTTTTCAATTACGATGCAGGGCGGCACCCCTCGGGTGATGGGGTGATTAGGATTCACCACCCAGAGCCGCTCTTTTTCGGCGGCTTCACGCCACATGAGGCCGCAGCTGGTACCCATCAGCCGTTTGAATATTTTGGAATAGTGCCCAGAATGCAAGACCACCAGGCCCATGCCATCGAGGACACGCGCTTGCACTCGGTTCACTACTTCGTCGGAGACTTGGCCGTGCGCCACGTGCCCCCACCAGATGAGCACATCCGTTTGGTCGAGCACTTCTTGGGTGAGGCCGTGTTCCGGCATTTCAAGCGTTGCGATGCGCGCCTCAATGCCGTGGTGTTCGCGCATATGGGCTGCGATAGGAGTGTGCATGCCATTCGGGTAAATGCTTTTCACAAATTCGTTCTTCTGCTCATGGACGAATTCGTTGTAGATGGTGAGGCGAGGCTTGGCTTGGGACATGGTGGTTACACGCATTCTGTGAGAGAAATTTTGCGGCCAGTGCGTGCAGCTTCTACTGACGCAAAGACCATGTTGACGCTGTTAATGTTGTCGAAGCAGTTCGTTTCGGGCTGGCGCCCTTCGGCGACGGCGCGTGTGAAGTCGGTGAATATGCGCATTTGAGGCGTGAGCTCAGGCTCGATGAGGGGTAAGCCTTGTACGCGGCGCACGGCGTAGTGGGGGTCCACCTCGTGGTGGTGAATGACGCCCTGTTCATAGGTTAAGCTGCCGCGGGTGCCTTCCAGCAGCCAGTTGCCATTCCAATCCGAAAAGCTGCCCTGGCTACACCAGCTAGCGTTGTAAACGGCGCGCACCCCGCGCTCCATTTCAAACAACACACTGCAAGAGGCGTCCCCGCGGTAGTTAGACCACGGTGGATTCCAAGCCGTTGCCGAGACGCGAAGGGCGTTTGCCTCCGTGAAGTAGCGCAACAAGTCGAAGTGGTGAATCGACATATCCACCAGCACAGGGAATTCCATTTCGTGGCGGAACCCACCGTGAAAATCATGACCCTTGTAAAAGTCGATCCGAACCTGGCCCACCTTCCCAATCAACCCGGAAGCTACCGCTCGATGCAGCGCTGCCATGCCGGTTCCATACCTGTAGTTCTGAGACACCGCGTACACGCGCTTTGCTTCACGAGCAGCGAGCACCATGGCTTGGCAATCTTCGCGCGACTCGGCCATAGGCTTTTCGCTTATGACGTGGAGGCCAGCCCGGAGGCCTGCCACTACGTGTTCTCGGTGCAGAGCAGGGGGAGTTACGCAGATCAGCGCTTCGGCCTTGGTGCCAGCGAGTGCCAAGGCAAGTTCAGAAAAGCAGCCAGAAGTTGGCACATTCAGCACGGCTTGGGCCTTTGCTAGCGCGTTTGGATCACGATCGACCAGCCCGACGACGTGAGCGCCAGCAGCCTTTAGGGTGTTGACCCAGACGTTCCCAAACCCACCCACACCGATCAGAATACAGCGCATAGCGTTACCTCGACTTGGTTGGCAGCTGAGCCTACGCACGTCTGTCATTTGCGTCCATGGATCGCGTAGGCCGGCCTGTGTAAAATTGACATATATTGGATCAATTTGCTCAACGGCGAGCGCAGTATTCGGTCAGAGCTGGTACTGAAATAGGACCTTTACGCCGCGGCCCAAGGCCTGCATGTTCTCCGCCTGGCGCCGGTTTGGGGCGACAGCGACGCGTAGCCGAAGTTAACCTTTGAGCCATGACAGAAGATCCTTTTGCCGAACTCAAGAAACGCCAACGCGAGATGTGGTCCTCGTTTTCGCCCACCGCAATGTTCACGACACCCGTTGCAGGCCATGTGGTCAGCTTTGCAGACATCAAAGCGGGAGAAGCCGTACTCGATGTCGGTACCGGAACGGGCGTTGTGGCAATCACCGCAGCGCGCGCCGGCGCCAACGTCAAGGCGCTCGATTTGACTCCGGAACTGCTCGAAGCTGCGCGCGAGAATGCCCGCATTGCAGGGTGCGAAGTGGAGTGGACGGAAGGTGACGCGGAGCAGCTGCCATACGCCACCGGATCTTTCGATGTGGTCTTGAGTCAGTTCGGCCACATGTTTGCGCCGCGGCCAGAGGTCGTAGTTGCGGAAATGCGGCGAGTGCTGAAGCCCACTGGTCGCGTGGTATTTGCCACTTGGCCACCCGAACATTTCACGGGGCGCATGTTTATGTTGGTGGGTCGCCATTCGCCGCCACCTCCCCCGGGCGCGGCGCCGCCGCCACAATGGGGTTCCCCAGTTGTGATCGCCGAACGGCTGGCCTCGCACTTCCAGCCACCTTTCTTTGCGCGTGGCACCATGACATTCCCGGCGCTTAGCCTTGGGCACTATCGCGCCTTTATGGAGCGCTCAGTGGGCCCTATGCAGAAGCTCGTTGAGGGGCTTTCGAATGCTCCCGAGAAGCTGGCAGCGCTCCGCGCTGAGTTTGATGCTTTGGTGGCCCCGTATTATTCGGGCAACCTGGTGCACCAAGACTACATCTTGACCCGCGCTCAGGCCAGAATCGCAAGCTAGCAGCGATATCCAAGCGGGCCGGTTCTTTGGGGCGGGCCAGCGCCTAGCTTGTCATGCTCGATGGGCGAAGGCATGCTGCCCCGAATTATCCATCACCCGGGGAGCTCCTCCATGCTTTCGTCTCATAAAGCTGCACTTGCACTCGTATTGGCTCTCTTGGCTGGAGTCAGCCCCGCCTTCGCGGCTGACCAATGTTTCATCGTCGACGCGGCTAAGATGCAACAGTGCGCACTAAAATCGGCAACTTGCCTCACCAACTTGGCACTGGACACAAGCTGTGCCGCCAAACCCGTCTATGACGCTGCTGCCTGCGCAGCCAATTCCGTGCCCTTCACTCCGGGAACCGCGTGCGGCACAGAAAAGAAGGAATCGGAGGCGTGTGGCACCGAAATGTTGAAGAGCGCACGCTGTGGCGCAACTAAGTATACCAAAGATGCGGAGCACTGCGGTCGTGAGGTTTTGAGTGCCGTTGAGAAAGCTGCAAAGTGCACTTGGTGTTCGATCTGCAAAATTGATCCAAAATGCGACTGCAAGTGCGACGGTCCCGCGCTTTCGTGCAGCGTCAATAAGACGTGCGAACTTCCCAAGACTTGTTCTCTGCCTAAGAGCTGCTGTCAGTTGAAGCCGGCGAATTGTTCCGCCAGCGCCCGATGCGACATGAGCGCGTGCGAACAACAAGCCAAAACGCTGGTGACTTCGCTGGAAACGCTTAAAAATCCGTTTGGCCAGGACGGCAAGCTCACCTCAGCCGCGGTGTGCCTCCTCAACAACGCGATCCAGGAGTCCCGCGGGAAGATGCTAAAGAAGGTGCTTAAGGACAAGAAGGTTGCTGAGGCCCGCAGGGTGCTTGAAGAGCAGGTGCTCGACGTTTCTAGAGATCGATTCAAAGCTGCATCAAAGGCCGCCCTTGCGGCGCACGAGCAGCTCGTGAAATCTCAAATCAGCGCCTTGCAGAGCTTGACTCGGGACCCGGTTAAGAGCGCCAAGCTTTGGGCGGTCCTTATTAAGGTGGCGCACAAACAGATTGATGCCGAGCTCCTCGCCCTCGTGAAGGAGTTAGAACCCTACCTCAATCCATTCAGCAAACCGAAGTCGGCGTTTTCGTCAGCGTTGGTTAGGGAGGCGCCTGCCAGGCCCGCCGGCATTGTAGTTACCCCGGAGGTAACCACTAAGCCCGCCGAATCTGCGCTCCCAGGCCCCTGGCCCCGCGCGTGGGGGCTTAGCTTAGCGGGCAACCTCGGGGTTGGCTTGGGTGGCGGATTCAGTATTGGATTCGCCGTCGATCCCGGGTTTTCGGTCATTGTTGGCGTCGAGGAGCTTTCGTTTGGAGGTCCAATCTTCGAGGCTGACATGGGGCTCATGGCTAACCTCTACGCGCAGCCGCCGCTCGATCTCGATGGGCCCCAGGTGGCCATTAGCGGGGGTGGTGCATACATGGTTGGCGTAGGCGCGGGGCTTAGCTGGAGCTTCTGCATTCCAGATCTGCAACCAGCGTTGGCTTCGGTGATTCCGCACACCAGCAAAACGTGTGACGGGCCCCAAATCATTCAGCCACAGTTTGGACCGCTTGCCGTCATCCCCGAGCCTACTTTAACTTTTGGACCGATTGTGGGCATTGGGGCTAGCCTTCAGGGCACCGTAGGTTACTCGTTCGAACTGGGGGCAGCGGGGGCCGTGCCACCAAACTACTAGGAGCGCGGATCGGACAGCGCCCCCTGGAATGCCCCAGGGAAAACCAGTAGAGAGCAGGTCCCCTGGGTTCACTAGCCCCAGAAAAGGACGATTCCATGACCGACGACACCACTATCGCTGATCTTCTCGAAGGGTGCGATCAGGCACTTACTGCCCGTCCACTCGCCCTAGGCGTTAGCCTGCTAAGCTGGAAGAGCGAGAAGGCTAGCGCGAGGGTGTCGCTTCCTATGGGTCGCGTGCGTTATGCCTCGCGGTGGACCGCCTGTTTTCGCCAGCGGGAGCCGTTTTGGATGATTCCCAAAGCGGGTGTGGAGCATTCGGCGATCCCGCCTGAGACGCAGATGGTGCTTTTTGAGCGAGGTGATGGTCGGCTGGTGCTCTTGGCTCCGTTGGCCACGGGTTCTATGCGCTTCGCGCTGCGCGGGGGAGCGAACGGGCTTACCATCATTGGCCATACGGGGGACCCATGGACGCAGACGGATTCTTCGCCGGCATGCTTGGTGGCTGTTGGAGATGATCCGTTTGAGCTCTGGCGAGAGGCCGCGGCAGCCCTCAAGGCGGCGCTGCCAGAGGTGGGCCTTTCGCGGGATGTTTCTCGCCCGAAAACAGCGGACTGGTTTGGCTGGTGCACCTGGGATGCCTTCTATCAAGAGGTGGATCACGCCAAAGTGATATCCGGCCTAGAGAGCTTTCGACGGGCGGGGGTGCAACCGCGCTGGATGATCTTGGACGATGGTTGGTTAACGATTAAAAAAATGGCCACGGGCGAGCAACGTTTGGGTGGATTTGGCGCTGACGCCAAGAAATTCCCTGAAGGCCTCTCCTCGTTGGTGGCGGCGACGAAAAAAGATTTCGGCATTAAAGAATTTTGGGTGTGGCATGCGTTCGTAGGTTACTGGGGCGGGGCTGCTCCTGGGCTGGGCGTGCGTATTCAGGAAAGCCTTCGGCGCCTGGATGCCGCCATTGCCAGCAATCCTCCGGACAACGCCGATTGGATGGACATCGGCTGGGGGGACGTTGTGGGGATGGTTGAGCCAGAAGATGCGGCTACCTTCTACGACGCTTTCCACGCGCAGTTGGCGGCGGCCGGCATCGACGGGGTGAAGGTAGATAACCAAGCTTCCGTCGAGGGAACTTCACACGGTTTGGGTGGCAGGGTGCGTGTGATGCGAACCTATCGCGCGGCGCTTGAGGCGAGTACGGGGCGCCATTTCGGTGGCGGTTTGATCAACTGCATGTCGTGTAGCAACGACATGATGTATGCTTCGAACAGCAGCAATTGTACTCGAACGAGTACGGATTTTTGGCCCAACAAGCCAGAATCACACGGATTGCACTTGTACACGAACGCTCAGGTGAGCGCCTGGTTTGGCGAGTTTATTCATCCCGATTGGGACATGTTTCAATCCGCGCACAGTGCGGGCTGGTTTCACGCTGCGGGCCGGGCTGTTTCGGGTGCGCCCGTATACGTTTGCGACAAGCCAAACGAACATGATGCTGGCATTCTGAATGCATTGACGCTCTCGGATGGATCGGTGCCGCGCTGTGTAGAGAACGGTCGCCCCTCTCGCGACTGCTTATTCCACGATCCGACGCGTGAACCAGTTCTACTCAAGATCGTCAACCGGAACCGCTGCGGCAGCGTAGTGGGTGTGTTCAACTGCCGTTGGGACCAAGCGGCAGCCATCGCAGGCTCCGTATCGCCGGCGGATCTGCCGGGAAATACCGCCGGCAGTTACGTGGTTTGGCAGCACCAGGCGGCACGCGCAGAGGTGGTGGCGTTCAATTCGCGAGTGCCGCTGAGCCTGGGCCCTTTGGCGTGGGATATTGCGACCATCGCCCCCCTCGAGGCAGGCCTTGCCGTGATTGGCCTCGAAGGCAAATTGAACGCAGGTGGTGCCATCCAGGCTGTGATGCGTGGGGCAAGTGCTGCCACTGTCGACCTGGCTGACGGTGGCACGCTCCTGGCTTGGTGTGATGGTCCCCTGAAGGCTAGCTTCAACGGGAGCCCCTTGGCTGTGGCGAGCG
The DNA here is from genome assembly GCA_033763455.1 of Polyangiaceae bacterium. GTDB lineage: Bacteria > Myxococcota_A > Polyangia > Polyangiales > Polyangiaceae > JBBRRP01. The sequence continues at coordinate 47,655 of JANRKO010000089.1, forward strand.
AGGGCTCGTTGCACCGGATAAAGGTGAGCGCAAAAGGTGCGTGCCGCGTCGAAGTTCGTTGGGCGTGAGGTGCGCCCAGGTTGCTCGAACAGTGGCTGCTAAGCTGCTGCTCTCCGGAGCGAACGCCCCATCTTCCACGTTCGGTTTCGCTCAAGCTCACGCGCGATAGCTCGGCTCACTCGATCGACGGCGAGATCAACCGCGGTGTAAGCGTTTCCGCTCAGCTCGGCCAGAGTGGAGGTTCCGATGCGTGGGCCAAATGCGGTCACTTGGCATTGCATGTCCAAACCTCCCTTCGGCCCGTTGATGTCAGCGACGCGAACCACGACCGACTTGAGCTGGTGCCCGAAGCGGCTGAGCTGAAACTCGACTCTGCGGAGCACGTGAGCACGGAGTGCTGCGGAGCCCTTAAAACCACGGAAGCGGATCTGGATTTTCATGCCTGTTTCTCCTTGTTTGTGCGCCACCTGACGCCGATTCTGTAGTTGTAGGAGCTCGGTGTTCTGTCGACCATAACGAAACAGCGACGTGACATGTCGTGTGTGACGACATATTATGCAGGCCATGGAATGGCTCAATTACCACCATTTGCTCTACTTCTGGGTTGTTGCCAAAGAAGGCGGTTTGGTGCCTGCCGGTAAGCTGCTGCGGCTATCGCATCCCACGTTGAGCGCACAAGTCCACGCGCTCGAAGATCAGCTCGGGGAGAAATTGTTCGTCAAAGTGGGTCGAAAGCTGGCGCTCACCGAAATGGGCAACGTGGTCTTCCGCTATGCGGATGAAATATTCACGCTGGGCCGCGAGATGGTGGACACAGTGAAGGGCCGTACCACTGGCCAACCCGTACGGCTCGATGTGGGGATTGCCGATGCTTTGCCGAAGCTTGTGGTGAGGCGCCTGCTGCAGCCGGTCCTTTCGCTGGAGGAGCCGGTGCGTCTTGTTTGCCATGAGGGCTCTAACGAGAAGCTTTTGGCTGAGCTGGCCTTGCACACTTTGGACGTGGTGCTTTCCGATGCACCCGTCCCCCCAGGGGGTAATGTGCGCGCCTTCAATCACCTGCTCGGGGAAACCGCAGTGAGCTTCTTCGGCACGCAAGCACTGGCTCGTCGCTTCAAGCGAGGCTTCCCCGGGTCTCTGGACGGAGCTCCCCTCCTGCTACCGTTGCAGAGCCTACCGCTCAGAAGAGCCCTCAATCAGTGGTTCGACGCTCTCGATATTCGCCCCGCAGTGGCGGGCGAATTCCAAGATAGTGCCTTGTTGAAGGTATTCGGAGGGGACGGGGTGGGGGTGTTTCCCGCGCCGAGTGTCATCAAGGCGGAGGTTATGGCCCAATACGGCGTAGAGTGGCTCGGGGAAGCCGAAGGTGTTCGTGAGCGATTTTATGCGATCTCCGTGGAGCGTCGCCTCAAACATCCGGCAGTTCTAGCCATCTCAGATGCGGCGCGCAAAGAGTTGTTAGTTCGTTGAGGGAACCTCCAGCGTTGCCCAGGCCCTTAGTCAGCAAGCTTCAGCCAAACCTCGTTGCGACGCATGAACCAAGGCTTAAAGGGCGGATCGTAGCGGTTCACTTCGGGCTCGCCCACCGGCGTGAGTTTTTGTTCTTTGAGCCAGGTACGGAGAGCTTGCTCGTGCTCAGCCATGTTGGCATCCGTCCAGCGTCCACTGAAGCGAACCACCGCCACGCGGACCGGGGGCAATTCGCGGAGCACAACCCGTGCATCGTCGGGTACAGGCAAAGTGGCGATCGTTTCCCCCGCCGGCATCATGAACGATACCGTCCAGTCCTTGCCTTCGCGGCGTTGGGCCACGGGCGCCGTCATGGCCAGCTTCACGCTGGATGAACGCTCCTCTTGTCGGCTCTGAGACACCGGGGCTGTCATCGCGATCTTGGCTCGGCCTTTGTTCCCGCCGAAGATGTATCCAGCCAAGCGCCGAAATCCTTCATTGCCGGCTTCTGTCCAATCTCCCGCTACGCTGGTTTCAGCGACGACGCGTTTGCCGTACTCCCGGATCTCAAACGAATCGATCCGTTTTTGTGTCACGTATTGGGGCTCTTCAATGTCTGCCACGCTACACCCTGCGAGAAACAGGGTAGCGCCCAAGATCGCCCGCCCTAGAAATGTACCACTATTGCTTACCACTTCGGTGCATCTGGAGACCAAGCCTTCAGAATGCAAGGGGGCGCAGCGGCGCCGCCCCGGACCAGGGCAGGGCGGCAAGTAGAAGTGGCAATACAGTGGCTCAGCTCAGATTACGTATTGGCCTGGCCGTCATCTCCTGCGCTCGGCGAGGTGCGACGGATTTTCTCGCTGAGAGGTGCTAACTTCACCATGAGATGCGACGGATCCTTGTTGGCGCCACGTTCCTTTTCGGCTGCGCCAGTGAGCCCAGCCTGAGCAGCGTGAGCCCATCTGGGCCGCCACCCAGCTGCGCTGTGGAGGCGTTAACGTGTGGGGCCAATAGCGTGAGCTGTTGTGCTTCGGCGAAAGTTCCGGGCGGCTCGTTTATGCGCGATGCCGAGAGTGTTTTCCCAGCAACGGTGAGCGCGTTCGATCTGGACCAATATGAGGTAACGGTAGGTCGTTTTCGAGCTTTCGTTTCCCAGTACGACGCGTGGCGTGCCGGTGGGCATCCGTTCGCGGGCGAAGGTGCGCATCCGCACGCTCTGGAGATGCGTTGGCAAAGCGAATTCGATGTCGAGCTACCCCAAACGGCCCAAGAGCTGACGAGCGCAATTACAAGCGCGCGTTGCGTGCCCCACGAAGTAACCTGGACGGATGCGCCGGCCAATAACGAAGATTTACCGATGAACTGTGTTACTTGGTACGAGGCCTACGCTTTTTGCATTTGGGATGGTGCTCGCCTTGCTACGGAGGCTGAGTGGGCATTTGCCGCCGCGGGGGGAGGCGAGCAGCGCCTGTATCCGTGGGGCGAAACGCCACCGGGCAAAAATACCGAGCTGGCCGTTTACAGTTGCCTGTACTCAGGCACTTCGGGTTGCTCGTACCGAGACATTGCTAAGGTTGGCTCAGCTCCGGCGGGTAACGCAAAGTGGGGGCATGTGGATCTCGCGGGCAGCATGCGCGAGTGGGTGTTTGATCGTTTCCAGGATCCCTATCCTAACGCCACCTGCACGGATTGCGTCAATGCTACGCTCGGCCAAGAGCGCGTCTTTCGCGGGGGAAGTTGGTACAACGGCGAAGTGAGCCTGCGTACAAATATTCGAAACAACAATTTGCCCACGTTTCGCAGCGATAGCCTCGGTATTCGTTGCGCGCGAGATTACTTCGCGAGGTAAGGTCCCCGTCCCGACTGACCCGGGCAGATGCGTTTTGGTCGTCAATCAGGCCTCCCGTAAGCCGGCAGCCAGCAGTGCGCGACCTATCACCTCCTCGGACGTGCCCTCGATCTCGACTACCAGCGCGTGAGCTGGCTCTTCGAGTGTCTCAAACTGACTGCGAAGAAGCGCTGGATTCATAAAGTGGCCGGCGCGGCTCCGCAGACGCTTCGCAATCACGGCTTCGGTGCCTTTAAGGTAGATGAACTGCACGTTCGAAAGCCCCTGCTGCAAACGCGTTCGATAGGCCTCGCGCAATGCGGAGCAGGCTAGAAATACGTCCTTTTCACACTTGGAAAGCCTTAAGAGCTCCGCGTTCAACGCGTTGAGCCACTCCCACCTGTCCTCATCGCAGAGAGGAATTCCGGAAGTTAACTTGAGTTTATTTGCTGGGGGGTGAAAATCATCTGCATCCAAGTAGTGGCCGGCGCAGCGTGAAGCTAGCGCTTGCGCCACTGTGCTTTTCCCGCACCCCGATACTCCCATTACGATGTAGATATTCATGTCATTTTGTGTCGTTCGAAAATAGTTGGCTTGGCTTAGCACTTTCTTGAAGTCGAGGCCCAGTGGAGTGCCGGACGACTAACCTAGCCCGGACTCGCTCCGGAGCGCCCGTTTGCTCACCTCGGATCTTTGCCAGGAGCAACGCTGTCGCCCGACTCATGAGCTCATCGGCGTTTGGATCTACGCTCGTCAAGGCTGGCTGGGCATACGCCAAAAGTGGCATGTTGTCGTAGCCAACCACGGAGATGTCTTCTGGAACTCGTAGCCCAAGCTCGCAAAGGCCCGCGATCAAGCCGGTGGCCATGCGGTCATTGATCACCAATACGGCACGGAACTTTGGCAGCTGTTGCGCAACTTGGCCCGCCGCCGCGTAGCCTTGCTCCGGCTCTGCTCGCAAATGCTTGTCCACCAAAACGCTCAGCGTGGCATGTTCGAACGGTAGCTTCGCGAGCCGGAGTGCGAGGCGAACCCCCCGCAGCCGAGCGCGCGAATAGCGAGCTTTGCCGTCAATTCCTAGCAGGATCAGGTGTCGGTGCCCAAGCGCGAGAAGGTGTTGGGTGGCCTCGCGCATGCCATAGGCGCGGTCGACTCCAAGACTGCTAGCTTCTGGGCCCACTAATGGATCGATACGTAGGCCAGGAGTGCCATCGCTGGTAAGGCGGGCCCATTCGTGTTCGCTCAAGCGTGACGCAAACGTGGAGATCCCTGCCACGCGCAACGCAGCGAAGTCTTGCAGAACACGAGCCTCCTCGGCGGCGTCGTCATTGGACATGCCGAGGATCACGCGGAAACCATGAGTTTCAAGCTCTCGCCGCAATACTTCTATTTTTGGCCCCAGGTGGAAGGTTTCTAGATTCGGCACGCAGACGCCAATATGGTCCGTTCGTCCACGCCTTAGGCCCTGTGCCAACGAATTGGGGCGAAACCCTGACGTACGCATGGCGTCGGCCACAGCTTTTACTGTCTCCGCTCCGACGCCCTTTTGCCCGTTCAATGCGCGCGACACGGTCCAGCGGGAGACGCCAAGCTTCTGCGCAAGCTCCGCGGTGGAGTGGATAGCTCGGGATTTGTTCAGCTTTTTCATTTTTGATTGGTGGGTAGCCTAACACGTGTTAGGTTCCCTCTACCTCAACTATGGAAAAAGTACGACTTGGGATTATTGGCCTCGGTTCGATGGGCTCAGCGCATGCCCGCTGGATCTTGGAGGGTAAGGTGCCGGGGCTGGAGCTCGCTGCCGTCGCTGATATTGCACCGGAACAATTGGCTCCGTTTCCAACGGCTCGGCACTTCGAAACCGGCGGTGCCATGTTCGCGTCGAAGAGCGTTGACGCGGTGCTCATCGCTACGCCGCACTTTTTTCATACCACGCTTGGGATAGAGGCGCTCGCCGCTGGGCTGCATGTGCTCACTGAGAAGCCGATTTCGGTGCACAAAGCCGATTGTGAGCGTTTGATTGCTGCCCACACGGACAAGAGCTTGGTGTTTGCGGCTATGTTCAACCAGCGTACGGATCCGCGTTATATCAAGCTGCGGGAGCTGATTCAGAGTGGGGAGCTAGGCACGATTCGCAGGGTGCAATGGACCGTCACCAACTGGTTTCGTTCGGACGCGTATTATGCTTCGGGTGGTTGGCGGGCGACTTGGGCGGGAGAGGGAGGGGGCGTGCTGCTCAACCAGTGCCCGCACAACCTGGACTTGTTCCAATGGCTTTTCGGGATGCCCTCGCACATGCAAGCCCATTGTTCGTTTGGGCGTTACCACGACATCGAAGTGGAGGACGACGTGACGGCGTTCATGGAGTTTAAAGGGGGGGCCACGGCCACGTTCATTGCCTCCACTGGCGAGGCCCCGGGCACCAATCGTCTGGAAATCGCGGCCGACCGCGGGCGCGTAGTGTTCGAACACGGCAAGATCGAATTCTTGCGCACCGTGTGTTCCAACGAGGCGTATTGCCGGACAACGAGCGAAAGGTGGCAAGGGCCCGATACGTGGACCGTCCAGATCCCAGTAGAAGGCACCGGCGACCAACACCTCGGGATTTTGCGCAATTTCACCGAAGCAGTGCTTCACGGAGTGCCACTTATCGCCCCGGCCGAGGAAGGGATCTATTCGGTTGAGTTGGCTAACGCCATGTTGCTTTCAGCGTTTGAGCAGCGCACAGTTGATTTGCCGTTGGATGCGGCGCATTACGCTCAGGTTCTCGCTCAGAGGATCGCAGGGTCCCGCAAGAAAACGGGCACGGCCCCGCCGCGTGTAGCGCGCGACCTCGCAAATTCCTTTGGGCGCCACTGAGCTTTGGAGCTGAGCCAATGAAAGATGGAATGAACTACGCACCCAAGGGTAAGCCACGGCCCGTGGTAGGTCCGCGGGAGTTTGTGTTCGCAGCAGCGCATCTCGATCACGGGCACATCTACGGTCAATGCAACGGCCTACGAGAAGCAGGCGGCACGCTGAAGTGGGTGTACGAGCCCGATGCGGAGAAGCTCGCGAGGTTTTTGCAAACGTACCCGGAGGTACAGGCGGCGGATAGCTTAGACCGCATCCTTGATGATCCAGAGGTTAGGCTCGTGGCGGCGGCGGCTATCCCCAACCTGCGTGGGCCTTTGGGATGCCGCGTGATGCGGGCAGGGAAAGATTACTTCACGGATAAGACGCCCTTCACAACGCTTGCTCAGCTTGAGGAGGCTCGGCAAGCGGTGCTCGATACGGGACGAAAGTACGCCGTCTACTACAGCGAGCGTTTGCATGTAGAATGTGCAGTGTTCGCGAGCGAACTCTTGGAGCAGGGGGCGATAGGTCGGGTGGTCTCCGTCACGGGTTTTGGTCCACACCGGTTGGATGCGCCTAGCAGGCCCGCGTGGTTCTTTGATCGCGAGCAATACGGCGGGATCTTGTGTGACATCGGCAGCCACCAGTTTGAGCAGTTTCTCCATTATAGCGGAGCTACCGACGCGACAGTGCTTTCAGCAACGGTCTCCAATACGCATAGCCCCGCTTACCCAGAACTTGAAGATCTCGGGGAGGCGCACCTTCTCGGAAACAATGGCGCCACCAACTACGTGCGTGTGGATTGGCTCACTCCAAAAGCTTCCAGGATCTGGGGCGATGGCCGCACCTTCATTTTGGGAACGGAGGGCTACATCGAAATGCGCAAATACATAGAAGTTGGGAGGGAAGATGGTGGGGATCAGCTCTACTTAGTGAACAACAAGGTGGAGCAACGCTTCAGTTTGAAGGGCCAGGTGGGGTTCCCTTTCTTTGGTCGCCTCATTCTGGATTGCCTGGAGCGCACTGAACACGCAATGACGCAGGCCCACGCCTTTAAGGCTGCGGAGCTCTGCCTTTTGGCTCAAGCGAAAGCACAACGGGTATGATTCACTCACTCACTTTGCCGGAGGGCACACAGGCCAGGATCCGCCATGCGGTTCTAAACACTCCAACGTACGACATTCACACGCACCTTTACGATCCCGCGCTCGAAGGGCTTTTGCTCTGGGGTATCGATGAACAGCTAACGTATCACTATCTCGTAGCGGAAGCGTTTCGCCATCTGGAGATGCCCTACACGGCCTATTGGGAGCTCGAAAAGTCAGCTCAAGCAGAGCTAGTTTGGGATACTCTGTTTCAGAAGCAAAGCCCGCTTTCGGAGGCCACCCGCGGCTTGGTCACCACACTTCACGCCCTCGGGCTGGATCCGAAGAAAGACGGCCTTCCAAAGATCCGGCGTTGGTTTGCAGAGCAGAAGCTACCCGCATTTGTAGATCGGGTGATGGAGCTCGCGCATGTTCACACGTTCTGCATGACCAATTCGCCCTTCGATGCCAAAGAGCGTTCATTCTGGGAGCGTGGGTTTGTTCGTGATGAAAGGTTTACCGCGGCGCTTCGAATCGATCCGCTGCTCGTGGATTGGAAAAATGCGTCAAAGGAGCTCGCTCAGCAGGGCTACCAAGTAAGCTTAGAATTGGGCGAAAAATGCCTTTCAGAGGTGCGTCGTTTCCTCGGGGATTGGTCGAAGAAGCTCGACGCAAAATACGTCATGGTCTCCCTGGAGCCGAGCTTTGCGTACCCAGATGCCTCCGAGGTGGCCACTCTCATCGATGGCGCAGTGCTCCCCCATTGCGAGGAATACGGGCTGCCTTTTGCTCTGATGCCGGGTGTGGTGCGCCAGGCAAATCCAGCGCTCAGGTTGGCGGGGGACGGCGTCGGCAGGGCGGATCTTTCCGCGTACCAAAGGCTCATTGCTGCGCACCCGCACCACAAGTTTCTGGTGACGGCATTGGCTCGCGAGAATCAGCACGAGTTGTGCGTGATGGCGAGGAAGTTCCGGAATCTACACGTGTTCGGGTGTTGGTGGTTTACCAATATTCCCGTCGCGATAAGCGACATGACTCGCATGCGATTGGAGCTCTTGGGCTCAAGCTTCACCCCCCAACACTCAGACGCTCGCGTGCTCGATCAGGTGATTTATAAGTGGCAACATTCGCGTGAAATCCTGTCGGATGTGCTGGTTGAAAAGTATGGGGATTTGCAGCGCGTTGGCTGGGAGGTTACGGATGCTGAGATCCAGCGCGACGTAAAGCGGCTGTTTGGCGGCGCATTTGAAGAGTTTCTGCGTGCCACCTTCTGAGTGAATCGCAGGCATCCGAGCGCCTAGGCGCCCGGCGCGTTGGGTAACTTAGTTGTGCGGAGTGCCAAGCAATGCTGCAACCATGGAGGTGCGGTCAGGGCGAATGGAGAATTCGCCGTAGCAGAGCTGCCTCAGAATAGCGTCAGGCCGTAGGTGCCAGCTGGCCCAACTGAGCGGCGAATCACCGTTCACGTCCTTGGCATCAAGCCTTGCTCCGGCTGTCACCAAGAGCGCAACGGTCGCTTCGGTGCCAAACGCTGCCGCGCGGTGAAGGGGCGTTTCGCCTTTTGTTCTGGCGTCGCGCATGAAGGCACCCGTAACGGCTGAGGTATGGGTGGGGCGGTTTGGGTCGGCTCCGTTCGCCAGGAGTACCTTGAGCACCAGGTTCATGCTGGGGCTGTCTGCTCTGCAGATGGCGGCATGGAGGGGTGTTTCGCCAGTGTCTGGCAAGGGGAAATTCACGTCTGCGCCGTTTTCAATCAAGAATTGGCAGAGCTGCCAATGCCCGTGAAATGCCGCACCATTCAGATCGAGGTTGGCCCCAAGTGTCTCCAGCTCAGCCCCATTCTTCACCAAAAAACGGATGGCGCTTACATCGCCGTAGTAGGCGCACCACTGAAGAAGCGAACCCCCCGCCTCATCCACCGAGTCAGCCGGGTGCCCCGCCGCCAAGTACTCAAAAACAAGATCGGTGCGCCCATCGATGATTCGTTCAAGTATTGCGGTGGCCACGGTTGGTCTCCCTGAAAGGAAGCTGAGCGTAGCTCAAACTGGGTTCTTCACGCAAAGTGCACGATAAGTAACCAGTGCCTCTTCAGGCACTTAGCGTGAGCGGTGTGGTGCTGCCGCCGCCAAGGTGAGCACTTTTTCTAAGAGCACTCGGGTGTCGGTTTCGTAGAGACGTGTGCGGGCATCTGTTCGAACTGGCACGTGACGAGCGAAGGATGGCGGCGGAGCCCGGAGCTTGGGCAAATGAGGGCTTCATGCACGGTACTGCCGCGAGGCGCCCCGTATTGTCAGAATTTTCTGCAAGGGAGCTGCCTTTTCTGGGGATACCTGCGAAAAGCCCCCGAATCATCGTTGCGCGTTCGCACGAGGCGGCGCACAACTGAGCCCGTCAACCTCCCGATGGAAAACTTCACTCCACTCACCTCTCTTGCTGGCGGACTCGTGATCGGCCTCGCATCCGCGTTGTTGCTCTTGTTGAACGGGCGCATAGCCGGAGTAAGTGGCATTGCTGGCGGGCTCTTGCGCTTCAAGCGCCACCATATGTTGTGGCGGGCGTTATTCGTAGCTGGGCTTGTGGCTGGCGGCGTGGTTTGGAATGCGTGGGCGCCGCAAGCTTTTGCATTCAAGCTTGAGCGGAGCTCTTGGGCTTTGATTGGCGCGGGCCTGCTCGTTGGGTTTGGCACTCAGCTTGGTGACGGCTGCACCAGTGGGCATGGGATCTGCGGCCTGAGCCGTTTTTCTCCGCGGTCGCTCGTAGCTGTATTGACGTTCATGGGTGCCGCGGCAATCACCGTGTTTGTGGTCGGGCGTTTTTTTGGGGGCACGCTATGAATCCAAGCGTAACCGACGGCATGGTTTCTAAAGGTCACGTTGACGACGCCACTCCAGGCTCCTTACGGTTCCTGGTAACCTCCTTCGTGAGTGGGCTCTTGTTTGCGTCCGGGCTAGTTCTGAGTGGGATGACGCGTCCTTCGAAGATCGTCGGCTTCTTCGATTTTTCAAGGGGGCTCGCGAGTTGGGATCCGAGCCTGGCGTTCGTGATGGCGGGAGCCATGGCCGTCTACGTGCCAGTTTGGCTACTCGTAAAGAAAAGAGAGCGCCCGCTGTTCGATCTGCGTTTTCACCTGCCAACACGCAGAGCCATTGACCCAAAGTTGGTCACGGGCGCGCTCTTGTTCGGCGTGGGGTGGGGGATAAGCGGCTTCTGTCCGGGCCCTGCGTTGGTGAGCCTAGGAGCGCTGTCCAAAGCCGGCATTCCGATGGTCGGCGGTATGGTGTTGGGGATCGTTGGCTTTCACACGCTGGAAAAGTGGCGTGGAGCGAAGGTCGCGCGAGCTCCGCAGGTAAGGGATTAACCTGGAGAGGGCAAGCGTGAACCGAAGGGGGATTCTGAGAAGTGGGAGAAACTTGTCATGGCAAGTTTCTTCCTCAGTCTCCACGGCACCGCGCCGGTGGGGTGGTGCCATGTTTCTAAAGCGCGCGCGGCAACGGACGCTGTTCCCCGAGCATCCGCGCCAACCGCTTCTGTGCTACTTCGTACGCTAGCTCCCCTTGATCGATTCCCGCAAAGCGCCGCCCCAATTTAGCGGCTGCCACGAGTGTCGTGCCGGATCCGCACATGGGGTCGAGGACGCGGCTACCCAACAAACTAGAAGCTAAGATGATTCTTTCGAGTAGCTTCTCGGGTTTTTGGGTGGGGTAACCCGTGGCTTCATCGTTGAGCGGAGTGTTGGCCCGCATGGATTTGCAGTCTGTCCACACGCTGCCGAGGCGTCGGCCAGCGTCGGCATAGTAGCGGTAGGCTTTGCCATTGATGACGCGTTCCCGGTAGCGGCGACCGTCGGCATCCGTGTTGGAGAAGTGCATTTCCAGGCTGGTGGCGGCGTAAGATTCGCGCAGCGTGGGCTCGTCCCCATTCCAGATGAAGGCCGAGGTTTTGGAGTAGATCAAAATGGTTTGGTGCGTAACGCTCGGCCCGCTCCTGCGGCGGCCACCGTTGCCTGGCACCCAAATGATTTCTCCCTGGAAAGCTGCGCGCCCAAACACGCGATCTAAGATCACTTTGGCATCGTGGATCCCGCGATAATCCAGCTGTAGCCAGAGGCTGCCCTGATCGGACAACGCCTCGCGCATCGCGACCACTCGGGGTTCCAACATTTCGCAGAAAGCGTCCAACCCTCCCCAGGCGTCGCGATAGGCAGCTTCGCCCGTGACGCGCTCACCGGTTTCACCACGAGCCCCGCGCGTGCCACCGGCATTGAACGGTGGGTCGACGTAGATCAGATCGAATGCGCCTCCTCCGTCGCTAGCCAAGCGGGGGATCCACTTTAGGCAATCCCCATGCTGCAAAACCCCGTGTTCGAAGCGAATGGCCGAGGGGGCCTCGCTTCTCATGAGCCCCCACTTGCGGGCGAAACCAGGTGTTGCGTCTGTGCGACCGACGGGGTGTCGGGGACGGGGGCGTCCGGCTCTGAATCAGGCGGGGGATCACTTTCGGCAATCTCAGCCTCTTGCTCTGCGTCCAAGCGAAATTGCTGTGGGGGGGGCAGCCACTGCCAATATGGGCCCCCGCCTTCGCAACCCTCCACCATTTCTTCGGGAGTGCAAGCGATGCGTAGGTGCAAGTGATCGTCGTGAGGGGCGCTGTCGCCAGGTTGCAACATCACCGTTTCGGCACGCCAAATGAGCTCGGGGGGCTCGGCCCGTGCGCGTGCATATTCGATCAGAAGGGCTTCTACGGGTTCGCTCACGAATAGGAATTGGACCCCGATGTGGGGCGAGGAGAGCAGCTCTTTTACCAAAAGCCACTGTCGCTCAACATCCAGCTCTAGGTATTTTCCCGTGGCATAGAGAGGCGCGAGGCCATCAGGGCCCAGGTGCACGAAGCCTGGGTTTTGCACGGGGGCGCCGCCGGGAACCTTCAAGAACCACAAGAGATCCACGTCGCGGCCGGAACGATGCGAGTTGTGCCGCGGAATGCGCCCGCCAAACTCTGCGCCGAGATCACCAATTACTAGAGGAGGCCCGGGGTGAGCTTGGACGATGTTTTTCGCTACCTCGCGGAGCGCCGTTACCAAGCGTGGGCGCGCCCAATGATTTTCGCCCTTGGGGCGCAAACGCACGAAGCCTTCGTCGCTTACCGGTAGCTCAACCGCCCCCGTTTGCACGCCGTGGTGCGGAAGGCCCACCGAGCCTCGAAGGCCCGGAGCCAACGGGGTGGGGCTGCCGAAACACGCGCTCGTCAAGGACAAAGCAACCAACGGAAGCCAAGCAGTGTACCGCGTCTTCATGCGGAAGCCTCCGCTGGAAGGAACTGGGCAATCGAAGCTTCAACAGACGAGACCGCGGCTTCACTTTGGAACGTTTCGGTGAGCAGCCATTTGCCATCCACTTGAGTGATGTAACGATGCTCAGCAAACGCTGCGATAGCATTTTTGATGAGGGGGGTGCTGATGGCTTCTCGGCGTGAGAGCGTGCCCTCCTGGTAGAGGCGCTGCCCGGCCGAAAGAGCCAGCTTTTCGAGCTCTTTATCGGTGAGAGGCGCCGTGAGCAGTGATTTCAAGGTGTGCGCAGCCAGCAGATAACCTTCCAGGAAATTTTTGAGCACGGAGGCGTAGATATCCAACCATTGATCGCCCGTAAACCCACCGCGGCCGGGGCCACCCTTGAGCCGGGCCTGGCTTTGTTGAAGCGTACCGCGGGCGACCATCGCCTCCACCGTTTCGTCGAAGATGGCGTTAAAGGGTGCGTCGGCGCGAAACCTGAATTCGAACTTGAATAACCTAGAGAGCGCTTGCACCCGCTCGCGAACCACATCGATGGGAGCTTCGCGTTCTGGGCTGGCCAGGATGGCTAGGCTTACTAGGCCGCGCTCCACGAAGAAATGAACGATGATGTTCTTGGAGGTATCGAGTACCAGGCGTTTGGCTTCAGTTGCCGTGTAGACGGTGTTGTGAGCGGCGGTTTTTCGCGAGGCTTTGGGCCTAAAAAACGCGCGGCGGGGCTCCTCGGGTGCGTGAATGTGCACGGATTCCGTCTCCGCGAACATCTGAATAGCTTCAAAAATGGCCCCTGGTCTGAGGGACCCGTCTGGAAGTTCGGTGGCGTTCGTCACCCGCGCGCCCTGTGCTTTGAGCTCGACAAGCAGCACCGAACAGAGACTTACCAACTCAGCATGCGTGATGCCACGCTTTCCCTGACCAAGGAGTGCCAAGGCCGTGAGGGCGCCGGGGGTAACGGCTGTCACGCGGTTGATTTCGTCCATCACGCGGTTGCCGAGGCGGGTAACCAGTGCGCGGCGTTTGGCTGGCGTTAGCGCTGCTTCGGTCTGCAGGGCCAACTCCTCTCGGAGCTCTCCCAAGGGCATGAGCTGCCCGATCTGAAGATTGATACGGCCGTACCTATGGCGGAGAATATTCGAAGAACGCAGCAGCCCCGCGGCATCCTCTTTACGCTTCTCGCCGCCAGAAAGTTCGCGCTCAAAGCTATCCGCTTCGATGATGCGCTCGTAGCCAATGCTCACGGGGATGAAGCAGGTGTGTTGGTCTGGAACGCCGAGAGCGGCGTCCACAATCATATTGAGTAGGCCGAATTTGGGGGGCAAGAGCTTGCCCGTGCGGCTACGCCCGCCTTCGAGAAAGAGCTCAATGGGGTAGCCATCGCGAATTAATCGACGAACGTAGGCGTCCACCACCGCCGCATACAGCCTGTCGCCTCGAAAGGCACGGCGTATGAAGAAGCCTCCGGCTCGGCGCAGGATCGGGCCGGCAGGGAAGAAGTTCAGATTATCGCCCGCTGCCACAAATGGGACCGGGAGGTTCTCTTTGTTGAAGATGTAACTCAGGATGAGATAATCCACGTGGCTCTTGTGGCTTGGCAGCAAAATAAGGGCTCCCTTTCGGGCCATTTGCCGCACCCGTTCGATATCACGCTTGTCGTATTCAATGCCTGCGTAGAGCCGATTAAAGACGCGATTGAGCATCACCTCCAGCGCCTGCATTGTCGATACGTCGGGCGTGGCCTGCAGTTGCTCCAACATTTGGAGCGCCTTTGCAGTAAGAGAGGCCCGCTCACTCGCTCGCTCGCCCGCGAGCTCCGCTATGGTGTGCCGTAGGCGCGGGCTTCGCACGATCTCGGTGCGTACGCGGTCAGGAGCCTTGGCGCGTGGCCCCACCACGGCTTGGCGCTCGCGTTCCAAGCGCCTGAGCACTGCATAGGTAACACGGCGCACATGCGCGGGATCGGAATAGTCCTGATTTTGAGCCAAATAGTCCTTGAGATCTAAGGGCTCACCCAAACCGAGCGTCACGTGACCGCGATTGACCAGGAGTTGCGCTGCGGTGCGCGTGGTGGAAGGCCATTGCCGCGATCCGAACAGCGCATTCCAAACGTTGACCCCCGCAGTATCAGGACCGCGAGCCCACACAAAGACTTGGGGCACTAGGTAAATCGACCGCTCATCACGGCGTTGCACTTCGAGCAACGTGTGGAGTAAATCATCGCCCTCGGTGAGCCCACGTTCACCACTCGACCCCGCCGCAATATCGAGCACACTCGGCGGGCGCTTCAAGAAGAGAGCGGCTGAGCCTTCATGTGCGAGCGCTTCAATGAGCTTCTGAGCAGGCTTCTGCCCTCGCCACGACGCGAAGGCCTCTGCCCAACCAGGTCGAATTGGATTAAGCATGCCGAGCCCGAGATCATTCACGAAGCGGATGCGCGGCAAGCCGTGCTGGCGAGTTAGATGGTCGAGCGCCAGAAAATCAACCAGATTGAGGCTGCGCAGCACGTAGACAACCCGGCCCTTCTCGGCGAGCGCACGCACCTGCTCGGCCCAGGTGTTGTCCACCTGAATGTCGCGAAAAGCCGCTTCGTACAGGCGACGCAACCAGGGGTTGGGTTCATAGCTCGAGGCTTTCGGGCGTTGGGTCATCGTGTGGCGATCATGATGGCTAGCCGCTAGCGACTCAGTTATCATTCAACTCTCAACAGGCCAAGTCCAACTATCATCGCAGCGATGGCCGCTGGGGGGTGCTAATGAGAGCCGTACGGCGCGTGGGGCCTTGCTGCACCCTCGTGCCCTGTGTATGCAAACCTCCTCGAAAATGCGATGGAATGCACTTGGGAGACTTGGCTCGGTGAGTGCTTGTTTGCTCTTGGCTCTGTCGTGTCGGGAGCGGGCCAAGCCGAAGCAGGACTTTCCAACTGAGCCCGTGGTTTCGGGGGAGATCGATCCCAATGACTTGGTTCCCAGAGAGGGAGCCGGAGGTGCAGCCGCAGCCCCAGTAGAAGGCGTGCCCCGCTGTCGTGTGGTTTCAGGTTCCGGCTTCTTGCTTGGCTCTAGGGGGAAGGAGGAGTTGGGTTCCGAGGAGCCGGTGGACGTGCCGTTCGCTGTGGACCTCGGCAACGCGCTCTTGGAAAGCGGCGGGTTTGTTGTGGGTGCGCTGGTGCCGCAAGGCAAAACGGTCGAAGCGCGCGCCGTGTGGTTGCCCTCGGATGCCAAGCGCGCTGTCGTGAGTTCTTTCGGTGTGGTGCAAGGCGGCGGGCCAGCGCCGGCGCTCACTTTAAATTCCGGCATGGTGCTGGCAGCCATCCTCGACAGCAATAGTTCGGGGAAAATATTGCAGTTAGCTAGCGTGGCTACTCCGAGCGCGGAGCCTGTAGTGCGCCTTGGCGCTGCGATCTCGGTGAGTCGTGACGATTCCGATGCGTTCTCACTGGCAACAGCCGGTGCCCAGAGCCTTTTAGTCTGGGATGATCTCGACAAGAAGCCCAAGCCCCACAGCGTGATCCGTGCGGTACTTCTGACACCGGCCAACCTCGACAAACCGGGAAAGCCTTTCCAAATTTCACCTCCCTTTCTGGATGTAGAGGCTCCGCGTTTGCTATCTCGGGGAGATGGCTACTGGTTGGTTTGGTCCAAGAGTGAAGGCACGGCTAATGCGCACCCCAAAGCGGAGTTGACCCAAGCGGACGCGGGCGTGCCAGAAGAGGTGCCGTGGGTCGACACCGAGATGCGCACTTTACAGGCTGTGATGCTGAGTGCCGAGGGCAAGCCACAGGGCAAGCCAGTAGAGATCTTGCCTCCCGTGGCAAAGGCGTTAAGTTACGAGTGTAGTGTGGACGGGGCTGGGGGGATAGTTGTGGTGTTTCGTGAGGAAGCAGGGCTGGGAAACGATCCTCCGCATCTGGGGGTCGTGCGTTTGGCTCTAGATGGCTCTGTGGTGCGGCGTTCCTTTGCCACACCTGCGGCACCCGGGCTGCCGGATTTGCTGGTGGATCCTGAGCAAAAGCCAGCATCGCTTTGGCTAGCAATTGGAGATGAAGGCAGCGAGTTGCGGTTGAGCCCTCTTGGGCCAGAATTCAAGGAGCCTGAGTTTGTGAAGGAGCCTGCACTGGGT
Organism: Polyangiaceae bacterium; assembly: GCA_033763455.1. Taxonomy (GTDB): domain Bacteria; phylum Myxococcota_A; class Polyangia; order Polyangiales; family Polyangiaceae; genus JBBRRP01. The sequence continues at coordinate 64,249 of JANRKO010000089.1, forward strand.
CGCACGCGGGTGTTAGCCGTGAAAGGCGCGCGCTTCTTGTCTGCAGAGCCGAAAGGGCAGGCCATTGAACTTAGGACTCTAGATTGCCAAGCCCCAACTCCCCAGGGAGGAACGAAGAAATGACGCGAGCATTCGTACTTTTGATCGAAGGCTTCGAGGAGATCGAGGCCGTCACGGTGGCTGATGTGCTGGATCGCGCCAAGATCCCGGTCGAACTCGTCGGCGTGGAGACACACGAAGTAGTGGGTGCCCACAAGATCACGCTGCGCGCTCGGATGTTGCTCTCTGAGCTCACACTTCGAGCGACAGATCTTGTGGTGTTGCCCGGTGGTATGCCGGGCGCTACGAGCTTGCGCGATCACGTCGGGGTGCAACAGTTGCTCAGAAATGCGGCCGACGTAGGAGCAACCTTGGCGGCTATCTGTGCGGCTCCCATTGCCCTTGAAGCGGCTGGCCTTCTGAACGGCAAACACGCTACGAGCTTTCCAGGGTTCCGGCTGCCTTCGGCCCACTACAGCGAAGAGCGAGTGGTTGAAGATGGCAACGTGGTGACGAGCCGCGCGCCCGGTACGGCTCTCGAATTTGCGCTTGCCCTGGTGGCCCGCTGCTGTGGTCCGGAGAGGGCTGCCACACTGGCAGCGGATATGCTGGTGTTTGTGCCGCCACGCTAGGTTCACTCGGGCCTTTGACGGTTCTGGCGTATTCGCGGCCTCCCGCAAGAGCACCGACGCAGGCCCGTGCCTCAGCGTTGCTCGCCTGAGCGGGGCTTACGTTCAGAAATCAGTTCGAGCGCGGGATCCGCACGTAGTACGGCGGCCTTAAGAGGTGCCCATCGGTGCCCCATTGCCCAAGCTGTGCGCAGGGCAAAACTTTCCCCGAGTGTTGCGGAAACGAGCTCAAGGGCCAAATCCAGCGCGTGAGCACTCAACTTAGCTGTTCCAAGCTTACCGTCGAAGCACACGCTGGCTCCGGGTTCGAGGACTACCTCGGGTGCCAAGTCCATGAGCAACCGCGCCACGTCTTCGGAGGCCACGGCCTTGGCGCTCCCGAGAGCTGTGGCTTTCGCGAGCAGTAGCAGCCCTTCACCGATGGCCAGGCTCCATTCCGCGCGCGGTGCGTTCGCTGCCACCCAGGACAAAATGACCGGATTGTCCAGGGCACGGCGAGCGCCGTAGCCGCCGGGTATGACCAGGATCTCGGAGGCTTTATCGCTCGGGGGGAGGGGTTCACAGAGGAGGCTTGTTTGCGCTCGTGTTGGTACCCGGCGCCCTGCTTCCCCGACCAGCGTGACGCGATATGGACGAAAGTTGTAGTGGCGCCCTGCCTCCGACAAGACATGAAGAATGCCGGTGACGTCCAAAAGATCTACCTCGTCGAACACAAGCACGTGCACGCTAAAAGCACGTGTTCTCATGGGGTGGGCACCAGAACGGTGGAACCCATCGTCTGTCGGGCCTCAAGCCTCTGGTGTGCCTCAGCAGCCTGTGCGAGCGGGAAGCTCTGCCCCACATGCACCTTTACGTGACCGAGGCGCACCACGTCGAAGAATCGATGCGCCGAGAGAGTTAGCTCTTCTGGCGTTGCGGTGTAGTGCGCGAGGGTAGGGCGGGTAAGGTAGAGGGAGCCGTGGTCCGCCAAGCGCAGGATGTCCAAAGGATCCGGCTTGCCCGAGGCGTTCCCAAAGCTCACCATGAGGCCCCGGGGCTTGAGGCAACGGAGTGAGCCTGTGAACGTCGTTTTGCCTACCGAATCATACACCACTCCTACCCCCGCACCGCCGGTGAGTTCGCGTACTTTCTCCGAGAAATCTCCGTCGCCCAGGATAAGAGGGTGGGTGCAGCCATGCGCGCGTGCAAGCTCGGCTTTTTCCGCGTTGCCAACGGTACCAATGACGCGAACGCCCAGGTGTCGCAACCACCCGCAAGCTATAAGGCCCACGCCTCCCGCTGCTGCATGTAGTAGCACGGTTTCTCCCGGGGCGACCGTATACGCGCGCCGTATCAGGTACTCAACTGTCATGCCTTTCAGGAGCCCCGCCGCGGCGGTGGCGTCGTCGATGTCGTCGGGTAATGGCACGAGCCTGGACGCCGGCACACACCGATGGGTGCTGTAGGCGCCCAGTGCTCCGCCTGCGTAGGCAACGCGCTTGCCCGTTAAGGACTCGGGGACTCCCTCGCCCACCCTTTCCACTACGCCCGCCGCCTCCATGCCGAGCGGTGAAGGCAGCTGGGCCACGGGGTAAAGCCCGCTGCGGTGATAGGTGTCGATGAGATTCACACCAATAGCGGTGTGTCGGATCCGCACTTCACCGGGAAGAGGTTCGGCGAGGGCTTCGCTCACGAGCCTTAGAACCTCGGGGCCTCCTGTGTTCTCGAACTGGACGAAATGGCGCACCGAAGGATGCTACCTCGACTGGCGGAGGCGCGGCGAGCTAAGCGGTGGTGAAGAGAAATCCTCGGAGAAAATCCGTCCGGAAACATCATTCGGCTCCGGGAGGATGACAAAAAACGCACCGGGCGCTGGCAGAGCACTCCCCGGCCTGTGCTATTAAAAACGCTGGATATGTCGAACGACTCCCGCATCGAACTTCGGCCCAAGGCCGTGACCCTCACGCCCGCCGAGCGCGCCCAGGCCATGCAGGACCTGGGCTTTGGTCGCCTGTTTACCGAACACATGGTGACGATCCCTTGCTCCATGCCAACCGGTGAATCGAGTTCCGCCAAGTGGGGGAAGGGAGTCCTATCGCCCTACCAAGGCATCACTTTGGATCCGGCGGCGAGCGTGTTGCACTATGGCCAGGCCATCTTCGAAGGGTTCAAGGCGTACCGGCAGGCGGATGGTGGGATTAAGACGTTTCGACCGGACCAAAACGCTCGGCGCCTCAACTCCTCCGCACGCCGTTTGGCAATGCCGGAACTGCCCGAGGATCTTTTCGTATTGGCGGCGGACACCTTGATTCGGCAGGAAAAAGACTGGGTGCCCAATGGCGTGGGTGAAAGCCTGTATTTACGTCCGCTGATGCTCGCCACCGAGGCCGCTCTCGGGGTGCGGCCAGCCAAAGAGTACTTGTTTATCCTGTTCGGTTCCCCTTCCGGGCTGTATTTCAAGAAGGGGGTAAAGCCGGTCTCAGTTTGGGTTTCCACCGAATATGTGCGAGCGGCACCTGGTGGCACGGGTGCGACCAAGTGCGCCGGCAATTACGCGGCGAGCCTGGTGGCCCAACAAGCAGCGCTTGCCGAAGGTTGTGATCAAGTGGTCTGGCTTGACGCCGTTCACCGCAAGTACGTCGAAGAAATGGGCGGCATGAACTTGTTTTTCGTCTATTCCGACGCGGGGAAGGTGAAGCTTGTGACTCCGAAGTTAACCGGATCGCTCCTTCCGGGGATCACTCGCAGCAGTTTGCTCACTCTGGCCCAAGAGAACGGGTACGCTGTGGAAGAGCGTCTGATTTCCGTGGATGAGTGGAAAGCCGATCTGGAAAGCGGGAGCATGACGGAGGTATTTGCCTGCGGCACAGCTGCTGTCATCACTCCCGTTGGAACCGTAAAAACCGCTTCCGGTGAGTGGAGTATTCGCGGCGGTGAGGCGGGGCCAGTGGCGCAGCAGCTGCGTGAGCAGCTGCTGGCGATTCAGCACGGCACGGTACCGGACAAGCACGGTTGGATGCACACCGTCTGTTAAAGGCAAACGTTGCTTAGGCGTGATCACCAAGCTTGAGCTGCGCCTCGAAAATGGCGCGGTAGCTTCGGTCCCGATCTGCCCGAATATCGGCGAAGATCTGCTCCAACCTGGCAATGCCCACCGCTTCAGCTTGCTCCAAGTTGTGATCCGAAATTTTTTCGCGCAGGGACTTTTCTTCTCTGAGCGAGGTAAGCGAAGCTAGATCGAGCGTGTGCACGTCCAAAAAGTGTGTGCCCTGCGGGGTTCCTTCGCGCACCCGCTCCAGTAAGCTGTAACGCACCAGTTGTAGCGTAGGGTCTGGAGTGCGGCGCAGAAACGGGATGAAACTCTCGCTGGTCCGACGGATCGGCTCTGCAAAGGGGTGAAAAGCCGCTAGCGCAAATACAGCTCGGTACTCTGAGGTTTCCAGCGCTTGACGGACCTTCTGGGCGAAGCGATCGAACGCGGTGCGATCCAGCTCAAGCTTGGGTAGTAACAGTAGGGCCACCTCAACATTCGGGTCGGTGGCAAGCTCCGCCACGAGGCTCACGATTTTTTCCGCAGCCTCCCCGTCCGGGCTTAAGACCACACGTTCCACTACTCTGTGCAAGCTGATCGCGCGCTCAGCCCAGGGGCAGAACCCATAGGCGAGGACGATCTCATTCAAGTACCGCTGGTAAACCCGTAGGGCTTCGGTCCTCAACAACTCGTCAAAGTGGGTCGACATGGTTCATGGTTACAGCACAACCCCCAGCTTGTTAGCCTCTACATCGGCCCCCCGGCAGGGGCAAGCAAAAGCAGGGCTGTTTGCGATGGCGCCGCCTCGAACCTCTGACTAGAGTCTAGCCAATGTGCGTCACGAAGCTGCAGCTGACCAGCGGGTGCCGGCCTGGAGACGATCCGGGTCGAAGTCTCGTCAGCGGAAATACCGAAAGGTCGTTGTATCGAGTCTTGCGTCTTGCATCGCGAGGTGCCGGGCGAAGCGTAGAC
>JANRKO010000090.1:0-31581 GCA_033763455.1 Polyangiaceae bacterium
TTTAAGTAGGAACCCACCCGTGGTGACAACGTGCTCGCCTGCCTGCACCCCCTTTAAGATTTCATAAGAAGTCTCGGTTGACGCTCCCAACTGAACTCGGCGCGTTTCATACTCGTTGGCGTTTAACCGAACGAACACGAGAGCGACTCCCTTGGCACGTTGCACAGCAGCACGCGGTACGGAAACTGCTGTCCTCGCGTCTCCGGCCGCAATGCGAGCCTGCCCGTAGAGGTTAGCCCGCAAGGCGCCAGTTGCATTCTGTAGGGGAACCCGCGCCTTAACGGTGCGCGTATGGGGATCAACTCCCGGCGAAACATACGAGATGGTGCCGCTGAGCTCGCCCGCGCCCAAGCTATCAAAGGTGAACGACACGACTTGGCCCACCCTCACAACGGAAAGGTCCGACTCGGCGACATCCAGCTCGGCCCACACGCTGCTTGTGTCCACAATTTCCAAAAGTGTGTCCTCGGTTCCTACAAACCGACCAATGTTAACTTGAACCTGGGTTACGGTGCCGCTGAGCGGTGCGTGAAGCGTGTAGCCGCCTTTGCCCGGCCCTTGTGCCCCGATCACCGAGAGCGAGGCAGAAAGGGCACTTGCTTCAGCTTTTGCGCTCTCCAGGGCTTGCTGTGCCTGCAGGACCTTTGCGCGCGAGGAGACCCCCTCTTGTTCCAATTGGCTTTCCCGTTTCAAATTCTCTTCCTCAAGGCGCACCCCCGCCTGCGCAGCGGACAGACGGGCCCGATCGGCCCCGACCCCGGCGCTATCGATGGAAAGCAGCGCGTCTCCCTTCTTTACTTGGCTACCGAGGTCTACCTTGAGCTGGGATACTACGCCTGGTGAGCGAGCGTTGATGAGGGCGAGCTTGGTGGCGTCATAAACGATGCGTACGGGCGCAGAGATCGCAGATCCATTCGGTCTCAGTGCGGCGGCGACTGTTTCGATACCCACCGTTGCTGGCGTGCCTTTGCCTTGCAACCGAACGCGGGTGCCGTCGGCCGGTGCACCGTCGGTCGTCACGTCCACCGCAGGCTTGCCGGCGCGCTCGGGGTGGCAGATGGGGCAAATGGACTCGGGGAAACCGTGCTCGGGGCACCAATCCCCCTTGGCTTGAAAGACGGGAATGAGCTTCGGGTTGCACTTGGTGCAAACCGCCTCAAGCACCCCGTGCTCCGCGCACATCGCATTTTCCTGAGTCGCCGCAGGCGGCTTTTCGACTTTCGCGACCGGAAGAGTGTTGTTGGACGAATGCTCACAGCTTGCGGAGAAACCCACTAGGGTCGCGACAAGCAGGAAAATGAGAGATCGCATGGCTTATCCCGATCAATTGGTTTTTGCCGGCCGAACAATTTTTAGGTCTGGATGGCACTTACGGCACTGAGATTCCGGCAGGCCATGTTCTTGGCACCAGTCACCCGTGGCCTTGAATGCCGCGATCAGCGACGGATTGCACTGCGTGCATTGCGACTCCGGAACTGCGTGTTCCCCGCACCAATCTTCGTGAGATCCGGGTTTCACATCCGCCGCTGCATGAACTGCCGCGACGGCACTGGGTGCCTCCTTGGTCGAGTCTTTCGTGGACTTCGAACAGGAGGAAAGCGGCATGACCGCAAATAGTGTGATTAGTAGCAGAGCAAAGTTTCGCATCTCTATCTCCAAGTTTAAGGACGTACCATCTCCCGAGTCGGGGGATGTCTCAGATTGGTTTCTTTCTCAAATGGCAACCCAATTGCGCCTGACGCGTCGGCGTTCGCGACGAGAATCGCGTATTACTCTTCGTGCTCGTCCAGAGCGCTGCGTGCCCGCAGGGCATCGCGAGACGGCGCAGTCGTGTCGGCGCACGCCTGGTGGATCAGGCATGTCGAAGTGGTCGCGCTGATTTGTCGCGCTAACCCGGTCTTTCAGCTTGATAGTACTGCGCGCTTGGGAACATGCATGATCCCATGCGGCTCTGCTGCACCTGGCATTGGGCGGACGATGAGTTCAGGCAGAATGGTATAGGGCGGCAGCACCACCCCAAAGGCCACTGAATTCACCGCTACGGCGCGGCTTTGAGCGCCGCACCCCAGCGAGCAATCGAATGGACACGGGCATTCCGTCGACGATTGCTCTCCGAACTCTCCAACCTCTACCGGCGTCTCGGCGCGAGCGCTTTCGAACGCTGCTGCTCTGTTGAAGTTGGCGCCGCAAGGCGTCTCACACGTATCCTCGCCCATCGCAGCCACCACGCACGATACTCCGCCACCCAATGCGAACTGAAAGCAAAGAGCGCACGCTAGCGCAAGTGCCATTAGGCGTGTGAAGCCGGCTTCTCGTCGCAGCTGCGGGTCGCGTGTCACGTGGACCACGAAGGTACCCCAAGTTGCTGCCACAAGCCAAGCCGCTCTACGGCCCTTCGTACGCCCCTCGCTAAACAGTCATTTCTCGGCGGGCAAGGGCGGCATCACGACGCCGGGCGGGAGCACATCGGCTGGATCGCCGCAGGGACCCCACTCTCCATCAAAACACATCTGACCGCCGTCAAAGCAGCTTTGGATCCCCTGAAACTCACCGCGAATCACCTTGCAGTGTTGGACGGCTCCAGGCTCACACTTGCTCGATACAGCCGCGACGACGTTCTTGGAGCTATCCGCACCCATCTCCATTGGCGGAGGGAGCTCGCTGTCCGAAGCCCCACACCCGGTGAAGAAAGGCACCGCGGCGCTCAGCGCAGCACCTGCGAGGGCGGAAGGGAAGTGAGACGGGCGTTTGCTCTCGCGCTTTTCCATAACTTTGGAAGCGTAACCTACCTTCGGGCCGTCGTCCTTCCACTTATTCGCTCTTCGCCAAGATCTCATTTTGAGATGCCATGAGTTCACCCAAGGTAACCGCGCGAAGCCCACGACGTTCTGCCTCAGCCAACACCAGTGAAAGCCTAGATACTCCAAGCGGAACCCGCTCGCCCCGCTCGGGAGCATCGTGCAAAAGTGCGATCGCACCCGGCCTAAGCCCCCCACACATTCGCCTAACAAACGCCTCAGCTTTAGTCCAACCTACCCCATCGTACCCACGCACAGACCATCCCACCAACGTGAGCCCAAGCTCGCGCGCCACGCGCGCAACTGGCGGTGAAACCACGCCAACAGGTGGACGGAAGAAGAGTGGCGCAGGCACATTCTGCTCCCTCAGCACCGCAAGCGCGTTCAGCATATCGCTTCGAAGCGCCTGCCTCCGAAGGAACGCGTAAGACCAACGATGCTTGAACCCATGCAGCGCCACTTCATGCCCTCCTGCGAGTATTTCGCCGAGCACCTCCGGGTAACGCTGCGCCTTCTCGCCAATTACGAAGAACGTAGCGTGTGCACCGAACTCTGCGAGTGTGCTCAGCACCCGACGCGTAGTTTCCGGGTGGGGCCCATCGTCAAAGGTAAGTGCCACGAGCGCTTTACCTGTCGGCCCCCGTTGGATCCGACTTCCGTACCACCCCACTCCCGGCAACGCTCCCACGAACAAGACACCGAGCACCACCAACAGCGTCCCAAGGAGCCATACAAACACGCTCCGCATCCAAGCAGAAACCCCAAGAGCTGCCCAGCGGCTTTGCCGGCACCAACGAAGGCCCCGGTAATTCAAAGCCTCCCGCCAAAATAGTTCGGCTTTTGGGGACCCCAGAATATGGTGCGCGGGGCAAAAAGGCGCACAGTGCTGTTCAATACACTCGACTACGCCAAGTTCTTCGCCGCCGTGTTCGTGGTGAGTTGGCTTTTGGTACGCACCCGCAAGGTGCGCGTGCTCTTTTTGCTAGCTGCGAGTTACGTGTTTTATGCCCACTGGGATTGGCGCTTCTTGCCTTTGATTTGGGGCTCTTCCACCGTGGATTGGTTGTTGGGCCACGCCATCGGGCGGAGTGAAGATCCGAAAGTGCGCAAGCTGTGGCTTGTCGCAACGGTAGTTGTTAATCTAGGCGTTCTCGCCATCTTCAAGTATTTTAACTTTGGCCTTGAAATGGCTAAAGCCGCAGCCACCGCTCTTGGCTTCGCGCCGCCTGAGATCGCATTTCACATCGCACTGCCAGTTGGCATCAGCTTTTTTACCTTTGAATCGATGAGTTATGTCATCGATATCTATCGACGCGAACTTCAGCCACACAAGAGCTACCTCGAGTACCTCACGTTCGTCGCTTTCTTCCCACATCTTGTTGCAGGCCCGATCGTGCGCCCGCGCGATCTGTTGCCACAGCTAACTGAGCCGGCTCGCTTTAGCCCGGAAGCTGGCAGCGAAGGCCTTTTCTTGATTGCGAAAGGCTTGTTCAAGAAGGTGGCGATTGGGGATTTTCTCGCAGTAAATCTTATTGATCGCGTGTTCGACGCGCCGCTTCAGTTTTCGGGGCTCGAATGTTACGCCGCCATTGTTGCGTATGCGGTCCAAATCTACTGCGACTTTTCTGGTTACACGGATATCGCGTCCGGCTCGGCATTGCTCCTCGGCGTGCGTTTCCCCCTAAACTTTGATTCCCCGTACAAGGCACACAACATCGTAGATTTTTGGCGCCGGTGGCATATTTCGCTTTCCACCTGGCTCAGGGATTACCTCTACATTCCGTTGGGAGGGAACCGAAAGGGGCACTTTCGCACCTACGTGAACCTCATGCTCACGATGTTGCTCGGAGGCCTTTGGCACGGAGCCAGCCTGAGCTTTGTGGCCTGGGGAGGCCTGCATGGTGCCGCTCTCGCCGCAACACGAGCCTATGAAACATTCCGGGCACGGCGTGGCACAGGCGGGATTCCTCGGGCGCCCAACCGCTTAGCTCGCACCCTGGGCGTTATTGTTACCTTCCATCTCGTGTGTCTGGGTTGGGTCTTTTTCCGCGCAAATAGCTTCAGCCAAGCTGGCCTGATGCTCAGCCGCGTGGCTAGCTTTACTTTCTACCACCCGAACTTGCACACTACTGTTCTCTTCGTACTGGCCCTTGGCCTCCTCAGCCATTACGTACCAGAGGCTTGGTTCAATAAAATACAGGCTACATTTATTCGGCTGCCAGCTCTCGGCCAAGCCGTTTGCCTGATCCTCGCGGCCCTCGCCATCAAGCAGCTCGCCACCACAGAATCCGTACCCTTCGTTTACTTTCAATTCTGATGACTTCTCTTCCTGCTCCGCCCAGCAAACCCGAAGCCCCCACGCTCGATGCCAAGGGGCGTGAGCGACCACGTTTTCTGCTCTCTTTCCCAGCGGACCAGAACTTGGATGCGCTCGTGCAGGCTTTCGAACGGGGTGATTACAGAACTGTGCGAGCAGAGGCGCCAAAGCTAGCCTCGGAAACTTCGGACGCCGAAGTTCGCGCGGCGGCGGAAGAGCTGCTTCGTCGAATCCAGCCAGAACCGGCGCTTGCTTATTTATTGGCTCTAGCTGTGGGATTGCTGCTCTTTTTGGTGCTACATGCCTACACACGCTAACTGAACGTCTTGCCGGTAGGCTCCCCAACGACATAGCGTTCGCGAGAAAACGCCGCTTTCTCACAGGTGCCCACACGCCCGCATAGAAAAACTTGCGGAGCCACGGGACAAACTTTGCTCCGCCTCCCATTGAAACTTTGCTCTGCCTCTCACTAAAGGGACCGACAAAGCGGCCGATCTGATTACGTGAGCCCTACAAGGATCCAGGCACGGAATCTGCTTCATTGGTTAAGCGCTGTTCCGTGGTGTGCCACATGCAGCGAGCCCCTCGGAGAAGTAATCAGTGTTTAGCTTCCGCCACCTCGCAATACTGAGTGTGTTTGCCGCCATCGGTTGCAGCTCGAATGAAAAGAAGCTGCCGCAGCTTGAGGCCGGATCGGGCCGCACCACTGTAACCGCAGATGTGAACGCTTGCGTTACTCCGAACGACGGATGCGCCTGTGGTGTTGCGGGGCAAACGGTGGCATGTGGCGTGGTACGGCAATCGGGCGACTACAAAGCTTGCTCGATGGGCGAACGAACGTGCCAACCCAACGGCACCTGGGGCACCTGCGTTGGCGATAGCATTGCTCCTTTTCCCGCCACAGATAAACGCACTCTTGCCCTGGGCGCCGCGACACCTTGTGTAGCCAACCCGTGCGACCCCCTATGCCAAGGCTTCAATGATGATCCCTCAGGCGTCACGCTTCCCCCTGGATTTGTGAATGATCCGAACAACGGCGGCATTCAGCTAAAAGCCTCGCCGCCGATGGTGAACAACACCACGTGCACCGGCATCGTCGTTACCCCGCCTACGGACACCATCACCGTTAGCCAATTCAACGTCTCAACTGGCGTGTTGGGTGAATACTTTAACCGCTTCGACAAGACCATTACCTCCATCCCCAATACGTGGGTGGTTACGGGTACCCGCAACGACGCCACCATCAACTTCAACTGGGCCACCAGTCCTGGCGTTACGGGCGTCGGGGCCGACGGTTTCACGGTGCGTTGGACTGGAACCATCATTCCCACCACCACCGAGGCCTATACATTCTACACCAAGACAGATGACGGCGTTCGCTTCTGGCTGAACAACACCCTCCTCGTCGACAAGTGGAAGGACCAAGGCGCCACCGAGTACTCCACAACCGCACAGAATCTCGTGGCGGGCACCGCTTATTCCTTCCGCATGGAGTATTACGAGAATAGCGGCGGCGCCTCCGCCGACTTGCGTTGGAGCTCGGCGAGCGTTGCCAAGCAGATCATTCCTACCTCATCGTTGGCTGGGCCAGGTGGGCCGCTACCGCCATTCACGCTTTCCCCCACCAACCTGAAATACACGGCGGCGCTCGACCCACCCAACTGCTTTAAGGGGGTATTTGGCGCGTCGTGGAGCATTGATGGGCTTGATGTTGCGACCATCGATACCGACGGGCGCCTGGATGTTTTTAGCCCAACGGCTAGCACCATCAATGTGCGCGCGTACGCCGGTAACTTCGTGGGTCAAGCGACCGCGAACGTAAAGGTGGATGTATTGGACACGAGCCTTGCCCCCACTGGCAGCGTGGCGGCGCTGGCCATGAATCCAACGGTCGCAGACACCGTCGACGTGCTCTATCCGTACGATAACGTCGTGCTCCCACTGGCCCTGCAGCCGCCTTTAGTGATGTACGACAACGGTGGAGTGGCCGCAGAAGCAGTTAAGGTGAGCCTGCTTTACCCAGCTTCGGGCACACCCGCGTTTAAGTGGGAACAAATCCTTCCTGAAACGTCGCCCCCTAGCATCACGCTACCGCCCGAAGTCTGGAAGTATTTCGAGCGCTCCGCCAAGGGCAACACCGGCGCTCTGCAGATCCAACGCGTGGTCGCCGGCTCACCGCGGCTGGCCGTTACCCGGAACATCCGCTTCGCTCAAGGACCCGTGAGGGGCCGCGTTTATTACACCCAGTATGGTCGCAGCGGGGGCACCAAGATGATGGTGGCCAATCCCGGCGGGACAACTTCAGCTACCTCGGCGTTCCCAGTGAACGATGGGTGCCCTGTTTGTCATTCCGTGTCGGCTAACGGCAACAAGTTTGCCACCTCGGATAAGAAATGGAGCGCCACCAACGGCGGCATTTCCGACATCCTTTCGGACGGCAGCCTAAGCCCACTTGCTGACTTTGTTTCTCCCGCAACCGCGTATCAGACCGGCAACGACGACTGGCGTGGCTTCGCTTGGGCCCCGCTCACACCCGATGGCAGCTTGCTTCTGGCCGCCAATAATATCTGGGGCAACAGCAAGCAGAATATCGTGGGTATCGACACATCGGTAACACCCAACGTCGTCAACGCCCCCACCACTTACCTTTCCGGGGGCAACGGCACGGGCTTGCTCGCCGAATATTTCCCCAACACCACCATGACGGGTGAGCCCTGGACTCGCACCGATCCCAAGGTGTTCTTCGATTGGGCGGCAGCCAGCCCCGGCTACAACCTGGGCACAGATAACTTCTCTGTACGCTGGACGGGCCAGATCCAGGGGCGCTTCAAGGAGAACTACACCTTTAGCATCCTCACCACCGACGGCGTACGCCTCTACATCGACAACAACCTGATCATCGATCAAGCCGCCTATCAGGGTGCACTCACTACCTTCACGGGAACTGCAAATCTAGATCCCGCTGTCAAATCCACAATCCGCGTGGAATTGACGGACACAAGTGGTGTCTCGCAAATTGAGCTCCGCTGGTCGAGCCCGAGCACGGCCGAAGTTCCGATTCCGCCTACGCAGCTTTTCAACAACATAGGGTTACGCGGCCTCGAGACCACCTATTACGACAACAACGACTTCACGGGCACTAGCTTCACGCGCCTTGAGCAAAACCTCTCAGCCAACTGGGGCGCAGCCGCGCCCGACGTAAGCATGGGCACTGAGGACTTTAGCTTCATCGCTACGGGCTTCGTTCAAGCTCCCTACACCGGAAACATTCAGTTCTGCGCCGACGCAGACGATCGCGTGGAGCTCACCGTAAACGGAACCACGCTGCTCAATACCATGAGCGCCAGCAACACGTGCGCCGCGGGCATCGCACTCACGGCTGGGCAAAAGTACCCAATTACTGTAAAAATGAGGGAATTTACCGGCAACGCCAAGCTTATCCTGCAATGGCAGCTCACGGGGGTATTCGCCAAGATCACCATCCCGCCCGAACGCCTCTTCCCGCCCAATACCTATGTGGCCCCAACCAATGGCCTCTCGGCCAGCATCTACGACGACAAAGACTTCAACGTTGGAGCAGGTGTTGGTTCATCGGTGAAAGCCCTCACGCGCATCGAGTCTACTATCAACACAGATTGGGCTAGCGGCCGCCCTGATTACGGGCTTATCACCAATAACGACAACTGGAGCATCCGCTACACTGGTCAAATCCAACCACCCTGCAGCGGTGTCTACGAGTTCCAGGTGGATGCTGACGACAGCATGCGTCTATGGATCGGGCCTAACCGCATCGTGAACAAGTCAAGCGCGGGCACCGGCAACGGAGCCTTGTACCTGCAAGGCGGCACACGTTACGACTTCAAGCTCGACTTCGAGGAGGGGAGCGGCAACGCGAAGGCCCTGCTCACTTGGAAGCCCAATTGCCAGGGTGCAGCTTCTTTTGCCGCGATCCCCAGTGCCTATCTATTTCCAAGTGGGGACACCAACACCAAGGGCTTCGTGCGCGGGGGCGGCGATAACGCCTCGGGCACCAACTACTTCGTATGGGGCGCGCCCACCACGGTCGGCGACGCGCCCAAAGATGTAACCGGCGACACTCCCGGCGTTTGGGGCCTCGGCTCAGCCACGATGATGGTGCCGAGCTTCGCACCCGACGGAAGCAAGCTGGTGTTTATCGATGGGGACCAAGCGGGCGGCGCGGGCTGGCGCAAAGGCCTGAGCGTCTTTGACTTCAATCAAAGCCAGAAGCTTTTCACAAATCGCCGGCTGCTGGTAAACACCTGGCCGATGGGCGATGTGATGAAATGGCCGTCCTTCGAGTCCGATTCGCGCAGCATCATTTACCAAACGAGCACCACTACGGATTGGTGTTGCCTTGGCGGTTGGACGAAATATGGCCATATGGCCCCCACCAACTACTTCGAGGTTCCCGGCAAGCTTTGGTCGGTGGATTCCCAGGCCGCCACCCCGGTGCCCGTGGAGCTCACCAAGCTCAACCAAGCGGAAAAAGCACTGGATCGCAACAAGGCGTACCAGGCCACCATGTTGCCCACGCCGGCCGGCGGCTACCGCTGGACAGTGTTCACCAGCACCCGCGCCTACGGAAACCTCTTCAACCTCCCGGCAGATCAATCCGACTACTCAGACCCCACCAACTTTGTACCCACCGTTAAGAGCACTCGGCTCCAATCGCAACTCTGGGTCTCCGCCATCGACGACACGGTGAGCGCCAATGCTGACCGCAGCCACCCTGCCTTCTGGCTTCCAAACCAAAGCTACAACGTGGACCCCACCAAAGGTGTGCTCAATGAGCGTGGCTTTTGGGCCTTGGAAGCCTGCCGTCAACCTGGCACCAACAAGGAAAACCTCTGCGACGTGAGCGAAGATTGTTGTTCGGGTTCCGTCTGCCAGCTAGATACGCCTGTGGCACAGCCTCCGGTGAAACACTGCAAGGCGGCGCCTGCCATCAACACCTGTCAGCTGGCGACGGGAACGTGCGCTGCCACTACCGATTGTTGCATGGGCTTGGTTTGCGTAAATGCCGTGTGTGAGGCACCGCCTCCTCTCGACGTGTATGTGCCCGCTAACTTCACGCGCACCTATGAAGGCACCTGCGCGCAAGGGCTCTTCCCGGTGTGGCGATTCTTCGACTGGAAAGTAGATGTGCCGGCCGGCACCCAGATTGAAATCTACGCGCAAACGGCAGCGGATTCGGGAGATTTGATCACACTTGCTGACGCACCCGCGGTCATTGCTGATGCCAATGTGGTCTTCATCGGCACCATCACCACCAGCAGCGCCACCTTCACTGGTGTGGACATTGGTCCGAAGCTGGAGGCGGCGGGCCTTCAATCATCTCGCTTCTTGAAGATCACCCTGCGCTTCTCACCCGACACCGGGCTCTCGGCGAGCCCCACGCTGCTTGAGTGGCGCCAGCAGTACAGCTGTGCAGCAGCAGAGTAGGCCTCATGAAAATTTGGTTGGGAACTCCGGCTATCCTTATGTTCTCTATCTGGGCGTGTTCCGGCTCGGATAGACCAGGAGCGTTTGGCACGGGAAATTTCGCTGGCGAAAGCACGCTCGGCGGCAAAGCGGGAACAACCGGTGGTGCAAACTCCGGAGGCACCAAAAGTGGGGGAGCGAGCGGCATGATGAGTATCGCCGGAATGAGCGGAGCACCCGCCGGTGGTTCTGCAGAAGCTGGGGGCCGTGCAAGCGGGGGCAACCTAGGAGCCGCAGGTGATCTTTCTGCGGGCGGTGAACCAGGAACGGGCCTCGCGGGTTCCGGCGGCGGCCCCACCATCGCACCCACGTGCAGCCCAACAGCCACTTGGACGAACTCCGTGGGCGTAGATTCAGTGAACTCCGGAGCCAAAGAAATACTGCTCGACATCACCCACGATGAACTCACGATCGCCTGGCTCAAGAACGACAGTCAATTGCACATCGCTGATCGCACGCTCCCAAGCGATGGGTTCGGCAACTCCCACCAAGTCTCGGTGCCCAATGGTTATGATCCGGCGCTGGGCGTTGCGCTAAGTGCAGATGGGCTCCGCTTAGTTCTGGTTGCCACGGCCGGTGCCGGGTTCGCCGAACTCACCCGCGCCACACGCAGCGGCAACTTTGACCCAACTCCCAGCACAGCGATGTTCGACACGCTCAATATTCTCCCTGGCACGGCTGGGCAATCCTTCCGTGCACCCGTGCTGCATGCGGCTGATAACTCCCTTTTTTACGTGGGCACCATGCAGGTTTCGAGCGTCTACATGTCCTCGCGCAACGGTCAAAGTTGGGGAATTGGCTCTTTGATAGGAGAGGGGCTCTTGGAGGGTACGCAAGGCAACCCGAACGTGCTCTCCGCTGTCTCCGATGACCAGCTGACGTTCTTCTACTTCAATCAGGCTAAGGGCATTCAAGAAGCTCGCTTTCGTGAAACCAGCAATTCCCCACTCTACGACGTTGTGGGTTTTGCCCAAATGAAGGATGCTCGTCCGAACAGTGCGTGCACCCATCTTTATTACTCCAAGGGGGATAGCGGAAATGGGGACATTTACTTCGCCGTCAGGGATTAGCCGCTCTCGGTTGAGCACTAGATTTCGTCGGGTGTTTTCGAGGCAAAAAGCAAAGCTTTACGCGCTCGAAGCTGCCACTCTGCTCTCGCTGGGTGTGGCCGGTTGCGCAGAGGCTCCGCCAGCAAAAGCGGTGCCCGAGGCCAAAGCGGTGCTTCGTGGCGTTGCGCTCTATTTGCCGCTCGAAGATAACAGCGTGCTCGCGTACGAAACTACGAACACCGAGGAGCAAAAGGGGTTCCTTGCGGTTCAAATAACGCGCAAGGGGGGTGGGCTCGTGGAGCTAAAAGCTGGCGAAAAATCTCAAATGCTGGAGGTTGCCGGGGATTCTGTGCGCCACGTCAGCGGCGGCCTGTTGCTCAAGTGGCCGCTTGCCACGGGGGACACATTTCCAGGAGAGTTTGCAACTGTGCGGGTAGTCACCACAGATAGAGCCATTCAGGTTCCCGCCGGCAGCTTCAAGGCATGCGTGGAGACTCTAGAAGCTGCTACCGAGGGGCCGCTCCAACAGCAATCGCGCAAGGTCTTCTGCCCCAACGTGGGCTTGGTGTTTTTTGAGAACCAGGTAAGCCGCGGCTCTGAAGTTAACTCGCAAACGGCAGCGCTCAGATCCTTCGGGCCGAAGATTGACGTATTCGCCGAACCCGACCCCGCACACTAGGGGCGCTCCCGGAAAGCGTCGGCTGGGAACTTAGCGGGAAGCCTGCTCTTGCAAATCGATCGTTGCCGAAACCGTGACCACACCGCAACGCGCGTCGCGCTCCGCCCTGAGCTCGCGCTCCAACCATTTCGAACCGCTCCTCCACACTGCAACGGTGATGGCCCCGTCGCTGTAGACTTCACACTCCAGCGACTCAACAGCTTTTGTACCCGATAAACCGCCGGCAGCTCCGGCGCTCCCTGCCACACCAACAACACCACTCGCTCCTGCGCCTCCTCCCGAGCCACTCGAATGACTTGGCTCCCCCGCCGCGACTCGCGCTGTACAAAACAGAACCCCCGCTTTGTCGGTCGCAGAACACGGAGCGACCCTCCCAGAAGAGAGCGCATAGGCCTCGCACCCGGCTCCGTGCATGACCCGAAAGCTTGCATCAGAAGGCAGCGTTCCGGCCGAATCCTTGAGAACCACACGAAACGTAGGCTGCACAGAGCCGCACGGCTCGACCGAAGTAGGAGGCGCCGAATCGCTGCAGGCGCTGAGGCATAGAAGGGCGACCACCGAAACAAGCTTGAGCATGAGCCTTCGGGAGCTTAGTCCTAAAGGCACGGGTCACAAGCCCACCCACCCCCATGCCGATCCTTTTTTTGACCAATAAGATCCAAGCCTACGCATGGGGCTCCCACTCGACCATTGCTGAGCTTCAGCAACGCGTTTTCCCGACGGCCACCCCCGAGGCAGAAATGTGGCTCGGCGCGCACCCGAATGCGCCTTCTCAAGCTAACGTTAATGGTGGCAAGGCTAGCCTCGACGCACTGATTGCCGAGGCTCCAGGAAGCTGGCTAGGCCCACGTGCCCCCGAATTTCAGGGGCGTTTGCCCTTCCTGCTCAAGGTGTTGGCGGCCGAAACGCCCCTTTCGTTGCAGGCTCACCCGAATCAAGAACAGGCCCGGTTAGGCTTCGAGGAAGATGAAGCTCGCGGCATCCCTAAGCAGGACCCAAGGCGCCGGTATCAAGACGCCAACCACAAGCCCGAGCTTCTGTGTGCACTCACGCCATTTGAGGCTCTCTGTGGCTTTCGGAACATCGCCGAAACACTGGCCCTCTTTCGCCCGCTACAGATCCGGTCGTTGGCACCCACTCTCCAACGCCTGGCTAATAATCCAACGAACGCGGGCCTTAAGGAATGCTTCACGAGCTTGCTCCAAGCAGACACGTCCACGCGTATACAACTGGTAGAAGAAACACTTGTTGCCTGCGAAAAGCAGAGCGCTGTGCTCGGCCCACACCAGAAATCCTACGCACTGAGCCTCAAGTTACACGCGCTTTACCCTCATGATATCGGCATTCTGAGCCAACTTTTGCTCAACTTTGTGGAGCTTTCGCCCGGGGATGCCATCTACCTGCCGGCGGGCAATTTGCACGCGTACGTCGGCGGTGCTGGCATTGAGATCATGGCGAGCTCCGACAACGTGCTGCGCGGCGGGCTGACACCTAAGCCCGTGCACACCGAGGAGCTGCTCAAGATCCTCGACTTCTCACCCCTGGCTGTAAGCCCGATTCGAGGCGTACCGCACGGCGCGTTAGAGAAAGTCTACCCCACTCCCGCAAAGGAATTTCAACTCTCACAGCTGGAGCTTCACGAAGAGTCGTGGAACGGCGCCGTCGCGTCGGCGGAGATTTGGTTGTGCACCCGAGGCACAGCGGAGCTTCGTTCCGGTTCACACTTTCAAGTTCTCACCCAAGGGCAGAGCGCTGTTGTTTCCGCTGACGTCGCGCGGCTCGGTGTGCGAGGGAACGCCACGCTTTTCCGGGCAACTTTGGGCCGCTAGGGTGGCACCCTAGCGTGCCCGGGCCACACCTTGTGCTGCGTTGGGGTATGCCCTCACCCGCAGGCGCCACATTTCTCGGGCAATATTGCCCGAAGCTCGGCTCCCTTCGAGACCTGCGCAAAGTCGATCTAGAGTGCGCGCCCTATGGCCAAGCCGTCCGCATCTCTTCGTGAGCGACTATCCCAAGCCACGGTTGCAAACCTTGCTCAACAGCGTTCGCCGCTCTCACTTGCAACAGTTGCGCTTGCTCTTGCCGTCTTGGGCTCACTCTTGTTCGGTTGTGGGAGAGGCTCCGGCCTCGGCAGCCTTGGCGGAAGCTCCGAAAGTTTGCTTCACGGTAAGACGCCCATCGCCACGGACAACGTCCGTTCGGCAGACAGGCTCACAGATAACGTTGCCGCAACCGACGGCGATTTTTGGAATACGGATCTTTCGTGCGTATTGAATGGCCCCTCAGCCAGCGCTACGTTCGACTTTGGTCGCGAAAAGAGCATCGACTCGGTGTACTTGCAGGGGGATAACAACGACGTCTATCGCCTGAGCGTGTCGGCAGACAATCGCAACTTCTCTCCACTCTGGGACGCGCCGCCTGTTGGGAGGCCGGGCCTGCAAACTCGCACCAAAAGCGGGCTAGCCGCAAAAGGGCGATACCTGCGCGTTACGGCAGCCGGTGGCGATGGCGCCTATTCGCTCACCGAGCTTCAAGTGTTCGAGAAAACGCCCGCGGTGTTTCCGCCGAGGCCCGTGCTGCGGAGCGGTGTGCGGCCGGATATTGGCATCCGCAGCAAGATCTTGCTGTTCGGCCTAGGGCTTATGGTGTTTGTCGTCGTTACCTCGCGCAAGACTTCAGCTCTTTGGCTGGGCTTTGTGGCACTTTTGCCCATTCTTCTTGGCTGGGATCTGTATCAGACGTTAGCCAACAATTGGCCGGTCGAGGCCCGCCAGGTAGCGCTGATTCGCGGGGTGGCTGCGGCGGTCGCGGCTGTTGCCGTATTGCGGGAGCTTTGGGCCAAGGCGAGTTACCGAGCGCACCCCTTTGCAGTTTATTCAACGCTGAGCGTCGCCGCAGCGCTCGCGTTGCTCTCCTTCGCGAACCTCGGGCGCCCACAGTTTTTCAATCACAAAAGCAACACTCCATCTTTCATCCACCCGTTTGATATGCGGGTGTATTACCCCGTAGCCAAGTACTTCAACGAGCTCCGGTTCGACGGCGTTTACCTAGCCAGCGTGCTCGCTTACGTCGAAGATCAGCCGGGCGTTACGTTAGATCAACTGAGCGCCGTTGATTACCGCGACCTCAGCAACCACCAGATGGTCCGCGTCTCCGAGCAGCGGGATCAGATTACGGCTATCAAGACCCGATTCACGAAGGAGCGTTGGGAGGCTTTTAAGGTAGACATGCGCTACTTCCGAGAAGGAATGGGGCCAGGGGATTACCTGGGCAGCATGCATGATCACGGTGGCAACGCCACACCAGTCTGGCTTTCCATGGCGTACCTCCTCTTCGCCGGAACCACGGCCAATGATTTTTCATTGGGCATGGGCGCGCTATTGGATCCGGCGCTATTGGCCCTCGCATTCTTCTTCATTGGGCGCACTTTCGGCTGGAGAACCTCGCTTGTAAGCATGGTCATCTTCGGCGCGAACGATTACTACATGTTCGGCACCAACTGGGTGGGTGCAACGCTGCGGCATGATTGGATGGCGTACCTTGCGTTCGGCGCCTGCGCGCTCAAGTCCAAGCGCTACAAGACGGGCGGCGTCTTTCTCGCGATGGCCAGCTTGATTCGAGCCTTTCCTATAACCTCGCTGCTCGGGGCAGCTATTCCAACCTTGTGGTGGGCTTATGAGTACTACCGGAGGGAAGGGCGCCTCTTTGATTGGAAGACATTCCGAAAAGAGCAGGAGCCGCTGATCCAGGTTGCTGTTTCCGCGGTGGTGTGTGTCGCACTTTGGGTCGGATTCACCTCGGTATTGTTTGGGCCACAGGCGTGGCCAGAGTGGATGCATAAGGTGCATCTATTGAGCAAAGATCCCCACGTGAATCACGTGAGCCTGAAAGCTGCAATTGCAGGGTCGGAGTACATGCAGGCGAGCACCTTAGCTCAGCGCATGCCGCTCTATTTGGCGGCTGTAGCGTTCTTTTCAGGCCTTTTGCTTTGGATTGGAAAGCGCCGCCCTATGCACCAAAGCGCCATGTTGGCGCTCATTCTCATCCCGGTCCTGTTCTACCCCGCCAATTATTACATCCATTTCATCTTCCTGCTCCCGCTCGCTGCTATTGAGCGCCGCACTGCCACGCAGCTCGCCCAAGGTGGGCCCGCCGAGACGCCGTTCTCTTCCGTTGATGCAACGATCTGGCTCAGCGTTCTGGGGATCTGTATGGCGCAGTATTTCACAACGCTGGTGCAGGATCTCGATCAGCATTTTTACTTTGCGAGCGTCCTTTTGTTCGCGGGCGTCACCGCGTTTCTTGTTGCCCTAGCACGAGAGCCGGAAGCCGAGTTAGCGCTGGCAAGCGCGGGGCCGAAGGAGCTTGCGTCTACGGAACCGGAGGCTCACGAAGAAGCTCCGAATGAAGACTCAGAGGAAGATATGGCCGAAGAGTCGTCGAAAGCCACGCCCGGCTCAACTCTCAGCTAACCTTTCCGAGCCCGGTGCGGAAAGGTTGAGCGGGTCAGATCAACGGGCGCACTCACGGTGCGCCGGGCCCTGGCCCACCAGACTCCGGCCCGCCTCGCCCCTGCCAGCCCTGTCCACGCGGGCCGCCGCCGCCACCGCGGCCACCAAACATGCGGGACACCTCTCGCACTTCATCATCGGTTTTCTTGAGATCTTCGTAGGTTTTTTGCTGGCTGGGGCTGAGCACGCCGGCCACCTCTTTGTCCAAAGCCTGGCGAATTTCACCAACAGCCTTACGCCAATCGATGCGTTCCGAATCCCCCCGCCCGGGGCCGGCGCTTTCGCGGAGCTTCTGCATAGCGTCCATGGCAGTGATGAAGGCCTGCTCCACCTGTGCCTTCTGACTCCCGTCTAACTTGAGCTTCTGTTCGAGCACGCCCGCCGCGTTGGTGGCTCGCTCCATTTGGCGATTCCTTGCTTCGGTTTCGCGCTCCTCTTTGCGTTGGGCATCCACGCGCTCCAGAACGCCGCGTACCGCTGTTTCAAAAGCAGGGTTGTTGGAAGCCACGAGAGCCTGCAGTGTCGGATCATTGGGGCCTGCATCGGGATCCATACGCTCGATATATTGGGCGATGGCCTTCTGCGCCGAGCTTTGGCGTTCAAGGGTGGCCAGCCGTTCTTCGAGCCGCCTCGTCCCTGCGGAGCGCACCGGCTCCCCGTCACTCGCCTCATAGCTCGCAGCTCGAGTGTTCTCGCCTTCGCGCGCTGACGACAACTCGCGGGACACTTTTGGCCTGCTCGTTCCAGCCAAGGACCAAACGGCAACACCACCTAGGCTGCCGCCCACCGTTGCCACCAAAGCGTGACTTAACAACGTCTTGAATAGAGGGCTCATTATCCAAGGGAGAGTGTCACGTTGGGGCGCTACGTTAAAAGCGCGACACCTTTACGTCCCTGTTCCGACCTTCCGAAGGACGACCAAATTACCTCAAGCTCGTAATATTCCAGTTTCCTAGAATATCACGCCCTGGGCGAAGGGAGCCCGGGGCCCGGCCGCCTCGAAGTTGGATTCACCCACGGCGTAAAGTTGGCTCAGAGCAGGCAATCAGTGTTATTTGATGGAGCTCGCGATGCCGGCCACACCCTTGAACGCAGTTCCCGTGTCCGACGAGCTCGATGAGCTCGATTCTCGCGTCCGAACCATCGGCATCGAGCCCGATAGCGACGCCCACCTGTTGCTGAAAGCGGATCCTCGGGCCCTTGAGCATGCGGAGATAGTGCTCGCCGAGCGCTACCGGCTAGTGCGGCATCTCGATCGGGGCGCCACTGCCGACGTGTACCTCGCGGAAGATACGCTCGATGGCTCCGAAGTGGTTGCCAAGATCTTAGACGAGAAGGCCACGGCCACAGAGGACCTCCGATCTCGATTTGTGGTGGGTGCGAGAGCGGCCATGCGGATCCGGCATCCGAACGTGGTGCGCATCTACGAAGCGGAAGCTCCAGCCGGGCGCTCTCCTTACTCCATCATGGAAGTGCTTGAGGGCGAGACGCTGGGGCACTTGTTCCGCCGTGGTGATCCACTGCCGTCAAAGACTGCTCTCCGGCTCAGCCGCCAGTTAGCAGCCGGCCTGCATGCCGTGCACGAAGCTGGGATCATTCACCGCGACGTAAAGCCCGACAACATCTTCCTCGTAGGCCCGCTCGGTTCCCCCAAAATCGCCAAAATCTTGGACTTTGGGCTCGCCAAGTGCGACCCCCAACGAGAAGAAAACGTGGTCTTGGGTACCGGCCAATACATGGCACCTGAACAGGTACTCGGCGATCGCGTGGATGCTCGTTCGGACGTTTACTCACTCGGTGTGGTGATGTTTCGGATGTTCACGGACCACCTTCCCTGGGATCTTGAGCTCGGAGTGGAGCTCTTGCGGCATCACCTGGTTTCTCCCGCGCCGCCCCCTTCTTGGCTCAACGAAGCCCTCGACCCACGTATTGAAGTCGTTATTCTGCGTGCCCTCTGCAAGCACCCAGAGAACCGTTTCGCTTCGATGCAGGAGCTCGTGGACGCACTCGATGCGATCCTGGAATCAACGCCTTCGGTCGAACCACCGGTGGCCTACCGGCCCTCGCGCCTGCCAGATTTGTACACACCGTGTACCGCTCACGCACGGGAAAATGCCGCGCTTCTCAACGTCCCCATCGGCTAGGCTAAACGCGTGAAGAATCCTTCGCTCACCAAACTGTTGGAAGTGATTGAGCGCGACGTGGGTGCCCGCGAAGCAAAGCTCGAATTTGGCGGCCTCCCAACGGAAGATGCTCGCAGCGTTAGCCTTGAGGTGAGTGATGGTTGGCGCATGACGGTCAGTTTCGCCGAGCCTCCCAAAGACCGCGAAGCCGTCCTAGAGCGATTACGTGCTTACGCCACTTCTTTTGGCGATGGCCCCGAAGCACCTAGCATGCGGTCCCCCACGCAGCACGAGAATCCAACTCTTCGTGTAGATGAAACGCTCGCAGCCTTGGCAGGCCAAAGCCATGCACGAGCAGCCTTCGTGGTGGACGAACAATCTCCGATCATTTGGGGCGCTTCGCTGCCGAGAGAGCAGCTGGATGAGCTAGAAGATTACTTCGAAACGGGCCGCGCCTTCGCTACGCTCGCGGCTCGCGGTCACGATCTTTGGGACACCCTTTCCCTCGACGAACCCAAGCTCGATGCCCTGCTCAGAACATTCTCCGCACGCGAACAGGCCGATCTGCGCGCCGTCGTGGAACGCCTCAGGCGCCGCCATTCCGAGCCCGAGCGCTACCCCTGGCGTACCGATCTTCTCATTGCCCGCGCGCTCACCGAAACAAGCCGCCACATCAAGACGGACAACAACAACGTCCGCTATGTGGAGCGCCAACCCAATTACGGCTGCCTAGCCAGGGCTTTTGCCTCCATTTACCGCGTCGTACTGGTGTTTGATCACTCCTTCTCCGAGCTGCACGCCGAAGGCGCGCTCGTGCGAGCCTTGCCCCGCCTAGAGCGAATGGTGCTCTCGCTCCCACCCATCGAGCCTCCCCCCCGAGGGGCTAAGGTTGTTAAGTTACCGTTGCGTTAAGGCTTCAGCACCATTCAACAACGCGGGCAGGCCAGCCGCACGGATACCGCCTTCCATCGGGAACGCTTTGTCCCCAGGATCTGGCGAGCACCCAACAGGCCCACCACACGGGGTGCCCGCGGGAGGCTTTCCTCACATTTTCAAGGTGAATACCGCTTTCCACCCTCCCACGAGACTATGAAAATTCGGCGGCGCCCACCGAATTTTCACGGGGGGGGCGGTCTAAACCCCAGCCGAAAGCTGGAATGAACGGAGCATCGCCCCACCGTGAATCAGGTGGGGCGATGGTGCTGAGACCTATGCTCCGAGCCTTAGCGGCAGGTCTGCGTGTGGTAGTCCTCGACCTTGCGAACGGTCGCGTCAAAGTCGCACACGTAGATCGGGGGGAGAATAATCGTGCTCTGGGCGCGCGTTATGGGTGGGTAAAAAATAGGCCCAGCCGGACGAATACAATAACTATAGATGCCCTGCCCACCGCATGAAGGGGGTTCCTTGTAGTAGCCCTGAGGCGAACAGGAGCTGTCGCAGGGATTCAGCTTGTAATCGTACTCGATGCCACCGATCGTCTCGTACGGGGACTCCTTCCCATCACAGTCGTAATCCCAGCTGGCGACGCGGCTAATAGGCGAAGTGTAATAATCTGCGAAATACTGGGTTTGTAGAGGACTTACTCGAACATCTTGGTCGTTGCAGTCCCAGTTCTTTGGGCTCTTGGGATCAGGCTCTGTCGTCGTCCATCCGTTGTACGAGCCTTGTGGGCACAAGCCGGCTCTGGGTGGCGGCGGGTAGCCACAGGAACTCACGTAATTCGACGGGTCGGTTGCGAAGCCGTCCCCGTCGCAATCCAGGTAGTAGCGCGTTGACGAATCCATGTCGCCCGTCGTTGGGTTGCAGTCGTTGTCCTTCCCATCGCCACAGATCTCCTGGCTCCCTGAGAAAATCGCACCGTCGGCATCGTTGCAGTCGGTGCCACAGGTGCCGAGTGCGGTAGAGGCCTCCCCATCGCCATCGGGATCCTTCAGGGTGTGCAAGGATTGCCCGTCCACTGGATCGCAAACGTCGTCCGTACACGGGTTCGCGTCGTCGCTGACTACTACAGCAACTCCCGGTTTGCAGAGGTGGGTGGTGACGTCACAGGTTTCAGTACCGTTACAGGCATTCTGGTCGCTACATTCGAGATCTGATTCGCAAGTCCACTGACAATCGATCTCACAGCCATCATTCGGCGTAACGTTCCCGTCGTCGCATTCCTCACCCACGGTTGTAACAGCGCCATCGCCACAGCCAATGACGACACACGTGCCCTGTCGACACTCTTTGGTCGACTCTGGGGGATTGCAAATGGTCTTATCGGCAGGCTTTACCCCCGTGGCGCAGGTATGCGTTGCCGGCAGACAAATCTCAGTGCCATCACAGAAATTGCCGTTGTCGCACTCTGCATCGGATTCGCAGGTAAACTGGCAGTCTTTACTACAGCCGTCGGCATCGTCCGCGTCGGCGTCGTCGCACTCTTCACCTGCGAGGGCATCCGCATACCCATCCCCGCAGTACCCGCGCGCGCAGCTTCCCTTGGTGCAGAAGAACTGATCAGAAGGGCTAATTAACGTCGGCCCACCCGCACCACCTGCGCCACCTGCACCGCCGGTGCCCGGCATAGAGACAGGCGCCGTACCCGGGGGCGCCATGCACGCAGAACCATCCGCCTTGTTCGTGCCTTCAGCCGCGCAGAACCCAGCCGCACAGATCTCCACGCCGTTACATGGATTCTTATCGTCACACTCGGGACTTGCCTGGCAAGGAACCTTCACCACCATGAGCATCCCTGCCCCTGAAGCTCCGCCAGCCCCACCAACAGAAGCCGGAGCGCCTCCCGACTTCGCGCCTCCAGTGTTGGTTTGGCCGGCCGCAGCCATATTCCCATCGGCTCCAAACTCCCTCTTCTCACCATTGCAAGCACCGAAGCCAGCGAGCAATCCAGCTACCGCGAGGTAGATTCCAATCTTACGCATTCTAAGAGTCCTTTCGCGCTCCCAGGCAAAGGGGCCCTTTGGCGCTATGTGATATGGTGCATTAAAGTGAGCTGCCGGGCAATTGGGCTAGGGGGTTTTCCCTAATTGACAGGCGGCCAATACGGCTGGCACAGACCTCATTATGGGAAAATATTGGAGTGCTTTCCGACTCGTTGGAGGCATCGCTTCCGTATATCTAGCGCTCGCCGCGTGCGACGACGGTTTTGGTGACTGCACGAAAACGCTGACGTGCCCGCCGCCCATGTCCCCGGAAATGGCCGCCGGAGCCGGAGGAGAGAAAAGCCCACCCGCTGGGGGTGACCGTGCGGGTGGGCTCGCGTTTGGTGGAAGCGACGGCGGTGCAGGTGCGGCGGGTCAAGGGCGCAGCAGCGCAGGTACAGGCACAGCCGGCCTAGGCGGCAGCGCAAACCCGCCGGCAAGGCCTTGCTCCAATAGTGCAGACTGTTCAGATGGCCTTGCTTGCAATGGGATCGAGGTTTGTGTCTCGCAAAGCAGCCATGCGGTGTGTGCCGGCCAAATGGATTGCGTCTGCGAAGCGGGTGCTCCCGTGGTTTGTGACAACGCTGATTCAACCAACTGCCGCGCGAGCTGCATGGAAGGCAAGGGGTGCGTCATTACAGCGCTCGACATGGACAACGACGGTCACGGCCGTACGGCATGCGCGCAAGCACCCGGTGACGACTGCGATGACACCGACAACCTCACACATCCGAGTGCTCCAGAGCAGTGTGACGGAAAAGACAACGACTGCGATGGGTTTGAGGGCGCGAATCTAGTCGGCGGGGTTTTGCGCGAAATTGGGAGCGGTAGTCTGACCGGCTACGGAGATCCGCACATCTCTTGGCACGCGGCTGGCGCTCGCTTCAACATTGTTTATGCGGCGGACAAGACCCCGATGTACATTCGCGCGAATACCGCGGGGGAGGTGATGTCCACGAGATCCTTTGGCATCCAGGCATCGGGTATTGCCTACCAGCCCTCGGTTCTTTCAGCAGGAACCAGCGCCGTACTCGCATTCACCGATCTGGGTGTGAATGCTGGCCAGATTGATAGGACGGCTGGCTCAAAAATCTACTTCGCTCCCGTACCGCTGCTGAATGAACCGATTGCCGACAAGAGCCTCCAGGTCACGGCATCTGGAGGAGTGACGCCAATCTTTGATGGGACCGATATACGGTTGCTCTTTTCTGACACGAGTCCTCCTGGAAAAACAGCCATCTACGCAACCAGCCCTGGTATCTCGCTGATTAAGGAGTTCGTGGGCCCTTGGTCGATGGATTGGGCGGGGACGGCTTGGCATCAGCACACTGCCGGCCTGGGACCGAATTCGTTGGTTGAGTTCGGAACCCTCCTTAACTCGTCCTTCGTGAGCTCGGGAACGTTGGAAGAGCAGCCGTTTGCACCCGAGATCACAGGTATATCCAAACCCCAGACAGTAGCCACCCCGGACGGTGTGTTCTCAACGATAGGCACCTTCGACGGCATGAACGAATCAGCAGTCCTTGCCGCAAGGAACCCGAATGGGACAGCGAGATGTTGGAAGGCTCTCGCTCCCCCGCCCGGGACCATGAAGAGCCCAACGGCGATCGCTTGGGAGCCGTACAGCATGCGCCGCCATTCTGGAGGAGATCTATTGGGCCTGTTTCGGGCACTTAAGCAAGACAACTCGTACAGCCTGTATCTACAGCGCTACGATAACCTCTGTGCGCCAAAAGCGCTCCCTATTCTCATCGCGACCGTTCCGACCGGGCGCGTAAATGCCGACTTCGACCTGAGCCCAACTACGATCGCTGTCGTGTGGAACGATGCGTCAGGCAAGGTCCACCTTCAATCGGCAAGCGCTACGCTGTGTGGGCCGTAACGCGCGTTGGGTGCGGACCCAGACCCGATTGACTGGCTTTCAGCGCACCGCGCTTCAGCGATCAAAGCACGCGTGCTAACATCACGCCAAGCCGCGCGCGAATCTGCTCGCGACGGCGCCACACTATGGCGACGCGCAGTTAGGCACCAGCAACCAATGCGTCGGCATATCACGACGCACGCTGATACCTGGAATCGTCCAAGCCCGCCAGCTAGTTCTGATAGTGACGATTGATGAAGTCGCTTTGGATCCAAAGCAGCTTGCTGAAAGCGCGCAGTGTCCCATGCTTCACTGACTCCGGTATATCCGCGCTCAAGATAGTGGCGTTGAACACGTCCGCGACAAATCCAAGGAGCGCGTTCATCTGCACCAAGGGAATCGCGATGTCAGCGCTGCCGGCCTTGGCCGTGTGGATCTTGCCAACCATGTCGACATACTGGAGGAACTTTCCGTCGTAGGGCTTGGTCACCAGCGCTTCTAGATATCGGGCAAGGTGCTGCTTCCGAAACTGGATTTGTGGATGATCCATTTTGAGGTCGCTCAAGCTTTTTGGCACCTCGCCCTCGTAACCGTGTTGTTTGGGTAGGAAGTGTCGCCAAGTCGAAGTGTAGGCGTGAAGCTTATTGTAAACGCCATCCACTAAAGCGGGTACGAGTGGCGCCAGCAACGGCGCTGCCGCATGGATAGCGTCGATATCGTCTTTTCCAAACCCCATAAACTCAGCAAGGTACTCAAAGCGATAAGCGATATCGGTTTCCAAACGAGCTTCGTTGATTTCTTTCATGGGTTCTCTTTCACTTGCTTCGTTTGAGCGCCGAAGCGACCCCGCGTGCAAGAGAAAACGGCACGCCTTCTACCCAAATCTCTCCCAAACCTCCCCCACGCGCCCACCAAATCCCCCAAGCTTTTGAATGCCGTCGTCACGCGTGCCGAGGTTTGGGTATGATGCATGGGTGCCAATCTTGTCCGTCTTCTTTGGGATCACGATCCGCGTCTACTTTGAAGATCATGCACCCCCGCACATACACGTCGCTTATGCGGAATTTAATGCAGTGGTGGGGATCGATTCCGGCGAGATTCTTGCGGGGCAACTGCCGAAGCGTTGCGCCAAATTGGTGGAGGAATGGCGGATTGCCCACCTTGCAGAGTTGCGGAAAGCATGGAAAACTACGCAGTCTAATAAAATCCCCAAGCGGATTGCTCCGCTCTCGTGAGACAAATATGAAACTTGGAACTGCAATCAAGCGGATTGTGAAAGTAAATCCGGAGCAATTTCGAATCCGCCTTCAGTATACGGATGGATTCCAAGGTGAAGTGGATCTGAGCTTCTTGTTCGGCGCTCCAAAAAGCAAACCGCTGGTACTGGAGATCCTACGAGGCGATCTATTTGGTCGTTGCTTCATCGAATCAGGAGCACTCGCCTGGCCCAACGGATACGAGTTGTGCCCCGACGCCGTCCGCCAATGGATTGAACAAGGCAAACACCGAGCGGCGTGAGTGGCCCTCTGCAGCCGCTGAGTCCGCGCCCGTGCAGACTGCTGGACACACGCCGTTCAAGCCAAGCTCAAAGCCGCCACTACATCCGCCTCTTTCACTTGCTTGGCTTCGCCCGTCTTCATCTCCTTGAGCTGCACTTCGCCGCGTGAGCGTTCATCGGGCCCGGCCACCAACGTGTAACGCGCTCCCCGATCGCTCGCCTCTTTGAGCTGAGCCTTGAGCCCGCCGGATTTCAAAGACGTGACGACCCGCAGCCCCTGCTTACGCAGCGACTCGGACAACTTGAGCGCATAGCCCCGCTCCTCGGCGTTGAAGACAGTTACGTACACATCTACGCGCGCCAGATCTGCGGGGAATGCGTTGCGTTCACTCATCAGCATCAGAATGCGTTCGAAGCCGATGGCGAAACCAACAGCCGGAATACTTTCTTTGCCAAAACGCTCCACCAGCCCGTCGTAGCGGCCACCGCCTGCAAGAGAAAAAGGCACGCCTTCCACCCAAATCTCAAAAATGGGCCCGGTGTAATATCCCATGCCGCGCGCCAGAAGCGGCTCGATGGAGATACTCAGCGTTGCACCGCGCACTTCTGTGAGCTCTGAAATCATTCGGCTCACGTCCAACAACGCGGGATCGGTTGCAGGTAACCTGAGGCGCTCCGCCAACAACTTGAGCCCAGCCACAGCCGGCAATGCGGAGATTTCGGGGGCATTCAGCTTCGCGAGCTTCTCAGCGGCATCAGCGGAAATACCACGCTCAGCGAGCTCCTTGGCCACGCCTTCAAGGCCAATCTTATCCAGCTTGTCGAGCGCAATCACGGCGCTTGGTTGGAGCTCTTCACTCACGCCCAAATAACCTAACACCGCCTTCAACAAACGCCTATCGTTGAGGCGCAAGCTAAACCCACCAAAGCCCACCGCATCGAGCGCTCCAGTTGTAGCCAGCAATACCTCTACTTCAGCGGCCACATCAGCCACCCCTAAGATATCGACATCGCACTGGAAGAATTCGCGAAAACGCCCGCGGCCGGGCCTATCCGCGCGAAAAACGGGGCCAATGTGATAGCGACGAAACGGGCGCGGCAGCTCCGCTCGATGCTCCATGTAATAGCGAGCTAACGGCACCGTGAGATCGAAGCGAAGGCCTGCATCTGCAAGCTCCTCTTTAGCTTCGATGGCGCGGTCCAAGGCCGCACCGCGCTTGAGCGCTTTGAAGATCAGCTTCTCGTTCTCATCTCCGCCTTTGCCGAGGAGCACATCCAGGCGTTCGAGGAGCGGGGTTTCGATTGGCTCGAACCCGTAGCGTTCGTAGACGGCTTTGAACGCCGTCATCAGATAATCGCGCTGCCGTACTTCGAGCGGCAGAAAGTCTCGCATGCCCTGGAGGGGCCCCGTGGCTATCATAGTGGCGCGGAGGGTAGCGCCGAGCGCGCTAGGCGCAACCCGTGATCAACTTCGGTTCGTCGTAGCGACGTCGTAGCGCCACTTGCCGTGTCTCCCGCAGCCAACCTCCCACCGGGACTTTCGGTTTTGGCAATTTAGCCGCATTTTCTCCCCACGTCCAACGGAGGCACGGCGCCCAAGCAGCTGGCCGCCACTAGCTAACTCGGAAACCCTCGGGTAACCCCGGAGCACACCTCTACGCGCCTAATCACGCTCCAACAGAGTTGGCACGCTCCTTTCGATGAGCGCCCCAAATGGGGCATCCAGCGCTCACTCACCGCCATGCTGCTGGCGCTCGCAGCGACGGCTACGCCCGCCGCGAACCCGAGCAAACGGGTGCTCTACCAGGCCGTGGCTGAGCACTGGCCCGCTTTCCGCGTGCAGCTCGAAGAGCTCGGCGGATTGCCAAAGTTCGTGGTAGAGGAAGATGGACGTTTATCTCACCTGCGGCATTCTGGAGCGCGGCTGTTTGCAGCTTACCTGCCGGGCTTGTGGCCGCTCGCAGCTCGTGGCGTTTTTCTGCAAACGTCGAGGCTTCTGCCCCTCTTGCGCAGGCCGTCGAATGGCGGACACTGCCGTGCACCTCGAAGAATGCGTGATCCCGGCCGTGCCCATCCGGCACTGGATCTGTTCCCTACCTTGGGGCGTGCGAGCTCTGCTCGGCTACGACAAGAAGCTGTGCGCGGAGGTAGCGAGTGCGTCGACGCTGACGCGCACCCATTGGAGCAACAAGAGCCCGGCCTCTCTGCTTGCTATGCCGCTGCCGCGCAGGGTGTTGCTGTCTCAGGCGAACGGGCAGGCCAGCCCTCTCTCCGCCTCGTTGTTGCCCTCCACCGCGATTTCACATGATTCGGTATTTTGGGGTGCTTTCAAGCCATTCCGCGGTGCGCTCCGAAGTGGTGCCCACGCCGCGCCTCGACCCTGCCGCGCATGCGCCACCAACGGCTCCGGGCGATCAGTTGGAGCTACTCGCGAATCCTGACGACAAGCCGCCGAGCACTCGCAAGCGCTGGGCTTGGCTGTTGAAGCATGTATTTTCTGCCGACCTTGACGTTTCTCCTCGTTGTGGGGGTGTCCTGCGTTGGAGTGATGCTGCTACGACTACGGAAGACATCCAACGCCTTATGGCCGCGCATGGCCTCGTGCCACAGCCTCCTCCGCGGGGACCGCCAGCCCCTCCGCCTGGGCAACTTGGGTTTAGGTTTCGCTAGTAGCAACCAGCGCGGCAGATTGGTCCTTCTGATGCAGCCGCGAAGGCGCTGGTTTGTTCGCGTTCCCAACCCCTGGACTCCGGTGGACGTTGCCTCGGCTTTCACCGTGAGTTTCTCAGCTTCGCTCAAGGGCAAAGCCTCAATGCGCTGGTCGCCGCGCTGAACGGCCGCTGAATCGGCGGCTATGACCTTGAGGGTTTTGTGGCTTCAATTTTCCTTGGCGTCGGCGATGCCAGCAGCTAGGCCGCACGCTTCCACGCACTCACAGCTTTCGAGCCGCAGGATCCGCGTCGTCGGGAAGCACTCGGTGCGTTGGTACAGGACTTTCAGGTAGAGCTGAGCAGATCCGCATTAACGATGCCGCTCGGGGACGGCGCTCGTTCAGGACCTCGCCCTCGTCGGTACGAAGCTCGAACGACGCGGTCTCAGGAACACGCCGCGGCCCGAGCTTGCGGGAACGCCCGCGCTTGCTCGGTATCTGTCGGATAACGCCGCAGCCATTCTAGCCGGACGCCATCGTGTCCCGGAAGGGTGGCTCGCGGATCGCGCGGATGTCCGGACCATCGATTGGCGAGCATCGGAAACGCCGGCCGAGGTGGGGCACGAGTTCGAACGCGTTCGACGATATTGTTTTCGAGAGGCACCCCGGGCTTTCGGGTGAAAAGGGTACTTGTTCCAGCGTTTGAGAATGTAGTTTCCGAATCGAGTCGCCACGATCAACGTCATGCCCAGCGCTTACCCAATTCGGTGTTCCATCCCTCTCGGTTTCCAGTATTTTCGGACACCGCCCTAGATCCACTCGCGCCATCCGCTGGCAACGCACCGTCGATATTCGCTGCTTCGGCTATCGCATCAGGTCCGTCTGAAAGCCGCGAATGGTACCCAAGGGTACCGAGTGGGTGCCGAAAGCGACTATTGACCAATAATTAAGAGAGAAACTGTAAGTGTAGGTTGGGTTTTAGCAGCACACCCACGTACCCCCAAGGGTTGACGCCGAGTACAGCTTCATGGCACTGGTGGACCCTTTGCGATGTTGGGGCAATTTCTTAATAGCTGGGCGTTTGATTCGCGGGCAAATGTGCTCGTGGCCCTATCCGCTTTCGGGGTGCTGGGTGGTTGGGCATTGTTATCACCAGGGAGCTACGCATGCGGCGTGTGCCGAAGTTTGACGGATCCAGCCCCCACGCCGACTGCGCAAAGCGTCAAGCTTTCGAGCTCCCAGGCTGCGCTTGCGGGCGCTTCGAACGAACTGTTCAAGCGCATCCTGGAGCTGCGAGGGCGAACCAACCCCTGCTCCCTGGGTGTTTCTCTGCGTTTGCCGGCGCTAGTTCGCAGCCCCGCTCTCGATCGGGCGGCGGAGGCTCACGCCATCGAAATGGCGGAGCTTGGCTATTTGGCCCATGTGGATGCTACGGGGAAGAGCCCTCGGGCGCGAGTTCAAGCGGCTTTGGCAGGCGCTCATGTGGCGGGTGAAGTGATTGCGGCTGGCCATAGCACCGCTCAGCAGGTGGTTCAGGCTTGGGCTCAAAGCGCTGACCATTGCCAGATTATCGTCTCAGAGGCGTACGGGCAGCTGGGGGTTGCGGCTGCTACATCCAAAGCGGGGAAGGTATGTGTGCATCCTGGGTGATTCCCCGCCTCGCCCGGGCTTGGCGTGCAAGCCGGAGCCCAATGAATGGGAGCTGAGCCCGGCCTTCATCCGCAACGCACGCAAGGGAGATATGTTCATCAACGCCGGCTGCGGCCCCATCGCCAAGCTCTTGCAATCCATCGGCCAAACGTACTCCCACGAGGCCATCATGACGCAGAATTACTACGGGCTAGCGCATTCCACGGCATCGAAGGACTACCTGACCGCCGACATCCCCAAGGACGAGCGCGCCGTTGGTTACAACAGGTTTACTGAGCACCGCTTGCGCTACGCATGGCCGGGTGCGCTCAAGGAATCGGTAGATGAGGCCTTCAACGGAGCTCGCTACCTCGCGGACGACGGTAAGGTCTATTCCATGAACACATTCAACCCGGAGCCACAGCAATGTGAAGGATTCTCGACATCATATCCCATTCTCGTGATTCGGCCACCCCTCGAGTCCGACAGCTTAGTGCGCCCCATTCTGCACCAAGCGGCCGACATCGCAAAAGCTGCAGAAAGCCACTACCGGTTCTTTGCTTTCACCCAAGGTAATGTCTCGTTCGACCCACCGCAAAATTACTCCTCTCGGCCCGTAGTGCCGGGCTACACCAATCAATACCCTTTGAATACCAGCTTCCGCTCGCCTTCAGGCGAGCCCGCCACGGTGTCGACCACGTTCCTTTGGGATGCGCTCAAGCGCGCGGGTGCCACGCTAGAGGGTTGCCAATTTGAAGATTCGGATGGCAGCATCAATGATCGTCGCGACACTTTTTGGGTAGGTCTGCCGTACGCATCGGACACGGATTGCACCAGTCCTCGGATCGGCGGCACCGTTGACGGCTTGTATTGGTACCGCGAAGCCCTGAGGGACGTCGCGGGCCAGGCCGTGTACGATGCAACCTACAATGACGTAGCCGCGGAGATTGCGAAGGGTGGCGGCAATGCCGTCTTCGTTGCCGGCGTCGCGGGTCATTTCATAGGCGATCACGCTCGCTCCTTCGCCCACCAGATGCTCAATTGCTTCGCCTACGATGCCTGCAGTGAGAACCTCGTCGGAGACGACAGTACACGCTACGATCCGACTGTTGAGGGATCCCGTTCCCCGTTGCCATTCGGAGATGGCGTGTCGGTGAGCCCCGATGATTTCCTGATGTGGGACACCCCCGCACAAGGCGGAGTCTACGGCCAAAGTGAGAAGGCTCAGTTGCGGAGCGGTGAGTACCGACGCATTCATCGTTGGCGTGCGGCTGAAGGTACCTTCACAGTGGTTGGGCAGGTGCTCCGCGCTGGGGCGCCTGTGGCCGGGGCCACGGTGGAGGTGGGGCCGGCAGTCACGGTTTCCGATGTCAACGGCAATTTTCGGGTGGCAGGCGTCGAAGGGGGTAACGTCAGCGTCCGCGCGCAGAAAACGATAGACGGGGAGAGCTACACCGACGAGGAGCTGGTGCAAGTATCCGCATCAACACCCCTCGTGGTCTTGGAGCTAACAGCAGAGAGCTCGCGGCCGCCAGAAGGCCTCGTGTTATACGCTCGCCGCGTCAACATTACTGGCAACACCCGCATCAAAGACGACGAGGGATTCGGCGAAACGGACCAATTCAAAGACACCCCCATCAATGCGTTCTGCGAAGTGAGCCCCCTAATGCGCCGAACTGCCCTAACTCTTCGAAGCGAATGCGCAGGCGGTGAAGCCTGGGGTGAGTCCACCGTAGAATGCTTGCTTCTCCCCAATAACCAAGATGTGCAAGTAGTGCTTAATGTGAAGCTCTACGAGGGAACGAGCTGCGGCACCACCGATCTTGACGGAACCGCGCCCCCCGCCTTGATCCCAAGCCTTGCGCCTGGGCAGAACGCTCCAATCGGCACTAGGGCTAACAACGATGTGCGTCACGAAGCTGCAGCTGACCAGCGGGTGCCGGCCTGGAGACGATCCGGGTCGAAGTCTCGTCAGCGGAAATACCGAAAGGTCGTTGTATCGAGTCTTGCGTCTTGCATCGCGAGGTGCCGGGCGAAGCGTAG
>JANRKO010000091.1:0-29653 GCA_033763455.1 Polyangiaceae bacterium
CGAATGCCGGCGACAAACCGCCGAGCACACCCAAGCGCTGGGCGTGGATGTTGAAACATGTATTTTCTGCCGACCTTGATATCTGTCCTCGTTGTGGGGGTGCCATGCGTTGGAGTGATGCTGCTACGACTACGGAAGACAAAAGCAGCCTCCGGCTAACACCGCGGTTTCTAGCTTCGATTCGGGTCCCTTAAGCGCGTCGGGGAGCGTTGAGCCGGCACGAGAATTTGCGCCGGCGTGAGGAGCGGAGGCGTCCTTGGAAGCGACGGCCTTTGCTTCAGCGCGCACCGGTTGGCTGCGTGGGGGCGAGGCGCATGCGACCACACCGAACCACACACCACACAGGCACCCACCCAGCCAAAGCACGGAAATCCAAGGCGAGCGACCGAACGGGAGGGGATCCATGGTGGCAGTATGCCCGAGGGCGCGGGGAGTTATTGGTACGATGTGGCCGTTAGTCCGGGGGGCTGCTTGCGCCCAGAAACTAAGGAAAATCCAAACGCTGCGGACACAGAACGTCAAACCCATGGCTGAATGGGCTAGCGTCGTTCTCTATGGCGATGAGGGGCATGAGCAAGAGCAGGCAGCGAGCAATTTCGGCACGCTGGGGTGACATCTTGGCAATGACAATCGTGGGGGCCTCCACCCTTTTCCTTTTGGGTCCGTGGGTACACGACCAGGGCTCCCACGCTGCTCGAGAGTTGGGCTGGTTGGGCATCATCCCATGGGCGGTTGCTATCGGTGCGCTGTCTGTGCTGACCCTAAGAAATCAAATGCCGCGGCTCACCGCCTTTCTAGGACTCCGTCATACCTTCTCGTTTCCCCCGGTCTGGGTCGCCGGATTTTTCGGCGCAGCATGTGTCGTAATAGCTTGGGCCTATGGTCTTTCCGCGGGGGGAGCACCAGCAATCGACGGTGAAGAGCGCCTCTGCCTAGTCTGGATTGGAGGTTCACTCTTCGCACTCCCATTGATCGTCGCGGGCGGCCCATTCCTCTTGAACTGTGGCCGCAGGGTCTCTGACACCGATGATCCCGACATCACGGGCGGAGATCATGTCGCGGTCCTCGGAGCGAGTGCTTTGGGTACTGACTTTGAGGCGCTCTGCAACTGGATCTTGAATGACTTACCAGTGGATGACCTCCGACAAGACCGCTTTGGCCATCAGATCGTCGCCCGCAGAATACTAGGTCGTTTTCTCGACAGTTCAGTCGAAGCGGAAAGGTCCGTCGCACTGTTAGGCCGCTATGGTTCGGGAAAATCCACGATCATGCGACTGGTCATGGGGCAGGCAGCACCCCGGCGCGACCTTAAAATAGTCCCCGTATCGCTGTGGCCCTACACCACGGCCGAGGCTGCAGTTCGTGGGGTCATCAACGCACTTGTCAGCGCATTCGCAGAAGAGGTGAACGTCCTACCGATGCTTGGCCTTTCAAGACGGTATGCCCAGGCGATTCAGGGTTTGAGTCGCGCATCGTGGCTAACGCCGCACCTTGAGCGCATTGAGGATCCCGTGGCAGTGCTGCAGCAGCTTGAACAACTTGCTAACGCTATTGGCGTCCGCGTAGTCGTTTGGGTTGAAGACTTTGAGCGCTTTGCCGGCTGGGATGAAGACGGGGCTCACAAAGAACAGGGCAGCAACGAAGCCAGTCACCTCGGTCCACTCCGTGCACTTCTGCATTGTTTGGACGAGCGAGCCTCTTTCACAGTGGTGATGGCCGCGACAACCCTAGGGGTTTCCTTTGATCAAGAGAAGCTCGCGCGCCACATCGAGCGGGTTCCCGACCTTCGCTATGCAGACCTCGGGAACATTCTGCGCTGCTTTCGCAATGGCTGCTTACACATGCTTGGGGATAGGGTCGATCCTGCGAACGCCAAAGCCAGAGCCGAGCTTGCGTTCAGTGAATCGCAACTTGATGATGCGTCCGCGTACCTTGGCTTTGAAACGGAACCTCCAGCTTCCATTGCCTTGGCCTCGCTCTGCGCAGCACCACGAATCCTGAAGATGGCTTTACGCGAATGCCACGACCAATGGAA
The DNA here is from genome assembly GCA_033763455.1 of Polyangiaceae bacterium. Classification (GTDB taxonomy): domain Bacteria; phylum Myxococcota_A; class Polyangia; order Polyangiales; family Polyangiaceae; genus JBBRRP01. Next base: position 2,036 of record JANRKO010000091.1, read on the forward strand.
GCGATTAGTTGGGGAAATCGATTTTGACGACCTGTTGGTACTTTCCCTCGTCAAGCACACTGACCCCGAGGTGTTCGCGCTGATCAGCGATTACGCGGAAACGCCAGGCCCTTCTAAACGGGCTGATCTTTCACGTGTTACAGATCGCATCTACGAGTTAACCGGCCCTCAACGCGCCCTTTCCCTAAAAGCATTGGTGTCATTCCTCTTTCCGGCACCTGACCAAGTTCAACGGAGACCCCAAGGGGTATCCTTTTATGACCGCCCATACTGGGGGCGTTTCGTTGATGGTGAGGTCGGGAGCGATCGAGATCAACCGGTGCTCCGAGCGATCAAGAACTTCGATAGCGAGGTGCTTGTAGAGTACTTGGGGAAATCGCCCGAGCGCGAGGCGATTAAGCACTTTGGGTACGTTTTCAAAACTGATAAACTGGAAAGATTGCTGCGGAGCCTGATACTTAAGCAGTTAAGAGATTCCGCCAAGACCTGGCCGGGGCAGCGCCAGTTCGGGCTCGAAGCAATGTGGCTTATCGTCCTCAAGAAGGTTCGGCAGAGCGGCCAAATGCCGACGTCATTCGAACGCCTAGTGAAGCGCCTCGTGTTCGTATGCACGCGGCGCAACCTGCCACTTGCAGCAGAACTGGTGCGCCATTTTACGCGAACAGGCGGACAGACGGAGATCCCCGAGATTTTTCTTTCAGCATCCTCGCTCCAGCAGGCGTTTACGGACCACTTCGCACGCGAGTACACGGGCAAGCCAGATCGACTTGCGGAAGTGCTTGAACACAGCAGAGAAGGTTTGTTAGCTCGATGTGTGTGGGGGTTCAGTCGAACCCGGAGTAACGACTTCAATGGACTACCATTTGATGGGTGGGAAGGCTTTGCCCAGACTCTCATCGAGGCCGCCACGCGCTTCCCGGACACTGTCCTGCCACAGGTTGTGCATCTCATCACATCGGCAGCCGGGTTGGACGAAGATGACCGCACCAGATACGCGCTGAATGGAGAGCTGCTCGATCGATTGTTTCCCGGAACCTTACTCATCTCGCTATTTGCAAGCCATTCGATTCGCGAATTTGAGGACCCACAGACCCAACTTCGCTTTGTAGCAGCGCAGACGGGCGCGAAGGCCCTTCTCCGTTCATCCCTGTGAAGTCTGCCAGCAAGGGCTTGGGCGCAACGAACGCTCTACAGACTAGTTGGGTACGTGGGATGATCGACCAACTGCCCGTCCAGCGGCTAGTGGCGGAATATAGGGGCGCTAGCTGACCGGGCCCCTGAGTCTGATTTTCTCGCTCCAAACGCGCCGCAAATCGGTCACTATGTCGTGTGGTCTTTGTGCAATGGCCGGCCTGGTGGCAGTGGGAACTTGAGTTCGTTCCGCATTTGTTGAAACGCATGGCCGATCGTGACTTCGACGAAGTGGCCCTGCGAATAATGCTGGAACGCGCCCAAGGCTACCATGCGGATGTCATAGCCGGGCGCTTCGTGATAAGAACACGGCACCGCCGACGAGCATGGGAAGTCATTGTTGAGCCAGACACCGAAGACAAGCTCCTCGTGGTCGTAACCGCGTATCCAACGAGCAACAAATGAAACATCGATACCTCGAAGTTACGTACCGCAAAGGCAAGCCGCTGGCCGCCTACCTCTATCTGCCCCGTGCTCCATCGGCGAAAGCTGTGCGTACAGAAGACGCCGGCAATGGGATGCGCGTCGACTACGACACCTCGGGAAACCCGATTGGTATCGAAATTACTGCACCTACCTTGGTCACCCTGGATGCGATCGGTGCAGTCCTCGAACGGGCCGGGCAGCTGCGTTTGCTGCCCGATGAGTGGGCCCCTCTTCACGCGGCATAGCGCTCACCCACCGGCGATCAACGTCCTCGCCACCTCAGATTAAGCGCAAAGCCCCTCCGAGTAGAGGGCTCTCGCTGTTGCCGCAAGGAACTTCCGCCCCACACGAGGGCCATGGTATCGCTTGCCTTGATGGGTAAAGATGCGCCGGGGTTCAAGCGTTGCCCAGCTTGCGAGGAGCCAGTTGCCGATTGGCGGTCTCAATGCGATTGCGGCCACGTTTTCTTCGTCCGAGAAGAAATCGAGGGCAGGCGCGTCAAGAAGAAGGTTCGGAAGGTTCAGAAATCGCCCGACGACCTCGAGAATCTGATCGACGCTGTCCAACGGCCACCCAAGGCTTCTGAATCTGGGGGATGCCTCTGGATTCTCGCGCTTGCCGGGGTCGTGATCGTTCTGATCGGAATCGTGTCGTACCCCCTTGAAACAATAGCTCTCTGCGCCGTCGTCCTCGTGCTTGTCGTAGCCTTGCGCGCCCGTTGACTTCGGGTGATTCCTGAAAGCGCTCGCGCTGCGCAACGAGAAAACCGATGTCTGGTGGTTCTCGGTAAGGGTCTGAGTTGGTTACAAGTCGTAACCAACTGAGCCGGATCAGCGCGCAATCAGGAAAATCTCCACGCGGCGATTGAGATCCCGATTAACGGCTTGGGCGCTAGTTGGGCTTTTGACAATCCGGCGCCGCTATTCGGCAACCTTGGCCAAATAGACCGTACAGCCGTGGGGCTCAAAAGGGCCCACATCTGGATCGAACGGTTGATCGGAGCGAATGCCTCCCAGGTTAGTGCCGACAACCAGAACCCCCGCCATGCCTTCCAGGCCCACCAAACGTTGCTGGACAGAGCGGGCCTTCTGCTGAAACGGAATATCTAAGGTTCCAGCAACTTCGCCACTTTTGGTTATCTTCGATAAAGTCCACTTAAAAGGAACTGGCTCTTCCCACTCGGCCTCAAACCCGAGGACATCTTTTTCGGTCCACTTGTCGAGCTCTAGCCACACATATTCCGAACCATTGGGGCGCAAAGGATTCACACTGGCAACTCGACGCGGCAAGCTCGAAGCCTTGATGCTCCAATCGAAACGCACGTGGCCGAAGCCTCCAGAAAACAAAAGTGAGATCGGGCGCAAAGGGCGGCTGCGTGAGCCCAAAAATGCACGATCAAGCGCAAAGTTGGCCGAGAACGAGGCAAATCTCACAGGATCTTCCTCGAAGGTATGACGCAACACATCGAACACATCCGGCTCGTCAAAGAAGCGCCAGGCCCCAACAGGCGTTAGCCCGGCACTCGCGGACAACCACGCCGCAGAAGCCCAACCCGGACCACGCGGCGAATGCGCTTCCAGGTAATCGAACAACACCCAGGACCCACGAGCAGCCCCTTCATCCTCGTCGCTAAAGAAGCCGAGGTGAGGGCTCTGCTGGAAATTGTGGATCGCTTCGAGCGTTCTATCCGATGGCCCTAGGGTGAGCAGATGAATGTAGTCGGAAAACGCAGCAATCACACCAGAGCCCGCCCCGGGATCCAACTGATGAGCGACGGCCTGGGCCACGCAAAGCGTCGCCGCTTCCTCGGGGCGCATACTGAGCGGTGCCTCGCAGAAGACACGCCCTTCGTCGAAAACCGAAAGGGGCCGTTCCGAGAGCACAACGTTGAACGGAGTGGCGTGTTCACTCACGTACAAATCTAGATTCTCGTCAGCCCTCGCCGCTCCCCGCGGCGGCGGAAGCCCCATCCCGAGCACCACGCGGTCGTAAGCGCTCTCAAGCGCTCCCAAAAACGCTGACCCACGTTTTTGGAACAAAGCCCCAGTTCCCGACACGCACACTGGACGGCGAAACGAACAAGCGCGCTCGACGGCAGACGGAGGCTCGCGCCAGCTTCTATAAATAGGCTCACCCGTGGGCAGTGTCGGATCGATGCGCAACTTCGAAGCTTCCACGACGAGCGGGCCGCCCAGCAAAAACGGCCGCGGCTTGGGCGGCGCTGCATGCGCCACGGCTCCTATCCCAATGCCGGCTGCGGCGAGCCCAAGGCTGAACCAAGGAATGCGGGATGAAGCTCGGATTTTGCGGTTCACGCTCTCCATCGTCCCCAATTCAATACCCGGCATGCGAGAGATTTGACAGCCTCACTCCCGTCACCTCTATACTGGTGGAGCTTGATTGCGCTCGCGAGAAAACACGGATGACACAACCTTCCTTTGATGCCGCGGGCGCCCTAGAGTTCGACCTTGCCCGTGGCAGCCTCACCTTCGACGGCAAGGTAGCGGCCCTTGCGGTCCCAACCAGCGCTTTGGATGCGCTTTTCAAGCGCGCACCGGCAGATATCGTGGAAGGTTTCGGAAAACGGCTCGGCAGCCAAGCAGCTGAGTGTGTGCGAGAGCGCGTGGGGGAGCACAAGCTTTCGCTCAGCCTTGACGGAGTTACTGAGCACCTGGGTGGTGCCTTCGCACTGTTGGGGCTTGGTAACCTGCAAATGGAGCGTTGGGGCAAGGCATTGGTTGTAAATATCAGCGGCATTCCGTTGAAGTCGGCCCACGTTGCTATCGTGCGTTCTGCGCTTGAATCGGCGCTCCTGCACTTATTTGAACGCACCGTAAAGGGTGTTGCCGTTTCACAAGATGAGTCGAGCGTGAAGCTGTTGGTGGTAGCTCCTGACGTGGCGCCGAAGGTTGAGGCCTGGGTGCAGCAAGGCTTCTCCTGGGGAGAGCTGCTCGATAAGTTGCATCGTGGGGTGTCGGCATGAGTGCACAACAGAAAGTCGCCGCACTGGAGGGGCTATTGGCCAGGATCCAAGCCAATCGCGCGTTGCCCCGGCTTCCTTACGTTGCAAGCCCTGTGGTGCCAGCCGAAGCCATCCTCGAAGAAGCGCCCGCGCCCGCGGCTTACGTGCCCAGCGCTGTAGAAGCTGCGCCAGAAGAGATCGAAGCCGATGACGTTGAGCTTTTCGACGACGAGATCGTCGAGGTCACGGTGGACTCCGATCCGTCCGCAGACGCAGCACCACCGGCCACAGAAACCACAGATTTTGAGCTTAGTTTCTCGGATCCAGCTGACGCCATCTCGGAGCCGTCTCCGAGCGAGGCTGAGGCGAACTCTACGGAGACGGACTTCTCGGATGTGAGCACGGCGTTGGAGCCGGCGGCTGCGAGCGATGCGCAGGCTGCCGTGGCGGGCGCTCCAGCTGACGCGCAGGACACCATTGAAGAAGAAGCCCCAGCTTCCTCCAAGCGGGCCAAGGTCACACCCACATCGATGAGCGAAGCGCTTGCAGAGGCCGCTTCTCAGGCGGAGCGCGAAGTCCCCTTAAAGACGCCCCCTCCCGAATCGGGTCCCCAAGCCGCAAGTCCCGTGCAAATCCCGGCTGCAGGGCGCTTGCCTACGCTTCCGCCTGAGCCTGCAGAAGAACAAGCCGAAGTCGCGCAGGCTCCCGCAGAACCGGTCAACACCGCGGCAGCCTTTGCCGCACTCGAACCCGAGGTTGCCACACGGGCCGCAGCCGACGCCAATGTGTTGCGCATCGTCGGTGCAGCCACAGCGTTCAAGCCCAAGTCATTTCTTGAGCTTTTGGATGCAACACTCGGGCTCAGCCGCGGGGAGTGAGATCGAGGGCCAATGAAGCTCGCCAGTTTGAAGTCTGGGCGAGACGGCCAGTTAATCGTCGTTAACCGAGATGGCACGCGTTACACGAGCGCGCGAACCGTAGCTCCAACGCTACAAGCTGCTCTCGAGGCCTGGCCAACAGCCTCCCTTGCACTCGCCGTACTAAGCCAAGAACTGGAAGCGGGAACCATTGCGAGCTCACCGCTCGACATTTCGCAACTGGCGGCGCCGTTACCCCGCGCCTACGAGTGGGTGGATGGCTCAGCCTTCATTCAACATATCCGACTCGTGAGAAAAGCCCGCGGAGCCGAGCCCCCCGCATCTCTGCTCACGGACCCCTTGGTTTACCAAGGCGGCTCCAGCGTGCTCTTGGGACCCACCGACCCGATTGAGCTCATCGACAGCGCGCACGGGCTCGATTTCGAGGCGGAAGTTGCCGTGATCCTCGCGGATACGCCCCGCGGCACCACCGTTGCCACAGCCGAAAGCCACGTGGCCCTCTTGCTCTTGGCTAACGACATTACCTTGAGAGAGCTTGTGCCGAGTGAGCTTGCGAAGGGTTTTGGTTTTTTTGTATCGAAACCTGCTACGGCGTTTTCACCCTTTGCGGTAACGCCCGATGAGCTAGGGCCCGCTTGGCGCGACGGCCGTGTGCACTTGCGGCTCCGAAGCACCTTGAACGGAACGCTCATGGGAGATCCGGAAGCCTCCGAAATGCACTTTTCGTTTTACGATCTGATGGCCCACATCACGCAGACTCGAGCGTTTGGTGCAGGCACTATCTTGGGCAGCGGCACCGTATCCAACGTGGATACGGCACGGGGCGTTTCCTGTTTGGCCGAACGGCGCATGTTGGAGACGCTGGCACACGGAGCTCCAAGAACGCCCTACCTCAAGCCTGGTGATCATATCGAGATTGAAATGCTGGATGCCAACGGCGCAAGTGTTTTTGGGCGCATCTCACAGACCGTGGTGAGAAGATGAAGCTTTTTGGCTATTGGCGCAGCAGCTGCACTTGGCGGGTGCGGATCGGGCTAAACCTGAAGGGCATTGCCTATGAATATGTTCCGACGCACCTGGTGAGAAATGGAGGCGAACAATTCAGTGAGGCTTTTCGAAAGCTCAACCCGCACGCGCAGGTGCCGCTCTTGGTAGTCGAAGATCAAACACCGCCTTTTTGCCTGGGTCAAAGCGTGGCAATCTTAGAATACTTAGAGGAGCGCTATCCCGAGCCCAGCCTCTTACCGAAAACGCCCGAAGCTCGTGCCCGCTGCCGCCAAATAGCGGAAGTTGTAAACAGCGGCATCCAGCCGCTGCAGAACCTCAGCGTGCTGAACCGTCTACAGGCCGAAAACGCCGACGCACAAGGTTTCGCGCGACACTTTATCGAACTTGGCCTGCGGAGCCTGGAAGCGCTGGCGAGCGCCGAAAGCGGGCCATTTTTCCTGGACGAAACACCAACATTCGCTGATCTATTTTTGGTTCCACAGCTGTACAACGCGCGGCGTTTTCAGATCGATCTCAGGCCGTTTTCGCGCCTCCTGGCGATCGAGCAAGCCTGTGAAGCGTTGCCGGCTTTCCAGGCGGCGCACCCGAGTGTTCAGCCGGATGTTGAAGCTTAGAACTGCAGGCACCGAGCTGCGCACCCAAACGCGGGTTTTCGCAGCGCGCAACTTGAACTAGCGTAGCCCCGTGAGGTCGCGCGCTCGAAACGCAATTCTTACGGCGAGCCTGGCGGTTGCCAGCGGTTGCCGCCCCGTACCTGACACGACCATTCTCAGCCCCGGGGACTCGGCAAGCAACTACGCTGCCGAACGTTGTCGTCAGGGTGAAGGCAAAGCGTGTGGGCTGTTGGCCCAACGCTTCTTTGAAGGGGAAGGCGTGCCAAAGGATCGAGCTCGCGCTATGTTGTACGCTTCCTTGGCTTGCCAGAAGCGAGACCCACTGGGCTGCGGGTATTGGGGTAGCTTCCTAGCTACACGCAAAGACTACGGCGGCAATATGGACCAGGTAGTTGCCGATCTTGAGCTCGGCTGTTCCCACAATGTGGGGTTTGCCTGCGGCCAGCTCGCAAACATGTTGTGGAGGCATACCACGCTGGCCGGCGGGCGTGCCCGAGCGCTAGGCCTCGCGGAAAAAAGCTGTCATCTTGGGTTCCCTGCGTTCTGCTACTTGCTGGGAAAGTTCTACGAGGAAGGTGCAGAGGGCCCTCCTTCACCGGACCGAGCCGTGGAGTGGTTTCGAACCGCGTGTAACCAGGGCTGGCCAGAAGGCTGCGCGGAGGTGGCCTGGTACGGCAAAAAGCCTGGCTCTGGGGTTTCGGATGAAGAGCGTGTGTGGTCTCAACACGAGGCCTGCAAGGGTGGATTAATGGAAAGTTGCGTCGATGAAGCCCTCGACGCCCTTGAACCGAAGGCTACCAGCTGCTCCGAGCTCGTTGCCAAACACGTCGCTGCCGCCTGCACAGCCGGTGTTCTTGACGGTTGTGCTGTGGCGGCCAAGTGCCAGTTCCTCGGTGGGAAGAACACAGTCGCCATACTGCGCAGTCACTGCACCAGTGGGTCAGCGCTCGGGTGCCTGTACCTTTCTCAACAACTGCGCGATGCTCCTCAATCGAGCGCACCTCCCTCCGAGTGGCAAGCGCCGCTCAGCAAGATGTGCAGTCTTGCACCGGCTCGCGGTTGGTCGCAGGGTTGCCTCGAATTGGCAGGCCTACTGCTCGCAAGCGAGAAGAAGGACGACCTACAGCGGGCCGCACAGGCGCTTGGCCAAATGTGCACGGAAGTACCCGCGGCTTGCTTCAAGTTAGGCCAAATGTACGAACAAGGGCTGCTTTTTGCTCCTGACGTTACAGAAGCCACCCGACACTATGATTTGGCCTGCAAGGGGACTTTCCGCGAAGCTTGCGAGGCTAGGGATCGACTCAAAATTGCGCCCCGCCCCACAGCCAGCGAGAGCTCACAGAGATAGTAGTAGGCTGCAGCTCACTCCGCCCGAGAAAGAAATCTGCCCGGTGTCGGTTGCGCGAATTGCACCCAGCGACAGATCATAAGCAACAGCTCCGTGGTGCTGGGCGCCTCGCTTTATGTTTCTCAACAGGGAATCGTACAACACAAGCGAAGGGGCAAGGTAGATGGCATCAAACCTTTCCCACTTGGCTCCGGAGCGTCGCGGGAAGTTTCCTTCGATATGTTCGTACCGCAGCGCCACCCCTAAGGCTTGAGCGCTCTCATTGGTGACGAGCCATTCCCAAGGGAACACGGCCGCCTCCGCGCCCAGGTGCAAACCATAACCCGTGTTAAATGCGCCCTCTTTATCGGAACCGCAAACACGCTTCTGACAGCTAACGAAGGTTAACGGCAACGCCATGGCTTGGACACGAGCGCTGCCGAACGTTCGCCCGGCCCCTACACCGAAACCGAGAGTATTAGACATGGACCCGGCGCTCGTAAAGCGCATGTTAATCGGCACCGAAACGACCCACTGCGTGCGGTTTTCGAAACGCACCAAGGAACCCGAAATGGGCACACGCAGGCACGTTCGCCGTTCGCCGCGTGCCACTCCAATGTCCAAGACAAGATCCTCACCGTCCACAAACCACTTCAAGGGAAACCCCGCTACCAGTTTCGTTCGACGCGCGAGCTTCAGGGGAGTCTTGCTCAGATCCCCAGTACGCTCACTCCTGTCGTCGTTCACGCTCACGTTGCCCGCAAACGCGGTGCTGTCGCAGCCCGCACCGTCCCCGTTGTGAATGGCAATGCTCCTCACCTCGACCCCATCTTGCGCCCTTAAACTCAAAGAAAGCTGTACGGCTGTTGGTTGCACAGCCACATCTTCCAGCTTCGCCGAAAGCGGGCCTCGCTCGACGTTGACTGGAAACTCGGGTTGGTAGTGGTTGGCGCAAGCGCCAGCCAGAAGAGCGAAGCCAAGCCCCAGAAAGCGGAGTCCTCGCGGTGCAGTGTGCGCCATGGTGCGCGCACATCCTCACGGCATCTGTGCGAACTGACAAGATTTCCCCGACGAAATGTATGGCGGAAACAGCATAATGCTGGCCTTACCCAGGCGCATCGTGGGCCTTTCGCTCGGCTCCCAGAGCGCCGTCCTTGTCGAGCGCTCCGCCGGCGCTCAGACTACATGTATGAGCCAACTCGAACCGCTCGGCATCCTCGGGCTCGAGGCGCTCCATTACTACGTCCACGATCTGGAGCGGAGCCGGCGGTTCTATACCGAGAAGCTTGATTTCATGGAGCTCGGAGAAAGCTCCGAATCGTTAACGCGAGAGGGCCGTCAGCGCTCGGTGGCGTTTCAGGCGGGAAGCTGTGTCGTTATTTGTTCAACACCCCAAGGTGACGGTGGCCGAGCCGCACGTTACTTACGCAAACATCCAGATGGCGTTGGAAGCCTGATCTTTCGCGTGGCGGACATTCAGAAGACCTTCACGCTTCTCGAAGCACGGGGCGGCACCCCCATCGACGAAATACAAACCTTGGCCACCGCGCAAGGTTCGGTACGCACATTTGCTATTACCACGCCCTTTGGCGACACCACCTTTCGCTTCATTGAGCGCACGGGAATAACTCAACTTTACCCAGGCCTTTCGCTCTTCAGCCCACCCCGCGGTGGCCAGAACCGCCTGGGATTTACTCATTTCGATCATATCACTTCCAACTTTCAAACCATGAAGCCAGCGTTGCTCTGGCTCACGCACGTGCTTGGGTTCGAGCCCTTCTGGGGAGTCACGTTTCACACCGATGATGTGGCCCTGAACCAAGGCATGAAAGGCTCGGGGCTGCGCTCCAGCGTGATGTGGGATCCGCACTCAGGCGTCAAATTCGCCTGCAATGAACCGTTTAGGCCCAACTTCAAAGCTTCGCAGATCAACATCTTCAATGAGGAACATCGCGGCGATGGGGTACAACACGCTGCGCTCGCTGTTGCAGACATTGTGAGCGCCGTTCGCACCATGCGAGCTCGCGGCGTGGAGTTTATGCCGACACCGGCAGCCTATTACGACGCGTTGCCCAAACGTCTAGAAGCGCTCGGCATCCAGAGCATCAGCGAAGATCTGCAAACGCTGAGGGAGCTTGAAATTCTGGTGGATGGCGCCGGAAAGAGCCAATATTTGCTCCAAATATTCCTTAAAGAATCCTCCGGCCTCTACGCAACGAAGGAAGCTGGGCCGTTCTTTTTCGAAGTCATCCAGCGCAAGGGAGACGATGGCTTTGGCGCCGGAAATTTCAGGGCACTTTTTGAAAGCATCGAGCGCGTACAGCAAAAGGGCGAAGTGTAATGCTAGAACGCATCGTCCGAGGGATAGTTCCCGCAAAGCACCATACCGCATTGCGAGATGGGAATGGGCGCTTGCTCTATGAACACTGCCATACACGCCAAGGCTTCGATGGCCCGTACACCATTAGCTACCATCTAGAGCGGCCGCACATCTGGCGCGCGGTGGATACCGCTGAGCTTGCAGAGCTACGCCTCACAACGCCCCTCGGCTTCCCACTTGCAGCTCCTGCGGGCTCCGTGCCGTTACGACGCCGGCATTTCCAGAGTGCGAAACTGAGGGAGCAAGGCACCTCACTTGCAGCAAGCACCGCGTTCGCATCGACCACTCCACTCGCAGCAAGAAGGCCGCTTCTATTTAACGCCGACATCGTAATCTCGGCGCTATTTCCTCAAGTCTCGGACTCACTGTACTTTTCGAACGGCGACGCCGACGATCTCTTCTTCATTCACCAAGGCGCGGGCACGCTCCGTTCGGCGTTGGGTGACCTCGCCTTTCAGAGTGGGGACTATCTTTTCATCCCACGAGGCTTGTTGCATCGCTTTCTCCTCCCGGAGGGGTTGAGTCAAAGCTGGCTCAGCCTCGAGTGTTTTGGTGCGCTTGGGCTTTTGCCCCAGTGGCTCAACGCTCATGGTCAATTGCGTATGGGGGCGCCCTATTGCCACCGTGACTTTCAGGAGCCCGTATTCAACGGACCGCGGGATGAGGACATTCGACTCATCGTCGTAAAACGCCAAAATCAGTTCGATGCCTTCGCGGCTCCTCACTCACCACTCGACGTCGTGGGTTATGATGGAGCTGTTTACCCCTTTGTGTTCCCCATTTCCAAGTTCCAACCTCGAGTTGGCCAGGTACACCTGCCTCCAACCGTTCACGGCACTTTCGCGACTCGCGGCGCACTCATCTGCAGCTTCGTGCCGCGCCCCGTAGATTTCGACAGAAACGCTGTCCCTTGCCCCTATCCGCACTCCTCGGTGGATGTGGATGAAGTTCTGTTTTACGCGCAGGGCAACTTCACGTCTCGCCGCGGCATAGAGAGCGGCAGCTTATCTCTGCATCCGGCAGGCATTCCCCACGGCCCGCATCCTGGAGCGTACGAAGCCAGCATTGGCAGCATCCGAACCGACGAACTGGCAGTCATGATCGACTGCTCCCAACCGCTCGCGCTTACGTCTTTCGCGCGCGGAATCGAAGACCCAAGGTACGACGCATCGTTTGGATAGGGGCCCTGGCGTACGGGGCGCGAGCATCCCTCCCCGAAGCCGCCCCGTCACTCTAGCCGCGTTTCTAGACGCCGCTAGAACGCACCGTGCTAGCTCAGAAGTGTTAACTGGATTCTCACGTGAGGCTCCTCGGAGACTCCTGCGCCATTGCTGGTGCCTTACTAGAACAATCCGCTCATTCAGCGCGCGACGTGCTTGAACGTTTAGACTCAGGCTTAAAACCTGCAAACCTGTAATGACCGAATAGTGCAACGCCCAGCTGTACCATTCGGTCATCACTCCTTTGTGATTCCATCTGGTGTTCACTAATATGGAATTGCTCGACGTTTCTTATTTGGCATTTCAGCGAAAATCCGTTTGCACAAGGGAACGCGCGTGCGCCAATATCAGTGCGTTCAGATTGCTATCACTGAGCCTTGGCGAGCCCCTGCGGTGCCTCGCCCGTGCTGACTGGAGTATTACATGGCAAGCGTTCGACTCAGTTGGAGGCGGCATCGCGGCGTTTGCGCGCCGTCTTATCTATCGCTTTTCTTAGCCGTATTAGCGGGCGGAGTCGCTCAGCAAGGCTGCAGCGGCGAAACGACCGAGCGCGGAGCGCTGAAGGGGGGAACGGGCGGGAGCACGGCCTCCACGACGGGCGGCACAGCGGTGGGGCTGGGGGGCGCGGCGAGCACAGGCGGAACTGCAGGAAGTCTCCTTCCCAAGACAGGCGGAAACGGGGGCAATATAGGCGGAGTTGTTTCGGTGGCGTCTGGTGGCTCGCAAAGCGGTGAAAGCGGAGGTTCACGCAACGGAACCGGCGCGGGCGGTGGCTCACAAGGCGGGGGAGCTACAACCGCTGTCGGAGGTGCCACCACGGGAGTCTCAAGTTCTGCGCCCGGCAACAGCTGTCGCGCTCTCCCCGAGAACTGCGGCCCACAAGAAACGGAAAACTGCTGCGCCAGTCCATTGCTTCCAGGAGGTATGTTTTATCGCGGCGAAATTACAGACAACGGTGCGCCAGCAACGTTGAGCCCATTCCATCTCGATCGTTTCGAGGTCACCGTGGGGCGCTATCGTAAGTTTGTAGAGTCTTACGACGCTTGGCGGCAGGCTGGGCACCCAACGGCTCAAGAAGGAGCGCACCCCAATGCCGCCGGCACCGGCTGGAACCCAGCGTGGAACACCGAACTTGACGTGTTAGCCCCCGATGCTGCAACGCTGAAGAAGAACCTGGCGTGCACATCCGGCCAAAACACATGGACGGACGTGCCGGGGGCTCATGAAACGCGACCAGCCGGCTGCGTAAACTGGTACCAAGCGTTTGCGTTCTGTATTTGGGACGGCGGCTACTTACCAACCGAGGCTGAGTTCAATTTTGCGCAAACGGGCGGCTCGGAGAGGCGTTACCTGCCTTGGTCATCGCCTCCAAGCGCTCAGCAATATGACCGAAAGTACGCCAGCTACGAGTGTTCCATTGCTGAAAGTGGACTCGAAAGCTGCATTTTCAAAGTGGGGGCACACCCGTTGGGAGATGGCCGCTTCGGGCAGGCCGATCTTGGGGGCAACATGTGGGAATGGACCTTGGACTACGAGGTTGGATACCCAACACCGTGCCAAGATTGCACCAGCATGTTGGATCCCGAGGGCCCGATGACAGAAGGTCGCATAATACGTGGGGGCGGCTGGTCTAACGGTTCAAGCGGCATGCGATCGGGGTACCGTGTTGGCCAAGACCCGCAGAGAGTGCGCGGTTCTGGTATTGGCTTTCGCTGTGCCCACACCCCGTAGGGCAGGGCGCATTCTTGCCGGGTATCTTCACCGACCACAACAACTACTATTGCTATAGCTGCGGGCACTTGAGCTTTCACCTATTCGAGGACGTATTGCTAGGCGCCGCAGAAGACGTGGGTGTCTTCGGCGTGGGAGCGTTGAGTGGCAGCGGCGGCGCACGGTAAATCGGCGTTCCACCGCCGGGATCGGGAACATAGGGGGGCGTGGTGACTCCCCGTTCGACGTCGACCATCGGTGGAGCGGGAGCAGCACCGCCTGAACCCACTGCGCCACCTGCGCCACCTGCGCCACCTGCGCCACCTGCGCCGCCTGATGCACCAACCCCCGGAACCGCGCTTTGAATCTCACCACCACACGCCGCAAGCACTGCCGCAACACTGGAAAGAGATAGCCCGTAGAATACCTTCTTGGCTGTTCCCAGGTTCGCAGGAACACAAAGCGCAGGCCCCTTGGACTGCACAACCCGAGCTTCACTACAAAACGGACAGACTGATTCACTGCGCTCAACGTGTCGGCGGCAGCTCTGGCAAACAACTAGATCTAACATGCCGTACCTCTCGGATTCACGGGCTTAACGGATCAAACACTTGGCGATTCCAGCGCTCCAATTTGCTTAAGACTCGCAAAATGCAGGCTCTAGCTAGTGAAGGCATCTTCGACGATCTCAAAACGACCAAAATCAAAGGGCAACCCCGGGGCACGATGGGTTTTCTCCAGCCGCTCTTTTTTACCTTGTCGGGCCATTTCGAGGGCTCGATGGTGACACAGGGGATTATTCCCGATCTTGCCCAGAAGAACGTGGCTCGTCCAATTGCAGCCACCCTTACATACTTCAGCATAGTAGCACGTGCGGCAGTAACCCCACAAGTCCGCAACCGTAAGTTCTCGCGTGAAACGCAAACGCGAAGAACGTTCCCAAATGTTCAGGAGCCCGTGCTCCAAGATATTGCCACCAGCAAAAGCGGACGTGGGCAACGAGGGGCAACCCTTGATGGTTCCATCCGATTCGATTCCGAGCGACGTCCGCCCAGCGCCACACGCATACATGTGACCTCGCGGCATGTCGCCGCGGAGCACCTCTTCGAACGGCCCGAAATAGCCTAAATTGTTGCCGGGGTAAAAGCTCACGCCCCCCGCATCCAAGACTCGCTTGAGCTCCGCAAGGCGCGGGAAAAGCGCTAGCAAATCCACTGGCTGGAGCACCAGATCGCTCGCATCCGCCGCGCGCCCCATTGGCACCGTGAGCCCTGCTTGCCAGCTATGCGCCCCCACCTCCACCACCAAGCGCACCAATTCATGAAGCTCATGCAGATTCTTTCGATTGATCTGAGTATTTACGCTGAACGGCATTTGCTGCTCGCGCAAGGTGGAAAACACCCCCAGCGTTTGTGCGTAGAGGCCGTCTAGATTTCGCAAATCATCGTGAGTCTTGCCTACGCCGTCCACCGAGATACTCAAGCTACTTAAACCGGCATCCTTTGCCGCCTTTACAAGCTCCTGGCGAATGCCGCGCCCACCGCTCACCATCGCCACTTCAATTCCGCGCCTTGCGAGTCGACCCACCACCTCTAGCCAACCGGGATGAAGGTAAGCCTCTCCCCCAATCAATGAGACCTCCTTCACGCCGAAATCCGCGAGTTGATCGGCCACGTTGAGACACTCTTCGGTGGAAAGTTCGCGCGAACGCGCGTGGCCCGCCCGCGAGCCGCAATGATTGCAAGCCAGATCGCAGCGCAATGTGAGCTCCCACACTGCGACAACGGGCCGCCAAAACTCGTCTACGGGGCGCGCGGTGGGTTCAAGATCCGGGGTGCGATCTTCAGCCGTGAGTATGGGGAGGCGCAGCATCGAAACCAGCATGTGCCGATGGTCTGGATCGCGCAATGCAGGGTAGTGTTCGTCCTACTCTCTGCCGTGAACTTGAATACACGATTCAGCCGGGGCGGACGCAAGCCCGGCTCGCCTCCACCGGGGTAAGGTTCAGCCAGAAATGGTGTACCTTTTTCACAGCAGGGTTCCGCGAGCGCCTCCGAACCATCAGCAACCTTACTGTAAGATTCCGGGGTCGACTCTCGACCGGCGTGAGGTCAGCCTTTCGTTCATTTTTTCTGGACCTCTTTTGTGTGCCCGCACCACTATCGCACCGGCCGCCACTCGCGGAGATCTTGGCGTGATGCAGAATTTTCGGAATCTCTGGTTTCAGGCCGAGCTCCGACCTCGAGCAGCACGGGTCTTTGCACTCTGTATTCTCCTTTTGTTGGGCTCTTTCCACGCTTGCACTGCCAAGGAGAACCGTTCTGGCCCGGGTGCGAGCGGAGGGGGAACAGTCGGAAGTGCGAGCGGAGGAAATGCGTCTGACGGGGGTGACGCGAACCGAGACCCAGCTGGAACGTCGAGCGTTGGTGGAACGTCGAGCGTTGGCGGCGGGAATGCGCTCGGGGGTGTAGTCGGTGGAGGCGGGGTGCCCAGCGACATCGCTGGAGCCGCGGGCAGCTCGGCTGGGAATATGGGCGGAGCCCCCGGAAATCCCTTGCCGCCAGTTGAGACGATCTTCCACATGCCGCCCGATGCGAAAGTAATGAACGTCAAGGCTGCCCCCTTCGGCGCCAAGGGCGACGGCAAGACGGACGACACAGTGGCGATTCAAGCGGCGATTAAAGCTGCCATTGAGGTCGATCGCTACTCGGCGATCCCGTTCGTGTATTTGCCGGAGGGCACCTACCTGGTCACTGCGCCGCTCACCAGTCGCATTTTCGCGAGTGGGTTCAGCGATGGTTGGCGTGCCGGCATGATCCTTCTTGGTGAGAACCGGGAGCGCACCATCATTCAGTTGGCGGATAACGCGCCTGGTTACGCAGATCCAGCGCTAACTCGGGCAGTGATTGTTACGGGCTCCGAAGGCAGAGCCACCAACACGACGGGCGGCGGGAATCAAGCATTTCGGCATTCTATCATCAACCTCACGGTAGACGTTGGTGCTGGCAATCCCGGTGCTACCGGGATCGACTACGTTGCCAGCAACCGAGGCACGATTGAGAACGTCACGATTCGGGCCCCCGCGGGCTCGGGCTATTGTGGGCTCCGCCTAGAACGAGACTGGCCTGGCCCAGCGCTCGTCAAACGCGTCTTGATTGACGGATTCGCCTACGGCATCCGCACCGATCACTGGCAGTACAGCATGACGTTCGAGGATTTAACCCTGCGCCGCCAGACCACGCTCGGCATCCGCAACAAGCAAAATGTGCTCAATTTTCGTCGCCTCGTGAGCGAAAATAGCGTGCCGGTGTTGGACGCGATTCACGACGGTGCGGTCATCACCCTTCTGGACAGCACGTTCACGGGTGGCGCAGCAGACGGCGCTGCCATCAAATCTCTGGCGCGTCTCTTTATCCGCGATCTCACCTCCACAGGTTACGGAACTGTTGTCGACGACTTGCGCACGTTGAACCAGGATGTCCCGGGTGCCCCCAGCCCTACGCACGTAGCCGAATATGTCACGGACAAGCCACTCGTGTTCGGCCAAGGTGCGGCGACATCAATGCGCCTCCCGGTAGAGGAAACGCCTGAGGTGAATGAGCCCGATCTCACGCAATGGGTCAGCGGAGCCACGGGGATTCAAGCAGCCATCGATTCCGGGAAGCCTATAGTTTACCTGCCTCAGGGCACTTACTCGTTAACAGCTCCGCTCATTGTGCGCGGATCCGTGCGCAAGATCATTGGGATGAATGCGGGGTTGAAGGCCATGAGCGGCACCACCGTGGATCCCCTGATCCGTTTCGAAGATGGCAGCGCGCCTGAGGTGGTGATCGAGCACATGCGGATTGACGGAGTCATTGAGCACGCTTCGACGAGAGCGTTAGCGGTCCGCCACGCTGATATCGGAGGATACCGCACGGGGACTGCCGGAAAAACGTTCATCGAAGACGTTATTGGCAAAGGCTACAATATTGGAAAAGGCCACACCCTGTGGGCACGGCAGCTCAACGCGGAATTCGGCACTGAACCCTTGATCGTGAACGCGGGAACCCTGTGGATCTTTGGCTACAAAACCGAAGAGCAGATGAGCGTCATCGTGAACAACGGGGGCAATGTTGAAGTCTTAGGGGCGCTTTTCTATGCGCTCAAGCCTGGCACACCCGAGGTTCCCTTGTTGGTGAATGATCGCGGAAAGATATCCGTCACCTACGCCATCAACGGCAGCGTCTATCCAATTCATTTGCGTCAACGCCAAGGTGACGTCTGGACCGAGTTGGCCACCAACCAGGTGCCCTTCCGCGGGCCGGCGCTGCTCGTCGGTGACGCGACCGCGCCTTGAAGCTGGGAGCCCCGGCTAACGCTCAAGCTGCGGCCCAAATGACGCGGAGGACGCCTAGTGACACGCTGCGGCTGCGGCCGCAGGTCCGTAGACCCTAAACTGGCCACTGGCGTGCAACATTGCGAGGGCATACAGCATGCCGTCGTAGTATCGATACTGCCCCGAGGGCGGCTCCAGGGACCAGAGCGCATCAATGAACGCATCCGCCTCGCCCTGCGGCAACGCCAACGCACCGAGGGCATTCATGGCTACTAATCCTGGACTGTGATCGCCCGACAGCTTGTTGCCGTCGAGTGCGTATTGGTTTCCGTACGAAGCAACGCCCTCTTTTTCAAAAAATGCCAACAAGCGTCTCGCGAGCGCTGCCGCCTCTGTGTTCTTTCCCCACCACGCGGCATCAACCGCTAAGTTGCCAATCACGCGCCATGCGTCGAACCGAAATTCCATGTGGCCCGCGCCGGTAGGCTGGCCATCAAACAAGGCGTAATCAGGTGCTAGCCCCGTCGTAGGGTGCATGGTCTTGCCGAAAAACGCACGGCTCGTAGTGGCCGCCTCGGCCCAGAACGCGGCATCCTCCACCGAGGGTGCGGATTTCGCCCACACCTCATAAAACGCGGGCAGATGATACGAAGGATCGGTGAACAGGGCTGCGCTAGCATACGGCGTGAACACCACCATCTTCTCGGTTTTGTTGAACATGTTCATCACGCTCTCCACCACCCCACCATCCTCCTTATGGAGCATCGTGGTGAGGATATCGCGAGCTGCGGCAGCGTAGTCGACGCCCGTCGAAGAACCCCAGCGCGCGTCCGCGAACAAGAGCGCTGTCGCAAAATACGCTTCACCATCTGAAGCGGGATTGGGATCGCGCTTCTGCCCATCTTTTCCGCACTGCCACGCAAAGTAGCCCTTGCGGGGACCTGTCGTGTGCAACATGTGCCGCGAAGCCCAATTCCAAAGACGATCGAAGGCAACTCGCTGATCAAGTTGGAGCGCAATCATCATTCCGTACGAAACACCCTCGCTCCGCACGTCGTCATTCGCTACATCCAGGATATAAGCTTCGTCTTGACCCACTTCGTAGTAGACGCGCTGCTGGTCAGTGCCCGCGAACAAGCTGTCCCACGTTTTTGTTAACTTGGAGGCAATCTCGGCGCTGGTGTGTCCCCGCTCCAAAAACAGATTGCGGCAGGTACTTGCAGCCGAGTTTCCACTTCCACCTGTGGCCGCGGGGCTGCCACCGGCGCTGGAGTTGCCGCCAAGGCTAGCGTCTGGAGGTGTGCCCCCACTGCCGACACCAACCTTTCCTCCGGTACCGACGCTGCCACCTACGCCCAAGCTTCCGTTCACGCCGCCGGCCGGCCCAGCTCCCCCGCTGTTGCCCGAGTCGTTGTGGAGGCCCCCGCAATTTTCCGCTGGCGACCCACCGCCGTTAGAGGAGGCATTGGAGCAGCCAGCGAATATCAACAAAACTGAAAGACGAAGAAGGGAGTGCACCGCGCTTCGCTAACACGCTCGCGCGCCCCGGAGGATAGGAATATGCCCAAAAGATATTCGATTCGGATCACTGGCGTTCAGACATTCCAGATACAGGCGAAGGTTCCGATTGGACGGTCGCACAACTTTTGGATCTCTGGCAGAAGCGTGGCGTGCGCATTACTCGCGGAAGGATTGTTTTCGACGACACTGCGCCGCTCGCGTCGATTCGATGTGCGTTGCTCCAGTAAAATTCGTGGGTACCCGCGGCCGTCGCAACCTGGGCTTGGATGACCCCAGCTGAAACGTAGCTTCTGAGCCCAGCGCAGCAAGACAATCGCCACGCTAACCGTGTACCATGCACATTATGAGCGCGGGCAAGAAGTCAGGTATCGAGGCACCGCCTGAGTCCCCCATTGCGTTTCGCGCTTGTTCGAACGGGGAGTTCTGCCCGAAGCCGGAAACGGCACTGGATCGCACCGCGCGGCAGGCGTTCTTCAGCCAAGTCGAAGCACGTCATCGCCGGTTGGGGTTAAGCCGTCGCCAATTCGCGGAGAGTGCTTGCGGAGTCATGGCTGCGCTTTTCGTCATCAATCAGGTGTATGGCTGCGGCAACGCGCGGCGTGGATCAGGTGGCGCGCAGGCACATGCCGGGAGCGCAGGGTACGGCGTCGATCCGACCATGATGGAGGATCTGGATCTCGCGTGTGAGGCGCTCACGGGACCGGACTTCGTGATGGACGTGCAGGTGCATCCTGCAACCCCGCTGAACCCGTGGCGCAATGCGCCCTTGCCCAGCACCGCCGAGGATTTCATTCGCACCCTCTTCGTTGATAGCGATACCACGGTGGCCTGTCTCTCGGGAGTGCCTGGCGCGCGCGACCTCGGTAGAGACAATGTGGAGGCTAGCGACTACCTCCAGGAGCTTACGGATAAACTGGGCAAGCGGCGCCTCATCTATCATGCCAACATCGATCCAACGCGAGGCGCGTCCGAGCTTGCCTACATGCAGGAACTCGCTGGCACATACGACCTTTCGGCTTGGAAGGTTTACCCGCACGTTGGGCCCTGGCGCCTGGATGATCCGCTGGTTGGATTGCCTTTCCTGGAGCAAGCGCGGCAGCTCAACGTTAAGCTCATCGCAGCGCACCGAGGGATCGCCGCTGACTCCGGGCTCTTCGATGCTCCCTCATCGCCTGTAGATCTGACGCGTGCCGCAGCTCAAATGCCGGACGTCAAATTCCTTGTGTACCACTCGGGCTGGCAGAGCAACATCGACGAAAATCATGCATTTGACCCACAAAACACCAATCCTGGCGGCGTGGATCGCCTCATCAAAGGCGTCTTAGACGCGGGCATTGGCTCAACCGGAAACGTATATGCGGAGCTTGGCTCCACCTGGCGCAATTTGATGACGAGCCCGAATGAGGCCGCACACGTGTTAGGGAAGCTGCTCAAACACCTGGGCGAAGATCGAATTATTTGGGGCACAGATTCCGTGTTCACAGGTTCACCTCAGGAACAAATCCAGGCATTTCGCTTGTTCGAGATCCCGATTCCATTCCAAGAGCTCTACGGCTACCCAGCGCTAACTTCGGCAGTGAAAGCAAAGATCCTTGGCCTAAACGGAGCGGCGCTTTACGGAATTGATCCTGAAGCAATGCGATGCGCTATCAAGAATGACTTCGTCGAACGCTTAAAGCTAGCTCGGAGGGAGGATCCCGAAAGCGTGCCAGTGCCGGGAGAAAAACGCTACGGCCCGAAGGATCCAGAAGAATATCGGCGTTTCCTTCGCTGGGAACGCGGCTGACAGCGGCACAACCGTTGCACTCACCCCTCCCCAGCCACGCGCCAAACCACCGGCTGCTCCCGCAACCACGTGCGTTGGCGACGAGCAAAAATCCGCGTTGCCTGGACCAGCTTGCTAACAAGCTCGACTTCGTTCAGTTCAACCCCGAAGGCCAAAGCTTCCTTGATCTGCCGATAGCCCACAGCATTCATGGCGCGGCATTCGGTGTAACCTGCAGCAAGGAGTGCCTTTACTTCGTCTACCCAACCGCGAGCCAGCATGGTTTCGGTTCGAGCTAAGATCCGTGCGTCGAGCTCTTCGCGCGACCGCTCCACGCCAAGAAGCTGGGCCTCGTAGCGGGTAGTTTTGAACTGATGTTGCTCCTGCCAAGCGCTCATGGAAATTCCGGTGAGTTGATAGACTTCGAGTGCGCGGCTGACGCGAAGCACATCATTCGGATTGAGCCGCGCTGCAGCAACTGGATCCACCTTCGCAAGCTCCGCGTGCAAGCTTTGGGCTCCCTCCGCGAGAACTTGTGCTCGATGACCCTCACGCAGCGCTTCGTCCCCGCCGGGCATTGGCGAAAGCCCCCAAATCAGGGCTTTTACCCAGAGAAATGTGCCCCCACACACAATGGGGACTCGACCGCGACTCCGGATCTCCAGGATGGCTGCGTCCGCCAAACCCGCCCAACGCGCAGCATCCATAGGCTCACCGGGCTCCACAATATCAATCAAATGGTGTGGAACTCGTTGCCGCTCTTCTGCTGTGGGCTTCGCGGCACCGATGTCAAAGTGGCGATACACCTGCACGCTATCGGCGCTGATGATCTCGCCTCCCTGCTCTTCGGCCAGGCGCAGCGCAAGGTCGCTCTTGCCAGAGGCAGTTGGGCCAACCACGACTATGAGCTTGCTATTCACGGCCACTCAGCGCCGCCCCACCTTGCGCTCCAACTCGTTCCAACCAAGCGTTGTTAAAACTGGACGCCCGTGCGGACAGTGTCCGGCAAAATCCGCCCCGTCTAAGGCCTTGAGCAGCGCCCTCGCTTCCTGTTCATTCACGGCGTCGCCCGCACGTAAAGAGCCATGGCAAGCCATGGTGGCCAGCGCCAGATCTACCGCATTGGAAAACTCACGGCCCGAAGTGCGGGAAAGCTCGGCCAAAAGATCGCGAAGCAAACGTTCTGGGCTAGCTCGTTCGAGCAACCTTGGGATCGCATGCACCGCGAGCAAGCGCTCCCCGATGGGCTTCACGTCGAACCCCACCTCAGCAATCTGAGACTCGAACTTCGAGACGAGATCTACCTCGGTCGAGCTCACCTCCACCGAGATGGGAAAGAGAAGCGCCTGCGAGGCCACGGTTCGAGCCTGAAAGCTGTGGCGAAGGCGGGTAAAGGTAACGCGTTCAGCGGCTGCGTGTTGATCGAGCACGTAGAGAGCGTCTGGTCCCTCGCACAAGAGATAGGTTTTCCTAAGCTGCGCAATGAAGCGCAAGCTGGACCATTTGAGTTCGTTCGCCGGCACGATGGCGTTGGGCGCCGAATCTCTTACAGCGAGGAGCATCGCAGCGCCCCGCGGGGCGGATGCCAAAGGGCCGCCTTCCTGAGTGCGTACTTCCGAATCAACCGGTGTCGAGTCCGTGCGCTCCGCACGAGCACCCTCGGCGCGAAGATAGCCTGATCCCAACCAGCTTCCGTGCGCTGGTGCTGCGTCGGTGCGGGGCGGCGCTTCACTGTGCGTATCCAGCGGGATGCCTGGAGGCTGCTCGCCGTCGCGACGCTGCAAAGAGGGAGCACCTGTCGCCACAAGTGCCGGCGCGTTCGTGGCAGCTGGTGCCGATGGACGACGGCTAGAAACCCAACCCCGACTTTCCGTGGTGATACCAAAAGCCCGACCGAGGGCGCTCGAAAGAATGTGGTAGAGAGCGTCGGTGAGAGCTCGCGGGTCAGCGAAACGCACCTCTAGCTTCTGCGGATGTACATTCACATCTACTAGCCGCGGGTTAAGTTCAAGATAGACAACGCCGCGCGGGTAACGGCCTCTTTCCAGCACACTGCCGTAAGCTTGCGCTACCGTTACCGAAAGCGCGCGATCTCGAATCATGCGACCATTTAAGATCAGTCGCAGGCCTTGGGCCCCAGACCGAGCCTCTTCAGGTGGGCTCAAAAACGCTTCGACGTGGAGGGGCCCGCGTTCACCATCACAACGCGCAAGGCCTCGAATATCGAGCACCTGCTCGACACGCTCTTTTCGAGTTGTCACCCGCAGCCACTCACGCACTTTTCGCTCATCGCGATAGAAGACGAACGTGATACCTGGATGGGCGAGCGCCAGACCCTCCAAAACCTCGGAAACGTGTCCCGCTTCTGTACCGGAGGCTCGCAAGAATTTTCTCCGTGCGGGCACGTTAAAGAACAGCTCCCGCACCTCAATCGTAGTTCCCACGGGGCAGCCCACCGGCTTCACTTGAACTGGCTCGGTGCCTTCGATTCGCACCTCGGTGCCCACATCCGAATTCCGCGCGCGCGTGACTAACTTAAAGCGACTCACCGAAGCAATGCTCGGCAATGCTTCGCCCCGGAAGCCAAAGCTTGAAAGCTCGTTCAGATCTTCGATGCTCTTCAGTTTGCTGGTGGCGTGCCGCTCGGTGCAGAGGCGTGCATCGGCTTCGTCCATGCCCGAGCCATCATCTTGCACGCGCAGCAACGTGATGCCGCCGGCCACAATGCTGACCTCACACCGAGTGGCGCCCGCATCGATCGAATTTTCGACCAATTCTTTGATGGCACTCGCAGGCCGTTCCACCACCTCGCCGGCCGCGATTTGGCTAGCCAACGCTGTCGATAGCACCTGGATCTTTGCCACGACAGGAGACTAGCCCCGCCCGTGCAGAGCACGAAAGGCGTGCGCCTGAGCTGGGTCCCTTTCGGTCACCCCAGGGTACTTCGCATGCTAAGTATCTCTCAGTTCGCGGAAAGGGACCTCGGCGGTTGCAACGCGATTTGCTACGGAGGGCTCCAGGCTGGATATGCTCCCCCCGGGGCTGGGGAACCCAGCACTTTGGGGGGAGACGCGCCGCGAGAGCGGCGCGGAGGGGGGCAACTTGCCGGCGATTCGCACGTACGGATTTGGTGTCCCGCGCGACCACGGTAATTCTCGGATGAGGCGTGGGGTGTTCTACTCGGGCGAATGCTCTTTGGTCTCGTCGCACTGACCGTTTTGTTGGTTGCCTGGCGAGCAGAACGGGTTGGGCCAAGTACGGAGCCGTCGCCCGCCTGTCAGCAACCACGGCGCCGCGATTTCTTACTCTGTGGCGCGCTGCTCATGTTGGGCAACGTAACAGCACTCGTGATGATGCCTCCCTTCGTGCGGCAAGTCTTCGCCCAGGGCGATGCGTACACCCACGCCCACGTCATAGCCGAGCTTGCCCGTTCTGGCTTTAGCACGGGCTGGTTGGACTCCTACCAAGGAGGCTTTCCGCTTGGCCACCACTACCCACCACTTGGGTGGCTGGCTGGGGCTTCGCTAGTCTGGCTCGGGTTGGATGCCACCCGTGCTATGGCGCTCGTGGGAGGCGGCTGCTGGCTCGCGACACAACTATTGGTATTCGGGTTTGCAGCACGTGCAGGAGCGCGTCTAGTTAACGCCGGTATCGGAGCTTTTGCTCTCGGTATTGTGTCCCCCTACAATGGCTTCGTGGGGGGCCTGGATACCTTTTGGGTAACTGGCCTTTTTGCGCAATCTGTGGGTGTTTGTTTGTCCGTCTGGATGGCAGGGGTTGTCATCACCTCGCGCACCGCCGCTTCCGCGCTACTCGTTGCACCGCTCGCGATGGCTGGGCACCCGCAGGTATGCGTGTCCGCCCTGGGCGTGCTCGGCCTCGTAGCGCTCACTTCGGGTAACTCACGCACAAGACGCAACGCACTCGGGGCCACGCTGGGCGCTCTCATCGCAGGCGCTGCGCTCTATGGGCAGGGCATTTTTACCCTGAACCCGCCGTTTGGGTGGCCAGCCTTGAAGCAATGGGCGCGCATTGGGTTTGGAACACGCCACTTGAGCGCGTGGCTCCTCGACGGAGAACTCTTGGACCTCCATCGGGCGCCTTGGCTCAGCTCATTAACGTTCGGCGCGCTGCTGATTTCGTCCTTGTTCTGGCGCAATCGGCTCGCGCGGATGGGCCTTGCTGCCTTTGTGCTCACACTGACCGTGGCGTGCATCGGCCCCTTGCTGGATTCTGGACCGTTCACGCGCGTGCTTCTGGAGTTCGCTCAACCGCTCAGAGCTCTCGCCGTTGTTCCCGTTATGGTGAGCGTACTCATCGTCATCGCCCTCGAACTCTCAGCGCCACCACTCAGGTCGATTTTCCTGGGAGGGCGAGCCCATTCCCGGATCCATGCAACCCTCTCTCGATGGGCGGCACCGAGCTTTGCCTTCATCTGGTTGGTTCCGTGTTTGGTCAACACGTGGCAACGCTTCGAGCCCATCCGCGCGGTGCTTGCCAGGATCTCCGACAGAAGTTCCTGCGCGGAAAAGACCCCTGAGGATTTCGACGCCGTGATGCAAAAGCTGCCGGGCCTTTCGGGTGGTCGGCTCTGGGTGAAGCCAACCGATCGAACGCTCCATCGCTGCGCAGAATCGGTGCCCTATGAAATAGCGAGCGGCGTGCCGATTGCCGCAACCAACGCCGTGGGTGCACACGTGGGCGTATTGTGGGCCGCTTATCATAGCTTCGAGCCGCAAGCAGATGATGCATGGCTGCAAGCGAAGGCCTTGGGAATTGGCTATGTTTTGCTTGAAAAACCGCTCCTGTCTCCACACTACAGGAGGCTCGCAGGGGGGCGCGACCTGTACCTCTATGCGCTCGAACCAGCTTCATCTGTGCTCGAAGTGGGCTGTGTGTCAGAAGAATGGTCTGGCCCACAGGCACTGGTGGGCAAAGAGGTTATGTCAGGTCTTTCGAGCAAACACTCGGCACACCTTCTCAATCCTGACAAGCTCGTACGGCTCGCGTTCACGGCTGCCCCCTTCAGAAAGACGCCAATACGCGATGAATGCAACACTTCGGGCGCAAGTGTGCGGTTGATGCACCAGGCCCCAGGGCACATTCTTGGGCAAATCGAAGCCCCCACGAAACCTGTAGTGGTGGTGGCGCATGTGAGCGCCTTCCCTTCCTGGAAAGTCACGCTGGATGGGAAACCAAGTCCTTGGTTCCAGGTTGCTCCGGGATTTGTGGCTGTGTCGGTTTCCCCTGGCAAGCATCTTGTGGAATTTCGCGGAGGTACCCTCCCCTACTATCCTGCACTTCTCGGCGGCGCCGCCGCGCTGCTTTTGGGCTTAGCGTGGTTCGAACACAGATGGCGCCCCCGAAGCACCAGCCCTTAGGAAAAATCTTCAATACGCCACTCATCGCGCCAGCGCATCGTCAAGCTATCTCCGTTAAACTCAAGCGGTAGCCACACGTACCGAGAGTCCGCAACATTGTCCTTATTCCAGCGATCCGCGATAGCGATGAACAAGTTCTTCTTGTGTGGATGCGCAAAAATCGATGATACCTGAGAATCAAAGGTTGTTCGCTTCGTGTCGCCCACGCACGGGTCCCCTTGGGAAACCCAAGGCCCATGCACCAAGGGAGCGAGTGCGTAATCGCACGGATTGGGGTTGTACCCGGTGGTGCCAGAAGTAACCAAGAAGTAACGATGCCCAACTTTACAAAAAGCCGGAGCTTCTCGTGTTAACGGCGGCCCCGGAAAGGGTAGGTGGCTGGAATAGAACCCCGTTACGTCCATGAAATCTGGGGTTAGATCGGCAACAATGAGCTCGGTGTGCACGCGCTCAAAGATAATGTACCCCTTGCCGTCGCGCGGATCCTGATAGAGGTCGAAATCCCCCGAATTCATGCCCAGCGGGTGCAACGTTTTCTCAAGCGTAAACGGCCCGACAATAGCGTCTGCAGTCGCAACCCCCATGTACTGGGTCTCCCAGGCGCCCGGGGCCGCCGTGGTGCCGGCGAACTTGACCCACATGACGAACTTCTTCGTACGCGCATTATACAGAACGTGTGGACGATCCATGATGCGCGTGGGGTGCAGCGGATGCGAAGCGTCGCCGTCCACGGCTGGAAGAATCACCCCTTCATCTTTCCAGGTGTAGAGGTCTTTCGATGTGCGTCACGAAGCTGCAGCTGACCAGCGGGTGCCGGCCTGGAGACGATCCGGGTCGAAGTCTCGTCAGCGGAAATACCGAAAGGTCGTTGTATCGAGTCTTGCGTCTTGCATCGCGAGGTGCCGGGCGAAGCGTAG
>JANRKO010000092.1:0-156476 GCA_033763455.1 Polyangiaceae bacterium
GCCTCAAAGTAGCGCTCGGCACCGCCCGCATCGATGTAGCCGGGGCAGATGCAATTAACCCGCACGCCGTCTTTTCCGTGGTCGAGCGCCATCGCCTTGGTCAGGCCAATAATCGCCGCTTTCGTTGCGCAGTAGCCCGCACATCCGGGTTCAACAAAATACGCGTTTACCGATGACAGGTTCACTATGCTGCCACCTGTGCGCACGAGAAACGGCAGAAAGATCTTCGAGCAAAGGAACACGCCCCCTACGTTAACCGCCATCTGTCGGTTCCATTCGTCGTAGGTGGTGTCAGGGATGGTTTTGTTCACCTGAAGTGCTGCATTGTTCACGAGCGTATCCACGCGCCCGTATTGGCTTAACACTCGGTTCGCCAAAGCCTCGACGGATATTGGGTCGGCAACATCAGCCGTGACGGCGAGCCCGCCTATCTCAGCAGCAACAGCCTCCGCAGCTCTAACGTCCACGTCAGCCACCACCACACGCTCACCCGCACGAGCAAATGCACGAGCGCACCCGCGGCCTATCCCGTTGCCGGCGCCAGTAATGACAACAACCCGGGTGGATGCGATGGGATCGGAGACGGGGGTGCTCGACATAAGGCCTAAATGCGTACCTTGGAAAGTTCGTGATCGAAAGCGCTTAGCGTGCGCTCGACATCTTCGTCCGTATGGGCAGCAGATATCGAGAGCTGCTTGGTGGCCATCGGAAAGACGTAAACACCCCGTTCGATGAGGCCCTGACGCAGCTCGACGTCCTTTCCCATGGCATGGTGGTTCGCTAAATCGTGCCAATCCACGGGTGCGTGATCCATAAAGTAGAAGCAGAAGGCTGAACCCTGACGGCACACGGTAGCCATCAAGCCGTGACGTTTCAGAAGCAAGCACAAGCCATCTTCCATTTTACGACCAAGCTCTTCGAGCCTCCGATGCACCGCGCCATCACCTTCAAGGAGGCGTTCGAGCGTGGCGATGGCAGCAGCGGTAGGAACAGGGTGCCCGTTGTAGGTACCGGCAAGCAAAACCCGTTTGGCGGGGCTTGGATGAACGAAAAGATCCAAAAGCTCGGCTTTGCCCCCGAGAACAGCAATGGGATAACCATTCGCGATGGCTTTGCCGTACGTCACCAGGTCGGGAATCACGCCGGAAATGCCTGAGTAGCCACCCATTGCTGCGCGGAACCCTGTTTTTACTTCATCAAAAATCAGTACAAATCCAAACTTATCGGCAAGCCGACGCAAACCCTCCAAGTATCCTGGCTTCGGCTTGATTACCCCTACATTCTGCAATACTGGTTCAGTGATAAGCGCAGCTACCGGATACTTCTCGCACACCCATGCAACCGAGTCGAGATCATTGAAATTGATCGGGTGCACGAGTGATTGATGAACCAATGGAACACCAGCACTGATCGAGCGAAAGGCGTATTCTCCTGGGGATACGCGCTGCCCCAACTCCCCAAGGGGCGTCATCAAGTTGCACGACACATCGTTATGCCAGCCGTTGTATCCGCCTTGCATGACGATCACATGATCTCGCGCTTTAGCGGCTCTTGCCAGCCGGATGGCCTGGTAGGTGGCCTCACTCCCGGTGTTGAACAACGCAACCCTAGGCGCTGCCTTAACGTGCGTGGCTATCAATTCGGCAAGGCGCCCTTCAAGCGTGGTGGTTCCAGCTCCGTAGAGGCTGGCGCCATCCGATAGAGCTCGACACACGGCCTCATTCACGACGGGGTCGTTGTGTCCTAAGAGGTGCGGCGCAAATGCAGCATGGTAATCGATGAATTCATTGCCGTCGGCGTCCCAAATGCGAGCCCCTTTACCACGCACGAACACCATAGGTGGTTCTGTAGCTCGGTTGGTCGAGGTGATTCCCCCAGGGATAAAGCGCGCGTTATCCCTCAGAATGGCGGCGGATTTCTCGCGGGAAAGCATGGTGTTGCGAAAGGTATACGAAGGGCTCGTCAAGGGCTCAATGCTCGGACCGCGCACCTGTTCAGCCTATTGAACACAGGATACGCTAGAAGGAATGCAGCCTGTACCGTCGGTGAACCGAACCTTATCGCTGCTTGAACTCTTGGTGAGCTCGCGCAGTGGCCTCACTCTCTCCGAACTAGCCCGCCGGCTCTCACTGCCCAAGAGCTCGACGTCTCTCATCTTAACCACGCTCGAACGACGCGGGTACCTGCACAAAAGTGGAATCGGCCGCTATCGATTGGGTCTCAAACTCCTGACCATGGGCCAGGCAGCGCTAGAAGGCATGCCGTTGCGCGTCGCGGCCCGCCCCATCCTCGTCCAATTAGCGCAGAGAACGGCAATGACTGCTCACCTTTCCATGCTAGAGCGAGGCGAAGCCGTGATTGTGGAAAAGGTGGAAGCCTCCGCCCAACCGCGCTTGGCCACATGGATAGGGCGTCGGCTTGACGTCAATTGCACTGGGGCAGGCAAGGCGCTGATTGCTCATCTGTCCGCTACGGAGTTCAACCGCCTCTATGGGCCAAGATCGTTCGCAAGACACAACGAACATTCCATCGTGTCCATGAAACGATTGAGGGCTGAACTCTCGGAGACGCGCGTGCGTGGCTACGCGCTCGACGACGAGGAGGACGAACTTGGGGTGCGCTGCATTGGCGTCCCTGTCTTCGACGATAAAGGCGTCGCGGTGGCCGCTATTAGCGTATCATCCCAAACCAACAAGCTTTCCCTCCGAAGTGTTCCAGCCATTGCCGGCATATTGAAGGCGTCGGCCAGTGAACTTTCCGCACGACTTGGCGGCGTAGACACTGAGTGTGGGTAAGCTATGTGGCGCGCTTAGAGTGCCGCTTTTTAACCTTCGCAATCGAGAGCTTTACACCTGCCGCGCGGTAGCGGCGCCGAAGGCTCTCGGGCATGCCCTCGTCGGTGATCAGGCCATCCACTTCGGAAAGCGACATAATGGGGTGGTACGCGGTTCTTTCCAGCTTGGAGGAATCAACCAGGAGGTAAGTGCGTGTGGCATTTTTAACCATGATTCGAATGACTTCCCCCAACTTCTCATCATACGAGGACACGCCGCCTTCGAGCGATATACCATCGGCCCCCACAAATGCCTTGTCGGCGCGCAAGGTGCGCAACGCTTTTTCTGTCAAGGAGCCATAACAAGCTTTTCGGTCGTTGAAGAGCTCCCCGCCCGTGAGCACGACCTGCACGCCACGTTGCGGCATAAGCTCAGCGGCTATCGGCAGGGAATTGGTAATAACGCGAAGGGGTTCCACCTGACGCAAGCTTTCGCTCATAAAAAACAGCGTGGAGCCATGATCAATGAAGAGTGTATCACCCGCGTGCACTTGCTCACCCGCGTGCGCACAGATGGCTTTCTTCTCTACTTGGTGCTGTTCGAGCTGATGCGAGAAACTAAACCGCGTACGCAAAGCTTCAGTCTGAACTGCGTAGCCGTGTCTACGGATTAGCAAGCCCTCACGCTCCAAGAATTCGAGGTCTCGATGCACCGTCATATGGGAGACCCCCAAGTGGGTCACCAAATCCCTCACGCTCGGGCTCCCCCCCCGCTCGACTGACTTCAGAATATACCTGATTCGGGACTCTCGATTCATGAAGCGCTGAGCTTGCCAAGAACTCGCACACTCGAGCAACCGCTTCGCTCTATCTCAAGGATTTGGCTTTGAGCGTCAAAGTGCCATGTTTTGAGCTCTTGGGACCCGGAAACCACCCGCATCGGTTGAAATGCGAGCTTAAGGCGCTCTTTACCACAGGCATCAAACGCCTTGTAGGCAACACTGTCGGCCTCGTAGACCACCTCTCGCAAGATCGTACTTGAACGCAAAATGTGGCTCTCGGTGTTAGGAGCCCACTCAGGCACGGAGGTAAGCACTTCATTGAAGTGGATGAGGAGATCGCCAAATGAGTCAGTAGTCCACGCTACGTCGT
Source organism: Polyangiaceae bacterium (assembly GCA_033763455.1). Lineage (GTDB taxonomy): Bacteria > Myxococcota_A > Polyangia > Polyangiales > Polyangiaceae > JBBRRP01. Next base: position 3,926 of record JANRKO010000092.1, read on the forward strand.
GCAGGTAATACGTATCCGCGAAGCCATCGGTGTTGACGCTATACCCAGCATACGCAAGTGAGCTCAAGGCCGACTTCTTTAAGCTTTCGTCGCCCGTGTGCTCGAAGTACCCGGCATACACAGCGGCGAGGCGTGCCGTGTGGCTGTTATACGGGGAACGGTCCCGATCTTGTTCGGCAATGGCACGATAGCTTCCTTCGTGCACCGTCCAGCGCCCCTCAACCGTCTGGATGATTTGGTGCACCAGGCGCTGCCAATTGGGTGTGAGTGCTTCACGCCGATTGAGCAAATACTTGGCCGTTTCTAGTGCCGAAAGGGCAGTGGCGTTGTCTTCGTCGCCTGAATGATCCTCAAAGAAGTGTTGCCACTTATCTCCGCTCTGATCGGCTATCACAACATTTTCAAGCCACAACCACACATCGTTCCTCACGCGCTGAGCCTCATCGGGCCGTTCTAATGCGTTGAGTTCCAGGAGGGCATCCAAGAGCCGCACGACGTACATCTGGTTCCCGCAGAGCGGACCGTCCAGCGGCTTTCCACTGTCTGCCTCGGCCCGAAACGGCCAAGCACTGCGGTGCGGAGACGACGCCACTGCATTCGCAACTAGAACCCGGGCGATCGACTGAGCCGCCTGCAGGTAACGCGAATCACCCACGGCTTGGTACAGGCGCACCAGCCCAAGCCCAGCCATGGCTCCTTTGTCTGGCATGATTTGCCCCGCTGAACAGAAAGGATGTCCGCTGCCATCGGGGTTCGGATCTCCCGTCTTCCCCGCTGGCCATGGAAAGCGAGGCCACGCTCGAAAGTGGCTAGGTGTGAGCGCCTGGTTGATCAAGAAATCACCCGCCAGCCGAGCGAGCGCGAGGTGACGCGGCTCTCCCGTATATTGGTAGTAGTTCACAAAGGCGAGCATTGTCATGGCACAAGTGCACGCGGGAACAGCACCTCCAAACTGCTCGTGATTGCGACGTATCTTTGCGGCCGTGCACCAAATTGGCCACCCGTTGTGCTGGGGAACGCTTAGCCACCAATCGGATATGAGGCGCATCTGCGAGTGGAAGGGGCCGTGTTCATCCCAAAGCCAAGGCAAGAGCTTCCCTTCAGCGTCATAGCGGGGCTGATGGTAGTGGTCGAGATGGCAAGCCACATTGTAGGGTGTTTCCTGGGCAGGCTGATTCATACAGCGTTAATCTCCACAGCACCGTGCTTTCGAACAGTCACGGCATGAACTGCATCTGTGCCAAAGGTCTTACCAAGCTCGGTGCGATACCGTGCAACCAAACGTTTTGGAACGAAGGCGGCAATGGTGCCGGCAAAGCCGCCGCCATGAACTCGCCATGCGCCTTCTTGACCCAAGAGAGCATGCGAGAGCATGAGCCCAATGGCCACTTCTTGGGACTGATGAACGCCAGGGCAGTAGCAATTTTGGCAATACATGAAGGAGCTCTCCCCTGATTGCCTCACCATCCGGAGGAATGCGGCATTCGCCCCCTCTCGCAGGGCGGCTTCCTGCGCTATCACGCGCGCGTCATCCTCGAAGTAGTGGAATGCCCGCAAAAGCGCGCGATCAGAAACGCTCCCCCGGAGGCGTGGCACTGCTTCTAAGAACACCTCACGCGTAACGGCCCTGAGCTCCTCATGCCCCAATTTTTGAGCCACGATCTTCATTTCGTGTTCGAGTGCCTCATACTCCGCATTGAGCTCCGCGTGGCTCCCCCCAGTGTTCGTGATGAGCAGTGTATAATCGTTAAAGAGAGATTGTAGCGGAACCGAGCGAACCTCGGGTGCCTGCAGGTTCGCAAAATCAATGAAGACGCAGCCCCCGAGCGCACAGGCAGCTTGATCCATGAGTCCACAGGGTTTGCCGAAGTACTCATTTTCCGCCCGTTGGCCCGCAAGTGCACACTCCATGGGAGAAAGTGGCTGCGTGTTGAATAGCTCGCTCACCACGCGAGCTAACCCTACTTCAAACGCAGCCGAAGAACTCAGACCCGCCCCGGCGGGCACCTGGCCGTCCACACAAACGTCAAAGCCCGCTACCCGCTTTCCGGACTGGCGGAGCACGGAGCAGATACCACGCACAAGCGCCGCCGTGGAGAAGCGCTCACTTGGCCGAACGCTGAGCTCATCTAACCGAATGGTGACAAGGGGATAACCTGAAGAGATAAGGCGTACCTCCTCGGCCTGGTTGGGCGCGGCGGCGAATAGGATATCGAGGTCAATGGCCGCCGCCAATACGCGCCCCCGTTGATGATCGGTGTGGTTCCCCGCCACTTCCGTACGCCCTGGAGAACTAAACAGGCGAATGCGCTCACGGCTCTGTGGAAAGGCCTGATGAAAGGCACCCGCGAGCGCTTGGTGGCGTTGCCTCTCGGCGTCCAACTGCGAGGGGAGAACTAGATCGCTCAGTGGAACTAATTGACTCATGGTTTAGCTCTCACGCGAACGCAAGTTTGCGAATACTACTGGCCATGTATTCGATGGCGGCATCACTCAGGCGTGGATGCAATGGCAATGATACATAGCGTTCGAACGCCGCCTCTGCCACGGGGCACTCACCTTCGGCGTGACCCTGTTGCCGGTAGGGGTGCGTAAGGTGAATCGGCATGTAATTCGACCAAGCTTTAATGCCGAAATCATGCCAAAGGCGCCACATGAAATCTTCCTTGGAAAGTGCAAAACCGCCGTCGAGCTGGACCACAAATAGGTGGAACACATGCCGATTTCCCGACTCTTCCCTCGGTAATCGCAATCCGGGAATGCCGGCTAAGAGGTCCGTTAGTTTTCGCGCGAGCGTGCGTCGCCTTTCATTCAGCTCGTCCAGCTTGGCAAGCTGGACGATACCAACGGCGGCTTGAACATCCGTCATGCGATAGTTGTAACCGATGTCGTCAAACATCAAGTTCCAGTAGCGCTTTCCCATCGGGTGCAAGGTTTCATCTATCGGCAAGTACTTGTCGTTGGATCCGTAGCTGCGGCAACAGAGTGATCTAAATGACCGTAACCTGTCGCGAAATTCGTCGCTATTGGTGGTAATCATTCCGCCTTCACCCAAGGTCGACATGTTCTTTTGTTGATGAAAACTAAAGACTCCCATATCCCCGAGATTTCCAGCCTTCTTGCCGTGATATTCGGCTCCAGGCGTGTGAGCACAATCTTCGATTACGGCAACGCCCGCCTCGCGCGCAATGCGGTTGATGTTATTCATGTCGCAGCACTGGCCAAACAGGTGCACTGGAACGATTGCTTTGGTTTTCGGCGAAATGAGGGACTTTAAACAATTAGGATCGAGATTCAAACTCCGGTCTTCAATGTCACAGAATTTGATCTTTGCTCCCAACACGGAAAATGCTGAGGCGGTGGCGATCCAACTTATCGGGGTGGTAATGACTTCGTCCCCGGGCCCAACGCCGGCAGCAATTCCAGCTAGTGTGAGCCCCGACGTAGCCGACGTGACCGCCAAGGCGTGACGTACGCCCGTATAAGCCGCGAACTTTTGTTCAAACTCCTTGACTCGCGCGCCGCAGGAAAGTGCACCGGCACGGACGGCCTGAAGCAGCGCCTCTTCGTCGTCGGATCCATAGATTGAGCCCCGGCTGATCTCGAGGTCGTACTTAACGGATGGCGTTACTCGGGAGTCCAGTCGCCCTTGGGTGGTGTTGGATTGTTGCATAATTCCTTAGAGCTATGGTGCGTTGGTGGTTACGGGAATTGCGGTGCCTGCGGTGCCTTTAGTCTGTGCACTCCTCTGACATGCCTTTCGGATGCAGATTTCGGGGGACTCGAGTCGAGTATTCAAGAGCGCCATGGCGCGGTTTACGTTCAAACATCCTTTGCGATTACGTGGTGCCCGTGCGGGATTAGGAGGCGCGTTCCGGATCAATTGCACATGATCCAGGCCAAGCTCCAAAAGGATGCGTTGGTAGATTTGGAAACGGCTAAGTGCTGCTGTTGCACCTAGGTGCAAGACGCCCGCAAAACGCTTCGTTGTCAGTTCTGAAACGCAGCTGGCGAGCGTCGAAATGTCTATCGGCGTTCTGAACTCGTCGTCAGGAGCGTGCACGGATTCGCCCACCCGGTGGGCGCGCTCGAGCCATCCAATGAGCGAATTCCCGCCACCTCCCCCTAGAACTAAACTCAACCGAAGCACACTGGCATGCGGCGAGAGAGCAAGTACCGCTTGTTCTGAGGCCAACTTGCTCACACCGTAGTAGTTCACCGGGCCAGGAGGGTCATCCTCCGCGTGGGAATCGCTGTCGTCACCGAACACCGCATCGGAGGAAAGATGCAGGAGCCGCATCCCCACCCGATGGCAAGCTACCGCTAGGTTCTTGGCGCCATCGACATTGATCGCCCAACACGCTTTTCTGTCGGTTTCCGCCCTATCGATATTCGCCATGGCCGCAGCATTGATGACCGTGTCGCCGGCGACCTGCTGCAACACCCGAACCACAGCGTTGAGGTTGGTTATGTCCACCTGGGCGTCGAGCGCCTGAGCGGAGTCCGCTGTGCGCCCACCAATCGCGGCGACAGCATGGCCCCTTTCGCGAAGCTCTTGAGTGAGTGCCCGACCGATGAAGCCGCTGGCTCCCAGTACGACAACCCGCGCCAGCGCGGGCTTCGGGATCCATGAAGGGGTGGGATTGGTGTGTGCCATTGGTGTTGTTAGAAAGAGTTATAAAGTAACTTTTTATAACATAGCTGAGCCCGCAAACCTGCGCAACCTTGGCCTGGCCGCCGTCCCTCCAAAGCATAAACTTACCCTCCCCTCATGCACGGGCAGGCAAAAGTAGCATCTGTGGCGTCAATCCACATCCGCACGGAGAGATTACCGCAGCTGGCGTCGGAAAAAAGGTTGCACGCTTGGTGATCACTCAGCGCGGCTCATGCGATTATCTTGCATGCAAAGTAGAATCAGTTCGCAAGTTCGTCGTTCCGCTCACCTTAGAATGCGTTTGGCAGCCTCTCTCAAGCCCCGCCTTCGGGCGCAGATCACGCGAGCCCTATGCGTGTCGAGCGTCCTGATTGGCGCGGCACTTTCCCTTGGGGCCCAGGGCGGAGGTTGCGCGGCCGAGGTTCAGCCGGGGGATGGAAGTGCCGCAACCTGGGAGACCAGCACGGTCCCTGTTGCAAAGGGAGCTGACAAGCCAATGACCTGTGAATGGCTTGAGAGCAACAACTGCTGGAAACAGGTCGTGACCAAGGTTGAAAGTTGCGCGCCGCCTTCAACGGGAACGTTTGACGGTAACCGGGTCAACTGTGCTTACCCAGACGGGGCGGTTTTGGAGCTTGAGGGACCCATTTCCCGCCCTGGCGTTGGCTCGACATTGTATCCAGTGGTTGAACATCGTCTTACGTCGGAAAGTGGCGCCCCCTGCTTTACTTCTAAGCTCCTTGGAGCGGGCACGAACCTCCTGGATGCTGGGGGTGGCACCGCAGTTGTCATACAAACTAAGAGCTTCACCACCTATCGCGTAATCTGTCCTAATGGGGACAGCTACGCTGACGACATTCCTGGTACCTGTCCCGATTTTGGTCTCCGTTGGCTCCAACACAAGGCGCCTGGTTACACCTTTAAGTGCGAGGGTACCAGCAACACGTGCTCTCTCAACTTCTGGACACACCCCGAAGAGAAAGTCATAGGCACGTGCTCGGGGTGAAAGCATCAGGCCTGCGCGAACCCCATTATGCCAGTGCATGATCCAAGAGATCACACAGATGCGTTCATTTTTTTGCCAGCGGATGATCCAAAAGATCACGCAGATGCATGATGAATCTGTGTGCGTCGCGGTTTGTATTAGGCGGCACCCTCGTCGCAAAAGATCCAGCGACGGCGCGCCTGTCTTGTAAGGTTGTCTGTGAATAATTGTTAGATACACTCCCTCGGCATGAAGACTTTGCGCAACGCGCAGCGAACGGGCCTTGCGATTCTGTCCCTGGTGGCCACTGCCGCGTGTTCTGGTGAGGTGCACAATCGTTCGCGGGGTGTGCCTATCGGTGTGGATGGTGGGGGCGCCCCTGGTGTTGTCGACTCAGGCCAAAGCGGCGCTCGTCCGGGCCCCGGAGTGGCTCCAGCTATGGGAGGTCGCACTACCCACGAGGGTGTCGGCGGAGGAGGCGCGCAGCCCGTAGGTGAGTCGGGAGGCGCGCAGCCCGTAGGTGAGTCGGGAGGCGCACAGCCGGTAGGTGAGTCGGGAGGCGCACAGCCGGTAGGTGAATCGGGAGGCGCGCAGCCCGTAGGTGAATCGGGAGGCGCGCAGCCCGTAGGGACCGGTGGTTCCTTCTCAGTGGACGCCCCTCGCTTTCCGTCAGAGCTTCTTGACCTTTCGAATTGGAAGATCACTTTGCCAGTCGCAGCTGACGACAATGCGAGCAAGCCTCTCGAAATCAAGCAGCCCGAACTAGCCACGTATTCGATCGAGCCTCACTTTCATCTGAACCCAGCGCGCAACGGAGTCATCTTTAGGGCACATGCGGGGGGGACAACTACTTCGAATTCAGGATATCCGCGCTCGGAGTTGCGCGAAATGGCCAATGCTGGAACAAGCAACGCGAGCTGGTCGACCAGCTCGGGTACCCACACGCTCTTAGTACGCGAGGCGTTTATGCACCTTCCAGAGGTGAAACCGCACGCCGTAGGTGCCCAGATCCACGACGCCAATGACGACATTATCATGGTTCGTTTGGAGGGGGCTCGTCTATTTGTGGAAGGTGGGGGCGCCGAGCTCGGCCTGTTAAACTCGAACTACGTGTTGGGGACTGCGTTTGACGTCAAACTTGAGGCGAGTGGAGGTGAAATTCGGGTCTTTTACGAAGATATGAGCACTCCGAAGGTTACCTTGCAAAAGAATGCTAGCGGTTGCTACTTCAAGGCAGGCGTTTACACACAATCAAACGTGGCCCGGGGGGACCTGCCCGAGGCTTATGGCGAGGTCGTTATATATGGGTTGAGCCTTCTCCACCAGTAGGTTTGAAGTTCGCTCCATGAAAAACGTCTGTCCAACGCTCGTGCTGTTGATAAGCACCGGCTGTGGTAGCGACACAGATCCGCACGTTATTGTTCCATCAACTATCCCGGAGTTGCCAGCGACGTCGGCGATGCCTACTTCTCCATCAGCCACACCTGCACTACCGCCGGCCACGTCCCCACTGCCTGCGGCTACGGATGCAGCAACAGCGCCTGTAACTGTTAATCCGGTGCCGGAGCAGCATCCGCCATCAGGGGCCACGATCTTATCAGTCAATTTTGACCAGTCTCCACTCGGAACGTACACACGTGCGCAGCTCGAAGCCGACTTTGGCAAGGTACAGTTCGTCAATGGGATCACGGAGGGACGAGCTGAGATCGTTGAGGGGCCGGAAGCGGCTACCGGTCGAGCATTAAAGGTTCACTATCCAAAAGGTGTGTTTGGTCCTCAGGCCACCGGAGTGCAATTCCCCGTGAAATTTGCTCAAGGTTACGATGAGCTCTATGCGTCGTACCGAGTCAGATTTGCGCCGAACTACGACTTTGTGCGAGGTGGCAAGCTACCGGGGCTTGCGGGAGGCGGACGGCGGAGCGGATGCGCAGGAGTGCCGAATGGCACTTCGACCCAGGGCTTTACCGCGCGAATGATGTGGCGGACCGCAGGGGCAGCGGTGCAGTACGTTTACCACATGGACCAAGGGATGGATTGTGGCGAGAATCTGGTGTGGGGACAAAGCTTTGTCCCTGGCGCGTGGAACCTCGTGGAACACCGGGTTCGCCTGAACACCATCGGACTGGCGGACGGCCTCGTGCAAGGGTGGTGGAACGGGCAACAAACGCTAGATAATCAGGGTATGCGGTTTCGGGTCGCTGGCACACAAGAAGCCCCTGAGACCAAGATCGATCAGCTTTATTTCTCTACATTTTTCGGAGGCAACGATTCTAGCTGGTCTCCTAGTAAGGATGAGTACGTTCTATTCGACGACATAAAGGTCGCGACAGCGCCGATTACGTTCAAGTGATCAATACTGGCACCTCCCTCGTTCCAGCTACAGGTTTCGGACAGTAACGGTAGCCAAACGAGTGGCAATTGCTCCAGGGGCTCGGCCCCAATTGGGTGCACAGCCGGATAACAACGCGACATTTACCGAGCGGCTCTGCGTTCGGACCTGGCCCAAGAGTTTACTATCGCCAAGCGCGAGAAGGTGACCTAGCGTTTCTGCCCGGCTGGACCATTCGCCAGTTGAGGGAATAGCTCCGCAGCTTCGTAAAGTGGCCCGCTAACCCCCCGTCGACGGGCGGGTGCAGTGCATTTGGAACGAACTGGAACTGCGCTGGGATGACGGTTTCGCTGCCCAGCGGCAATTCCGCACCCGTTTCGGATATGGGAACGATCACATGCTGACGGCAATGATTGAAATCACTGATGCGTACGGTACCCAGCTTGTCGTTACACCCGACTACTGGGCCTACCGGCAACACGCTGTTCGGCAAAACCTATGAGGGCATGCGGAAGTTCGGCGCCCGAACACCTGGGTGGTACACGCCGGTGTTGCCGCCCAGTGGACCCTCTACGACTCCCCCTTCCACATCCCCGCCCTCCACGCCATGCCCCCCGTGCTCCGAGGCGAAGTGGTGCGCTCCTTTAGCCATCCTACTTGCCCTCCTGGTTTTGATCCTGCTCGTGATGTTGCTCCGGCGTTCCAAGGGCTAAACAGTGCGCAGAGAAGGATCAATCGCGAGGCATCGGCCCACTCACGGCCTCAGCACCTTGAACGCGTGCATCCAATCATTCTTGAGGAACCCGGGAATGCACCACAGCATGCAGAGCGGCTCAATCGCCCGCGCCGCTGCTGCTGCGCCCATGTCTTCGGTTTCCCAACCAAACTGCTCAAGGAGCTGGGATACGGTGGCTTTTGCCTGTGCATCGTTCCCCGCAATGAACATGCTGGGCTTTCCTCCGGGGAGCTTGGGATCCACCATGAGCGCGCTCCCAACGCATGAGAAAGCTTTTACGAAGCGGACTTCGGGGTTGGCTGCTTGGAGCTTCTCCAGCAACGATTCATTGAGGTCAGTGAAAAAACGCAGCACACCTTGTTCAGGCGGTGCTTCAGCTATCGGGTTGGTGGTATCAATAACCACCTTGCCCTTGAGTGAGGCGGCGAGTGGAGCGATGGCCTCAAGCGCAGCCGCACCCTTTACCGCAAGCACGACAACGTCTGCGCCCTTCACCGCTTCAAGTGCCGACGTCACCGAAATGCCTTGGCCCGCGCCCTTGGAATAGTCCGCGAGCTTTTCCGGCGACCGCGTACCGATGCTCACTTGGTGGCCATGCGTCTTGAACCCAACAGCGAGTGTTTGCCCAACTTGCCCGGTGCCAATAATTCCGATCTTCATAGTGAAATTGCCCTTCCGCTAACTAGACACGATTGTGCCCAGCCTGGGGCCACCCAGGCGCGATGGCAAGGGGAGGGGCGTGCGCGCGCATCGCTATTACCTGCTGCAACTCACGCTCAGGTTTCGGTAGCTAAAATCAGCGGGCCGGTGGGATTCATGCTAGCCTGCAAAAATGGCCGTTTTCACTGGTGGAGTTATGGGAACGCTGCTTCGGCTGCGTTGTCCGAACTGCCGCGAAACGCAGGCGCGCGCGCGCAAGCCGGGGGGAGGGTCGGCCAAGTACAGGTGCCGCAAGTGTCACAAGTGCTTCCGCCGCGTCGACGGCGAAGCGGAGGCGAAGGCACATCCGCGCTGAGCGGTCCCCCTCCCAACAATGCATTCACTCGACCTCATTCTGATGCTAGCCGGCGGGTTCGGCGCGGCTCTCATCTTCGGCCTGCTCACGCACCGCGTCGGTCTATCTCCAATTGTCGGCTACCTGCTAGCGGGCGTCCTGCTCGGCCCGTACACACCGGGATTCATCGCTAACAGTGAAATCGCGCGGCAGCTGGCGGAAGTCGGTGTGATCCTCCTTTTGTTTGGCGTGGGTCTTCAATTTCACCTGCATGAGCTCATCCGCTTCCGTCGTATCGCGCTTCCAGCGTCGGCCGGCCTCACGCTGCTTGCAACGGTGCTCGGGGCGGTAGTCGGACACTCGTTTGGCTTCGCCTGGCTCGGTGCAATCGTATTCGGAATCGCACTTTCCATTACGAGCACAGTGGTGCTCGTCAGTTTGCTTGCGGAGCGACGCGAGCTCCACACGCCCGTCGGTTCCATCGGGGTTGCTTGGCTCGTGGTTGAGGACATTTTCACTGTGCTGGTGCTTATCGTGCTGCCGTCGCTCGTCGGCTCCACCGCGCCTGCCGACATAATGCTCGCCGTGGGGCTCGGTTTCGTGAAGCTAGCCGTCCTCGTCGCGGTAGCGGTCGTGGTGGGCGGACGCGCCATTCCCTGGCTACTTACTCGCGTAGCCACGACGCATTCGCGCGAGCTGTTCACGCTCGCCGTTCTGGCGACGGCACTTACTCTTGCGGTCGGCGCGGCGGAGCTCTTCGGCGCCTCCATGGCGCTCGGCGCATTCCTTGCCGGCATGATCGTCGGTCGTAGCGACTTTGCGTCGCGTGCGGCGACCGAAGCGTTACCTATGCGCGATGCGTTTGCGGTTCTCTTCTTCGTGTCCGTCGGCATGCTGTTCGATCCGAGCTTTCTCCTCGAAAAGCCGTGGCTCGTCGCCGCAACGCTTGCAGTGGTGCTTTTCGGTAAGCCCGTAATTGCTACGATCATTTTGCTAGCGTTGCGCCAGTCGCCACGCCAGGCGCTCGCCCTTGGCATCGGCCGCGGCCAGATCGGCGAGTTTTCGTTCATCGTTGGCGCACTTGGCCAAGATCTGGGGATCCTCTCGCGCGATGCTAGCAGCGCGCTGGTGGCGGCGTCGATCGGCTCCATCAGCCTGAACCCACTCCTCTTACGGCTCGTGCCCAGCATCGTCCCACTGCTGCCGCAGCGTGCAATTGAGGAGGATCCTCGGCTCCGCATAAGCCAAGCGCCTCCCCCGGCGAGCAACAGGCCCGCGCACCACCGAGCGGTGGTTGTCGGCTATGGCCCCGTAGGGCAAACACTTTGCCGGCTGCTCGCAGAAAGCAGCATCGAAACGGTGGTCGTCGAGCTCAACATCGAAACCGTGCGCGAGCTTCGTGCGCGTGGCACTCTCGCGGTCTACGGTGACATTTCGCGCAAGGAAACACTCGAGGAAGCTGGCGTCGCCAAGGCGGTGAGCCTGTTTTTGACGGCTCCTATCGAAGTCGACAGCCATGTTGTGCGCGTTGCGCGCGAGCTCAACCCCGAGTTGTTTGTTGTGGCCCGTTGCTCATACCTGCGCGAGGTAGATGCGCTCAAATTGGCCGGTGCCGACGCAGCTTTCTCGGGCGAAGGAGAAGTTGCGCTTGCCATGACCGAGTTCATGCTGACGCGGCTCGGCGCCACGCCCGACCAAATCGATCACGAGCGCGAGCGGATCCACCAGACCATGCGCAGCGACGTTGGATAGGCTCGGGCTCAACGTTGGGCTAGCCTTCCTGGAGCCCTATGAGGTAAACTATGTGTTCCAGCAAGAAGGGAACTATTTATGAAGCTTAAGCATTGGATCTGGATGGGTTCATTGGGGTTGGCTGCTGTCGCGGCCGTAGCCTGCAGCGATGACAGCTCGTCGCCAGGGACGGGAAGCGGCAGCGGTGGCGCAGGAAGTGGCGGTAAGACCAGCAGCGGCGGTGCGGCTACTGGCGGCAAGACCGGTAGCGGTGGTGCGGGTGTTGGCGGTGCGGGTGTTGGTGGTGCGGCAAGTGGTGGTGCGGCAACCGGTGGCGCCGGCATGGCAGGCTCTGGTGCCGGTGGGGTAGGCAACCAAGCCGGTGCCGCGGGTATGCCCGGGATGGGTAATCAAGCCGGAGCAGCCGGCGCGGGTGTTGGCCTTGCTAAGGCAGAAGCCACGGTCACGCCGATCGGAGGAGCGACGCTTACCGGCACCGCTTCATTTCAGTTGGTTGGAAACGGGGTCAAGCTGAAGTTGGACGTGACCAACTGCCCGACTGGAGATCATGCGGTTCATTTGCATATGAATTCAACGTGCGCAGACCCAGGCGGACACTGGATACCGAATGGAGAGATTGTTCCAGTGATAACCTGTAGCGCTGGTATGGTTGGCTCATTGAATTTCACGGGTGACGCAGCGAGCTGGGAGGTTGGTACCAACGGCACCAATGACGTCGCCAAATACACGATCGTGATTCATGCCGACTCGAATGGCGGCACACAGCTCGCCTGTGGGGAAATAAACCCGATCTAAGGGCAGCATAAGGGGGGGGAAGGCCTATCCCGCCCTCGCTTGCCGCAACGATGGCACCGCGTGGCGGCGGAACTCAGTTGGGGTCTGATGGAGGAACTTGCGAAATGCGACTTGGAGCTGACGGATTTCACCGAAGCCGCTTTGATCTGCAACATGCTCCACGCTGAGGTCGGTGTCTGCCAACAAGCGCGTGGCTTCTTCCAGCCGGAATCGCAGCCAGGCTTGCGCGGGAGCTTGACCGATTGATTCTCGAAATTTGCGTTCCAGCGTGCGCCGTGAACAACGGATTGTTGCAAGGAATTCGTTGAGGCAGTCGGGCGCGGTGGCGTGTTCGCGCAGGTAGGCCAGGGCTCTGGCCACCAGGGGATCTGAGGCCACTACGGCGTCGGTCGAACGGCGGCTGACGACCCGAATGGGCGGCACAGCGACCAGCTTCGGGGCTTCGCGCCCATCCGGAGTCATCAGGTTATCGAGCAATTCAGCCGCGGCGTAGCCCACGCGCTCACCCGCGATCTGAATGCTGCTAAGCGGCGGGGCTGAAAGCAGGCAAACAGGGACATCATTGTCGACTCCCAGAATGGCAACTTCGTCGGGCACGCGCAGTTCGAGCTGGCTGCAGCACTCCGCTACGGTGAGGGCAAAGTTGTCCGCTGCGCAAAGGACCGCGACGGGCTTGGGTAGCCCCGTGAGCCAGCGGCAAATAGCTTCGTTGTCACGCTTGAGCGAAGCTTGAGCGCGGGGCCACGCGGGGTGAGCGGGCTGGGCGTCCCCCACGTGGCACGTGTGCCCATACCGCTTGAGATAGGCTCGGAATGAGTGCGCGCGCAGATCGCGGGGATTGCCGGTGTTTGGGTAGTAGCCAAAGTTCCTGTAGCCACGGCTCACGAAGTACGCCGCACCGAGCTCGCCTATCGCGCTCTCGTCGTGACCCACATGGCGCATCTTTGAGTTCGCTACTGGAAATCCCAGGTTAACGGTTGGCACTCCGGCACGTTCGATGAGTTCGAAGCCGCGCTCGTCTACGTGTTTCACCAGCAAGCCATCGGGCTCCAGCTCCAGCAAACGCAAAATCCCCTCGGCGCTCGGGTTGTCCCAACTGAAAACCCACGGTCGCGCGGGACGCGCATAAGCGGCGATGCCGCGCAACATCAATTCGCTCGGGCCACCCCGCCGGTCCATCGCTAGCCCAATTCGCATCAGCACCTAGTCTAGCCGTGTCGCGAACACTCGCTAGCCGTTGCGTGGTGGGATCGCGGCAGCGAGCTGGCGGCATCTAGCTGCCACAGAGGAAGATCACAGGCACGCTCCCTACCTGTCGCGAATCCACGCTTCAACGTCGCTACCTGCGCTTGTTACGAACCCACCCCGACCGTAGATTGGGAGTTACATTCGATACGCCGCACGCCGCGCCCAACGCGGGAACGTGTGTGTCCGGAGGACTACCCATGCGCAATTCCAACCCCATTTTGCCCATTCTGAGCCTTCTATTAGCGGCCGCGGGCTGCACCGGCACGGCAGGGGACGGCCGCCGGGGCGCTTCGCCAAACGGGGCGAACGTGCCTCCGGGAACGGCCGCGACCTCTACCGGAGGAGGGAGCTCCACGATCCCCGGGGGTCCGGGTTCGCCCGGGTCAGGCACGGGCGGGGCGGTGGGAGTTGGGCCGACCTTACCCACCGCACCGAGTGGAGCTGTCTTTGGCCCTACGCTGCTCCGCCGCCTTACCAACATTGAGTACCGCAACACCGTTCAAGCGCTTCTCAATGCTCCCGCGTTGGCTACCGAACCGCTTCAACCAGATTCATTGACCAACGGCTACGACAACGTCAGCGTCTCGCTCACGGTGCCGCCGTCGCTGTGCGCTCAGTACGCCGAGCTTGCGGCGAAACAAACGCTGCAGGCGTTCAATGTGCCCCCCTGTGCCGCGCCGTCCACTGAGACGGAGTGCGCTAGCACCTTCATCGCCAGCTTCGGCAAACGCGCCTTTCGCCGCCCCCTCACCCCCGCGGAGCAGAAAACCTACGAAGGCATGTACGCCGACCAGCGAACACGTGCGGACCATGCCGGCGGCCTCCGTCAGATCGTGCAAACCATGCTGCAATCGCCGTATCTGCTCTATCGCTTCGAGCTGGGTCTCGCGAGTGCCGGCGCCCAGCGCACGCTCACCCCCTATGAAGTGGCCACCGAACTCGCGTACCTTTTCACCGCTTCCACGCCGGATGACGAGCTCCTCGCCGCGGCCGACAACAACGCCCTCGCGACGCCCGCTCAGATCGAGCAAGCCGGGCGTCGACTGTTAGCGCTGCCCGCAGCAAAGCCAGCGCTTCGCCGCTTTGTTCAAGGCTTCGAAGACACCTTGGGCCTCGACATGCTCTCCAAAGACCCGGCCGTCTACCCTTCGTATACGCCCGAGCTACGGGGAGCGTTGCAAGCAGAGTCGGCGCGCTTCATCGACGCAGTGCTTTGGGAGGGAGATGGCACCTATGCCTCACTTTTGAGCGCACCATTCTCATTCGTCAACGACACTCTGGCACCGCTGTATGGAGTGGCCGCTCCGGGCCTTGGAGAGACACTCGTGAAGGCCACGCTGCCTCCCACGGAACGCCGAGGCTTTTTGACGCAAGCGGCCGTGCTCGCGGCCCACTCCAAACCCGGTGAATCCTCGCCGGTTAAACGCGGCAAGTTCATTCGCGTCGGGTTGCTATGTCAGGATTTGCCTTCCCCGCCGGCGATGGTGCCTCAGATACAGCCGCCCGCGCCGAACCTCACAACCCGAGAGCGCTTTGCGGCGCATTCGGCCGATCCGGCTTGTTCAGGCTGCCACACGCTGATCGACCCGCTCGGTTTTGGTCTGGAAAACTATGACGGTATTGGGCAATTCCGAACAACGGAAAGCGGGAAACCTGTGGACGCTTCCGGTAGCATCACCGGCACGATGGACCTCGATGGCTCCTTCACAGGGGCGCTTGAGCTTGCGTCCAAGTTGACTGCTAGCCAAGAAGCCAAACAGTGCCTCACCCTCAAGGCGTACAGTTGGGCCTTTGGTCGTGCGGCTCTCGCTCCTGAACGGGCGGTCGTCAACAAGATTGCGGAGCCTCTCGGCGTGACCGGCCTGGACATCCGCGAGGCGCTCGTCGCCATCGCCCGTTCCGATAACTTCCAGTTTCGGTCGTTTCGCTAAACCGTTTTTTGACTGAATACTGTCACAAAAGGTGCTCATTTTATGACTCGATCCCTGCTCAAACGTCGTGCTCTCCTGCAGCAACTCGGGGCCTCCGCCTTCTTGGCCGCACCCGTTTTTCGGTCTGTACTCGCCGAGGCTCAAGCAACTGCGCCGCTTCGGTTGGTGGTGTTTCACTTCCCGAGTGGGGTGAGCATGCTGGACCGCGGTGCCGACTACGCGGTTCAAGGTTCCACCTGGAGCTACGATCACGTGCTCGCATCTCTGAAGGACATTCAGTCGGACATTCTGCTCTTTAACAATATCACCATGCCCACCGCAGATGTGGTCACCGTGCTACCGGAGCTTGAAGGTCATGGCGGCGGTGTGCGCACGATGCTGACCTCGAACACCAATCAAGCAGAAAGAAGCTATGGCGATGCCACTTCCATCGACCAGATGCTGGCCAACGCTTTTGGCTCGCGCACCAAGTTCGGCTCGCTTCAGCTCGGAGTCATCACCAACACGAACGGTACGTCGTTTGCCAGACGTGTAGTTTACAATAACGGCACCTACATCGAACCCGTCGAAAATGCGCAGGCCACCTTTGCTCGGCTCTTTCCGGGCGCGACCGTGCCCACCCCGCCATCCCCAACGATGACGCCTGACCCTCAAGCAACTGCCGAATTGGCAGCACTGCACGCCACTGGCAAGAGCCGATTGGATCAACTGCGAGCTGAGTTGACTGCGATCAAAGCGATTGCGGGAGTAGACGAACAGTCCAAATTGGATCTGCACCTTACAGGTTTGCGTGAGCTTGAGAATTCGCTGCCGGTCATCGGCTCCACGCCAGGTGCAACATTTCAGGGTGTTACCTGCGCGCCGCCAAACATCGGAAACCCGCCTACCCCCACGGGCTTTGTCAAGTTGGACAACCCCGTAGATTACATTCAAGAGCTCGGGCCAGTGATGCAAGAGCTCATGTATCAAGCTATCAACTGCGACCTTACCCGGTTTGCAACCTTCCAGTGGATGTCCACGGGTGACAACAACATTTACCCGTTCTTAGCCGTCAATCAAACCCACCACACGTTGGAACACGGTTGGCGGGAAGATGACAACATGAAGGGGATGTACGATAGGATCCAGAACTGGCTCATGCTGCAGATTTCGACGTTCATCAAACGCCTGAAAGCCACTCCAGAAGGCAACGGCAGCATGTTGGACAACACGGCGGTGCTGGTGGTCTCCGAGATGTGGGGTGAACACGGGCACGACGAATTGATCGCCCTGATTGCCGGCAAGGCGGGCGGGGCGATTCGCACAGGCCGTACGCTCGATGCTGGAGGTCGCCCACACGGAGACCTCTTGCTCAGCTTGGTGAACATCATGGGCCTCAACGCAACCACGCTGGGCGATCCGAAGTACCTCACCGGCCCACTCAACCTCGGCTAAGGCTGAAGCGCTTTCCAGGGGGTGGCCTGTGCGCGTTGAGTGACTGTTACGAGAATCGCGGACGCACACGCGTTCGCAGGCGGCCTTCGTAGCACCGAATTATGCTCGGACCTGTGCCAGCCCACGACGTCAACCCCGCAACACGCGCGTCGCGGGGGGTGCAGGATGCAAAACCCCTCATAATTATCCAAGCTCCCCGCAAGTTCTAGGCTTTAGCTTTCGAAATTTCTAAGCCACAAGCCCGCCGATTAGGCCTCCCCGCGCCTCGGCGCGTTTGGCTCAGGCTTTTTGTTCGGAGCTAAGATGACTGAAAAAGATCGCAGATTGGCTGCCGCTAAGGAGCGAGCCTCCGGGGATTCGAGGGCTCGCGTGGCCCGTGCTCCCACTCGGCGAAGAGCTTTGGTAGCGCTGGCTTTGGCTGGGTTGGTGCATTCAGGCAAGGCTCTAGCCCAAGCTTCGGCGGTCGGGGAAGCTGCAGGGGCGAGTGGCACTTCGGGTGACCCAACGTCACCTGGGGCGCCCGCACCCGGAGCTACGGATGCGGCACCGGCACCGGCAGGTACTGATTCCTCAGCTGCCCCCGTTGTCCCGGCGCCCTCCGCGCCAGAGCCGAGTGCTGCAACGGCAGCACCAGCCCCCGAGGCCGCAGCGCCCGTGAAGGCCAAAGAGCCCACGCCGCCCGCTACGCCGCCTGCGAGCGCTGACTCGGACAAGAGCGATTCGAAGCCACTTACCACTGGCACCGTTCGGTTGCTGGAACACTTCTACGAAGGTGGCATTGGGTACGGCTTCAATGGTCCACTTGCGGCCGAAGGAATGGACGGAAGCATTGGGTTAACCAGTGTTCGCGTCGCTGAGAACTACGGGAATCTGGCACGCCTTACGGTTGGAATGCTGGTGGCTATGGGGCAGAGCGATAGTGCCTATGTTGGCTCCACCTACGGCTACAACTACCGTATCGATTACTACCGTCCGCTCACCGACGCCGAGCGAGCCGCTCAGGCTGAGCAACTCTCTGATGCGCTGTCTGGCAACTACGTGATGGACCTCGCCGTTTATACGTCGGGGTTGTTTGGCGCGCACTCAGGTAAGGCCAAGGGTAAGGGGTTTGAGTTTTACTTGGGTGGCATGACAGACCTCGGCACCGTGAATGATCTGCCCGCCGTGCTGCAAATAACCGGTGGAATGAGCTACTTGTTGGCCCACGGTGTGCCCTTTAAGGCGGGAGAGGGGCCCAACTCCGACGCTGCCCAAGCCCAAGGCATGATGGGTGTACCCGCCAGCATTCACCATGAAACCGTTTCCTACATGAACTTTGGTGTGATGCTCCGCGCCATCGTACCGATCAATCGTTACCTTGAAGGGATGGCGCAATGGGACGCCAATATCCTCAGTCTGTTTGATACGGGTGGAAAGAGGCTAAAATCCGACGGGCAATTATGGACGAGTCCTCTTCGCGTGGGGGCTTCGGTGAACGCCACGGATCGCATTTTCTTGCGGGGCAACGTGTCGCTCAATGGGTTCGGTAGCTACGGCTTTGGGAGCTATGCTGACGCCGGCGTGCGTTTCTAAGGAGATCTTGCTATGAAATCGCATTCCAGTACGCTACTTTTCACCATCTCCCTCGGCCTTTCGCTTGCGCTTATTCCAAACCTTGCTCACGCGACGGATTTGGATGATCTCGACGAAAACGGTTGGGGCCAGGCTGGAGTAAGTCGCCTCGCACTCTCAGCTTATCGGCTTTCTGGTACCCGGCCGGCTGCACCGGTAGCACCGGATCTCAACCAGCCCGTGATGCCGGCGCCTGGTGCGCCGACGCCATCACCCACCGAGGATTACTCCCGTACCCAGGCTTGGCTCACCTACGATCTTTACGGCTACTTCGACAAAACGCGTTTCAATACCTTGGTGGGCGCGGAATTGAGCGCCGGTCTAGGCTTTTTCACGCCGGAGGCCGCAGATCCTGAGCGCGCCACCGAGCCCAGTAAGGATTATTCCAAGATCCATGCTCGGCTAGACATGGCGATGGATTACGCGCCGATACATTGGGGAGGCTCTCTCGGTGGGCGTTGGGTGTTCGGGGCTGGATTTGGCGGTGAGCTCGGGAGCAGTTGGTACACGGACGGTGCCCGCGTTTACCCGTTGTTGCTGACCCGCTTGCAATTTTTCCTGGGTGAATCGAGCGCACTGCACTTCGCTGGTCATTGGCTTCCCTCTACCAGCGATGCCAACGATGTAAGTGAGTTGCGGCTCGAAGGAAGCTACGCCATTGGCAGCGTAGATCTCGGAGCAAGCCTACAAAGGCCTGTCGTGGGCGGCATCCCTCAGGGCAAGCTCAGCGCCACCGCGATGGGCTTGGTTCTCGGCTACATATTCTAGGCCTCGGCCACCGGAGTCTCCATACCGACGCCGGCGAGGATCAACACCACGCCGATGGCCGGAGCGAGCGCCACCCAAACCAGGTTGTCGAGTTGGGGGCTGGCCGTTCACGCCGTTCGCCAAACGGCCGTTCACTCTCTGCATGCCGGCACCAACAATGGTCTTCTTGCAGTGATGGTACGGTACTTGCTAAGCAAGTCCTGTGCTCCAGTGAATTGTAGTCTCTTTCGTTGGCCAGCCGCAGTGCTGAGCGGCGCGGTGTTTACCTCCACCGCGGTCGGTACCGCGTATGCGTCGGCCAAGGCAGAAACGTTAGCTGTTCGGGTTGACCTGCTGGGAAGCGCCCAGTGCGGCTCCGCGGATGCTTTTTTTCAGAGGCTGCATGCCCTCGCCGAGGTGCGGCTCGCCTCTCCTGAAGAGCCCGCAGAAAATATCCAGGTGTGGATCGAAAAGGGCACGCAGGGGTTCCAAGGTCGTCTAGAGATCCACACCACTCTCGGCACCGAATCGCGCGGAGTGAGCGCCCAAACGTGCGAAGAAGTGCTCGATACGCTCGCCCTTACGACCTCGATGTCCCTTCAGGGGGCGCAACCTAGCGACCCAGAGAAGCCCCCACCAGAGCCAAAAAGCCCTGCAAAGAGAGCCGCTCCGAAGCCGGTGGAGCCCGGGCGGGTCCCTTCAGCATCAACTCCTGTGGCAGGAGGTCGGAACGTGGTCGAGCTTGGAGGTGCGGTGCTCGGCTCCGAATTGCCGTGGTTGATGGGCCCTGCAATCAATGTTCGTTTTGGATTAACGGCGCAGAGCTTGGACCTCGCGTTTCAGGTTGCCTATCTGACGGACGCGCTGAAACCCTCCGAGAACGTGCGGATGAGTGGGCCATTTGCTGGTGTGGGCGCGTGCGCTTCGGGGCTTGCGAATGCGCAGGGGAGCCTCTACTTGAGCCCGTGTGTCACCACCGAGGTCGGGGTGCTCTTCGCCAAAGGCACCGCTGAGTTAGTAGCCGCGCGTTCGGCCGAGGTGCTCTACGGTATGAGTGGATTGGTTTTTCGAGGCGGCGTACGGTCCGGTGGGGGTTGGGGGGTCGAGGTTGGGGCGGGCGCCTCCGTAGCCTGGCTGCAGCCTGGATTGCGCACGGACGCACCGGGCGAAATCCTCGGCGAAAGTGGGGCGTTCGCGCTGCGCGGCGAATTGGGCCTGGCAAGGACATTTTGATGATCAAAGGTGGGGCCCTGCGCGATGTACCTGTCGGAGCCTTCACGCCGGGTGATGGGTTGCAACAAAACATAGGGCAGGTGTCCCCAGAAGCCCAAGCGCGTGTTTATCGAGCAGTGCAGGAGAATTTCGGCCTTGTCGGTAGGCTCTTGCGGCACTCTGGTGTGTTTGAAGATGTGGACGACGCTTTGCAGCAGGTTTTCATGACGTTCCTTGCCAAGTTGGACCAAGTTCAGCCGGGCAAAGAGAAAGCCTTTCTGGCGGGTTGTGCGGTTCATGTTGCCTCGCGTCATCGGCGTGCGCGAGGCCTTCGCGTCCAGCGTTTCGAGCCTGATCCGCCCGACCTTGCTCACACCGGCGCAACGCCCGAAGCGATGGCAGAGAGTCGACAGCGGCTGCATCAGCTCGATAGCATTTTGGGCGAAATGGACGAGGGCACGAGCCAAGTGTTTCTGCTGTTTGAGGTCGAGGAGCTCACTATGGCAGAAATAGCCGAGAGCCTCGGTCTAGCACCGGGGACAGTCGCGTCGAGAATTCGTCGTGCCCGTGAATTTATCCGCGAAAGGCTTACGGATGGAGGATGAGCTGAAGCGGCTGCGCGAGGTCGGGAGCCCCGAAGAGCAAGCGTTGGTGGCTGCCGCGCGCGCGTATGAGCCTTCCAGGGTGCACCAAGATCGGCTGTTTTTGGCTATGGGCTTGGGCGTTTCGGGTGGGCTAGGCGCCGGAGCGGTCGCAGGTTCCGCGCATGCTGCATCTGGCTTGGGAAAGCTCGGCGCCCTTATTGCGAGCACGAGTGCGGCCACCAAAGGTTTGTTAGTTTCTGGTGTGGTGGCGGTCTCCGGTGCGTCCCTCTACGGCTATCAGCACTTGCCGATGCGTGCGGCACCTCCACCCGAGAGTGCCTCTTCGGGCAGGGATGCTGCCGATGTCACCCCACGCGCTTTGGCGCTCAAAGGCCTCGGGACTACTGGAGCAAAGGATGTGGAGGTGAGCCCTGAATCGCCCAAGCGAAGCGCTACGCTGCAAGCAAAAGTCGCCGAGCCGCCGGCCGTAGCGCCGCGCGAAGCGTCTCCTGTTGCGAGCGCAGCCGTCCCTGCACCCAGCCTCAAAGACGAACTTTCATTGATCCAGCGAGCGCAGGTTGAGGTTCAAAAAGGCTCCGGCTCCTCCGCTCTCCGGCTTTTGGAAGAACACCGGCGTACGTTCACGCATCCCAAGTTAGGCCTAGAAGCTCGCGCGCTTCGGGTGCGTGCCCTGGCGGCTGCCGGGCAGGGGGCTCAGGCGGAGGCCGAGGCACGTGCGTTCATTGCGGAATACCCGCGAAGCTTGCTCAGTCAGCCGTTGATCCCGCTTGCCCATTTTTCTGATCGACCGCCATCCGCCAAGCCTTCACGTCCACTGGGTGGCCCGCCGCCATCGGATCCAACGCCATGACACTCAAAACATCCCAAGCTCTACAGCGTTCGTCGGTTACCTTGCTTTTCTCTGCACTCATGGGTGCAGCTTCCGGTGGGTGCGCTTCCGAAGATAGCGTAGGGCAATCGAAGCCTAGCCCCCTGCTCGATGTGAATGGCACCTATTCTGTGAGCGCGGTTTATGGGGAAAATGGCTGCAAATTTGAGGGCTGGCCCACGGGCAACACACTTTTGAATATCCCGGTGTCCGTGCAGCAAGCTGGCACGGATTTGACGGTCGACGTTGATTCGGGCGGTATCGTGGGTGGCGTGCTGAGTTTGATTCACGGATCCAACCGGTACGTGGGGACGCTAATGGGGAGTTCCGCTACAGTAAAGATCTTCGGAACGTTGCCGCAGGCTTCTGGCAACTGCAGCTTTACGTTCAATAATGTTTTGGCTTCGAAATTTTCTGGGGATTTCATGACGGGCCGCTTGAGCTTCACCCCGGCCGTTACCAGCAACCCAGATTGCGCCACTGTGGCTTGTGAATCTGTGATGTCTGTGAACGGGTCTCGGCCTCCTCGGCTTTAGTAGGGTCTGTGATCAAACGGGCGGGCCACTGCGATGAATAGCACGTATGACTTTTCGTTCAGCGGTCGGTGGGGCTAGTGCCAAACGTCGACTAATCGTGGCAAGGCTTGTGTTACCGGCGTTCACTGCGCTGGTTTCAGCTTGTTCTCCTGAGGCTACGCGCTCCGGTGCCCCGCTTTCCCCGACGAGTAGTGCGCCCGGAACTGGCGGATCTAGCGCCATGGGGAACCCTGGAGTTCATCCCGAGGGCACGATTGGGGGCTCCACGCCCATGGGGGTGGCGTCCACTGAATATCCCGATCCGCTGAGGAGGTTGAGCGCGGTTGAGTATCGCCGCTCAGTGCAGGACGCTTTGGGGGTAGCTGCCGATCAAATTGCACTCCCCGCCGACGAAACGGTGGGTGCGTTCACCGCGAATAGCGTGACGCCGGTTACCTCTCTCCATATCGACAACTACGATCTTGCTGCCAAAACGCTTGCGCAATCGGTTGATTTAGGCCGACTAGAGCCGTGTGCGCTAACGTCGAAGGAGCCCGCCTGTGCGCGCTCGTTCATCGAAAAAGTGGGTTCGGCGCTGTACCGAAGGCCGCTATCGAACAATGAGCTTGACGCTTTGCTGGGCGTGCAAACATTGGGCATGACGGGTGCTTCCTTCGAAGCGGGGTTGAGGCTCGCGGTGCGTGCGATGCTCGAAAGTCCTGATTTTCTCTACTTGGTGGAGTCTCCGGATCCGAAAGCACCTAGAAGGCTTGCGCCTCATTCGCTAGCTGCGCGAATGTCCTATTTCTTAACGGGCACAACACCCGACGCTGAGCTCAGCGGAGTAGCTGGTAGCGGGGAGCTCGCACGCCCTGAAGTCTTACGGGCACAGGCAGAGCGTTTGCTTGCAAGTTCAGGTGCGTTGCCGCAACTGGAGCGTTTCCACCTCGAATGGCTGGGCTTGCGCAGGTTGCCGGAGCTCGATAAAGATCTCGCTCGGTTTCCGTCTTTCACCAGAGCGCTCGCTCTCGCCATGCAGCGGGAAACGGCAAGCTTTGTAGATTTCGTGATCCAGAAGAGTGACGCAACACTTGCAACGCTGTTCACGGCGCCCTTTTCGGTGGTCGAAGATCCGCTGCTCCAGGTTTATGGCCTCGCTGGGAGCCCCGGTCGCGATGCCACGCGGCCGATCGCCCTGAATCCGAGCCAACGCGCGGGCCTTTTGACGCAGCCTGGGGTGCTCGCACTGCATTCGCATCGGGATACGACGTCGCCCGTGCACCGCGGGATCTTTGTACTTCAGAACCTCTTGTGCCAACCGCTCGCGCCACCACCTCCGGGGGTGAGTATTCCCAAGTTGGTGGCGGCACCGGGCACACAGCTTACGAAGCGTGAGATTTTAAGCCAACACGAAGCCGATCCGCAGTGCGGCGGTTGTCATCGGTTGGTTGACCCCATCGGCCTCGCCTTCGAAAACTACGACGCGCTTGGAGCCTACCGTTCGTTCGATCCTGATGAGCAGCAACCGGTGAACGCCTCAGTGCAGATCACAACAGGCACGGATATCGACGGAGCCTATGCCAATGGATTGGAGCTCACAACGCGTCTTAGCCAGAGCCCGGCGCTCGCTCAATGTGTGGTCAAGCAGTGGTTCCGATTTGCGCTCGGGCGCCTAGAAATTCCGCAGGATGCCAAAGTTCTAGCTCAGCTTGAGCAGCGGTTTACCGCGACTGACCACGATGTGCGGGATCTCATTCGTTCAATTGTACTGACAGACGCGTTTAGTCAGCGTCCCAATAGGAGCGCACAATGAAAGGATCCAGGATCGGTGTGGGGGGGATCAATGGCGAGGTGAGTCGCAGAAAGCTGCTGTTTGGTGCGTCTGCGCTCACGGCGACCCTATTGCCAATGTTGGGCGCACGTGCAGAAGGGAGCTTACACCCTAAAAACATCCTGTTCGTCTATCATCCGAACGGGCTTGAGCCGGGTTGGGAAGGTGGGGGAGCCTCGGGGCCGCTAGTGCTCAATCCGATCCTGTCGGCACTTGAGCCGTTCAAATCTCAGTTGGTGGTGTGTGGGGGCATCAAAGGAGGCACCGTCAACGAAGTGCAGGCGCATTCGGAAGGCACCACGTCTCTCTGGACGGGTTCACGCATCGCAGCTTCCGCGGATTTTGCAACCCACGCCTCGGTCGATCAGCTGCTAGCGCCCATGCTCGCCCCCACCCCGTTTCGCACGCTCGAATTTGGCGTACAATCGGTGCCGGATACGATCGATAACAGCCACGTAACGATTTATTCGGGTGCGGGCAAGCCGATCCAACCCGAAGATGATCCGAACGCAATGTTCGCCCGAGTGTTCTCAGGCGGAAAAGATCCGGCGACGTTGGCCCGTTTGAGGAGTGAACAAAAAAGTGTGTTCGATCTGGCACGCACCAGCCTTGATCGCATCCGTGCGAGCTACGGTATCGAGGAGCGCGCCAAGCTGGATGCCCACGAGCAGGCTCTGCGGGACGTTGAAAAACGGCTAGATTCGCTCAATGCCTGCCCTACGAGTTATCAGAATCACCAGCTTTCGCTCGCCTCGCTCAAGAGTGACGATACGCAATTCGAAACTCTCGCGGGGTTGCAGACGGACCTGCTCGTAAACGCTCTTTCATGCGGCCTCACTTCCGTGGCCAGCCTTCAGTATTCATACAGCACGAGCATGACGCGCTTCAAAGGCCAGCCCCCGCTCCATAGCGTCATGCATTCGGGCACTACTTCCCAGAAGGTGGAGATCAATCGCTGGTTCGTGGAGGAGTTCGCGCGGCTGCTGCAAAAGCTCTCGAACACGAAATTCGAGAACGGAGCCTCCTTGCTGGACGAAACACTTGTGGTGTGGGGAAGTGAGATGGCGGTGGGCAATCACTTGAATGCACCCATTCCGTTCATTCTTGCCGGCGGCGGCACGAGTGGTTTCTTGAAGCTTGGTCGCTGGGTTAACTTGACCTCTCGCCCGCGCCACACGCGCCTCTTGGCCACACTGTTTGAAATCATGGGCGTGCCGCATTCTGGACCCATCGGTGATTTTACGGACGAAACGAGCGTCGGAATTCTGGAGGAGTTGAGCCGTGCGTAACTTCCCTTCAGCAATTTGGGTATTGGGAACCTTGATGGCCTGCTCAGGGCCCAAGGATGAAGGAACAGGGGCATTCTCAGCCACAATGGGGCCCGGTTCCGCCGGTACGAGCGCGCTCGACCCCACCAATTCCATAGGCAATGGCGGTGAATCCGTGGGAAGTAGTGCCGGTGCGTCCACAGGCAGTGGCGGTGCGCCCGGAGTTAGCGAAGCTACCCCTGTCGAGCCTACCCCTCTGCCTCCGCTTGCTCCGAAACCAGTAGCCGTTTGTGAAATTGGGAAGTCCGAAGCCTGTGCCTGCTCAAGTGGGGGGGCAGGGCTTCGCGTCTGCACTTCTCCCGACGGAGTATTTTCGGATTGTGGATGTGTGAGCAGTAGTGAACCGGCGCTCTATGTGCCGCGCCCGGCTCCCGTCGTTCATCAATGTGGGAGCATGACGTGCGCTCCTTATCCTGAGGAAGACACGGAGGTGGGAGCGAAGCATTGCTGCACCGCCCAAGTCACTTGCGGCAGCCAAGCATCGTTCATCTTTGGTGCCGCTTGCGTTGAGCGCGGTGGTGATCCCGGGGTGGCCTCGCCAGCCTGTCCCGGCGAAACTCCGGATTTTCTAGATCTTGCTGGCTGTTGTCGGCCAGATGGAAAGTGCGGGCTCAGTATCGATCGCGTCAACAATTGGGATGTGGGCTGCATTGAGCGGACGGAGATGGCTGCGCTCCTCAACGCAGGTTCCGGTGACCGCGACTTATTAACGGCGCTTTCGTTTCGGGCTGTCAAGAAAGCAGAATTTACGGCGATTTCGTGCGCTACCAAGTAGGCGTACGGCACGTTCTCGCGCTGGATGGCGGCGCCGGCATCGGAGACCAGCTCCGATGCGCTCACTCAGCCTCTGACCCAACTAGCGTGCCGGGATCGAGCAGCTTTTGAAGCTCGCTCTCTCCGCGGTCGCGAGGCCCGGTTTTTTTACGCTTCTTTACCCAGGCCAGCACGTCATCGACGAGGCTGTGAAACACCGGCACCGCGAGCAACGTGAGAAGGAGCGACAACGTTTGCCCGCCCACAACGATGCTGGCAGTAGCTTTGTTGAAGCCGGAGCCAATACCCGAGGATAAAAGCAGTGGGCTCATGCCGGCGACGAATGCGACAGTGGTCATCAAGATGGGCCGCAACCTATCTCGATTGGCTTCCATCAAGGAATCGAAGTTGCTTCTCCCGAGCCTACGCAGGTGATTGGTGTGGTCCACCTGCAGAATGCTGTTCTTTTTGACAACGCCGAACAGCACGAGCAACCCCAACATCGAGAACATGTTGATGCTCTGCCCAAAAATCGCCAAGCTCATGAACGCAAAGGGGACAGTGAGCGGCAGCGACACCAAAATTATGACGGGATAGAGCCAGGATTCAAACTGCGCCGCCAAGATCAGATACATGAAGATAAATGCCATGCTCAGCGCTAGGAGGAACCCTGCAGCCGTTTCTTCCTGGGATTTGGAGCGCCCGGTGGGCCGAAGTTGGTACTCCTGCGGCAGGCCAAGCTTCTTGAATTCGGCATGTATGATATCGGCTACGTCGTTGTCGCCAGCACCTGCCGCGGCATTGGCCAAGAGCGTAATCTGACGCTCTCGGGCATAGCGATTTACCCGCGAAGGCCCCACTCCATTCTCCCACTTCACTACCGAGCTCAAGAGCACGCTGCCGTACTTGGTGGAAGGCACGCTCATAAGGGAAAGAGCGCTTTCGTCCATTCGGTACTTCTCATCCGCGCGGATCCGAATCTCATACTCTTCGCCACCTTCGGGGTAGGTAGAAGCCTTAACTCCCGCAACCAGCATTTGCAGCGTGCTTGCCACGTTGCGCACACTCACACCGAGATCCGCAGCGCGATCGCGATCAATACTCACCCGCACTTCTGGGCGCCCCGGAATGTTCGTGGTATCTACATCTACCGCCTTGCCGCTCTTCTTTAGAGCCTCAACAATCTTGGCCGAGCCCTGTTCGAGAACGGAAAAATCCGAACCACTCATGATGTATTGCACACCCTGGGTATTGCCGCCCACCGCGATATCAGGCACCTCCGAGATGTTCATGCGCAGCTCCTTGGGTAAGCGGGGAAGCACGCGTTCGCGAGCCAGATCCATGATCTCAAATTGCGAAAGCTTGCGTTTGCCCGGATCTAGAAGATCTACATAGAGCTGCGCGTAGTTGCGAGAGCGCTGATCGTCTTCGGCTACAGTGATGAGAACATGCGTGACGGCCGGCAACTGCTTGAGCAGCACGCTCGCACGTTCGGCAAAGAGCAACGTTTCCTCCGAACTCGTCCCTTCGGGGGCTCGCAGGGCGACTTGGAACTTAGCTTTGTCGTCCAGAGGGAGGAACGAACCCGGTAAAGATTTAGCCACGGGCACACAGGTGGCCATGGTGAGCGAACAGGCCACGACAACCACCCAACGCCGTGTGAGCGAGAACCGCAACATGGCAAGATACACGCGCTCAATCGGCCGGTAGCAGAAATCTACGATGCGCCCTAGGAAGTTCCCCTGTTGGTGACCCGTGAGCATGCGCGCCGCGAGCATGGGAGTGAGCGAGAAGCTCACGATCAGGGAGACGGCAATTGAAAACGCCATCGTGTACCCGAAGCTTTTGAGAAAACGCCCGGGAATGCCGCCGATGAAAGCCACAGGAATGAACACGGCCAAGAGAGAAAGCGTTGTAGCTAGAACCGCGAAGCCAATTTCTTTCGTGGCAAGCACTGCCGCGGGCATGGGCTTCATCGATTTTTCCTCGATGAAGCGCACAATATTCTCCAGCACCACGATGGCGTCGTCGATCACGATGCCCACCGCCAATGCGAGTGCCAGAAGTGTGATGTTGTTGAGCGTGTACCCCTGGAACCACATCAAAGCGAAGGTGCCGATGACGGAGATCGGGATCGCCAGTGCCGCAATGAGCGTGCTGCGCAGGTTGCCAAGAAATAGCAGCACGACGAGGGCGGCCAGAATTGCCCCCACGATCAAGTGTTCAATCACCGAGCTTACGCTGGTGCGGATGGTCTCCGAGTTGTCGCGGATTACGTCGAGCTGAACCCCGCGTGGCAGGCTTGTTTTGATCTGATTGAGCCGCTTACGGACATTATCGACAACTTCAATCGTGTTGGTGCCGGATTGCTTCACAATGGAGAGCACCACCGCCTCTTGTCCGTCGTAGCGGGCCAAGCTTTCGACGGCCTCCGCTCCATCTTCGATCTGTGCCACGTCTGAAAGCCTCGAAATGCGGCCTTCTCGGGAGCCGAGCACGAGGTTACCAATCGCTTCCACCGAGCTTACGCGGCCGTCTATTCTGAGCGTTACGCTCTGCGGACCTGTTTCCAGGTTACCCCCCGGGGTGGTTAGGTTCTGCGATTGTAACGTATTCATTACGTCCATCGCGGTTAGGCCCGCGGCGCGCAGTGCTAAAGGATCCATCTTCACGTGGATCTGGCGTTCCCGGCCACCAATGATGGATACTTTCCCCACACCTAGGATGGTTTCCAGCTGGCGCCGCACCTTCTTATCCGCCACCTCAGAAAGCTCTCGAAGCTCTCGGCCATCGCCTCGGATCGCCAAGTAAAGCACCGGAATCGCGCTGGGCTCCACTTTGCTGATGATGGGCTGCTCGATGCCGCTCGGCAGGTCGCGCAAGACAGTATTTACCTTGTCGCGGACTTCCTGGGCCGCAACATTGGTGTCCTTATCGAGCTTGAATTGGATAATAACCTGCGAAACACCTTCGCTCGAAACGGAGTTTAAATCGTCAATCCCAGATATCTGATTAACGGCTCCTTCGATCTTATCCGTAACGTCTGTTTCCACCTCCCCTGGAGCCGCACCGGGCAGGCTCGTGGTGATGACCACGATGGGAATATCGACATTGGGGAATTGATCCACCCCGAGCGCTCGGTATCCCACCGTGCCCAACACCAAAATCACTAACATCAACACAGAGGCGAATACCGGCCTCTGTACACAAACTCGCGCTAACCATTGCATGCTCGCGACCTTTCCCTATTCTGGAGCTCAGTTAACGCTCTGGCCGTTCCTAAGTTTGTCCGAGTAAACGCTCACAACTTTTTCGCCGAGGGCCACGCCCCGACGGACTGGAATGCGATCTGCCACCGCGTCTGCGGGTTGAATCACGCGCTGCTCTAGCGTTGAACCATTCACGATAAGCACGTTCTGCTTGCCATTTTGCAGAAATACGGCTGTTTTAGGCACGGCGGGCAAATCTTCGTAGCCAATGGTGAGTTGGATGGCTGCAAACATACCGGGCAGAAGCTTTCTATCTGTGTTGGAAACAGCTGCCTCAATCAGCACGTCTCGTGTTTGCCGGACCGCTCCAGAGATGTGCACCACACGGCCTGTAAATACCTGTGTCGGATAGGCAACCACGCGAAATGCCACTTCAGCATCCTGGCGCACGTCCGGCCAGTTCTTCTCGGGCAAACTGAAACTTAGCCGAAGGTCATCCACCTTCGCGAGGGAAACTACTCGTGAGGCGGGCTGAACATACTCCCCAACTTCCACGTAGCGCTCGGTGACAGTTCCTGAGAACGGCGAACGTATTACGCCATCGCCCACGTTTTTCGCGACGATGCTCTGCCTAGCTTCCGCCGCCTGCACGCTGAGCGGGGCCGTTTTGCACTTGGCCGTTACTTGGTCGTACTCGGCTGGAGTTACGGCTCCACTTTGTTTCAACTTCTCATAGCGTTCGCACTCCACCTGGCTGATCTCTTGCTGGGTGCGGGAGGCGTCCACCATCACGCGCGCTTCTGCTAACGCTAGAGCCGCCGCGCGCACATCGACGGTAGCCAGCACCATCCCTTCGGTCACGTTCTGGCCAGCTTCAACAGAAGTGGAGAGCACTCGGCCGGCTACGTTGGCCGCCAAATCAGCCTCTTTAGCCCCGCGTAGAGTTCCGGTGAGAAGCAGTACCTTCGGCGTCTTCACGGCCGTAACCGGCACTGTATCGACGTGAACTGGTGGCTCGGAAGGCTGCGATGCGGCGGCGGCTTCTTGCTTCTTACACGCAGGCAGTAGTTGGGTGCCGAGGGCGCTAAGCACCATCAGTGCGAGGGCCCTCTGCCAGGGTCGAGAGAAGGGGCGGCGGAGGGATTGGGGGAGCGTGAAGGGCAGCATTGGAACCTGGGGATTCATAGAAAATGGTGTACGCAGAAAAGGAGGCTATCGGATCTGTTGGGGAGCGCCGGCCGCAACCGGAGATTGTCCGGAAGCAATGCGCAGTAGTGCACGTGAAAAGGCAAGGTCAGCGTCTGCTTGAATCCGCGCCGCTTCGGCTTGGAAGGCGTCCCGCTGGCTCTGAGTAACATCCAGCTGGGTGAGCGTTCCTGCCTTGTAACGTTCCAAGGCCAGAGCCTCCGCTTTCTTGGAGGCTTCAGCTTGAGCACGAGCTGAGGCGCTTCTAGCGATCCCGCTCACCACGCGATGATATGCGTCAAAGATCGCATCATCCACGCCGCGCCGCACCCGAGCGGTGTGAATGCTTTGCGCTTCGCTTCCAAGTGCTTGGGCTTGGGCAGTCTTATAGGTGGAATAGTCCAAGCGCCAGGAAAGAACGGCCTGCAGGGCGTAGGTGCTGGAGTGGCCAGAAAACCCTCCGGCATTGGACACACGCTCCTGCGCATTGGCTGAAAGGGTCGGCAACAGGGCGGCTTTAGCGGCTTTTTCGCCTTCACGTGCCATTTCGCTGAGCGCGGCCTGCACGCGCTCTTCCGGCGTATCTTGGGCCGAGAGCCAAGCGCTGAGCGGTGGCTCGGCGTGCAGATCGTCAGTGAGGTAGCTGTCGGCGGGCGTGGGCGTGAGGCCGGTTAATGTCTGAAGTTGCCGCGCCACTGTTAGCCCAACAAGTTGCGCATCCGTAACGTCTTGTTTGGCGCGCTCAAGGTTCGCTCGAGCTCGCTCCTGATCGAGCTCCGAGGCAACGCCCAACTCGCGGCGGGTGTTGATGAACTTCAGATTATCTTCGGCGATGGCTAAGCTCCGCTTGGATGCCTCGAACAGTGCTCCTGCACCCAGGAAGCTGAAGTAGAGGCGCGTTACAGCCTGATCAAGCCGGGCTCCAACCAGCGCCCGTTGCGATTCAGCAACGTCCGCAGCGCGTGAAGCCTGACGGTAGCGATGGTGGCTCGCCAAGTCCAGAATGGGTAAGTCGACTTGAAAAATGGCGTCGAGCTGATTCTGAGGTGTAATGACGATGGAGGGGCCATTGGGCAGCGTAACGGCGGTCTCGTATTGGTTGCGCGTGTACACGCCACGTGCCGACACCGTAGGCAGAAGACGACCGAAAGCCGCCTCGCTTTCGAGGCTTCGCTGCCGAGCCGCAACGTCCGCCTCCCGGGCGTCAAAGCTTCTTGAGCGGGCTTGATTCAAGAACTCGGCGAGGGGCTGCAGAGCCCACGCTGAGCTGGAAATTAGCAAGATCCCGCAGAAAATAATCAATTGTGAGCTCCTGCTCAATAAATGTCTCAACAACATGGGGTACTCGTTGGTCCTACCTAGATCCTAATTCCTAAAGCCGCTCATCCTCGCTCAGCCCGCCGGTTCCGCGCAGGGGTGGCTGGTGAGCTGGGTTGCACTGCGCCGTTGAGCAATAGATCGACGAAGCCTCGCACGAACATTCCCTCAGGGATCACCGCGCCTGGCTGATCGGCCATCAGGATGCGGCTCATGCAGTAGTGGTGAAGCGATCCGACAAAAGTACGAGCGAGCACTTCGGCGTCGAGGGGTCGCAGAGCTCCCCTCGCCATTTGAGACTCGAAGTAACTTCCGAGTTGTTTGATAAATGCCCTAAAATTTGCCCGATTTGCGTCACACGGGGTAGCGCCGCACAAATTCGGGTTCGACCAAGACATCATCATAAGAGGCAAGGCCGTGCGCCCGATCTCCAGCAGCGTAGTGGCAAGCTTTACGAGGGCATCCGAGAGGTCAAGCTCCGAAAGGTTGCCGAGCGCTTGCATCAACATTTGTGGGACGGCGTTCTGGTCGTGCTGCATGGCCGCGCTAAAGAGGCCCTCTTTGGACTTGAAGCGATGAAAGAGGGCCCCTTCGGAAACGCCAGCTCGTTCAGCCACCTCGGAAGTGGTCGCTCGGATGCCGCGCTCCAAGAAAACTTCGCGCGCCACCTGGAGGAGCTTCTCCGAATCAATCGTCGGCGGGCGCCCCCGCTTGGGCACCTGTTTTGTGTTATTTGTCGGGGAAATGGCGACGCGGCGCATGCGTGGGGCCCTTTATTGAGTGAATGCTCAGTATTGTCAATAGGACGTAATTCAGGGCTGCCGTTACAACCCGCTTTGCGCGTACGCCGATTGCCGTTTAGGTTCGGCCCGCGATGCACCCAAGCTATGTTAGTTCCCAGAACCGAGACGTCCCGCTTGGGCGCCCAGGGGAGTTTGGTCCCATTCAGCTAGGTGCGTTGAGCATCTCTCCTCCAGTGGTCCTCGCGCCCATGGCGGGAGTCACGAACTATCCGTTCCGGGCCCTCTGCAAACGCTTCGGTGCAGGCCTGTACGTGAGCGAAATGATCACCGCTCGCCCTTTGGTGGAAGGTCGCCAAAAGACGTTGCGCCTGGCGGATTTTGGGCCAGAGGAAAGCCCGCGTAGCCTTCAGCTTTATGGTGTGGATCCCCACTACGTAGGGGAAGCGGTTAAGTTGTTGGTGGGTGAGGGGCGAGTGGATCACATCGACATGAACTTCGGCTGCCCGGTGCCCAAAGTTACACGCAAAGGTGGCGGCGCGGCTATCCCGCTCAAAGCGAACTTGCTGCGTTCCATCGTGCGAGCGGCCGTCCAGAATGCGGAAAAGATCCCTGTTACCATCAAATTTCGGCTTGGAATCGACGAAGAACACCTCACATTTCTGACCGCCGGGCGCATTGCTGAGGAAGAGGGGTGCGCGGCTGTTAGTCTGCATGCGCGTACGGCTGCGCAACTGTACGATGGTGAAGCGCGCTGGGATTCTATTGGGGAGCTGAAGCGTGCGGTGAAGATCCCGGTGCTTGGCAATGGGGACATCTGGGAGGCCTACGACGCGTTGCGCATGCTCCGGACAACGGGATGTGATGGCGTGGTGGTGGGGCGGGGATGCCTAGGTAGGCCGTGGTTATTTCGGGATTTAGCCTGCGTGTTTGAGGGCAAAGAGCCACCGGATCCGCCACGCCTCGGAGAGATAGGGCGCATCATGCTGGAGCACGCTCAGCTTCTTGCCGATTGGTGGGGTGAAGGGCCTGCCATGCGCGCGTTTCGTCGGCATGCCACCTGGTACACAAAGGGATTCCGCGGGAGCGCACAGCTTCGCCAGAGCCTAACGTTTGTGAACTCGATCGCGGAGCTTTCAGCCATTGTGGCCCAGATGGATCCGAATGAGCCCTTCCCAGCTTCGGCCATGCGGGTTCCTCGCGGCAAAGCGAGTGGCACTCAGCGAGTAGCGTTGCCCGACGGTTACCTGGATTCGCTGGAGGACTCAGTGCCGCCAGAGGATGAAGGGGATTTGCATTCCGGCGGGTAGGGCGCGTGGTGGATCTCGAGGTGAGCACGACTAAAGACGGCGAGCATCGGCCGTTCGGGAAACACCGCGCGCTCTGGGAAGGCGTTTTCGCGGTGGCTGCCCTCGCGCTCACGGTGCCTCTGTGGTTTGCAAGCTACCCTCCGCTCCAGGATTTCCCGCAACACGTAGCGGCAGTGCGCGTCATTCACGATTTAAATACTCCGGAGTTTGCCTTTCGCAACTTCTTTGAGGTCGATTGGTCGCGAACCCAATACCTCTCTGTCTACCTTTGCGCCCACCTCCTGGCATACGCGTTCGGTGTCATCTTGGCCTGCAAGCTATTGCTCGCAGCGATCTTAGTTGCGCTGCCGTATTCACTGCGCTCCGTTCTGAAGGCGCATGGCCATCCGGAGTGTTACGCGCTGCTTTGCCTCCCGCTCAGCTACAATGTCCATTTTGTTCTAGGCTTCCTCAATTTTTTGGCCGCTATTCCGTTGTTCTTTTGGGGTGTCAGTGCGGCGGTTCGCTATCGAACAAAGCCGAACGTGTTTGGTGCGTTGTTGTTGGGCGTCCTGGCTCTTCTGCTCTTCTACACACACGTCATTCCGTTCGTGATGTTGCTGGGTGCGGTGTTTGGTTTGGCTCTGCAGCGCGATGTGCGAAGGCTCGCCGCCGCCCTGTTGCCGGTCGTTCCTGCGCTCGTAGCGCTGGCGTTTTGGATGTTCCGGAGTCCCGCGGGGCGCATCGTGATGGGGGCTTCCACGGCAGAGGCGCCGCGACCGGCAGAATACGCCACCGTAACGCAGAACCTGAGAGATCTTTCCAGATGGCTCCTCGACGTTGTGCCTGGTTCGAGCGACGAAACGGTCTTGCTGATTTGGGTCGCTCTGTTCTTTACAGCGGTTCTTCTCGGTAATTCTATCCACGGAGCCCGAAGTGCCCCGTTATTGGGTCGTTGGATCTGGTTGCTGCCGGCGACGGCGCTGGGCTATTTTTTTGCGCCGGTAGCCTATGATTGGATTTGGCCGATCAACGGCAGGTTTCCGATCTTGATGCTGCTGCTCGGCATTGTCTTGATGCCGCGCCTCTCCCTCTGGCCGAAGCGAGTGCTTTCGTTAGGGGCCCTGGGCCTTGAGGCAGTTTCCGTGGTTACCGTGTCTCGGGCTTTCGCCGAGAGCGAGAGCGAGTCGAGGGGGCTGCACAGCATGATTGCTCAAATTCCAAAGGGTGAACGCGTCGCGGGTCTGATCTTCAGGTCCACTTCTCGGGCCCTGAATTTCAACGTGTTTCTCCATTCAGTGGCCTGGTATCAAGCCGAACGCGGGGGAGCGGTGATGTTCAGTTTTGTCGACTTCCCGCAATCCCCTGTGCGTTTTCTGGCCGCCAGTCGTCCCCCAAAGGTGTTCCCTCGCTGGGAATACCGGCCCGACCTTGTGCACCCGCGCACCGAGCTCGGCTGGTACAGCTACGTGATCTCGCGCGAAGGTCCGGGGGAGCTCCCCGGGCTCACTCTAGTGGCCCAGGATGGCCCGTGGCGCCTTTGGCAAACGGCCCCTTGACGCTCGGCCGGAGATGTTCGAAGAGTGCGGCTCCTTACCGGGAGGAGTGGCCGAGCGGTTCATGGCACCGGTTTTGAAAACCGGCGTAGTCGAAAGGCTACCGGGGGTTCGAATCCCTCCTCCTCCGCCAAAGCGGACCGAAGGTCCGCTTGCGGAAGAGCAGGGATATCGTGGTTGATTGCTCGCGCTTGGGAGCGCTCGCGCAAGGCCGCGAATCCCTCCTCCTCCGCTTGCGGAAGATATTGTCAGCTCCCGCCGTGCTCCTGGCGGGCTCGTTCGCGGTAGGTGCGCGGTCCGGTGCCAGCATGCTTAAGGAAAACGCGGCCGAAGTAGTTGGCGTCAGGAATGCCCACGTCACCTGCAATTTGCTTGATCGGGGCATCGGTATGCTTGAGCAGGTGTTCGGCGCGCTGCACGCGAATGTGTGTGAGGTAGGCCGCCGGCGAGAGCCCGAAGCAATCGACAAAGCATCGTCGCAAGGTGCTTTGGGACATGTGCGCGCGCCGACAGAGCTCGGAAAGCGTGATCGGACGATGAAAGTTCTTCTCAATCCAACTAAGCAACGATGATAGACGAAGCAAAGATTTGGAAGAATCGTGGCTGAGCGTTTCGTAGCGACGAGCAAGCTCGATCACGATGGCTATGAAGATGCTGCTCAAGGTCAGCTGAAAGCACGGGCTTTTCTTCAGAACTTCCTCGTGCATCTTATCCAGCCACACTTCGATTTCGGAGAGTGCACCTTCGTCGAGCTGAAGACGGCTGGCAAAGGCATGTTGCGTGCGCAGCCTTGGCTCTAGCGTGAAGAGCGCGTGGTAGCCGGGAAGCTGATTGAGCTGATGCTCCGGCATGATCAGCCGCTTTGAATCGAACAGGATATTCATAACCTGGAGCGATTCACAGTGTGCGTACCCATGCTCGGCGTGCGGTGGGACGACAAACACATCTCCTCGCCGGATCGGAAAAGACTCGGTGCCCAGTACGTGCTGGCCGGTTCCTTGGCGCACAATCACGAGCTCAGAGTGCCCGAAGTGCCGGTGCAGGCCGATATTTCGCTGGGCCACTGGGTAGGCTGTGAGGGGGAACTCACTCAAGCCTTGTGCATAGAATTCCCACGGCGGCATGGGTTCAGCGTAGCAGGCTTCCGGAGCGGTGACGGCGTGGGGTCGGCCCGTCTCGCGGCGATCAGCGAGCCGGCTCGTAGTAGTCCGCAATCATTTTGGCCCAGATAGGCGCCGCTTCGGGGCTTGGGTGCGGCGGCAAGTTGTAGTCTGAACACGCCTTGGCTTCGAAACGCGGCGAGGCCAGCACAAAGCCTTGAGAGGAGGCGGCCAGCTCGGCAATAGCTTGATCTTGCCCAGGGCTAATGGTTAGCCGGTTGGTGTCTTCGTTGGGGCAGCCCATATTCCCGGGTGCACGCACGAACGTGGCCAGCTCCACTTGCCTGAGATTGGAAAATTTCGCCTTGAGGTTAGCTACAACTTTTTCCAACGGAGGCTTCCACTCCTCCACTGTCTTGTAGTCCCAATTGAGCCCGACAAAGATCACTCGATCTGGGTTGCTTGCGGAGGAGGCGCAAGGGGAGGTGATGGGTTCGGACCAGATTGGGTCATTAGGGTCTGCCCAAAGCTCCACCATGCCTTCGTGCACGCCCCGCAATTCCCAGCGAGAATCAGTGACGCCCCACGATTGTCCATCGGCTTTCTCAAAGCCTTCGTTGTACCACTCCGCGGTGGCCAAGATGCCTTGTACTAAGGTGCAAGTGAATTCACTGGGTGGTGTGCTTGCGGCACCGCCAGAGCTCGGCGAACCACCTAAGCTGGAGCCCCCGCTGCTCGCACCCCCACCACCCGTTGAGCCGCCCACCATCTGTGGTGCACCACCGGATGCACTAGGCTGACCGCCGAGCGCGGCGGAGCTCGGCGGTCCCCCGGAGCCTCTTCCGCCGAAAGCAGGCGACGAGCCGGGGCTTCCACCCATAGCGGGCACCAATGGCCGCGCCCCACCAGCTTCCATGTAGGTGCCGCCCGCACTAGGTGAAGGCTCGATAGCTCGTTGCTCTGCAGCACTGCTGCAGCCTGAGGCCAACAAGCTGAGCCCACCCAGCACCCGCGCCACCATTGACATTCGCACGGCAATGCCGCGCCCACTCGATACTCGCCCTAGCGTTCTCAGCACGAAAAGAAGCATAGCTGCTGCTTGGACAGGCGTGGGGTGCCTGACCGAATGTTACGACTCTTTTGAGAAAAATGGACAAATGCTCCACTTTTCCCTCGCCCCGGGAGCCTGCGCGGAGCGAGGCGCAGCATTACCCGACTGAGCTCAATTCTACGCTTGGAGTGGCTTCATCCGTACATCAACCTTTTCGAGGCAACGCCCGCTTTCGGTTGAATGGGAAACACCTCAATACATGCCGCTTTCCTTGAAGGCGCCCGGCGAAACCCCGAAGCGTCGAGTGAAGACTTTTCCAAAGTAATTTGCCGAAGAAAACCCAACATGCGCCGCTATTTCTTTCACCGAAAGGCGGCCCTCCTGCACCAGCTCTACGGCGGCATCCAAACGCAACTGCATAAGGTAGCGGCCGGGAGAGATGCGCACGCACTTTTGGAACTCGCGGGTAAAATGGTGTCGACTCAAGCCGGCAGCATTGGCCATTTGCGGGACTCCTATCGGACGCCCAAGATTCTGCCGGCAGTACTCTCTCACGCGCCTGACGAACGGTGGCACGTTGGCATCGTCCGAGCGTTGCACTGCATCGAGCGCCTCCATCGCCAAGCTGTACGCAAGCGCAGAGGCTTGCGCCGCAGATGCTATATCGCCGCGCAGCACTCGTTCGCAGACTCGCGCGGCAGTGCTAACTGGGGGGGCGCCTTCGGGGAATTGCACGAGCGGCCCCACCCGCGCCAACAGGTGTGCCCACACACGAGCAACGGCGGGCCCACGCAGCGCGAGGTAGAAGAATTCCCAGTTGCCGCCTTCAGGCAGAAAGTATCGGTTATCGTGAGGGAACGAGAGCAACATCGTTTGCCCTGGCAAAACTGGGCTCGTTTTTCCCTCGAAGGTCAATCGCCCTTCGCCCGAGATGGTGTGCTGAAAGAGTACAAATTCGGCGTACTTCCGCTTCAGACCATGCCAATCGTAAGGCGGCTGCCGGATGTGCGAAAACCCTGCACTTGCGATCCCTGCATCAAGCTCAACCGCGCTCTCCTTGAACAGCAACGGGCGCTCCAGGTGGCCGAGCCGTTTCAGGGGGGAATACAGCAGCGGAGGCATAACAAGGCTTTCGAACGGAACTTCTCTAAGTTTTCCTAAGGCCTTCCAATAGAACTTCTTTAGCTCCCTTCGGTCAAGCAACCAACTGTGAAAAATCATGGCAAGCTCTATCACTTTCTCTCACAACGAACTCGTCGCCCGAAGCTTTTGCATGGAGCGTAGGTGGGCAATCAAGGATGGTTTACTCATTGCTACCAGCCTCACTCGTATTGCTGCTTCGGGCACCCGACGCGAGTGGTTGCAACCGCACTCGTTCGTCACGCCGGAGGGGGTGCGCCCATCGGTGGTCCCGCCTTCCGGGCCGCCGCTGGGCCCCCATACCGTCGAGTTTACGCTGTTAGACGGCCCTGAATCGCCCGTGCACGCCCCGGCCGTTCGAGCTTGCCTCGAAGTGTTGGCGGCGGAGGGTTCCGGGTATTGTTTTCTGGTTTCGGTGTTCGAAGGTAGTGGCGCTATCGTGTGCAGGCTGGAGCAGCGAGGCAGTGCCCTGGCTGAGCGCCGAGCGCTGGGGGAAGCTGAGAGCGCTGGTGCTTCGCCCACGGGCGTGGAGGTCGACGAGCAGTTGGCATCCGTTGCGGGTATTGGAAGAGACCTCCTGGAGTCGTTTACCTGCGCAGGTTTCCATTTGAACCTAACCGTGGTGGATCTGGTCGATCAAACTGATATTCATGATACGCTCGCCTTTGAACGCAGCTTTCGCCTCTGCAACATCGAGAAGGTGAGCGCGAGCACCTGCCTGGCTGCTTTGGAAGATCCGCTGACGGAAGAGGGCCTCTTGCTCGTGAAGCTGGCACCGCTTCCTCATGCTCAGGCCGTAAGGTCACCGGCGGATGTTGTGACGGACGGTCTTCATATTCAGCTTCTTGGCCACGGATTTGTGGCGCCTGGCCGCGGCTACCGCTGGTGCGTTCTGCCCTACGAAGGTGGGCGCATGGGGAGGGCTCGAAAGCTGCACGCGCTGCAACGGTCGCTTCGCGTGCCGCGCCGAGGGCGAGATGGGCAACTGATTTCCAACACGTGGGGAGACCGCAACCGGGACACTCGGATCAGTGCGGAGTTCATTTGCAAGGAAATGCTGCATGGGGCCCGCTTAGGAATAGATGTTTGCGAAATCGACGACGGTTGGGAGCAAGGGATCACTTCCAACTCGGCGGAGGCGCGCGCGAAAAATGGTGTTTGGGAGGGATATTGGGCGGCAGACCCCGAGTATTGGCAGCCACGGGCTCGCACTTTTCCGGACGGCATGGCCCCCGTGGTACGCGCCGCGCGTGAAGTGAATATTGGGCTCGGGCTTTGGTTTGGGCCTGATAGTTCGGACGACTTTAGCAACTGGCAAAAGGACGTGCAGGCTTGCCTTCACATGTGGCGCTCTTGGCAGGTGGCCTTCATCAAGCTGGATGGTGTGAAGCTGCGAAGCCAAAAGTCAGCGGAGAATTTTCAGCGTTTTTTGGACACCACGCTTCGCGAGTCGGCAGGCGATATTATTTTTGATATGGATATCACCGCGGAGAATCGCCCAGGGTATTTGGGGGCTATCGAAGCAGGTCAGCTTTTTTTGGAGAATCGTTACACGGATTGGCGGCGCTATTTCCCTCACGCTACGCTTCGCAACATCTGGATGTTGTCGTGGTACGTGCCGCCGCAGCGCTTGCGCATGGAATTCCTGAACCCCGCGCGCAATCAAGAGCGCTTCTTTGAGGACCCTTTGGCTCCCGCTCAATATCCGCCCGAAATGCTGTTTGCCGTGGTGATGGCCACGGCCCCGCTTGGCTTTTTCGAAGTGAGCGAGCTTCCACCGTCGGTGGTGGCTGCTTGGCAGCCGATCATCGCGATTTGGCGTGAGCACCGTGAGGAGCTTCAACGCGGATCCATGCTGCCCATCGGTGAATGTCCATCCGGCGCTAGCTTTACGGGGTTCTGTTCGGATACCGACGGCGTGGCACACGTCCTTGTCTATCGAGAGCTTACCCGTTCGGCCAAAGCTCAGCTCGCGCTCCCTTTGGAGGGCGCTTGGGCCGTGAACACCAAGATCGCGGGTGACGGTGAAGCCCTTTTGGATGGCACAACACTGCACGTGCACCTACCCAAAGCGCTCAGCTTTGCGTGGTTTCGCCTGGTACGGGATCCTCGCCACGTGTGAGCAGCCGGGCGGAGCCCGCAGCGCGCGAACTGCAGCTCAGCGGCAACCGATGCGTTCGGTTCCAAGAGCTAGATCGTCGTACCAAAGAGTTGCCGGATCGCCGCTATATTTTTCATACCCGATCCCCACCGAGGCGTAGGTGGGAGACCAATTCATGCGATTCTGGAAGCCATCTTTCATATTAGGGTTCCAGTTGGTAACGTGAAGAGGCAAAATTTCTTGGTCATCCACCCAAACGCGGGCCTCTTGATTCTGCCCGTCGAAGTGCACCTCCAAGCAGTACCAAGTGTCGGGCAGAAAGCTGAGCCCGGGTGTGCCGTCATCGTAGTCACGGCCGCTTGAGAGTTGCTCTGGATCGCCCGGCATCAGATTCACTTCGAGCATCTTGTAGTGATACCCGACGCGCAGCTCGTGGTCGTCCATGGCGTTCTTCCCAGCCTCAACGTACGTGGAATGCCCCGAGCCCATGGGAGACGAGGAGCGCAGGAATACGCGCAAAAAGAACGAATTGTTGGCCACTGGCAAGCCTGTTTTAGGCCTCAAGAACGCTCGGTAGCCCGTGCCCAGAACCTTGACGGAGTTGGCACCGGAGTGGGCAAGCGATCCATCAACGGCGATGCCCTGGCTCGTGATGAGATCGACAGTCCACTTGTTGGGATCAGGCGGCCCACTAGGCACAGCCGACTCGAAGTCATCACACAGAAAGAGACCGGAGGCGGCGCATGGACCGGTCTGAGTAGGCGCTCCGACGGTTCCTCCGGAGCCCAAGGTTGCGGCTGAGGTGCCGCCGTTTTCTGATTGGGCCCGTGGATTGGACCCTCCGCTTCCAGCGCCAGGGCTTCCGCCGAGCGAGACTGCTGAGGTGGAGCCAGCAGCCATCCCCGAGCCGCCGAGCCCTCCTGCATGCGCAGGAGCTCCCTTGTGCGCTGTCGTGCCCCCAGCGTTGCCGCAAGCAGGGAGCGTCGGCAGAATACCGAGGGCAAAGAATGGTGCGAGGTGCAGCTTCATGCGGGTGAGTCCTAAACCAAGATCTCTGAAAGCACGCCGCGATTGATCCCGGCGTCCCCAAAAGTTGGAATGTTGGCGCCTAAGGCGTGAGCCAAGGTGACTAACAGATCGTTATGACTGCGTGCACCTGTGCCAGGCTGTGCATTCGGGCTCAGCACCGGATAGGTGACGTTCTGCCCCGTTTTGATGCGACCTCCGGCTCCTCCTAGCAAAACAAAGGGCATGTTGGCGTGGTTGTGACTATTGCCGTTGTCCAGCTCATTTCCCCAGCACAAAAGGCTCTGCTTAAGAAGAGGCTCACCCCCTGCGCCAGTGGCGGTGCTCAGCAGACCCAGAAAGTATGCGACTTGATCGGCCAACCACACATTCACGGTCGTCGCCCGTTCAATGGGGATCTTATAATTTGCTAACTGCTCCGCTGTGGGATGGTCGGGATCCGGCATCGCATAGCCGCCAGCGCCCAGGCCCTGTGCCTGGGGAACTTGGTGCGAGATGCCATCGTGAAAATCCACGGGGATATTGAGGAATTCTGGCACCCAGGGGCTGCGCGCCTGGGAGAACTGAAAACTCGCAATGCGC
This sequence comes from Polyangiaceae bacterium, assembly GCA_033763455.1. Lineage (GTDB taxonomy): Bacteria > Myxococcota_A > Polyangia > Polyangiales > Polyangiaceae > JBBRRP01. The sequence goes on from JANRKO010000092.1 coordinate 46,550, forward strand.
GTCAAACCGCACGTGAGTGCCATCGATAAAATCTCAAGTTGTGTCCGAACGAGAGCCGGGTAGTCGAACACCGTCGGCAACGTGGGTGCTGTGCAAAGCGTAGAGGGCGCCTGAGTCACGTCGGTCTGTTTGGCGATGTTGTTCCACGACTCGCGCAATGCCTGAAGCTGCCTCCGATCCTCTGAAATAAGGCGTGGTTCGAGATCGTTGAGCTCTTGGTGTAGATGCGCAAAAAGCGCCTTCCGCATTAAAATGCGTTCGTCAGCTGAGCCCGCGCCAGCGCTCGGGAGACCGAAAAACAATTCGTCGACCGTTGTTTTAGGATCTTCACGCGGATCGAGTGGCTGACCCCACCCCGAGTAGATCATCCGGTTGAGCCCACTTGCTCCTTGATAGTCCTGCGGAGATTTGGCCCGCAACTCAAGCGTTCGAAATCGCGTCTTGGGCTTCAGCTCATCGGCGATACGCTGATCGATGGATGGAGAAGCCGCGAATCCTTCGTCGCCGCTCGCAGCGACCCCCGTCCAGAGCGTCTTCATACCCGGGCCGTGCGTGCCCCCATCCACGGCCTGATTTTCGAGCCCCGTTACAACGATGACTTGCTCTCGGAAAGGTTCGAGGGGTTTCAGCCAGGGGCGGAGCGACATCTTGTTGTCCACCGTGTCGGCGCCGTAGAGGTGCCTTACGACTCCGTTGGGAGTGAACAAGAGTACGAGGATCGGCTCTGCCACCGCGGCGGTTGCTGTCGGAAGCCCTCGAACAAAGGGGGCAGCTAAGGCGGAGCAGCCCAGCCCCGCAAGAAATCTGCGGCGGCTAGTGGTTCCAGCTCCAAAGCGCAATAGCTTCACGGTGTGCCTCCAGCATGTAACCGACGAAACCTAAAAAGCTCGCTGGATGCCACCAACGCGACGGCTTCACTGAGCTCATAATTTCGGGTTTTGAAGCGTTCATACACGTGCTTGAGTGCACACGCGTCGTCCTCTTGTTCTGGGCGTCGCATCAGGTAGCGAGCTATTTCCAGGGTATAACACTGCGCAACGTGCTCGCTCTGGGCAAGCTTCGCGGTAAGTTCTGGTAGATCGGCAAAGGGCCCAGAAATGTCCGCAGCGGGAGCGGTTCTTGGGGCGACCACCACGCCGCTTGCGGCTTCGTTCGGCAGATAACGTCCGATGGCGTCAAACTGGTTGAAGCCTTGGCCGAGCCCGTCCAGAAATTGATGGCAGCCAGCGCAGACGGGGTCTTTACTGTGTGCTGCGAAGGCCGCGCTCGGCGAACTGTCTGCACCCACGATGACCTCGGTCTGCACGCCGGGCGGCGGCGGTGCCACCGGATCGCACAGCAAGCGTTCCCGAAGCATGAGCCCGCGTTTGACGGGCGACGGCTTCTCGGGATGAGCGTGCTGGCTGAGGAAGCCGGGTTGGGCGAGAATACCTAGCCGCACCCCATGAGCATCGGTAGCGTAGGCCTTCGCGAGCGTCGGATCCGAGAACGTGAACGGCACATTGAGAAGGGAGCTGAGCGTCCCTCCGGCGTTCACAAGTCCTGCATAATACCCCTGATATTCTTTACCTAAGTACGGCTGGATCGCCGCAAAATCCGGGAATAGGTCGGCCGCCTTTCGGAGATTATCGAGATTCTCAACCCCCAGCCATTGGCTGGAAAAATCGCTGAACATTCTGGAGGCTCGCGCGTCCTTGAGCATACCGCGCGCCAGATTCTCAACATTCGCTTCGGTAGATGCTTGCGCCGCGGCGCTGAGCAAAGCGTCATCCGGCGCCGATTTCCAGAGCGCAAGGCTCAAACGGCCCGCAAGCTCGGTGGGTGAGAGCGGCGTGGTGCTTGCAGTCGGGCTCACACCCGCGACCCCAACCTCAGTGGCAGCCGGCACGGTGAACAAGAATTTCGGCGACAGCAACACCGCTTGTACAGCGACCTGAACGCGCGCTTGTGCCGACAGATCAGCTCCCGCTCTTACGAGCGAGCTCAGCCGTTCCTTGTCGGCCGCGGTGACAGCGCCCCGGAACGCACGCATTGCAAGCCCTTGCACGTAGCTCTCGCTGCAGGCAACCTCTTCAAAATTGGCGCAGCCCGAGCGAGCAGCCCAGTTTGTAACAACGTTTTCGGCCAGCGCCTCGGCTGCACTCAGATACTGCCCGGCGCTCGTTTCACTCAGAACGAGTTCAAAATTCTGATCGAAGGCACCGACTTTGGTATTCGAAACCTGAAGCGCCGCCGGAGGCGCGGACCCCCCGAGCAAATCCGTGACCAGGCTTTGGTATTCGATAGTCGTCAGGCGGCTAAGCGGAGACGCTGCTACGGAAATAGCGCCGCATTCTTTGGGCGTGGAAAAAACGCCGACTCCGACGGGCGTGTTCGTTCTGGGGCCCGGGGGCACAGGGGACGGCCCAGTGGGCGCGGGTGGCGGATTGGAAAGATGCCCTCCGCCTCCCGCGCTACAGGCGGCACTCAGCAACGCGGCAACAGCGAGGCAACGCATCTTGAGCAGATCGCTTTGCCACGAGTGTATGCCGCCGCCAAGGTGATCTACGTGATCGCACAACCCACATTAGACGCACAGCCCTCCCCGGAGAGACGCCCTTCAGAGCGTCGGCGCACACACTGAACCCGCCGTACCAGCTTCCGCAAACTTAACCGTTTGGGTACACGTCGTAGTTGTCCCGGTGGCGCGACAGAACGAACAATCTGCAGGCGACTGGCAGGATTTGTAGCAGTAGTTTTTCCCATCGGCGGCCGTAACGCAGGCTGCATCTTTGCCGCAGTCCGCATTGACCGTGCAATCCTTCTTCCCGCAGTAGCCGCCACTCACGGTGGTGATGCACGTGAGGCCACCGGTGCAATCGGTGTCTTTGGCGCAGCCAGCACCCACTGAGCAATCCCCCGGTACACATACTTTGCGGTTGTTGGCACCGCCACCCGACGATCGGCATATGAAGGAGGAGCCAGCGAAGCGTTGGCAATACTCCTGATCGTCGGTGACCTTTGCCGCATCGAGATCCGTTTTTTCGCAGCTCAAGAAGCACATGTTCATGCCTGTTGACTCAAACGGCGAACACACTTCTGTGTGCGTGGTTGAGCACTCCCCCGCGGCACTGCAGCATTCGGAATCATCTTGGCACGTGTGGGTGCAGTACCCTCCCTGGACGCGATCAAGGCACATGGCTTCTCCTTTGAGTGCGCCTGGAGCAACGTTCGGGAAGCATTCTGTTGCCACCGTGCAGACAGAGCCGGTTTGGCCCGCTGGAATGGAACTTGAGGGGCTCGGCGCTGGGCCGGCAGTACCATTACTGGAATCACCCCCGCACCCAGTGGCGAGCAAGCTCAGAGAAAATAGACAAGCGATTCCAGCAAGAAAGAAGTGTGTTTTCATTCCCCATCTGAGTGGGCGGAGGCCAGGGAGATTATTACTGGGGCGATCCGACCCCCGGCTGGGTTCAAAATTCTTCTTCAAGTTTGAGAATATCGGCCACGGCTTCCCACCTACTGCTCAGCCAGGGCGGCCTAGGAGCGAGAATTTCTGGATCGCCGGCTTAGGTGCGCCCGTGCGCGTGCCGTTGAAACCTGACCACTGCAGAAAGTGAGTGCCTGGTGCGAGTTTTAAGAGTTGCGTTGGTCTTTGGGTTGTTGGGTTTGGGGCTTGCCGTCGGGTGTTCCTCAGGAAGTGAGTCCAGCGGCGGGGGCGTGCCCGGAGCCGTCGGGGGCAGTGGCCTCGTGCCGTCGGGGGGCGGGCTGTCTGTTTCGGGGGGCAGCGGCAACATGGTTGGTGGCTCGCGAAGCGGTGGAGCGTCGGGCCTTGGCAATGTTGGGGCAGCCGGATCCGCAGGTGCTTTAGGTAATCCTGGCGGGGCTAGTGCAGGCGGTGCTGTCACCAATGGTGGCGCGGCCGGCGTTGGTGGCGCGGTCGGCGTCGGTGGCGCCATGGGCGTCGCTGGGAGTTCGGGAGCACCACCGCAGATCTGCGCAAACGTGGGGCAAGCTTGTCAGGCAGATGCGGATTGCTGCACCAACCTTTGCGATTCTCAGACCCAACGTTGCCAGGGGCTCGCCACAACGTGTGGCGGTGATGGGCAAAGCTGCGACCAACCGGGGGACTGCTGCAGCCTCAATTGCACAGGTAACGTCTGCCAGGGCAATTCTTGCAAGGTGCTCGCTGAAGCCTGCAACGGCAATGCAGAATGCTGCTCGGGGCTTTGCACGGGCAATATGTGTCAGCCCGTGAACCCGGGCTCTTCTTGCACAACGGCCGGGAATTTGTGCGCTAACAGCAGTGATTGCTGCTCCGGCTTGTGTGCGAGTGGGCATTGCGCCATCGCAGGCTCATTTTGCGTGCAGCAAAACGACGTGTGCGGTGCCAATTCAGATTGCTGCACGGGCGTTTGCAACAAGACCGGCCAAGGCTTGCTCGGAACTTGTGGCGCTCCGCCGGCCGTGCCTTCGCGTTGTGATACGGTAGCGGGTACGCTGTGTAACAGCTGCGGCGATTGCTGCAGTCGCTTGTGCGCCCCCTATGGGCCCACCGGGGTTTTTATCTGCCAGCCTGCGCAGGGTTGCCGTGTGAATGGTGAGCTCTGCGTTGAAGATGGCGATTGCTGTGGCGGTATTTCGGGAACGGGGCTCCCCGGTGCCGGAAACGTCAGCTGCGAGAAAGATGTCGGTGCCCAGTATGGTCGCTGCCGCAACCCGAGCTCCGGAGATGGCAACGCGTGCCAGCCGACGGGCAACGTTTGCCACTATAAAGAAGGCGCTTACGAGAATGCGTGTGGTGGCGTTTCATCCGCTCCCGCCAACTGCTGCGAAGAGCCTGGGTTCAAGCAAACCAAGAAGGATATCTGTGTCCTCGACCGTCTGGGCGTTCCCCGCTGCCAAGGGCTCGTGGATTGTCGCACCGTAGGGGAAAGCTGCTCCAACTCCGGCGATTGCTGTGACGGAAACCTGTGTGTGGCTGATCCTTTGGATGGTAACAAGCTCAAGTGCACTGTTCCCACCGGCACGGCGTGTATCGTCACCGGCGGGTCCTGCACCATCAACGCTGATTGCTGCCCGGGTAATCTGTGCAACGTACCGCTTGGCTCCATCCGCGGAACCTGCAACACCACCACGCCGCCCCCAACAGGCGGGTCAGGAGGGGCAGGTGGTGCATCGAACAATGGTAGCGGCGGTGCCTCGACGGCCGGTGGAAGTTCCAACGCAGGCGGCACTTCCAACGCAGGCGGCACTTCCAACGCGGGCGGCACTTCCAATACCGGCGGCTCCGGTAGCACACCTCCTGCGTGTTCTGCATTCGGCCAAACGTGCGCCCAAAGCACTGATTGTTGCAATAGCGTGCCGTGCACCATGGGCGTGTGCCGCTTCCCGTTGTTCTGATCTTCCTTTTCAAAGCCGAAGGCCACGTACATGATTGATTGTCAGCGTCACTCCATCACAAGGTCGCCGCTCGTGCTTTCCGGCGTGTTGCTCAGCCTCGCGCTCGGTGGGTGCAGCAAAGAGAGCACTACTGGCCAAGGCGCCGCGGGCAATGCGAACGCCGCAGGCGGTGCCATCATAGCGGGCTCCGGGGGAAACGGCGCGAACGGAGCGCTCACAGGTGGCAGCAGTGGATTCTTTCCTGGCATTGGCGCCGCAGGCGCCGCAGGACAAGCCGGCATGTCGGGCTTGGGGGAGTGTGGGGGCGTTATTAGCAAGGCGTCGCTCCGAGCCGCGAACCTGCTGTTGGTGATCGATCTTTCGAAAAGCATGGATACGCAGTTTGGAACCGCAGGCGTTTCACGGTGGAGTGCCGTCACCACCTCGCTTGGCACTGCGCTCAGCTCGGTGAAAGAACGAGCCAATTTTGGCCTCGATCTGTTCCCGTCAGGTGGCGAGTGCACGCTCCCCAACACGGCTGATCTAGCTGTGGCGGTCGCCCCCGGAAAAGATTCGGTGGCGCTTATCCAGACGGCTCTCACCATGGCTACGCCGGCGGGCGGTACACCAACAGCAGGTGCGCTCAGGCGCGCCCTTCAATACTTCGCTACCGGCGCTGGCAAAGATCTCTCGGGAGATAAGTTCGTGGTGTTAGCCACTGACGGCGGGCCTAACTGCAATGGCGATGCCCCGCAATGTGAAGCAACGGCGTGCACTGCCACCTATGATTTGCCTCAACAATGCGGGAACATGAATTGTTGCATGGGCGTTGTAACCGGCTGCCTCGACGAATCGGGAACCACGGCTGCCGTCACCGCGCTTGCCGCAAGCGGCATCAAAACGGTGGTTGTTGGGTTGCCCGGGGTGGCGCCTTATTCGGCCTCGCTCAATGCGTTTGCCCAGGCTGGGGGCCTTCCTCAGAGCGGAGCGACGAAGTACTTTGCCATCGACGAAATGCTCGGTGTTTCTGGGCTCACCGAGGCCTTCCAGAACATTACCACCCAGCTCATCAAGAGCTGCAGGCTGGAGCTGCAAATGGCCCCACCGGATCCCACGAAGGTCAATGTCATCATTGACGGCACCACGATTGCCCAGAGTGGCGCCGATGGTTGGGAGTTTGACAACACCACCACGCCCCCCGGGATTGTGGTTAAAGGCGCCACCTGCCAGCAGATAGAGCAAACAGGTGCTGAAAAAGTAACCGTGCAGTTCGGTTGCCCAACGATGGTAATTCGCTAAGCCCCGTACGTTTGGGGCAGGGCTCTGTTTCGCTGCAGGGCCTAGGGGTTGGCGCCCGAGCACACCCAAGCACCAATCAGGTCCAGCTGGTCTTTCGGCAGACTTGTAGCGCCTTTTGGCATGGCCGTTCCCTGGCACATGCGAACGCCCAAAAGCTTGTTGAGCAGGTAGGAGTTGCCCGGGTCTCCTGGAAGCACCAATTTGAGGCTGGAGCACTGCGAAGAGGCAACGTTAACTAGGGAGTGATAGGCCATCGCCGGGCTCAGGTTCAGATCTGCGGCCGCTCGACCACGCATAGGAAGGTGGCAAGCTCCCCCGCCGCAACTCGTTGTTAGGATCGGCTGCACTTGTTGGGCGAATGAGACGCTGCTGCCCGCGCTGCACTGGCAGACCCCGGAAACGCAGGATTGGCCCGCGCTGCACGCGTTACCGCAGGTGCCACAGTGCGCATTGTTGGTCTGAGGATCGATGCAGGTTCCGCCGCAACTAAGCTGACCTCCCGGGCAACCCACGCATTGGCTATTTTGGCAGATTTGCCCTTGGGTGCAGGGTGAGCCACAGGCTCCGCAGTGAGTGGGATCCGAAGTGACGTCAATGCAGGCGGTGGTGCCGCACGTCTCACAGGTTGGTGGAGGATTGGCTCCGGTAAGGGATTCAATCCAGCTTTTGAGGCATTGTACTTGCTCGGTGGGTAACGCTTGCCCAACGGGCATACGCACTCCGCACGGAGGGCCATCGCTCACCACCTTCTGGTAGAGCAACGAAGCTTCTGCAACTCCGGGCGTGACGAGAACCCACGCTGAACACAGACTCGCTTTGGTGTCCTTCAGGCGATCCTCAAAGCCAGCAGAGATGAGGTCCAAGCTGGCCGCTGCTGCGGCTCCTTCGTGGCATGCGGCAGTAGCGCAGCTTTGGGCGAATATGGCGGCCGCTTGTGCACTCGTGCACGCCGGAAGTGGCGCGCCACCGCCGGAAGCCGAAGCCGTACCACCGGAGGCGGATGGCGTACCACCGGAAGCGGACGTGCCGGTCGTCGAAAAGAGCCACTGCCCACGCCTTGGCTATTGGCCACGCTTCCTGTTGCGCTAACGCCGCCCGCTGCAGTGCCAGGAGCACCGCCTTGAGCTCCTCCCGTGATCCCTGTGCCGCCAACCGCGGCCTGCGCAATTGCCGCTCCCGAAGACGACCCGCCCGAGCAGGCAAGCTCAAGTAAGAGCCCAGCGAGGACCGCGCTTGCACCGAAAACTGCAGTTCGCCAAGGTGTGGAGGTGCGACGGTTTTCGAGAGTCATGAATCACGTTACGGTCAGCTCAGGTCTCCGCTTGCAGTGAAAAGAGGAGCCTCGGCGTTGGACCCTGCACCCTACAGAGTCCAACGCCGATCCAATGAAGTGGGGCCCGTTACTGGACGCTACAACCTGCTTGGCCACTACAGGTGTTGTTCGAGAACGAACTGCACGCGTTCGGAGTACCGTTGCAGCCAATATAATCCGTCACCCACTGGCACTTACCGTTGGTGTCATTGGTGCAGGCCGATTGATCTAACCCGACGAAGTCGCACGCGGAGATATTCTGGATGCATTGGTTCACTAGCCAGAGACAACCGGCAACCGCGTTGCAGGTGCCCTGATTCGCTTTCGACGAACAGTCTGTGTTCGAAGCCTTTGGCCGGCACGGGAAGCGCCACTCGCAGTTAGCATCCTGCGCACAAGACACAGCCGTGCGGTGGGTCTCTCCACAAGCAGTGTTCGCAGCTCCCGCTGCCCCGCTATCTTTCGCAACACACAGCCCGTCTATCGCGCAGCCTGTCTGGTTCCCACAGGAAGCTTGCATCGTGTCGAATGCCGAACAGGCAGTGGCCGAGCCTGTGCACATGGCACCGGCCGCGCCAGCTGCTCCGCCGGTTGCCGGTGCACCACCTGTACCGCCGGCAGCGGTGCCACCTGTTGCTGCCGAGCCACTGGCCCCGCCTCCGGAGCTGCCGCCTGTTGCTGCCACACCCGCCGCTCCCCCCACGTTTTGACCGCCCCCGGTGCCAGCGCCGGACGCACCTGAAGCGTTCATCATTCCCGCAGCTCCCGATGCACCGCTGGTTCCAGCCATCCCACCCAGATTCCCGCCGCCGCCACTACTCATTGCAGCGCCACCAACTGCCATACTGGCCCCGCCTACGGACGTGCTGCCTCCCGTCGGGCGGGAGCCTCCGGCCGACGGCGCACCGCTCGTTCCCCCGTCGTCAGAACCGCAGGCCGCGAACAGCCCGCTGGCCAAGACGGAAGCCCCAAGCAGGAACAGCGAACGTGGTTTCAAAGAGTGCAAGATATCCATATGTTAGCTTATCCTTTTTTAAATTCGGCGAACTCGCGCTCTGTCTCAGAGTAAGTGTGGTCGTGTGTGCGAGGGATGCTTCTCACAAGCCACAGCGCCAGTACGTGGAGCCCCTCTTCTAAGATTATGAACAGGGCTCCCAAATTCGAAGCACCGATGGGCGCAGACGGATTACGCCACGTCGGCACGCGTTGCCCCGTTGCATACCCGGGCGACGTGTTGTTGGCCCCATACCCCCTCGCCAGGCTCGGGTTACATCTTCGCTAGCCTCACCAGGTCATCGGCGTGCCGTCGTACACCACGAAGGGCTCGGTAGGCCTGGCTTTGATCAACTGCACGATCCCGCGGGCGGGCTCGTGAGGATCAAGATCCGCGCTCTTTCCGCCCATGTCCGTTCGCATCCAACCCGGGTGAATGGCCACCACTAGAAAATCCGTCAGATAATTGCGCAACAGCATCGATTCCATATTGAGCGCAGCTTTCGACATGCAGTAATCAAACATACGATCACGTTTGCAGGTGCTGATGCTGCCGGCTTCCGATGAGATATTGGCGATAACCTTGTGCTCGCCCGCGCGCAAAAGTGGCAAGAAGGCCTGCACCGCGCGCAATGGCCCAACGGCGTTGGTTTCGAATACGCGCGTCACGAGCGCCAGGTCTACGTTTTCTAGCGGTGCCCCGGTATCCCCCAGCACGGCCGCATTGTTGATTAAGATATCCAAGCTCTGGGTGAGTGACCGCACGGTCGCCACGGCTCTTTTAACCGAATCGGCGCGGGTAACCTCTAGTTGCACCGGATGTAGCGTTCTAGACCACTTCTGAAGGAGAGCGTTGAAAGCTTCGGGCCCGGTACGATAACCTGCGAAGACGTGAAAGCCTTCTTCAAGGTAAAGCTCGGACAAAGAGAGGCCGAGGCCTCGGTTTGCCCCAGTGATCAATACGTTCGGCATAGGCTGAGCCTAACTCAAGTTCAGCGCATTCGGGGCATGTCTCCCCGCCAGAGCGCAGCGATTGGCCGGGGGAGACCGCCCGTGCGAGTCGCGTTTCGCGCGAGCAGGGCGAGAGGGGCACCATTCACTGCTCACCAAATGGTGCAGACGGCCCGCTTTGGCGATTCTTGGCTTGCATCCGGAGCCTGGGGCGAACAAGCTCTGAGCCGAGAAATGGGGCGGAGAAGCTGCCCGGAAGGTCGGAGCAAAGATGCTGAAGCACTGGTGGTCTGGGTTGGTTGGGGTGGCACTGTTGGGGTTGGTGCTGGCGTCGGCGTGCAGCAAGAAGGATAAGCCGCCTCCGCTAGATCCAACTCAGAGCGGCGAGCCACAGATCAAGCCCCCAGGCACAGGTGCCGGTGGCAACACGGGTGGCGCTCCTAGTGGAAGTGGCGGTGCGGGGTCCGGAATGGGCACGTGCGGGAAGGATTCCTGCATTGGCCCATCGACATGTGTCGAGGAGACGGGGAAGCCCGCAAGGTGTGTTTGCAATGAGGGGTACGTGTTCGCTCCAAACAGCATCAACACCTGCATTGTGGATAAGAAGTGCATCAAGATCCGGCCGCTCGCTGGAGACGGCAGCTGTCGTCAAAGGATCGGCGGAACGCCAGCCGTGGCGTCGTTCTTCGCGGTAGACTTCTGCGCCGGAACTGCTGTGCTTGAGGCTGATCTCGCGCCGCTGGCAGCGACTCCAGGAAAACTTGATAGCGTCTTCAAAATCCTCGAAAACGACAAAGTTATTGGCCCCTCCGAGAGTAAAGCTACGATTATCCGGCGTGACGTAGAATCGTACGTAACGGTTGCGCTGGACGTCTCAAACTCGATCGTCGTGGATCAACCAGCTTTCTTCAATGCGCTGCTCGCGAAACTTCAAGCCATGGTGGTGGCGCTGAAGCCAATGCCAGAGCCTCAGGCTCCTCAGGCTCCTCCTCCAGTCGGCGTTTCCGTGCTTATTTTTGGCAAGACAGTGGTGGAGCTGGTGCCGTTCACGACCAACCTCGACGATGTTGCGACTCGAATCGGCACGCTCGCAGATCCCGCGGTAGTCAAAGCCTTGCAGCCTTTCGATGGGACAGCGCTCAACGTAGCAATGAACTCCGGGATGGTTCAAACCGAACGGATTATCGCGTTGCGTAACGCAGTGACGCAGGGAGGCGTGCTTTCCACGGGAACACTGATCGTGGTGACGGATGGGACAGATAATTCCGGCGTTATGCTGGATAGCGCCAAGATCACGTCCACCCCTGTCAACTTGATCTCCGTGGGTATCGGCACCGCAACCGACGCCAAGCAGCTCGCAACTCTCGGCAGAGATGGGGCATTCTTGGCGCCCGCACCCGCGGACCTCGATATCGCCTTTAGCGAGATCACCAAGCGGGTAGCGGAATACCCGGACCGCGCTTACCTGCTCGGCTATTGCTCGCCAGCCTTTGCCGGCGAAAGCACGGTCACGATTTCGCTCAACCTCATGGACCCGAAGCAAGTGGCAACCTGCAAGGTTAACGCTGGCCTGTTCAATGCATCTGCAGGTGCGATTTGCGACCCCGCTTTCTTCGCTGGGGAGTGCACAGGGCGAGCCTGTGGCGGGCTTACTGCCTGCGGTGCCTGCGCGGATGGGGCTTGTTGCGTGGGATCGACGGGCCAATGTGCAGCCCCAGCACCTGCTGCGACCTGCACGGAAAGCACGCTTTGTGGCAAGGGTTTCGCCTGCGACTTGACCAGCCAGCGATGCTTGGCCCAGCTTGAAATAGGAGCGGCGTGTGCTGGCCAGACAACTCCCTGTCGGGTCGGGACCACGTGCGGAGTTAGCGGAAAATGTGAAGCATTGGGCGCCCTCGGTGCTAGCTGCACCCTCGCCAACCAGTGTGATTCTGCGCGCTGTGAGCGAGCTAACGTTTACGGCGATATCACCGACATGGTCTGCAAGCGTCCTGCTCAAATCGGTGAGTTGTGCAAAGATGTGCGGGCTGATGCTGCTTGTGAGACGGGGAGCGCGTGTGTGGGCACCACGTGCAAGGCTCGTGCTGTCACTGTCACCGGGAGGTGCACGCTGCCTGAGGATTGTCTATCCGGCGCTTGCACGCCCGAAGGCTACTGTGTGGCAGGCGATACCTGTCAATTTGTTTGGGACGATAAGATCAAGCACTAGATCTGGTGGCACCATGCGTTGGGGTGATGCTGCTAACTATCTCGGAAAACCTCCAACGCCTCATACCCGCGCACGGCCTCGTACCGCGGTGCCGCCAGTTCGCTGCTGAACCGTCGGCTTCACCCAATGGATAACCGGGATAACCCTGGATACACCGGTGATGCACTGGTCGCCTCGTCAACCGGCCACCGATTCGGTGATTTCTGAGTTGGAAGCGCGGGTTCGACACGTCCACCACATCGAGCAGAGCGGTTTGCGCGCTCGTCACGCACAAGCGGTTACCCCGCAACGCCGACGTTTTCCCGGAGGATTGTCGCCCTACCAGGCCCGTAGCGAAACGCCCGAGGATGGTCGCGGAAAGCTTCGTTCGGCGACGCTTGCCTTCAGCATCGTCATCTCCTTCTTCGCAGCGCTCAGGGGATGCCTGACTCATGCCGACGTCTGGAGACTCTAACTGAGCCTCCGAGCTTCAACCTGCGACCAACGACATCGCAGTGATTAGAAGGGGGTGGAGATGAAGGATCGATTGCGCAACACCGTGACGCTCACGTACCACAGCAGACCTCACGGGGTCGGTGACAAGGCGGAGAAGACTTTGTAGCTGGAATGATGACGAAGGAGCACCTTCCCGCGCAATGCATCTACTTCATTGTTGGTGGAGAGGAAGGTCCTTGGCTTCAACCGGAAAGCGACGACAAAGCTCAGCAAGCTCTTCTTTCGAAAGCCTGGGCAAAGGGAGGGTGCCAGCCTGCAACCCGCGGCCAGGCGCGGGGAACATTACCGCCTGTCGCTCATGGTTTGACAGTGCACGGCACGGGGGCTTGATTGGCTTGAGCAGCGTGCCGTCATCGCACGGGTGCTCGAAGCCCAGGGCATGCCCAATTTCGTGAGCCAACACGGACACCAAAGAATGAGTGCCAGCTCCACCAAGACGACTCCAGGTTGGAAGGACGGAGTTAACCTCGATATCTGACTCAAAGGCGCCGTCGGAAAGTCGTGGTTTGGCAGAGTAGGTGGAGGTCATAGCAAGCGCGTCTTCTGGATAACAACTCTTGGACTGGCGTTCCCCGTTTGGACACCACGAATGCCGCCGAAAGGATATGATTCTTTGGCGATCCTCATCGCGCCGGCCAACCTCCTGCAAAGGTTCTACCCGAATGTGAAGTCCGGAGCACGAAGCCGTCCAAACCTTCGCGGCCGCTCGCACGGAAGCAAGGGCTTCAGTTGCTTCCATTTGTCGGGGCAGCTCGGCGAGGGACACTATGAGCTCAAACGGAAGCTCGTTAGCGCGCTGTGCAGGAACCTCGGTGGCGGTGCAAGCTGATACGGCTCCGAAGAGAATTGCCGCACTTTTGTGGTAAAATTGGGCCATGGTGCCGTGGGTCATGTTGAAGCTTGAGTCCCACTTTGGCGCATCGAATACAACCGGTTTGGCACCAGGTTTCGATCGCTCGCCATCAAAGTGGCTCAGCAGTCGCGGCAAACAAGCAGACGGAAGACTTCTCCGTTGCGGTCAGACACGAGGCGTTGGGATCCGGCTGAAACTCACGCACTACGACCAATGGCGGAACCTGGCCCGCAACGGCCGGTGAGAAACGACCAGCAGAGCCTCGAGGCTGAACGACTCCGACACGCCATCCGCCGGTGCACCCATCGGGAAGCGTAGCGCGATAGGCGGACTGCACCAGCAGCTCCTCGGCGGCAAGCCCAGTGCGACCCGACTCCCCGAACACGATACCTGTCACCGTCACTGAACCCACGCGAGCATCACACCCTGCATTGTAGCGCTCGACGCTTCCTCCAACCTGGAAGTCCAGTTGGGTTCCAGGCACCAAATCGGGTTTGTAGTTGCAGCCAGAGGTGTCAGTTGGCGAGGCATCAAAACTGGTTGCCACGAAGGCGTATTGCGAGTTCTCTGGCCATTCCTCGAGCAGCGTGACTCTGAACTTATCTCCGGTGGCCACCTCGGGGTGACATGGACCAAAGTCCTCACTGTGGCAGGAAAGGAGGGCAACCATTAGGCTACCGCCGAAGGCGATCGCGCAACGTCTCAGTTCGGGAGCACTAACTCGAATCATTTCTCAAAATCCGGCGATCACCGTTCTCAGCGATTGACGCACTCAGCGACTCGCGCTCGACTACCCGGGCAAGGCTCAGGCTTATTGATCGGCCTGCCGTCAGGCAAGCATGTAAAAGCGCTGGGGCCCAACTCGATGAGACAGGACCGGAGCGTAGCGTACTCCATCGCGCACTCCTCGGCGCGGGGAAAGCCGTCGCAGGTTTTTGCGCGGCAGTCATCAAGACTCGGTGCTTTCGGACACCCGGTCTGCGCCTCCACATTGCAATAGGCAACGCAGATCTTCTCGGGCGAAAAGAGCCCGCCGCCAGCTCCACCGCGTTCAGGTTGGCTCCCACCGCTTCCGCCCAGACTCGGGCTCAGTTCGCCACCCAACCCTTGTCCACCCAAAGCAGTAAGCTCCACGCCTCCACTGCCTCCGGAACCGGGCTCCGCGCCCCCTGTACCCCCGATGCCCGCTGAGCTGCCCCCGCTTCCAACGGCAACAACAGGCTCAGCGGGTACACCGCAGGCCCCCCCCACAAGGTAAAATGGAAGAGTGAGATAAGCCGCTTTGCGCATTGACGGTGCTCCTATCGAATAATGTCAAACCCAGCGTCCGATGAGAACGTGACGCTCGCTCCTGTGTAAACCGTTGCACGTATGCTCTCTATGTTGGAAGCCTGTCCAGTAGTGAAAGAGAAGCTCAGCAGCGAGCATGTTTCCCCGAAAGATAGGCAATCCCCGTTGGGAAGACAGGCGGCTCCGTTACTGGAAAAAAGGCCGTTCACCTCCTGATCGTAAATGCGGGATGCCGACCCACCAACGAAGGTGAGGTCCACTACAACCCGGGCCTGCAAGGCCTCGCATGGAGCTTGACCGCTTGCCCCAGCATCAATTCTGAACGGGAAGGACGTAATGTTACAGCTTGCGGCGGCGGGCGCACTGCTTGCCACCTGAACGAAGTCTGCGATGTGCACTTGGTCGCAGGCCGCGGACCCACCACCGACGACGGTCGCGCTGTCGTCAAACCTGCATGCGTTGGGCGAAAGATCCACAACGGCGTCAACGCCGCATCCTATGCAGGCGGTTCGACCTGGGTTCGGTGTCTGACCAGGTGGGCATGGCGCGCACACCCCAGCGAAACGCACGTCGTCAGGATCAGCGCACACGCAAGAACGTCCATCCGGGCTGGCGATCTCCCTTGACCCGCAAGGCATGCACGCTCCTCCCTGCAGAATCTCCGTAGGGCTGCATGCGACGCACGTGTCCGAAAGCCGATTCAAAGGTGCTGGTGGAGCCCCCACCCAATTGACGAGTGGCGCTCTGGTGCATGCGTCCATTTGCTCACGCATTGTGGAGCCACTGTTGGGCACGTGCAACGCAAACATTTGGCAAATATCGCACCAGCTCGAGCCGCGAATGACGCTCGCTAGCGAAGAGAACAGCTCGTCCTTCACGAGAGTGGGCGTGAAATCGCTCGCCCACTTGGTAATCCAGGTCCGAATTCCGCTGGCAGGCATGATGATCCGCTCATCTTGGGCATCGCCGTAGTCTGTTGGAGTGTATTCCAGGAGCTCGGGGACGACCGACTGATTGAGGTTCCAGGCATCAGCATTGGTTGGCCGATCTGTGCCTCTCCAGAGCGTTCCGTCGAAAGCATCGTGAAACAGCGTCGTTGCTTGAGCGATTTCGTACCGCGAAGGAAAATTTCCCGTGATACCGCTCCCGTCGCCCTCAACACCGGTGCCATTGGCATCGAGGCAGATCGGCGCGTTTGCAAAATTTCTGCAGTAGCTCATGTTCTGCGATTGCTCCACGCCCGGCGGAGCAAAATAATTCACCCCGCTCACCACCTGGCTCGCGATAAAGTCAGCGAACGCCTCGTTCAAAATGGCCGCTTCGTCTGCGAGGTCGACGCTCTGGCCCTCAAATATCCGCTTCGCTGTGAACGCCGACATGGACGTCGGGCTCTCGTCGTAAAGCATACTGCACAGTAGAAAATGGCCGTATTCATGGACCATAACGCCACGATTATCTCTGCTGAGCTTAATGTTCGGCATAACGATATCAACCTGATTGAGCGTACTCAGCACCTCTCCGCTAACGGCTGCAACGGGGCCAAGCACCAGCGAGGCCGCGCTCAAGACTCCGCTGACGCCGGTGTTGATGACCTCTTGATTGATATTGGGAAAGCTGAAGCAGGGGGCATAAATAGTCTTGCCTCCGCCCAGCAAAGTCCCCAGCCAACCATGGGCGATTTCAGCATGCGCGGGATGGTACCCCATCATTTCGCGCGCGTATTGGGCAGCGTCGCTCACCTGCGCCATCGTGTGGATTTCATAGTTCTTGGCGTGAATGTTCAGGTTGATATCACGGTTGAACGCGAACCCATTCGGCCCCAAGAACTGGCGGAAGTCACAGATATCGGTAGGGAGGAGCGCGGTGGTAAGGCTGACCGCACTGTTCTCCATGGCCATGCAAACTCCACCGTTTCGTGCCGAACCCTCTTTCGCCACCTTAATTCCTACAGTACCGCCATAGCCCAAGGTCGCGTGAAACTGCGTGGGGAGCAGGAAGGAGCTCCATTGAAGCACTTCAACGCGTATGCCGCCCAGCCGAAGCTCGGAACCAGCATTCGGCCCCCAAGCCCGGGTCATCACACGATCACCGCCAAAGGCAGCGTCCCGATTGAGCACGTGCAAATCTACCCAAACCGTTGATTCCCCAGAGATAAAAGCGTCGATTTCACCCAGGCCATCCGTCACTGTCCTCACTACTCCCTTCGCCGTCTGAGCAATCGCCTTGGCCACCCGTCGCTTCAGGCGGTTCCAAAAAGGCTGTTGAACAGGGTCTTCTGGGAGAACCCGTAGCTCCCGATAGTGATACGCGACGCTCTTGAGGGCCTGCCACGAAAGCGAACCATCGTCATTTGCCATCTCTTCGGGGGCATCGCGCAACACGATTGCCTCAAACAGCGTTTGGTCACCTTCAACCGGGTCTGGGTTAAGTGCAGCTTCACGAATTAAGTTGTAGGTTAACGCTGGCAAGATCGCGAACACGAAGGAGCCGCGACCATCACCATCGTACTGGATGGCACCGCAGCGCCCGAGATAAGGTGCCAGCTCAGGCACGAAGAAAGGCTTACGGCTGTGGTGGATCAAGAGTTCATCCAGACCGGCCAGTTCCTCCTTGTCTCGCACGTAGATAACGGCGTAACGCAGGGCTGGGTTGCCATCCGGGCCCACCTCTGGAAGAGCTTCAGTTCGCTGCCAGGAAAACGCGCGGCGCATTCGGACGCTCTCTTCAGGAGTGATCGGTGGGTCCAGCGGTGCACTGCAAGCGTTTGCCCCAAGGTGCAGCTCGACTGCGGTGCGGCCCTGCTTTTCATCGCCGCCCTTGAGCTCCAATGAAAATGAGCGCGAAACGGCGTTGTCTCCTGCTTCATATCCTCGGGTGCAAGAGGCGAAGTTGTAGTAGCGCCCCTTCGCGAGCTCGAGCTCATCATCCAGGCGACAAGCCCGTGCTCCGCCTCGATAGGTGCAGCGGACCCGATCTCCTTCTTCGTCTTTGAACGTGAGCACCGCGATCTGATTGCCAGCGTTGCCTTGCTGCACGCGCAGTTTCGACGGGATCTCAAATTCTATGGCCTGCGTGAGCTCTACCTTGCCGACCTCTGAGCGAATGGGGCTGTAGCCGCGACTTGCCTCAAGCAAGACGGGTGCGTCAGCCCAGCTCACGTCAACGCTGTCCGGGACTGGCGGCGTGCACTTGGTACTTTGTGGCCCGGCAGTGATGGATTTTCCGGCTAGCGTCCATGTGACACTTCCGGCAAAGGGGACGCGGAACACGTTGTCGTGAACCCCCGGCACGAACTCTTTCGGCTGACCACGATCCACAGGCGACGGAGAGAACCTGTTGCGCGATCCAACCGCAATGGTCAACGATCGATCGCAAGAGTCCGCGTTCTCCGTTTCATCGTCGTCACCTTCATCGTCGTCACCTTCATCGTCGCCACCTTCATCGTCGTTCCTTCTTCTATCGCTATGGGCGCCCACATCCTCTTGTGACCTGGCGCTCTTGCGAACATCCTCAGAGCTGCGCGAATCGTTCTCGTGTGGGCCGGGAAGCGTGTATTCGTAGCCAAAATGCGCGACGAGTTGACCGCTCTCTTCCGAAACGCAAGACAACCGCGGAGTTGGAGCTCCGCAACGCTCAGCGCTTGCCTGAAGTGCGGATCGCTGTGTTCCGATCACCTCTCCCGGACGTTCACCTGCACTGCACCCGAGGACCAGGGCTGCCATGCACCCTGAAACACCAACGAACCACCCTGCCCCGCACATCTTCTTTATCATCGCACGCCGCCCTTAGTGTCGCCTAGGACTGAATGTCCTAGGTACAAGGTTGTCTGTACGCTCCCC
This sequence comes from Polyangiaceae bacterium, assembly GCA_033763455.1. GTDB lineage: Bacteria > Myxococcota_A > Polyangia > Polyangiales > Polyangiaceae > JBBRRP01. Next base: position 65,152 of record JANRKO010000092.1, read on the forward strand.
CCCCCACCCTATGTCAAGAACAATCGCTGAGGCACTCAAGATGACACTCGATTGTTGCGCAAGAGACAAAAAAGAAAGTCATGCGCCACGACAAGCTCACGTCACGCGGCGGGCGGGAAAGTCGAATTGGACGATACACTAGATCTCACGCCAAGATTTCAGCCGATAATCTGAATGTGCGAAGCGCCCAATATGTGCGGGGCGTATCGGCACCGGACCTCGCCACAACGCCGCGTCGCTGGGTCGCGGCGTCGCCGTATCACTGTAGAAGGATAGTGAGGCTGCATTCGAATTGCAGTCGGACCTAGCCTCTGGGCTTTCCCGCTTTTGACTAATCTCTCAGATCTGGTACAACTCTGTTCCATCCCCCATTGCTTTGCCTCTCTTTCAGGCGAAGAACGAGGAACAGATCTATCAGAAATTACCTGTTTTGTGCGCCGCTGCTCCTGGTTACTGGGCTCTTGGGCTGTGCGGGAAAAAGTTCGAGCGACTCGGGTGTTTTCGCCGGGAACACGCAGGGAATGGGTAATTCGGGCTCCGGGGTTGCAACGGGTGGGAACGGATCTGGAACGGGCCCCATGCTGCGCCTCGACGACGGCTTGATCGGTGGCGGTGGCGTTGGCTCCACGGTGGGCGGAGGGGCGTGCCAGGGGCTCGCGTGTCAGCAAAAGGCGTGCGCTGGTTTCACCACCACGAGTGTCTCCGGCAGGGTTTTCGATCCATCCGGCCAACTACCGCTCTACAACGTGATGGTTTACGTGCCCAACGCACCGCTTGCGCCGCTCACGCCGGGAGCCACGTGCACGTGTGAAGTGAGCGGGGAGCCGATTGCTTCTGCACTTACCGATACCGATGGGCGCTTTACGATGTCGAACGTGCCCGTAGGTACGGACATTCCTTTGGTGGTTCAAATCGGCAAATGGCGTCGCAAGTTCACGCTGCCTTCGGTGGCAGAGTGCACGAACACGGCCATTCCTGAGTCCATGCTGCGCTTGCCCGCGCGCCAATCCGAAGGAGATATGCCCAAGATTGCGCTTACCACGGGGGGAGCGGATGCGCTTGAGTGCTTGATCCCGAAGCTTGGAATAGATCCGGCCGAATTTACCAATCCCGACGGCACGGGGCGCATCAATTACTTCACGGGTCATGGTGGCACCGATCAGTACGCCCAGAATCGGAACGCCGGCGCGAGCTTTCCGCCGGCCTCCCAGCTATGGAACAGCGTTGATACTTTGCGGAAGTACGACGTTGCTTTGTTGTCCTGTGAGGGTGGCACGCATGCGGACGAAAAGGGGCCGGCGGCTTTCCAAGCCATGCACGATTACGCCAATCTTGGGGGGCGAGTATTTGCCTCGCACTGGCACGAGGTGTGGTTCACTGACGGGCCCGCGCCTTTCCCGAACGTTGCGACATTCGTGAGGGAGAAAGACATTGGCAACCTCACCGCAGACGTTACTACGTCGTTCCCCAAAGGGCAGGCACTTGCCGACTGGCTTGTGAACGTGAATGCCTCCACCACGGCCGGCCGGATCGACATCACGGCCGCCCAACATACCGTGGTGACAGAGAATCCAATGTACGCGCAGCGCTGGATTTTCCAGCACTAATCCCCGGTCTGTTCAGTACCTTTCTGCCAACACGCCCTTGGGCGCGGCCCCAACAGCGCAGTGCGGGCGCGTGGTGCTGAGTGATATTCACGTTTCGGGCAGCACGGACACCGCCAATCCCAACGTGGACAATTCGGGAGAAAACATCCAGTTTCCTGAGGGCTGTGTCACCACGGGGCTAAGCCCTCAGGAGAAGGTGCTGGCATTCATGCTGTTCGATATCACGGCGTGCGTGATTCCAGACACCGCCAAACCCGTGCCGCCTACGGTCATTATTCGCTGAACGGGCGGGATATCACGCAAGCGTTGATCCCACCGACGCCCATTGAGAGTTTGCCCACGGCACTGTGCACGACAGGGCAAGGTTCGTTGAAGACGAACTCTTGACCGAGTGCACGAATGGATTGGTGCACTTCGCTCGCCGTGAGCGTTGTGGGAAAGAGCTTGCCGCGAGCACAGCCAAGGTACTGCGCCGTGAGCTCCCAGCCGCCGCCCACGCCCATGCCGTGGCCAAAGGTGCCTTTGCGGGCTGTAACGAGCACATTGCGCGGCAATACCGTCTGTAGATTCTCCACTTCCATGAAGTCGCCCGGGGTTGCCGTGGCGTGAAGATCCCAGGTAGCAATTTGGTCGGCTGTCACGTGAGCACGGGAAAGTGCGTCACGCATGGCCACCTGCGGGCCTTCTTTGCTCGGCGTAATCAGGTGGTCGGCGTCCGCCGAAATGCCCACGCTGAGGGGCTCCAAGCCGAGGGGTTTCCAGCCCATCTTGAGGCCATATTCGAGGTCACCCACGATCCAAAGGGCGGCTCCTCCTGCTACGTGTGTGCCGCGCATCCCCGAGAGCGGCTTCGACACGGTGCCGTCTGCCGCCAGCACGCGCGCGTTGTAGAAAGCGCCCACAACGAGTGGGGTAGGTGGAGCATCACAGGTACCCACCACTACCAGCTTGGCCTCCTCGCGCTGTATGGCATCCACAGCGAGCTTCAGCCCTACGCCAAACGTAGAACAGGAAGCCATCGGTCCGAAGGTGAGCCCTTTGATCCCGCCCATCATTGAAATCTGCGAGGCCGGGGTGTTGGAGATATTCCAAAGTACATTGGGCGAAACATCGCCCCAGGGTGGCGGAGGGGTGCCCCACTTTTGCTCCAGCTGGCTGATGCGCCGGCGTTTTTCACGTATAGCGGTGAGCTTGCCGCTCTCCACATCACCTTCCAAAATGACCGACTCTGCCTCCCGCAACTCCGCCAAATAAGCTTTTAAGCCGTCAGAGCGCTGCACCCAATATGCAAACCACGCGTCTTCGAGCTCCTCTCGCTGATCAATGGATGTGGCTTCGGCAGGGTTCGTAAGACCAGCTGGCGGCTCGGAGCCACCTTTGGCGTACGTTGCAAAAGCTGTGTTTCGAGCAGGGTCGGACCAGAACCGATTCCAGCGGCGTTGCGATCGGTAATAGGTGATGGAGGTGCTGTAAAACGTCGGGAAGGCGCCGATAGCTGTGGCTGCGTAGACGTGCGCAGCCGTGCCCAGATCTTTTAGGGCCTGCTCGATGCCGGGGTTCTGGCCGAGTGCTTGAATGAACGCTCCCACGCCGTAAAGCGTGGTAATGTCCATTTTGTCCGTTAGCTGCTTGAAGCGACTCGGCGGGAAGCGTTGCTCGATCCAGGGCTGATAGCGGGCAAAATCGAACTTCGGCTGCCCTACCAGAAAATTGTCAGGCCCGAAACCGTTGAAAGGCGAGAGAAAGCTCTCGGCTCGGTCGAGATTGGTCGCAAATTCGTCGACGGTTTCGCACTCGGGGGCCACTATCCCCCAACCAAAAACTGCTACTCGGCGCATAGTTCGCGCGAACTCTCCTTTTGGCTTAAGCGGAAGTCAACCGCTAGTGGCGCCGAGCTTTGACGCGGCCCGAGAGGGCACACCTTCGGGCCAAATATGAGCGTTTTCTGCTGCCCGCATCGCAAAACTTCTCGAAAGCTCCACAGAAGGCTGGATTTGTTTTCGACTAGACCCTAGCTCCTCAGCAACGAGCTAGAGGATTTGAGTCAATGGTCATGAAAGAACAACATCCTGGAATCAGTGCTATCAGCGTCTATGTCCCGCGCTTCCGCGTGGATCTAGCCGAATGGTGCGGTTGGACGGGGAACGCTTGGGATAAGATCCAAAATGTAGTGGGGCGCAGCTTCCGTGTGTGCGGCACGCACGAAAATGTTTACACCATGGCGGCCAACGCCGTGCTCAGGTTGATTCTGAACAACGACATTGATCCCAGGAGCATTGGCTTTCTGGGGCTTGGCACCGAATCAAGTACAGATAATGCGGCAGGCGCCGTGATCGTACGCGGAATGGTCGATCGCGCGCTCGATCGACTTGGGTTGCCGCGCCTCTGCCGCCAGCTTGAGGTTCCCGAGTTCAAACACGCGTGCCTGGGCGGAATTTATGCACTCAAGAATGCAGTGCGTTATGTGGCGTTCGATGCTGAGGACAAGAAAGCCATCGTCGTGTGCAGCGATGTGGCGGAGTACGAACGCGGAAGTTCTGGCGAGCAGACCCAGGGAGCTGGTGCTGTAGCGTTGCTTGTGGAAAAGCACCCCAAGCTTCTCGAAATCGATTTGCAGCACGCCGGGAGTGCCTCCGACTATCGAGGTCCGGATTTCCGCAAACCCTTCGCCCGGCACTTTACCGAAGGCTATGCAGAACGCACCAAGCGCATCAGTGACTTTCCGGTTTTTAGTGGGAAATATTCCACATTTTCTTACCTCGACGAAACGGTGCATGCTGTCGAACACATGCTGGAACGGCTCAATGTTTCGGCGGGCCAATATTACCGTTCGGTCCGGGCCCTCTTCTTTCATCGCCCCTACAATCACATGCCGATTCAGGCGATGTCTTTCCTGTATGTTCGCGGGTTAGCCCGAGGCGATCATCACCAAGACGAGCTCAGGGAGCTGTGTGCTGAGGCGAAGGTTAGCTTCGAGCAAGTGATGGAGGAAACTCGCTCGCTTCCGGATTTATTTGCGCGGGTGTTGGATGGACAAAGCGCTGAAGATCCGTATGCGGCGACGAGTGCGGTGAGTGCCGTGGTGCGCAAGCGTGCGTCTTTTCGCGAACTCCTGCAGCAGAAAATGGGCCTGGGTGCCGAGCGCGTGAAAGATCTCGGTAATCTTTACAGCGCAGCCCTCTTGGCCTGGGTTGCGGCGGGTTTCGAAGATGCAGCTGAACAGAAGCTTGACCTGGCCCTCATGCCGATGGTCATGGTGGGCTACGGCAGCGGAGACGCGGCCGAATCGATTCCGATGCGCCCCGTAGAAGGCTGGGAACACGTTGCCTCACGTATCGGTTTTGCGGCGGCCCTTCTGGGTGCTCAAGATCTGAATAAAGCTCAATATGAGGCCCTTCACGACGGCCACGAGGCAGGCCTCATGTACGAACCCAAAGGTGAGTTTCGGATCACACGTGTCGGCAACACCTACGAACCCGCCTTTCAAGATCTAGGAGTCGAGTACTACGAGTACGTTCTCTAGGCGGCGTAAATGTGCACACGCTACGCACGACTGAGGTGACGGCCACGACAAGGCGCACCGTGCCCTCGCGCGAGCAGGCGGGAGGGGTATTACCGAGCGGTGGAGATACTTGTTATGCTAAGAATTCAGGTGGCCGGTGAATGGAGACGGTCGTGCAGAAGTGTAGTGCGCTTGCGCCGCGCGTTGTGCGCTGTGCGCTGTGCGCTGTGCGCTGCTCGATTGGCGTTGGTTGGGAGGGCCCGGGGCGGTGGTATTGTCATGCTAAGAATAGAGGTCGTCGGATAGAGGTCGTCGGATAGAGGTTGTCGGGTGGAGGTTGTCGGGTGGAAGGGCCGTGGCCGCGCCCAGCGGCTGGAGTACTGTTGGCTGGGCGGTTTTGGTTCGAGCCGCTTCGGGTAGTTTTTGGCTGGGGCGATGTGGGTTTTTCGGTTGGCGGCCGGCGCTCTGGTCAGGTTGGGGGGTTTTTGGTAGACCCCGCCCCTCGGCAACCAGGCGCCGGGCTTACGATTCAAGAGGTTGCATGAGCGGTCATTCCAAGTGGGCCACAATCAAGCGTAAAAAAGGTGCGGCCGACGCAGCGCGGGGTAAGATTTTCACGAAGCTTGCGCGCGAGATCACGACCGCGGCTCGGATTGGGGGTGCTGACGCTACCGGCAACGCACGGCTTAGGAAGGCTATTTCGGACGCCAAGGCTCAGCAGATGCCCGCCGAGAACATCAAACGCGCCATGCAACGTGGTACCGGGGAAATCGAAGGCGTTACGTACGACGAGGTGTTGTACGAAGGTACTGGGCCGCAAGGTACGCTCATTCTCGTGGAGGGAATGACGGACAACCGCAATCGCTCTGCGGCGGAGTTGCGCAAGATTTTTGAGCGTCACAATGGGTCTATGGGGGGCTCAGGCACGGCGCAGTGGGCGTTCGATCGGCTGGGGACGATTGTGCTCGATCGCTCCTCCGTTACTGAAGATCAGTTGATGGAAGCGGCAGTGAGCGCTGGGGCGGAAGATTACCGAGATGAAGGCGACGTTTGGGTCGTGTACACCCCGATGGATCAGCTCGATACGGTGACGGCGGCCATTGAGGCCGGAAAGCTTGCAGTACAGCAAAGCAAGCTCGCTTACGTCCCGAAGACGAAGAAGCAGGTGACTGGCCGCGATGCTGAGGTGTGCCTGAATCTTGTCGATGCGCTGGACGACCACGACGACGTTCAGAACGTCTACGTGGATTTTGACGTATCGGAAGAAGAATTAGCGCGCCTAGCAGAAGGCGTCTGATCACATCCCCGGCAGTCGAAACTGCACTGCGGAAAAGTACGTAAACGCCATATGCGATACGATGATAGGCGTGAGGCGCCCGAGCTGGTTCGCGCCAAAGCTCCACACCAGCCCCGCTCCGAGTGCGGCGAATAGTACGAGCGGATTCGGTCCGGCTATGTTGTCACGCAGCAAGTAGACGGTCGGCAGATGGCACAGGCCATAAAGGAGCGCCGCTAAGGGCCATGCTCGCCGCCGCCCCAGCTTCTTAACCAGCTCATCCAATACAAGCCCGCGCCACACCAGTTCCTCTAGAAGCGGCAACAGCAGAAGGAGAGCAGTGAGTGACACCGATCGCTGGAGCGCATCTGGGCTACCCACCTGAAGGTAAAGCCGGAGCAACCACGCAGCTTGGGGTGCGCCCATGGGAGCTAGGTGGGAGCGCCCAAACCACGTCCCCAGCAAGAGTAGGCCCCCAATTAACGCTCCTAGTGCCAAATCTCCCCCCCTCGGCACTAACTTTTTGGCAAGCGTACCCGCCCGAAGCATGTGCCGGATCGCAAGCGCAGAAAGGACAGCGTACGCCCCGAGTAGTGGCGCCCAAAAAAGCCAGGAGCCCGCAAAGCTAGGCTGAAAAGCGACTGCTACGGCGAGAGTTACGGTGGCACAGGTGAGTAGGACGTACTTCATACGCTGCTGGTGCTTTCCTCTGCGAGTGCTTGCGCCTCTTGGTGAGAGCTGGTGCTTTCTCTAGCGAATGCTGATGTTTTCTTTGGCGAATGCTTGTGCCACCCGATCCAGAATGCGATGAGCTAACTCACTTTTGGAAAGTGTCGGCAGGGCTTGCTCACCGTTTGCGGTAACGAGAAAGGCGCGGTTGGTTTCAGTTCCAAGCGCTTCCTGGGCTACGTTGGCTACCACCAGATCGACGCCCTTGGTGGTTAATTTGTGGCGTGCCTGTTCGAGCAGCCGCTCATCGGAGCCCGTTTCAAGTGCGAAGGCCACGAGTATTGGCCATGAGCCTTGGCGTTGCTTGGCAATGGTGGCGATCAGATCGGGATTGGCTTTTAGTTTGAGCTCAAGCGTGGAGCTCTTCTTCAGCTTCTCCGTGGATTGTATTTCTGGGCGAAAATCCGCAACGGCGGCCGCCATGATGAGCGCATCGGCGTTCGCCAGGGCTGGGCCCATGTGTTGCTCTAGGGCCTCTTGCATCTGTAGCGCCGTTTCCACCTGGGTGATCTGAACGCCTGCCGGGCTCTCCAAATGCACGGGCCCACTGATGAGAGTCACAGTTGCTCCGCGCTCGCGCGCAGCTTGTGCTAACGCGTAGCCCATTTTTCCGGTTGATCGGTTGCCGAGATAACGCACCGGGTCGAGCGGCTCTTCGGTGGGGCCTGCTGTGACAACGAAGCGCTTGCCCAATAGATCTTGAGGTTGAAAAGCTCTAGCAAGAGCTCCCACGATCGCCTCGGGCTCAGCCATTCTACCAAGGCCCACATCGCCCGAGGCCACCGCTCCGTGAACTGGCCCAACGAAACGCACGCCATGCAGCTCGCTCAACCGACGGACATTTTCTAGAGTTGCGGGGTGAGCCCACATATCTGGGTGCATCGCGGGTGCCACCCACACCTGACAGCGAGCAGAAAGCACCGTCGCTGAAAGTAAATCAGATGCGCGGCCACCAGCTAACTTCGCGAGGGTGTCGGCTGTGGCAGGCGCTACCAGCAAAAGCTCCGAGCGCTGGGCTAGGGTTACGTGGAGCTCGCCCGGCGACCCGGCGTCGAACAAGGCTTGATGAATCGGCTTGCCCAGGAGGCCCGAGAAGGTGGAAGCTCCCACAAACTCGGTGGCGTGCTCGCTGAGGATAACCTCCAGCGAAGCGCCCGCTTGCTGAAGCAAGCGCAGGAGCTGAACCGCTTTGTAGGCCGCCACGCTTCCCGTAACACACAGCGTTATACGGCGCCCGGCCAATAGCCTATGTTCGAGGGAAACCATGCCAACACTTCTAGCATGGAGGCCAAAGCTCGCGACAGTTTCGAGCGGGGGACCGGCGAGCATTAGTGGCTGGGGTGCCTGATTCTTAGCCTAGGCCTAACCAAAGGCCTCCTTGGTAGACCAAGAAGCTTGCCGCATAAGCAAGCGCAGTCATGTAAGCTAGCATGAAGGCGGGCCAACGCCAGCTGCGTGTTTCTCGGTGCACCACGGCCAGGGTGCTCATGCACTGGCAAGCGAGCGCAAAAAACACCAGCAAAGAAAGCCCCATTAGCGGCGTGTAGCTGGGCTTCCCGAGCGGCGTCTTCTCGTTGCGAATACGCTCCCGAAGCGAAAGCGCGTCGCCATCTGTGTCCCCGATGCCATAGACTAACCCGAGTGTTGAAACGAACACCTCGCGCGCGGCGAATGCGCCGATTAGCCCCACGCCGATCTTCCAATCGAATCCTAGCGGTGTAAGCGCGGGCTCAATGAACTTGCCAAGCCTGCCTCCGTAGCTCTGTTGGAGCTGACGTTGAGCATGTTCGGCTTCAATATCCGCTGGCACTAAGTGAGGCGTGCTGTCCGCTGCTTTTGCTGCCGCCATGCTCGTAGCAGGTGTAGGGGCCTCGTGGGGTCCTACCTTCGGAAACGAGAGGAGCCCCCAAAGCACCACGGTGCACACCAGGATCACTCCGCCTGCTTCGCGCAGGAAGGAGAGCGAGCGTTGCCACACCATCCGGAGCACAATCGCGGCTTGCGGGAGCCGATATGGAGGCAACTCCAAAATGAGGGGAATTCGGCGTCCCCGCACTACCGTGCGCCCGAGCACCCAGGCGCAAAAGAGCGTCATTACCAGCGCGAACACGTACATGCTCACCATGAGCGAAGCTTGCACCGGCACCCAACCGAAAGCCTTGGGGAAAAGTGCCCCAACAATCAGGGTGTAAACCGGTAGCCGCGCCGAACACGTCATGAGCGGAACCACAAGCATGGTGAGCAAGCGATCGCGCCGCCGCTCCATGGTGCGTGTTGCCAAAATAGCCGGTACCGCGCAGGCAAAGCCGGAAAGCATCGGGACGAACGCACGCCCGTGAAGGCCTAGTGATTTCATGACGCGGTCCATGAGGAACGCGACGCGAGCCATGTAGCCCGAGTCTTCCAGGATCCCGATGAACATGAACAACAGGGCGATCTGCGGCAAAAATACGATCACGTTGCCCACCCCGCCGAGCACGCCCTCTGTCAGTAGATCACGGAGGGTGCCATCGGGCAGCCACTTGGCGGCGAACTCTTGAGCCAGCACTACAGCCTGTTCAATCAATCCAATCGCGGGATCGGACCAGCTGAACAGCGCCTGGAACACTAAGAGCATCACCAGCAGGAACACTGCAAAGCCAGCCACGGGATGGAGCAGAAATCTGTCCACACGTTCCGAAGCGAGCGCTCCTCGGGTGCTTGCTTCCGGATTTTGGTAGAGGCTCCGCGCGTGTTGATCGAGAAACCCGTAGCGAGCCACGATGATTTCCTGATCCAGATCGCGCGCCACGGCCTCCTTTCGAACGTCCAAGCAGCGTTCTCTGAGCTCCGAGCCAATGTCAGAAAGCTCATCGTCTTCGTCGACGCTTGAAAGGGCCCAGAGCGCCAGCGCTCGGTCACGTTCGACGTTGCTTTTCCAAACTGCCGGTAGTGCGTCGGCTACACGGTCCCGATCACGCTTCAGCGGGGCAGGGTAAGCAACCTCCACTCGGCCTTCTGGCGGCTTTGCGAGGGCCTCTAATATGGCAGCTTTTAGCGCATCGGCGCCCAGGCCCGTGCGCCCATTGGTTGGAATGCAGGGCACACGGAATAACGCCCCAATGGCAGCTGCATTCGGTGGATCGTGCGTCACCTCATCCACCATGTTGAGGGCGATCACCAGCGGGACCTTCAGCTCCACCAATTGCAGGGCCAGGTAGAGGTTCCGGATCAGCTGCCCGGCATCCACTACGAACACCACAAGATCTGGCTTCGGGTGGCCGAAGAGGCCGATGACAGAACCTATGGCGATTTGCTCCTCGGGAGAACGCGCCGCAAGAGAATAGGTGCCGGGTACGTCCACCACCTCGGGCGCACTCGATGGATCACCGAAATCCAAACGACCTGTTAGGCGCTCAACCGTAACACCCGGATAGTTGCCGACGCGCGCACTTTGCCCAGTAAGGCGATTAAACAGGCTAGTTTTCCCGACGTTCGGGTTCCCAACCACCACTACCACCGGGCGCCTTGCAGGCCCGGCTACAGGCTTCGGCTCATGCGAAGGGCTCTTGGGGACTTGAGAAGCGGATTCCGCTGGTTGGTTCCACGTGGACATTAGGTGTGGTGGCGAGCGTCAAACGCTGAGCCCAACCTCAAGTCGCGTGCTGCCGGGAGATGTGTTAATCTGAGGCCGAGTTTCCACGCCGTTCACGTTCGACGAGGCGTTCACGTCGATAAAGGTGGCTTCGGCGCGCCGAATGGAGAGCGTGCAGCCGCGCACTCTGAGCTTGAGAGGATCACCCAATGGCGCCACTGCTAAGAGCTCCACCGCCGTACCAGGAACCAATCCGAGCTCCATCAAGCGCCTACGGAAGCCACGTTGGCCCCCGACAGTCTCGATGGTCACGGTCTGCCCAATTCGCACGTCGCCGAGGTTCATAGCTCAGAGAAGCGTAGCTCAATTGAAAACGACTTTCAAATTCGATTCCTGAGCCGCGTGAAGCGGGCGCGAAGTTCTTGAAATTCCTTTAAATTCCAAATGGTTACGGTGGTAGCGAGGCTAGTTGCCGCCGGCCGCGCCACCGTTACCAGCCGCCCCTGCCACTCCGCCCGAGCCGCTGCTGCCACCCGTTGAAGCGCCGCCGGCTGTTGAGCCACCCGTTGAAGCGCCACCCGTTGAAGCACCTCCCGTTGAAGCACCGCCGCTTGAGGAACCACCCGTTTCAGCTCCTCCGGTAGCCCCACCACCGGTGCCACCTGTGTTGATAGCGCCCCCCATCCCCATACCCGCTGCCCCCGCCATTGCCCCACCTGCGCCGTTCATCCCCGCTAAACCACCTGCTCCGCCGCCCCCTGGGCCGCTCCCCGCCATCCCGCCCATGGCTGCCGGTGCGCCCCCGCTCATTGCGTTCATTCCGCCAGAATTAGCCATGCTTTTCCCCCCGGTGCCGCCAGCACCCATCATCAGCTCGCCGATTTTATCCCGATCCACGTCCGTGATGAGCGTGCAACCAACGGCCAGAGCGAGTGCCGACATCCCCGCAACCCAATAAGCTTTTGTTCGGTTTTGCATGGTTCGTATTCTTCCGGCCGCAAGCTGAGCACAGTTTTCGGGCCCATGGAACCCAGCTGGGGAGCGCTGGGCGGCCGCCCCGTCGCCGTCGCAGTCCCGTCGCTCGAATGCCCAGAGACAGTCGCCGCAACTTGCGGTAAGGGAGCCCCCAACGGCCCCTTGGCGGAACGGCAGACGCGGGGGATTTAAAATCCCTTGTTCGCAAGAACGTGCCAGTTCAAGTCTGGCAGGGGCCACCAGGTTTTCCAGCTGCCCTAAAGGGCCAGCTGAAGGTTCGGCCGGCGCAAAAAGTCTGCTAGAGTCCCGCGTTGGCTTACTTGGGCCCGAGCTGAATTATGGCTTCTTCAACGCAATCCTGGTGGTCGGTCCTTCGGTTACTGTTGCTTGCGGGCATCGCCGCTGCGGGAGTCGGGGTGGCGTGCTCCGACAAAGCGAAGGTGCAGTCGGCGGAGCTGGGGGGGCTTGAGGGTAAGGCCGTGGCGGGGACGTCGCCGTGTGTCGACGGTATGCGCCGAGCCTGCAGTGTGACGCTCGGGGAGCAAAACGGCGTGCTGAGCTGCCTTAAGGGGAGTCAGGAATGCCGAGCGGGTCAGTACGGGTCGTGTGTTGGGACGGAGCAGTACGAGGCCGTCGCGCCCGGCGGTTCGACGACGCAGCCTCTGCACACGCTTACTCTTACGACGGGAGCGTGCGGCATGGCCAATCCGTGTGATCCCACCTGCCAGTTCTTGAGGGAAACACCAGCCTCGCCGATCGAACCGACACAAACGATGGTTAACGTTGTCCCCAAAATGGGGTCTATCCTCGACTATCCCGCTGCGACCCCAGGTGTGCCCCAGCCATGCAGAGCCCCTACGGATTGCCAGCTCGGCATGACCTGTGATGCGCGGTTTGAAGTGTGCGTTCCCAAGCTTGATGGCGCGGTTGACGCGGGGTGCGCCACCTATGATCTTGTGGTCGCGCCCACGTGTAGCGATGCTGGCGTATCGGTTATCTCCGTCTGCAACCGAGGCTCAGCCACCTCACCGGTTGGAATCAAGCTGGTGCATGTTGCCCCAGGGCAGATCGGTGCTTCCATGCCGAGCTTCGTGGGGGCAACGCCGTGCGCCACAGTGCCTGCGATTGCTGCAGGCAAGTGTGTTGAAGTCAACGGGTGTCCGGGGCTCGCTGCTGGCCGAGAAATCGTGGTGAATCCGCAGGACGGAACGCAGAACGCAACTGAGTGCAATGTGGGGAATAACTGGTCCGTATACAACGCCGGCGCGTGCAACGTACCGCTTTGCACGGCGGGTTACGCGACGGGTCAGCGCAACGGGACTTGCGTGCTTCCGCTCTCCCGGACCCAAACACCAACCGAGCTTCTTGGTCTTTGGCACTTCGATGAAAACGCCGGCGCGCTGACGAAGGATTCCAGCGGCAACGGGAACGGGGGCGTTCTATGGCGGGCACCGCCTGGCCCTTCTGGCTGGGCTGCGCCTGGCAAGCTCGGCGCAGCCGCGCTCAACGCGTATCCGTATGGGCTGGATCCGATAACGGACACGAATTACGAGGCGAATTACGCGGATATGGGGTTCGTGGACTTCGGGGCCCTGGACGCCGTGAGCGTAGCGCTTTGGATGCGCTACACAAATACCGCTGCCAACAGCACCGGTGGCATCGCCTCTCACATGGAGAAGGTCCTGGCCAGTCCTTACCCGTTCAAGGGTTGGCAAATCCTTCGCAATGATCAGGGGATGATACAGGTTGAGCTCGCCGGTCCAGCTCGTACGCTCACGACGGCCTACGTAACTGCGCCCCCGGCCTCTACGACCCAGTGGTCTCACGTGGCCTTCACGTGGAGCTCAGCCACCGCCCAGTTGCGTGTCTATATTGACGGTGTACTGCTCGCTACGGTCGCCCACGCTGCTTCTGACTTGGGATCTGGAAGCGTTCCGCTCACCATTGGTCGGAGTGCTAACGCTGCGCACGAAGCGTTCTTGGGGCAGATCGATGAAGTGAGCGTCCATCGGGGCGTGCTCAGCGATGCCCAGGTCCTGCAAATGGCGCAAAAACCGCCATCGCCCGCGTTGGTAGCGGGGACGCCTACCTCTGCACGCGTGAAGTACACGCCAAGGGCTCAGCTGCTGCAGAAGTGCAACAGTCCCGGTACGGAGCCGTCCGGTCAATCCAGCTTAGAGGCAGCTTGGGGCAACAAGTGTTACCGGTCCTCAGAGGATGAGGGCAATTGGGCTAACTGTGAATCGACGTTTTGTGCTCGATCGAACGAACATTTGATCTCGCTCAATCGGCCTGAAGAACAGGCGTTCCAGACCCAGTGGTTGGCCGCTCAAAACACGCCGAATCTCCGGACGTGGATCGGCTACGATGGCCGCTTACCTGCGGCACCCTTAGATGGGACCTACCGTTGGACAGATAACAGCTGCAACGTGTGGACCAACTGGGCGTCCGGCCCGCCGCAGCAACCCGATGACGCGTCCAGCGCTGTTGTTCACCAGGAGGATTGTGGTGTGATCAGGCCGGAGTTCGATCCCGTCGGCTGGCGCGACCTATCTTGCAATACAGGGCTTACCCCCGCCCCTGTTTGCGTGTGCGAGCGGGCGCCGGACCTTCAAGGGCCCTGTGCGGCCGGGCAGCAGTCGGGTCCGAATGGATCTTGTTATCAGCTGGTACCGACGGCGGCGACCTACACAGCTGCAAAGGCTGCTTGCGCAGTCAAAGGCAAAGGATGGTCGCTTGCCACCATCACCTCAGAACAAGAAAACAACTTCGTCGCTGGCATGTTGGATTGTACCCAAGCATGGATAGGCAAACCGCTTGGCTACACCGCGGCGTTTCTCGCGGGCGAGCCCAACCCGGCCGCGGTCGCGGGCGTGAGCGACTGCCCGCGCACCAACAATCTGGGCCGCTGGCTGGTTGATTCCTGCGCTGCTGCGCGTGCCTACGTGTGCGAGGGGCCGCCCGCTGCGGGCGCTCCCGAGGACCTAACCCTGGTTGCAGGCCCGGCCAACTGCACCGGGAATAACCAGTATTACCTCGACAATCCTACCGCACCCACCTTGATGTTTCTTTGCCCCGCCATGTGCGCTCGCATCCAGGGCACTCCGGGGGACGTGACCTACGAGTTCGGTTGTGCCATCCCGCCACCGGTGGTCCAGACATTCCCGAAGTCTTTCACCGAGACGTACACTTCTGACTGCCCCGCTGGAACGCAAGTCCAGTGGTCCTTCTTGCGTTATCAAACGTCAACGCCAGGCAACTCGAATGTGGTCTTCGAGGCGCGAGCGGCGGCAGATGCAGCTAGCCTTGGGAGCGAAACTTTCGTTCCACTGGTTACGGCGGCACTCATGCCGACTGACACCCAGGTTTGTGGCTTTGGCGCGCAGGCGGCCTGCACGGTGGATCTTTTTGACAAGCTTAAGGTGGACTTCAATCGCGACGCGGTGCTTGAGCTCAAGGGTACCGTTAATCCGGGAAGCAGTAACGAGCTCTCGTCGCTTCAGAAGTGGGAAGTGACGTATTCTTGCCCGGCCGCCCAATAGCAGGAGCCACCGTTACTTTACCTGGCAGGCCGTAAACGCATCCCACTCTGCGGTGCACGTCGTGGGTGCAGGCTGACCGTTCTGTGCGCACGCTAACGTGAGGGGGGTGCCCGCACACTGCATGAAGGCGGAAAACTCGTTCGCACACTTCGCGACGAGCATGTTCTCACAGCTGCACAGACAATCGGGTAAGGCTTCCGGGCTGGAAGGGCAGCGCGCAACCAGAGAGGCTTCGCAGAAGGTACGGCACGCGGGCAGATTCGCGGCGCAGCCGAGCCCAATCGCGGCACCACGACACACGTCAAGATCGAAGGTTTGCGGTTGGCATCCCGTGAACACCCGGAACGGTTGACACTCAACTTGAGGTTGGTTGCCCGCGCAGGTGAGCAGCGCTGTGAGTACAGGCGAACACGTCTTAGCGATGTTTTCTTCGCAGTCACACACGCAGCGATCGTAGGAGTAGCCACAAGTGAGGCTCGCCGCCGAAGCCGTGCAGTAGGCAGCACAATTCGGTGATGCGGTGCACTTGCTAGGCGGCTCTACGCCTGTGGCTCCCCCCGCGGTTTCCCCTCCCGCACCTCCACTCTGAGCGACCGGCGGAGCACCACCACCACTGATTCCGCCAGTGCTAGCGGCGCCTCCGGCCGAGTTACCCGCACCTCCCGGCGTGTTGCCCGCTCCGGCCTGCGAGCGCCCACCACTGCCGCTCGGGTTCGGTCCACGAGAGGACCCACCAGCGCCCGATGGGAGCCCGTCTCCTGTGTATGCGCGTGGCGTGGAGCTGTTGCCGTTCGAACAGCCAAAGAAAGCCCAAAGGCTTAGGCCGCAGATGGTTTGCTGTACGCGAGCGTTGATCATGAACGTAAGCCTGGCGAACGCGGAAGGGAGACGAGTGCCCAAATGGACGCCTTCAAATAGCACGTTTTGCTCGGCTGCGCGCTCGTAGACCGCCATCGTTGCAAGGCTGCCCCCCTCCCGCGGCCGTCCCCGCCGCGGCTCCCCCCAAGCCCGCTCGCGGCCGGGGGGAGTTTCAGCCTCACAGAACCCGCAATGCTGCACCCGGAGTCGCACGCGATGCAGCACCAGCGGCTGCTACCCCACGCGAAGCACAAGTTTCCCCAAATTCTCGTTCCGCTCCAGCCGCTCATGAGCCTGAGCCGCTTCAGCCAACGGAAAAACACTGTCCACCAAGGGCCGCAGCTGACCGCCCGCAAATAGCGGTAAACGTTCACGTACAAAGCGCTCGGTGAGCGCGATCTTCTCACCCACCGTGCGCGTTCGCATCACCAACCCCAAAATTTCCAAGCGTTTGCTCAGCACCCATTTGAGCTCCAACTCGGCCTGGCTTCCGCTCAAGAACCCCAAGACCACCCAGCGCCCGCGCGACCTGAGCCCCTTCGCGTGCAGCGCGGCACAGCTCTTTCCTACGAAATCCAAAGCAACATCAAAGCCGCCTAGCGCCAGAACTTCCTGTTGCCAGTTTTCGCCGGTGCGCACCACCACGTCATCCGCCCCCAAGCTTCTAACAAAAGCAGCTTTCGCTTCACTGCCCACCACAGCTAACGTGCGCGCGCCCGAGGCTTTGGCCAACTGCACGGCGGCTGAGCCCACGCCACCCGCTGCGGCGTGAATCAACACCGTTTCACCAGCTTCCAGGCGCCCGAGCGTGAACAGCGCTTCGTTGGCTGTAAGGAATGCCTCTGGAATGCCGGCAGCTTCTTCGAATGAAAGGTGCGCCGGTATCGGCAACAAAGTGCGCGGGTGCGTCGCGGCAAGCTCTGCGTAGCCGCCGCCAGGAAGCAGGCCCATCACTTGGTCCCCGATGGCAACGCCCTCTGCGCGTGCGCCCAATCTCTCAACCACCCCAGAGAATTCAAGACCCAAGATGTTCGTTACTCCCGGGGGAGGGGGATAGAGCCCTCGCCTCTGCAACAAATCTGCTCGATTGAGCGCCGTGGCTCTCACGCGCACAAGTACTTCATCTTCCCCGAGTTCGGGGTCCGGCGCCTCCGCAAGCTTCAGAACTTCAGGGCCACCCACGCCCGCTGGCACGATGGCTTTCACGAGTCAGAGCGTCGTCAAGTAAGCTGCGCCGATCACGCCGGCGCGTTCACCCAGTTGACTTACCAGCAGCGGAACTTGAGCGAGTGGTGGGGCAAAAATATTTTGCGAGAGGTGCTTTCGCACAATCGGCTCCAGCAAATCGAAGGATTGCGAAATGCCCCCGCTGAAGACGACGGCATTCAAATCCAGCACGTTTTGAATGTTCGCCAGGCCGCGCCCCAAGGCTGCACCCATCATCTCAAAACATTCGACGCCTGCGCGCTCACCGCGCCGCGCGCTATCGGCGATGGGCAACACTTCATCAGCCACTCCACCCAGCTCGCGAAACCTGCGAAGAAGGCCCTTCGTGCCGGCGTACGCTTCCATGCAACCTTTGAGGCCGCAGCCGCACACCCAAGCGTCTGGAGTGCGCATCACGTTCACGTGCCCGATTTCACCTGCGAAGCCGTGAGTACCAGAATAAAGCTGACCACCGAGCACTAGGCCTCCGCCGATACCGGTTCCTAGCGTTACCATGAGGAAGCTCGGATGCTTCTGCCCATGACCGTAAAGGCGTTCACCCAGGGCGGCCGTCGTTGCGTCGTTTTCGACGGCCACAGGGCAACGCACGCGCTTGCCAAGCTCTTGCGCCAAGTTTACCTGTTCAAAGCCAGGCACATTCGGGAGCCGCCAGCAGCGACCGTTGGAATCCACTTCCCCCGGGATTGCCAAGCCCACGGCTTTGGGCGTGGGGGTGAGCTCGAATACTGCCTGGGCAATGACATCTAGAATCTCGTCAGCCGAAAGCCCCGCCCGCGTCGTCACCGCCGTAGATTTCAGTACTTGGCCGTTTTCAACCTGGCCTGCCTTGATGCGTGAACCGCCGAAATCAACGCCAATCATCGTTGACGGCGAGAGTGGGGCCTTGGGCCACGGCCTGTCAAGGAAGTCGCCCGGTTTGGGGGTTCGGGCTTTCCCACAGGCCCCTGCGCGTTCAAACTCCTCCCCATGAAGACCCTCTCCTTGGCCACCTTGAACGTTTGGAACAAGAGTGGCCCGTATGCCGAGCGGCTGCCGTTGATTCGGCGGGAATTGGCCAGGCTTTCCCCGGATATTTTCGCGGCACAGGAGGTTCTCCGCTTCGACTCGGCTCCCGGCCTGCCCAAAGCGGGCGATCAAGCTGCCGAGATTGCCCACGGCCTGCAATATTACGTCAGCTATTCCGGCGGATCAGATCTTGGAGGTGGCTTGCGAGTGGGCAACGCGTTGTTCAGCCGCCACCCCATCGAGGAAACGGAGGCCTTGGTATTGCCAGGCGAGGAAACGGGAGAGAAGCGCACGTTGCTCTACAGCCTCATCCGGACCCCGGTTGGCCTGCTTCCGACGTTTGTTACGCACTTGAACTGGAAGCATCACGAGGGCAGCGTGCGCCTCCGCCAAGTACTGGCGATTGTCGATGCGGTCCAGGCGCGCACTCGGTCAGCGGAGGATTGGCTTCCCCCAGTACTCCTCGGTGATTTTAATGCCGAGCCCGCCGCCGACGAAATCCGGTACCTTTCGGGCCTACATGTGGTCGAGGGCAAGAGCGTATTTTTCAACGATGTGTGGCGTTGTCGAGGAGAGGGGCCTGGGTTTACCTTTGATCGGCAGAACCCATTCGCGGCTCTAGCGCGCGAGCCACCTCGCCGCATCGACTACATTTTTGTTGGGGCGCCCGATCGCTGGTGGCGCGGGGAGCCTCAGCGGGCCGAGCTCGCGTTCAACCAGGCTGAGGCCGGCATATTCCCCTCCGATCACTTCGGGTTAAGCTGCGAAATTAGCGTGGAAAAGCGCGGCCATGGCTGAGCCCTTTGCGTTTTTCGGGCGCGAAGGCTAAGCGTCCCCCGAGGAACCCATGAAACACGCTGTTTCCCACGATCTCGGTCTTGCACGGGCCAAACAGGTGGCCCAAGCCGCCTTTGATGCCTACACGGCCAAGTTTAGCCAATACAACCCCAAAGCTGTCTGGCGGGACGAGCGTCGGGCAGACATAGGCTTCAATGTGAAGGGGATGTCGCTTTCCGGCACGATGGAAGTGAACGACACCAGCATCACGATGGATCTCGAGGTTCCGTTTCTCCTTCGCCCGTTTAAGGGTACGGCGCTTGGCGTGATTGAAAAAGAAATCCAAGAGTGGATCCAAAAGGCCAAATTAGGCCAGCTCTAGTCCATGTAGCCCAAAAGGCGCGGCAAAATGCGGAGTGGTCAACGCGGCCTAACGAATGTTAGAAGGCGCGGTTGTGAATCAGAAGATCCTCGAAAAGTTGCACGATGAGCTCCCCCTAGATTGGGAGAGTGTCCAGAAGAGTTTCCTACAGCATATCCAACACACCCAAGGTAAGCATCCCAACGCAGCGACTCCGCTGGACCACTATGTATCAGCGGTGCGCGTGGCTCGAGATCGCTGCTTCGACCGTTGGACGCGCACGTGGCGCGAACGCAAGGAGACTCAGCCTAAGCAGGTCTACTACCTATCGATGGAGTTCTTGCTGGGCCGCTTGTTGGAAGATGGGCTTCTGAATCTCGGCATCCGTGATGCGCTCGCAAAGGCGCTGGCAGATGTGGGCATCGACCTCTCTAAGGTGTTGGAAGAGGAGCAAGATGCGGGTCTCGGCAACGGTGGGTTGGGGCGCCTGGCGGCGTGCTTTATGGACTCGATGGCGAGCCTGGGGGTTGTAGCGATGGGCTACGGGCTTCGCTACGAATACGGGATTTTTCGACAAGAGATTGTTGGCGGCAGCCAACAAGAAAAGCCTGATCACTGGTTGGAGCATGGTAACCCGTGGGAAATCGAGCGTCCTGAGCGCAGGTTCAAGGTGCAATTCGGCGGTCGCGTGATCCACTACACCAACGCGGAAGGCCGAAGGATCCACGAATGGATCGATACCTACGATGTCTACGCCATGGCGTACGACACGCCTGTGGTCGGCTACCGCAACAACGTGATCAACACGTTGCGCCTTTGGGCTGCCAAAGCCAGCCAAGATTTCGACATCTCCTACTTCAACCGTGGCGACTACATCAAAGCCGTCGAGGAAAAGAGCGCAACTGAGAACATCACGCGCGTTCTTTACCCGAATGACAACGAGATTGCCGGCAAGGAGTTACGGCTGAAGCAGGAGTACTTCTTGGTTTCCGCTACCCTTCAAGATGCTTTGCGGCGACATTTGGAGGCGCACCCGACCCCTGAAAATCTGCCTGATCTCGCGATTTTTCAGCTGAATGATACGCACCCGGCGCTCGCGATTGTGGAGCTGATGCGGCTGCTCGTGGATCAATACGGCATCGAACGGGAGCGGGCCTGGGAAATCACGCGGCGCTCAATGGCTTACACCAACCACACGGTGTTGCCCGAGGCGCTTGAGAAGTGGCCGGTGTGGTTAATGGAGCGGCTTTTGCCCCGGCACATGCAGATTATCTACGACATCAACCACAATTTCTTGGGCGAGATGCGTAAGAAATACCCCGCAGATGCCGAGAAGCTCGGGCGTGTTTCGCTCGTGGAAGAAGGCTCGGAGCGGCGCGTACGTATGGCGAATTTGGCCGTGGTGGGTTCCAGCCGGGTGAACGGCGTTTCGGCGCTTCACAGCCGGTTGATTCGCGAAGAGCTATTTGCTGATTTCGACGAACACGAGCCAGGCAAATTCATCAACGTTACCAACGGCGTCACTCCGCGGCGTTGGCTGTTGAAATGCAATCCAGGGCTCGCCGCGCTCATCACGGGTTCCATCGGTGACGGTTGGGTTCGGGATTTGAGTCAGCTGGAGCGCTTGGAGCCTTACGCGGAAGATTCAGCATTTCAGGCCGCATTTCGCGCGGTTAAGGCCAAGAATAAGGAGCGCCTAGCCTCGTTTTTGTGGGAAGAGCACCGTGTCGAGTTGCCGCTTGGTTCAATCGTAGATAGCCACGTTAAGCGCATTCACGAGTATAAGCGCCAGCTGCTTAATATCTTGCACGTGATTTCGCTTTATCTGCGCTATCAGAAGAGTGAGCCAGTGGGCAGGCCTCCGCGCACGTTTGTGTTCGCGGGCAAGGCTGCTCCGGGGTACGAAATGGCCAAGCGTATCATTCACTTGATAACTTCGGTGGCTAACGTCGTGAACCACGATCCTATCATCCGCCAATACTTGCGCGTGATCTTTGTGCCGGACTACAAAGTGAGTGTGGCCGAACTGATTATCCCGGCTACAGATGTTTCCGAGCAGATCTCCACGGCAGGCATGGAGGCTTCCGGCACGGGCAACATGAAGTTCGCGTTGAACGGAGCCCTCACCATCGGCACTCTCGATGGCGCCAATGTGGAAATGCGCGAAGCCGTCCATGGCGAGAACATGTTCATCTTTGGGCTTGAAACCGAAGAGGTCGCCGCCGCGCGGCGCGCGGGTCAGGATCCCTGGCAACTCTATTATTCTGAGCCGGAATTGCGGGCGGTCTTGGATGCTGTGTCGAGCGGGATGTTCTCCCCCGACAGCCCTTCGCGCTTTCGACCCACCGTAGATGCTCTGCTTTCCGGCGGGGACTACTACATGGTGTTGGCGGATTTCCTGAGCTACAGCGCTTGCCAGCGTGCTGTTGAAGATGCCTATGGCAACCCACAGCTCTGGACCCGGAAAGCCATTCTGAACGTCGCCCGCATGGGCTCGTTCTCAAGCGACAACAGCATTCGTCGCTATGCACGTGAGGTTTGGAACGTGCCGTGCTCGGGCTAGCAGGCCGGCGGTAGGTTCGCCAAAGCCACGTTGTGGACTACCCGTACTGCACTCCCATTGGCTTCCTCGCTTACCCGATGGATGCTTGGGGGGCTGTTGGATTTTGCTAGGCGGCACCAGGATAGTGGCATGTTAGTTCGTGGATGGTATTTAACTTTGGCTCTTGGGTTACCTGCTTGTGGAGGCGCGCAACCTCCGGCGGTCGAGCCTGCTTCAGTTCGAACGGCTGCAGTCGCGCCGGCCTCGGCCGATGAGGCGCCCGAAGCGACCAGTAGTGCTTGGCAGAAGATGGGTTTTGATGAGCGGCGTAAGTTCATGGCCACCGTGGTTTATCCACAAATGGCGCAGCTATTCGCTGACTTTGCGCCGGCCGAATATGCGGGTGAAAACGAAGACGGCGAGCCGAAGTTTCAGTGTGAAACCTGCCACGGTGAGAACATGAAGGCGGTGAAGTTCAAGATGCCCAACACGCTCCGTCCGCTTTCCACGCCCAACCCCATCCCCGGCGCCATGGAGTATGACGCTCACATGACGGAATTCATGCTGAAAACGGTGACCCCGAAGATGGCAGGGCTTCTGGGGAGGCCGGCAGCGAGCGCCGAGCGCCCCGACGGTTTCGGCTGTTTTGGTTGCCATCAGAAAGAGTAGGGGCCAATTTGCCCCGCTTGGCCGGGGACTTCGGGTAAAGTCCCTGCCGGATGGTAGACGACCGCGAGTACCTACGCCTGGAGAAGGAGCGAGACCTCTACCTTGGCCTCTTGCGCCTTAATGCTGAGTCCAACCCAGAGCCCTTCTTAGAGACGGCTCTGGCGTTGATCGTCGAGACGTCTGGAGCTCAGCAAGGTTATCTGGAGGTCTTCAACCAGGACGGAGGGGAGGCAAGGTGGTGGCGCGCGGCGGGCTGTTCTGAAGAGGATGTGGAACACATTCGGCGTTTGGTATCGCGGGGGATAATTGCCGAAGCGGTCGCGTCGGGGGAAGTGGTGATGACACCCTCGGCTCTTTTGGATCCGCGCTTTAAAGAGCGAGCCAGTGTGCAACGGTCAAAGATCGACGCCGTATTGTGCGCTCCCATCGGTGCGGACACGCCACTTGGGGTCCTCTATTTACTACGCCAGGATCGCCCGGGTGTGTTTGATAGCGACGAGCTGGCGCGCGCGAAGCTCTTCACGCGACATTTGGCGCCGCTCGTGGAAAAACTGTTCACCGAGTTGGGGCGCTCGGAGGACGACCCTACGCGCCCCTTTCGTGCTCAAATCAGCGCAAATTCAGTCGTGGGAAAGAGCCGCGCGGTGGCCGCCTTGCTGGAAGAGGTTGCGGCCTTGGCCAAGCTCGACGTCGGCGTCTTGATCATGGGGGAGACTGGCACCGGCAAAACGCAGATTGGGAGGGTGATCCATGAAAACAGTTCGCGTTCGGCGTACCCGCTGGTGGAGGTGAACTGCGCCGCCATCCCCGAGCAGCTCCTCGAAAGCGAACTATTTGGTGCAATGCCAGGTTCTCACGCCACGGCGGTGAAGCGCCGCGAGGGCAAGGTTGCTGCAGCCCAAGGTGGCACGCTCGTGCTCGATGAGATTGGTGAGCTGGCGCTGGGCTCGCAAGCGAAGCTTCTACAGTTGCTTCAAGACAAAGAGTACTTTCCACTTGGGGCAGCGCGTTCGGTTTCCGCCAACGTGCGCGTGATAGCCACCACGAACGTCGACCTGAAACAAGCGGTGGCGGACGGCACTTTCCGCAAAGATCTGTACTATCGCCTGCAAATCGTGAGCTTTCGTGTGCCATCCATTCGGGAACGCCCTGAAGATCTACCGCTTTTGGCCGCACACTTTTGCGAGCGAGCTCAGCAGAACCACGGCTTTTCGGGGCTCACGCTTTCTCCTGGCGCCGTGCGAGCGCTCACCTCCGCGGAATGGCCCGGCAATATCCGGGAGCTTTCGCACACCATTGAGGCTGCTGCCATCCGCGCTGCCAGCCGAGGCCTACACCAGATCGACGCCGAACACTTGTTCCCTGAGACGGCGCACGGTGCTCCCGAAGCACAGTCACTCACCTTCCAGGAAGAGACCCGGCGCTTTCAAGCCGAGCTCGTGCGTCGCGCACTTGATGCTACAGAATGGAACGTGAGTGCCACGGCCCGCCAACTCGACCTCACCCGTGCGCATCTCTACAATCTGATCAAGACGTTTGGCATCAGCCGCCGCTAGGGGTGAGCTGTAGTTCGGTAGCGTGTCTTGTTAATTCGATGTTGATAGGCGTTTCAGGTTCTCATCGCATACGCTGCTTTTGGATTGTTGGGTGGGCCCATGCATCTCAGCCCAGCACCGTATCGAGCTCGCCCACCGGCACGACTTCAACATTCTTCTGCAGCGCGTAGCGCTTTGGGCCCGGGTATACGACGAACAGGCAGCGCAGCCCGAGGTCGGCCAGGGCCACGTGCATGGACTTGGTCATGCCGGGCGCGTCGCTCCATTTGACCTCGATCCCGATCGGCGCGCGGCCCCTTTGCACGAGGATGTCGAGCTCTGCCCCCGCGTGCGTCGCCCAGAAGTAAACGTTGCGATCCCCGGTGCGACGGATCACTTCCTCCAAAACAAATCCTTCCCACGATGCCCCCAGCTTCGGGTGGCCCGTGAGCTCGCGGGTGCTGTGAATGCCCAAGAGCGCGTGCAACAAGCCTGAGTCGCGAATGAAGATCTTGGGAGCTTTTATCAGCCTCTTCTCCATGTTTGGCAGCCACGGCTGAAGCTGGCGAACGATCAGCGCGCCACTGAGAATATCAAGATGGCGCTTCACCGTGGGATAGGTCTCGCCGAGCGCGGCGCTGAGCTCGGCGCCGTTCCAGAGTTGCGCGTGGCGGTGGGCGAGCATGGTCCACAGGCGCCGCAGCTGGACAGGCGATTTCACTCCAACCCCCAATTGGTTGATGTCTCGCTCCAGGAAGGTGCGGATGAAATCCTCACGCCAGCCGAAGCTCTCGGCGTCGCCGCGCGCCAAATAGGAACGGGGAAACCCGCCGCGTGTCCACAGCTTTCGCTGATGCTCGGCGCCGACCTCCGCGAGCGAGAAGCCGCCGAGCTCGACGAAGCGAATACGCCCCGCGAGCGTCTCGGAGCCTTGCCGAAGCAGCTCCGGTGAGGCGCTGCCCAGTACCAAGAAGCGTGCGGGGCAGGGGCGACGATCAGCTAACACACGCAAAATGGGGAACAGCTCCGGCTGCCTTTGCACCTCATCTATGACCACGAGCCCGCGCAGGCCTTCGAGAGCGGTCATCGGCTCTGATAAGCGTTGTGCGTCCCGAGGGTCCTCGAGATCGAAGCGTTCGCCGCGCTGAGTCTTCAGGATCTGGGCGGCCAGGGTCGTCTTACCGGACTGCCGGGGCCCCAAGAGCGCCACCACCGGATTTCCGCGCAAGAGCGTCGAGACTTGGGCCAGCAGGTTAGGCCGAGCTAGCACCTTCATCCTTGAAAATCTATCTATTAACCATCAGTTTTTCAAGGTAAAAATTTACAGGATCCTTGCGTCAGCACGGGCACCGCAGCTGCTCGAAAGGCCTACGGTGTGCGCGCTGGAAGTGCGTTGACCGGTTCCGTAGCTCGTCGTGCGTTTCGGACCCACCAACATTCGCCCCCGCCGTGGCGAGGTGTCCAATTGCCTTGACACCCAGTGTCCAATCCAATTGTCAGATCGCAGCTATGAGGCCTAAAAAAGCCTGTGAAACGCACGGGCCTGGATGGAACGAGCCTTGCGTAAGGGGCTGGCATGGCAAGCTCAGCGCTCCCCCTTTGGTCCTCGTCTTTTCATGTCCCGAGCGAGCCTCGGCTGGTCTCCAGGGACATCGTGCTTTGGCTGGACTCGGGTGCGTCGAGTCCGCGTGCGGCCGAGGCCACTTGGAGCGCGCTCATGTCGGGAGAGCGGCGCGTGGTCGACGCGTTCTGCGACAATGCGCGGGCCTACCTGGTGCTTGAACGTCGTACCGTACGAGTACCGCAAGCCGAGGCACTGCTCCCTCGCTACGTGGAGATGCTCAAGCGCTTGCTCTCAGGCCAAAGCCAGAAGGCCATTTCGATTGACCTTGGGGTAACGCCTTCGACGGTGGCGCTCAGCCTGAGTCGTTGCATGGCGCGTTTGGGTCTCGCTTGCCGTGCGCAGAATCTTCCCCTTGCGCTGGCGTTGCTAGGTCAGGCAGCGAACTTTGGTCTACCCACAGCTGACGTACGCGTTAGCTGCTACGAGGCAGGTCAACTGCGCTATGAGATCGTCAGTGTTGCTCGCCCTGACCTGGGGCTGCCTTCTATTCTCTCTACGGCCGAGCAAGCGGTGGCTCGCCAGGTGTTGGAAGGTACCACACACACCGAAGCGGCAGAGCTGCGCGGCACTTCGCGCCGCACGATTGCGAACCAGTTGAGCGCAATCTTCCGCAAACTCGGTGTGTCAGGCCGATTTGAGCTAATGCGGCGGCTTCAGACGGCGAGCTTTTCCCAGGCGCGCCCTGTTCCCGCACCGCCGCTTGCCTCGACGGCTGCTGCTAGCTGACGTTTTTATTGTGGTGAATAGGGCCCACTCAGGGAACGTCCGTTACCCTGAAGTGCCGGCGTTGCCCGCTGATGCTCCAGCTAACCCGCCAGTAGCTCCACTAGCTCCCGCTGAGCCTCCCCCGCCTGAAGTCCCGCCGGAAGCTGAAGGGGCGCCGCCTGAGGAAGCTCCACCGTACGGTATCGACGCGCCGCCCGTTCCTGCGCTATTCCCAAACCCGCCAGCTCCGAAAGCGCCGCCCACGTTTCCAGATGCGCCGGCGGCTCCCCCGCGCGGAAGAATACTGCGGCTATCCATGAACGCGCCACTGCCGTGATTGGGACTCTCAGGCAACGCACTGAACCCGGCCACATCCGCGGCGCTGCCAGGGGGTACCTTGGAATTCACCCCGCGCCCAGCCGCAGCGACTGTGTCCACGTAGCCGCCTTTGTCTCCATCTGCACAGCCGGGCGTTCCCGCGAGCAAGCACGTCGTCAGGGCGGCGACGCCGAGACTGCATGGCAGCCTGATGTGACGGTGTCGGTGAAGCATGGCGACGTAATTCTAGATGGAATCCCGCCGTTTGAGCAGTAGCAAGATGAAGATCATCGTGATGAACAAGATCGCCGCAAGCACGGTGAGCGGGAGCCATGCGGATAGGTAACCCGTGAAGCCCCAGGCGCCGTTGAAGTCTGTGCTGGCGATCTGCGCTTGTGCACAATGGAATTTACCGGCGAAGACGAAATTCTCGGGGCTCGTGACGTCAGGCTTCTTCAGATCGATCACCCACGCCGGATCATTGGCGATGGCAATTCGCTCTTGGGCCACAACACCTTGAAAACCCCAACGAGCAGGCATGAGGAACATCGGCCACTTCAGCATCGGATTGGTGGTCATGGGTACCATCAGGCCGCCGAGCACGACTTGCGGAATGAGTGCGATCGGGGTGAGCGCCATGGCCGCTTCACTGCTTTCCACAATCGCGCTCAAGAGCAGACCCACTGCCACTGAATTGATCGATACCGCTACGAGAGTTGCGAGCTCTAGGCCAAAGGCGACAATTCCACCGTTGAAGCTGAGCGCGAAAAACACAATCGCAAGCAATGTGGCGCACTGCACCACGCAGATCGCCCCGAGCAACACGAACTTCGAGAAGACGTAGTTGAAAAGCTTCAGGTTCACCATGCGCTCGCGCCGATAGATCGCGCGTTCGCTCACGATTTCGCGCGCGGCATTGCTCGTTCCAAACCACACGGCGGCCACCACGAGGAAGAAGATGGCTCCCGCGTGGTCAGGCGTGGCCTGCATGCTGTTCAACATGCCCTCGGCTTTATTGAGCCCACCCGAGCGTTGGCCGAGCTCCTGCAGAGCGCCTAAGCACCAAAACGGAATCGCGTCTTTTTGGCCACCAAATACCAAGGCCAAGAGAACGCCGATGATGGGCGCTTGCAGCAGCATGATCGCGGTGCCCATTCCATCGCGGAATTTCACCTTGAAGTAGCGGCTGAGCAGAAGGCCAAATTGACCGCGCGTGGCGGGACGTTTACGTGAAACAGCGGGCTGTGTGGAGCCGGCGCCCACGGCTCTTCTTCCCGAATACATTTCCTCAAAGATGGGATTCTGCGGGCTAAAAAACTCGCGATTCCATTCTTCTGCAGCTTGCCGGCGAGCCAGGACGCGGGGCGCGTTGGGATCTTGAGCGCGCATAGCGTCAAAGATGGGCCGCTCGCGGCGATTTAACATGTCGAACATGTCACGCGGATTATCAACCGTATTTTTCTGACCCAATTTTTCGAGGAACGAACCAAAAAAGCGGTAACCGCCCGTGCTCGGTCCGTAATAGATGGGCAAGCCGCCTTGGCCCAAGATCAACGCTAGGTTAAACTTCTCATACTCTTCGCGGGCAGGCTGGTGGATGGTGGTGATGATCGTTTTGCCAGTATTTTTAGCCAGATCCGACAAGAGCGTGACGAGTGCTGTGGTGTCGTCCGCGGCCAAACCACTTGTGGGCTCATCCAGGAACATGATGACGGGGTCCGTCACCAGCTCCATAGCAATGTTGACGCGTTTTCTTTGCCCGCCACTCAATACTTTCTTCTCTGGGCGTCCGATCTGCAGGTGTGCCACGGCTTCGAGCCCGAGTTGCTGCAGCGTAGTCTCCACGCGGCGATCGATTTCTTCGTCCGAGTAATCTGGAGGAAGGCGGAATTTAGCGCTGTAGCGCACCGCTTCCCAAACGGTTAACTCGGGGTGAACGATGTCGTCTTGAGGCACATAGCCAATGGAGCCCCGGAGGGCATCGTAGATGGTGTAGAGATCTTCGCCGTTGATACGAACTTGGCCGTAGGTTGGTGGCAAGTAGCCGTTGAGCGTTAGCAGGAGCGTCGTTTTCCCGGCACCGCTTGGCCCCATGAGAGCAATGAGATCGCCCGGAAGTGCTTTGAAATTAACGTGATCCAGCAGAGTTTTGAGGGCACTCGGGTTGTCGCGGTCGGGTACCTGGAGCACCAAATCCCAAGCTTCGATCTCGTAAAGAGCGCGGCCCGCCCATTGGGCGGAGTCTTCCACCACCACCGAGACGTCTTGCCCCGCCACTTGCAACAGCAAGGGCATCGGACCGATGAAGACTTTTTCTCCGTGGCTCACGGCTACGCGTTGGCCGGGCGGGATGCGCTGGCCGCGCACATACGTGCCGTTGGCACTTCCCAGATCTTCCAGGAAGAGCTTGCCGCCAACGCTGTGGAGCAACGCGTGTTTGCTCGATACCTGCGGGCTCGCAAGCACGATCTTGTTATCCGGCGTGCGACCGATGGTCTGGGTGCTCGCGGGCGCGGAGCCACCCATCATGATCTGACCGACTACGGTCTTGTGTCGGGGCCGTGTAGCTGGGTCCAGCGGGGCGGCGGCGGGCGCAGGTGCGTGGGCCGGTGGATGGGCCGGCGAATGAGTGGGGCCCAGCGTTTGTGCTAGCTGCCGCACCAACTCCACCGGAAGGGGCACAGGGCCAAGGGCTAAGAGCGCATGTGGATCCAAAGCGTGAACCTGCTCGGGCGCCAGGCGCTGCCCGGCTAGCCAGGTTCCGCTCTTCGAACTGTGATCCGTAACACTGAGTGGCGAAACGGTGAAGGTTGCGTGGAGGCCCGAAACGTTGGAGTTGGCAACCACGATATTGGCGCGTGCCGGATCTCGCCCGAAGCTAAGCGTTCCGGGCACTACCGGAGCTTGCCCCGGGGTGAGCAGCATGAGGCTGAGCGCTGGGTGGGCATTCGGAAGTGGCGTGTTGCCCAATACAAACTGCGAGCGAAAATCAAACGGAACCTGTGAACCAGGGGCCACCGGTGCGCCGTTCACTCCCGAGGGCGCTACTCCGAGGTCTTGAAACATGAGCCCCGCATCTGTGAATACAATGCGAGCATGTTCTGGTGCAACATCGGGTGTGCCCAGGCGAATGTCGCAGTGAGCCGCACTACCGAGTATTATCGAACGTTTGCCGAAGCCAGGGATCATAGATGGGATGCCTTGGGAGAGGGGAACACGGAGGTTAACTTGCAGGCGCTTTTAGTGCAGGTGCACAGCGAATTCGGCGCGACCGATTCGCAACAGTGATTCATCCACCACGGGCAGCCACGCTCCGAGCGGTGCCTTGGTGCCGTTCACGTGTGTGCCGAGCTCAGCTTGCTCAGTGCGTACGAAAAGCCGCCCATCCTCCAGCTTAAGTGAGGCGTGGACGGGTGCGGCTTGGGTGGCATCAAGCACGATGCTGCAGTGCTGAAGATCGCTCCCAGCTCTGATTTCTGCGCCCGGCACGATGGTGAACACGCCCGGGGCTCCCTCTAGAATCGCACGCCTTCCCTGCGCGAGATCTTCGGCGGTGAGTGCCCGGGGCGGCTCTTGGCGTGCCTCCGCCCTATAGCCAGGCCCAGGCCCAGGCGGCGGCTGTTGCCCGCCGTAGCCCGGAGGAGGGCCGTAACCGCCTCCGGGAGGAGGGCCATAACCGCCGGGCCCTGTTGGACCGGAAGGACGCCGCTTCTTACCACTTTGCGCGATCACAATAATCAGTAAAAGCACTACGACAACGCCAAAGGCTCCTGCAAGTACGTAGAGGAGCGGAAACGGCGGCTCCGTCCCCGGCAGTTCCACAATCGTATCGGCAGTGACACCACTGGCTCGGTGAGCTTTGTTGTCGTAAACCACCAAACGCACAATGGCTTGGGATCCCGAGCCTTGCAGCAGCTTGTCTTTATCGGGTGCTTGAAATTCGACCACCGTGTCATTGGCGCTTACCGTGGTCCCCTTCATTCCCATAGCGATGAGCTGCTGTTGCGCATTTTTGGCAGCTGCGATGTCTTTGCCGGTCAGCTCCTTGGGTACGGCTTGCCCTGCCGGGAGGAAATAGACCTCTGCTCGGGATGCGTCGCCACCCCAACAAAAATCACCGTAAACTTTGAAGTTCCCGCCCGCGTAAACGCCGTTTTGGCGCTTGGCTGCATCCTTGGTGAGCTGGATGTTCACGTCGAGCGGCCAAGCCGTTGGGTCGACCCCGATTGGAACATCTTTAAATGTGTTGTCTCCACCGATCTGGGGCTTCACGTCGCTGAACACCAAGTTGAAAGTTTGGGTCACCGTGGGCGCCAAACAAGAAACTTTCCACTTGACGATGTGCATCTTGGCAAAGCGTGAGCGCACAGCGTTCACCACAGCGGAAGCGCGCGCGCCTTGGCCCTCCTGCACCACGGTGAAGAATCCGCCGATCTGGGGGTTGGCCAGGTTCTGCATGAACTCGAGCGAGTTCTGTCGAAATTCGTCGATGCTGCGGTAGGGAAAGAGGACGCTGATAACCGGCACCGGCACCTTGGGGGCAGCAGTATTGTTTTCGGGGAAGCGCCCTTGGGTCATGTATTGTTGAAGCTGCATCGCTCCGGGGCCGCTTGTTGCTGCATCCGCACCGCCGTAGCCATTCGAGAGCACCACCATCGCTTGGTGGAGCGGCACCGTGACAGTCTCGCCCACGTTTCCGAGCGCCCCGAAACCATCAGTGGCGGCCTGTTTGATGATGCTAAGCAAGCTGCGGGTGCGGCCTTGGCTCGGATAGGTACCGGTTACGCTATCGACGAACCCGGTTACTTTGTCTTTGGCGGCGGCGCTGTTCCACTGCGAGTCCTGCACGACTTGGCGGTCGTTGAAGAACATCACGTTAACAATGTCGTTGGGCCCCATGCTGGCAACGAAGCGGCGGGCAACCTGCCGCGCATCGTCGAGGCTCTTGCCCATGCGCTTGTCTGCGTCGATGAGGATGAGCCAAGCGGTTCCTACTCCGGGCTCGGCCTGGCTATCGCCCCACTTGGTGTGGCTCACATGCGTTGCGGGGCGTTCGGACCCCTCTACGAGCACGGTAAACAGGGCCTGTTTTTCTGGAAACGGAAATGGTGTGTAGAGCGCGTACGGCTTTTCTAGTGCATCGCTCATGCACGAAAACTGAGCGCTACCGGTCAACGTCGCGCACGGCGCGATCACTGAACTTACGCGGGTGCTCTGGACGATCTCCACCAAAGTGGTGAGCACTGGATTGCCTCCCCCTTGCGAAGCCCTGGGATCGACCCGAAGAATGTGTGCCTCGGGGGCAGCGTGGGCTCCAAATGGGAGGAGCCAGATGGCGCACAGGATAATGAGTGCCTGCCACGGCAGGGAGCGACGTGGAGCAAGAGCGGGGGAGCCTTTGGTAAACATACGGGCCAAGACTCTAGAGGATTTTGCGCGCACCCGTGAGTCAGGGAGGGCGCCCGGGAGACCTAGACGCAAAAAAGCCCGCAAAGACATGCGGGCTTTTTCTGGTTTCCGCCGTTTGGGCGGCTGACCGAAGGCTACTTCTTCAACGATCTTTTTCGTCTCTTACGCGAGCAGCCTTACCTACGAGGTCACGCAAATAGAATAGGCGGCCGCGACGAACGACGCCGCGAGAGAGCACCTCAATCTTATCGATGCGGGGTGAGTGGGAGGCGAAAGCACGCTCCACGCCAACGCCAAAGCTCACTTTGCGGACCGTGAAGGTCGAACGGCTCCCGGCACGATGGCGCTTGAGCACCACGCCCTTGAAGACCTGAACGCGCAACTTGTCGCCTTCGACGATTTTGTAGTGAACCGCTACGGTGTCCCCGACCTTAAAATCAGGCAAATCCGTGCGGATGAATTGGGCCTCGATGGGCGCGATGAGTGAGGCTGTGAGGGGCATGACTTTCAAAAAACTCCCTGGCCGAGTTAGAGGGCCCGGGTATCTAGGCGGTTGTTTCAGCGTCGTCAACCGAAACAGCCTTGTTTTTTGTTTGGCCGCAGCTCAAGTCGGCTTGACGTCGGAGGCACGGAGGGCTATCCCCCCGGCCCGTTTTCAGAATTGCAGGAATTTAAAGCCATGAATCAGTTTCCGGGTGTCTTTGGTCGCAAAGTTGGCATGACACAGATTTTCACCGAGGACGGCACCGTCGTTCCCTGCACCGTGGTCGAGAGCAAGCCCGTCGTGGTGGGCAAGCGCACGAAGGAGAAAAACGGCTACGACGCCCTCCTGCTCGGTCTGGGCCAGCGCAAGCCGAAGCACGTTAACAAGCCTCTTGCCGGGTTCTATAAGGGCATGAGCCACGCGCCTGCGGCTATCCTCCGTGAGCTCCGTTGCGCGGCAGAGTTCGCGTCCAAGTACGAGGTCGGACAGGAAGTGAAGCTCGACGAAGTTTTCCAAGAAGGCCAGTCCGTGGACGTCCAGGGTGTTACGCGCGGTCGCGGCTTCACCGGCGTCATGCGCCGCCACAACTTCAAAGGCGCTAAGCGCAGCCACGGTGCTCACGAGTATCAGCGCCACGGCGGTGCCATCGGTACCAACATGACGCCAGGTCGCGTCATGGCCGGCAAGCGCATGCCGGGACAGTACGGCAATGAGCAGGTCACCGTGCACAATCAGCCCGTGGTCAAAGTCATGGCCGATCAAGGCCTCTTGTTGATCCGCGGCGCGATCCCGGGTGCCAAGAATGGCCTCGTTGTGGTGCGCGGCGCTGTTAAAGTTCGCAACATTAAGTAACAGGGATCCACGCCCGACAGATGCCGTTCGCACTTTGGCGATCGGCGCATTCCGCCAGGGCGAAACGGCTACCAGTGGCGCGATGCGCACACTATGCCATGAGGAGTTCCCGTCCCCGGACTATGTGAACGCCGCCCAGGACGCGCGGCGCGCCTCTAGAAACCTCCGGGACTAACAGCGCTCGAACTACTGACTCCGCCTTGAAGCGCAAGGCGGGCGCGGGCAGCAGCTTACGTGCTGTCTCGTGAGCAAGCCGCTCAAGCTCGCGAACATCAAAGGGGCGCGCTGACCACTTCACCTCAGCGGTAAGGAGCCGTTTACCATCGTCCGACGCGCTAACGAGATCCCACTCGGGGGCGTTCCCTCGCCACCAGCGCGCGGGGGTGCGCCATGGTCCGAGCCGTCCGAGAGCTGAGCGGTGGTCGATATCAGTGACAAATGTTCGACACAATTCCTCCCAAGCCAAGGCAGCGAGAATGGGCCAGTGCGTGCGCAAGAGGGCAATTCGCTCGTTAGCCTTACTCGAAGCCAAGCGTCCGCGATTGGGAGCTACCACTCGAAACCAGAGGCGCGCGAACGGATCATTGAGCTTGTACAGGCTGCGTTTGCTGAGGTGTTCCGGCTCGCCGTAAGGAACTTCGCGGGAAATCAGACCTAGCTCCTGTAGGCGTTGGAGAGGCCGCGACAGTGAAGTAGCTTTCCATCCGATGCGACCTGCAATCTCCGAGGCCCGGTGCACCCCTTGCCCGACAGTATCAAGGATCGGACGCAGCTCAACTGCTGAAGGGACTTCCTCCAGAAGCAGCCGATCGGGCTCCGTGTGCAGTGGCCCAAGCGGGTTCAAAACAAGGGCATCAATCTGAGATTCCACGCCGTTGCCAGCTTCGACGGCGAGCTCCCAGTAGCGCGGCACGCCACCCCAGGCCGCATACAACTGGACCAGCTCGATGATCGAACGCTTGCCGAAGGCGCTGGGCAGGTACCGCGGCGACAAAGGCTTGACCTCGAATAGCGCTTCGGCCCGACCATAAAGTGGCGCAGATGCGGCCAGCACCAAACCTTGCATCATGCGCTGGCTGGACCCAGCGAGTGCAAGCGTTAGCCGAGCGGCTTTGGCCTCGTGGTCGATGAAGCGCTGCAGCACACTCGCGATCTCCGGCGCTGCGAACGCCAGATAAGGGAGCTCGTCTATCACCAACGGGCCATGCCACTTTCGAGCTCGTGCATCGCGCGCAAGGCGCGAAAATAAACTCGCCCAATCCGGGTACTCAACGTCCGCGAACCCCGGCAACACCTGAGCAACAGTGCTGGCGAAGTAGCGTCGTTGCACCTCGGGCGCGGATTGATCGGCGACGGTATAGAGCCCCCCGTTTCGCTCTGCCCATTCAAGAAGCAGGCGAGTCTTCCCGATTCGCCGCCGCCCATAGACAACAGCTAACCGCCCCCCGGTACCGGAAAGCAGGCGCACCAGTACTTCCATCTCCTCATTTCGGTTGATGAAGCGCATTATGCTGGGAAACATAATGCAATACCGCATAATATGTCAAATGGCGTGCGCGTCCGCGGCGGAAAACGCCCGTACCATGAAAATCCTCAGCCGAGATGAGCGCTTTGACAAGAAGAGCGGTGGGGCTCGCGAACGAACATGGCGCCCATCGCAACAAGCTGAGCTTGAGCGTTGATCCCTTTGATCAGGGGCAGCCGATGTCTACGTCTAAAGTGAGCACGGGTGCCCCTTGTAGGGCTGCCGCGACACCACCCACGACCATAAACTCCACACGGTGCTCGCACAGCACTCGGAGCATTTTTCCCCAATCGACTACCGCCATTGGTGCCATGCGCAGAAGCGGAATCCGCTACTCCACGGCGGGAATACGACGGACTGAAGCCAGCGAGTTCAGGAAATTTTCCACGGCCTTGAGGCGTTCGGTAGGCGTTAAACCAAGATATCCCGATTCGTCGGTCACAAAGGACGCTCTATGCGTGCGCCACAGTTGGGGCAGAATAGCTCGCCCTGATGAGGGCTCCCGAGCGGAACTTCCAAAGTGAACGACGAATTGCACTCGCGACAGTCATCGCGAATGCTGCGGCGCTGCGCCTTCTCGACGTCAGGAGAGTAGCGGATAACGCAGTTTCGGCCTTGGATTTTGGCCGTTCCCACGGTTGCCTCGAGCATGCGCATTGCAACCCGATGTGTGAGAATCTCATCGCCCGTATCGTCAGAAGTCATCCACCCAATGCTGACAGTGCAGCTCATCGTGCCATGCTCGGTTGAAACCGCAATGCCTTCGATTTCTGCGCGCAAGCGCTGAAGCGCGTCGTGAATTGAGCCTTCGACGACATTGGGGCCTTTAGGCCCAAGCAGATAGAACTCATCTCCGTGTGCACGAATGGGCATGGTACTAGCGATGTAGTCCTCAAACGCTGCCAGCCGCTTCCCAATCTTCTGAAGTAGGCCGTCCGCTAGTTCGTACCCAAATTTGTCGTTGACGCGCTTGAAGTAATCGACCTCGATGAATGCAAACCAGAAAGGCTCACCGCGTTCCAGTGCGTTCCTCAGGCTTTCTGCGAGCGCCTGATCATTGCCGAGCCCGGTGAGCCGATCACGGAGCTGCTCCTCGCGGACAAGCGCTTCAATCTGCCGTTGCAGCTCCCCAAGCGCGGCTTCCAACTTCTGAGTCTGCTGTGTCAACTCAAGGCACCGGAAATCTCGAGCGCGAGTCGGCGGGGGTTTTCGTAAGGCTGCCCCTCCACTGGGACATCAACACTCACCATCCGCCCGTCGGGAAGCTCGCTCGTGACGACCCAAACGGGTGCTCCGTGCCGCCTTCCCAATTCTGCAGAGACAAGGCGAAACCCACGTTCTCGGAGCTCATCTCTCAGCGCGTTGTCAAACGACCTGCGCGCCGGCTCTCTCGATGAGCCAGCAAGGGCCAGCAAGCCGAGGGCGGCAAGACCACCTGCCACCCACATTGCCGAGCTATCCTGCTTCGCCACACATCTATCCTAGGCTGTGGTGCACGAACCGGCAAGCACGAGCGGGGGAGACTCTGACTTCGAGAAAAGGCGGATATCATTCGGTTTATTTATAGTTCATTGAATATGTGCGCGATGATGTATACGGTGGGTATAGTGAAAAATTCATTCGATCTGAAGTCATCTCGCACCCGCCTTTCATTAACCCAGGCGGCGCTCGCCGACCGTCTAGGGCGTGCAACAAACACGATCGCTCGCTGGGAGCGGGGGGAACTTGCGGTGCCGGAAGACGTTCGGCGCGTCGTCGAAGCGTTAATTTCAGGACCGGCTGCAAGGCTTCCCGTCCCCGACGTTGTCACGCTCGACACGTTTCATTCAGATATTGTTGCTGCTCTGCATGAGCACGTTGACCCCGCTGTGTTCGAGGAGTGCGCAGCTAACCTACTGAGAGAGCAATGGCCTAAACTTGTCCCCGTTCCGGGCGGAAGCGATGACGGGTTCGACGGAGCTGTCGCCGGGGATGAAGGCACGAGGCCATGGCCCTTAATTGTCACGACGGATCGAAAGCCGGAGCGCAATCTGAGCCGTAGCCTCAAGCAGGCGATTACCAAGGGGCACAACCCTAAGGTCGCAATTTTTGCAACATCGCGAGCGCTGACGCCTGGCCAGCGGCGCAAACTTAACGACGCTGCTACGGCGTGTGGGGTAGTGCTTCAGCAGATCTATGACCGTTCCTGGTTCGCGGCCGCTCTGTACCGACATCCAGAGTGGTGCAATAAGCTGCTCGGCCTTACAGGAACCCCAGATCCTCTGTCTAGATTGCCGCTCTTGCTTAGGCTGGGGGGCACACATGAGATGCTCGGGCGATCATCCGAGCTCGCTAAAGCGCGCGAAACCGAGTCCGACGTGATCCTCTTAGGCGGTCCGGGGTCAGGGAAGACCATGCTGCTCCTACGGCTTGCTGATGACGGCTACTTTTTGTCGGACGGTGACCGAAATGCGGTGACGAATTCGATTCGTCGCCACTCGCCGAGGGTCGTGATTGTGGACGACGCGCACGATAACTTCACGCAGTTCGGTTTGTTGGTGAAGCTACGCAGGCAGCTAGGTGCTAAGTTTCGGATTGTCGTAAGCGCGTGGCCGCCCTACCTCGAAGATCTCCGTGAACATCTACCTAATGCCGAGGTTGTGAGTCTAGGCGAGCTCGACGCTGACGTAGTCGCAGATATCGTTCGTTCCATAGTGCCGAATCTTCCAAACCAAGCCATCAAAGTAATCGTGCGGCAAGCTGATGGTCGCCCTGGCCTCGCAGCTACTCTGGCACATATGTGCATTGATGGACGCTACCGAGATGTAATGACTGGCGATGCTGTTTATGAGCGCTTGGGCAGCTACGTGGCGAAGGACCGAGAGTTGTTGGGTTGCTTTGCGGTGGCAGGTGACGCTGGCCTCCAGCTGGAGGATGCCGCAACGTTCCTTGGCCGACCGAAGGATGACGTGCAACGGGCGTTGACGCGCCTAGCTGCTGGTGGCGTCATTCGCGTCAGCGGCAGCAGACACTTTTCAGTCTGGCCGGAGCAATTGCGGTACGTCCTCGTTCGGGAAGTCTTTTTTCACGAGCGCAATGGGCTCGACTATGAACAGTTGGTTGCAAAGGTTTTCAATCGAAGTGCATGGCTTCGTGTGCTCATTGGGGCAACCCGTTCAGGAGCGCAGGTGCCGCGTCTCCAGGATAGGTTGGAGGAAGTGAACCAAGTGCAGCTCTGGTGCGAATACGCTTCCCTAGATCCGCAAGCCGCGAGCTACGTTCTCGACAAGCATCCAGAAATGCTCGTGGAAGCGGCGCCAGAGCTCTTGTGGCACGTGCCGGATCGCGCACTTTCGAAGCTGCTCGACGCGGCCGCTCGGGGAGGGGCGCCTAGTGGTCGTGACGCTCCTGCGCTGACGGCGTTGCGAACGTGGCTGAGAGATTCCTCAATGGACGAGAGAGTTGTCATTGCGAGGAGTCAGGAGGCCGCAAAGCAGGTTCTGAAGTGGATCAAGCGAAATGAGAACCATGCCGGAGCAATCGTCTTCTGTATCGCGATGAGTCCGATTTTGCAGGTGACAGAGAGTGATCCGGGCCGAGGTATGACGTTGACCTATCGCCGTGGTGCTGTGGGTGATTGGGGTATTGGGCAACTCACAGCGCTTTGGGATGCAGCACTACCGGACCTAATGCGCGCTCGTTCGCTGCCATGGGGTCACCTCTTGGACCTAGTAAATGAGTGGGCTCGCCCTGACGGCGGGATCCCCATAACTGCCGAGGCGAGGCGCATGATGCGCGACCTTGCCTGCAAAATGGTGCGTGACGTCGTCCCGCTCGCGAAGGCTCATCCAGGTGCGCAGCGAAGGCTGGCGGAAGTCGCTCGGACATTGGAGATCTCGGGGGAGGTGGACTTCCCCGACGTGGGGGCCGACGTGGGCGCGCTTTTTCCGCGCTTGGACAGGCACTCGGTCGACGACTTAGAGGCCGTCATGAAGAGTCATGTAAAGAGGGTTCGGGAATGGGCGCGGGTCCGCATCGATGTAAAAGACGTTGGCGAGCTGGTCCGATCCGTGCTTTCGCTCCAACAGCAACTGAACGAAGCGAAAGCTCGATCCGACAACTACGTGTGGGCGGCCTTCGACGAGTTTGCCCGGGGTACGTCAACGCCTACGGAGTGGGTCGATGCTTTAGTTGCAGAGCGTGCGGACCCCGCTCTGGTATGGCCCTTCGTACGACGGATCATAGACGAGGGCAGCGAGCTTGCGACGCTATTGGGGCTTCTGAAGGAGGACCGCTATACGGGATTACTTGCCGAAGGCGCCGTCATGTCAAAGAGTGCCCACGCCGAGGTCGTCGAATGGGTTGATTGCAAGGCCGCTGACTACGTTGAACAAATCTCCTGTCAAATCCGGGTGGGCAATGTTGGCGATGATCGAGTGCTCGCATTTCTCCATCACCGCGACCCACGCGTTCGCGCTGCAATTGCGGTGGCATATTATGTCCGGGAGAAGAATCCTTCCGACGAGCTCGGGAGTGCTTGGCGCAATGCGATAATCGACACGGCTCGGGTCCCCGAACTACCGAGTCAGTACGAGTACTGGTTAAAACAGATTCTGACGCAGAACGTTGAGCTCGGTTCAGAATGGCTAAAGGCTCTCCTTGAGATCGAGAACGATGATCTTTCCTTTCACGATATCGGTCTCGAAGTCGCTGACAGGCTCGCGTTCGCGGCAAAGGCGGATATTCTTCACTCGGCAAAGTTTGGCGTGCATCAGGCTGAGTTTCTCACGCATCTGGTGGGCGGAGATCCGAAGCTCTATGAAATGCTCCTGGAGCGTCGAGATCTCGCGGAGTATCACCTTGAGCCGCTCGCTTGCCGCTCGCGACTCGTGGACTCATTCTCCGGACCGATGAACCCGCGGAGGGGGTGGGCGGAGTTGTCAGCAATGGCGTTGGAACGAGGCTTCTCCGAGGATGAAGTGTTTAGAGCGATCCTGCCACGGTCGTGGGGCTTCACGGGCAGCGAAGTCCCTCTATGGCAGGGCTGGCGCGATGATTTTGAAAAATTTGAATCCCATTCCGAGCCAGCGGTGCGCCGAGTCGCCTCCCGTGGGAAGAGCGAGATGGATCGACGTCTTGCCGCAGCTCGGGAGCGTGAACGGATGGACGCCGTCCGCGGGGTCTGAGGGAACGCGGCCGCTCAAGAGAAGGCGCCGCCAACTGCCACTTAATCCCCCAGGGATCGCGTCCCAAAGGAGGCCCGTTTTGGAAGGCGCAAAAAACCCTGAAGCCGTTGATTCGCCTCGGACCCTCCACAGGCACAGAGCTAGAAAAGCACCCCGTGTCCGTAATCCTCCTAGCTTTTCCGTGCCGCCTCCGGCAAGGAACCCCATCGTGGCAGAGTTGCTGAACACAGGGTGGCCTGAACGTCGCGTGCTCAGCGACGAAAACGGCTTGCTAGTGGTGGATAAGCCCGCCGGAATTCCCGTGCATGGCGGCGACGAAGGCTTGAAAGACGACGTGGTTTCGCGCTTGGCGGGGTGGTTCCGCGCGCACGGTGAATCAGAATATTTGGGCGTGCATCAGCGGCTTGATAAAGAGACCTCGGGGGTCCTCGTTTTTACGCGCAGCGAGCACAGAAATCGCGATGTGGCCGAGGCGTTCGAGTCTCATACGGTGCAGAAGAAGTACGTCGCGCTCGCGTCGTTGGCCGGCGTGAAAGCTGGGCAACTCAAGCGTTTGGAGGGCACCTGGGAGGATAGATTGAGCAAACCGGAGAAGGGGCGAGTGAGCGTGGCGCGAACGGGAGGGCTTGAAGCCGTTACCCGGTGCCGAGTGCTCGAACAGTGTGGCCAGCGCGTCCTCATGGAGCTCTCTCCCGTCACCGGCCGCACCCATCAGTTGCGTGTGCAAGCGAGCGCACGAGGCATTCCCATTGTGGGGGATAGCATTTACGGAGGGGAGCCCGCCTTGCGTTTGATGCTGCACGCTCACGAGCTCAAGCTGCCGAAGCAAAAGGCTTGGGTGGCGCCTATTCCGGGGGTGTTCCGCGATTGGTTGTACCAGCGGCCTTTTGATTTTGAAACCGAGGAGCTGAAGGGGCGCCTTCTGGATTCGTTTTTTCAGCGCGAGCCGCTTTCCGCCGAGAGCAACACGTATCGGCTAGTGAATGATCTGGGCGATCAATTGCC
The DNA here is from genome assembly GCA_033763455.1 of Polyangiaceae bacterium. Classification (GTDB taxonomy): domain Bacteria; phylum Myxococcota_A; class Polyangia; order Polyangiales; family Polyangiaceae; genus JBBRRP01. The sequence goes on from JANRKO010000092.1 coordinate 106,418, forward strand.
AGGCGTATGTATCGATAAATTTGGGGATTCCGCCGTGGTTTCCCTGTTTGATGAGCGCGCCTCGGCAGCCGGTGAAAAGCTGAGTGGGCTCTTGTTGGACATGGGATTTTCGCGCGTGCGTGTGGAGCATCGGGAGCGCGCCGTCACCAAAGTTCTCTCTGCACCAGCAGTGTTCACGGTGCAGGAGCATGGCGCCAACTTTGAGGTGCGGTTTGACGACGACTCATCCGTTGGGCTGTTTCTCGATCAACGCGAAAATCGCCAACGCCTGCGGGCATTGTCGAAGGGGCTCCGGGTGCTCAACTTGTTTTGCTACACGGGGTCCTTCAGCGTTGCGGCGGCGCTCGGTGGAGCGCGCCAAGTGGTGAGCGTCGATCTGTCGGGTAGGTACCTTGAATGGGCGAAGCGCAACTTCGAGCTCAATGGTCTTACGGTTGATAGGCACGAGTTCATTCAAGCGGATGCTACGGTGTGGCTTGAACAGGCAGCTCGGCAGAAGAGGGTCTTCGATTTCATCGTGCTGGATCCTCCGAGCTTCTCAAGTGTGGGCAAACGGAAGACCTTCAGTGTTGCTCGGGATTACGCCGAGACGGCCTCCCAATGCCTCCGCCTATTGGCCCCAGGAGGCCAGCTTTTGGCCGTCACTAATCACCGAAAAACACCGCTACCTAAGCTCAGATCCGAGCTTCGAAAGGCCGCGGCGAGCGCGGGGCGCACCGTGCTTCAGCTTAAGGATATCCGCTCGGGTCGCGATTGCCCCGACTTGCTGAACGAGCCTCATCCGAGCAAAAGTGTGCTCGTGCGCGTAAAGTGAGCGTGAAGCCAGCTTGAAGCAAAAGCGATGACCAAGAATCCCTACAACCGCGTCGACCCCCGCACGCTCGCCGCGCGTGCTCAAGGTTACCCGGCGCGCAGCATCTTCAAGCTCGAAGAAATTGATCGTCGCGTGAAGCTCTTCAAGGGTGGCCAACGTGTGTTGGATCTCGGGGCAGCCCCCGGTTCGTGGACGCTGTATGCAGCGAAGAGGGTGGGGTCGAGCGGCCGCGTAGTTGCGATTGATCTCAAGCCCATCGAGGAAGCCATGCCGCCGTGGGTTACCAGCAGCGTGGGCGATATTTTTCAGGTGCCGTCCGAGTCTGTGGCTGGCGCGGGGCCTTACGATGTTGTGATGAGCGATATGGCGCCCAACACGAGTGGCTCCAAAGTTCACGATCAAACGGTGAGCTTTGAACTCGTGATGCGGGCTCTTGAATTCGCTGCTCACGTGGGTAAGTCCGGCTCGCACTTTGTAGCGAAGCTCTTCATGAGCAATCAGTTCACCGAGGCTAAGTCCGCGATACAGAAGCAGTATTCGGACATGACCACGATTCGCCCTCAGGGAACCAGGAAGCCTAGCTCGGAAGTATTCTTGGTGGGGTTAAGGAAGCGGTAGGGCTTGCCACCACACGCCCTGGCAACTATCCCAAAGCCTCCACCTACCAACGAGGATCACACCACTATGGCTATCTCAAAAGCACATGCAACTTGGAACGGAACACTCAAAGAGGGCAACGGCACCATGAAGGGGGATAACGGCTTTTTCGATGCCCCGTTCACGTTCGCTTCACGCTTCGAGGGCGCGAAGAAAGGTACCACGCCTGAGGAGCTGATCGGCGCGGCTCAAGCCGGTTGCTTTTCGATGTTTTTGGCAGCGCAGCTCACCAATGCCGGCAAGCCTCCAACGAGCATTCAAACCACCGCTACCGTACATCTGGGAGATGGCCCCACCGTCACCAAGATCGAACTTGAAACGGTAGCCGTTGTTCCGGGTGCTGACCAGGCATTGTTTGATGAGAAGGTTGCGTTCTCAAAGGCGAATTGCCCGATCTCGAAGGCGCTCGCCGCAGTGCAAACGCTGACCGTCAACGCAAAGCTCGGTTGATATCCCCGGAGCGCGGCCCGCTCATTCTAAGATGAACGGTCTAGATTTGGGTGAGCCCCCTCTCGTCCGGGCTACGCCGCGGCCGATCTCCCCCTGATGCGTGCGCGCTTTGCGCGCGCCGCATGGGGGAGTTAACTTGAAACCCGGGTTTGCACGCCAAGGCGTAGCCGGGCTGGATTTTAAAGCAGCTCGGCGATTTGCACAGCGTTGAGCGCCGCACCTTTCAGCAGCTGATCGCCCGCGACGAGCAGCATGAAGGATTTCCCGCTCGGGTCGCTGGTGTCCAGACGCAGCCGGCCAACTAGGATATCGTCCTTGCCGCTCGCGTCTTTGGGCATCGGGAAATAGTTCTTTTGGCGGTCGTCAACCACGCGTACGCCGGGTGCCTTTTCAAGCAGAGCTCTGAGCTCTGAGAGCACCACAGGGCGTTCGCACTGTACGGTCAGCGCTTCCGTGTGCGCGCGCAATACGGGCACTCGTACGCAGGTGGCCGCGATGTGGATGTTCGGATCACCGAAAATCTTGTGAGTTTCGTTGACCATCTTGAGCTCTTCCTCGTTGTAGCCGGATCCCTGATCGAGCGAGGAGTTATGGCTGAAGAGGTTGAAGGCGTACGGGTGCGGCAACACTTTGAGCTCGTAGCTGCGGCCTTCAAGGTGTGCGCGTGTGGATTCCTCAAGCTCCTCCATGGCAGCAGCGCCGGCTCCCGAGGCGGCCTGGTACGTGGAAGCCTGCAAGCGCTTGATGGGATTCACCTTGTGGATGGGCCAAAGCGGCGTGATGCCGATGATGGTGGAGCAGTTAGGGTTGGCGATGATCCCTTTGTGCCGCTTCACAGCTTCCGGATTGATCTCCGGAACCACGAGCGGTACCTCCGGGTCCATCCGAAAAGCCGATGAATTATCGACCACGATGGCGCCCGCTTGAACGGCCGCTTTGGCGAACTTCTTGGAAATGCTGCCGCCAGCGGCGAAGAGAGCAATGTCCACGCCGGCAAAGCTATCAAGCGTGAGCTCTTCCACGGTTACATCTTGACCGAACGCTTTGACCACCTTGCCCTTGGAGCGAGCAGAAGCTAGCAACACCAGCTTCTTAACTGGAAACTTGCGGCGCTCTAGGCACCCAATAAGCTCGACTCCAACGGCGCCGGTGGCGCCCACAATTGCGACTGTTTTCGGCTGGTTCATGAGGGGCGGGACCCTAGCCGAACGTTCGCGCCATTTCCACGGGGTCCCCGAGCTCGGGCCTCGTTAAGTTCGGGTCAGTGTTTTGGCGGCAATGCTGCAACTTGCTCAAGCCGGACTCGCAGCAGTTCCGTGTCAACGAGGATACTTGTCATGCTAAGTACCACTCGCTCCAAGAAACAGGGCGCAGCTTTGGCCCATGGGATCCGTGCTTCCAGGTCCGAGGCCGCTAAAAGTCTCGGCGTGTCGGGTCCCGCCCATGGCGGCCGCTTCGGGCGACATCGGGGCGGGGCAAGCTGCTACGAGCGCATTCTACGGCCGCGCGCGTTTCCTAAATTGCAGCTTGGAACCGACCGAGGGGCGCGAGCTTAGGGGGGGAAACTACGGGCATTACGTCTCGTTCGTGAGCTCCAGTTATCGCTACTTTTACGCTCCCGAATATCACGGTGAACGGATCGGCGTGCGCCGTGCTCGGAGTGCGCGTTAACGAGCGGTGGTGGGTGGGGAGCCATTGTTCCGAACAAGAGATCGCCCAACGGGATTGTCACGTTGAAGTTGTACTTTTGCATACATCTGGGATCGTGGTGGCGTGCGTGGTGTTCCCTCAGGGTGTGGAGCACCCGGCTGCGGTACGGCGCGGAGTGCTCCGGGAAATGATAAAGCAAGTGACTGAGCTCGTAGCCGACCACATACACAGCTGTCGTCATGAGCAACAGCCAGCCAACATTGGGCACCAACAGCCAGCCCGCTAATAGCGCCGCGGGCACCGAGAGGGTGACGATCCCCAACACCCCAGCTGCCGGAATGAGCACTAGCCGCAGCTCCAAGGCACTGCGGATCGCCATCGAATCGGCTCGAAATACGCGGTGATGCTCTGGGGTGTGTCGATCATACAGGACTGCCAGCACGCGCCGGCGGCGATGCATGATGTTCTTGTGGATGAACCACTCCGCAAGATTCAAGATGACAAAAACGATGGGGACCGTCAAAAGCTCCAGGGGAGCGAGCCTTCGTAAGCCCCAGATGCCCAAAAATAGATAGACGACACCCACGCCGACACTTCCTGCAAGGTGTCCCCACGGCGAATACCACTTCGGAACTGCCGCCAACATAACGTCGCGAAATTCTTTTCTCACGGGGTGCGGCACTTGGGACGAAGACGGCTCTTGAGCCATGCCTAATTCTGACACATCGGTTTTGTGTCGGCACGCAACGCGGCGATCTGGAGGGTGTTGGCGGTGTGTAAGTGCGTGACGCAAGTGTCAGTGACAATGACGTCAGTGGCTGTGAGGTGGGCTTCATGCGAGGTGATGCAGTAGCAGGCTAACGTCACATCGTCGCAAATTGCTAGGCGCTTGCTATGGGCAGCCGGGTGAGTTGGAGCTAGAAGCTCATGGGAGGGGCTTGGTGTGTGAAAGGTATGTGTGCATTCGTGGGCTAACATCGAAGGTCGGCGTGGCTTCCTGATGACGCCCAATTCTGCTAAGCGAGCACTTTTAGGCCACTTGTCGCTGCTTCTTGGCCAAATACTGCGAGCATTAGTCGGGGTGGTGGCCAGATAGTGCTCGGGGCAGCTGGTATGGTTTGCTGCATGCTCAGATGCATCAGCCTGGTTGCTCTTCTTGCGTTTGTTGGATGTGGGCCCAATCAAGGGGACAACCGCTTGTTGTCAGTGGGCGGCGGAGCGAACTCCAGTGGCTCTGCTAGCGCGGGGGGAGCCTCGAACATGGGGGGACGGCCAGGAGTGGGAGGCGCCGCTCAGTCGAGCGGTGGAGCTACTCACGCTGGCGGAGCGCCGAGCGCAGGCGGAACTACCAGCGCCGGCGGGCAGGCGATCACAGGTGGCACAACGAACGGCTCCGGCGGAACGCCCGCAGGTGGAACCTCTAGCGCCGGTGGCACTCCGAATGGCTCCGCCGCTATCGGGGGCAATTCCAATCCATCTTCCCCTTTTGATCCGTGCCCTCCCGCGCCAACCCCCTGCGCGATCATGGCGCTCGGTGACTCCATCACGGATGGGTATTCCGCGTCGGATGGTGGAGGCTACCGCGTGCCGTTGTTTCGTTCGGCGTTAGCCGACAACAAGCACATCACCTTCGTAGGTTCCGGCAGTGGCGGTCCAGCCACCGTTGAGGGGGTGGCTTTTCCAGATGCGCATGAGGGTCACTCTGGAGCCGCCATCGACGACCTCGTGCAATATGCGCCCAATGCCTCTGGCGCCCAGATTGTCCTCGTAATGGCTGGAACTAATGGCTGCGAGAGCGGGGAGCTGATCGATTGTTATGCCAAGTTGTTGGAGGCACTCTTCGCCGCGGCGCCCAACGCACTGATCGTTGCGGGAACCGTGATCCCCACCAACCCCGACGGCTTCGCGACTTTCAACGCGCAGATCCCGCAATTGGTGACCAGCCTGGCCGCATCCGGCAAACACGTTGTAATGGCGGATCTTTACACGCCGTTCCTCGCCAAGGCTGATTACGGCACCGCATACCTAGTGGATTACGCGCACCCGAATGACGCCGGTTACCGTGTAATGGCCGACGTTTGGTACGGGGCCATCAAGGGCGTTTTGCACTGAACGTTGAACGTCAGCGGGCAATTCGGGCCCGCCCACCCCACCTTCCAGTTGCCTTCGAGCGGGGACCTCCGTAAGGAGAGCGCCATGGGCGCGCAGTGGAAACAAAAGGGCCGTGAGCAAGCAGCTGACTCAAAAGGTCGGCTTTTTACCAAACTCTCGAAGGAAATCATGGTGGCCGCGAAGGCGGGCGGCCCGGATCCGAATGCGAACTCTCGGTTACGCATTGCTATCGACCTCGCCAAGAAGAACTCGATGCCGAAGGACACCCTGGAGAGAGCGATCAAGAAGGGCGCGGGTCTCTTGGATGACGGTAGCCACTTTGAAACGGTGTTCTATGAAGGTTTCGCGCCGCATCAGGTTCCTGTCATCGTTGAGTGTTTGACGGACAATAAGAATCGAACAGCACCGAACATGCGGCTCCTGTTTCGCAAAGGGCAGCTGGGCGCTACAGGCTCGGTGAGCTGGGATTTTAAGCGAGTGGGTGCGGTGGAGGCGTCTCCCCCAGCCAAGGGAGAAGATCCCGAAGAGGCCGCCATCGAATGTGGGGCTCAGGAGGTTGCGCCCGCAGATGACGGCCAATTTCAGTTCATTACCGAGCCTCAAGATCTGGACGCTGTGAGCAAAGGCCTGTCGGCGCGCAGCTGGACAGTTACAGCCGCTAACTTGGTGTGGCTACCCAATAATCCCGTCAGCCTACAAGGGGTCGAAAGAGACGAGGTGGAGGCTTTTTTGGCGGCACTCGATAACGACGACGACGTGCAGCGGCTTTACGTAGGGCTCAGCTAGGCAGGGGTGCATTGGGCCAGGCCTTGAGCCAGCGCGGGTGCCCGTCGCGTGCGAGCAACGCCAAGAGTGTTCAGGTGTCTCCCCCGCCAGAGCGAAAGCGATTGGCCGGGGGGAGACACGCCGAGGCTCGGCGAGGCGAGAGGGGGCAGCTCAAGTAGGGAGTGTTTGAGGCGCTAGGGGGTGTGTTCGTTGACAACGATGCGTGTCTGCTTAGGCTCTTGGGTTGCGCACCACGGAGCCCCGACAATGATCATCACGTGTCCAGGTTGCAACTCCCGCTACGATGTCACGGGGCGAAAGGCTGGCACGCGCGCTCGTTGCCGCTGCGGCACAGTGCTGGCGATTCCGAAGGTCAGCGAATCGGCCGCAATGCTGAAATGCCCAGCCTGTGGGGCTCCTGCTTCTCCCGACAGCGTAAGCTGTACTTATTGCCACACGGCGCTCGCCGTGGTGGCCTGCCCGAGCTGTTTTGGTCGGGTATTTGTCGGCTCTAATAACTGCCAACACTGCGGTGCACAGATGCAGCTGGGAGCGCAAGCGCATCCAGAGGAAGCTTCCCAGCGCGAATGCCCGCGTTGTGCGGCGGGTCCCCCAGGCGCTGCACATTCATTGAATGGTGTCAGCTTATCGGCGCACTTGGTGGGTGAGACGTTGCTTGAGGGGTGCTCGGCATGCGGGGGAGTTTGGCTTGAGGCCACCGCTTTCGAAAACCTCATCAAGAGTCGCGACGAGCAAGGTGCTGTACTCTCAAGTAAACGGCCGTACCTTGAGCTCAAAGCGTTCGAGCGAAACGGCAATGGGCTGGATGCCCCACGTTATGTGCCGTGCCCGGAGTGCCGGCAGCTCATGAATCGCAAGAACTTCGGTGAGATTTCCGGTGTTATTGTCGACGTGTGCAAACCCCATGGGATCTGGTTTGATCGCGACGAACTTGGACGCATCATTCAGTTCGTGATGAAGGGTGGCCTCGATGAGTCGCGCCGCCGTGAGCTGGAGCGGATGGCGCACAAGCTCAGTGAGAAGCGGGCAGGGCTTCTGGCTATGAGCTCGCCGATGATGTCAGAGCCCAATCAGTACGATGTAGAATGGTTGGCCGACGTTGTCCGCCTATTTCGGCGCTATTTTCGCTGACTTGAGGAGAGGTATGGCCCGCCCTTTTTTAAGGGCACACCGTGACCACTTGGGCAGGTTGAACGCACCCTCCGTGGGGGTGGTGTAGGGCTTTGATGGCGTGATTTTAGGCGAAAAGCTCGGGGATTTTACCCGTGAGCTCGCCGTGCGTGTCGGATTGGAGGCCAACCGCCTGCATGGCGCTGATGAGCATATTGCAGGGGTGTTTGCCGTTGGCGATGATGTGCTTGCCGGGTTTCAATCCGCCCGCGCGGCCAGCGATCAGAGCAAACATGTTCTGACCCGAGTGCGGATCCCCGCCGTTTACCGGATCTTCGTTACCACCTTCGAACAACATGACCATGGCGGTGTTGTCGAGCACTGTGCCGTTGCCTTCTGGGGTGTTCTTGAGCAGCCCCACGAGCTCAGCGAAGTGTTTTACGTGCCAAGCAGTGCAATCTGCGGTTTCTTCATCAGTGCCACCGCCGTGCCCGAGCTCATGCAGATCCGTCCTGTGGATGCCCATGAGCGCCTGGGTATCAATGAATGATTGGGCAAAGGTGTACGCCATGCTAATCGTGCGTGTTTGGTCACAAGCGAACGCCATGTGCATGAGGTTCGTCATGATGGGGGCGCGTTCGTTTTCACCGGAATAGCCGACTACGCGCGCCATATCGAACATATCGTACGTGGCAGTGTTGGTGGCAGGATCTGCGCCTGGGTCCGCCAATTGGGCGCAGGCAACGCCCGAGGCCTGCGCGCTGTTAGCGATCTGCATCTCGAGCGTACGAATTTCTTCAAAATGGCGCTGCAAGCGTTGCTTATCCGGCATGCTTAGCCGCCCGATGAGCGTTTCGGCTTGCTGCTTCACCAAATCCAATACGCTGCGATCTCGCAGTAACTTTTGCTGGGCCACCGGATCGACCATGGTGCCGCCGCCTGGTGGCGTGAAACCTGTGAACAAGGCGTCGTAGGCAATGCGCGGGCTGGACTGCGGTTCGTTCGGCTGGAGCGTGTTGCCGTTTTGATTGTAGGAGATGATGCCCCAGGTGCCGTTGTGCTCGCGATATACCTGTGGCTGCACGCGGTATTCCAGCGAGCGGAACTTCGCGTTGCCTTTTAGTAGATCGGCCACTCGCTGATCGGCCGTGGGACCCTTGGGCCTCGGGCTGCCGTTGTCTGGCGTGGAGACGCCGCTGAGGAGCGGGCCGATGCTGCTAGCGTGCCAGATGCTTCCGCCGCCCCAGCTACCAGCCCCACTCGGAGGGATGGCGAGGCCGGTCACGACGGTGACGTCGTCTTTGACGTTCGCCAACGGCATGAGGGCTCGCTTGAGATCGTAGCCCGCACCGACGGTGGTGGGGGTGAAGGTGCTGGGGCCACCGCAGGTGACGCCCCCGAAGCCGACCATGAAGCGAAGGGGCGCCGTGGCAGCCTGCGCTGCAGCACCTTTGCCCGCCATGGCTTCAAGCCAAGGCAGAGCCACTACGGCACCGGCGCTGCCGGTGAGCAAGGTACGACGAGATAATAGGGATGATTTCACGGGACCACCTGTGCTTTGAAGGGCTCAATTCTGCGATATCTGAAGGTTCCACTGCCTAGCCAATCCAGCAGCGCGTCGCGCAGGGAGAACTGGGTTCCATTGAAGTGTTCGCGCAGCGTCTTGAGCGCCGCGTCGTCGGTGGTGGCCTGGAGCGGTCGCTGCACCGTAAATTCATACAGACGTTGTGCCAGGCATTGACCGAGCCGGTCGTCAGCGACGAGCAGCTTGCTGAGCTCGCCGGGGCCGTTGAACGTTGTGCCGGTGGGCAACTGGCCCGCGCCAGTGATGGTACACTCAGGCCGGCCTTCGTCGGTTTCCCGGCGTTTGCCGCTTAGATCGTAGTTCTCAAGACCAAAGCCAATTGGGTCCATCTGGCCGTGACACCCGGCACAGGTACCTGTGCTGTGAGCCGCGTACCGATCCTTTTTGCAGTTGGCACCTGCAACCGGGGGCGGTGGCTGATCCGTATTGGCGACGCCGGGTGGTGGCGGGGGAACGGGTGAACATAACATGCGTTCAAGGATGTACTTACCTCGGCGAGTTGGGCTCGTATCGTTACCCTTGGCACCGTTCGAGAGAATGCTTCCTTGCGATAGCAGGCCGGTACGTGTGGCATCCGGGTAGGGCGTCCATGCGTAACCGCTTGCCGGTGCGGCCATGCCGTAAAGCGTGGCAAGCTCTTGATTGATATACGTATCGGTGGACTGGAAAAGATTAAACCAAGGCGACGGGGTATCGAACACCACTCGCTTCACCAATGCATCGGTTTCCGTGCGGAAAGCGAGGCTAAGGCTGGCCGAGTGAGGCAGCTGCTCGTAGCCGAACGACATAGCGTGAAAGCGCTGGATGCGGCTCACACCGCGCGGATCAGAAAGCAGCCTGAGCGCTTCCGTGCGGAAGCCCGCGGGTGTCCCGAGGGTGCCCTTCGCAACGCTATCGAGTAGGGCTGCGTCCGGGGTTTCGCCCCACACGAGGTAGGAAAGGCGCGCTCCGAGCTCCCAATCGGTGAGCGAGACGAGATCTGTTTCCCCGGTCACGGGGCTGCCGATCTCTGTTCGGTAGACGAACTCCATATTTTGAAGCACCGCCTGCACCACCATCTTTGCAGCGATGTAGAAGTCGTTACCCTGCTGAGCAAACGGCAAGAAAGCCACGAATGCCCCCACCTCCGCGTCAGAGAGTGGCCTGTGCAAAGCCTTTAGGCTAAAGCTTGCCACGAATTGCCGAAAACACGCCTCATCGTTGGCAGCGGCCGGCGTGCAACCTACAAGAGCCGCTTTTTGCTCCGGTGTCTGCATCGCTTTATCGGATGCAATCTCAGCGACCGCTCGGAGGCCCTGGATGAGCGTGGACGAAGGTGATTGGTAATCAGCTGCGTTGTCAAAAGGCGTAAAAGAATCCGGGGGCAGCACGCTCACATCGCCGCTCACGTCGATGTTCAAGAGGCTCTTGATGCTAGCGACGTATTCGGTACGCGTTATTCTGGGGATAGCCGTTGGCCCCAGTGTGGAGAGGCCAGCTGGCACCGGGGGAACCGGTGTGGTGTTGGAAGTTGTTGGTACGGTGCCGGGAGAGGCCCCTGTTCCAGTTCCTGGCCCGCCAAGGCCAGCGTTGCCCCCCGTACTTCCGGGAGTGCCGGGCGGGGTTGGGGTGGAAGAAGCCGCGGGCTTGCCTCCGGCACTGCGCCCCGCCTCGCCAGCGCAAGCGCAAACCGCCAAAATAGCCCAAATGGGAGCAGAGCGCGCAGAGCGCACCGTTCTTAGTAAACCGTTCATAGGCACCGCCGTTCAGCGTTCCAAGCTGACTTATGACCCGTTCCGAGTGTGAATCTCACTCGGCCCAGGGGAATTCCCAACTAACGACTACAGTGTAACAGAGGCCGTTAGCACGATAGTCTCGATTTGGGGGGATTTCGGGGCCCTTCAGGCTCTGGGATTAGCACTCTTCGCCCAGAGTGTGCGCCGCTCCACAGTGGGCATCGAGCCACCGGGATCGCCGTGGTGCCCTGTGGTTTTGAGGGCTTTACGGTGCCGAGCGCGAAAAAGACTCGGTTCAAAACCCGTGTTCTTGCGGAACATGCGGGCAAAGTAGTTTGCGTCGTCGATACCAACGCGCGCGGCGACTTCCCGGATTTGCGCGTCAGTATCACACAACAGAAATTCCGCTTTTCGCAGCCGAAGCTCCGTGACGTAGCCCATCGGCGAGAGCTCAAAACAATCCTGAAAGCAGCGGCCAAGAGCGCTGCGTGACATGTGCGCGCGCGCCACCAGCGTTTCAATTGTAATGGTCTCGGCGAAGTGTCGATCCAACCACTCAAGGAGGGCCGACAACCGCACGAGGCTTTGTGGCAGCTTTGAGGCCATGTCTTCGTAGCAGCGCGCTGTGCCAACCAATACTTCAACCAAAAGAGCCGTGCTGGCCGCTTGAAAGCCACTTCTCCTATTCAATACCTCTGCTTCTAGGCGGGCAAGGGTGGCACAGAAGTTCGTTAACGTTGCGTCGTCCACGTGCAAGCGCCCGCGGAACCCCTGGCGCGCACGTGCGTAGGGCTCAACCTCAAAGAGCGCGCGATATCCAGGCATTTGCCGCAGCATCTGGTCGGGAAGCGGAAGGCGTGCGGGATCAAACATAACGTTGATGAGCCCGAGATCTTCGCACTCGGCATAGCCGTGAATTGTTTTTACGGGCACCATGAAGATATCCCCTCGCCGAATGGGGAAAGATTGGCGTTCCAACAGGTGCTCCCCGCGCCCCCCCGTAACCAGCACGAGTTCGGCGTAATCCCCATGGCGGTGCAGGGAAATTGCTGGGTGATTCTCTACTGGAAACGCCGTTAAAGGAAAACTCCTTAGGCCCACCATGTAGCGGTTCGTAAGCTCAGTGTCTTGGTGGGGAACAGGCCCGGATTTTTCTGCCAGTGGCATACGCAGCGGGGGAGTCTAGCAGAACCTAGGCGGTTGCGCTTTGGCCCGTGCTCACGTGTAGGCGTGGATGAGCTTGGCCACCAACTCATTTCGACGGGCAACACCAGCTTTCTTGAGGAGCCCAGTGACATGCGCTTCGATCGTTTTGGTTGCGCAGCCTAACTCTTCGGCCATTTGGCGATTGCTGAATCCTTGGATGGCGAGCGCTAACACCTCACGCTGGCGGCGGCTTAGGTGCCACATTTCGGCGGCTTGGGCGACGCAAGCGCTCAGACGGAGCGCGGGCAGCTCAGGCGGGCTGGTGCGGGTGCGTTTCTCACTCTCGGGAGCATCACTGGGCAGGAGGCGCAGCGCCTCCATGGGGCTTGGAAGAGAGGCTGTTAGATCTGCATGGTCAACAAGGTTTTTGGCGGTGAGCATTTGGCGGGTCCTTTTTTCTAGTGAAGTGGTTCAGACCACCTCCCTTCGGACACCCCTCCGCCGGGTTGCGTAAAATGCGCCTTAGCGAGCTAAAATGCGTTCAAGCCGGTCAATTCCTTGCCTAGAACCAACGTGTGGATCTCGTGCGTTCCTTCGTAGGTGTACACACTCTCAAGGTTCAGCATGTGACGAATGGCTGGGTACTCGAGCAAGATGCCGTTAGCCCCCATGATCCCTCGGCACGTCCGGGCGATGTCTAAAGCCTTGCCAACATTGTTGCGCTTACACAGCGATACCTGCGCTGGCAAAAGCTTGCCGTTTTTTTCTTTGAGGCGGCCAAAGTGCAAGGCCAAAAGCTCTCCTTTGACAATTTCGGAGGCGCAATCAGCAATCTGTGCCTGGATAAGTTGCTTCTGCGCTATGGGTACGTCGAATTGTACGCGTGTCTTGGCGTATTCCACCGCAGAATCTAGACAAGCTTTGGCCGCGCCGATGGCACCCCAGGCGATGCCGAAACGCGCTTGATTCAGGCAGTAAAGTGGTGCACCCAAGCCTTGGCGCACTGGCAACCGTTGGCCATCGCTTACGCGGCAATCGGTGAGCACGATCTCGCCTGTTTCGCTCGCACGGAGGCTCATCTTACCTTTGATTTTGGGTGTCTCGAAGCCAGGTGTGTTGCGTTCGACAATGAAACCTGTGACCGATTCTGAGCCTCCGTCGTCGGTTTTTGCCCAGACCACCGCAAGGTGTGCCAATGGAGAATTTGTAATCCACATCTTCGTGCCATTGAGCACCCAATCGTTACCATCGCGGCGCGCCCGCGTTTGCATCGACCCAGGATCGGAGCCGCTATCGGGTTCGGTTAGCCCAAAACACCCAATACACTTGCCCTGGGCCATATCTGGCAAGTAGCGGAGCTTTTGTGCCTCGGTGCCGAATGAATAAATAGCCTGCATCGCCAGAGAGCCCTGAACGCTCACGAAGCTGCGTAGGCCGCTGTCCCCATATTCCAGTTCTTGGAGAAGGAGGCCGTATTGCACGGGGCTCATGCCCGCACAGCCGTAGCCTGTGAGTGAAGCTCCCAGGAGGCCAAGCTCGGCCATCTCGGGGATCAAATCCACCGGGAAGAGCTCGTTTTCGTAGAGGTCCGCTGCGCGTGGCAAATACCGTTCGGCAACGAAGCGCCGTACGGTGTCGCGCACTAGGCGCTCCTCGTCTGTGAATTCAGAGTCCAGTGCGCCTAAGGGATCTGTAACCGAAGCCATCTTGTTCAAGGTAACACCCTCTACCGCCCGCCCAAGTGCGGCTGAGCTAAGTGCCTGAAACTGGGCCAAAGTGGCTGAGGCAGGCTAGCCCCTTGGTATGGCTCGAATGCGCTGGGTCGCTCTACTCGTTGTTCTTCCGCTGGGCGCGGCGACGCTCCAGGCGCTCCGGTCGACGCTGGAAGGCCTGCCATGGTCCGCGATCCGGGGCGAAACGGAGCACTTGCGGCACGAGCTGGCCCTGGCCGTGGCGGTAAGGAGTGCCCAGGCTGCCGTGCTTGAACGTTCGCCCGACGTGGCCAAGGAAATTGTTCAAGAGCCGAGCACGACCCCCATCGCATCCAGCCCGAGCGTCGCCAAACGCGATGAGGTGCCAGACGCCAACCCGCCCACGGCCGACCTCACCGTGCCACTTCTGGCACTGGCGCGAGAGACGCCCATCTACGCTGCTCCGACCAGGCAAGCCCGCAAAGTTGGTTACGCGCGCACGGGTTCGGTATTGGTAGCAAGCGTAGAGAAAGTCGAAGGCAGGGGCTGCTCAGGAGGTTGGCAGCGTGTGCGACCGTTCGGTTTCGTTTGCGGCGACGAGCGAGTTTCCTCGCAAACCGATCACCCTGTCCGTGAACTGGCGACCCGCCCCGCCGATCGTCTCGCCAGCCTGCCGTACGTGTATGTTCGTGTGAAGCAAGCTCGCGTGCCCCTGTACACACGAATTCCGAGTCCCCCGGAACGCGCCGCTCTCGAAGGTTCAGCACGCGGCGCTCTTGATCGTGCGTGGCGCGACGCTTTTGTGGAGCCGCTGCCGCAAAGCCTGGCCCTCGGGCGTCCAACCCCTACGTCGCACGGCTACGCTCGCTCAGCCACCTCACTGGCTTTGGAGCGTACGCGACCCAATGGGAGCTTCGCGTTAAGCAGGTTGTTTGAGGTGGGCGGACAACGCTTTGGAATGACACCGGACTTATTGCTGTTGCCGCTTGATCGCGTGACAGAGGTGCCGGTTTCCACCTTTAGTGGGGTCAAGATCCGGGCCGGTCAGAGTTTGCCTGTAGCGTTTGCCACATCGCATTCTGCTTACCTATACGACATTGATGTCGAACGTGGCGCGATCAAACTCGCACGAAAAATGAACTACCGAGAAGGAGCCGTGGCCTCCGACCAACGGCGCTTCTTCGGCGGCAAAGAATATGTGCGGTTTGCGGAGGGCTTGTGGGCTCGCGCCGATCAACTACGTTTCGTTCGATCATCGCCAGCAGTCGGGTCGCGGCTAAAACGCGAACACACGTTCATTGACGTCTCGCTTGCCGATCAATCACTGGTGGCCTACGAAGACGGAAGGCCGGTCTTCGCAACGCTAATTTCGAGCGGAGTGCCCGAAGAAAGGCCCGGCTCCCCTTCGCACGAAACCGTGTCGGGACAGTTTCGCATTCATACCAAACACGTGACTGCGCAGATGACCGGAGACGAAGCGGGAGATGAATATTCGCTTCCAGACGTACCCTACGTGCAATATTTTCAGGGTAGCTTCGCGTTTCACGCTGCCTATTGGCACGATGCTTTTGGAACACCGAAGAGCCACGGCTGCATCAACCTCTCGCCTGAAGACGCGCGCTTCTTGTTCGGCTGGACGGAGCCCAAGGTTCCGCCAGGTTGGCATGGCGCGATGGCCTCGTTGGGCACGTTGGTTTCCATCCATGAGTGAGAATTTTGGTATGGCTGGCTGTCCCGATTTGGGCTGATTGTCTCAATTGGGTGACAAGGGGTCGTGTGCGCGAAGCGTTGGCTCCACCGTTTTCTCGGATAAAACTCCACGTGCGTGTTCGGTGGGGTGACAATCGTGGGAAGTTGTTCGGAATGGCTAATGGTTCGCTCCAAACGGTCGCTTCCATGAACCACGATGCACTCTAAAGCAGAAGTTCCCACCGATGTCGGAACGCGCCCCACCCAGTGCGAGGAGTGGGTTGAAGATACCGATATCGTCGATGTTTCCCTCGTGGATCGCGTACATATCGTGGAGCGCGTCGCAGAGCTGCATGCGCGTCGGGTGCAGGCTGGGCTGCTTTCTTTGCCCGTTTTTGCGCTCAATCGCTAAGTTTTTAGGCGGGTGGTAGTAAGGGATACACAGAGCGGGCGGGATCAGCGCGAACCTGTGCTATGAGTCGACCGGCGTCCGGAAGCGCTGTCGATGCAGTTTCACATCCTCTCGTTCGAAGGGCCTGACCCATATAGCCGCGCCGGCGGCATTTCCAGTCGGATAACCGGCTTGACGGCTTCGCTTGCGAAGCTTGGCTACCAGACGCACCTCTGGTTTGTGGGTGATCCATTTCTGCCCGGGCACGAACAGCAGGGGGCTTTGCACCTACATCGTTGGTGCCAGTGGATAAGCCGTCACCACCCGCGTGGTGTCTACGATGGAGAGTGCGGCAAGGTGAACGACTATGCGGCTTCGGTGCCTCCGCATCTGCTTGGGCACCATTTGCTGCCGCACCTTCGTGCGGGTGGCCGAGCCACGGTTCTAGCTGAGGAATGGCACACGGTGCACGCGGTGCGCCATCTGGATTGGTTGTTAAAGCGTGAGGGCCTGCGCCATCAAGTAGATTTGCTTTGGAACGCCAACAACACGTTCGGCTTCGAAGGTATTGATTGGGCCGCGCTGACCGGGGCGGCACAGCTTACGACGGTGAGTCGTTACATGAAGCACAAGATGTGGTCGCTCGGTGTTGACCCATTGGTGGTGCCGAACGGCATCGATGAAGAATCGCTCAAGCCGCCTGAATTTGCGGCCGTGCAGCATCTCAGGCAGCAACTTTCGGGGAGGCCGTTTCTTACGAAAGTGGCCCGCTGGGATCCTGACAAGCGCTGGCTTCTAGCTGTGGACACGGTTGCGCTGCTCAAGGCGCGCGGCCAGCGTCCTCTCTTGGTTGCACGCGGCGGGCTTGAGAGCCACGCCCGAGAAGTTATTCGGCGGGCCCAAGCACAAGGGCTGAGTGTCGTCGAAAGAAGCACCAGAAAGGCCGGCGCCGAAGGCGTCCTGCGTGCTTTGGAAGGAGTGGCTGAAGCGGATATCGTGTTGTTGCAGTCGCACCTCGACCCAGCCGGTCGGCGGTTGCTCTTTAGGGCAGCCGATGCGGTGTTAGCTAATAGCGGTCATGAGCCATTTGGCCTAGTGGGCCTAGAAACGATGGCGGCAGGTGGCATAGCTTGCACCGGATCTTCCGGGGAAGATTATGCGATTCCGGGCCAGAACGCGCTGGTGCTTGAAACGAATGACCCCTCCGAATTTGTGCGAATGTTCGAGCAACTTGAGCGCGAGCCAGGGCGTGCTCGCATGTTGCGGCGTGCGGCTCGAAGTACGGCTCTCGGCTACACCTGGAGCAAAGTGATCGATCGCGTGCTTTTGCCACGCTTGGCAGCCGAGGAGCCACCGAGCCGTCCTAGTGGAATTCGAGGGATCTTAGATTGGGCCCGAGCCCTTGGCACAGAGAGCCTTTTGCAGCTCGCGCTCACCCAGCCTTACCTGGGCAAGCTCACCTCCCGTCGAACTCAAGCTTGACGCTGCGTTGTTCCAGCAACTTGCCGGTAGCCATCTGGAGATCGGCGCGAGCCTTCTCGTGTCTAATCAGCGCAGAAAGTTCGGCAAGCTCAGCTTGTGCGAGCTCTTCTTGGCGCTGAGCAACGAAGAAGTTGTTGCTCATTCCGTTTTGAAACTTTCGCTCTTCGGCACGCAGGCTCTGCTCCGAGAGCGAGCGCGAGTTCGCCGCGGCATAGAGCTGTTTTTCAGCGGTTTCGACCGCTCGGGCCGCTTGGCGTACCTCAACGTCAATATTCAGAAGCAGCTGGTTTTTGGTGAGCGTGGCGCGGCGCCGTGCCACACCCGCCCGCGCCGCTTCGGCTTCTCGTTGTTCATTCAATGGAGTCCAGTTAAGCCGGACAAACGTGGACCAGTAGCGACCTCGAGCGTCCGTGAGCTCACCCAGCGCACCGCCGTAGGTGGTATCTTGGCCGATGAGGCCGTAGCTTGCGCTTGCGGAAAGATCAGGGAGCTTGCCATTGTCAGCCACTCGGGCGTCGAGCGCGGCCTGGTTTAGATCGATTTGGGTTTGTTGTAACTCGGGTCGGTGCGTTTGCGCGTCGAGAAGGAGCCGTTCGAGATTGGGGCGGAGCTCCACAAAGTTGGGAGCATCGACAGTGAGCAGGGGCTTTTTCCAGTCCGCTTCAGGTAGGTTCATCAGCTGCCTCAGTCTATCGGCTGTGCGCTCGATGTTGCTTTCGGCCTCCACGAGTGAAAGGCCGCGGCGAGCGAGAGTTCCCTCCGCGTTGATGCGATCGGAAGGCGGAAGCACGCCCGCTTGGATTTGCCTTTCGGTAAGCTTGAGCTGCTGTTGAGCGAGCTCCCACGAGCGAACGCGCACTTGGTAGCTTTTGAGCGCCTCGGTCAGGTCCCAGTAGGCGTTTTCGGCCGAAAGCACGGTCGCAGCCGCCTGTAGCCGGGCAGCTTCGAGCGCTTTTTTCGAGCTGAAGCGGGCTCGGAGGATAGCTGCCGTTTGGATGTCTCCATCCATAGAAAACCCTCTAAGCAGGGGTTGGGTCACGGTGAGGTCCGCACTTGTTCTGAAGACATCCGGACTGATGGCGTTGCCTTGGGAGCTTCGGGACCAATCGTTGTTGAACGAAACATCAGCGCGCGTCGCCGTATGGAACTGCTTGCTTCCGGAAATGTTCCAACTGTTGTCGATGTTGTTGATGATCTGGCCTGCTGTGCCTTCTTGCGTGTTCGAAGGCGGGGAATCTGAATCCCGGTGCCGATAGCTGGCGCTGATGCTCGGTTCAAAAGTGCCGCTTGCCGCTTGTTCCGAGTAGGTGCCGCTGCGTACGCTTTCGCGTTCAAGCTGGATGCCCAGATTATTTCGGAGTGTGGCTTGGATGACGTCGCTCTTCCTCAACCTCCAGGCGGAGGCGGGAGCTGCCACGGAGGGTAGCTCGGTGGGTTCGCTGATGAACGCGGGAGGTGTGTAGCGACCTGCACTGAGGTAGCTCGGCGTGGTGGTGCCCGACGTAGCTTCGTTAGGCGGGGTGACACTCGTAGCAATCTCGCTAGGCGGGGTGGCGCTCGTAGCAATCTCCGTGGGCAGCGTGGCATTCTGCGCAGCTTCTCTGGGCGCGATGGGTGCGCTGCCGCGCTCGGTGGACGGGGCAGAGGGTGAGCCGCTATTGGGAGCGGAGGGCGCGGCAGTGGGGCTTAGCGGTTCGGAAGAGTTCGAGGGTGCGAGTGTTTCCGCGGAGGCTAGCTGGTAGGCGAACAACACTGAGGAACAAGAGAACACGACGAAGCGATGGCGGAGCATGGGGACCTCGTTATCACTGGTGGTGGAGGGCTTCGATAGGATCGAGTTGGCTTGCACGAATAGCCGGGTAAATTCCAGAAATCAGCCCCACCGCGGAGGAAACCCCGGTGGCGATGACGACGGATATCATCGTTACCACGGTGGGCCAGTGAGCGTAGTTGGCTACGGCTTTTGCGATTCCTACGCCCGCAACTATACCGGCGATACCGCCGAGCAGAGAAATGGCGAGCGCCTCCACCAGGAACTGAAATCTGATGTCCTTTCGCAAGGCACCGACGGCACGCCGTACCCCAATTTCTCGAGTTTGCTCCAGTACGGAGGCCAGCATGATGTTCATGATGCCAATGCCGCCTACCAGCAATGAAATGCCCGCAATACAGCCCATGACTACGTTGAAGATGCGCTGTGTTTCCTGGTTCTGCTCTAAAAGGCGCTCGGGAACCACCAATTCGTAGTCTTTTGAGCCCCCGTGCAAGCGATCTAATAGGGAGTCGAGGATGAGCGCGCTTTGGCGCGGGTCCGCATTCTCTTCAAGTTGCACGATGATTTGTTCGAAAGGAGAGCTTATCGGGTCTCTTTCAAACTTCGCGAGGCCTGTGGTGGCGGGTAGGTAGATCTCACTTGCGCTCGTTCCCACGCTGATGCCCTCAAGTGCCACCCCAGAGGACGATTCAGGCGCCAAAACCCCGACAACCGTGAGCCATACGTCCGCCACACGCAGTGGCTTGCCTATTGCTGGTTGGGCGCCAAACAGCACCTGGCGGATCTTAGAGCCTATCACGCACACTTGCCCGTGCTCCTCTTCGTCGAGGGCATCAAAGAAGCGCCCTTCTTGTAACACAAGATTGGCCGCTTGCCTGTGACTGCGAGAAACACCAAAAATCTTTGCGGGAACCTTCCGGGCTCCAGAGATTGCTTCTTGCGCCTTCAACTTGAGACGGGGCACCACGCGCGCAATGCCGATGTCCGCTTCTTCAATGGCGGCAACGTCCCTGGGGGAAAGCCCAAGCGACTTCTTGCGGACCTTCTGAAGCTCTTCACCGTCGGGGCTCTTATCCCGAATCACGATGTTGTGGATCCCGAGATGAGCTATCAACTCTAGCGCCTGGCGTTCCGCACCGGCTCCGATGGCGAGCATCGCAATCACCGCTCCCACGCCGAACATCATACCCAACATAGTGAGCGCAGAGCGCAGCTTGTGGGCCCGAAGGTTCTCCAAAGCTCCGAGGACAGCGTCTTCAGTTCGCATTTCGCCTCTTTTTTCCCTGCGGCGCTGCGGAACGGGATGGCTCGTTCGGGGAGATCGGCTTTTCCTCTGCCTGTGCAAACGGATCCCGAAGCGCGACTCTATCTCCCGGCTTGAGTCCGCGGCGGATCAGTACGCGACCCGCCGTGGTGGGCCCAAGCTCGACCTTAGTACGTTCGAACCCGTCATCCTTTTGGGCCACAAATACAAAGAAGTCCTGATCTTTTTCGAAGACTGTTTGCCTCGGCAACACGAGCCCCTGAACGCTGCCGAGATTGAGCTTTGCCGTCACCCGCTTACCAGGCTTCATCACACTCGGGTCCGTTTCTGACAGAGACAGCGTTACCGCGAAGTATTGTGTGGGGACGCCCTGGTAGCGCCGCTTGGCGATGTTCTCCACGCGCCGAACTTTGCCAGAGAAGGACCGGTTCGGTGCTGCGTCCAACGTGAGGGACGCAGGGCGCCCTGGTTCCAGGCCTTCAGCATCGGCTTCGAGTACGAATACCTCGGCTTCCATGGCATTAAGGAGGGGGATCTGGGCAATCGTTTGGCTGGAACGTACGACATCACCGATGCGGAAGGCTTCGCCCATCCAGTTGCGCTCCAACACGAATACTCCGTCGTGAGGAGCTTTTAATTCCAATTTGCCGAGGGCTTTGGATGCTTGACGCATCTGGAGGTTCGCCTTGGCTTGATCCACTGCCAAAAGGTCGACCTTCGTCTGCGCTATACGAGTGTCTATCTGTTGTGCCTGTTTGGCGTAGAGCAACCTAGATGCTTGAAGCCCTTGATCGATTTCTGACTCGATGATCTGGTGTCGAGAGAATATCTCCTCGTCTTTTCTCTGGAAGCGTGCGCCCAGCTCCTGCTCTCTTTCGGCAATTGCCGCGGCTCGTTCTCGATTTGCAAGTGTGCTGCCTGCAAGCGTGCGTTCCTTTTCTAGCTTGGCGGCCGAGTCCCTGCCGCTGTATTCCTCTCGCTCGTAGGTACGCCGAAAGTCACCGTCGTCGAAACGCACCAGAACGTCCCCTTTTTTGACCACCGCGCCGTCTTCGGCAAGAAAGACGATTTTGAGAGGATCGGGGACGTCGCTCGGGGGTGTGATGCGGGTAGCCTTGATTGGGCGCAGCGCTCCTTCGGCCTCTACCTCTCGCACGAAGGTGCTCGGCCTTACTTCTAGTGTTCCCACATCGCTGTCGCTTGTTCCGGAAAGTGCGGCACAGCCAACGCTTCCCCAAAGCACGCACAACCAGAACGGCCCGCGCAACGGCCACAAAAAACGGCTATTTTTCGCCATTTTCGGAGCTCTCTTCCCGATTTCGTAGCACGAGATCGCCCGCCGCCACCCCCGACTTCACCTCCACGAATCGATCCGTTCGTTTCCCAAGCACCACACGGTGCGGCGTCGGTTTTCCACCTTGCTTCACGTAGAGGACGGGGCCATTCGGTTCGACAAATATGGCTTCAATAGGAACCTTGAGTGTGTCTTTGAAGCGGGCGGTTTCGATCTTCCCTCGAAATCGCATCCCCGGTCGCACGTTGCCTCGAAGCTCGGAGGTGAGGTCAATATCAAGATCAATTACCGCGCCGCCCCCCTCGCGACGGACGGTCTGGTGGAGCTTCTTCAGTTTGCCGGCGTACGCCTTATCGGGGTAAGCATCAAGGCGCAACGAAAGTGGCTGGCCGGGCGCGAGCTGATTAGCGAACACTTCGTCAACGCTACCTGTAGCGTACAAGTTCGAAAGCGACACCACCTCAAGAATAGCTTCGCCTCGCCAAGACGAGTCCCCCGTCTTTCTCTTTTCTCCTTCGCGATTGGCGCGATGGAGCACCACTCCCTTTCTTGGGGATTTGACGCTCATTGCGTGGATATCTCGCTTCAGGGCGAGCACCTCCGCACGTCTGCTCTCTAGTCGATTGCTCAGAATGGCGAGATCAGCTCGGTCCCTCTCGGCCCTGGCCTTCGCGCGGGACTTGCGAAACTGAAGTTCTCTGTCCGAAAGCTCGCGATCCAAAAGGGCCGTCTTCTGCTCAAGACCCGACAAGAATTCCGGAGATCGATCAGTTTTTAAGCGGTTGCGGTTGGCCGTCGCTTCGGCCTCAGCCAGGCCTAGTCGATCATCTTCTGCTGACAACTGCGTTTCCGCGAGGCGACGCTTGAGCTCCTCTTGGACCCTGCTCGCATCGGTTTCTGCGACTTCCAAGAGGCGGGTGAGCGACTCTGTGTCAAATTCCAAAAGGCGCGTACCGGGCTCTACCGCTTCACCCTCGTCGATAATGTAAACGATCTTGTATTCCCAAAGACTCGAAATGGGAGGCGGGCTCACTGAGATCGAATCGGTGGCACGCATCTCGCCAGTGACTTCCACCTCCTGCACGAGATCGCCACGGGTTACCTTGGCCCACCGCTCCTCGGAGTTTTCGCCGGCGCAGGCCCAACCAGAAGAGATAGCGCAAGCCAATAAGAATAAGGAAATGCCCCGCCTGGGCGAAATTGGCTTCACAGCGCCTCCAAGAGTTCGGTGCCGACGGCCACGGCGCCGGCCACGGCGCAAAGCTCGGGACTACAGAAATCGACACGCACGGGGTGCACCGGGCCACTCGCTTCTTTGACACTAAACTTTCCAACCGAGCCGCTGAGGGCCGCCCGTGGTACGAGTAGTGCGCTATTTTCGTGCCGGCGAAGCACCTCAGCGCGTACGGACATGCCAGGACGAAGTGGGTGTTTGGTGGCGGAAGGAAGCTCCACCGTCACCACAAAAAACCTGCGATTGGAGTCGCGGGAAGGCCGCTGAGCTACGGGGCTAATCGATAGCACTTTTCCCTTGAGTGGTTCGTCGGGGTAAGCGTCTATGAAGCAGAGCGTTTCTGCGCCGGTTTGGATCTGACCGTCGTCTACGTCACTGAGTTGGGCCACGAACTGATAGGCGGATAGATCCGGAAGGGTCGCAACCGTGGCGCCCGGCCACAACGTATCTCCTGCCTGAAATGTGCGCCGCTCTCGTCGATTGTCCGCGACGATCACCAAGCCATCTTGGGGTGCGCGGAGGGTTAGGGCTTCTAGCCCGCGTTGCGTTTCCTCGAGCTGCTTTTTGGCCTTTTCGATCGCAATTTGGCGGACTTTGAGGTCCAATGCAGCAGCTCTTTGGGCGCTTTGTTGTGCTTCTTGGGCTTTGGCGAGCTCGCTCAGAGCACGTTCCCGAGCGAGCTGCTTCTCCTGATAGACGCGCAGGGGGTAGGCGTCTTGCGGTACAGCAGCCTCAAGCTCCGCCTTCTTCAATCCGATTTCGGCACGAGCCACGGCGATGTCGCGATCTGCGAGAGTGGCGTCATTGGCTGCCAGCTGACGCTCTAGCTCGGCTTCTGCTGCCTGTAGCGCCAGGCGGTTCTCCGACAAGCGATTCACGAAGGCAGAGTTGTCAAACTCAACCACCACGTCGCCTTTTTTGACCGTGGATCCATCTTCGACAAGGCGGCGAATATTCACACTCCACATCTCGGTCTTGGGTGCCACTAGGCGCTCAGCTCGGACTGCCTCCAGGCGCCCATAGAGCAACAGCGAGCTGCGAAGCGGGCCGCGAGTTACCTGCAACCGAACGTGTGCCTTGCCGGTGCTTTTTGGTCGTACGGTTGCCTGTTGCTCACAGGCTGCCAAACAAGCAGCCATCGACAGGAGCGTGAGGCACTGGGCTATTGGTCGTGCGGAGCTGGCTTTCATAGCGCCATGCCTAGCTCTGCCTAGGGGCCAGCTGCGGCGATTGGTGGTCGCGGTAAGGTGTCTTGACCTCGGTGTCGCGCGGTGGTGAGCGGAGGTCAGACACCAAAAGCCCGTCTGCGAGCCGCAACACCCTCGGGCATTGCTCTGCCACGCTTGCTTCGTGTGTCACAATCGCGATGGTGTGGCCGTGCTGATGTAGGCCATGCAATAGCGCCATGATTTCGCGTTCCGTGCTCGAATCCAGGTTGCCGGTGGGTTCGTCCGCGAGCAGGAGCGCGGGGCGCGTAACGAGCGCTCGTGCGATGGCGACGCGTTGCCTCTGTCCGCCGGAGAGTTGATTCGGGCGATGCGACGCGCGGTGCTCCAGGCCGACCTGCGCGAGGGCTTCGGCTGCACGTTCCTTACGTTCGCGTGGAGCGATGCCTTGGTAAACGAGGGGTAGCTCGACATTCTTTTGTGCCGTCATCGAGCTGATGAGTTGAAAGCTTTGGAAAACGAAGCCAATGCGTCGACTTCGCAGGGCGGATAATTCATCGTCCGAAAGATGCTCCACGGGCGCGCCGTCGAAGCGGTAGGTGCCGGACGTGGGTGTGTCGAGGAATCCGAGCACGTGCATGAGTGTTGTCTTCCCGGAACCCGACGCGCCAATAATGGCGACGAATTCTCCTCGCTCCACCACGAAGCTCACGCCGCCAAGGGCTACCACGCGTTCGTCGCCCATTTGGTAGTGCCGCGTGAGATTGGCGATCTCAATCAGGGGTCCGGCAGCGGTGTCCACGCGGGGCAGAAGATAGCGCTGTTTGTTCCCAAGGCCATGCCCCAGCGAAGGTCAAAATGGGGGCCGGGTCCTGAGGTTTTGCGGTTATTGATATCCCAAAGCGATGATTGAGCGGAGGGCCAGAAGCCAGCGGCCACCCAAATGGGAAAAGGCCCCGTTCTCGGGGCCTTTTCAACTGACGTCGAACGACGAGAGCCGCGGGACTTAGAGGTTCTTGGCGTTCTCGGAGAGGTATTGGGCTACGCCGGCGGCGTTCTCTTTCATGCCCTTGTTGCCCTTCTGCCAGCCTGCTGGGCAAACTTCGCCGTACTGCTCATTGAACTGGAGCGCGTCCACCATGCGGAGCATCTCATCAATGTTACGACCGAGCGGTAAGTCGTTTACCAGCTGGTGCCGAACAATGCCTTCCTTGTCGATCAAAAATGAACCTCGGAATGCAACCGTTCCTGCTGGTACCTCCACGTCGTAAGCGCGCACTACTTCGTGGGTGCGATCCGCCACTAGAGTGTACTTTACAGGGCCAATGCCTCCCTTGTCGATCGGCGTGTTGCGCCACGCATTGTGCGTGTGTTGTGAATCGGTTGAGGCGCCGATAACTTCAACGTTGCGAGCCTTGAACTCATCCAGGCGGTGATCGAACGCGATGAGCTCGGTGGGGCACACGAAGGTGAAGTCCATCGGGTAAAAGAAGAGCACCGCGTATTTTCCGCGGATGGCTTCCGAGAACTGGAAGTTGTTCGTGATCTCTCCCGTTCCGAGCACGGCAGCAGTCTTGAAGTCCGGAGCTTTTCTTCCAACTAGTACACCCATGGTGGTTGCCTTCTTTCTTTTGGTTGAGAGTTTTAGTGGCCGTCCCCCCGGCGCCGTGGCCCCGGAAAGAGGCGCACCGCGAAAACGACCCGGTTAGACTGGGTCTACATATAGATCACGTCTAAAGCATTGCAAGAGGCATGAGCCTGCTGCGTTTGGTGCCCATTTTCGAGGATTTACGCTCAGGCACTAGCTCGGTGGGCGTGCCGAACTGCGGGCTTCCAATAGCCGATGCATACCCATCGCGAGCGACGTCCAGACAGGAACAAAGAAAAGTACGAACTCCTTATTTGTCTGAAAGAACCAGGGCGTGAGCTTGAGCGTTAGCGCCAAGACCGAAAGGGCGAGTGTCGCTCTGAAAATCCAGCGCGCCTGCCGCATAAAACGCACGCTCCCAAAAGCCACACCGATGCCCGCAACGCATGCAACGAGCAGCCATGGAGGACAGAGTGCAATGTTCTCGTTGCGGTAAGCGATCTGGTGATTGGTAAACCCCCAAAAGAAAACCAGTGCTACTCCCAACAAACCGAACACGAGGCTGAACAACGACACGAGCGTTCCATAGAGCACGCGCGCCAGCGTGGAGGAACGGGCAGACGCGCCGAGGGCGAACAAGAGCGTTCCAGCCCCAACGCCGGCCAATAGAAACCAATGCCAGGTCGTGGGTGGAACGCTAGGTGCAGGTGGCCGCGTGGCTCGATACACGGTCTCAAGTTTCGAAACGATTGGCACAGCAACGCCGTTGCGTTCAATCTTGTAGTCGGCCAAGCTATCGAACACCCCTTCAGGAATGAAGCCTTCTTCCCAGCGATTGCGAGGTTGGTCCGCTTCCTGGGCCAAGCCAAAATGCAGGCCTACATAAAGCCAGGGAAGGTCAGCTGAGAGGCGCAGTGCGTGCTCGCGGAAATTGAGGCGCGCTGGCCGCGTCAGGAGGGTTTTCTTGAGTTGGCCTTTGAGCACCGCGTCGATGGCATCACGCACCCGGGTGGAGCAATTGTCCTTGAAGTAGTCGTACAGGTATTCGCGGTTTTCGGGGCGAGCGTTGAGCTCCAGACGCCTCCAAAGATCTAGCTTTTCTTCCGGGGTGAGGGCGAGATCTTGCACGTGGATGGTGCGATCGTAACTCTCGTAGGCTTTGAGCGTGGCGGCCGGGGGCGAGAGAGATAACCAGTAGTTGAATCTACCCTGAAGAAATTTGGTGATGAGCGAAGAGGTCTCGCCCCCGAACGTACCGAAATTGTAGATTGCGCCGCGCCCGTCCGGGAGCTCCACCCAGATGGCATCGTGCCCAAACTTGGCAAAAGGGTGATCTCCTGGGCCAAATGTCACCACCGCAACGCGTAAGCTTTGGGGAAGAATCGGGATTCGGCTCGTTCGCGGCTCTGCTTTGGCGTGTGGTGCACTCAAGCAGCACCCGCACATTACAAGCGTGAACCAGAGCGCGCAACGCGCCCAAAATGCGCCCCGCCAACGACGATAATCGACGGGAAAAGGTCCGAGCACAGCCATAGGGGCGGAAAGCTAGCAGATGCCCGCCCCTGGCTGGAACCCGGCCGCTAGTTGTCGCCGAACAACGTCTGGATTTTAGCGTCCAAGGCGATTGCGATCTTGTAGAGGCTCGAAATCGACGGGCTCGATTCGGCGCGCTCGATTTGGGACAGAAGCGAGATGCTGAGGCCGGTGCGCCGACTCATTTGCTTCAGCGTCAGCTCCTTTTCTTTTCGCATCAGGCGAATGGTGTCGCCGATAATCCGATGCAACTGTTCTTCGGGGGTGCGGGCGAGACCCTTCTTTTTCATCACCCGAGCCAGAACCTGCCGGAACTCGTCCACGTTGAACGGCTTTTTGATGTAGTCGACCGCGTCGAGCTTCATCGAGGCCACTGCAGTATCCAGGTTCGGATGCGCTGTAAAAATGATGACGGCCACGTCGGTATCGACGGCGCGAATTCTCTTTAATACCTCGATGCCGTCCATTTTAGGCATCATGAGATCCAGGATGATCACGTGGTACGCACCCGCCCGGACTTCGTCCTCCACGAGGGTCGGATCACTCACGGCTTTGACAGTGAAGCCATCCTTTTCGAGTAAGGTCTGCATGTACTCACAGATCGCGCGGTCATCATCGACAATCAGGATTTTCACGCTGGGTACTTCGATCGGCACGTTGATCTCCTTGGGGCTCGTTCGCGTCGTCTGGCAGCTTGGGACTGCTTCCGATAGGTTGCAGTAGCACTATAATAGGTTACGCGGCTTGCGCTACAGCTAGAATCAACTTCCACGGCCAGTGTGCCCCGTGCCGGTGATTATAATCTAATAATTACAAATGTTTACGGATGCCTTCCGGGGCAACGTTGGCGAGAAAAAAATCTTCCGGGGGTGTAGGGAAGTGCGTCGAGTTGTTGGATCACGGAGCCTGTGCGGCCGAGAGTTCGGGAACTCCTTTCGTGTGCGGCTCTCACGCGTTTCGCGCGTTTTGAGAGAAGCAGATTTAGGGTTCGCCCCAGACGGGAATCGTTTGCGGTATGCTGAGAGGCTATGGCGGAGCCACAAGCGAGCTATCAGGAAGAGTACTTCACCGGCGCTCTCACCTCTACCGTTGTGCGCACGGTGGAACGCCTTGTGCGCGAGCAGTGTGTGCGGAGGCTTTGGACCATCGATCCCAGCCTTTTCACCGATGACTTCGACGCTGCTAAATCGATCCCAAGTCAAATGGGGTTCTTGCGTGCGCCCGAATTCATGGCGACGGAGTGGAATGCCCTTACGGCGTTCGTTCGCCAGATTTATCACAGCGGAGTGAGGAAAGCGCTGGTGTTAGCTAGTGGGGCAGAAGCGGCGAGCGCGCGAGTATTCTTAGAAACACTCGGTCAGAACCCTGGGTTCCCAGAAGTGCGTGTGTTGGATGACGCGGAACCGAAGCGCCTCTCCGAGGTTGAGGAATGGGTGGAACCTGGCGCAACGCTATTTGTCGTGATGGTCAAGGCCGAAATATCTGCGGAGCTTGAGTCGCTGGAGGCGTATTTCTGGGGCAAATTGGAGGGGACAGTTGCAGATCCGCAGCGTTTCTTCGTCGCCGTTTCTGAGCCAGGGGGGCCGCTTTTGCGTCTGGCGCGCCGTCGCCGCTACTTTCGAGTGTTCGAGAATCCGATTGACATTACAGCGCGCTACGCGGCTTTTTCTTATTTTGGCATGTTACCGGCGGCGCTTGCCGGCGCCGATGGGGCTCAGACGCTAGCAAGCGCCCATCGTATGGGGGAGCGCTGTTCACCCGCTATTCCCATCGAACAGAACTCAGCGCTCCGGTTAGCGTCTTTCTTGGGCGGTCTTTTCCTCGTAGGCCGCGATAAGCTCACGCTGATCCTCGCACCCGAGCTCAAGCCACTTGGGCGCTACATTGAGCAGCTGGTGATGGGGAGCACGGGCAAGCGCAAACAGGGGCTCGTAGTGGTGGATGGTGAACCCCTCGGATCGGCACAAGCTTACGGCGCGGACCGCGTGTTCTTTTACCTTAGGCTGGGTGCCGAGCGCACCGCACTCGATGAACAGGTGGATTCCCTCGTGGTAGCGGGCTTTCCTGTTGCCACCACCACGCTCGGGCAACGCTCCGGTGTGGGGGCGGAGGTTCTGCGTTGGCAGCTGGCCACGGTGCTTTTCTGCACGACCATAGGAGTGAATCCACTCGATGAGAGCGATCTTGCCCAGACGCGTTCCGGCACGCAGCGCTTCCTTGAGGCTTACGCCAAGGATAGCGTCTTGCCGAAGTGGAGAGCCTCCTCCCCGACTGAAGAACCACTCGGGGAGCTGCTCAAGGCTCTGCGGCGCTTTGATTATGTTTCGATCGGAGCTTTCTTCGAAGAGACCGACGCCCGGCAGCGAACCCTGCAAGAGATCCGACGCTTGCTGCGAAGTTCGTTCGCCGTCGCTTCCACACTGGGCTTTGGAGCTCGCGGCCTGTATTCCACCGGTGGCGCAGCTCGAACCGGCCCAGTTGGCGGAGTACACCTGCTTCTTACAGCGATGCCTGAAGGAGATGTTGCGATCCCGGAGAAGCTGTACACCTTTGCCGTGATTCGGGATGCGCAGGCTTTGGCCCACCTGCAGCTCCTGCAGCACCACGAGCGGCGAACTCTTCGGCTTCACCTCGGCGCAGATATCGACCAGGGCCTGGTGTTGCTGCGCGACCGGATCCAGGCACTTTCGGCTGCCCCCGGCCGTTGATCCCTCGCGCGCGCCTGTCCGCCTCAGCGTTGCCCTTGCAGCTCGGGGAGTGAGCCGTGTAGGAGGGGCATGTGAAGCCCATCTGCGTTGTGGCCATTGTCGCGTCTACATTCATCGGCTGGACTGGATCCGCTCGTGCGGAGTCGTCCGCCTGGCTGTCGTTCACAGGTGGCCCTGCAACGTTGGCCGATGACGGAGATAGCCTGGGAACGTCGGGGTTGCTTGAGATCTCGTCGGGCCTTGGCACCAGCCCCTTGGATCCCCTGGTGTGGGGTGGGCTAGTTCGCTCTTCCACGTACTTTGCTTCGGGCACAGATCTTTCGCTGCTCGGGCGCGTTGCAACAAGTGGTTACGCGCTCGGGAACTGGGGCGTTGCCTTGGATGCCGGGGGTTACGAGCGTTTCTGGGGACGCGGTTCGGCCGGATTTACGGGGTCGCTCAGCCTTGGAGCACCTTGGGGTTTGGTTGCTTCCGCGGGTGGCATGCTGGGAACGAACTCCACGCGGGGTGCCTCCGTGAGTGTGGGATTTGATTTCGCGAGGCTCACGATTTTTCGAACCAGCGGCGAGAACTGGTGGAAAAATCCTTATCCCATCGCCGAACACGCCGCCGCCGCGAGTCGCTAGCTGCCCAACGTCTTAGCCAATAGCTCGAAGCTCGGTGATCAGTTGATCGAGCTCGGCGCGCGTATGTTTTTCTGTTACGGCGATGAGCAACCTATCCGCCAATTGGGGTTCAATTCGGCCTAAATCAAGGCCCGCCAGGATCCCTTTGGCTTCCAGCTTGGCACACACCTCGGCGGCACTCCGACCACGCACCTTGACGGTGAATTCGTTGAAGAACGGTGCTTCTTGGGCAAACCCTGCCTCGAAGCCTGGCAACTTCAAGAGCTCCGTGCGCAGGTAGTGCGCTTTGGAGAGGCACTGCTCGGCGACTTCTACGAAGCCGCTCTTGCCCAAAATGCTCATGCGAATCACAAGTGATAGGGCCAAAAGGCCCTGATTGGTGCAGATGTTGCTCGTGGCCCGTTCACGTCGAATATGTTGCTCACGAGTGGCTAAGGTGAGTACGAACCCAGGCCGACCGTTACTATCCACCGTTTTGCCGCAGATGCGGCCGGGCAGTTGCTGTAAGAACTTTCGATCATCGCGGCATGCAAATAGGCCCACACCTGGCCCTCCAAATTGAGGAGGACACGCAATGGGTTGCCCTTCGCCGGCGACAATATCAGCTCCCATGTTCCCCGGAGCTTCGGCAATCGCCAACGCGTAAGGTTCGCTGTTGGTGACAATCAGTAGTGCTCCGCGTGCATGGGCCGCATCCGCAATGGCGCGAAGATCGCTCACCGTTCCGAAAAAGCTGGGATAGCCCACCATCACGGCGGCCACGTCATCCCCTAGCGCGGCTTCGATCGAGGCTAGGTTCGGACCGCCATCTTCCCCAACGGAAAGCGCACGGTAGTGTTTATCGGATTGGCCTTGCAGATATGTTTGCGTGACGGCCCGGTAATCCGGATGCACGCAGCTGCTGACCAGGATGACGTCGCGTTTGGTGAGGCGGCGCGCCATTTGAGCAGCCTCCGCTGCAGCGCTGGCGCCGTCGTACATGCTCGCATTGGCCATCGGGAGGCCGTAAATTTCGCTCACGACGGTCTGGAATTCCCAAATCGCCTGCAGGGTGCCCTGAGCCACTTCAGGCTGGTAGGGCGTGTATGCGGTGTAAAACTCGCTCCGGAGCAGCAGTTGATCAACAGCGGGCGGAATGTGATGGGCGTACATGCCGGCACCCAGAAACGAGAGCAGGCTAGCTCCGGTATTCTTGGCGGCGATGCTGCCGAGGTGGCGCATCAGCTGCGGTTCGGCTAGCGCAGCGTCGAGCTTCATTGCCCCAGAAAATTGCGCTTCTTTGGGGATGGTATCAAACAGTGCATCCAGCGAAGGCCTGCCTATCACCGCGAGCATTTGCTCGATTTCAGAAGGCGTGTGGGGCAGGTAACGCATCAGTGTGCGGCCTCCTCAAGATGAGCACGATACGCGTCGGGAGTGAGCAACGAGGCCGGCTCTGAAGTTGGGCTAATCGCGATCATCCAGCCCTTCGTCCAGGTGTCCTCGTTGATGAGTTCCGGACTGTCTTCGAGGGAGCCATTGATGCGAGTGACCTTGCCGCTAACCGGAGCATAGAGGTCGCTCAGGGTCTTAACGCTTTCGATGGTGCCAAATGCTTTCCCTGCTTCGATCATGTCGCCCGGGCCAACGTCGATGCTGACCAACGTGATATCCCCCAGTTGATCGACGGCAAACGCGCTGATGCCCACGAGCACCTCACCGTTTTCTGTCTTCGCCCACTCGTGGTCTTTGGTGTATTTGCGGTCGTCTTTGACTTCTGTTGCAAGGCTCATAGCTCAAGGTTCCTGTATTGTTGCTGAGCGAGGTCGGTGCGGTGGCTCTTCCGTCACCGCTTTTAGGAAAGGCGAGGACGCTTGTAAAAGGGGGTTTTTACGACTGTGGCCTCGATGTTTTTTCCGCGGCAATCCACTAGAAATCTGGTGCCCACGGCGCTCATCCTAGTGGGGAGGTAGCCGAGGCCAATGCTCTTTGAGAGCGTGGGGGAGGGGCCACCGGAGGTGCAGATGCCCACCGGGGTTCCCGCAAGATCTAGCAGGGGATAACCGTGACGCGCGATCCCTTTTCCGAGCATCTCGAACCCCACCATTTTCCGGGCCGTTCCCTGACGCTGAATTTCAAGCAGAGCGGCTTTCCCAACAAAGCTTGGCTTGTCTAACTTTACGACCCAACCAAGGCCTGCTTCTAGCGGATTTGTGGTCTCGTCAATGTCGTTCCCATAGAGCGAGAGCCGCCCCTCTAACCTGAGCGTGTCGCGTGCGCCGAGCCCGACAGGCGCAATGCCGAAGCTTTGGCCCGCGTCCAGGAGCCCGCAGAACAGCTTGCGCGCTTGCTCATTGGAGCAAAACAGCTCAACGCCATCTTCGGCTGTGTAGCCCGTACGGGCCACGGTGCAGTCGACACCGCCGATCTTCGCGGTTCGAAAGTGAAATGGCTTGAGCACTGAGCCGAGCGAAAGAGGCTCGGTACCGAGGGCGTCGAGCACGTCGAATGCTTTGGGTCCCTGAAGCGCCAAAAGCGCCGTTCGATCGCTGATGTCTTCGAACTCCGCTTGGGTGCCTACGAAAGCCGCGACATGTTTGGCGATCTTGTCGCGATTGGAAGCGTTGCAAACGATCAAGATGTCGTTCGTGGCCCGCTTGTAGATGATGAGATCATCCAAGATGGTGCCCTGCTCATTGCAACAACATGTGTACATCGCTTGGCCGTCAGCGATACGGCTGAGGTCATTGGTGACGAGCTCGTTCACGAGGGATTCGGCCTTTGGGCCTTTCACCACAAGCTCACCCATGTGGCAGACGTCAAAAAGCCCGGCTCGTGCTCTGACGGCTTGGTGCTCGGCCACGATGCCTTGGTACTGAATGGGCATCTGCCAGCCCGCAAAGGGCACTATGCGAGCACCCAAGCGTTGGTGTTCCTCGTAAATCGGGGTTTTGCGAAGAGATTCGTCCACGGTGCCCCTCGCCTACCGTGGACACGCCTAGGAGACAATCCTTTCTTCCTTGGGAGCCAAACCTTGCGCGTTCTCATGCGGCCGAAGGCTTCGGGTTTCTATACGGGCCGTGCTAGGATTTGGGCCTGTGTCCAAAGGAAATGTCCTAATCATCGACGCCGACGAGTGGGAAACGGCTCTGCTCGAGAAAAGCCTTCGTGAAGCTGGGTTTGAGGTTTCGATCGCCCGGGCCGCCCGGGAGGGGCTTACGAAGGCCAAGGCGCTCCTGCCGGATTGTATCGTGTGTGATGTAGAACTTCCCGATATCGACGGTTATTGGGTGGCGCAACGCGTGCGCAATGAGCGTTCACGGGTGGCCACTATCCCGTTCCTTTTCCTTACCGCCGCCGAAGATCAGAAAGGGCGCTTGATGGGCCTCAGCGTAGGCGCCGATATCTTCATGACCAAGCCGGTTCAGCAGGATGAAATCGTGGCTCAGGTCTCGGCGCTCTTGGATATGGCTGCACGCCTTAGAAGCCAGCAGGCAGTTCTAGCAGACACGAGTCCCCCCTCCCGGCGCGCGGCCGCCTTCCGGGGAGATTTGGCCCAGCTTTCGCTCGGCACGGTGCTCACCATGTTGGAGCTGGAGCGACGTGCAGGCCTCCTGAAGCTTGAATCTCCGGATGCTCAAGCGATTGCGATTGAGGTTTCCGACGGGACAATTGTTTCCGCTAAGGTTAACGGCGAGCTAAAAGATCCGATCGAGCTTTTGCGGGGTATCTTGGCCTTGAATCGCGGAACCTTTTGGTTTCGAACGCTCACCGTACCCATTCGGGGCAAGCTCAGGATCGGTATGGCGCTGCTTGAGGCTTCGCGGCAAGAAGACGAAGCGAACCACTAGGCGATTTAGGCAGCTTGCGTCTCGGTCCAGTCACTCCTGCTTCAAGGGGTCGAGTAGCTGTCCGGTCGGCGTCAGCCCAGCGCGCCGCCAACGTTCGGTTTCGTTCAATCCTTTGACAGACGGAGGTGGCGTGATGTCTTTGAGGACGAGCCTTGTTTTCAGTCTGTTGGGGCTCAAGATTTCGATCCGATAAACGCGAGTCGGAGCCCCGCTCAAGATGCGCGCCCGCTCGAAGGTGGTGCGTGTAGGTGTGACTTCGGGATTGAGCGAGGCCACACGCGCTTTTACGTAGCTGGCGAGCACCAGCGGATCTATCTGGCCGGAGAAATACGCGGAATCTGGGAACACAGCGTCGAGCTGCAAATCCCGAGGTGGCACGAAACCAAACACGGCTTGCTTGCCGGCCGCGAGTTCGCCTTCAGCCAGTCGATCCACGGGCGGTGGCTTGGGTGCTTGCTGAGGCGCAACGTGTTCAGAGACGACAGGCGATTCGCGACACCCGGGGAAGGCCAACAGGCTCAGAGCGTTCGCGAGCAGTGCAATACAACGACTCGTGCGCATATCTTGCCTACTCGACAATGGCAGCCCAGGAATCGATCACGGAGCGGAGGGCTGGTGTCGGCAGATCGATCACCTGCGCGTTCGTATTTCCCCCATCGATCTTGGTGCCACCTGCACCCGTTTGCACGATGAGCTGGAATTTCCCTGTCTGTACGTTCGTCGCGGAGGTGTGGGAACCAAAACCCAGGAATGATTCGGAAGAAGACGTAGCTTCGTCAAAACACGTGGGCTCCTGAGCAACACCAACGCCGAAAATGGATGTGCGTGTGGAGTTCGTAAGGCTGGTACTCACGTCCAGCTTATCGGCGATCACCGCTGGCGGTCCTTTCGCAACTTGAAGGGCGTCTTTGCCTCCGCTGCCCGCTGCATTGACAGGGTCGGGGACTACGTAGTTCATGCCCCATACATAGGCCTTGCCGAGTGAACACTCGCCACCACTGCCGTCGTCCGGCAGGAATGAGGAGAAGTAGAGGTTGCGATTGAAGAGACTGAGCGGCCCCGTGACGCGCTCACCATTATTGAACGTTTGGTACCAGTTCACTTTGCTTTCAAACGCGGTGCCCGCGCTGTTGAGCTTATCCGTGAGTGACCAGAGGTAGTTCTTCACACCTGATGTGTACGTGAACACCTCTTGATCACCGGTGCTGAAGTGGACGGTCACGTTGCCTACGTCGTCTACAGACAGGACCGGTGGGGTCGAGAGCGGTTGCCCGTCGGACGCCGTGTGGGCGAGGGTGCCGCCCGGGAACGCATCGAAGAAAAGCTTCATGGTCCAGTTCGAGGGGTTGGGGGAAGTGAGATCCACCTTCCACAAGCCGCCCTCCTTATCGCCTACGAAGATGCGGTCAGCCGAGGCACCCGGCGTTGACGGAAAAGCTACTGGTTCACCAACGATCGGTGCGTCCAGATCTGCCGTTATAACCCGGCCTGCGGGAAGAGTGGCTGGGCGATCTGTGACTTCGCGACGGAAGGTACGAATGATTTTGCCGTTGTCGAGGCGAACGATAGTGAGCGAGCGCCCGGGTTGGGGGGAGGGGTAACAGCGCACCGTGGTCCGCGCGGGGAAGTTGGTGTCGATGTTGGTTGGCGTGGCTGCCCGTGCGCACGTTCCGGAACTGGCAGCATCTGCATCGCCACCGGGCAACACGGCCACCGGGACTTCTTCCGCTTTGCCGTCGCCACTATCGTCGAAAAAAACTGTGGTGATGAGTGGCTTGGCGGCACTTGGGCCAAACAGCTTGGAGCCGTCTCCTGCAAGGGTGAGTTGCCAAAGAAACTTCGGCCCCGTTGTGTTGCTAATAGTGGGCTCGGTAATGTCGAGTGCAAAGTAGCCTGAAACGGTCGCGCCTGGGCCAAAGCTCTGAACGAGGACCGTGCGCCAATCGCCCGATCCTGCTTCGGCATCGGCCGCTGTGCGTTCCAACGTATAGGAGCCGTCAGCCTGTTTTGTTGCCACCACATCTTTCACAACGGCGGTGCCGTCGAGCAAAACTTGGCGTTGGGGCGGATATTGACCCTGGAGTTGGGGCAACACTGCTGGGGGAATGAAGGCCCACATCTCGTTGTTAGCTCGTGAATTGACGGGTGCCACTTCGTTGAAGGGGGCGGTAAGCTCCCTCTCGTTGCTGGCAACCCGAAAAGCATGCAAGATACCGTCGTTCGTGGACACATAGAGGACGAGGGGGCGTTTGGCCTTGGCATCGGCGAACTTCGAGTAAGATTCGTCGCGCACGAGCGCGAGCGGTCGATTCACGGCGGTTGGGGTGGAATGCAGGATTTCTCCCAACAAGTGGCAGTCTGTGCCAGGGGTTTTGCAGCGATGGTAGGTACCGCTGCCATTATCCAGACCCACCAGCCACTTCAAGATTCGATCGCGGCACTCAGCATCGGCAAGGCCAGCGCAATCGCCGACGCCACTCGTCAGACCCATCGCAGCAAATGGTGTGCTCGATACGAAACTTGCCGAAGTGCCTGAATATTGGGCACCGCTGTAGGAGGCCAGGCCGTCTACGTCTGTCGTAAGCGAAGGTCGCAGGGAGTGGCCAGCCTTGCCGAGAGCCGCGTCATCTTTGACCGAGATGAATACCCGATTGTCAGCGCTCTGGGCGTTCAGATTTGCGGCAAAGCTGTCACCTGCGTCTGGGTCGATCTTTACGGCCTTGGGCTTCCCCAAGGCACTTGGATCGTCGCAGGTGTACCGTTGGCGATCCAGCTGTCCGTCGGGCAGTTGAACGAGCTGTGACGCTGCGGACACCGGATTAAAGGAGCTGAAGAAGCGGAAGCCCTTGGAGTCTGAGGCGGTGGAGGCCGTAGCGAATGACGGGAGAGTACGGGTGGTGGTGGTGGCGAAGCTCCCGAGGATCTTGCTAAGCGCGACACCCAGCGCGTTCTTGTCGGTCGCGAAGGAAGCCTTGGTTGTTCCTCCCTTAAAAGCAATACGGTTGAGGGTACAACACGCTTGCAGGTTCACGTTATCTTTATTGGCAATATCGTTGCAGAGGCCTGTTACTCCTGTAAGGTCATCGGTGGTGAAGTTGTTGCAGTCCTTCGTTACTGAGCCAACCGTAACTTGCGACAGTGCAAAGCCGACTACATAGGTCTTCACTGGGGGAGGATTTGACGAGGTGGCCAGTGTTTCTGCGGTAGTTTCGGGTTTTTCGTAGGGGCACTGGCCCGCTGGCGGCCCCGGTCCTTCACACGAGGGACGTAGATCCAGATTCGGTTCTCCATCCGTGAGTAGGACGATAGCCTGCTGGCGACAACCTTTGAGAATGAAGGGATCGTCTTTTGGCCCAAATTTCAGAGCGCCGTTCAGCGGATCGGTGGAAGCATCGTTCCACAAAAAGTCTTTGGCATCTTGCATGATGCCGGCAATGGGTGTGGCGCCGAAAGGTCGAGTGGCTAGAAGAATTTCCTGTATTTGCGTGTTTCGCCCCACAACGGCGGCGCTACCTGCTGCAGGATTTCCGAACGCCACCATCCTCCCCTCCCACGGCGGGGCCGCGGCATTGCGAGCGCCCACCTCGAGATCAAACGCGGTGCTGCAAGCTTCTGGTCGACCAGCACCAGAGGCGCTGTTGAGAAAGTAACTCCAAGTTCCCTGGATCCCATTCAGGAATTGGGAGGATGTTCCGGAGACACCGGTACCCTTGTGCGGCAGCGTATCGAAGGTCATCAAACCAAAACGCATAAACTGGCCGTAGCTATCGAGAATGCCATCGGCCGTCTGCGTGAACGTGGTGCACGGAGTCGCGAGGTTGGAGTAGTCATGGTATCCCACAGCGCCTGCGGGATAGTCATACGCGTTTGGGCTCGGTAATACTCCGGGGCCAGGCGTGCAGGTCCCGCTCAGAGGGCGGTGGTAGGCATTGACGTAGTTGAAATCGTAAGGCAGGTTGCCATCCAGCGAATACTCGTTTCTGAAGCTCGTGCTGTTGCGTGCAAGGGCTTGGCACCGGTAGTTCTGAATAGAGCCAGTCAGCACTTCGATGGTTTCGATCCAGCGGCTGCGCTCGCTAGGAGAAACCCCCGTTGGATCGCACTGGGGCGGATCTTGGCTTGCGGACTTTCGCTCCATCGATCCCGAGGTATCCACAATCAGGAGGATATTGGGCAGGGGCGGATTCGTGTCGGCCAACCCCTGAGCTCTCACGCTAGGCGCCACGACGCTCAGGGTGGATGCAGCACCCAACAACAGCAAACGATTTGGCAGGGTTCTCATAGCTCTCATCCTTCGATGTTTCATTCGACGGGTCCAAACTCAACGTACGCTCGCGTGGTTTCGATGCCTGTAACGGCAGCCGCTCCTTCGACGCACGCGGTGTCTCCCGTAAAGGGTGTTACTTGGCCCATCGCCGTTGCGGTCACTCGGGCATAACGTGAAAGGCTGCCACTTCCGCTGAGGTCGCTTCCGGCGACTGGCGCAGCGTATCCTCGATCGGAAAGCTCGACCACGAAGTTCCCCTCCAACGCCGCTCCAGTCGCAGGCGAGTACGGGCCTAGGCTACCGGGCTCTGCGGGTGGACCGTTCTTGGCGTTGTCCAGTAACGCTTGGGTCGGGTAGAACGAATTCACGCGTTCTTGAATTTCCCGCATCGAATATCGGAGGCACCTGCCCGCGTCTGAGTCAGCCACCATCCCGCGAGTTGCACGACAGGCCTCGCGGCTTTTGCCCATGCGGTCGAGGGCCAATGCGCCGCTTCCTCCCCCGAGTTCAGTAGCAGCGGCAAGTGTTCCAAGCGCTGAGACATAGTGAGTTTGAAGGAACTGCCGATCGAAGCCGGCCGCGCGATCTACCAAACTAGCAGCGCGCGCGGCGTAGACGCCGACAGCCGTGAGCAGTGTCATGACCGTGAGCACCACAAAAATTGTGGCGCCGCGCTCTCTGCGTCGCGCCTGAAACGAAAGGAGTTGGGTTCTCCTCTGCCTCTGGGTTGAGACTTGTGTGTTGGTGACTTCCATCTGCTACCTCTGGTTCCTGAGCGCGATGTCGGCTTGCATGGTCCGCACGCGTGCGAATGGCGCAGCTCCGTTCGCCCCCAGGCCAATGCGGTAGAGCCCTGGCGCGACCGTGGAGTTGGGTGTAATGTTGGTGTCGCGATCTGGATCACGCGAGCGCACGCTGAGGCGCGTGCGAACCGAACGAATGAATTCGGGTCCGATGTTGTCGCCCAGCCCCGAGGGTAGCCCTGCCCATAGAAGCACGTCAGCGTCGGTCGAAGGGATCGTTTCCAGCAGAGGGGCGGTAACCGGCGTGCTGGTGCTGGCGTTCTCCACCACAGTGAGCCCGAAGCGAAGGTCAACCGCGTATTCTGCCACTAACTCGCGTGTGTTGGTTATCTCGTTTCCGTCGACATCAAGCTCGACGCGGATAAGATCTGTACGCGTGGTGTCGCGGGTTGCTGCAATTACTGCAGGGTCGGTTTCGATCGCCCTGACAAAATCGGGGTAAGCGGTGGCGTTCTGAATGTTGCGGATCTCGTAGACCACAAAGTTCACTACGTTTACTAGCGTACCTTCCCCAAGATCATGAAAGCCGCAAAGGGAGCCATCTTCCCTAAATTGTATTGCCGGTCTATTGCCTAAAATGATGCGGGGCGAAGCGTCTGCAACAACACCTGTGATGGTGCCGTACTGCACCTTGCCTTCCTTATCCACCAGGCGAAGCGCTCGACCCGCGGGAAACACACTCTGAAGCAGAGCGGTTGGATCTGTCGAGGTCCCGTAACCAAGCCGCTGCATGGGGCCCAGATTAGGCTGCAGGTACACTTCAGTGGTGCCTGCAGCCGCGCCTTTCTTAACGGTCCTCGTGCCAAACTGCTCAGCAGATGAGTACGCTCCGGCCAGGCGCAAACGAACGGGCGCTACTTGGCCGGTTAACTCCGCGGGCATGACCTCGCCGGCCTTGATCATGATGCTCGAAAGGTTCGCCAGCTCAGTCGGCCAGAGGTTGGCTTGCGTTAACGGAGGCCCGCACAAACGCGTCGGCTCGCGTCGAATATTGGGGCTAGAGAGGAAGCCCGCTCGAGCAATGTCTGCACTCAAGCGCTGAAAGCCGATGATCTCTGAGAGATTCGCATTGGCCATGCGGGATTCACGTTGATAAAAACGAGTACTGTCGCGCGCCAACACGAACACGACTGTAGAGATGAACAACCCGCCTGTGAGGGCTACCATGAGCTCCGTTAACGTGAAGCCGCGTTGCTTAGCGTAAGTGTGCAGTGATGTGGAAAACGGAGACATCTTCTTCACTGGAGCAGGTTCTGACGAACGGCCGAAGCCTTGTAGACAAAGTAGTATTCCTGAAGCTTGTCACCGATGGCGCTGGCGAGGATAGCGTTGCTGCAGAAAGCTTCGTTGTTATCCACTCCAGGTCGCCTCCAGAATACGCGTACTTCCGTGCGGATGAGGCCGTTGCCCAGGTTTCCTTCGGCCTCGGTGGAGGGGTAGAGATTGGACAGTCGAATATGGGTGCAGAAGTTAGCCTGCGCTGCGTTCGTTGGTAACAATACGGGATTGCCGAGCGCATCGAAAGCTGGGCCAAATTGGAGGTCATCATTCCACGCCGGTTGAAACCAAGCGGGCGTCGGCGAAACATTTTTGAGCCAGGCCGTATCGTCGATATCGGAGCTGCTAATCTGGGCTGAGGGGTGGTTCCATTGGACTGCATCTGCGGCCAGCATCTCCTGCCATGACTGAGCGATGCGGGTCGCGATAGCCAGGTTCTTTGCGTGCTGGTTGGCGGTTACCGTAACTTTTTGGAGAGCAATGATGGCAGTTACGCCGATGGCAAACAGTGAGATGGCCATCATCAATTCCACGACGGTGTAGCCTGCGTGCCGGAGCAAAGGCCTGGAGCGCGGCTTCATCGGAGGATCCTTGCGGCTCCGTTGGGCAAAATGGCTACCATGCGTTCAACTCCCACTGGCTGAGTGGCCGCACCAGGATAGCGACCCACATTTACCTGGTGCACGCCCACAAGTGGAACAAACTGCCCATTGGCTGCCGTGCGTCGGAAGCTACGACCCATGGCGGAGAAGCAAACGTCCAGGTAATTAAGCTCTGCGCCCGTAGGGGGAAGCAGAGTGCTGCGGAGATCCTGGCCCACGGCGGTCAGATTGAGACGGTCGATGACTCGATTATCGTCCGTGGCCGGGTTGGCTGTGGCCCACGTTTGGGCGAGCCC
This sequence comes from Polyangiaceae bacterium, assembly GCA_033763455.1. Lineage (GTDB taxonomy): Bacteria > Myxococcota_A > Polyangia > Polyangiales > Polyangiaceae > JBBRRP01. Next base: position 147,959 of record JANRKO010000092.1, read on the forward strand.
GGCGGTGTTAGTGCTGCAGCTGGAGCTCGGCAGTCTCTGACAGTTCGCTCCGCTGGCATTTCCCACAGGCGTGGTGCCACCCCAAACCGCCTCCCTGACCTCAAACGATGAAACGTTCCCCGACTTCGTGTAGCGCACCAACACGGCCGAACCTCTGCCCATCGCCTGTAACCGAGCATTGCGGTAGAGCGTTGCAATCTCTTCGCCCGCCTGACGCACCCGGCGGTCGCGCATGCGATTCACCAGTGCCGGGATGGCTACCACCGAAAGAACGCCGATGATGACCACGACCACCAAGAGCTCCGCCAGCGTGAACCCCTGGACGCCTCTGCGAGCGTGCACTCTTTCTAGTAATGCTGTATTGCCGGGGAGCGGAGCCATCGGGCTCCAATCAGCAAACCCCATGCCGTCGCCGCAACGCTTTCATACCCCCGATCGTGCGCAATCTTCGACCTTCAGTCGCTCGCGGCGAAGTAAGCGTTGCGGAGCTATGCAACCTTTGCAGGGTTGGAGGTAGGGAAATGCGAGCTCGTTACCCCGCCCCCGGCACTTCAGGAAGTCTCGTTCCTTGTGCCTTGCTGGCGCTCTCTGCGCTGATAGCCATCGCCTGTGATTCAGAATCCGCGCTGAAGGTTCTTGGGCGCCATTCTGCGCCGCCACAGGTTTTAGAATGCGAATCATCGCCAGGGGAAATTAGGAAAACGCGTTTGCCTGCGAAGCTTGGCTCACTGTGTCTTGCCTCAACTGCGCCGATTCGGAGCTTTGGCACTGGGAGCACACCGCTCTACTCCTTTTGCCGTGGATTGTTGGGCACCGATTGCGCCGAGTTCACGCCGTTTCACTTGCTGCAAGCGGAAGCGGGAGTATACCGCTCCAAGCATGGCGACGCTGCCATAGACGCAGTGGTTCTCGCGTTCGAGACACCCGCGCTCGCCTTTGGCTATTTCAGCCGATCTGTGCTGGCTTCTGAGGATCCTCGCAAGACGCCGTATGTCGCGTTGTTGGGCGACGGTGCCGCTGCGCAGAGCAACATTGACGCCCGTGCGGTTACGGGAAATCAAGTGGTTATTCTGCGCTTGAGCGACTCTGAGCAGCCGACAGAGCGTGTTGTTGAGCGTGCGCGTGTACTTCTGCCGGAGGCAGTGCGGGGTCTTACGCGGGCACTCGGGGGCGCAAGTGAATTGCCGCTAGAGGTTCGGCTTCTTCCGAGCGCAGGTCTGCTTCCGTTGGGGATGGCCTATGAGCCCGAGAACGTGCTTGATGTCGGTGGGCTTGGACCGGGCGCTGTGGGTTACTACGCGCGGGGCGTCAAACGCTGGCGCTTGGCCGCCGTCGATGGGGTGGAAGAGGCGGCAGCCCTGGACGTCGTGAGTACGCTCCGCAAGTTCCATGGGGCCACTGTATTGAAACAGGCCCCGTTTGACGCTCTGACGTTCACCACACCGCGGACTGAGGCGCAGGCCCCCTCGACGTGGTTTCTCACGCGGCGCGCTCAGCGTGTTTATGCGATCGGCGACGATGATTTCGTCGGTTCGCGCGCACAAGCCGAAATTGCCCAGCTAACGGAGTCCGAAAAGTTGCAGGAGCTCGGGCGTTTTGCCCGTTCGGCCGAAGCGATTCGAAAGTGAGCGAAGAATTGGCGGGCGAGCCCCTTTGAGGCTTAACTATGTAGGGTGAACTTCGATATTTCCGAGCAACACCAGATCCTGCGGCAAACGGTGCGTGAGTTCTGCGAGCGGCGCGTACGGCCCAACGCTCGAAAGTGGGACGCGGAGGAACGCTTCCCGACCGAGATCGTGCCCGAGCTCGCTCAGCTTGGCATGCTTGGCATCCGGATCCCTGAGGAGTACGGCGGCGCAGGCATGGATATGTTGAGCTACGCCGTGTGTGTTGAGGAATGCGCGCGTGTAGACGGCTCCTTGGCGCTCACGGTGGCGAGCCACAACGGCCTCGGCACAGGGCATATTTTGAAGTTTGGAACGGAGGCTCAAAAGCAGAAGTATCTACGTGCGGCAGCGAGCGGAGAATGGCTTGCGGCTTGGGCCCTCACCGAACCAGGCTCCGGCTCCGATGCCGCCGCACTTCGCACGACGGCCGTGAGAGATGGTGATGGGTGGCTGATCAACGGCACCAAGATGTTCATTACTCAAGGCTCTGTGGGTGGATTTTGTGTGGTGTTGGCGCGCACGAATCTTGGGGTGGCGCCACAGAAAGGGATAACGGCTTTCATCGTCCCGACCGACACGCCCGGCTATTTTGCAAGCAAGAAGTTGGAGAAGTATGGCTGTCGGTCCAGCGATACCGTGGAGCTCACGTTCGAGAACGTATGGGTTTCCGATGAGCAGCGTTTGGGGGAGGTGGATAATGGCTTCATCGACACCATGCGCATTCTGGATGGTGGCCGCGTTTCCATCGCGGCCATGGCGCTCGGCCTTGGCCGCGGCGCGCTGGATATGGCCCTTCGCTACTCCAAAGATCGGGAGGCCTTTGGGAACCCCATTTCCGAGTTTCAGGCCATCCGTTGGATGTTAGCTGATGGACGCACGGCTCTCGATGCTGCCGAGCTGCTCACCTACCGAGCCGCGTGGTTGGCGGACCAAGGCCGCCCCTTCACGCTGGAGGCTTCACAGGCGAAGCTTTTTGCGAGCGAGGCAGCCACTAAGATCTGCAACGATAGTATGCAAATCCATGGCGGATATGGCTTTACACGCGAGTTTGATATCGAACGGCACTTGCGAGACGTGAAGCTGTGTGAAATTGGCGAAGGTACTAGCCAAGTTCAACGCATGGTGATCTCAAAGTGGGTGCTGAGAGAATGAAACGGCCCGGTGGCTCCGAGCCCGCACTCACTCTGTTCGCAAGATCACGTGGTAGCCGAAAGGTGACTCCACGACGCCGCTCAGCTCCCCCGGTTTGAGAGCAAAGGCGGCATTCCCAAACTCAGGCACCACGCGTGTTCGCTCAAATTTACCCAGATCACCCCCGCTTGCTGCGGCTCCTGGCTCATCCGAATATTCGGCTGCGAGATCCCGAAACTCGGCGCCGGCTTTGGCTTTTGCGAGCGCTTCCTCAGCGCGGGCTTTGGCTTCCGCTTTGGTCCGAACCACGCTGGGTGCGGCTCGCAGGGCGTTGCGATAGGCAATGAGCAGATGGCTTGCGCGGATTTCCTTGGGTGCGTTCGCGAGAACCGTGGCTTGTGCTGAGACGGGGCGTGGGGGAGGGGACGGGGGTGGCATGATTTGCGGCCCTTCTCCCACAGCCTCAAAAGGGGTGACCACACACGCACTCGCGATCGCCGCCACCAGGAAGGCTATCCAACCAAATTTCTGGAACCTGTCAGCTATTCGCTTCATGAGCGTTTGAGCTCCGCCCAGCAGTTGGTCACTACAGGTTCTGTGCGATCAGCGGCAAAAGCTTCGAGGGCAATCTGCCCAGAATCGAGTGCATAGCCTCGAATTTTGAGTACTTCTCCAGGCCAGATCGGTTTTCTGAATTGTGCTGAGAGGTAGCTCAGGCCGGCGGGGTCACCGCTGCACAGGTTCTGCACCACAGCCCGACCGATAAAACCAAAGGTGCATAGCCCGTGCAAGATGGGGCCCTGTTCGAACCCCACGGCGCGGGCTATTTCAGGATCGATGTGCAGCGGGTTGTAGTCACCACTCAGGCGATAGAGCGCGGCTTGTTCGGGTGTGGTTTGGGCGTCCACACTGAGGGTTGGTTCCTTGTCGGATGGCACGCGTATCGTCGCTCCTTTGGGGGGGCGTGGGCCGTCAAAGCCGCCTGCGTCCAAGACCAGTAACGTCCATTCGTTATCGAATAACGGCTCCCCGTTGATGCTTGTCTCAGTGGTGAAGCTGAGTTGCGCGAAGCGCTTGAGGTCGAAGATCCCGGTGAGCTTACCGCGCGTAGTGAGCGAGCCCTCTGGCGGAATGCTCCGATGGAGCCGGATAGCCTGGCCTGAGTGCACCACACTTTTTAGGTTGACCCCAGTGTGCTCCAGGAGATCACTCAAAACGGCGTAGGTGGGCACCACGCCAAACGTCGGGTAAACAGCCGGCCCGCGCGCCTCGTACAAGTAATTGAGCTCGCTTTGCTTGGCACCTATCCCGAGTGCATAGAGAACGACCGTTTTCCAATCGTACTCAAAGGTGTAAGGTCGGGTTACGTAGCCGGTTCGGGACGGATCAAGACTCATGCAGATGTACTCCGTTGCTAGAGGTCGCGTTAGCGCGCGGCTCTGCTCCGCGTCAATCAGGCGAGGTTGCCCCATGTCGGAGGCCGATGGTCGCACCGCCTGATTTAGCCGCGCTCTGGCTTCTTGAGCTTGATCGCCAAGGTGTGGATGCAACGCGTTTTCTGTTGGCCTTTGCTCGCGTGTTGCCGAGTGCGCTACTCATTCCCGCGTTCGGTTTGGCCCCATTGGCCACGCCCATCCGCGTTGGCTTTGGGCTCGCGCTGGCGTTCAGCGTGGCGCCTGCCCTTTCGGGTACTTTGTCAGGCCCCTGGCCGCTTGCTTATGCAGGCGAGTTTCTTCGCGGGCTTCCCGTGGCACTCGCTGCTAGCGCTGTGCTTTGGGCGTCGAGCATCAGTGGCGCCCTGGTTGATGAGTTGCGTGGTTCCCGATCGGGCGTGGCAGGTGTTGCCCCCGAAGTGAGCACTCCGCTTGGAACTCTGATTTCTCTACTCGTCGCCATTGGATTTCTGATGCTCGGTGGCCCAGAAAGATTGGTCCACACGCTCGCTTCGCCCAGCCTGCCCTTCACTCCCGAGGTGGCGGCGCGCGATCTGGTACATGGGTTAACGCTGGCAGTGTCTGTGGCGGCGCCGTTAGCGGTGGTTTCAATCGTTGTGGAAGTTGCTGTTGCCCTCGCACAGCGTATGGCGGCTCCTCTGCAACTTGAGTCGGTTCTGTTGCCGCTTAGGCCAGTGTTGGTGTTAGCAGCGTTCGCCCTACTCTTGGACAGGATGGTGGAGCTCTTGGTGTTGGCTTTGCATTAGGCTCACAACGGAATCCGGTATCCCACGCCGAGGCTTACGGCCACTACGTTGGTTTGCCCGGTGAGCGAAGCTTTATCTCCAAAGGGATCCGTACCCGGCTTGTTCGGTAAGAACCAGGCGCCGTAGCGCACACTCCCCACCACTGCCCAGTTCGAGGAGAGTGCAAATGTGGACCCGACGGCGAAGCCAAGCGCGAGGCCTTCGGTGCGAATAGGTGCGCTCCGCGGCCCGACCAGGGCCACCTCAGTCTTGCGTTTGTCGGCAAAACTATCGCGGACAATCGCAAGGCCTGTGGTGAGCCCAGCCCAAGCTTCCACTGTATCCCCCACGTACGCGTAGTAGCGGCCGATCGTTTCCACCGTTAGGTAGCCGCGGTCATGATCCCGCTCGATAGCAGCTGGGTCCTCCTTACCCGGTGTGCGAATGGTTAGAAGCCCCATGGTAACTCCTGCGCCAAAGGCGTAGCGGACGGCCGGGCGATACAGCTGCCAGGCATCCAACTCGAAGCTAACGTCCCCTTGGGAACAACTTCCGGGCCCACAAATCTCGGCCCCCGGCAAACTGAAGGCACCTAAGCCAAACTCAGCGATGCCAACTGGCCTATCGATGGCCATGTAGCCGCCACTCGTACGCGTAAAGGTAGCGCCCGAGGGGCTCTCTTCGGTGATTGGCGAGGTCGCCGCGACCGATGCGTTTGCGGTTTCCGCGTGGGCACGCCCGCCGCAGAGCAAGCAGACGAGCAGGTTCGCCGCGGTCAGGCACACAGGTAGGACCGCTGGCTTATTCACTCGTCTAGTATACCACGAGCTGCCCCGCTGCCGAGGTTTGTGGGATCTACGGGCCGGCAAATGCTCCTCGGCGTCAGAGACCAATGCGGCTTGTTTGCGCCGCCTCCTGAAGGGCGACCTTGAAAGCGCGCGCATTTTGGCAACGTTGGTCGGGAGTTTTGGCCAGATTCGCGTGAACAATGTCTGCTATCGGCTGAGGTACGTAAGATGCTTGCTCCCAGGTGAGCAGTGGCTTGGGCGTCTCCTGCATGTGTTGGAGGAGCACGGTTACTGGGTTTTTCCCGTCAAACGGCGGACTACCTGACAGGCACTCGTAGAGCAAAGTGGCCAGGGAATACACATCTGAGGCGGCTGTCACCTTCTGACCACGTGCACATTCGGGGGACGCATAACGAGCGGTCCCGAGGACCGCTCCCTTTTGAGTGAGCACCGTGGCGTCGGAGAGATCCAAGCGCGCAGTCCCGAAATCCAACACCTTGACGAAGTCCTGATCGAAGCCTCGCTGTACCAGTAGAATGTTCTCCGGTTTGAGGTCGCGGTGGATAACTTGCTTCTCATGCGCTTCACCCACCGCATCGCAGATTTGCAAAATAATGTGGAGTGCGCGCGGTAGCGGTAGTGCTCGCTGTTGGGTCGCAAGCGCCGCGCGGAGTGTGCGCCCTGGCAGATACTCTGTGACCACATAGGCTTCCCCTCCATCGTTTGGGGCTTCGGCCAACAGCTCGCCTGCCGTCAAAATCTCAATCAGGTTCGGGTGTTGCAGGCGGCTCGCGAGCTTGGCCTCACGCAGGAAACGGGTGACGATGGCTCGGCTTTTCAGTAATTCCCGGTGGAGGATCTTGATGGCTACGTCACGGTGAGCGGCCGCATCGTGTGCCCGGTAAACGCGGCCGGTGGAGCCCTGGCCAATCAGATCCAAGATCTGGAACTGCCCAGCAAGGGTCTGCCCGAGGTACGGGTCATCGGTTCCAAAGCTTGGCTTCGGGCTCAGTGCAGCCCCGTCGAGGGGACAAAATCGGGCCCCTGGGCCGTAGGTTTTTCCACAGGTCGGGCAGCTGGCGCTCTGGGGCGACATCGGGCCCAACGCTAGCATGGGCCACACTTCGACAAAGAGCGGGGCTCTTGGCGCGCGCTCGGCATGTGGCCGAAATCCGTGGAATTTGCTGGCCAGGGCTCCTAGTCTGCCCCGACCATGGCTCAGGAGCCCACAGAATCGACCTCGAAGCGCGCCATGGCGGCTGACGCTTCAGGTACGTCCGAGCCAGGTGCGAGCTATCGCGTCCAGTTGCCGGAGTTCGAGGGGCCTTTAGACCTTCTGCTGCACCTGATTCAGCAGCATGAACTCGACATTCTCAACATCCCCATCTCGTTCATCACGGAAAAGTACCTCCAGTATGTGATGCTGCTTGATGAGCTGAACATTGACTTAGCAAGTGAATACCTCCTCATGGCCGCGACCCTGACGCACATTAAGTCGCGGTCGCTCTTGCCGGCGGCTCCCGAGGAGCCAGATGAGACCAATGAGGAGGAGGTCGATCCGCGGGCGGAGCTGATTCGGCGGCTGCTCGAGTATCAAAAATACAAACACGCGGCAGAAGCACTCGATGCCCGTGAATGGCTCGGTCGAGATATCTTCCTAAGGGGTGCCACGGCCCCGTCGGTGGATGGTCCTGCACCGCTAGCTCCGATTAGCTTGTTCAAGCTCCTGGATGCATTTCAAGGGGTGCTCAGCCGGGCGAAAACGACGGTCGACCACCAGATCGATTTCGAGCGCTTTTCGATCACCGATCGCATCGGCCAACTCTCAGAGTTGCTGAAAGTCAGGCACCAGCTGCGCTTTGAGGAGCTGTTTGAGGGGCAAATTTCGCGGGCAGACCTCATCGTCACGTTCTTGGCACTCCTCGAGATGACGCGCCTGCGCATGACACGCGTCTACCAAGATGGCCCGTACGCGCCCATTCTGATTGAGCTCGCCGTGCAAGAAGACTCCGTGGAGGCACCAAGGGCCCCAAGCCTAGGGACCACGGCCGTGCCGGCAGAAGAAGTCGAGCAAATTGCAGAGGACGCCACGCTTGGCGCTCCACACGGATCCGAACAAGGTACGGAGTCAGAATAATCGGATGGCAAAACGCAAGAAAGCCGCACGCACCACCACTTCGCAGCAAATTTCCGAAAAATCCGGCAAAGCAGCGGAGGTGAAGTTGCTAGCGGACAAGAGGCAACCAGCCTCGGCCAAGAAGGCACCAGCCAGCCCGGCCGGGCCAAAGCCAGCTGCCCAAAAACCAGTTGCTGCAAAGCCAAAGAGGCACGCGGCTAAGGCAAGTTCTCCAGAGGCCCCGCAATCGCCAAAGCCTGCGGCGGAATCTAAAAAGGCAGCCAAAAAAGCGATCCCCAGCGCCAAGTCAGTTGAAGTACCCAAGGCAACTGCCAAGGCTGCGGCCGGGCCCACGAAGGGCGCGAAGGGCAATGCAGCGGAAGCCCCCAGCAAGAAGGGTGTGAAGGGCAAAGGCAAGGCAGAAGTGGCCCCCAAGGCAAGCGCGGAACCGAGCAAGGCGGAAGTGAAAGCGGCCGCAGAAGCGAAGAAGGCAGAGGCGAAGGCAGCCGCAGAAGCGAAGAAGGCAGAGGCGAAGGCGGCCGCAGAAGCGAAGAAGGCAGAGGCGAAGGCAGCCGCAGAAGCGAAGAAGGCAGAGGCTAAGGCAGCCGCAGAAGCGAAGAAGGCCGAGGCGAAGCCA